>DASYBU010000029.1:0-224467 GCA_036500605.1 Burkholderiaceae bacterium
CGCGGACGCCCGGCCTCTCAAAAAACCTCGGTGCGCAGCCAGCATGTTCCGGCCCGTATCCGCCGACATAAGCGGGTTCGGAGGTGGATACGGGCCGGGACGTGCTGGCGGTATAGCGCGCAGGTCGTGGCAAAGAATTCATCCTGCGACGATCGGGCGATTGAAGCCGCAGCGTCCCTGCCCCTAACGACCTCCGAACCCGCTTATGTCGGCCGTTAGGGGCAGGAACACTCCGGCTTCTTCCACCAGTGGGTTCTTCGGCGACGTGTTCGCGGACGCCTGGCCTCTCAACAAACCTCGGTGCGCAGCCAGCAGGTCGCGGCAGAAGCACAGCGCTTCACCGTTTTGCGCCGGCATCACCCCAGCGCCATCTTGGCGGCTCGCCTTTGAGCCAGCACACAGCCACGAGCAGGATCGTCAACACAGCCACGCTGATCATGAACTGCAGTTGCTGCGGCAAGCTGAAGGTCGCGGCGCCCACCAGGGCGAAATAGACGATCAGCACCACCCAGCCTTGCCAGCGGCGCGGCAGACCCCAACCCCAGCCGTAGCGTTTGGCGGGGAACCAGTAATTGCTAACTTCTGAATTCATTGCATAACTCCGTGTCTGATTGAGCCGTCAGCTTGCGGCGGCCTGCGCCTTGCGTACCATCTCGTAGACGCTGCGGGCTTGCGGCACGAGATCGAATCGCGGCCCCTGGTAACGGCCCGCGCCCGGCCAGGATGACATGCCGCCAAACGCGCCAAAAGGATTCTGCGGCTGCGGACCGAAGGTGACGGTTCCCGCGCCATCTGAACGTTCGGAAATCGAGAGTTCCGAGATCGTCTTCAGCGGGAGCGACTTGACCTTGCGAACCACGACGCCGGAGGCAATGATGATCCGCTGCGGTGTCACCGCATAGAACGTCTTCTGGCGCTGCAGGGACTCCACGAAGAAGCGCCCGATCACGATATACACGCCCACCAGCACGAACGGGACGCCGAACAGCACAAAGTGCAGCGGCGCGCCCGACTTGCGGGCGGAAACAAGCCAGAAGACGGCGAAGCCAGCCCAGAGCAGGCTGAACGGAATCTGGAAGGCGTCGGACCCGCGCAGCACGAGACCCTGTCGGGGCTGGCCGGACCACAGGACCTGTTCGCCGGCTTCGAGTTCGGAACGGATCGGATCGCTGATTTGCATGATGTCCTCGCCTTCTATCGATTCAGATCTGCACGCGCGTGCCCAATTCGACCACCGCGTTGTCGGGCAAGCGGAAGAACTCCGCCACGCCGCCGGCATTGCGGCTCATGGCTGAGAACAGGCGCTCGCGCCAATTGGCCATGCCCTCGCCCGGCGTGGGCACGACGGTTTCACGGCTCAGGAAATAGCTGGTCTCGAAGACCGGGATGCGCAGGCCCTTGGGTTCGCACAGCGTGAGCGCGTGCGGCACATCGGGCTCATCCATGAAGCCGTAGTGCAGGCTCACGCGCCAGAAGCCCGGCGCCAGTTGGCCCAGCTGCACGCGCTGGTCTTCGGACACCCAGGGCCGGTCCTCGAACTTCACGGTCAGGATCACATTGGTCTCGTGCAGCACCTGGTTGTGCTTGAGGTTGTGCAGCAGGGCCTGCGGCACGGTGTCGGGGTTGGAGACCGCGTAGATGGCCGTGCGGGACGCCCGATGCGCGCCGCCGAGCGCCAGCGATTCGATAAAGGGCTCGAGCTCCAGACCATCGCGCTTGATGCTGTTCATCAGCAACTCGCGGCCGCGTGCCCAGGTGCTCATGACGACGAACAGCGACAGGCCCATCAACAGCGGGAACCAGCCGCCATCGAAGAACTTGATCGCGCAGCCGGTCACCAGCAAGGCGTCGAGCGCCAGGAACATCAGCGTGGTCGGCACGGCGATCGTGCGCGAGATGCGCCAGCCATCGCGGATCACGAAGTAGGTCAGCACGGTCGTGATCATCATCGTCAGCGTGACCGCGATGCCGTACGCGCCGGCCAGTGCCGCCGAGCTGCCGAACAGCAGCACCGCCACCACCACACCGCCGAGCAGCGCCCAGTTCACAGCCGGCATGTAGATCTGGCCGGCCTCGCGCGCCGAGGTGTTGCGCACCGTCATCCGCGGCAGGAAGCCCAACTGGATGGCCTGCTTGGTCATCGAGAAAGCACCCGAGATCACGGCCTGTGAGGCGATCACCGCCGCCAGCGTGGCGAGGAAGACCATCGGCAGCACCAGCGGCTGCGGGAACATGTTGAAGAAAGGGTTGTTGATCGATTCGGGCTGGCCGATCAGCAACGCGCCCTGCCCCATGTAGTTCAGGATCAGCGCGGGGAACACGAGGCCCAGCCAGGCCAGGCGGATCGGCTTGGCGCCGAAGTGACCCATGTCGGCATAAAGCGCCTCGGCGCCGGTCAGGGCCAGCACGATGGCGCCGACCGTGGCGAACAGATGCCAGCCGCGCTCGCTGATGAAGATCCAGGCGTGCACCGGGTTCAGCGCCGCGAGGATCTGCGGGTGCTGGGCGATCTGGTGCACGCCGACCAGCGCCAGCGCGGCAAACCACACGACGATCACCGGCCCGAAAATCTTGCCCATCGTGGCGGTACCGAAGCGCTGGATCAGGAACAGGCCCAGCAGGACGGCCAGCGAGATCGGTTCCACCCAGTGCGCGAGGTTCGGCGCCACCACCTCCAGGCCCTCAACTGCGCCCATGACCGAGATGGCGGGCGTGATCACGCTGTCACCGTAGAACAGGGTGGCGCCAAAGACACCCAGCAGCAAAAGCGCCTTGCGCAGCGCCGGCTTGCCGGCCACAGCATGCGTGGCCAGCGCCGTGAGCGCCAGGCCACCGCCCTCGCCGCGATTGTCGGCACGCAGGATCAGGACCACGTACTTGAGCGTGACGACCAGCATCAGCGCCCACAGGATCACCGAGATCGCCCCGATCAGGTTCTCGGGGTTCAGCGCCACGCCGGTGGCGGGCTTGAAGATCTCCTCCACCGTGTAAAGCGGGCTGGTGCCGATGTCGCCGTAGACGACTCCGATGGCGCCAAGAGTCAGCGCCGCCAGGCCATTGCGCTGAAGGTGGGAGTTACTGTGTTCTGCGGACATGGACTTCTGGGGGGATGCGTCGATGCTGGATCGTCCCCGAAGCCGCGTCAGGAAGGCATAAGGAGGCGGATTGAAGCCACCTTTGGCCTCAACGCTGGTTTGCCAGACAACACTCCTATAAAGTAGCCTGCAGTTCAGCAGGGAAATTCAGATGAACGCTATCGTGATTGAGCATGTGCCGGTGGCCGAGCTGCCGCAGGCTTGGCGCGACCGGCTCGGGCAGTCGGTCGACGCTCGCGTGACCGTGCGCATCGAGGCTGAGGCGCCCATGGCTCAAGACGAGGGCGAGGACGCCTTGTTCGGCATGTGGCGCGATCGTGAGGACATGGGCGATGTGGCTGGTTATATCCGCCGCATCCGCGCCTCCCGTCTCGGCCGCGGCAGCCGCGAGGCATGAAACGAATACGAAGTTTCCGGAACGCAGAGGACGCAGAGCAAGCGCAGAGGGCGCTGAGGAAATCGAGCCCTTCTCTGCGTCCTCTGCGTCTCTTTGCGCTCTCTGCGATCCGGAAACCGTGTTGAGTTTCACTTCAGCGCCATCGGCGAATTGCGTGTCGAGATTTTCCTGCCCTGATTAAACCCAACGGTAGCCCACGCCGGGCTCGGTCAGCAGCCGGCGCGGCTCGGCCGGGTCGGCTTCAAGCTTGGCGCGCAGCTGGCCCATGTAGAGGCGCAGGTAATGGGTGTGCTCGCAGAACTCGGAGCCCCAGACGTCGGCCAGCAGGGTGCGGTGCGTGACCACCTGGCCGCTGGAGCGCACGAGGCGGGCCAGCAGCTTGAACTCGGTCGGGGTCAGGTGCACTTCCTCGCCTTCGAGGCAGACCTTGTGCGCGGCCAGATCGATCAGCAGGCCCTCGCATTCGTAGCGCGTGATCGCGGCGCTCAAATGCTGGCCGCGATGGCGCAAGGCCACGCGCATGCGGGCCAGCAGCTCGCTGACGCTGAAGGGCTTGACGAGGTAGTCGTCGGCGCCGGCATCGAGCAGACGCACCTTGAGCCCGTCCTGCTCGCGCGCCGAGATCACCAGCAGCGGGGTCTGTTTCTGGCGGCGCAGGGTGTCGAGCAGTTGCTCGCCCTCGCCGTCGGGCAGGCCGAGGTCGAGCAGCACGATGTCGATCTGCGCATGCGTCAAAAGCGCCAGACCTTCGGAGAGGCTGGCCGCCGTGTGGACTTCATAGCCTTCGACACGCAGCGCCTCGGCCAGCGTGGCGCGCAGCTCGCGCTCGTCTTCAACCAGCAATACGGTGATCACGCAGGGGTCTCCTCGATCGGAAAACGGAGTTCAATGGCCGCGCCGCCGTGGCTTCTGGCGCGGTAGCTGATCTCGCCGCCGTGGGCGCGGGCGATGGCGCGGCACGCGGCCAGACCGACGCCAGCGCCGCGTTTGAGCGCCGCGTCGGGGCGGGCGGCATTGCCTTGCTCGCCGCGCTGGAAGACTTCAAAAATGCGTTCGCGCTGGGCCGGTGTGACGCCGGGGCCGCGGTCGCGCACGGCGACCAGCACGTACTCGTCGTCGCGCTTGGCCAGCACTTCCACGGCGCTGCTCTCGGCGTACTTGAGCGCGTTGTCGAGCAGGTTGTCGAGCAGTTGCGTGAGCAGTTGTGCGTCGCAGCGGATCAGTGGCAGATGCGGCTCGACGCGCGCCTTGACGAGCGCATGCGGGGCGCGTTGGCGCAGGCGGCGCAGCACCGCGCCGACGAGTTCCTCGACCGATTCCCAATCACGCTTCAGCACCACGCCTGGTGCGTCGAGGCGCGCCAGCTGCAAGGTGTTGTCGGTCATGCGGGCCAGCGCTGCGGTCTCCTCGACGATGGTGCGCGCCAGCCGCGCGCGTTGCCGAGCATCGAGCCGTTCGTCCTGCGATTCGAGGCTTGAGGCGGCGCTCATGATGGTGGCCAGCGGCGTGCGGAAATCATGCGAGATCGCGGCCAGCAAGGTGTTGCGCACGGCCTGCGCCTCGGCCTCCTCGCGCGCGCGGCGCACGGCGCTGGCGCTGACACCGCGTTCCAGCGCCGTGCCGAGCTGATCGCACAGCGCTTGCGCATGCGCGCGCTGCGGCAGATCGGGTTGCGGGTCGAGCGGGATCAGCGCCGCGCCGCGACCGCCTTGGCGACCACGCAGCGGCAGGTACCACGCACCCACTTCTTCATGGCGGCCGGTGCCGGGCCCGAAAGGATTGGCACGGCGCAGGCACAGCCACAGGCCCGTCCATTGGTCGGTGTCGGGGCTGCCGATCACATGCACGGCCGCTTCGTCGTTGGCGGGCGGCAACAGGTCGTGCAGCATGATCAGTTGCACCGGCCCCGCCGCGAGCGCTTGCAGGGCCTGCACCAGCGCTCCGGCCATTTCCTGCGGATCATCGGCGGCACGCAGATCCTCGTTGAAGGCGCGCAGCTGCTCGGCCTGGAAGGCATGGCGACGTGCCGATTCAGCCTGCGCGCGCAGCCGCGCCATCAGCCCGGCCGTGATCCAGGCCAGAGCCAGCGTCGTCGTCAGCAGCAATACATGCTCCTGCATGTGGACGCCCAGCTGGTAGCGCGGCGGCACAAAGCCCCAGCCGAAGGCCATCACGGCGACGAAGGTGACGACCAGGGCCACCGGCGTCGACAGCCACAGGCTGCTCAGCGTGCAGGCCAGCACCAGCAGCATGGCCAATGGGGTGAGCCCCACACGGCCGTCGAGCGTGAACATCAGGATGCCGGCGACCACCCACACGGCGAGCGCGGGCCAGCGGGCGGGTGAGATCGACGGCGAAGGCGTTTGCAACAGCATGGGCCGCACGATAACAAGCGCCGGATCAGGATGGCGTCAGGAAGACACCAGGAACACATCAGGATCGGTTCAACAGCTCGATGATCTGGTGCGCCGAACCGGTTTCGCCGAGGCGCGGAAAGATGCGCTGCATGCTGTTGTCATGCGCCATCGCGTTCATGTCGGTCATCGCGTCAATGGCCAGCGTCACGTTGTAGCCGAGCTCATGGGCATGGCGCGCGGTGGACTCCACACCGATGCTGGTGGCCACGCCGGCCAGCACGATCTGCGTCACGCCCAGGCCTTGCAGATGCGCATGCAGATCGGTGCCGGTGAAGGCGCCCCAGGTTTTCTTGGTCACGCAGTGGTCGCTCGGCTGCTGGTTCAGCTGCGGGATCAGCTCGGCCCAGTTGGGCGGCAGATCACCCATCGCACGCGACTGTTCGGCGCGGCCCGGCGCACCGCCGGCCACATTGACCAGCACGACGGGCTGGCCGCGAGCGCGGAAGGCTTCGAGCAGAGCCACCGAATGCGCGATCACGCCCTCGACGGGATGCGCGGTCGGGAAGGCGACGATGCCGTGTTGCAGGTCGATGATGACCAGGGCGGTCTTGGGATCGAGGGCGGTCAGCGCCATGAACTTCTCCAGGTTGAAGCGCTCGAATCTAGCGCCTCAGGGTTGCGCGCTTGTTGCCGGCAGCAGGATCACCCTGACTCGCCCTAACTCTCGATGTCCACGTACTCCCAGAATCGCGTGCCGAAGGCCGGGCGGCGGTAGCCGTGGACATGGGGCCAGACCAGATCGGTGACGATGCGGTGCGTGCGGTAGCGGTAGGGCATGTAGGCCGCGCACAGGGCCTGCGCGCGGCGCAATTGCTCCAGCCGCTCGGGGCCGTCGGGCAGGCGTTGCAGCGCGCGGTAGGCGTCGTCAAACGCAGCGAGCCTGAAATGCGCGAGGCCCTGGCCGCCGGCCGCGGGGCCGAAGCACATCTCAAGACCATCCTGCACATCGGGCGTGGTGGAGTTGAGGCTGACCAGCCACATCATCAGCCGGCCGGCGCGCGCGGACTTGAGGTTCTCGGGCCATTGCGAACTGCTGACCTGCAGGCGCAGGCCGAGACGGCGCATATCGCGGTCCCACAGCTCGTCGTAGGGGCGCGAGCGCGCATCGGGCTGCGTGGCGTATTGCAGCACCAGCGGGCTGCCGTCGGGCATCTCGCGCCAGCCGTCGCCGTCGCGGTCGAGGTAGCCGTAGATGTCGAGCAGGGCCTTGGCGCGCGCCACGTCGTACTCGCTGTTCTCGCTCTTGTAATGCGGGTCGTAGCCCCAGTTGCCAGGCGCCACGACCGATTGCGCGGGGATGGCCTGGTGGTGGCGCACTTCGCGGATCTCGGCGCCGACATCGGTGCCCAGCGAGATGGCACGGCGCAGCGCCACCTTGTCGGGCGTGTAGCCGCCGATCACCGGGTCGTCCATGTTGAACATGGCCATCGTGCGGTCGGCCGCCGGCACGCTGTAGCTGCGCAGTTGGCGGCGCACCAGGCCCGGCGCGAGCTTGCCGTGCGGGATGGCGAAGTCGGCGTATTCCTCGGGCAGCAGGTAGAGCAGGTCGAACTCGCGGTTCATGAAGGACAGCCAGCGCGGCTGCGGCGACTCGATGATGCTGATCTCGACCGCATCGAGCATCGGCAGGCGCCGGCCCTTGAAGCGCGCGAGCAGGGCCTGGCCTTCAACATCACCGGCGGCGGGCTCGGCGTCGTAGAACAGCTCGCGGAAGTTCTCGTTGCGCACGAGGCGCATCTGGCTCGAACGGCGCCAGCTCTCAAGCCTGAAAGGGCCGGTGCCGACGGGGTGCTCCATGATCGCGTCGCCATAGGCCTCGATCACCTCGCGCGCCACCGCGCCGAACACATCGCTGCCGGTCAGCTTGTAGAGAAAACGCGGCCGCGCTTCTTCAAGCCGGAACTGCAAGGTGTAGCGGTCGAGCGCGCGCAGGCCTTCGACCGGCTTGTCGTAATCAAAAGGCTGCTTGTGCTTGAGCGCCGCCTCACGCAGCGCCTGCAGGCCGAGGATCTTGTCTTCGGCGATGTTGGAGTAGAGCGGGCTCTTGACCTTGGGATCGAAGAAGCGCTTGTAGCTGAAGACAAAGTCATCGGCGACGAGCTCCCGCTTCTTGCTGCCGAAGGCCGCGTCATCGGCAAAGAAGATGCCGGGCTGCAGCCGCACGGTCCAGGTCTTGAAGTCTTCCGAGACCTCGGGCAGGCCCACTGTCACATTGGGCTTGACCAGGAAGGGCCGCGCGAGATGGTCGTAGCGGTAGAGCGAATCGAAGATGTGGCCGGTGATGATGCGCGAGTAGAGGTCGCTGAGCTGCGGCGGATCGAAACCGGTCTCGGCGACGAGGAAGGCGTAGCGCAGCGTTTTCTGCGCGGTGTTCGGCCCGGTGTTCGGCACCACGGTCTGCGCACTCAACGGTGCGGCCATCAAGGCCGCGGGCGCGGCGAGCAGATCGCGGCGCTTCATCATCATCGTCAGGCTTTACTGCTGCTGTGCGCCTCGACGTCCACGTAGTCCCACCAGTTCACCCACAGCGGCGTGCGGCGGTAGCCGACCACCTCCTGACGCGCCATGTCGGTGACGAAGCGGTGGCCGCGGAACTTGCACGGCATATAGGCGATCGAGATGCGCCGCGCCTGCTGCATCGCCGCCAGGCGTTCGGGGCCATCGGGCAGCTCGGCGCAGCGCTTGAACAACTCGTCATAGGCCGGCAGCGAGAACTGCGCCTGGTTGTAGCTGCCGATCATGGCGGTGGCCAGGTTCATCATGGCGTCCTGACCGTCCGGTAGCGAGCCGCTGTTGGCCAGCGACCAGATCTGATAGTTGCCCGCCGTGATGGCCTTGTAGTTGTCGGGCCACTGGCCCGTCTTGAACGTCACCTTCAAGCCCACGGCCGCCATGTTCTTCTGCCACAGGCTGTCGATCTGACGCTGGGTCTGGGCGGGAATAGTGAGGCTCTCCAGCACCAGCGGGCTGCCGTCGGGCAACTCGCGCCAGCCATCGCCGTCGCGATCCACGTAACCGTAAAGATCGAGCAGCGCCTTGGCGCGCGCCGGATCGAAATCGCTCATCTCGGTCTTGATCTGCGGGTCGTAGCCGTAGGTGTAGGGCAGGAACAGCGACTGCGCGGGGATCGCCTGGCCGCGCCGCAGCGTGTTGATCTCCGAGTAGATGTCGGTCGCCAGCCCGATCGCGCGGCGCAGCGCCACCTTGTCGGCCGTGTAGCCGCCGAGCACCGGATCCTTCATGTTGAAGATCGTGTAGATCGCGTCCGAGCTCAGCGCGCGATAAGCCTGGATGCCCTGGCGCTTGAGCCCCGGCGCCAGCTGGTTGTGCGGCATGTACTGCGTGATGTAGGCCTCCGGAAAACGCTCCAGGAAGTTCTGCTGCCCGCTCAGGAAGGCCAGCCAGCGCGGCTGGTCTTCTTCAATGATGCTGACCTCCACGCGATCCACCATCGGCAGGCGCCGGCCCTTGAAACGGGCCAGCAGCGCCTGGCCTTCGGCGTCGTCCGGCGCGGGCTGCACCTCCTGCTCGTAAAAGCGCTCGCGGTGCCGCGGGTTGCGCTCCAGCGCGATCAGCGAACTGCGGCGCCATTCCTTCAGCATGAAGGGGCCGGTGCCGACCGGATGGTCGCCGCTGCGGCCCGGATAGGCCTCGATCACTTCGCGTGCCACCGCGCCGTAGAGGTCGGTCTGCGCAAAGGTGTAGATCAGCCGCGGGCGCGCCTCATGCACCTTGAACTGCAGGGTGTAGCGGTCCAGCGCGCGCAGGCCTTCGATCGGCTTGTCGTAGTCGAAATCGGCCTTGCTGGCGCGCAGCGAGTCGCGGTATTCCTTCAGGCCGATCAGGCCGACGTCTTCGAGCTCGCCCCAGCTGGTGGAGTTGACCTTGGGATCGGCGATGCGCTTGAAGCTGTAGACATAGTCCTCGGCCACCAGCTCGCGCGCCTTGCCCGTGAAGGCCGGATCATCGGCAAACAGGGTGCCGGGCTTGAGACGCACGGTCCAGGTCTTGAAGTCCTCGCTGTGCTCGGGCAGCGCGGCGGCGGTCAGCGGCTTGAGCTGCGGCGGACGGGCCAGGTAGTCGTAGCTGTAAAGCCCTTCGATGATGTGGCCGATGACGATGCGCGAGTACAGGTCGGTGACCTGCGCCGGATCGAAGGTCGTCTCGGCCACGCGGAAGGCGTAGCGCAGCACTTTCTGGTCGGTGGGCGTGGCGGTGGTGCTGGCGGTGCTAACGCCCGGCATCAGCGCAAGCCCGGCGGTCGAGGCGGTGGCCGCCTGTGCAGCTTTCAGGAGGGTGCGTCGCTTCATCATGATGATTGGCTGCTGTGCCGGCGGGTTTCGTCGATGTCGGCATATTCCCACCAATTGAGCCAGAAGGGGCCGCGGCGGAAACCCTGCAGCTGCGGCCAGGCCAGATCGGTGATGTAGCGGTGCAGGCGGTGCTTGTAGGGCATGTAGGCCACGGCCAGCAGTTCGGACTGGTGGAACAGCGCGGCGCGCTCCGGGCCATCGGGCAGCAACGCCGTGCGATCGAAGATCTTGTCCATCGCCGGCAGGCTGAAGCGCGCGTAGTTGTAGGTGCCGATGTGGCTGGTCGTATAGGCGGCCAGCAGGTCCTGCGCGTCGGCCATCGAGGCCGAGCCGCCCAGCGACCAGAGCTGGAAATTGCCGGCGCGCATGGCCTTCAGGTTGTCGGGCCACTGGCCGACCTTGAAGCGCAGGCGCACGCCGATGGCGGCGAGGTTCTTCTGGTAGAGCTCGTCGCACTGGCGCTGGAAGGCGTCGGGCGTGGTGAGGCTCTCGATCACGAGCGGGCTGCCGTCGGGGCGCTCGCGCCAGCCGTCGCCATCGCGGTCGACATAGCCGTAGAGATCGAGCAGGGCCCGCGCACGCGCCGGGTCGTACTCGCTCATCTCGCTCTTGAACTGCGGCTCGTAGCTGCTGGTCTCGGGAACGATATAGCCCTGCGCCAGCAAGCCCTGGCCGCGCCGCACGGTCTTGATCTCGCGCGGGCTGTCGATGGCGAGGGCGAAGGCGCGGCGCAGCGCGACCCGCTCGGGCGTGTAGCCGCCGACCACCGGGTCTTCCATGTTGAAGGCGTGATAGACGCTGTCCGGCGCCGGCACATGGAAGGCCTGCACGCCCTTGCGGGCCAGTTTCGGCGCGAGCTTGCCGGCGGGCAGCGCCTCGGTGATGAAGTCCTCGGGCGTCTTCTCCATGAAGTCGAACTGCCCGTCGAGGAAGGACAGCCAGCGCGGCTGTGTCTCCTGGATGATGGCGATCTCCACGCGGTCGATCATCGGCAGGCGCCGATCCTTGAAGCGCGCGAGCAGGGCCTGCCCTTCGGCGTCATCGGGCGCGGGATGGACCTCGTCGCGGTAGTAGCGCTCGCGGTAGCCGGGGTTGCGCACCAGCACCATCTGCGAGCTGCGCCGCCAGTCCTTGAGCATGAAGGGGCCAGTGCCGACGGGGTGGTCTGAGGTGGCATCCGGGTACGCCTCGATCACCTCGCGCGCGACCACGCCGTAAAGATCGCTCTGCGCGAGGATCTGCAGCATGCGCGGCCGGGTCTCGTCGAGCACGATGCGCAGCGTGTAGCGGTCAAGGGCGCGCAGGCCTTCGATGGGGTGGGCGTAGTCGAAGCGGGCGGCGCCGCCCGAACCTGGAGCTTCGCGCACGGAATCGCGGTACTTCTTGAGGCCGACGAGCCCGAGGCTCTCAAGCTCGTCCCAGCTTGGCGAGATGGTGGCCGGATCGGCGATGCGCTTCAGGCTGTAGACAAAATCCTCCGCCACGACTTCACGCTTGCTGCCCTTGAAAGCCGGGTCGTCGGCAAAGAACACGCCGGGGCGGATATGAAAAGTCCAGACCCGGAAATCCTCGGACACCTCGGGCAGCGCGGCCGCCAGCACCGGCTTGATTGTGGCGGGCCGGGCCAGGTGGTCGTAGCCGACCAGGCCTTCGAACATGTGCGAGGTGATGATGCGCGAGTAGATGTCGGTGATCTTGGCGGGGTCGAACCCGGTCTCGGCGACCTTGAAGGCATAACTGATCGTCTTGACGGGCTCGGCCGCAGCCGTTCCCGCCGCGCCGACCGCAAGCGCCGCCGCGCTCGTGCCCAGGAATGAGCGGCGTTTCATCATGACTTGCCCTTGCGCTGCGCCTGCGCGTCGATGTCGACGTAGGTCCAGAAATCGCGCTGGTAGTTGTTGCGATCAAAGCCATGCAGCCACGGTTGGACCATGTCGGTGAAGATGCGCATCACCTCGACCTTGTAGGGCATCTGCGCGATCAGCACGGCCTGCGCCTGGCGCATCAGGGCCAGGCGTTCGGGCCCGTCCGGCAGCTCGTGCTGCTGCTCGAACAGCGCGTTGTAGGCGGGCAGGTTGAAGCGGGCCTTGTTGGAAAAGCTCGGGCCATAGGCCAGGGCCAGCAGGTTTTCGCCATCGGGCACGTCGGCGCTCCAGCCCATGCTCCACATCATCAGCTTGCCGGCATTGGCGGCCTTGAGGTTGTCGGGCCACTTGGCGATCTTGAAGCGGATGCGCACGCCGAGCGCGTCCATGTTCTTCTGCCAGAGCTCGACCAGCTGGCGGTTGGCGTCGTCGGGCTGCGTCGCGTATTCAAGCGCCAGGGCGCTGCCATCGGGCTGATCGCGCCAGCCGTCGCCGTCGCGGTCGACATAGCCGTACAGATCGAGCAGGGCCTTGGCGCGGGCCAGGTCGAACTCGCTGTTCTCGCTCTTGAAATCGGGATCGAAGCCGGTGATGCCCTGCGAGATGATGCCCTGCGCGGGCACGGCCTGGTCGCGGCGCACGAGGCGCACCTGCTTGCCCAGATCGGTGGCCAAGCTGATCGCGCGGCGCAGCGCCACATGCTGCGCGTCATAACCGCCGACCATCGGGTCCTGCATGTTGAAGAAGCTCATCGTCACGTCGTTGCGCGAGTAGCGCACGGCGCGCATGCCGTGCTTGACGTAACCCGGCCCCAGGCGACCATGCGGCACGACCTTGGGCGCGAAATCGTTCGGCACTTCCTCGATCAGGTCGAACTCGCCGTTCAGGAAGGACAGCCAGCGCGGCTGGTTCTCCTCGATCACCGCCACCTCCACGCGGTCGATCATCGGCAGGCGCTTGCCCTGCAAAGCCTTGACCTGCGCGGCCAGCGCGGGGTTGTTGGCCGGCGGCGCTTCGTCGTAATAGAGCTCGCGGAAGTTGGGATTCTTCTCGAACACCAGCCGCGAGGAACGCCGCCACTCCACCAGGCGCCAGGCATTGGTGCCGACCGGGTGGGCCATGATGTTGTCGCCGTACTGCTCGACCACCTCGCGCGCCACCAGGCTCAGCATCGGGTCGGCGAAATAGATGCCCAGGCGCGGCTCGGGGTGGCCGGTGCGCAGCTCCACGGTGTAGCGGTCCAGCAGCTTGAGGCCTTCGAGCGGGCGGTCATAGTCGAACGGCTTCTTGCTCGCCAGCGTTTCCTTGCGCTGCGCGTTCAGGCCCAGCAGGTCCATGCCTTCGAGCTTGAACAGGTGGCCGCTCTTGCTGCGCGGGTCGAAGTGGCGCTTGATCGTGTAGATCAGGTCGGCGCCGGTCAGCTCGCGCTTTTTGCCGCCGAAGGCCGGATCGTCGGCAAAGTAGATGCCCGGCTTGATGCGAAAGATGAAGCGCGTGTAGTTGTCACTGGCTTCGGGCAGGCCCGTGGTCACGCTGGGCATGAGCTTGAGCGGGCGGGCCAGGTAGTCGTAGCGCAGCGGCGTGTCGAAGATGTTGCCGAGCATGTCGCGCGAGTATTTGTCGGTCACCTGCACGGGGTCGAAGCCGGTTTCGGCCACGCGCATGGCGTAGCGCAGGACTTTCTCGGGCGGCTGCTGCGGCGCCTCGGCGGCCAGGCACAGCGGCGGCGCGGCCAGGACCAGAAAGAGCGCTAACGCTCTGCGTGTGAGGACTCGCATGAACACCCGTTCGACTTCAGAGGACTTCAGAGTCGCGGATTGTCGCCGCTGAAATCATGGGCACCGCCGGGATCGACCCAGGGCAAATGCGGGTGAACCCGGAGGGCAAAGCCTTTTAGACTCGCGCCTTGCCCCGGCCATCCCGGGCCACCCCTAATGCGACGTTTGCACGGAGTCCCCACAAGATGGCGGCGTATGTAATCCGGCGCCTGTGGCAAATGATTCCCACCTTGCTGGGCGTCGTGCTGCTGGTGTTCTTCCTCTTCAAATACTTCGGCTCCGATCCGGCCGTCGTGCTCGCGGGTCAGAACGCCAGCCCCGACCAGATCGCCGCCATCCGCGAGCAACTGGGCCTGAGCCAGCCGACCTACGTCCAGCTCGGCATTTTTCTCAAGCAGATCGTCACGTTCAACTGGGGCAACAGCTGGGCCACGCACGAGTCGATCGCGCATCTGTTCGCCACGCGCCTGCCGGCCACGCTGACGGTGATGCTGCCGATCCTGATCCTGCAGACCGTGCTGGCCGTGCCGTTTGCGATGCTGGTGGCATACAAGCGCGGCCATTGGCTCGATCGCACGGTGATGGTGGGCACGACGCTGATGGTCTCGGTCTCGCTGCTGGTCTATGTGATCCTGTTCCAGTACGTGTTCGCCTTCCGCCTGGGCCTGTTCCCGGTGCAGGGCTGGAGCAACAGCTTCTGGACCAATCTGTTCACGTACTCGATGCTGCCGGTGATTGTGCAGACGGTGGTGGCGCTGGCGCCGTACACGCGGCTGTACCGCACTTTCTTCCTCGACGAGATCGGCCAGGACTATGTCCGCACGGCGCGCGCCAAGGGCCTGTCGGAGCGCACGATCATGTTCAAGCATGTGCTGCGCAACGCGATGGTCCCGATCATGACCAACATCTCGGTCTCGCTGCCGGGTGTGCTGGTGGGCTCCTTCCTGCTCGAATATTTCTTCTCGATCCCGGGCCTGGGGCGCGAGATCCTGCTGGCGGTGAACCGCAGCGACTACCCGGTCATCCAGGCCTTCGCGATCTACATCGCGGCGCTGACGATGGTGATCAATCTGGTGACCGACATCCTCTACAAGATGGTCGATCCGCGCGTGGTGCTCAAGTAAATGAATACAGCCGTCATGACAACAAGCGTGAAGGCCCCGCGCGGCCAGGGCGTGTGGGCCGCCGCCTGGCGCCGCCTGCGCGCCGACAAGGTCGGCATGGGGTCGATGGTGGTGGTGGGCCTGTCGCTGCTGGTGGTGCTGGCCACGGGCCTCGGCCTGATCGCCTCCGACTGGCAGAACGAAGTGGCAGTGCCGAACGCGCCGCCGAGCTTCATGGGCCCGGCCCCGGCCGAAGCCACCGGCACGATCGCCGAGCCCAAGGGTCCGAACGTCGATCTCTCCGACATCGACCCGCTCGCGCCCAAGTACAAGGAATGGGCCGAGCGCGCCAAGCAGTACAAGACGGTCGAGCATCCGAAGGACGAGACGCGCTTCTTCGGCGCGGATCGCCTGGGTCGTGATGTGTTCGCGAAGGCGCTCAAGGGCGCCGAGGTATCGATCTCGGTGGGCCTGATGTCGGCGCTGGTCGCCACGCTGATCGGCACGGTGCTCGGTGCGATCTCGGGCTTCTACGGCGGCAAGGTGGGCGACTTCCTCGAGTGGCTCTACAACGTCTTCACGGCGATGCCCGACATCCTGCTGATCTTCGCCTTCGCGGTGGTGTTCGGGCGCGGCGTGCTGTCGGTGGTGATGATCCTGGCGCTGACCGGTTGGACGGGCATCTACCGCCTGATCCGAGCGGAGTTCATGAAGCATTCGGTACGCGAGTACGTACGCTCGGCCGAGGCCATCGGCGCCTCGCGGCTCTCGCGCATGTTCAAGCACATCCTGCCCAACGTCTCGCACGTGGCGCTGGTGCAGTTGTCGCTGCATGTGGTGGGTTTCATCAAGAGCGAAGTGATCCTGTCTTACCTCGGTCTTGGCGTGCGCGTCGATCAGGTCAGCTGGGGCACGATGCTGTCGGAATCCCAGGCCGAACTGATCCTCGGCTATTGGTGGCAGCTCGTGGCCGTGACCGCCATGATGGCCGTCTTCGTGACCGCGTTCTCGCTGTTCACGGATACGTTGCGCGATGCGCTTGATCCCAAGTTGCGCGGTCTGGAATGACTTCAGCGATTGTGGTGGCCAGCCGGAGCGTCCCTGGCCCTAACGACCTCCGAACCCGCTTATGTCGGCCGTTAGGGCCAGGAACACTCCGGCTTGTTCCGGCAGTGGTTTCTTGCGTCGAGAAATTTCGTCTCTTTTCGAATTGAGGCCGTAGCTATGTTGCTCAGTATTCAAGACCTCAAGGTCGCCTTCCGCATGGGCAAGGTCGATGGCGAGATGCAGCGCACGTTTGCGGTCAAGGGCGTCTCGTTCGACATTCCCGAGAACAGCACGGTGGCCCTGGTCGGTGAATCCGGTTCGGGCAAGAGCGTGACCGCGATGTCGATCCTGAACCTGCTGCCCGAGAACGCGGAGCGCAGCGGGGCGATCGTGTTCCAGGGGCGCGATCTGCTGCACACGCCGCAGGCCGAGTTGCGCGCCTTGCGCGGCCGCGAGATCGCTTGCGTGTTCCAGGATCCGATGAGCTCGCTGAACCCGGTGTTCACGGTAGCCAACCAGTTATGCGAGCCCTTGATCAGCCACATGGGCATGACGCCGCGTCAGGCCTTGAAGCGCGCCGAGGAGCTGTTGAACGAAGTGGGCATTCCCGAGCCCAAGCGCCGGCTGGCCAGTTATCCGCATGAGATGTCGGGCGGGCAGCAGCAGCGCGTGATGATCGCGATGGCGCTGGCTTGCAACCCGAAGCTGCTGATCGCCGACGAGCCGACCACGGCGCTCGACGTGACCATCCAGCGCCAGGTGATGGAGCTGATGGCCAGGCTCAAGGACACGCACAAGATGAGCATGCTGTTCATCTCGCATGACCTCGGCGTGGTGGGCGAGATCGCCGATCAGGTGGTGGTGATGCGCCACGGCGAGATCCGCGAAAAGGCGCCCGTGGCCGAGATCTTCCATGCGCCGCAGGATGCGTACACCAAGGCTCTGCTGGCCTGCCGCCCGAGCATGACCGAGAACCCGGCGCGGCTGATGGTGATCGACGACCATATCGCCGGACGCTCGCTGGGAGCCGAATCGCCGCCCAAGGATCCGGATGCGCCGGTGATCCTGGAGGCGCGCGGCCTGAGCAAGAGCTTCTTCCTCAAGCAGGGTTTGTTCGGCAAGCGCGAGTTCCAGGCGGTCAAGGGCGTGAGCTTTCAGCTGCGCAAGGGCTACACGCTGGGCGTGGTGGGCGAGTCGGGCTCCGGCAAGACCACGATGGGGCTGACGCTGCTGCGCCTGCATGAGCCCACCGGCGGCGAGGTGATTTTTGATGGCCGCGACCTGCTCAAGATGAACGGCGCGGACTGGCAGCAGATGCGCCGGCGCATCCAGGTCGTGTTCCAGAATCCGTACGCCTCGCTGAACCCGCGTTTCACGATCGGGCAGACGCTGGTCGAGCCGATGGAAATCCACAACATCGGCGCCAACCATGCCGAGCGGCTCGAACGGGCCAGCGCCCTGCTCAAGAAGGTGGGGCTGGACGACAGCGCTCTGCACAAATACCCGCATGAGTTCTCGGGCGGCCAGCGCCAGCGCGTGGCGATCGCGCGCTGCCTGACGCTGAACCCCGAGGTGCTGGTGCTGGACGAAGCGGTTTCGGCGCTCGACGTGTCCGTCCAGGCCCAGGTGCTGAACCTGCTGAAGGACTTGCAGGACGAGCTGGGCCTGTCGTACATCTTCATCAGCCATGACCTTGCGGTCGTGAAATTCATCTCGGACGAGGTGCTGGTGATGCAGAACGGCGACGTGGTGGAGCAGTCAGAAACCCGTCTGTTGCTGGCCGATCCTCGGCAAGATTACACACGGCGGCTGCTTGGGGCTGTCCCCAGGGGTTACTTAGGTCATTCCGCGACAGTCACGGGCGACCATCGCGCATAAACTCCGCCGCAGAAATAGAGCGATGGCGCATGGTGCGCCAAGGCTCCTGCCGTTCATCTAACGGTGTACTTGAGGGGACAAGGCGAGCCGCCCCGTGATGACTCCAGCAAGATCAGTCGTACAGCGCGCCGCGCTCGGCGTGCTCTTGTGCCTGTGCCTCGGCGCCTGTCAGAAGGAGGGCCGGAACAGCGCTGCCTTCCTGCCCCTGAGCTCGGCCGCCGCCTCCGGCAGCAGCCAGGACGGCGAGGCGCTGTGGACCGAGCTGGAAAACATCGAACGCGCCGGCCGCACCAAGCCCGAAGACTATGCCGCCCGCCTGCAGGTGCTGCTGGCCGGCACGGTGCCGGGCAGCGTCGAACGCGCTGAAATCCTGGCGCTGCGCGGCATGTTGCTGGGCCTGGACCGCTCGCGCGCAGGCGTCGACCAGATCAGCGCCGAGCTGGCGAGCTGGCCGAAGCCGGGCACGCTGCCCGATGTGACGGTGGCGCAGGCGGTGGCCAGCGGCACCTTCTCCTATGCCCAGGGCGACCTGCGCGAGGCCACCAAGACCCTGATGGATCTCGACCCCGCCATCCTGGCCAAGGCCTCGGTGCTGCAGCAGATTCGCGCCCATTCGCTGATGGCGCGCGTGCTCAGCGAGGCGGGCAAGATCAACGAGGCCTTGCGCCACGGCCAGCAGCAGCTGACCCTGGCCACGCGGCTCGGCGTCACGTGGCGCCGCGCCGCCGCCTTCAACGACATCGGCATCTGCTACTACCGCGCCGACCAGGCCACGCCGGCCAACGAGGCGGTCGAGCAGGGCCTGCAACTGGCACGGCAAGACCCCGATCCCGCGCTGATGTACGGCGTGCTGAACCTGCGCGCCATCCTGCACTCCAACGATGCCGAGGGCTCGGTCGCCCACGATTCGCTGCTGGAAGCGCTGTCTTACGCCGAAAAATCGGGCGACGATGGCCAGCGCGCCCTGCTGCTCAGCAATCTGGCCGACAACCTGCTGCGCCACGGCCAGTACGCGCAAGCCTTGCAGATGGCGCAAAGCGCGCTGCCGCTGGCGCGCCAGACCCACCGCCTGGTGGCCGAGATCGGCGCGCGCCACAACGGCGGGCTGGCCAAGATCGCGCTGGGCCGCGTGGCCGAAGGCCGTGAGGAAGTGCGCCTGGCGATCACGATGGACGAGCAGAACGGCTCGGCCAGCTATGCCGCCGACGACTGGCGCGAGCTGGGCCAGTATCTGGAGAAGGCCGGCGATTTCAGCGGCGCCATCGACGCCTATCACGAGCACCGGCGCCTGCTGGACCAGGTGCTGCGCGACGACACGCGCAAGGCCGTGGTCGAGGCGCAGGAGCATTTCGAGGCCGAGCGCCGCGCCGCCGAGATCGAGCTGCTGAACCGCGACAACACGCTCAAGTCCGAGCAGATCCGCGCTCGTGACCTGGAGCTGGGCCTGTGGGGCGTGCTGGCCGGCTGCGTGGTGCTCGGCGCCATGCTGCTGGCGCTGGCCTACCAGCGCATCCGCAAGACCAACTCGGCGCTGGCCGTCACCAACGCCCGGCTCAAGGTGCAGAGCGAGCGGGACCCGCTCACCGGCCTGGCCAACCGCCGCTATTTCCAGGCCGCCATCAAGGCGCTGGCTTCGGAGGCCGAGGGCGGGCGCCTGTCGGGCACGGTGTTCCTGATCGACATCGACCATTTCAAGCGCATCAACGATGTGCACGGCCACGCCGCCGGCGACAGCGTGCTGGTGGAGGTGGCGCGCCGCCTGACCGCCGCGCTGCGCGAGGATGATCTGGTGGTGCGCTGGGGCGGCGAGGAGTTCCTGATCGTCGTGAAGGGCGAGCCGGAGCTGGCGGAAACCGAAGAAGCGACGCCGGCCGACGATGGCAATATCGCGCGGCCTTTTGTCGATTCGCGCGCGCTCGAGCCGGGCTCGGCCCAGGCGCTGGCGCAGCGCCTGCTGGACCTGATCGGCACCGAGTCGATCGGGCATGGGGATCTGTCGGTCTCCGTCACCGCCTCGATCGGCTTTGCCAGCTTCCCGATCGAGCCGCACGGCCTCTCGCTGAACTGGGAGCGCGCCATCGATCTCGTGGACACCGTCATGTACATCGCCAAGGCCCACGGCCGCAACAAGGCCTACGGCATTGCCTGCATCGATGCGGCGGACGACACGCAGGTGGCCGAGATCGCGCCGCGCATGGAAGCGGCCTGGCAGTCGGGGCAGGTCAAGCTGATCGCCCTCAATGGGCCGACGCCCGCGGCCACAGCCAAGCAGGAGACGCCGGCATGAAGCGCCATCGCCTGCTGGTGCTGCTGCCTCTGCTGTTGATGACGAGCCCGATGCTGGCCGTCGCTGCACCGGCGTTCGACACGGAATTCGAGTTGCGGCTCGACCGTCTTGAAGAGACTGCGATGCGCGATCCGCTGGTGGCCCTGCAGAGCTTGCCCGCCCTGGCTGAATCGCCCGAGGCGCGCGGCCAGGGCGCCCGCTTGCGATTCGCGGAAGGACGCATCCAGCTCCAGGCCGGCAATATGCCGGCAGTGGCACGCCTGGCCGATCAGCTGGAGGGCGATGCCGCCGGCAAGATTCCCTCTGATGCGCTGCGCGCCGCACTGGCCGAACGCCAGGGCCAGCTCAACACCGCCGCCAAATACGCACAGGCCACGCTGGACGGGCTCGGCAACAGCTGCGATCTGCCGCCGGCACCGCAGGGCATCGCGGCGAGCGGTGCGCAGAACGCGCTGCACGACGCGCCGGCGGCACTGCCCAAGAGCTGCGATGTCTCCTCGGCTTTGATCGCCTTGTCGATCATGGAAGATGACCAGTTCAACCGCGGCCTGCTGCCCAAGTCCGCAGAGCTGGCGCAGACCCGGCTCGCGCTGGCCCGCGCGGCGGAGCGGGAGATCGACATCGTGCAGACGCTGGGCGACCTCGCCATGCTGGAGTTCGCTCGCGACCATGTCGGCGAGGCCCAGCTGTGGGCCCAGCATGCGCGCACGCATGCGGGCCAGGACCCGCTGCTGCTGGCCTTTGCCAAGACCTACGAAGCCAATCTGGCACGGCGCATGGGCAACAAGGCGGCGCAAGCGCGTGCCCAGCTCGATGGCCTGACCCTGGCGCGCGAGGCCGGCGCCACGTCCCTGATCGCCCGCGCCCAGTCCAATCTGGCCGACTACTACATGCAGGAGCACGAACCGGCGCGCGCGCTGGCCCTGCTCAACGAGGCCTTGCCCGCCTTGCAAAAGCTGAACGATCAGGCCCGCGAACGCACGGTGCGACATAACCTCGCGGTCACGCTGATCCAGCTCAAGCGCTTCCCGCAGGCGCGCCAGGAGCTGGCCAAGGTCGACGACCTGCGCCGCGGCCAGCCCGACGTCACGCGGCGCATCAACGAGCTGCGCGAGCTCGACCAGGCCTGGGCCGACGCCGGCCAGCCCAAGGAAGCGATCACGCTGTTCCACGAGGAACGGCGCCTGACCGAGGAGGCGAACTCACGCAACCGCGAGGCCTTGCTCAGCGAGCTCAAGGTCAAGTACGACACCACCGCCAAGCAGCGCGACCTCGACCTGCTGATGCGCGACAAATCGCTGAAGGACCGCCAGCTCGACAACCGCACCCTGCTGCGCGAGATCAGCGTGGCGCTGGGCGCGCTCCTGAGCCTGGCCACGCTGCTCGGCGTGGTGATGGTGCGCAAGGCGCGTTTTGCCCACAAGGCCTTGAAGGCCAAGGAATCGCTGCTGCGCGCGCAGAGCGAGCGCGATCCGCTCACCGACCTGGCCAACCGCCGCCACTTCCTCGCGGTGATGGAGAGCATGCCGCAAGGGCAATTCCACGGCGCGCTGCTGATGGTCGACATCGACCACTTCAAGCACGTCAACGACGAGCATGGCCACGCCGCCGGCGATGCGGTGATCTGCGAGGTGGCGCGCCGGCTCACCAGCGCCGTGCGCTCGGCCGACCTGGTGGTGCGCTGGGGCGGCGAGGAGTTCCTGATCTTTGTGCCGGCGGGCGGCAGCGAGCAGGTGGAGTCGCTGGCCAGCCGCATCCTGGACAGCATCGGCGGCTCGCCGATCGCCACGCCGGATGGCGCCCTGCGCGTCACGGCCTCGGCCGGCTTCGCCCGCTTCCCGCTCGGCGACAAGCTCAGCCTGAACTGGGAGCAGGCGGTGAACTGGGTGGACCTGGTGCTCTACAACGCCAAGGCCCGCGGCCGCAACCGCGCGATCGGCATCAGCGCGGTGCATGTGCCCGATGCGGCGAGCCTGGCGAAGGTCGAGGCCGAATTTGATGCGGCCTGTTCGGCGGGCTTGGTCACGCTGCGCGAGGTGGCAGGGCCGGTTTGAGCCGCCGATTCAAGCAACCAGGCGCGTGAATTGCGACTTGGGAAGCAGGCGTTTGAAATCGCCGTCGAAGCTGGCCAGATGCTCGCTCTGATGAATCACCGCAGCCGCCAACCAAGCATCCGGGACGTCGTTTGCAGACAAGCCTTTCTCGTCGCATAGTCGACGCATCGCGCCCCATTCGGCGCCCAGCAACGGCTGTTCGACGCCCGGCGCGGACAAAAGCGCGTCAACAAAGCGCAGCGCTTCGGTCATGGGCGTGGGTTGCACAAAGATTCTGGGATGCGTCACCAGTCGCAGAAAACTTGCGATCACCATGCCTTGCAACTTCAAGGGAGCGCCATGACCGGCTCTTGCCAGTGCGTCCTCAAGCCATGTGCGCGCTTGCAAGTGATGCGGATGGTCGCTGCGAGAGGCCGCCACCAAGACGTTGACATCTGGCGTCATGGCTCAGGAGTCCGCTGCATCGAGCAGTGCCTTGTTGCTCAAGCCATCCAACCCAGCGTGCAAGCCACCTTTGCCGCGAAAGACCGGCAAGCGCAACGCCTTGGTTGGCGTCGCCTGCGCTCGCATGCGAAGTTGCAGGCCCTCCTCGATCAGCCGAGTCAGGCTGGTGCGCTGACGCGCCGCCATGGCCTTGGCTTCGGTGAGCAGCGTGTCGTTCAGATCAAGCGTGGTCTTCATGGCTCAGCGCCGATTTCAGGCTGTTGATACAGATTTCTGTATTCTAATCAGCAAGCAAGCAGAGCGCTGTCCCGGAAATCACCTGCCATGCGGCCACTTGGCCTTGACCGTCGGCGCCTTGGCCGCCTTGGCGCGCGCTGACCATTGCTTGTAGGCCGGCGGGGTGAGCTCGCGCTTCATCAGCTGCACCAGTTCGCCGGGGCCGATGCCGTGTTCCAGCAGCACCTTGTTGTAGGGCGGCAGGTCGTCCCAGGCGGTCTTGAGGACGCTCTTGAGGACTTCGGGGCTGAGGCGGGGGATCGGTTTGGCCATCAGTGACCGCCCGGCCGCCCGTAGGGCACTGATCGCCCCCTCGGGGGGCAGCAAACGAAGTTGGCGTGGGGGCTGTTCATACCTGGATTGTCACCGCGGCGGCAGGTATCGCGCCAGCTCCAGCTTCGCGAGCGAGTTGCGGTGCACTTCATCGGGGCCATCAGCCAGGCGCAAGGTGCGCTGGTGCGCCCACATCATGGCCAGCGGCGTGTCCTGCGAAACGCCCATCGCGCCGAAGACCTGGATGGCCCAGTCGACCACCTTGAGCGCCATGTTCGGCGCGACGATCTTGATCATGGCGATCTCGGCCTGCGCGGCCTTGTTGCCGACCGTGTCCATCATGTAGGCAGCCTTGAGCGTGAGCAGGCGCGCCTGTTCGATCATGCAGCGCGACTCGGCGATGCGCTCCTGCGTGACGGTCTGCTGCGCGATGGTCTTGCCGAAAGCGGTGCGAGCGACGGCGCGCTGGCACAGCAGTTCCAGCGCGCGTTCGGCCGCGCCGATCGAGCGCATGCAATGGTGGATGCGACCGGGGCCGAGACGGCCTTGCGCGATCTCGAAGCCGCGGCCTTCGCCCAGCAGGATGTTGCCGGCCGGCACGCGCACATTCTTGAGCGTGATCTCCATGTGGCCGTGCGGCGCATCGTCGTAGCCATACACGCTGAGGAAGCGCTTGACCGTGATGCCCGCCGCATCGGCAGGAACGACGATCATCGATTGCTGCGAATGCCGTGCGGCTTCGGGATCGGTCTTGCCCATCACGATGTAGACGGCGCAGCGCGGATCGCCGGCGCCCGAGGACCACCACTTGGTGCCGTTGATCACGTACTCATCGCCGTCACGTTCGATGCGGCACTGGATGTTGGTGGCGTCGCTCGAAGCCACCTCGGGCTCGGTCATCAGGAAGGCCGAACGGATCTCGCCGCGCAGCAGCGGCTCGAGCCACTGGTCCTTGATCGCTTCGGAGGCGTAGCGCTCGAGCGTCTCCATATTGCCGGTGTCGGGCGCGTTGCAGTTGAACACCTCGGCGGCCCAGGTGACGCGGCCCATGATCTCGCACATCGGTGCGTATTCAAGATTGGACAAGCCCTCGGGCGCGCGCACGGAGCGCGGCAGGAAGAGATTCCACAAGCCGGCGGCGCGCGCCTTGGGCTTGAGCTCTTCGATCAGCTGCGTGGGCAGCCAGGCGTTGCCGGCGGTGCGGTTGGCCTCGACCTCGGCCAGGAAGCGCACCTCGTTCGGATAGATGTGCTCGTCGAAGAAGGCCAGCAGGCGTTCACGCATCTGCTGGACCTGGGGGCTGTAGTCGAAGTTCATGCGCGGCTCCTTCATGCTTCCTGGATGCCCGCAGTTTGGCGCAGACCGGCGTCGGCACGTGTCACGAAGGCGAAATCGCGGCCGCGAAAGAATCAGCGCGTCAGCAATTGCTCCTCGGCCTGCGAGAGCGCGCCCGGCACGCCGGAGAGCACGAGGGTGTCGCCAGCGTGCACGGCAAGCTCGGGCTCGGCCCGCACCACAGCGCCGCTGGCGCGCTTGACCGAAACCACGGAGACGCCCAGCACCTCCAGCTCAAGCTCCTGCAAGCTCGCATCGGCGCTGCTCGCGGGCAGCGTGACCGAGGCCAGCCGCGCGGAGCCGAGTTCTTCGAGCGTGTCATCGCTGGCGCCGTGGAAGTAGCCGCGCAGCAGGCTGTAGCGCGCATCCCGCGCGTCGCGCACCACGCCGAGCACGCGGCGCATCGGCACGCCCACCAGCACCAGCGCGTGGCTGGCCAGCATCAAGGAGCCTTCAAGCGCCTCGGGCACGACCTCGGTGGCGCCGGCCGCGCGCAGCGTCTCCAGATCGGTGTCGTCGAGCGTGCGCACGATCACGGGCACCTGCGCGGCGTGGGCGCGCACGAGGCGCAGGATCTTCAGCGCCGAGGGAGTGTCGTGATAGCTGACCACCACGGCGCTGGCGCGCGCCAGACCCGCGGCCATCAGGCTGGTCAGGCGCGCCGCGTCGCCGAACACGACGTTCTGGCCGGCCGCTGTCGCTTGCGAGACGCGGTCGGGGTCAAGATCGAGCGCCATGTAGGGAATCTTCTCGCCTTCGAGCAGCCGCGCCAGGTTCTGCCCGCAGCGCCCGTAGCCGCAGATGATCACGTGCGCCTCGGTCTTGATCGACTTCTTGGCGATCGTGGTCAGTTGCAGCGATTGCATCATCCAGTCGCTGCTGGAGAGCTTCATCACGATGCGGTTGCTGTAGGTGATCAAGAGCGGCGTGACGAGCATCGACAGCACCATGCTGGCCAGCACCGGCGTGACCCATTGGGGGTCGAGCAGCTTGAACTCGGCGCCCAGCGTCAGCAGCACGAAGCCGAACTCCCCGGCCTGCGCCAGGTAGAGGCCGGTGCGCAGCGCCACGCCCGTGGGTGACTTGAAAATCTTGGCCAGACCGGCCACCAGCGCGAACTTGACCAGCAGCGGCCCGCAGGCCAGCAGCAGCACCAGCGGCCATTGCGTGAGCAAGGCCCGGGCATCGAGCCGCATGCCGATGGTGATGAAGAACAGGCCCAGCAGCACATCATGGAAGGGCCGGATGTCGGTCTCGACCTGGTGCTTGTATTCGGTCTCGGCGATCAGCATGCCGGCCACGAAGGCGCCCAGCGCGAGCGAGAGGCCGGCTTCTTCGGTCAGCCAGGCCAGGCCCAGCGTGACCAGCAGCAGGTTGAGCATGAAGAGCTCATCGCTCTTGCGCCGCGCCAGCAGGGTGAGCCACCAGTGCATCACTTTCTGCCCACCGACCAGCAGCACGCCCAGCAGCACGGCCGCCTTCACGCCGGCCCAGGCCAGCGAGGTGGCGAGCTCGGTGGCGCTGCTGTTCAGCGCCGGGATCAGCACCAGCAGCGGCACCACGGCCAGATCCTGGAACAGCAGCACGCCCATCACGGCGCGGCCGTGCGGGCTGTCGAGCTCGAGCCGCTCGGCCATCAGCTTGACGACGATGGCCGTGCTGCTCATCGCCATCGCGGCGCCCAGCACCAGCGCGCCGCGCCAGTCGAGCTGCCAGGGCCAGCCCATGACGTCGAAAAGGAACGTTAGCAGCGTGTTGCCGAGCATCGAGCCGGCCACGGTCAGGATCACCTGGAAGAGCCCCAGGCCGAACACCAGCGTGCGCATGCTGCGCAGCTTGGGCAGGTTGAACTCCAGCCCGATCACGAACATCAGGAAGACCACGCCGAATTCGGCCAGGTAGTGGATCCCGGCCTCGTCGCCGCCGAGGCCCATCGCATGCGGGCCGATCACGACGCCCACAGCCAGATAGCCCAGCATGGGCGGCAGTTTGAGCGAGCGGCAGACGACGGCGCCAAGCACCGCGGCGACCAGGTAGAGCAGGGCGAGTTCCAGCGAGGTCATGGCGCGATAGTAAACGGCGAAAACTGTTGGATGATCGAGGCTATGTCTCTGTTTGAAATCACCGGCATCGTTGCCACCTCGGTTGCCGTCTTCGGCTACATCAACCACCGCTTCATCCGTCTGCCCGACACGGTCGGCATCACGGCCATGGGGCTGGTGTTCGCGCTGCTGCTGGCCATCGTGGGCCCGCATGTGCCGAGGATCGTCGCCCTGGAGCACGAGTTTGCCGAACAGCTCAATATGTACGAGCTGGTCTTTCACGCCTTGCTGCCGATCCTGCTGTTTGCCGGCAGCATGCACATCAGCATTGGCGATCTGCGCCGCCAGAAGATGCCGGTCAGCGTGCTGGCGACGGTGGGCCTGCTGATCTCGATCGCCATCGTGGGCCTGGGCGGCTGGTGGCTGCTGGGCGTGTTCGGGCAGCCGGTCGAGCTCAGCTATTGCCTGCTGTTCGCCGCGCTGATCTCGCCCACCGATCCGATCGCGGTGCTGGGCATGCTCAAGACCGCCGGCGCGCCCAAGGCGCTGGAAATCAACATCGCCGGCGAGAGTCTCTTCAACGACGGCACGGCGGTGGTGGCCTATGTGGTCCTGCTGGGCCTGGTGACCGGCACGGCCGAACCCACGCCCGGCGCGGTGGCGCTGCTGCTGGTGCAGGAAGTGGTGGGCGCGCTGGTGGTGGGCCTGCTGGTCGCGGGGCTCGGCGTGTGGATGCTCAAGGGCGTGAACAGCCATGCCATCGAGATCGTCATCACGCTGGCGATGGCCACGGCCGGCTACAGCCTGGCGGAATCGGTCCATGCCTCGGGGCCGCTGTGCTCGATCGTGATGGGTCTGGTGGTGGGCTATCAGGGTTCGCGCCGAACGATCAGCGAGAGCTGCAGCAGCACCTTGTTCGCGTTCTGGGAGATGCTGGACGAGCTCTTCAACCTGCTGCTCTTCGGCCTGATCGCCCTGAAGTTGACCGCGCCATATGGCGACGACAACCACTGGCTCATCGCCCTGACCCTGCTGCCCTTGGTCCTGCTCGCGCGCTGGCTCAGCGTGGGCCTGCCGCTGCTGGCGCTGCGCCCCTGGTGGCCGCAACGGCGCCACACGGTGTTCCTGATGAGCTGGGGCGGGTTGCGCGGCGGGATCTCGGTGGCCTTGGCGCTCTCGCTGCCACCGTTCAAGGGCAAGGATCTCTTTGTCGCCGCCACCTTCGCCGTCGTGCTGTTCAGCCTGCTCGTGCAGGCGCCGACGCTGGGGCCGATCATGCGGCGGCTGGGGATTGGGAAGTCGTCCTCCCACTGACGCAGGCCAACCTAGGGTTGCGCAGTAGCTCGTGGCCCGCCGTGCCCGCATATATTGGCGCGCCGACCGCAAGCGTCGGCACCTGCTTGCTTCAAATCCAATCCATCGATCAGGGAGATCCAATGAGTTTGTTTGTGACCCAATGGGTCAAGCGCGCGCGCCTGCTGGCGAGCGTCTTGGCCGTGGTGGCGCTGACCGGTTGCGCCAGTTTCTATGTCGACGGCAACACGAAGGACGTTCCGACCTCTTCGTTCCACAAGGCCGAGCCCCTGCACCCGGTGCAGGTGCTGTTCGAGTTCCAGACCAAGGGCGTGGCCAACGCGCGCGCCACGGCGTCCACGAAGACGCGGGTGCTGGACCAGATCAAGGCCAGCGGCTTGTTCAGCGAGGTCAGCGATCAACCGGTGACGGGCGGCGCCAGCCTGAGCGTCGTGGTCGACAACGTGCCCTTGACCGACAACGCCTTCTCCAAGGGCTTCGTCACTGGGCTGACGTTCGGCCTGGCGGGCTCCAAGGTCTCGGACGGTTATGTCTGCAGCACCAGCTATCGCTCCTCAAGCGACGCCGAACCCATCGTGAAGAAGGCCCGGCATGCGATCCACACGACCATCGGTGCCTCCAGTGAACCTGCGAATGCCACCAAGGCCGCCAGCATTGAAGATGCGGTGACCAAGATGCTGCACCAGATCATCAGCAATGTGCTGAACGACATGTCCAACGACCCGGCATTCAAGTGAGCCGCCACCTCATGAAAACCCCGCGCCATGCCTTGCGGCTCGCTTCGTTGGCGGTCCTGTCGTTCAGCCTGACCGCCTGCGTCACGGTCAAGATGCCCGCAGCGACGGCCCACGCCAATGTCGTCGACAAGCTTCGCGACGCCAAGATCGCGCCCGCCGCTGTCGGCAGCTTCGTCCTGGCCGCCGGCAAGCCCGCGCAGATGGACAAGACGCTGAGCGGCTTGCGCGGCTCCTCGATCGAGCCGATCGGCGGCAGCTTCTCGAACCAGTTGCGCGAGGAGCTGGTGACCGAGCTGAAGGCCGCCGGCCTGTTCGATGAGGAGTCCGACGCGGTCATCACGGGCCAGCTACTCGACAGCATGGTCGATGCCGGATTGAGCGTGGGCAAGGCCCGACTGGCGGCCCGCTTTGTTGTCACCCGCAAGGGCAAGACGGTCTACGACAAGGAGCTGGCCGATGAATCCACCTGGCCTTCCTCGTTCGCCGGCCCCGTGGCGCTGCCCGAAGCCATCAACCGCTACAGCGCGCAGTACCAGACGCTGGTGATCAAGCTGGTGGAAGACCCGGACTTCCGCGCCGCTATGGCGCGCTGAGCGATGCCGCTCCACTTCACAACCGGGCCGCGTGCCCGGTTTTTATGGCGGTTGGGCGGTCTGGGGTCAGCGGCCCAGCAAGCGGCGCGCCAACACGGATTGCATGTCACGTCGCCCGTCGGCGATCAGATAGACGATCACCTGTGAACCGCTGACGCGGTAAATCACACGGTAGGGCTTGAACGAGGTCTGGCGAAACTCCTTGATGCCAAGGCCCGCCAGCTCCTTGGGATAACTGCCACGTTCCGGGGAGTGCGATAAACCATTCACGACCTCCATCAGGCGGTCCAGCACGTCATGCGCGCTGGCCACGCAATCGAACTCGGCGATGTGATCGAAGAGCAATTCAAGATCCTGCTCGGCGCCTTCCGTGAGCAGTACCTCAAACTTCACGGGTGTCCCTGTCATTGCGAAACCTGCTCAGCCGTTCGCCCTCTTGGCACGCAGCCGCGCTACCACTTCGCCGACCGGCTTGAGTTTGCCTGCTGCCGCTTCTTGCTGACCCAGCGCCAGGATTTTCAGCAAGGCCAGCGTCTGCTGGGTCTCCTCATAGGAAACGACATCCTGCAAAACCGCCTTGGCTTCGCCGTTTTGCGTGATGACCAGAGGCTCGCGTTGCTCGGCAAGTTGCGCCAACACTTCGGCTGCGTTGGCCTTGAGGTAGCTGATCGGTTTGACTTGGGACGAGAAGCGCACGGCAAATTCCTTGAAGCATGAGACTGAATATAGTCCTTTTAAAGTCGCCAAGGCCATCCCACGATTTCGATTTTGGGACGAAGCACCGCCAGAAACCTTGCTCCCCCAAGGCGTTTGCACCGGCATAAATTCACCCCTAGCATGCGTTATGCGCAACCCGCATAACGCCATGAACACAAGGCTGGCGAATCTCTCGCTTCCGGTCTGAGGTTCAGGATACCGTTCGCCTCACCAAATATTTGAGGAGTCAAGCAATGTCCAACTTGTCGTTTGTTTCGCCTTCGCGCAACAGCCCCTGGGGTACGTATCTGGCGCAGATCGATGCGGTGGAGCCTTACCTCGGCCGCTTGCAGCGCTGGGTCGAAACCATGCGCCGCCCCAAGCGCGCGCTGATCGTCGACATCCCGATCGAACTCGACAACGGCACCATTGCCCACTATGAGGGCTACCGCGTCCAGCACAGCCTGACCCGCGGCCCCGGCAAGGGCGGCGTGCGCTATCACCCGGATGTCACGCTCGAAGAAGTGATGGCTCTGTCGGCCTGGATGACGATCAAGAACGCGGCCATGAACCTGCCTTACGGCGGCGCCAAGGGCGGCGTGCGGCTCGACCCGAAGACGGTCACGATCAAGGAGCTGGAGCGCATCACCCGCCGCTACACGAGCGAGATCGGCATCATCATCGGCCCGCAGCAGGACATCCCCGCACCTGACGTCAACACCAACGGCCAGATCATGGCCTGGATGATGGACACGTACTCGATGAACCATGGCGCTACCGCCACCGGCGTGGTGACCGGCAAGCCGATTGCGCTCGGTGGCTCGCTGGGCCGTGTTGCCGCGACGGGCCGCGGCGTGTTCGTGATCGGCCGCGAAACGATGCGCCGCATGGGCGTGCCGATGGAAGGCGCGCGCGTGGCGGTGCAGGGCTTCGGCAATGTGGGCTCGATCGCGGCCAAGCTGTTCGCAGCGGCCGGCGCCATCATCGTGGCCGTGCAGGACCACACCGGCACCATCCTGAATGAAAAAGGCATGGACATGGCCGATCTGCTCGACCACCTGGCCAAGACCGGCGGCGTGGGCGACTTCAAGGGCGCGGACAAGATCGCCAACGAAGACTTCTGGGACGTCAAGACCGAGGTGCTGATCCCCGCCGCACTCGAAGGCCAGATCACGGCCGCGCGCGCCGAGCGCATCCAGACCCGCGTCGTGCTCGAAGGCGCGAACGGCCCGACCACGCCGGACGGCGACGCCGTGCTGGCCGACCGCGGCATCCGCGTCGTGCCCGACGTGATCGCCAATGCGGGCGGCGTGACCGTGTCGTACTTTGAATGGGTGCAGGACTTCTCCTCGTTCTTCTGGACCGAGGACGAGATCAACGTGCGCCTCGACAAGATCATCACCGGCGCCTTCAAGGGCATCTGGGAAACGGCCGAGCTGCACAAGATCTCGCTGCGCACGGCGGCCTTCACGGTGGCTTGCACGCGGGTGCTGGAAGCGCGCGAGGAGCGTGGTCTGTACCCGTGATCGGCGCCTGAACAACTAGGGCTTCACGAAAGGCTCGCAGGCTGGCACGCTTGCGGGCCTTTTCCATTTTCTGGAGACGATCGCATGCGCCACGCCCTGCTCCTGCTCGCCACGGCCTTGTGCATGACGGCGGTGCCCGCTCACGCCATCGTCGGAGGCACGGACACCAGTTCCTTCGGCCAGGTCGCCTCGGGCGTGCAGATCGCGCCGAATTGGGTGCTGACGGCGCGGCATCTGACCTACACCGTCGGCTCCAGCTACAGCAATGGCTACGGCAGCGCGAGCGTAGCCGCCGTCTATGACGCTGGCGCAGGCAGTTATCCCTTTGCCGACCTGACGCTGCTGCGTCTGGACACCGCGATCAACGCGCCGGCCATCGAACTGAACGCAAGCGCTCTGCCCGGAGGCACGGGCTACGCGATCGACGCCACGATCGTCACCGGCCACAACCAGGTGCCGCGCGGTTATGCCTTCACCACAGTGCGCGAGTTTCAATCGCTGATCGACCCGGATGGCGACGGGCCGCTGGGCCCGGTCGAGGCCAACTATCTGATCACCTATCCGACAGGCTACGGCGCGCCTTACGTCGAAGGCGGCGACAGCGGCGGCGCGCTGTTCCTCGGCCATGTGCTCGATGCGAACGCGCCGCTGTGGGGTATCAGCTCGGCGCAGATCTATGACGAAGACGAGCAGGGCAACAAATCTGATTTCGCTTCAGGCTTTGTGCAGGTCGCCAGCTATCGCAGCTGGATCGACAGCACCATGATGGCCGACACCACGGACGCGGAGTTGGCAAGCTGGACCGTCACCGGCGTCGTGCCCGAACCGGGCACCTGGGCCTTGCTTGCCATTGGCTTGATGGGCCTGCGTCTCAGGCGTGCACGCCGCGCAGCGTCGGCCGCGCAGCAGCCGCGCAAACCACCCAGCAGATCCACGCCGTCCACATGGTGTGGCTTGGGTAATGCGCGCCGCGCGCCATCTGCGCCCAGCCATAGCAGGCGCCCAGCACCAGCACTGCCGCCAATGCTCGGCGAGCCCAGGCCGGCTGGCTGCGACGCAGCGCGAAATACACGCTGAAGAAACCGAAGCCCGCGCTCGCGTGGCCGGAGGGGAAGCAATGGCCGGGGCCGCCGTCGAGCCGCCCGAAGCTCCAGTGCGACACGTACTGCGCCACGCCGCCAAACTCCTGCAGGTCGTAGGGACAGCTGGTGTGGCTCATGCGCTTGAACACCGGGATCAGACTCATGCATACCACGGCGATCACGAAGGCGTAGACGCGTTCGCTTTTGACGGGCCCCGCCAGCAGCGGCTTCCAGATATTGATCAGCAGCAGCACCAACAGCACGCCGGCCAGCATGCGGCCACCTTCGTGGAAGAGGTCGCGCGTGAACCAGACATCGCGCCAGGCAAAGCCGCCGGCATCGCCGACCAGACGGACGCAGACCAGATCGAGGCCGCTGGCGTCCCAGGCCAGCAGGAGCAGCAGCCCGGCCAGGGCAACGCCCACATCGAAGCGCAACAAAGACTTGTTCATCATGGGGCGCGATGCTAACGGCCTTCTCGGTGGGCTGAAAGTTACACTGACATCCATGATTGATACCGCCCGCGTTCTTGCCGTCGCTCGCGATGCGCTGCGCATTGAAGCCAGCGCCTTGACGGCCTTGGGCCCGCGCCTTGGCGACGACTTCACCGGCTCCATCGAGACCATCCTCCAATGCAAGGGCCGCGTGGCCGTGATGGGCATGGGCAAGAGCGGCCATGTGGGGCGCAAGATCGCCGCCACGCTGGCCTCGACCGGTACGCCGGCGCTGTTTGTCCATCCGGCCGAAGCCAGCCACGGCGACCTCGGCATGGTGACCGAGAGCGATGTGGTGCTGGCCCTCAGCAACTCGGGCGAGAGCGACGAGCTCAACGCCATCCTGCCGGTGCTCAAGCGCCTGCATGTGCCGATCATCGCGATGACCGGCCGCGCCGATTCGAGCCTGGCCCGCCATGCCAGCTTCGTGCTCGACAGCGCGGTGGCCGAAGAGGCCTGTCCGCTCAAGCTGGCACCGACCTCGAGCACGACCGCGCAGATGGCGCTCGGCGATGCGCTGGCCGTGTCGCTGCTCGATGCACGCGGCTTCAAGGCCGAAGACTTCGCGCGTTCGCACCCGGGCGGCGCGCTCGGCCGCAAGCTGCTGACCCATGTGCGCGACCTGATGCGCAGCGGCGAGGCGCTGCCACGCGTGTCGTCTGACACCCCCTTCACCGATCTGATGCGCACGATGTCGTCCGGCGGCTTGGGCATGGCCGCCGTGGTCGACGCCGACGACAAGGTTGAAGGCATCTTCACCGACGGCGATCTGCGCCGCCTGGTCGAGAAAGGCCAGGACCTGCGGGCCCTGAAAGCTGCCGATGTGGCGCATCCGAAGCCGCGCACGGTCAGTGCCGAAGCCCTGGCGGTGGATGCCGCCGACCTGATGGAAGAGTGGCGCATCACGGTCGTGCTGGTGGTCGATGCGGACCAGCGCTTGCAAGGCGCCATCTCGATCAACGACCTGATGCGCGCGAAGGTGATCTGATGCAGGCCGCACTCAAGTTTCCGCCCGAGCTGCTGCTGAAGGCACAGGGCCCCGAGCTCGGCATCAAGGCCGCGATCTTCGACGTCGACGGCGTGCTGACCGACGGCCGCATCTACATCGGCGAAACGGGCGAGGCCTTCAAGGCCTTCTCCACGCTCGACGGTCACGGCCTCAAGCTGCTGGCGATGGCCGGCATCACGCCGATCATCATCACCGGCCGCGATTCACCGGCCGTGCGTCGCCGCGTGGCCGATCTCGGTCTTCAGCACGCGGTCTACGGCGCCAAGGACAAGCTCGCGGTGGCGCTGCCGCTGCTCGCGCAACTGGGCCTGCAATGGGGCGAGGTCGCGGCGATGGGCGACGACTGGCCCGACCTGCCGCTGATGAGCCGCGCCGGCTTTGCCTGCGCGCCGGCGCAGGCGCATGCCGAGGTCAAGGCGATCGCGCACCATGTGACGCAGCTTGAGGGTGGCCACGGCGCCGCGCGCGAGTGCTGTGATCTGCTGCTGCAAGCCGGCGGCCATTACGCTCGCCTGCTCAATGGCCACCTCGACACCCTCGACGGAGCCAAGACCTGATATGAGCCCCCACGCGAACTTCGTTCACTGCCCCCCGAGGGGGCATTCAGTGCCCTACGGGCGGCCGGGCGGGCACTGATGGCAACGCTGGCACCGGCACCCGGCCGCACCCGCGCTCGCCAACCGTTTGTCTGGCGCATCCAGGCCCTGGTCTCGTCCTATCTGCCTTTGCTGCTGATGGCTCTGATGGCGGCCGCGAGCTGGTGGCTGGTGAAGAACACGCCGCTGCTGAGTGGCCCGGTGGAAACCGTCGCGCCGCGCCATGAGCCCGACTACTCGATGCAGCATTTCGAGCTGCGCCGCATGGGCGCCGATGGCCGCCTGCGCTTGCGCGTCGAGGGCAATGCGCTGCGCCACTATCCGGACACCGACACGGTCGAAATCGACGGCGTGCAGCTGCGATCCTTTGGCGCCGACGGCGGCCTGACCGTCGCCACGGCGCGGCGCGGCATCGGCAATGGCGATGGCAGCCAGATGCAATTGCTTGGCGATGTGACGGTGCGCGGCTTTGAGCCCGGCGCGCCGGAGACCGCGACACCGCGCATGACCGTGCGCGGCGATTTCCTGCAAGCGGAGGCCGACGGCCAGAAGCTGAGCTCGCACCTGCCGGTGGTGGTCAGCTATCCGGGCGGCGAAGTGCAGGCGCCGAACTTCAACTACGAGCACCTGGGCGGCTCGCTGCACTTTGGCGGCGTGGCGCACGGCCAGTTCCTGATGCACGCCAAGAAGCCGTGAGCGGCCTGGCGTTCATCACCGGCGCGTCCAGCGGGATCGGTCAGGCCCTGGCCCTGCGCTATGCCCAGGCCGGCTGGCGCCTGGCGCTGGTGGCGCGTCGTGCCGACCTGATGCAAGCCTGGGCCGATTCGCATCAACTGACGGCCGAGCGTTGCGCGATCTACGCCGCCGATGTGGGCGACGATGCGGCCATCACAGCCGCCGCGCGCGCATGCATCGCCTCGCAAGGCCTGCCCGATCTCGTGATCGCCAATGCCGGCATCAGCCTCGGCGTGGACACGGCCTACTTTGAAGACCTCGCCGTGATGCGGCAGGTCTATGCCACGAATGTCTTCGGCATGGCGGCGACCTTCCAGCCCTTCATCCTGCCGATGCGCGAGCGCGGCAGCGGCACCCTGGTCGGCGTCTCCAGCGTGGCCGGCGTGCGCGGCCTGCCCGGGCATGCGGCCTACTGCTCCAGCAAGGCCGCGACGACCTCGTATTGCGAGACGCTGCGCGGTGAATGCCGCGGCTCGGGCGTCAAGGTCGTGACGATTGCGCCCGGCTATGTGGCCACGCCTTTGACCAGCAAGAACCGCTACGCCATGCCCTTCCTGCTACAGCCGGCCGAGTTCGCGGAGCGTGCCTTCAAGGCGATTGCCTCGGGCGCCCGCTATCGCGTGATCCCTTGGCCAATGGGCCTCGTGGCGGCGCTGCTGCGCATCCTGCCAAACGCGTTGTTTGATCGGATCTTTGCCAACCAGCCGCGCAAGCATCGTCATACCGAGTGAGGACGAAGTGACGGCCGCATGAGGCCGGCATGGAAGATGCCGTGGCGATGAAAAAAGCGTCCCGAGGGACGCTTTCTTATTGCTTGTGCTGGCTGAGAGCTCAGTAGCCGCCCGAACGGCCACCGCCGCCGTAGCCGCCACCACCGCCGGAGCGGCCACCGCCACCACCGCCGTAGCCGCCACCACCACCGCCGCCGCCGTAGCCGCCGCCACCGGAACGGCCACCGCCGCCACCGCCGCCGTAACCACCACCGCCGCCGCCGCCACCGAAGCCGCCGCCGCCCGAACGGCCACCGCCGCCACCGAAGCCGCCGCCACCCGAACGACCACCGCCGCCGCCGCCGAAGCCGCCCGGACGCTCTTCACGAGGACGAGCCTCGTTCACCACGATGGCGCGGCCTTCGAGGTTTTGACCGTTCATGCCATTGATGGCCGATTGCGCTTCCGCATCCGTGCCCATTTCGACAAAGCCGAAGCCCTTCGAGCGGCCGGTTTCACGATCCATCATGACCTTGGCCGACGTGACCGTGCCAAATTGACCAAATGCTTCTTGCAACGATTCATCGCGCACGCTGTAGGCCAGATTGCCCACGTAAAGCTTGTTTCCCATGGGGAAGCCCTTTCAATAACTAATATCCATGTGGAGCTTCAACCCATCGTGAACCATTCAAGCGAAGGCGCGGCGTCCAGATACAAGAAAAATGATTATGGTGGAACACCTTATCAACGCCCACTACCCGCCCCCTGAATGTTGTTTTTAGGTACCGGTAAAAACCCTTGGTTTTGAGGCTGCTCGGCGCTGATGGCAGCAACAAGCAGGGGACACCCCGGCCTCGGCGAAAAACCGAGCGCTGGCTATGATCCCCAGCCCATGCCAAGACACCTTCATGCCCGTGCGTTCGAGCGCGTGCTCGGCGCGCTGGATGCGCCCCGCAACGGCCCGGCGCTGTACGCGCTGCTGACGACCTTCTGCTTTGCCGGCCTGCTGCTGGCGATGGCGGAGTCGTCGCTGGCGCGCGAGGACGCGATCTGGGGCTCGATCTGGGCCGGGCTGTCACTCGCAGTCGCTTTTTTCGGCGTCAACGCCACCGGGCTGCTGCTGATGGACCAGGCGCGCGGCTTGGCCGTCCGCGATGTGCAGGATGCCTTTCGCGATGCCCTGCTGCGCGGCCACCGCGTGCTGCTGACGCTGCTGCTGGTGCTCGCTTGCATCGCCGCGATCGGCGCGCTGCTGCTGGCCTTGCTGTGGGTCGCGCGCCAGCCCTGGATCGGGCCGCCGCTGTTTGCGCTGCTGGTGCCGACGGGGGTGTTGGTCAGTGGCGGCATTGCGTTAGGGGTGCTGGTGCTGGTCGGGCCGCTGACGGGGCCCTCGGTGTGGGTCGGCCAAGGCGCCCTGCAGACCGCGCGCATGCTGTGGCGGCAGTTCCGTCACGGCCTGATCGACGCCGCGGCCTTGATGCTCCTGGTCTTGGCCCTGACCACGGCAGTCACGGCCGCCACCAGCTTCGTGGTGCTGAGCGGTGCACGCGTGATGGCCCTGCTCTCGGTCTGGTGGATGGGCCTCGAGATCCCGCCCCAGCAGTTGATGGCGGGCCTGTTCGGCTACGGCCTGCGCTCGCTCGGTGCGGCCGGGGCGCCGGTGGCGGGCAGCCCGACGGGCATGGCGGCCCTGGTGGGCGGCGGCGTCGTGTTCGCGCTGGCGCTGGTCCTGCCCACGCTGGTCTACCTGCGCGGCTGCTGCGCCGTCTACCTGGCCTTGCAGGATCCGCCGGGCAATCACGCAGAAAACTGACACCGCTAACGCTCTAAGCTAGCGGCATGGACATCTACAAGCCCTTGGTCGCCCTGGTCGCCATCGTCAACCCGGTGGGCGTCGTGCCCTTCTTCATCCACTTCACCAGCAGCTTCACGCGCGCGCAGCGTCGCCGCACGATCCATGTGGCCTCGTTCAGTGCCTTCCTGGTGATCGCACTGAGTGCGCTGTTCGGGCTCAAGCTGATCGAATTCTTCGGCATCACGCTGGCCTCCTTCGAGGTCGGCGGCGGCGCGCTGGTCTTCATCAGCGCCTTGCAGATGCTCAATGCCCAACCGGCCGAATCTCGCAGCACCGATGTGGAAGAAGGCAGCAGCAAGGCCGATGCCGGCGCCAGCATCGCCGTCGTGCCGCTGACCATCCCGCTGCTGACCGGGCCGGCCACCATTTCCACGATGGTGATCTACGCGGAGAAGACGCGCCACTGGTGGGAACTGGCCGTTCTTTGCGCCTACGGCCTGGTCGTGGGGCTGATCGTGCTGGTCGTGTTCTCGGCCTCGGGCCGCATCGCCAAGGTGCTGGGCCAGACCGGCATCAACATCATGACGCGGCTGATGGGCCTGATCCTCGCGGCGCTGGCGGTGGAGCTGCTGGCGGACGGCCTGAGCAAGCTGTTCCCGATGCTGGCGGCCGCGCCCGTGACATGAGTGCTACGCCGGCCCGCGTCCTGTTGTTGGAGGACGATCCCGCCATTGCGCAGACCGTGCTGTTCGCGCTGCAACGCGAGGGCTTCGAGGCGCAGCATTGCGCCTGGCTGCGCGAGGCCCGCGTGCAACTGGCCGAGCGGCTGCCCGATCTGATGATTCTTGATGTCGGCCTGCCCGATGGGAACGGGCTCGACCTGTGTCGTGAACTGCGCCAAGGCAATGATGCCGCCCGCCGGTTGCCGCTGATCGTTCTCAGCGCGCGCAGCGAGGAAATGGACCGCGTGCTGGGCCTCGAGCTCGGCGCCGATGACTATCTGGCCAAGCCGTTCAGCCCGCGCGAGCTGGTGGCGCGCGTGCGGGCCTTGCTGCGGCGCGCACCTGCGTCCGCACCGGCGCCGGCATCTGCGCCCTTGCCCGTCTTCCTGATCGAGGCCGACGGCTCACGCGTGCGCTTTCATGGCGAGTTACTTGAGCTGACGCGGCGCGAGCTCGGCCTGCTCAAGCGCCTGCTGGCCGCGCCCACGCGCATCCATTCGCGAGAATCCTTGCTCGATGCGGTCTGGGGCCAGGATGCCGACAGCGCCGACCGCACGGTAGACACGCACATCAAGACGCTGCGCGCCAAGCTGCGAGCGGTCCGCCCCGAGCTCGATCCGATCCGCACGCATCGCGGTCTCGGTTATTCGCTGGAATGAATGAAATGCCGTTGATATGAGATTGGGCCTGCGCCTCTTCTTCGGCTTCTTCCTGATCACCGGGCTGACCGCGCTCTTGCTGCTGCGCGTGTTCTCGGCCGAGATCAAGCCCAGCGTGCGAGAGGTGACCGAGAGCATCATGGTCGACACCGCCAATCTGCTCGCCGAGCTGGCCGTCGACGACCTGGCCCAGCTCAAGCCCGGCGCCACGCTCGACGACAGCCGCTTCGCGCAGGCGGTCAAGGCGTATTCGCAAAGGCCGGTCAGCGCGGCGATCTGGGGCATGGAAAAGCACAAGCTCGACTTCCGCATCTACGTGACCGATGCGAAAGGCCGCGTCGTGCTCGATTCGGCTCAGGCGCCCGCGACGGGCCAGGACTACTCGCAATGGCGCGACGTGAACCTGAGCCTGCGCGGCGAGTACGGCGCGCGCTCCAGCCGCGAGGTCGAAGGCAGTGACCGCAGCACCGTGCTGTACGTGGCGGCGCCGGTGCGCCGCACGGGCCAGGTGATCGGCGTGGTGACCGTGGCCGAGCCGCTGACCGCGATCCAGCGCTTCATCGACCGCGCCGAACGCCGCATCTGGCTGGCAGGTCTGGGCCTGCTGCTGTTCTCGCTCGCGATCGGCGTGGCCGCGACCTTGTGGCTCGTCGGCAATGTGCGCCGCCTGCGGCACTATGCGCAACAGGCGCAGGCCGGGCAGCGCCCGATCGTGCCGCAGGTGCCCGGCGAGCTCGGCGATCTGGCGCAGGCGATGGATGCGATGCGCGAACGCCTCGATGGCCGCGAGCACATCGAGCACACGGTGCGCGCGCTCACGCATGAGCTCAAAAGCCCGCTGGCCGCGATGCGCGGCGCGGGCGAGCTCTTGCAGGACGATCTGGCCGCGCCCGATCGCCAACGCTTTGCGCGGCAAGTCGTCGACCAAAGCGAGCGGATGCGCGAACTCGTGGATCGGCTGCTCGAACTCTCCAAGCTCGAGATGCTGCGCACGCCCACGCACCTTGAAAACCTGCAGCTTGATGAGCTGGTCGACGAGGCGGTCGCTAACCTCGCCGATCGACTGACGCAAAAACAACTGACGGTGCGCTGGAAACAGCGTGAAGCACTGAACATCACCGCCGATCGCGAGCTGCTGAATCTCGCGCTGAGCAATCTGATCGGCAACGCGATCGACTTCGCGCCGGAAGGCTCAAGCCTCGAATGGAGCTTGTCGAAGGACGGCGCGATGGCCGTGCTCAGCCTGCGCGATTTCGGCCCCGGCGTGCCGGCCGAGGCCTGGCCTCAGCTCGGCGAGCGCTTCTTCTCCACCGCGCGGCCGGGCAGCCTGATCAAGGGTTCGGGCCTGGGCTTGGCGATCGTGCGCCGCGTGGCCGCGCTGCATGGCGGCACGCTGAACTTCGAGCCCGCCGAACCGGGTTTGCGCGTCCTGCTGCGCCTGACCTTTTCTTCTTCCTCTTCTTCTTCACGCTGACTTCACAAACTTCGTCGCCCGTTCACCGCGGCTGTCGAGACTGCGCCCGTCTCAACACCTGGAGAACCCGATATGGGGTCACGCTCGCTCTTCTTCAAACTCTTCATCCTGGCGGGCGTCACCCTGCTGCTCTGCTTCGTGCTGATGCGCATCGGCTGGCTGGTCGATGAGCGGCAGCAAAGGCAGGCCGAGGCGATCGCCAATGTCGAGCAATCGCAGGCCGGGGATCAGGTGCTGGTGGGACCGCTGGTCTTGCGCAGTTGCAGCGAGGAATGGGACGTCCCCACCAACGACGTCAACGGCCAGAAGACCTTCGTTGACCGACGGGAGTTCGTGCTGACCGCCATCCCGTCGAACTTGAGCGTCAGCGGTGCGCTGAACCAGGAGCCGCGCTACCGCGGGCTCTTCAAGGTCAACGGCTATATGGGCAAGCTGCAGCTGAAGGCGCAATGGCCTTCGCTGCTCGCCTTGCAAGGCAAGGCGATGCATGCCGGCGGTCGGGTGCAATGCGATACGCCGCAGGTGATGCTGGCGACCAGCGATGCGCGCGGGCTGCGCGGGGCCGAGGTCATGCTCGGCGGTGAGCATTTGAACGTCAAGCCCGGCACGCTGCATCCGGAGTATCCGCGCGGCCTGCACGCGCCGCTTGCACAACAAGCGCTGGACGCGCCCTTGCAATTGGTGGTGATGCTCGACCTGGCCGGCACGCAGCGCTTCGCTCTCGTGCCCGCGGCGGGCGCCACGCAGCTGAACCTGCGCTCCAACTGGCCGCATCCGAGCTTTGGCGGGCGCTTCCTCCCCACCACGCGCGAGATCACCGACCAGGGCTTCAGCGCGCAATGGCAGGTGTCCGAGCTGTCGAGCACGGCCGCCGCCGATGTGCAGCAGAACAAGGCGATCCCGGGTGTCGGCGGCAAGGTGCAAGGCGATGTGGACACGCTCGAATTCGCGATGATCGATCCGGTCAATCCTTATGTGATGAGCGACCGAGCGATCAAGTACGGCCTGATGTTCATCGGCCTGACCTTTGTCTGCGTGGGCCTGGTCGAGCTGCTCTCGGGCCGACGCGTCCACCCCGTGCAATACCTGTTTGTCGGGCTCGCCCTGAGCGTGTTCTTCCTCTTGCTGCTGAGCTTGTCCGAGCACCTGAGTTTCGGCATCTCGTACCTGCTGGCTGCCACGGCGGCGGTGCTGCTGCTGGGCTATTACGGTGCTGCCATGCTGGGCAGTTGGCAACGCGGCGCAGGCTTCGGAACGGGCATCGCGGCGCTCTACGGCGCGCTCTATGTGCTGCTGAGTCTGGAGCAGGCCTCGCTGGTCATCGGCGCGCTGTTGTTGTTCGCGGTGCTGGCCACGATCATGGTGCTGACGCGACGACTCGATTGGTATGCATTGGGCTCCAGAGTCACGACTCAGTAGGAACGCGCTTGCCGCCCAGCGCCGCCTGGGCGAGCATGCGGCATGAGTACAAGTTTTGACTACATCATTGTGGGCGCCGGCACGGCCGGTTGCCTGCTCGCCAACCGGCTGAGCGCCGACCCCAGAAAGCGCGTGCTGCTGATCGAAGCCGGCGGGCGGGACGACTATCACTGGATCCACATCCCCGTCGGCTACCTCTACTGCATCGGCAACCCGCGCACCGATTGGCTCTTCAAGACCGAGCCCGATGCGGGCCTCAACGGGCGCTCGCTGCGCTATCCGCGCGGCAAGGTGCTGGGCGGTTCATCGAGCATCAACGGCATGATCTACATGCGCGGCCAATCGCGCGATTACGACGCCTGGGCGCAAGCGCTGGGCGACGATGCGTGGCGCTGGGACGCCTGCCTGCCCTTCTTCAAGAAACACGAAGACCATTGGCGCGGCGCGAGCGAGCAGCATGGCGGCGGCGGCGAATGGCGCGTCGAGAAGCAGCGCCTGTCATGGGAAATTCTCGATGCGTTTGCCCAGGCCGCGAACGAAGCCGGCATCGCGCCGACCGATGATTTCAACCGCGGCAACAACGAAGGCGTCGGCTACTTCGAGGTCAACCAGAAGCAGGGCCTGCGCTGGAACACCGCCAAGGCTTTCCTGCGGCCCACCTGTTTTGGCCGCTCCAATTTTGAGATGTGGACGGGCGCGCACGTGCAGCGCCTGAGTCTCACGCGTGTCGATGGTCAGTTGCATTGCAGCGGCGCCCACATCCAGACACCGCATGGCGCGGAGCTCGCACAACTGAACCCAGGCGGCGAGCTGATCCTCGCGGCCGGTGCGATCGGCTCGCCGCAGATTCTCCAGCTCTCGGGCCTCGGGCCTGGCGCGCTCTTGCAAGGTCTCGGCATCGAGGTCAAGCATGAGCTGGCCGGTGTAGGCGCCAATCTGCAGGATCACCTGCAGATCCGCGCGGCCTTCAAGGTCAGCGGCACGCGCACGCTCAACACGCGCGCCGCCAACTGGTGGGGCAAGGCCGGCATCGCGCTCGAATACGCGCTCAAGCGCAGCGGGCCGATGAGCATGGCGCCTTCGCAGCTGGGTGCCTTCGCCAAGAGCGATGCGAGCAAGGCCTGGCCCGATCTGGAGTACCACGTGCAACCGCTCTCGCTCGATGCCTTCGGCGAGCCGCTGCATGACTTCAATGCCTTCACGGCGAGCGTCTGCAATCTCAACCCGAGCAGCCGCGGCACGGTCAACATCCGCTCGGCCGACGCCGCCGTGGCGCCCGCGATTGCGCCGAACTACCTGAGCACCGAAGAAGACCGGCAGGTGGCCGCATCGAGCCTGCGACTGACGCGGCGCATCGTCAGCCAACCGGCGCTCGCGCGCTTTGCGCCCGAGGAGTTCCGGCCCGGCGCTCAGTACCAGACCGACGAAGAGCTCGCACGGCTGGCCGGCGATATCGCGACGACCATCTTCCACCCGGTCGGCAGCTGCAAGATGGGCCGCGCCGACGATGAATCGGCCGTCGTCGACGCGCGCCTGCGCGTGCGCGGCGTGCAGGGCTTGCGCGTGGTCGATGCGAGCGTGATGCCCAGCATCACCAGCGGCAACACCAATTCGCCGACGCTGATGATTGCCGAGAAGGCCGCGGCCTGGATCAAGGAGGCCGTGGCCTGAGCGCCGAAGCGCCGTTCCGGCTTAGGCGGCGAAGCGCTGTTCGAGGTAGGCCAGCAGGGTGCGCACGGTCTGCGCCTCGCCGCCAACGGGTCGGCCGGCGCGGGCCACATCGTTCCAGGCGAACAAGTCGATGTGCAGCCAGTCCTGGTTCTCGGGCACGAAGTACTCGAGGAACAGCGCGGCATTGATCGCGCCGCCGAGCGCATTGCGGCCGGTGTTGACGATGTCACCGATCGTGCTCTCGATGCCGCTCTTGTACGGCGCCCACAGCGGCATGTGCCACAGCGGATCGTCCATCTTGAGGCCCAGATCGACGACATCGCGTGCCGTGTCGAAATGCTTGCTGAACAAGGCGGGCAGTTGCGCGCCGAGGGCGATGCGGGCCGCGCCCGTCAGCGTCGCCATGTCGATCAGCAGCTCGGGCTTGGCCTCGCTCGCATAGGCCAGCGCATCGCACAGGATCACGCGGCCTTCGGCATCGGTGTTGCCGATCTCGATGTGCAGGCCGGCGCGGGTCTTGAACACATCGCCGGGGCGGTAGGCATTGCCGGCGATCGAGTTCTCGACGGCCGGGATCAGCAGTTGCAGGCGCACCGGCAGCTTGAAGGCCATCACCAACGCAGCCAGGGCCAGCGCGTTGGCCGCGCCGCCCATGTCCTTCTTCATCTGGCGCATGCCTTCGGCGCCCTTGATGTCGAGGCCGCCGGTGTCAAAGCAGACGCCCTTGCCGACAAGCGTGAGGCGCGGGTGCTTGTCGCTGCCCCAGTTCAGCTCGATCAGGCGCGGCTCGCGATGGCTGGCGCGGCCGACCGCATGGATGGCCGGGAAGTTCTTCTTGAGCAGCGCATCGCCCACCACTTCGCTGAACTTGGCGCCGTGCTGCTTGGCCACCAGGGCCACGGCCTTGGAGAGCTCCGCCGGGCCCATGTGCTCGGCCGGCGTGTTGACGAGATCGCGCGTGGCGGCCATCACCGCCGCCTGCGCCAGGCCGCGCTCGGCCAGCGAGGAAGACAGCAGCTGCAGCGTGGCTGGCGCACGGCCCGGCTTCTTGTAGAGATCGAACCGATAACCCCCAAGTTCCCAGGACAGTGCCGCGGCTTCCGGGTCCAGCGTGAGGCCGTCTTCGGCCAGGCAGTAGTGGCCTTCCGGCAAGGCCAGCGGCAGGGCAGACAGTGCGAATGGATGGTTAGCACCGGCCACGCCGGCGAAGACCTGGCCCAGCTTGCCCTCGGCGCCGGGCACCAGGGCGAAGCTGTCCGGTGCGCCCTGGAAGCCGACGGTCTCGAGCCAGTGGCGCGTCGGTGCCGGCAGGCGGGCCTTGAGCTGGGCGAACGTGGCCCGGTCAACGACGGTGATTGGAGTGGCAGAGGCGAGGGTCTTCTTGAGTTGTACGGTCATGGTCTCTCCTGACAAGGCGGCGATTGTCGGCCAAGCCGGCTGCAAAGTTTTGTTGCAATTGCCGTCAACCGCGGCGTCGCCGATCACGTTGACTCACCAATCGCAAAAGGGAATGAACCTGCAGCGAAATTGTTGAGAGGCCAACGCCATGAAGATCCAGCACCGTACCGAACAGCAACCGCGTCGTCAGCCCCCGATGGGCTGGAACGCACAAGCCGATGACAGCGACAAGGGCCGCAAGCACGAAGCCTTTGAAGGCAATGGCTACGGCTGCGACCGCCGCAGTATGGCCCGCGCCCTTCGCCTCGATAGCAAGCGCTGACTTTGAGCCCCTCGCCCAGGGGTACCTGGGCGGTCCCCCGAGGGGACGTCGATCAACGCCGGCGTGGGCCGGCATTGACATCGACCTGAACCGGCCTTGGGAGCGGCCCGGCGCCCGGTTCAAGTCAAATGCGAGTTCACGCGAGTGGCGCGAGAAGATTCTCCAGGTCGCTAACTGTGAACTTCAGCGCACTGCCGGAATCGCTCCCCAAGACCCCATCTGCCAGCGACTTCTTGCGCTCCTGCAGCTCCAGCATCCGCTCCTCGATGCTGCCCGCCACCACCAACTGATAGACAAAAACCGGCCGGTCCTGGCCGATCCGGTGAGCCCGTGCGCTCGCTTGGGCCTGCACGGCCGGGTTCCACCAGGGGTCGAAATGGATCACGGTGTCGGCCGCGGTCAGGTTCAGGCCGAGGCCGCCGGCCTTGAGACTGGCCAGCAGCAGCGGCACTTCTAACGCCTGAAACCGACTGACAACTTCGGCGCGCCGGGCGACGGGCGTGTCGCCCGTCAGCGTCAGGTGCGGCAGGTCGACGAGCTCGGCCCCGATCAGCGCCAGCATCTCGGTGAATTGCGAGAACACGATCACCCGGCGCCCTTCGGCGATCAGCTCGGGCAGCATCTCCAGCAGCAACGTCAATTTCGCTCGTTCGGCGTCCTGGCCGAAATCCTCGCCCTTCACGAGCCGCGGGTCGCAGCAGACCTGGCGCAGCTTGAGCAGGGCATCCAGCACCGTGATCAGCGAGCCCTGGAAATCGGCGCGGGCCAAGGCGCGGCGCACCTGCTTGTCCGCTGCGACGCGCACGCTCTCGTACAGCTCGCGCTGGGCGCCGAACAGCTCGACGCGGCGCACCACCATGCTCATCGGCGGCAGCTCGGTCGCCACCTCATCTTTGCGGCGGCGCAGCACGAACGGCCGCACGCGCGCGGCGAGCAGCTCGGCGCGCAGGCTCTCGCCGCCTTCCTCGATCGGCTTGCGCCAGTGGCGCTGGAAGCTGCGCGCGTCGCCGAGGAAGCCCGGCATCAGGAAATCGAACTGCGCCCACAGCTCGCCCAGATGGTTCTCGAGCGGCGTACCCGTCAGGCAAAGCCGATGCCGAGCCTCGATGCGCCGCACTGCCCTCGCCGCACGGCCGGCGGCGTTCTTGACGGTCTGCGCCTCGTCGAGGATCAGCAAATGCCACTTTTGACGCTTGTAGGCGTCGAGATCGCGCCACAAGAGCGGATAACTGGTCAGTACAAGATCGGCGTTAGGGATTTCGGCGAAGCGCTCGGCGCGCGCCGGGCCCTGCAGGACCAGCACCTTGAGATCAGGCGCCACGCGTTGCGCTTCGATCGCCCAGTTGAACAGCAGCGAGCTCGGCAGCACGGCCAGCGCGGGGCGGTCGAGCCGGCCGGCGAGCTTTTCGGTCAGCACATGGGCCAGCGTCTGGGCCGTCTTGCCCAGGCCCATATCGTCGGCCAGGATGCCGGCCAAACCTTGCGCTCGCAGGTATTGCAGCCAAGCCAGGCCGGTCTCTTGATAAGGCCGCAGCGTCACGCCCAAGCCCTCGGGCGAGGCCACGGGCGGTGGCGCGCCGGCCGCCAGCAGGCGTTCGCCCAGCACGCGCAGATCCGCATCGCCAAAGAACTGCCAACCGGCGCGGCTGTCGATCTGCGCGATGCGGGCCGCGTCCCAATCCGACAGCTCGATCGGGCCTTCATGCGGCTTCACATCGGTCAGCAGATCGAGCATCGCGCCCACGACCTGCTTGAGCGGCGCCGCACGCGCCTCGATGCGGCGGCCGCCCGGCGCGTGCAGCATGATCACCGCTTCATCCTCGATGGCCTCGATCTGTTCGGCGTACAGCCAGCGGCTGTCGCGGCGCAACAGATCGGCCACCAGCGGGGCCAGGTCGACGGTCTCACCCTCGATCTCCAGGCCCAGGCTGAGCAGCCAGGAACCGCGCCGGCGAGGCGCGCTCAGGCGTTCGATCGTGCATTGCCAGCCTTCCGCGATGGCCGGGTAATGCGCGAAGCCCGGTGCGACCTCGACTCGCCAGCCGGCCTGCTTCAGCAGCGGCACCTTCTCGAGCCAGAACGCGCTGAAGAAGCCTTCCTGCGCCAGCGTCCAAGGCGCAGCCAAGGCTGGCGCTTCCTCCGGGCTGCGCCATTGCAGCAAGTCGGCCTCGAAGGCCACCAGGCCGCTGGCCCAGAGCGCGTCGCGGGCATCGGCCTCGGCGGCGAAGTCGCGTTGAAACTCTTCATCAAACTGCGGCCGACTCAACAGCGTGCGCGGCGCAGCCGCTTCTTGCAGGCCCCCGTCGGCGCGGCGGTAGGTCCAATCGACCTGCGCCACGGTGACCGCATCCGCGCGCGGCCCGAGAGGCCCATGCGGAGCCAGCCCCAGGAGGCCATCGCCACGGCCCAGGGTGCGCAGACGCAGGCGGGGCTCGAAGGAAGAAGAGTTCTGCAAGGCTGGTGACGGGTTCATCTGTCGCCAATTGTCTGCGCCACCGACTTGAGGCATAGCAAAGGCAATCGCTTCGCCTCAGAATTTCCCTTGACCTAGGGGGAACAACATGCGCGGTGCGAGACGACTGATCGCTTTCGTGTCAGGCCTGCTGCTTTACAGCACGGCCATCGGCCTGGCGTATCTACTGATTGATGCGTGGCTGCTGCGCGCGCTTCGCCCGCTGTTCGGCAGCTACAACAACACGCTGTTGGCGCTGTCGGGTGCCGTGGCGCTGCTGATCTTCGCGATCTCGGTAGGCTGGAGCTTCCTGACGGTGCGAGTCCCCGCCGGGAGCCGACGGCCCACGACGGCCTGGTGCCTGGCAGGCATTGGCGCGGCGAGCCTGGGCTGGGTTCTGGCCGGCGCTTTCGGGCTGGCCCTGCGCCCCTCCGAACGGGCCATGTCGCTGATCGATCTGCTGCTGATGCCCAGCACGCCGCCCTTGTGGGGGCCGCTCAATGGCCTGGCCGTGCTGGCCGGTGCCTTGCTGGCGGGCGTGATGGCGCGCCGGCTGGCACCGCCACCGCGCGTCTCGAAGCTGCGCCCCTCTGCTCGCCTATGAGCAACCGGCGATGAGGGCATGGCGGATGTGATCTGATCACGTCCGTCATGCCCTCATCGCCGGTTCTTTCTTCATCACGCCTGTGCCCGCGCTGCGAACGCGCGGCCTGCCTGTGCGCGCTGTTGCCGACCCCGCCCCTGGCCCATGACGTTGACGTCCTGATCCTGCAAGACCCTCTGGAGCGGCTGCAGGCCAAAGGCACGGCACCGCTGTTGCGTCTGGGCCTTCAGTCCTGCGAGGTTCGCACAGGCGAGCAATTCGAGCCCTCGGCGTTGCGCAGCGGTCGTCATGATCTCCTGCTTTACCCGCCTGATCCTGGCGCGCCCGCGCAAACGCTCGATCCGCTGCCAGCGCCCGCGCATCTGCGCCTGATCGTGCTCGACGGCACCTGGCGCAAGAGCCGCAAGCTGCTCTATCAAAACCCCTGGCTGGCGACGCTGCCACGGGTGGCGCTCGATGCCGCCGTGTCAGCGCGTTATGGTGCAGTGCGCAAGGCGCAGCGCAGCGGTCAGCTCTCGACGCTCGAGGCAACCTTGCTGGCTTTGGAGCGGCTCGAAGGCCCACGTTTTGCGTCGCTCTGGGAGAGCTTTGAAGCCTTTATTGCCTCCCATGCGCTGACACAAACGAAGTAAGCCCATGCCAGCAATGGTCGCCCGCTTCTGATACCGTCCGCCTCCGATCAAGGGGACAACATGGGCACTCTGGCCAACGCACAACAACTGCTGGGCATCCGCCGCGGCATCGAAAAAGAAAGCCTGCGCGCACTGCCCGGCGGGAGCCTGGCACTCACGCCGCATCCGGAGAAGCTCGGTGCCGCCTTGACGCACCCGCGCATCACGACCGACTTCAGCGAATCTCAGATCGAGTTGATCACCGGCGTGCACGCCAGCCCCGAAGATGCGGTGCGCGAACTCACCGAGATCCACCAGGCTGTCTATCATGTGCTCGCCAAGGAAGGCGACGAGCGGCTGTGGGTCAGCTCCATGCCTTGCGGCCTGCCGACCGACGAGACGATCCCGCTCGGCCGCTACGGCAACTCCAACATCGGCCGCACCAAGAGCATCTACCGCATGGGGCTGGGTCAGCGCTATGGCCGGCGCATGCAGACGATTTCGGGCATTCACTACAACTGGTCGCTGCCCGGCGTGACGAGCGCCGAGTACTTCGGCCTGATCCGCAATTTCCGCCGCCACAGCTTCCTGCTGCTGTATTTGTTCGGTGCTTCGCCGGCCTTGTGTTCGAGCTTTGTCGCGGGGCGCAGCCATGAGCTCTTGCCCTTGAGCCATCAGCCCGGCAATGGCAATGGCGTGCACAGCTTCCACATGCCGCATGGCACTTCGCTGCGCATGGGCCGGCTCGGCTACCAGAGCGACGCGCAATCGCTGCTGGCCGTCAGCTACAACAACCTGGACAGCTATGCCGCGTCGCTGCAAGGCGCGCTGACCATGCCCTATCTGCCTTACGAGGCGATCGGTGTGCGCAATCCGGGAGGGGACTACAACCAGCTTTCGACGAGCCTCCTGCAGATCGAGAACGAGTTCTACGGCACGATCCGCCCCAAGCGCGTGATCCGCTCGGGCGAGCGCCCGCTGCATGCGCTGCGCGAGCGTGGCGTCGAGTACGTGGAAGTGCGCTGCATGGATCTCGATCCCTTCGAGCCCGTCGGGATCAGCGAGCAGACGATGCGCTTCCTCGATGTCTTCCTGCTGCATTGCCTCTACACCGACAGCCCGCCCGACACGCCCGAGGAAATCGCGGCGCTGGCGCGCAACCAGCACCGCACCGCGGCGCGAGGTCGTGAGAAGGATTTGCGGCTTGAGGTGGGCTCCAAGACGCGCACGCTGACCGAATGGGGCGGTGAGTTGCTCGATCAATGCGAGCCCTATGCCGCCGCGCTCGACGCCGCGCATGGCGGCACCGCCTATCATGACGCGCTGCTGGATGCCAAGGCCACGCTGGCCGACCCTGAACGCTGCCCGTCGGCCCGCGTGCTGGCGGCGATGGCCGAAGGCTTCGGCAACTCGCATGTGCGCTTCATCCAGGCCCGCTCGGAAGCCACGCGCGAGCACATCATGTCGGAGCCTTTCGCGGCCGCCCTGGCCATGCAGCACAAGGACCAGGCCCGCGAATCGCTGAACGCGCAGGCGCAGATCGAGGCGGCTGACACGATGGACTTCGAGGAGTTCCGCCAGCGCTATATCGCGCCTGACGCCCTCAAGGTCTGACGCTCAGGGCTTCAGATAAGCAAAGTCTTCCCGCTGCTGCAAGCGCGCGACGCGCACCACGCCCGAGGGCGTGAACTGCGCGTCGAGCACGAACTGCGACTTGTCGAGCTTGCGGTTCTTCAGCGTGATCTCGCAGATCTCAAACACCACGCCGCGTGCCACCAGCGCCGAGATCAGCGAGGCGTAATCGATATTGGGGTTCTTTGGGTCCTTGGCGCCTTCCATCAGGAAGTCCACGCCTTCGGCATGGGCCACGGCGTAGACCTTGGTGTCGGGCGCCACGTCGAGATGGTTGCGAATGTTGCGCAAGCCCTTGGTGGCCTGAGCCGCTGTGTTGTCGAAGTGGTAGACAACCTTGTCGCCACCTGTCGCAGGCGCAGCTGTCGCGGCCGTGGCAAGTGCAGGCGCCGCAACGGCAGCGGCAATCAGGGCAGTACGGCGGGACGTGGTATTCATATCGGACACTCCATCAAAACTTGGGGGCAAACACTCAGGGCAGACGCTCAAGGCAGACGCAACTCTGCCAGTTTCCAGTTGAACAGGCCTTCGCGATAGAACACGAAATCGACGGGGTCTTCCTTCTCGCCGTCTTCACCGGCCGGGCGGATGCTGTAGACGAAGCGATTCACGCTCTCGTAATGGGCATGCATGCGCAGCGGCTTTTCGGGGCCGTTGCCGGACCAGACCTTGCCGACCTTCGTGGAAGGCCGTTGGCCGCGCAGCAGCGTGGCCACCGTCTCGGGCGTGATGAAGGCATCGACCATCGGACCGAGCAGGGCGCCCGCCACGGCGGCGCCAAGCGCGCGCGCCTTGGAGCCGGTGCGGCCGTCGTCGCTGAGGGTCAGGCGTTCGAGCACGCCCAGGCGCACGTTCTCGCGCAGCTGCGGGAAGTCGATCAGGTTGTTCAGCTGCTCCAGATCGTTGGCGCGCGCAGCCTTGCGGATCTCATGCAAGGCCAGCCAGGGCGTGCCGTAGAAGCCGCCGAGCAGGATTGCGAGCACCGTACCGATCAGGATCTTGCGCAGCATGATGTCCTTTTCTCTAGTCCTGGAACGCGGCAAGTGCGGCGGCAATGACGGCCTCGTCAGCATGCTTCTCCAGCGGCGCACCGCTCAGCGCAACCGCACCTTCCTGCTTGAGACGGGCCACCCACTGGCCCGCATCGCGGCCCGAGTCAAACGCGGCGCTCTGCAGCAGCAGCGTGCCGTCGGCCGCATTGAGCTTGAAGTAGAACTTGCCGTCGGCCTCGCGGTATTGCTTGAAGACCGGCTGCGCCACCTTGGCCGCCTTGGCGCTAACGCCTTGTTCAAGCGGCGCCGCAAAGCTGCGCAGGCCCACGGCGTTGCGTGCCTTGGCCAGCAGCGGGCCGGCCAGCGCGCGGGCCTTGGCGGCGCCCTTTCGCAGGATCGCTTCGAGCTGCTCCGGGTGGGCGATCAGCTCTTCGTACTTGGCGCGCATCGGGCCGATCTGGCCTTCGATCTGGTCGAACAGGCGCTGCTTGGCCTCGCCCCAGGCCAGGCCCGCACGCAGCTCGGCGCGGAAGGCCTGGCGCTCGGCCGGCGCGGCGAAGGCGTCGAAGATCGTGACCAGGGCCTGGCCCTCGGGATCCTTGGGCTCGCCGGGCAGCTTCGAGTCGGTCACGATGCGCGCGATCGCTTCCTTGAGCGCCTTCGAGCCGCCCTGGAACAGCGGGATCGAGTTGTCGTAGCTCTTGCTCATCTTGCGGCCGTCGAGGCCCGGCAGCAGCTCCATCTCGGCTTCGACCTCGGCCTCGGGCAGCACGAACAGGTCGGTGCCGCCGCCGAACAGGTGGTTAAAGCGCTGCGCCACATCGCGCGCCATCTCGATGTGCTGGACCTGATCCTTGCCGACCGGCACGCGGTGCGCGTTGAACATCAGGATGTCGGCGGCCATCAGGATCGGGTAGCTGAACAGGCCCATCGAGATGCCGGCATCGGCGTCCTCGCCCTCGGCCAGGTTGGCGTCGACCGAGGCCTTGTAGGCATGCGCGCGGTTCATCTGGCCCTTGGCGGTGACGCAGGTCAGCAGCCAGGTCAGCTCGGGGATCTCGGGGATGTCGCTCTGGCGGTAGATGAAGGTGCGCTCGGGATCGAGGCCCGCGGCGATCCAGGTGGCGGTGATCTCGAGGCGCGAGCGCGCCACGCGGGCCGGGTCATCACACTTGATGAGCGCGTGATAGTCGGCCATGAAATAGAAGCTTTCGACGCCTGCTTCGCGGCTGGCCGCGATGGCGGGGCGGATTGCGCCCACATAATTGCCTAGGTGCAGGGTGCCGGTGGTGGTGATGCCGGTCAGAACGCGCTGGGTCATGATGATGGGTGGAGGGACGAGAGGGGACGGGCCAACAAGCCTCCATTGTCCAGCACTCCCACAAACAGGGAATCCCGACACGCAATGAACGCCTTGATGTTCATGAGCGCCAGCTTCAACTCGATGCTGGGCGTCGCACTGCTGCTGCTCTGGCGACAGGATCGCCAGCATCTGCATGTGCGCGCCTGGGGCTGGAGCTGGTTCCTGCTGGGCCTGGGGCTGATCATCGGGCCGGCCTTCCAGGACGCAGTGCCCAAGGGCTTCTGGCGCGACCTGCAATCGCTGGCCGCGTCGACGGCGCTGATGGGTTCGCTGTTCCTGCAGCTGGGCGGCGCGCTCAGCTACCGCGGCCTGCAGGTCGGCAAGAGCCTCAGCGTGCCGCTGTTCCTGATCACGATGCTGAGCCTGGCCGCGACGGGCTCGCACGACTACCGTTCGGGCCTGGTGCTCGGCGCTTCGGTGCTGTGCCTCGGCTCGTTCGCCTGCGCGGTCGTGATGTGGCGCGGCGGTGATCGGGCCGAGCGCTTCGTGGCCGCTTGCTTTGTGGCTTCGGGCCTCACGCACGCCAGCGGCCCGATCCTCGATGAATTCGGCCGCTCGCCGATCACGTACACGATGGGTCTGTATGTGCAGACGGTGATCTCGTTGGGCTTGATCCTGCTGTCAGTGGCGCGCGCGCACCGCGAGGTGCGGCGCCAAAGCGCGCGCTTCACCAAGCTCGCAGAGCAATCCTTGCAAGGGCTCGCGGTGCTGCAGGACTACCGCATCGTCTACGCCAATCCGGCCAGCCTGCGCATGTTCGGCTTTGCCGATCGAGAGTCGGCCGAAGCCTCGATGCTCGAAGAGCTGGTGCCCCTGCATCTGCGCGACTCGGCGCAGGCGCGGCATCGCCAGGTCTTGTCGCAGACCGACGCGCGCATCGAATGGGAAGCCGCGCGACTGCGCCGCGATGGCCGCGAGCTCTATGTGCATGGCCTGTCGAGCCAGATCGAATGGGACGGCGCACCGGCCGAACTCCTGATGATGATCGACGAGACCTCGCGCCAGCGCGCGGTCGAAGCCTTGCGTCGCCAGGCCCTGCATGACGAGCTGACCGATCTGCCCAATCGCAACTTCGCGGTGCAACGGTTGCGCGAGCTGACCGAGCCAGGCGCCACGCCCTTCGCGCTGGCCTCGATCGACCTCGACCGCTTCCAGCTGATCAACGAAAGCCTTGGCCATGATGTCGGCGACGCGCTGCTGTATGCGATCGGTCGACGCCTCGATCAGCAGCTGCCCGAGGGCTGCGTGCTCGCGCGCCTGGGAGAAGACCAATTCCTCGTCATCCAGGAAGGGGCCCGCGATGCCGACGATGCGCGCACCGTGGCGAAGACGCTGCTGAGCCTGCTCGAACAGCCCTTCGGCGTGGCCGGCACCGAGCTCTACATCCACGTCTCGATCGGCATCGCCTTGTTCCCGCAGGACGGCGCCGACGCGCCAAGCCTGCTGCGCGCGGCCGACAGCGCCATGCATCGCGCCAAGGGCCGGGCCGGCGCGGCCTACGTCTTTTTCGACCGCGCCACGGACGGTGCCAACCGTGCGCAGCTCGAAGCCGAGCAATCGCTGGGCCGCGCCATCGTGGCGCGCGAGTTCCTGCTCGAATACCAACCAAAGTTCGAGGCGGGCAGCCGTCGCCTGTGCGGCATGGAGGCGCTGGTGCGCTGGGAGCGGCCGGGCCGCGGCCAGGTCAGCCCCGTCGAGTTCATCCCCGCAGCCGAGCGCACCGGCCAGATCAAGGCACTCGGTGAGTTGATTCTTGAACTCGCTTGCGAGCAGATGGCCGACTGGAGCACGCGTCTCGCCCACGTGCCGCCGGTGGCCGTCAATGTCTCGCCGGTGCAGTTCGATGACCCGAACTTCGCCACGCGATTGCTGGCGCGGCTCGACGCACTGAAGCTGCCACACGGCCTGCTCGAAATCGAGATCACCGAGACCGCCGCGATCGATCACATGGCCCGCGTCCTGCCGCAGCTGGAGCTTTTGCGCGAGCGCGGGGTGCCCTGCGCGCTCGACGATTTCGGCACCGGCCAGTCTTCGCTGACCGTCCTGCGGCAATTGCCGATCGCGATCATCAAGCTCGACCGCACGATGATCTCGCCGCTGCCCGAGGCCGGCGCGGCGGCGATCGTCGCGGCCACCTGCACGCTGGGCCGCTCGCTCAAGCTCGAGATCGTGGCCGAGGGCGTCGAAACTGAAGAACAGGCGCGAGCCGCCGAGAGCCTGGGCTGCACGCAGCTGCAAGGTTTTCTGCTGGGCCGGCCGATGGGCGCAGCGGCGATGGAAAAGCTGTTGGAGTCTCAGGACGACAGGGCCGCGTGAGATTTCTTCTCTTCAATGCCGCCAAGCGAAGCGCGAGGCGAGATCAATCACCAGCGCCAGCGTCAGCGCGCCAGCCGCCGTGCCGAACAGCAGCCCATAGTTGCCGCCGCTGTTCACCAGCAGGAAAGACATGCCGTACGCGCCCACCGCTTGCAGCACGGCGAAGCTGGCCGTGGCATGACTCCAGGCTGGGCGATGCAGCGTCGGATGCGCTCTCAGCAGTTCTTGAATGCGGCTGAAGACCAGCGGCACGATGCCCGGTGTGAACGCGCCGACCACCAGGCTCGACACCAGCAAGCCCGGCGCACCAAACCAGCCCAGCGCCGGCAGCAGCACCGCGACGATCTGGCTCACGAGCGCGATCCGCAAGGCAGGCGCGGCGCCGAGGCGATCCGCCATGCGACCCGAGATCAATGGCCCGACCACCGCGCCCGCGCCGAACACGACCCAATGCAGCGCGCCGGCTTGCAGGCCACGCCCCAGGCCGCGCGCCACATAGTCGACGAGGAAGATCATGTGCGGGACCAGGCCGACGGCATTGAGCGCATAGGCGGCATACAGCGCTCGCAGCTGTCCTTTGGGCAACTCTCCAGCGCTAACGGTCTCCGTCGACGCAGCCGGGTGCGCACCTGCAGGCCATGCGCTCCAACTGGCGAATGTCAGCACCAGCGCCAAGAAGCCCAAGCCGAGCCAGGCCTGCATGAGGCCCAGATGCAGCAGCAGCGGCACCAGCGTCCCTGAAGCCGCAATGCCGAGGCCCACGCCCACGAAGATGAAGCCACCGACGGCCCCGCGGCGCGCCGCCGGAATCGTGTGCAGGATCGTCGGCGCGGCCAGCACGATCAGCGCGCCGCCGCCGATGCCCGAGACGAGGCGCCAGCCGAAGAACCAGGCAAAGTCCACCGGCCATGCGCAGGCGAACAGGGCCAGCGTGGTCGCCGCCATCATGCCGCGCAGCACGGTCCGCGCAGAGCTGCGCGCGGCCAGTGGCCCGGCCAGCATGGCACCGGCGAGATAACCGACCAGATTGGCGGCACCCAGATACGTCGCCTGCGAAGCCTCGAACCAATGCGCCTGGATGATCGCCGGCAGCAGCGGCGTGTACGCGAAGCGCGCCAGACCCAGGCCCACCAGCGTCGCGCACAGGCCCGCGAATGCGGCGCGCCAGACGGCGGGCGCTGGTGCGACGGGTGCTGGTGCGTCGGATGCAAGGAGGGTGGTGCTTGTGTCCATGCCGGCGATGGTAGGAATCGCCGGCTTTCGGGGGAATAGCCGCACGCTGATAATCACTGTTCCTGGACGGGGAAGAATCGTGGACCGCATCGATGCAATGAAGGTCTTCGTGGCCGCGCTCAACGAGGGCAGCCTCGCGGGCGCCGGCCGCAAGCTCGGCAAATCACCGGCCGCCGTGAGCCGCGCGATCGCTTTTCTCGAAGAGCATGTCGGCGCGGAGTTGCTGCACCGGACGACGCGCTCGATGAAGCTGAGCGAAGTCGGCGAGCGCTACGCCGTCGCCTGCCGCCGCATCCTCACCGATCTTGAAGAAGCCGAGCTGACCGCCGCCGGCGAGCGCTCGGCGCCCCGCGGCATGTTGACGCTGACCGCGCCGGTTGCGGCCGGTGAGGGCATGCTGCGTCCGCTGATCGATCAGTTCATGGATCGCTATCCCGACGTCAGCGTGCGCCTGCACCTGCTCGACCGGCCGGCCAACTTGATCGACGAGGGCATCGACGTTGCCTTGCGCATCGCGCATCTGGCCGACTCGACGCTGGTGGCGCTGCCTGTTGGCGAGGTGCGCCGTCTCATCGCCGCCTCGCCCAAGTACCTGGCCAAGCATCCGCCGATCGAGCAGCCCTCGGATCTGGCCGCGCACCAGATCATCGCCATGACGCATTTCGGGATCGACTCCTGGAGCTTCCCGCCCGCCCGCGGTTCGAGCGTGCCGCGCGCCGTGCAATTCAATCCGCGCCTGGTGGTCAACAGCATCCGCGCCGCCATCGCCTCGGCCGTCGAAGGCCACGGCGTGGTGCGCCTGTTCTCGTACCACCTGTCGCAGCAGGTGGCCGAGGGCCAGTTGCGCATCATCCTGGCCGGCGACGAGCACGAGCCGCTGCCCGTGCACCTGGTCTCGCCCTATGGCCGGCTCTCGGTCCCGAAGGTGCGCGCCTTTGTGGACTTCGCGCTGCCGCAGTTGCGTGCCGCGTTTGCGGAGCTGTCGCAGACCTGCTGCCCCAATGCCACTCAGAGCTAACGCTTGATTCAATCGGATTCCGGAAGAGTCATTGCCCCTCGGCGGCTATTCAATCTTTGCGCGTCAGAACCTAGATTCCAGTCACAGGGCGCCCAATCCCGGGTCGCCTTGAAAGATCAAGGAATCGAACATGAGCAACGCACCACGCAAGAACAAGACCGCCGTCGTCACCGGCGCTTCCAGCGGCATCGGCTTCGGCATCGCCAAGGCCCTGCTGGAGCAAGGATGGAATGTCGTCGGCAACTCCCGCAGCCTGCCTCGTCTCGACGAAGCCGCCGCGCAATTCAAGGCCGGTGAGCGCTTCTTCGGCGTGGCCGGCGACATCACCACGCCCGCCACCGCCAAGCGCCTGATCGATGCCGCCATCGACCGCTACGGCGCTGTGGACCTGCTCGTCAACAACGCCGGCATCTTCATGGCCAAGCCTTTCATTGACTTCACGCCTTTCGAGATCGAGCAGCAGATCGCCACCAACGTCAAGGGTGTGATCTTCGCCTCGCAGGAAGCCGCTCGCCACATGGTCGCTCGCAAGCAGGGCCAGATCATCAACATCACCGCCTCCGTCGGCATGCAGCCGCGCAGCGACGTGCCGGCCTTCATGGCGGTGCTGCTCAAGGGCGGCCTGAACGCGGCCACGCGAGCCCTGGCGGTGGAACTCACGCCGCACAACGTTCGCCTCAACGCGATCGCGCCCGGCATCATCGACAGCCCCATGCACCCAGCCGAGAATCACGCCTTCCTGAAGACCTTGCAGCCCACGAACCGCCTTGGCACCGTCGATGAGATCGCCCAGGCCGTGCTGTATCTCGCGGGGGCCGAGTTCACCAATGGTGTCGTGCTGCCGGTCGACGGTGGCGCCAGTGCCGGCAACTTCTGAGCGGAGAGACAAGCCATGCCTTTTGTCAGCGTTCGCATCACGCGTGACGGTGTCACGCGCGAGCAAAAAGCCCAGGTGATCGCCGAGATCACCGAGACCCTGCAACGTGTCCTGGGCAAGCCGCCCGAGGTCACCCATGTCGTGATCGAGGAGATCGACACGGACAACTGGGGCCACGCGGGCGAGACGCTCACCGTGATCCGTGGCCGAGCCAAGGCCCCGCCGAAGTAAGGGCGGGTGCAGCCTGCTCAGCGCGCCATCAGCTCACCCAGGCGCACCGCGCCTGCCGGCTGCCAGGCCGGGTTGAAGCTCATCGGCCAGGCCTTGGGGAAGAGCATGACGACGGTGGAGCCGAGCAGGAAGCGGCCCATCTCGTCGCCCTGCTTGAGCACGATGTTCTGGCCCGCATAGGACCACTCGCGCACCACGCCGGGCCGGGGCGGATTGACCTGCCCGTGCCAGACGGTGGCCATGCTGCCGACGATGGTGGCGCCGACCAGCACCAGGATCCAGGGGCCGCGCTCGCCTTCGAACACGCAGACCACGCGCTCGTTGCGGGCGAACAGGCCCGGCACGCCGCGCGCCGTGATCGGGTTGACCGAGAACAGCTCACCCGGCACATGGATCATGCGGGCCAGGCGGCCCTCGCACGGCATGTGGATGCGGTGGTAATCCTTCGGGCTCAGGTACAGGTTGGCAAACGACCCGTCTTGAAACTTGGCGGCCAGTTCGGCATCGCCGCCCACCAGCGCGGTAGTCGAGAAAAAATGGCCCTTGGCCTGGAAGATCTGCTCGCCCTTGATCCGGCCGAACTGGCTGATCGCGCCATCCACCGGGCTGATCAGCGGCGCATGGGCCAGCGGCCTGGCGCCTTCCTTCAGCGCACGGGTGAAGAACTCGTTGAAGGTCGCGTAGGCCGTGATGTCGGGCTGCACCGCCTCGGCCATGTTCACGCCGTACTTCGCGACGAAGCGCCGGATCGTGCCCGTGGTGATCGCGCCCAGCCGTGCACTGGCCAGCTTGCCCGCCAATGAGGTCATGGCGCGCTTGGGCATCAGGTACTGGGGCAAAACGGAAAGACGATCAGACACAGTTGATTTCACAAGTTAGGGCGCGCGATTTTAGGTCCGCGTGGCGGAGGACTACCATTGGAACCCATGGAAATCTATCTTGACGCCAATGCCACCACGCCCGTCCTGGCGGCGGCCGCGCGTGCGGCCCTGCAAGCGATGGAAGATGATTTCGGCAATCCGAGCAGTGTTCACAGCACCGGCCTGAAGGCCCGCGCCCTGATCGACGGCGTGCGCGCCCGTGCCGCGCGGCTGCTGCACACGGGGCCGGGGCGGCTGGTCTTCACCAGCGGCGCGACCGAAGGCATCCAGACCGCGGTGCTTTCCGCGCTGCATGCGCTGCGCGGCCGCAGCGATGTCGACTGCGTGCTCTATGGCGCCACCGAGCACAAGGCCGTGCCCGAAGCGCTCAAGCATTGGAACGAACTGCTCGGCTTGAAGCTCGAGTTGCGCGTGATCCCGGTGGACAGCCAGGGCCGTCATTCGCTCGACTTCATCCGCGAGCATGCGCCGCGCGCGGGGCTGGTCTGCACGATGGCGGCCAACAACGAGACCGGCGTGATCAGCGATCTGGCCGGCATCGAAGCCGCGCTCGGCGAGCTGCCCGGATATTGGCTGGTCGACGGCGTGCAGGCGCTGGGCAAGTTGTCGCTGGCGCTTGACCAGACGCGCATCGACTACTCGCCGTTCTCGGGCCACAAGCTCTACGCGCCCAAGGGCATCGGCATGCTCTATGTGCGTGACGGCGCACCTTTCACGCCTTTGATGGCCGGCGGCGGGCAGGAGGGCGCCTTGCGCTCCGGCACCGAGAACATGGCCGGCATCGCCGCGCTGGGTGCGGTGCTGGCGGCGCTGGAAGATGGGGTTAGCTTCCGCAGCCACGAAGAACTCGCGAGCCTGCGCGGGCAACTGGCCCGGGCGCTGCTCGAAACCTTTCCCGAACTCGTGTTCAACGCGCCGCTCGAAGCGACGTTGCCGACGACGATCAACTTCACCGTGCCCGGCGTGCCTTCGCGCCTGCTGCAGGATCTGTTCGATGCCGCCGGCGTGCGCGTCAGCGGCGGTTCGGCCTGCGGCGCGGCCAAGGCGATGCCCAGCTACGTGCTCGAAGCGATGGGCCTGCCCGATTGGCAGGCGGCTGGCGCGGTGCGCCTGTCGATCGGCCCGGCCGCCGATCAGGCGCTCGTCGACGAAGCCTGCAAGCGCATCCGCGCCTGCGGCGAAGCGCTGCGCGAGCATGGCCCGCAACATGGCGCGCTTTGCGACCATCCCGGCGCGCTGCCCGCCGCCGTCGGCGATTGCCTGATCCTCAGCGGCTCGGAACTGCCCGGCTTCTTGCGCCAGCATCCGCAAGCGGTGTTGGTCGATGTGCGCGAAGCCTATGAAAACGCCCTGCCGCTACCAGCGCAAATGAGCGGCCTCACCGTGCAAGCCGTGCCGCTGGCCTGCCTGCAAAGCGCGGCGACCGATTGGCTCGCTTCGCCCACCCCGCTGCTGTTCTTCTGCCGCAGCGGCAACCGCAGCCGGCAGGCCGCGCAGGCGCTCGCGGCGATGGGCCATGCCCAATGCTGGAGCCTGGCCGGCGGCCTCGCCTTGTTGCCTGAGAACGATTGCGCGCCCGATCCTGCGCTGTATGTCTGAGCAGATTCACGCTTCCTTCTACCGTTTCGTCGCGCTCCCGGATCCCGAAGCCCTGGCGGTACGCCTGCGCGAGATGGTCGCCGGCATCGGCGGCAACATCCTGGTGGCGCCCGAAGGCATCAGCGGCGCGATCGCGGCCGAGCCCGCGGTGCTGCATGCCTTCGAAGAAGAGCTAACCCGCGAATTCGACGGCGCCTTTGCCGGCATGAGCTTCAAGCACAGCGCCTGCGCGACAAAGCCTTTCCACCTGATCAAGGTCCACACCAAACCCGAGATCGTGGCTTTCGGTGTGCCCGGCGTCACGGCATCCGGCCATGTGGACTCGCATGTCTCGCCCGAGCGCTTTCGCGAGCTGCTCGATGACCCCGAGGTGCTGGTGCTCGACAACCGCAACAGCTTCGAGTTCAAACTCGGCCGCTTCCGCGGCGCGGTCGACCCGCAGGTGGCCAACTTCCGCGACTTCCCCGCCTACGTCGAGGCGCATGCCGACGAGTGGAAAGCCGCCGGCAAGAAGATCGCCATGTACTGCACGGGCGGCATCCGCTGCGAGAAGACCAGCGCCTGGATGCAGGACCAGGGCCTGAGCGTGTTCCAGCTCGACGGCGGCATCCTCAACTATTTCCAGGCCCTGCCCGACGCCGATGCCGACTGGCAGGGCGAATGCTTTGTGTTCGACAAGCGCATCGCCATCGACACGCACCTGCAAGAGACCGCGACCACGGCCGAGCAGGCTTATGCCGACGACCCGCAAGGGGCTTGGCGGCTGGCCCGGGCAAAGCGCCTGGACCCGCAGGGATAATCACCGTTCGCACCCGGAAATTCTTCATCTCCATGTCCAATCTGATCGTCCACGGCGGCACTCCTCTCAAGGGCCGCATCATTCCTTCGGCCAACAAGAACGCGGTCCTGCCGATTCTTTGCGCGACGCTGCTGACGGCGGAGCCGATCCGGCTCAAGGGCATCCCCGAGATCACCGATGTGCGCAAGATCCTCGAGGTCTTCAAGAAGCTCGGCTCGCAGGTCGAGGTCGACTACGCCACCGGCATCCTCGACGTGCACCACCAGCACACGCATTTCGATTCCGCGGTCGACCGCCTGCCCGAGGAAATGCGCAGCTCGATCATGCTGGTGCCGGGCCTGATGGCGCGCTTCGGCGCCGCCCGCATCGAGGACGACGTGACCGGCTGCACGCTCGGCGCGCGCGAGATCGACCCGCATGTGGAAGTGTTCGAGCGCTTCGGCGCCACGGTCGCACGCCAACCCGACGGGCTGACGCTCAAGGTCGACGGCAAGCTGCGGGCCAACAACCACTGGACGGACTACGCCTCGGTCACCACGACCGAGAACTTCGTGCTGTGCGCCGCGCTGGCTAACGGCACGTCCACACTGACCAACGCCGCCAGCGAACCGCATGTGCAGGAGTTCTGCAAGTTCATGCTGATGCTGGGCGCCAGGATCGAAGGCCTGGGCACCTCGCGCGTGACGATCCACGGCGTCGAGAAGCTCGGCGGAGGCGAGTTCACCTTCGCCGAAGACTTCCACGAGATCGTCACCTTCCTGGCGCTGGGCGCGATCACCGGCGGCGATGTGCGCGTCAAGAACTCGCACCCCGAGCAGTTCCCGCTGCTCGACCGCACCTTCGCCAAGTTCGGCGTGACGATCGTCCATGAAGACGGCTGGTCGCGCTGCGAGGCGCAGTTCCCGCTCAAGGTGAAGGAGCCCTTCACGCGCAACATCCTGCAGAAGGTCGAGGCCGCGCCCTGGCCTTATCTCCCGGTCGACCTGCTGCCGATCTTCGTGGCGCTCGGCGTCAAGGCCGAGGGCAGCGTGATGTTCTGGAACAAGGTCTATGACGGCGCGATGGGCTGGACCTCCGAGCTGGCCAAGTTCGGCGGCCATGCCTTCCAGGCCGATCCGCACCGCATCGTCACCTTCGGCGGCAAACCCCTGTCGGCGGCCGAGGTCGAGAGCCCCTACATCATCCGCGTGGCGATTGCCCTGCTGATGGTGGCGGCCAGCATTCCGGGTAAATCCGTGATCCGCAACGCAACACCTGTGCGCCGCGCGCACCCGCAGTTCGCTGAGAATATCCGCAAGCTCGGGGCACAAATCGAATGGGTCGAAAGCGATTGAGGACATGGGCGGCGGCAGCTCTTGCCGCCTGCCTCGGCATCATGGGTTCTGCGCAGGCCGGGCCCGCGGAGCCGCTGACCATCACCTGGCTGGTGCTGGAGATGCCACCGCATTTCAGCTACCCGGAAGGCCACCCGCCGCGGACTGCGGCCGAGCTGGGCCAGCACGGCGAGATCGACGGCATGCAGCGCCTGCTGATCGCGCAGATGCCCAGCACCATCCAGCACCAGTTCGTTGAAGCGGGCCTGATGCGTTTCGAGAGCATGGCCAAGCAGGGCGAGGCGGTCTGCTCGATGTTCCATGTGAAGACGCCGGAGCGGCTGCAATGGCTGTACTTCACCCACCTGCTGCCGCCGCTGGACTCGCGCGATCTGCACGTGGTCGTGCGCCGCGAGTCGCTCAAGCGCTTCACCGATCATGGCCAGAGCCTGCAACTGGCCGAACTGCTGCAACGCAAGGATCTCGCGGGCCTGCTGCCGCGTAACCGCGCCTACGGCTCGCGCATCGACGGCATGCTGCAGGCCGCCGGCGAGGCCGCGCCCAAGACCGTCAACCTCGGCCATGCCGCGCATGTGCTGCCGATGCTGCGCGCCGGGCGCATGGACTACACGCTCGAGTACCCGTCCGTGGTGGCCGAATACCTGCGCGAGAATCCCGCGGGTCCGCCACTGGCCGAGCTGCCGCTGGTCGAAGGCCGCAGCACCAACCTGGCCACCGCCTCCTGCTCGCGCAGCCCCGCGGGCCACCGCGCGATCGAGGCTATCGATGCGGCCGCGCGCAGCCTGGCGCAAAGCCCCCAGCGCGACGCGTTGATCCGCGAGTGGCGCGGCCCCTTGAGCGAAAGCGACCGTGATCGCCTGAAGCGCTACATGGACGAGCGCGCCCGGAGCGGCCCGCAGATCGACTGAGCTCCCGCGCGGCAATAATCGCCGGCCAATACGGTTGACCTTTGAAAACACGGGGAGAAGAACAATGGATCGAGCATGGTTGCAGGGCGTGGCCCTCGCCTTGAGCCTGGCCTTGCCGCTGGGCGCGATGGCAGCAGACGAAACCGCCGAGAAGCAGGAAAGCCCATTCGCCAAGCTGGCCTGGGAAAAAGGCCCGGCCAAGATCGCGCTGGGCAGCCGCGCCGATGTCTCGCTGGCCGAGCATCAGGCCGCCCTGCCGGAAGCCGACAGCAACAAGTTCCTGGAGCTCACCGGCAACCTGCCGGGCCAAGGCACGCAGATCATCGCCAGCAAGACCTGGTGGGCGACCTTCGATTTCGATGACTCGGGCTATGTGAAGGACAACGACAAGATCGACGCCGACGCGCTGCTCAAGCAGATCAAGGACTCGGACGAACCCGCCAACGAAGAGCGCAAGAAGCGCGGCATGCCGCTGCTGACCACCGACGGCTGGTACGTGCCGCCGCATTACGACAGCCAGACCCGCCAGCTCGAATGGGCGCTGAAACTGCACGCCTCGGACGACCCCAAACCCGTCATCAACTACACGGTGCGCCTGCTCGGCCGCAGCGGCTATGAGCGCGCCGTGCTGGTCTCCAGCCCCGAGACGATGGACCAGGACGTCGCCGAGTTCAAGCAGATGCTGACCGCTTTCGATTTCCACGCCGGCGAAAAATACAGCGAGTTCCGCCAGGGCGACCGCGTGGCCGAGTTCGGCCTGGCCGCGCTGGTGGCTGGTGGCGCTGCGGCGGTCGCGGTCAAGACCGGTTTCTGGAAGGTGATCCTCGCGTTCCTGGCCGCGAGCTGGAAGCTGGTCGCCGCCGGTGTGGTCGGGCTGTTCGCCACCATCGGCAAGCTGTTCAAGCGCAAGAGCAGCAGCTGATGCCGATCAGTGCCGAGGGCGCGCTGCTGCTGTTGGCACTCGTGCTGTACGTGTTTGACAGCGCCTTGCTGCTGCAGTCCAACGAGTGGGCGCTGGAAGGCCTGCGCGGTGGACAGTGGCGCGCGCGCTTCGGCCTGCAAAGCTGGAAGCTCGGCGGCCGTGAACCCTTGTTGCCGAATCTGCTGATGCCGTGGCGCCCGCTGCTGCGCGTGGGCTGGCGTTTCGACGAAGGTTTGTCGGCGGTAGCCTCGTTGCCCGAGCCGAAGACCGCCAGCGCGGCCTTGAAGCTCACCGCCGCGCTGCTCCTGCTGCTGATCTTCATCGCCTTGCCGCTCGCGCTGTTTGTCTATCCCTTGCTAACGCTGAAGATCAGCGTGGTCGCTGCGATCTACGCGAGCTGCCTGTTCAACGGCCTGCTGCTGTGGCGCGAGCGCGCTCAACTCGGCCTGAGCAAGGCGGACTGCGCGAAACTCGGCATCGAGTGCATCGCCTGCCCACCTTTCGCCATCAATATCGTGCGCAAACTGAGTCTCCGTTTCCCCATGCTGGACGCCGCCCAGGCGCTGCGCCTGCTGCCAGACCAAGCCGCCTTCGTGCGCGAGCAGATGCTGGTGCGCCTGCGCGAGCAGATCGACTTCGAGGCCGAAGGCTCGCCGCGCATGGCGCGCTTGCTGAACGTTGCCGCCACGCTGGAGCCCACGACATGAGCGCCATGGAAATCGCCACGCTGGTGGTCGGCGCGCTGGCGGGCTACTGGCTGGTCAGCTTCATGTTCAAGGGCAAGACTGCTGCCAAGCCCGTCGAGCCCATTGCGCCCAACATGGCCAGGCCGGCGGCATGGCCCGAGGTGCTGGACCTGAACGACGACGCCACCGTCGATGAGATCCGTGCCGCCTACAAGCGCCTGATGAGCCAGTACCACCCCGACAAGGTCGCCAGCCTCGGCGTCGAGTTGCAGGAGCTGGCCGAGCGCAAGTCCAAGGACATCACGGCCGCCTATCAGCAGGCGCTGGCGGCGCGAGGCCAGACGATATGAAAATTCTCCTGGCCCTGCTGTTCGCCGGCAAGCTCGGCAAGGTGCTGCTCAGTGGCGGCAGCATGTTCCTGTCGATGCTGGTCTACGCGCAGTTCTACGGCTGGCCGTTCGCGGTCGGCTTCGTGCTGCTGATCCTCGTGCACGAGCTCGGTCACTTCATCAGCGCGCGCCAGCACGGCTTGAACGTCGGTGCGCCGGTCTTCATCCCCTTTGTCGGCGCATGGATCGCGCTGAAGGATGCGCGGCTGGATCCGACGGTGGAGGCGCAGGTTGCGCTGGCCGGGCCCATGCTCGGTTCGATTGGCGCCTTCGCCTGCTATCTGTGGGCGCTCGACGGCCACGGTCACATCTTCATGGCGCTGGCGCAGGCCGGCTTCATGATCAATCTGTTCAACCTGATCCCGTTCGGCACGCTGGACGGCGGGCGCATTGCCGGCGTCATCTCGCCCAAGCTCTGGCTGGTGGGCGCACCGCTGCTGATGGCGCTGTTCCTGTGGCGGCCCAGCCCCTTGCTGATCCTGATCGCGATTGCCGCCGCGCCGCAGATCTGGGCCCTGCTGCGCGGCCGGATCCCCGCGCATGAGACGCTGCCCACCACCGCTGAAAAGCTCCGTTATGGCGCGCAGTACCTGGGATTGGCGGCGGCCCTGGCGCTGATGGGTTTCGAGGCGCAGGAATGGCTGGCGGGTCGCGCCAGTTTCTAGCATGGCACGCCCGGCCAAACCCGCGCTGCCGCTGCTCGATGGCGTGAGCGCCAGCGCGGTCGCCTGCCCGCCCGGGCCCTGGCCGCTGGTGCTTGATTTTCTGGCCGAGCGCTTGCCCAAGCTCGATCGCAAGGCGTGGCACGCGCGGCTGCTGCGCGGCGAAGTGCTGGGCGCACAGGGCCAGCCGCTGGCATCCGACGCGCCCTACGAGGCCGGCGCGCGGCTCTACTACTACCGCGCGCTGGACCACGAGGAAGAGATCCCTTTCACCGAGCAGATCGTCTTCCAGGACGAGCGGCTGCTGGTGGCCGACAAGCCGCATTTCCTGCCGGTTACGCCCAAGGGCCGCTATGTGCAGCAGACGCTGTTGACGCGGCTGATCAAGCGCACGGGCCTGGCCAGCCTGAGCCCGATCCACCGCATCGACCGCGAGACGGCGGGTCTCGTGCTGTTCGCCATCCAGCCCTCAACGCGTGATGCCTACCAGCGCCTGTTCCGCGAACGCAGCGTGAGCAAGGGCTATGAGGCCATCGCACCGTATCGCGACGATCCAGCCCTGCCCAGGGTCTACCGCAGCCGGCTTGAGGAGCGCGCCGATGCCTTCATGCAGATGCACGAGGTGCCCGGCGAACCGAATGCCGAGACCGAGATCGCGTTGATCGAGCATGCCGCCGGCTTCGGGCGTTATGCGCTGAAGCCTCACACCGGCCGCAAGCATCAGCTGCGCGCTCACATGAACGCGCTGGGGCTGCCGATCGTCGGGGACCGCATCTACCCGCGCCTGTTGCCCGAGGAAGCGACCCCCGACTACAGCGCGCCGCTGCAACTGCTGGCGCGCGAAGTGAGCTTCACCGACCCCGTGACCGGTCAACCGCGCCACTTCGAGAGTGCGCAGCGGCTCAGAATCCCCACACCAGGTTCATCGTGAACATATCGGCCTTGCGCCCGTAGACCTTGCCCCAGAGGTAGGTGGTCTGCAGTTCCACCTCGCCCAGACCCACGCGCAGTGTTGGCCCCGCTCGATGCGATTGACGGTGCGACCAATGGTCCCAGTTGCCGAGCTCGCCAAAACCCTGCACGCCCAGCCGCCAACCTGGCGCCAGCCGATGCAGGGCCTGCCATTGGTACCTGAGCTGGGTGGCGCTGCTGGCGACGCTGTGCTCGAAGATCAGGTTGAAGTTGAGCTGGGTGTGGTCCAGGTCCGTCTGCAGCACCGGCCCCCACTGCCAGGCGTTGCCGTCATCGGGACTGTGAAGGGCCTGCAGATGCAGGCCCAGATCGAAGGGGTACTGGCCCTGCGTGAGCAACACCTCGTTCTGCCAGTTCCAGCTGTTGAGATATTGGTGCCGGCCCTCGCCTTCAAAGCTGGCATAAACCTCGGTGGTCCAGCGGCTGTTGACGCCATAGCGCAGCCCGACCTCGGGCCACAGCGTGGCGGTGGACTGCGGAGACTTGACCGTCCAGTAGCGCAGGTCCAGCGCCGTCTGGCCGGGCTGGCTGTAGGGCGTGACAAGGTAGTAGCCGGGATCGGCAAAGGCCGGGCTTGCGGCCATCAACAGCAGGCCGCACAGGCGTTGCAGAGTTCGCATGCAGTGACCCATGTGTGTCTCCGCCCGCGAGGATAGCCGCCCGGCAGCCGCTTCAACCCAAGGGCAAACGATGGGGCGAGAGCCCTTGGTGCCCGTCGTGATCCTCGGCCGCCGCGCGCGCAGCTTGGCGCGGCCTTCAATCACGCAACAGGGCCGCCAGGGCCTTGGCGTCGAGCACCTGGGCTTCGTCCTGCCCTTCGAGAATGCCATCGGCCAGGCCGCGCTTGTCGCGGTGCAGTTCGATGATGCGCTCCTCGACCGAGCCGGCCGTCACCAGCCGGTAGACCGTGACCGGCCGCTGCTGGCCCATGCGATGCGCGCGGCCCATCGCCTGGTCCTCGGCGGCAGGGTTCCACCAGGGATCGACGATCAGCACGTAGTCGGCCATCGTCAGGTTCAGGCCGAAGCCGCCGGCCTTCAGGCTGATCAGGAAGAGCTCGCCCTCACCCTTCTGGAACGCAGCGACCCGCTTTGCGCGCTCCGCGGCCGGCGTGCTGCCGTCGAGGTACTGGTAGCTCAGCTGCATGTGGTCGAGTTGCTTGGCCAGCAGCTTCAGGTAGTCGGTGAACTGGCTGAAGACGAGGGCCTTGTGGCCACCGGCGACCAGCTCGTTCACGATGCGCTCGAATTCGACCATCTTGGCGCCGACCAGGCCCGCCTCGGGCGCGACCAGCCGCGGGTCGCAGGCCGCGCGGCGCAGGCGCATCAACTCGGCCAGCACCTGCATGTTGGCGCCCTTGTCCTGCTCGGCGGCGGCGGCCACCTTGGCCTGGGCGTTGCGGCGCAGGGCTTCGAGGAAGTTGCGCTCCTCGACGCTGGGTTCGACAAGGTGGACGATCTCGGTGCGCGGTGGCAGGTCTTGCAGCACCTGGGCCTTGGTCCGGCGCAGCAGGAAGGGCGAGACCAGGCGGCGCAGGCGCCCACGCACGGTGGCGTCCTGGCGGCGTTCGATTGGCCCGGCAAAGCGCTCGCCGAACTGGCTGACGCTGCCCAGCAGGCCGGGGTTGATCAGGTTCATGATGGACCAGAGATCGGTCAGGCGGTTTTCAACCGGCGTGCCCGACAAGGCCAGGCGAAAGCCGGCCTTGAACTCCGCCACCGACTTGGCCCGCTTGGTCGCTGCGTTCTTCAGCGCCTGGGCTTCGTCCATCACCAGGCTGGCCCAGTCCTTGTCGGCAAAGCGTCCGGCGTCGATCTGGGCCAGCGCATAGGACGCAATCACGACGTCGCCAGGCCCGGCCTGCCCGATCAACGCGGCGCGGTCGGCGCCTTCACCGTAGAGCGTGCAGCGCAGGCCTGGCGCAAAAGTGGCGGCTTCGGCCAGCCAGTTGGCGCAGACCGAGGTGGGGGCCAGCACCAGGGCGGGCCCGAGCTCGGCACGTGCCACCAGCATGGCCAGGGTCTGCACGGTCTTGCCCAGGCCCATGTCGTCGGCCAGGCAGGCGCCCAGGCCCGCGTGGGCGAGTCGGCTCATCCAGGCATAGCCCTCGTGCTGATAACTGCGCAGTTCAGCGCGCAGGCCTGGCGGCAGGCTCGGTTGCAGCGCGGCGGCCTCGGCCAATGCGTCCATGCGCACGCGCCAGGGCTTGTCGCCGTTGACCTGCATGTCGGCGAGGGTCTCGTCGAGCCAGCTTGCGCTGGCCTGGGGCAGCTGGAGCTGGTCCTTCTTGCCCTTTTCGTGCTGGGCCAGGGCCTGCAGATCGCGCAGCTGCTGGCGCAGACGCTCGCTGAGCGCCAGGTATTCACCTTCGCCGAGGCTGACAAAACGGCTTCGCGAGGCGTCGGCCAAGGCCATCAGCGTTTGCAGGCTGAGCACGCGCTGCTCGTCCACGCGGGCCTCGCCGCTCAGGCCGAGCCAGTCACGCCCGGAGCTGATCTGCACATTCAGCGCGTCGCTCTGCACGGGCGTGACCCGCAGCGGCTTGCCCTTGGGCCAGTCAAGCCCGGCGACGCCGGGCAGCGCTGGCAGCACTTCCACGGCGCGCAGGGCCGACTCGGGATCGTCGAGCAACCACGGCGAATCGGCGCCCTGCTCGGGGTCGAGAAAAGGCAGGGCCTGCAAGACGGCGCGGCGGTGCTCCGCCTCGGCCTCAAGCTCGCGCTCGGTCGCCAGGCTCTGCCCTTCATGCATGCACATCAGGCGCGTGCGGCCTTCGCCGGGCGTGACGACGGGACCGAAGGCGCCGAAGGGCTGGGCCACGAGTTGCAGGCGCAGGCCCTCGCCCAGCGGCGTGAGCTGCGCGCGCAGGCGGCTGTCCCCCGCCACGAGCTGGCCGGCCGCTGCATCGCTCTGGAGCTGGAAATGAGCGCTGAGCACCTGCAGGGCGGCACCCAACTCCGCGCTGGCGCTGGCCGGCACGCGCCAGCCCTGGGCGACCAGCTCGGCCACGCGGCGCTGCGCCGTGTTGAAGCGCACCAGCCGCGCGCGTTGCGGGCCATCGTGCAGCACGCGAAGGCTGTCGCGCTTGAGCCTTTCGGCCTCGAAGTTGTTGCCGACCCAGACGCCCAGCGATGGCGGATCGCTTGCAAGCGGCGAGGGCTCGATGCGGAACTCGAACTGCTCGCCACCGCCGGATGCCGGCCGCCGCACGACCTCCAGCTCGGCCTGCGCTTCGACCATTTCGACCCACTGCCCCGGTGCATCGGCGAGCATCAGCGCCGGGTGCCCGCACAGGGCGAAGGCGGCCTCCGCGACATCGATCTGATAGCTGCTGGTGCCGCCGTACGCGGGCCGCTCGACATGGCGCAGCACGGCCTCGTCATGGGCCTGCAGGCCGCTCAACTTCTTGAGCCTGGCCCAGCTCACCGCCTTCAGCTTGGTCTGGCCGCGCGCGCTGGTGCTGCGCTCCAGCGCCTCGACGCCGGTCACGCGGCCTTGCTTGTCCAGCGTGAGCTGCCAGGCCAGCTCGGGCTCGTCCTGAGGCTTCTTGGCGACGCTGCTGACGCCCATTGCCAGGATGGTGGCCAGCGCATCGCGCCAGGCTTCGCGCGGGGCGCCCAGCCAAGGGGCGATCGGCGGGCGCTGGGCGGGCACATAGCGCGCGTCGCCCAGCTCGAGCCGCGTGCAGGCCTGGTCCACATAGGCGGCCAGCCAGTGCTGACCCTGTGCTTGCAGGGCCTGCACCAACTCGCCCGCGACCCGGGAAGTCCATGCCTCGGGCTGCCGCCCCAACCAGGCCGCCAGCAGCAGTTGGTTGGCGCCGATGCTCAACTGGTAGTGTTCACGCGCCATCAGTTGTGCCGGGCAGGCCAGCGCTTCAGGCAGCAGGCTTTCCTCGCCCAGCCGAACACCGATGGCGTGCGCCCACATGCCCCACCAGTCATGGGGCGAGGGCTTGCGCGATCCGGACTCGGCAATCGCGTATTTGCGCGCGGTCTCCCACGCCTGGGGCCGGTCTTGTGCGAGCAGGCTGATCAGATAGAGACGCCCTTGCCAGAGTCCCAACATTCCACGCTTTTGCTTCAGCTGTTGGCGCATCGTCTTCAACGTTGCCTCGTAGGCAGCGGCGGCGCCGGGCCAATCGCCGGCCTGCAAGAGCCGGGAGGCCGGCAGCAGATCGCAGATGGCACCGGACAAGCCCTGCAGCAACTGCTCGGCGCGAGGCAGGTCGAGGGCTTCCAGGCAGGTTTGCGCCAGCTGCGCCCGCAGGGTCGGGGCCAGCTCGTCGGGGTTCGCGTCGAAACGCTCGAACAGCCAGTCGCGCAGCGCTTTGCCGCGCATGTCGGCGCTGGGGAGAAAATCGAGCAGCGAAGCTGCCAGCGCGTTGCGCAGCGGCGCTTGCATGGCGGCGACCGCCTCGGGAAGCCAGGGCTGGAGCAGGGCGCCGGCCAGCACGTCGATATCGGTTTCGGCAAGCGGGAGCTGTTGCACGGCTTCGTCAAAGTCCTCGACAGACAAACCCGAGAAGGCCAGCAGGCGCATCAGGCAGACCAGCTCTGGACGCGAGCGCGCCTGGATGCGCCAGACCGGCGGCAAGCGCCCGTCGAAGTGGCCGTCGCCACCGGCCATCAGCCAGGCCAGGCGTTTCCAATGCGGTGGGTCGGCCGGCTGACGCAACAGGGCCTGCAAGCGCTCGGCATGGGCGGGCGTCTCCAGCGCATAGACGGGCTGCGCCGCGCTGCGGGTCACGATGCCGGTGCGGTGCAGCGCTTGCAGACAGGCGGTGACGTCGACCGGATGGAATGCGCGCCCGCCCTCGCGCCGGATGTCTTGCGACTTGAGCCAGGTGCTGAGTCCGTTGGCGCCGCGAATGCCGCTGGTCAGCAGCAGCGCATCCAGGACGTGCTGACAGTCGACCGCGCTGGCTGGCGTTGCAGGCTCCGGGGCGGCGCTCGGCGCGGCAGCGCCCGGCACCGCGCCTGGCACCGCGCCTGTGGCATGCCTGGCACGCAACGTCGCCAGGACTTGCTCCATGTCGAGTTGACGATCACCGAGGTTGAAGAGAGTGCCGGGTTGCTTGCGCTTGACCATGCGCTATTGTGGCCAAAGCGCGGCGATCACCGGATGCCCGCGTTCCCCGCCACGCCATCCAGCCCCGGCGTGTTGAGCCGGCGCGGCGTCACATGTCCATGCTGCGTCTTGAGCCATTGCTCGACCAGTTCCCATACGGGTTTGGGCCTTGGCGCGCCATTGGCCTGAGCAGTGGGCTCCTGCACCGAGGCCCAGCCCGCGACCTTGTAGCTCCTGTCGGCTTGCAATAACTTGCCGTTCAAGCGCATGTCGGAGATGCGCGAACCCATCGCCGCCTTGGGCGCGCAGCGGTACTGCAAGCCGCCCACGCGCACCATGTCGCCGCCCTGCTGGTAATACGGATCGGGGTTGAAGAGGTTGTCGGCCACGTCCTCGAGCACGGTCTTGATCTGCTCGCCGCTCATCTCGGTCAGCGTGGCGTTGGGATAGGTGATGGCGGTCTGGTCCATCAAGAGCTCGCGCGTGATCACGTCGCCGGGCAAGAGGCTCGTGCCCCAGCGGAAGCCGGGTGAGAAGGCGATCTCGGCGCCCTGGACGTCCATCAGCGCGTCGCAGATCAGCTGGTCCCAGCTGCCGTTGAAATTGCCGCGGCGGTAGAGCAGGCCGTCGCTGATGGCGAGCGGCTCGGCGAGCTTCTCGGCGAAAGGCGCACGCACCTTGTCGATCAGCGCGTTCATGCCGGTGTCCGGAGCCAGGCTGTTGGCAAAGACCGGCAGCAGCTGGTAGCGCAGATCGGCCACGCGGCCGGCTTTGACCTGCAGGTCGAGCACGCCGAGGAACTTGCCGTTGCTGCCGGCATTGGTGACGAGCGTGCTGCCGCCCCGGTTCTTGACCGGCACACCCATCGGCACGCCGTCATGCGTGTGGCCGCCGAGGATCGCGTCCAGGCCCGAGACGCGTGAGGCGAGCTTGAGATCGACATCCATGCCGTTGTGGCTCAGCAGCACGACCGCCTGGGCGCCCTTGGCGCGCAACTGGTCGATCAGCGCCTGCAGTTCCTGCTCGCGGATGCCGAAGCTCCAGTCGGCCACCAGGTAGCGCGGGTTGGCGATCGGCGTGTACGGGAATGCCTGGCCGATGATCGCGACGGGCACGCCGTTGATCTCGCGCCAGCTGTAGCCGGGGAAGACCTCGTCGCCGAAGTCCTGCGTGCGGATGTTCTGCGCGATGAACTCGACGCCGGCGTGCTTGAGCGGGCCATCGACGAGTTCCTTGACGCGCTCCTGGCCGTAGGTGAACTCCCAGTGGCCGGTCATCACGTCGACGCCCAGCAGCTGGCACACCTCGACCATGTCCTGCCCGCGCGTCCACAGCGAGGTGGCCGAGCCCTGCCAGGTGTCGCCGCCATCGAGCAGCAAGGCGCCCGGTCGCGTGGCGCGCAACTGCTTGACCAGGGTGGCCAGATGCGCGAAGCCGCCGACGCGGCCATAACGGCGTGCCGCCTCGGTGAAATCGAGGCTGGTGAACGCGTAAGCCTCGCGCGAGCCGGGCTTGAGACCGGCCGCCTTGAGCAGCGCATCGCCCACCAGATGCGGCCATCGGCCGGCCTGCTCGCCCAGGCCCAGGTTGACGCTGGGCTCGCGGAAGTAGATCGGCTTCAGCTGCGCATGGCAGTCGGTCATGTGCAGCAGTGAGACCGCGCCCGGGCCCTTGAAGGGCGCCGGCGCGGCGTAGGGATCGGCAGCCTTTGCCGTCGTGCCGAAGCCGACCGCAGCGGCCGCGCCCAGCACTCTCAACAGTTCGCGGCGGTCCATCAACGTCAGTCGGCGTCAGTCGGCATTCACCGGCGATTTCGGATCGAGCAGCAGCGCCATCAGATCGCGGATCTGCCCCTCGTCCAGCAGCTTCTCGTGACCAAAGCGCGGCATGCCCGAGCAGGCGTTGTAGGCCTTGGCGTTGTAGAGCTTGCCCCAGGTGTACTTGACGATGGCCTGGCTGCCCGGTGCGGCCGGATCGCTCACGCCGCGCAGCTTGCCGTAGTGGTAGAGGCTCGGGCCGATCGTGCCGAAGGAGATTTCGGCCTTGGTGACCTGGTGGCAGTTGTAGCAATTGCCACCGTTCTTGCTGCCGACCGGATCGCTCCAGGTGGCGCCGCGGCCGTTCTGCGCGAGCTTCTCGCCTTGCTTCCAGTCGCCGAGCCAGGCTTCGCCTCCTGTGTCTCCAGCTGGCCATTTGATGGTGGCGAGCTGTTCGGCTTCGAGCTTGGCGCCCACCTCGGCGGGCGGCGCCTTGTCGGACGAGCAGGCCTGCTGCACGGCGTCTTGCTGCAGACGGTCGACTTTGGCCTGGCCTTTGTCGGAGAACGAGGATTTGAGCGCGGCTTGCACGCCGGCATCGACTTCGGCATCGCTGAGCGCCATATTGGCGCAGCCGGCGATCAGGCCGACCGTGGCGACGCCGAGGGCGCTGAGGATCAGGGTCTTGGTTTTCATCTCACCGCTCCTTCAACGCTTGAGTGCAGGAGCGGCGGAGACCGCGCCCTGGCTGTTGACGCCCATGTACGTGGCCAGCGCGATGGTCGCGTCGGAAGCGTAGCCGGGGTAGGGGAAGCGCTGCTGGCGGTAGCAGTCGTTCAGGCGGCGCTGCATGCCCCAGAGTTCGCCACTGGAGACGCGGTAAGCCGGCCAGGCCGCGAAGCCGACGCCGTCGCCCGGGTTCTTGTAGAGCGCGGGCAGGTCCTGCAGGCGGATGCGCTTGCCTTCCGCGCCGTGGCAGGAGGCGCAGGCAAAGTCATAGGGGCCGGCGCGCAGATAAAAAAGCTTCTGGCCGACCGCGTACATCTTCTTCTCGGCCGGATGGGCCTGCGGCACCATGAACTTCAGGCCACGCGACTCGGCGGCGATCCAGGCGACCAAGCCTTCGATATTGGCCTGCTCGCCCTTGCCGAACGGCGTGGCGGCGATGGCCTTGGCATCAAAACCCTGGAGCGTTTCCATACAGGTCAGCAGGCGCGACTCCAGATCCTGCACGCGGGCGGTGTCGCTGAAGTAACGGGGCAGTTCGACGAAAGCGCCCTTGACGACGCCGGCGCCCTTGCCGAGGTCGCACTGCTGCAGGCTCGCGTTCTTGGGACCGCGCGGCTGCTTCCACAGCTCCTCGCCCTTGGCCTCGAAAAGCTCGGCCGGGTTGCCGTCGGCCAGCATGGCGCGGTATTCGGCAATGCCATCGGCCGCGCTCTTCTGCTGCGCCTGCGCCGACAGGCTCATCAGCCCGGTCAGCGCCGCGAGCCCGCAGGCCAGCGCCAGTGCTGCTGTGCTTCGCATGGTTCGTCTCCTTGGTTTTGTTCGTTCGCCCGCTTGCTCGCTTGCTTGCCTCAAGCCACGGTCGTTTCGTCCGCGCGCTTGTCGCCGTGGTTGTCCACCCACTGGATGCCGACCTTATCACCGGCCTTGCCACCCTTGATGGTGAATTGCATGAACGGGTTCTTGGACACCGCGGGGCCCCATTGGGCCGTCATCACGGGCTTGCCATTGAGCGTGGCGGTCACATCGGTGATGTACCAGGCCGGGATGACCTTGCCGTTCGCGTCCTTGCGCTGGCCGGTTTCCATCTCGTGGGCCATCAGCACCTTCACCACCACATTGCCGTTTTGCGCCTGGGCGCGAATTCGCATCGGATCTGCCATATCGTTCACTTGCTCCGTATTTCGTCTTCGTATCTGACTCAAGTCGTTCGACGGGCCGCCCCTAGGACGACTTGAGCCGATGTGATCGCGGGGCATCCCCCGCGGTCATCGGCGTCCCCTCGGGGGACCGACCAGGTATTCCCTGGGCGAGGGGCCAACGTTCAGCCTCCACATCCGCCAAGGGTGACCTTGACTTCTTTTTGTGCAAACAACATCTTCTTGTCCGCCGTGATCGCCACCGCGTAGACATAGCAGGTCTGGCCCATCTTCACGCGGGTGGAGAAGCTCGGCTCGACCGCATCGCTGACGTCGAAGGACGCCGTCAGCACATTCGGGTTCTTCTCGACCAGCACCAGCATGCGCTTGACGTTCGGCGCCGTGCTGGAGATCGCCAGCGGCACGACGGCGCCGTTCTCGGCGATGTCAGGCGCGGTCAGCGTGACCAGGTTGCTCTCGACCGGCTTGCCCATGCCGAGCTCCTTGTAGAGCTCGTCCAGGTTCTTGGCATCGAAGCTCAGCTTGCTCAGCGGATCGGCCGAAGCCAGGCGCGGCAGCACGCCGGCCAGCAGGGACGCGAGCAGCGCCCCATGTTTGATCATCTCTCGACGGGTCGTCATCAATGTCTCCTTGAACAGGGCGTTATTGTGGTCTGACTTTCAGGGCTTGGCGCCATTGGCCAACCAAGCCGCGATTGCAGCAAGGTCAGCCTCCGACAGGTCTTGCGCGGGCATCGGGATCGTGCCCCACACACCGCTGCCACCGCTCTTGATCTTGCCCATCAGGTAGGGGCGCACATCGTCGCGCTTGGCGTACTTGGCGGCCACGTCCTTGAAGGCGGGGCCGACGAGTTTGCTGTCGATCTGGTGGCAGGCAAAACAGGCGTGCTGCTGGAGCAGATCGCTGATCGGCGCGGCCTTGGCCGCAGTTGCCGCGGGCTCGGCTTTCTTTGTCTGCGGCGCTGTATCCAGGCCCCGTTGCGGGCCGACCAGGCGCTGCTGCTGCGACAGATTGCCACTGGCGCCCATCGCGTAGTCGGGCAGGTAGGAGGCGAGCTTCGGTTCGGCGCGGCAGTTCTTCATGCAGTTCGAGCCCTGCACGTCCGGCTTGCTCACCTTGCTGAACTCATGCCCGGGCCACATGTCGTGCTGCCAGGTCTTGCCGTTGCGGTTGGGCAGGCGCTCCTGCACTTGGGCGATATTCTTGTCGGAGAGCTCGCCGTCCGCCGGCAGCACATCGGCGAGCGAGAGCAGGTAGGCGGTGACCGCGTAGACCTCGTCCGGCGACAGGCTCTTGGGCGCGGTCCAGGGCATGGCGCGGTGGATGTAGTCCCACAGCGTGGAGATGTGCGAGACCTTCATCAGTGTGGTGCGGCCGGGGAAGGCGGGATCAAGCAGGCGCGCGACGTGGCCGGTCTTGATGTCTGCGGCCGTGGTGCCGCCGGTCAGCGGCGAGAACACCTCGTTCGATTCGCCGAAGCTGCCGTGGCAGCCGGCGCACTTGGCTTCCCACAGCGTTTCGCCTTGCGCCACGGTGCCGCGGCCGGGCGGCAGGCCCTTGAAGTCGGGACGCACGTCGATGTCCCAGGCTTTGACTTCGGCAGGCGTCGCCGTGCGGCCGATGCCGGGGAATCTGTCCTTGGTCTGCGCAAAGCTGACGCTGCAAACCAGCGCAAGCGCGACAAGAAATTTAGGAGAGTTGGACATTCTTGACCTCTCCTGATTCTTGAACGAGCCAGGTCTGAATGCTGTTGTTGTGATAGATCGATCGCTTGCCGCGCACGGCGCGCAGGGCCGCGTAGTTCGGCTGGATGTGACCGGTCTCATCCGTCGCGCGGCTCATCACCAAGGCGGGCTTGCCGTCCCAGGTCCAGGGCAGGCTGAAGCGCGTCAGGCAGCGGTCCATCACCGGTGTCTGCAATTGCGCCTCGCGCCAGTTCTGGCCACCGTCGACGGACACATCCACACGCTTGATGCGGCCGCGGCCGGACCAGGCCAGGCCCGAGATCGAATAGAAGCCCTGGTCCAGCAGCACCTGCCCGCCGCTCGGCGTGGTGATCACGCTCTTGACCTCCTGGATCGAGGTGTACTGGCGGTGCTGGCCGTCGGGCATCAGGTCGACATAGTGGACGTCTTCGTCCTTGGTGGCATAGGGCATGTCGCCGACTTCGATGCGGCGCAGGTACTTGACCCACGAGACGCCTTGCACGCCCGGCACGACCAGCCGCAGCGGGTAGCCGTTCTCGGGCCGCAGCATCTCGCCGTTCTGGCCGTAGGCCAGCAGCACCTCGCCGCTGGTGATCAGCTCCATCGGGATCGTGCGTGTCATGGAGGAGCCATCGGCGCCCTCGGCCAGCACGAAGCGGGCGCGCTTCTTGTCAAAGCCGCACATGTCGAGCACATCGATCAAGCGCACGCCGGTGAACTCCGAGCAGCTCAGCATGCCGTGCGTGTACTGCACGGTCGGCACGGCCACATTGCCCCATTCCATGCCGGTGTTGGCGCCGCACTCAACGAAGTGAAAACGTGACACGCTGGGCAGGCGCATCAGCTCGTCCATCGTGAAGACCATCGGGCGCTTGAGCATCTGCTCGTCGGAGCCGTTGATCATCAGCCGGTGCTTGCTCGGGTCGATGTCCCACCAGCCCTGGTGATGCCGCTCGAAATGCAGCCCGCTCGGCGTGACGATGCCGAACAGACCTTGCAGCGGCGCGAAGGAGACGGAGGCCTGGCGCGTCTGCGTCAGCCCCGGGCTCTGGCGGCGTTGCAGGTTGACTTCGTATTTGGACGGATGGCCATAACCCTCCAGCGCGACGGGCTGGCCGAGCGCCAGCGAGTGCTGCGGCAACTGCAGGATATTGGGATCACCCTCGGTGCCGGCGTCGGCGCGCGCGACACCGGAGGCCAAGGCCGCGCTGGCCGCTGCGAAAGCGCTGATCAGGAAGCCGCGCCGGGCTGCGGGCGGCGCGGCCAGTTGCTCACGCGTGATCAGGTGTTCAGGCGCCTGGATCAGGCGGCCGGGGCTCAAGCTGCTCATGCTCATCGTCTCCTCAGCCCCGCTGCGGCAGCAGGCTCTCGTCGCGAGAGACCGCGTCGGGATCGTCAATCTCGATGGCGATCTGCGTGCACACCGCGCGGCACAGCATGGCGGCGCGCTCGTTGTTGATGCTGTAGATCATTTGCTGCCCAGCGCGCTTGCGCGCCAGCACGCCGGCCCGGTAGAGCTGGCTCAGGTGCTGGGACATATTGGGCTGCGTGGTCTCGATTTCGCCGAGCAAGTCGCTCACGGTTTTCTCCCCCGCGCAAAGCGAGCTGATGATCTTCAGGCGGATCGGCGCGGACATCAGCGAGAACAGCTCGGCCGCAATCTCGTAGACGCGATCGAGTTGCGGGGCTGCGGCTTGCACAGAGGTGTCTGTCATGAAAATCCGTATATAAGCATTTGCTAATTTATAGGGTTAGTCCTGCGCTGTAGATCGGGCTAACCCTTGTGTGTGCGCATGGCGTACGTCCCGGTTTGACATGCACAATGGTTTGCCGATCAGCACACCACGACGCCCGCTTTGAATTCAAACCCCGGCTTCTACAGTGGCAGCACCGAAACAGCAGCGCAGCAACGCCTGGGCTCGCTGCGCTTGCGGATGATCCTGGCCGTTCTGGGCCTGAGCCTGCTGCTGGTGGCGATGATCGACATCTTTCACCTCATGCAGAGCGAGGAGCGCGAGGCGCTCAACCTTGGCGTCTTGATCGTGCTCTCGCGCGATCTCGTGCTGGGCCTGCTGCTCGGCGGCATGTTCGTGATGCTGCTTGACCGGCTCTTGCTGCAACCGCTGCGCGCGCTCGCGGCGAGCACCGAGCACTTCGATCCCACGCAGCCGCCGCCCGAGTCCATGCTGGAGACCGACGAAGAGCAGGCGCCCGAGCTGCGGCAGATCCGTCATTCCATCGTCCGCGTGCACTCAAGGCTTTGGCAGGTCGTGCAGAGCGAACAGGGCAAGGCCGCTGTGCTGCGCAGCGAATTGCAGCAAGCGCAGGCCGCGCTCGATGCCAAGAACCGCGAGCTCGGCAGCATGTCGCGCACCGATGATCTGACGGGCCTGGCGATCCGGCGCGAGTTTGACGAGGCCCTGCGGCGCGAGTTCAAGCGCGCGCAGCGTCAACGCGGGCTGCTGGCGCTGGCGGTGCTCGATCTTGATCACTTCAAGAAATTCAACGCACGCTACGGCCAGGCCGGTGGCGATGAGGCGCTGCGCCGAGTGGCGCGGCTGCTGTCCGGGCATTTCAAGCGCGATACCGATATGGTTGCGCGCCTCGGCGGTGAAGAGTTTGTCGCGCTGCTGCCCGATCTCGGGCTGGCCGAAGCGCAGGGCCGGCTCGAGCAATTGCGCGAGGATCTGCGCGCCCTGCAGCTTCCGCATGCGGACGGTGTGACGGACGAGAAAATCCTGACCGTGAGCATCGGCCTCGCGGCGTACAGCCCGGCGCACCCGTACTTGAGCCCGCAAGCGCTGATGCAGGCGGCGGATGAGGCGCTCTATATCGCCAAACATGCGGGGCGCGACCGGCTCAGCATGGGCGCGAATTGAGCCGCCAGCGAGCCGTCTTATTCGGCTGAAAAATTCAGCTCAACGCCATTGCCGGCCGGGTCGTGAAAAAACAGCTGGACCATGCCGGTCAGCGGCACCTCGGCCGCGCGATAGCGAACGCCACGCTGCGTCAGTCGCTGCTCAAACTCCGCACGGCCGCTGCAGGTGAAGGCCGCGTGGTCGAAAGTGGTGGAGATTTCCGTCGGCGCCTGCGCGTCCGGTGAAGCCTCGGTCAGGTGCAGCACGTCGCGGCCGCCGGCATAGAGCCAGTAGCCGTAGTTGCGGAACGGCGGCCGCTCGCCAACGTAGAGCCCGACGACTTCGCAATAGAAGGCTCGCAACTCATCCAGCAGGGCGCGCGGCGCGCGGAGGTTGTAGTGGGCAAAGCCGAGCGTGGCCACGGCCGAGGTCTCTTTCTTCTCTTCCTTCAGCGACCGTGCTCTTCAGCCTGGTTCAGCTGCTCGGACACCCGGCGCGCGGCGCGCAGCATCAGGTTTTCGTCGATCTGCGCTTGCGGGGCGATGGCTTGCGCCACTTCCTCAAGCCGTTCCGGGGCGGTGATCAGCACCCAAGCCATTGTCGAGATCGCGCTGACGCTGCGGCGTTGCAGGGTCTCGGGCATCTGGAGCGTGGCTTGCACCTCGACGTGATAGCGCACATTCGCCACGGCGGCGGGCGCCAGGCCCCAGCTCTCGCACAGCGCCGCGCCGAGTGCGTCATGGCTGACGCCAAAAGCAGTGTGCTCGAGTTGCACCAGATCCTGATCGTTCTGCGCGGCGCGCAGCATGGCCGGATAGTGCGAAGGCGCGTGGCGATACAGAACCGCCTTGCCGCATTCCTCGAACAGACCGGCGGAGTGCGCGGCCCAGGGATCGACGCCGAGCATCTGTCCCATGCGCCCCATCATCAGGCCGCGCTTCGAGGCGCGACCCCAGACCGGCTCCAATTCAACGGCCGTCGGGAAGGCCGCGCGCAGGCCCATTTCAAACGTGATGGCAGCGACTTCGCGCATGCCCAGATAGGTGAGCGCCTGGTGTACCGTCTGCACGCGGCCGCGCAAGCCATAGAGCGAGGAGTTGACGGCCTTCAGCACGGCGGCGGCCAGCGCCATATCGCTTTCAACCAGAGAGGACATCGCCAGCAGGTCGATGTCTTCGGCTGCCATCAGCAGCGAGAGCTTGACCAGCACTTCGGGCTGGGTCGGGATCTCGATGTCGAGTGTTCGCAATTGCGGATCAACAGGCATGACAGGGCCGTTCAGGGAAAGTGTTCGCTATGGTAGCGCGTGCAATGGCCTATGTCTGTGTGAGGCCGTCACCGCAGGAAAGCATCCCAACCTGTCTTGAGGATCAGCGCCGCGACCACGACCACAAAGAAGCTGCGCACAAAACCGACGCCGCGAGCCAAGGCCAGGCGTGTGCCCAGCAGGCTGCCCAGCACATTGGTCACCGCCATGATCGCAGCGAGCTGCCACCACATATGCCCCTTGCTGATGAACAGCGCGAGGGCGGCCAGATTGGTCGCAACGTTCATCAGCTTGGCCGTGGCCGAGGCATGCAGGAAGTCGTAACCCAGCACGCGCACAAACAGGAAGACGAAGAAGCTGCCGGTGCCCGGCCCAAAGAAACCGTCATAAAAACCGATGACGAGCGCGATGGCGCCTGCGACGAGTGTCTCGGCGCGGCCGTGAAAACGCGGCTCGTGATGCCGGCCGAGTTCCTTGCGGGCAAGCGTGTAGACCAGCACAGCCAACAGAATCAGCGGCAACGCCTTGCGCAGCCCGGCGGCGCTGACCAGCGTGACCAGCCAGGCGCCAAAGAAACCGCCCACCAGCGCCAGACCGGCGGCCGGCAGCAAGGCCCGCCAGTTGAGCTGGACCCGCCGCGCGTATTGACCCGTGGCCCAGGCCGTTCCCCACACCGAGGCGCCCTTGTTGGTGCCGAGCAGCGTGGCCGGCTGCATTTGCGGATAGATGCTGAAGAGAGCGGGCACCAGAACCAGCCCGCCACCGCCAACGATGGCGTCGATGAAGCCAGCCGCAAGCGAGGCCAGGGCGGCAGTGATGAGGTCAAACATCCGGGGGAGAAAAGGAAATCAGGAAAAGAAGATCAAGGCTGGAAATCGGGCTGGAAATGGAACCGGAAATGGAGCCGCAAATAGAACGGGCACCAGGAGGCTGGCTCCGGTGCCCGTGAATTGTGACGGTGTCACTTTTATCTTGCTCTTGCTTTTGCCTTATTTGTCTCCTCAGCCCCGCCTAGCGACTGTCGCTTGCACAACATCGCATCGAGTGACCGGAATGTAGTCAGGCGTCGAAATGCACGCGATTGGGGTTTTCACGACCACCGCGCACCAATTTTGGGCCGTATGCGAGCACTAACTTCTTTGTTTGTAGCGTGTTTGTGCGACATGCGACGACTTGTGCAGCGCACCTCGATAGAAAGTCATCATCCTGAAATCAAGTGGGAACTTTTGCCTGTTGTGGGCGCAATACGTTGCAATCACCCGACCATGACATGCCCGCCCACCCTTTTGCCTCCCGACGCTGCGGTGTCCCATGCTGAGCTTCATGCCGATGGACCCGCGCGGCGCTAGCGACGAGACGATCGCACTGATGGCGCTGATGGCGCGCCTGCGCCGCGGCGATGCCTCGGCGCTGGAGCCGATCTATCGCCGCGAGTCCGGGCCGGTCTATCGCTATGCGCTGGCCCTGTGCGCCAACTCAGCTTGGTCGGCCGATGCCATGCAGGAGGCATTCGTCACGCTCGCGAGCCGGCCGCAGAGCTTCGATCCGCTGCGCGGCAGCCTGGGTGCGTGGCTGGCCGGCGTCGCACGCCACCATCTGCTGGCGCGCTGGCGCGAAGCGCGGCGCGAGGTGGAGGTCGAGAGCGACGACGACGGCCCGCTCGCGCATGAAGCGGCGCATGACGCGCAACCTGACATGCTGCTGATGCAGGCCCAGGACCAGGCCGCGCTCTGGCGCGCCATCCAGAGTTTGTCCTGGCCCTTTCGCGAAGCCCTCATCCTGGTCGACCTGCAGGAGCGTGCCTACGTGGAGGCTGCCCACATCGCCGGCATCGAGCTCAACACCTTGCGCACCCGCCTGCACCGGGCCCGCCTGCGTCTGGCCGTGCTGCTCAAGAACGAGCGCGTGCAATTGCCTGGAGTCGCCTCATCATGAAGTCGAGCTTGCCCTTGAATCCCTTGAACACGCTGGATGACTGGCGCCATGCCGAGCCGCCGCCCGAGGCGCAGGCCGCGACGCTGGCCGCCATGCGTCGCGCGCTGGCCCATCGCAAGGACGCTCCGCCATCCGGCTGGCGGGAGCGGCTGCGTCGCATGCATTGGCTGGCCTGGTCGGGCGCCGCGGCCAGCGCCACGGGCCTGGCCGGCATCGTCCTGGTGTTCAGCATCAGCCTGCCCGCCACCAGCCAGCCGGAGTTCGGCGCGAGCGCCTTTGTACCCATCGTCTCCGACGAGCGCTGGCAAAAGGTGATGCATGAGACCGATGAACAAGGCCGGCCCGGAGGCACGGCCTGGGTGGTGTCCACCGAAATTCCGAACGAACGCCTGGCGGTGCTGGGCCTGCCCTATGACCCGAGCGAGGCCGACGCCCCCGTCAAGGCCGAGCTGCTCGTGCGCTCCTCCGGCGAAGTGCTGGCCGTGCGCCTGCTTCGCTGAACCTTCTTCTGATGATCCCTCCCACGAAAGGCTGTCCATGAAAACCGCTGCCGTCCGCCACTTCCTTCATTGCGCCCCTTGGCTGGTCCTTGCCGCCAGCGCCGGTGCGCAGACCCCGGCTCCTGAAGCCGCACCGCACGTCGAGCGTCGAGTCATCATCAAGAACGATGGCGACCAGGCGCAGGCCGAAGTGATGGCGATGGCCGCCGTCGATGCCCAGCAGATTGCCGCCGACGCGCGGATGGCCGCGCGTGACGCCGAGCAGGCGGCGCATGATGCGCTGGTGTTGCCGGGTGACATGGCCTTTGTGATCACCGACACAGCACGCTCCCGCCTGGTCAAAGGAGCGCCGTACTGCGCGGATGCCGTGCATGAAACGGTGCAAGCTCTGGCCGACGGCAACCGCATCGTGCATTCGCAAAGCTCACGGCTGTGCCGAGACAGCGAAGGCCGGACGCGGCAGGAGGTCGAGCGCGGCGGCCGGCACCTGGTGTATCTGCGCGATCCCGTGCAAAAGGAAGGCTGGCTGCTCGACGCTGACAAGAAGATCGCGCGCAAGTTCGGCAGCCCCGCAGCCGAGGGCGCGGCCTGGGAGCGCTATGGCGAGCAGATGCGCGAATGGGCGGTCAAGGTCCGCGAGCAGGTGCGCGTCAATGTCAACATCAGCAACGTCAAGGAAGCGGGCGCGCCGCCCGTGCCCCCGGTGCCTCCGGGCGCACTGAAGGCACCTTTGCCCCCACTCCCGCCCGTGCCCGTGGTGCTCACGCAGAGCGATGTGACGACCAAGGATGCGCAAGGCCACGAGCACCGCGAAGTGCGGGTGATTCGCGTGGACGATGCACCCGGCTTGGCACCGTTGCCCGGCCTTCAGGCGCCGCCCGCTGTGATGGCCCGCGCGCTGGTGTTCGCGCCGCGCGGCCCGGGAGTGAAGAGCGTGCTCGACAGCAAGGAGATCGACGGCGTCAAGGTCAACGGCGAACGCATGACCTGGACCATCGACGCCGGCAAGGTCGGCAACGAGAAGCCGATCGTGATCACACGCGATGTCTGGACCTCACCCGAGCTGATGGTCACCGTCGCCAGCCGCGACTTCGACCCGCGCAGCGGCGAGACCAATTACCGGCTGCAGAACCTCAAGCGTGGAGAGCCCGATGCGGCGCTGATGAAGGTGCCGGCTGACTACACGCAGACACAGACGCCGCAACCCAAAGCGATGCCCGCGCCCAAGACGGACAAGGCCGACAAGAAGGTCGAAAGAAAGGGCTGACGCCTATTCAGTCCAGTGCTGGGCGATCCAGCCCACCGGAACCACGAAGCGACGCAGATGGCGCAGCGGACGCTGCGCCTTCAGCGTGGCCTTCAGGTGTTCCATCCGGGTCGGGAAGGCCGGCTGATCGTCTTCCCAGCGGCCCAGTTGCACATCGCTGGGATTCGGACCGCCCGCGAAGGTCACCATCTTGGCCTTCGCAGGCAGATGCGCCGGCATGAAGTAGCCGAGCGGGAACGGAGGCATGCAGTGCAGGCGGAAATGCCGCGTCCAGGATTCGGGCCAGAACTGGATGCCGCCCGGCACGGACTCGGTGATGTAGTGCTGCTCGAAGCGCAGGCGATCAGCGATGCCTTGCGGATTGGCGCGGAAGTTCTCGAGGATCTGCGGATTGCCGCCGATCGGGAAGCGGAAGACCGAGGTCTGACCCAGGCGGTGGAAAGGCTTGGACCAGTTGCGCGCCAGATAGACGCGGTCCGGATCGCCGTGGGTGAAGTAGCTGTCGATATTGCGCACGATGACCGTGTCCAGATCGACGAAGAGCACCGGGCCTGTGAGGCCCGTGAGCTCCGGCATATTGCCGCCCCACATGACCAGCTTGCGCCACTTGCCCATGCTGCGTTGCGGATGCTCGCAGCCCAGTTCCGGCAGCGGGACGACCTCGACTTCAGGGCGCAGCCCGGCGCCATCGTCGGTCAGGCAGACAAAACGCAGAGGCCCTGTCGTGTGACGTTGGGCCATCGCATAAAGGCGGTTCACATACTCGGGACCGTACTTCTGACCCCACTTCACACACAGCATCTGCTTCATTCGATATCCCTTCAACCACCTTGCAGAATGCTGACTGTAGGACGACTCGATAAAGCCTGCTGGCAGCAGGGGTGAATTTATGTAAAGCGCTTGGGGCCCGCGCAACGGCGACCCGAGATCTCTTGACTTGGCGATCGACCGGGGCCAGGGGCCTTAGTTGTAGCGAACCGAGCGCTCGCCGCGGCAGAAGCCATAGAGCGCGAGGCCGGTGTTCCTGGCGATGTCGATCGCCATCGAGGTGGGCGCCGAGATGGTCGCGAGCAGCGGAACCTTCAGGCGCGCGCACTTGAGCACCAGCTCGGAGCTGGCGCGGCTGGACATGATCACGAAGCCTTCACTCGTCGACTGGCCGGCCTGCACACGTGCGCCGAGCAATTTGTCGAGCGCGTTGTGGCGGCCCACGTCTTCCATCACGGCCAGCAATTCACCCTCAGGCGTGGCCCAGGCTGCTGCGTGATGCGCGCCGGTCTTGGCATTGAGCACCTGGCGCGCCGGCATCGCGGCCAGAGCGCGTGCAATCGCGGCGGGCTCGATCTGCAGCGGGTTTTGCAAAGGCGGCGGGTTCAGGTCGAGCGCTTCGAGACTGTCAATGCCGCAAAGGCCGCAGCCGGTGCGGCCTGCGAGATTGCGACGGCGTTCCTTCAAGCGCATCTCGGCGGCGGCGGCAATCTCAAGCTGCACTTCACAACCGAGTTCGCCCAGCTGCACATCGATCCCGTAGCACTCGGACTTCGATTGCAGAAGACCCTCGGTCAGCGCAAAGCCGAGCGCGAAGGCTTCGAGATCAGCCGGCGTGGCCATCATCACCGCATGCGAGATGCCATTGAAGACGAGCGCGACCGGCGCTTCGACGGCGACCTGGTCCGGCTCGGCCTCGGCGCTGCCCGTGCGGCGCACCGAGACGGTTTGCAGCGGATTCACGCGATTCGCGTCCGATGCTCGCGGATCGCCTCGGCCGTGGTCGGGTTCAACTCGTCATAGCCGGCCGCATCAAGGTGCTCCAGCAGCGCGCGGCGCATGCGCGGCTCCCAGAACTTCTTGATGTGCGTGGCCACGCCGTCGAGCGCTTCGGCCTTGTCGGGAAAGGCCTCAAAGTACTGGCCGATCTGGTTGGCCATCTTGATGAGGTTGTCAACGTGCATGGTTCAAAAACTCTTCCTGCTGCTTGTTGAACTCTTTGTATTCCTTCTGCCAGGCCGACGGTTGCATCACCGGCAGAACCTGCACGGCGGTGACCTTGTACTCGGGGCAGTTGGTGGCCCAGTCCGAATTGTCGGTGGTGATGACGTTCGCGCCCGATTCGGGGAAATGGAAGGTCGTGTAGACGACGCCCGGCTGCATGCGCTCGCTGATCACGGCACGCAGCACGGTCTCGCCAGCGCGGCTTTCGATGCCGACCCAATCGCCTTCCTTGATGCCGCGCTCTTCGGCGTCATGCGGATGGATTTCGAGGCGATCCTCGTCGTGCCACGTATTGTTCGGCGTGCGCCGCGTCTGCGCGCCGACGTTGTACTGCGAGAGGATGCGGCCGGTGGTCAGCAGCAGCGGGAACTTGCGCGTGATCTTCTCGTCGGTCGCGATGTACTGCGTGATCATGAAGCGGCCCTTGCCGCGCACAAAGTGGCCGATGTGCATCAGCGGCGTGCCTTCCGGCGCCTCCTCGTTGCAGGGCCATTGCACGCTGCCGAGCTTGTCGATCTTCTCGAAGCTGACGCCGTGGAAGGTCGGCGTCAGCGCCGCGATCTCGTCCATGATCTGCGACGGGTGCGTGTAATTCATCGGGTAGCCCAGCGCATTCGAGAGCTTCGCCGTGACCTCCCAATCGCCCAGGCCAGACAGCGGCGGCATCACCTTGGTGACGCGCGAGATGCGGCGCTCGGCATTCGTGAACGTGCCGTCCTTCTCGAGGAACGAGGAGCCCGGCAGCAGCACGTGCGCGTACTTGGCGGTTTCGTTCAGGAAGATGTCCTGCACGACGATGCACTCCATCGCCGACAGCGCGCCCGACACATGCTGCGTGTTCGGATCGGACTGCACGATGTCCTCGCCCTGGCAGTACAGGCCCATGAAGGTGCCGCTCATGGCCGCGTCAAACATGTTCGGGATGCGCAGGCCCGGCTCGGCTTGCAGCTCGACGCCCCAATGGGCCTCGAACTGACTGCGCACGGTGGTGTCGGAGATATGGCGATAGCCCGGCAGCTCATGCGGGAACGAGCCCATGTCGCAGGAGCCTTGCACATTGTTCTGCCCGCGCAGCGGGTTCACGCCGACGCCTTCACGACCGACATTGCCGGTGGCCATCGCCAGATTGGCAATGCCCATCACCATCGTCGAGCCCTGGCTGTGCTCGGTCACGCCGAGGCCGTAGTAGATCGCTGAGTTGCCGCCGGTTGCGTACAGCCGGGCCGCAGCGCGCACGTCGGCAGCGGGAACGCCGATCTCGGCTTCAAGTGCCTCGGGTGAGTTCTCGGGCCGCGCCATGAATTCGCGCCATTCGTTGAACGACTTCGTGTCGCAACGCTCGGCCACATAGGCTTCATCGACGAGCCCTTCGGTCACGACCACATGGGCCAGCGCCGAGATCATGGCGACGTTCGTGCCGGGCTTGAGCGGCAGGTGATAGTCGGCTTTGACGTGCGGGGAGCTGACCATGTCGATCGCGCGCGGATCAATCACGATCAGCTTCGCACCCTGGCGCAGGCGCTTCTTCATGCGCGACGCGAACACCGGATGGCCATCAGTCGGATTGGCGCCGATGACCATCATCACGTCGCAGTGCTCGACCGACTTGAAGGTCTGCGTGCCGGCCGAAGTGCCGTAGGTCTGGCCGAGGCCGTAGCCCGTCGGCGAATGGCAGACGCGAGCGCAGGTGTCCACGTTGTTGTTGCCGAAGGCCGCGCGAACCAGCTTCTGCACGAGGTACGTTTCCTCGTTGGTGCAGCGCGAACTCGTGATGCCGCCGATCGAATCGCGGCCGTGCTTGGCCTGGATGCGCTTGAACTCGGAAGCCGCGTGGTTGATCGCTTCGTCCCAGCTGACTTCCTGCCACGGATCGGTGATCTTGGCGCGGATCATCGGCTTGGTGATGCGGTCCTTGTGGGTCGCATAGCCCCAGGCAAAGCGCCCCTTCACGCACGAGTGGCCCTCGTTGGCCTTGCCGTCTTTCCACGGCGTCATGCGGACGACTTCGTTGCCCTTCATCTCGGCCTTGAAGGCGCAACCCACGCCGCAATAGGCGCAGGTCGTGATGGCGCTGTGCTCGGGCTGGCCGAGCCAGATCACGCTCTTTTCCTGCAACGTGGCGGTCGGGCAGGCCGACACGCAGGCACCGCAGCTCACGCATTCGCTTTGCAGGAAGGGCTCGTCCATGCCGGCCGAGACGCGGCTCTCGAAGCCTCGGCCCGAAATTGTCAGCGCGAAGGTGCCCTGCGTTTCCTCGCAGGCGCGCACGCAGCGGTTGCAGACGATGCACTTGGCTGGGTCATACGTGAAGTACGGGTTCGACTCGTCCTTCTTGTCCTTCAGGTGATTGGCGCCGTCGTAGCCGTAGCGCACGTTGCGCAGGCCCGTCACGCCGGCCATGTCCTGCAATTCGCAGTCACCATTGGCGGCGCACGTCAGGCAATCAAGCGGGTGATCGGAGATGTAGAGCTCCATCACGCCCTTGCGCAGGTCTTGCAGCTTCGGCGATTGCGTGCGCACGTTCATGCCGGCTTCCGCCGGGGTCGTGCATGAGGCCGGGAAGCCCTTGCGGCCGTCGATCTCGACGAGGCACAGGCGGCAGGAGCCGAAGGGCTCGAGGCTGTCGGTGGCGCAGAGCTTGGGGATTTGCGTGCCGGCGTCCATGGCGGCGCGCATCAGCGAGGTGCCTTCGGGCACAGTCACCTGCGTGCCGTCGATCGTCAGCGTGATCTCCTTGGTGGAGGTGCTGGCGGGCGTGCCGTAATCGAGTTCATGGTCGAGCATGGCGAGCTCCTTACTTCAGACCGAAGTCCTCAGGGTAATGATTCAGCGCTGACATCACTGGGTATGGGGTCATGCCGCCCATGGCGCACAGAGAGCCGTTCAGCATGGTGTCGCAAAGATCACGCAGCAGGTGGATCTGCTGCTCGTGCCCGTTTCCAGCGACGATCTTGTCGATCACCTCGACACCGCGCGTCGAGCCGATCCGGCAGGGCGTGCACTTGCCGCAGGATTCGATGGCGCAGAATTCCATCGCATAACGCGCCAGTTGGGCGAGGTCGGCCGTGTCGTCATGCACGACGATGCCGCCGTGGCCCAGCACGGCGCCCACCGCTGCGTAGGCTTCGTAATCGAACGGGATGTCCCACTGCGACTCAGGCAGATACGCGCCCAGCGGGCCGCCCACCTGCACGGTCTTGATCGGCCGGCCCGAGGCAGCGCCGCCGCCGTAGTCGTAAAGCAGCTCGCGCAGCGTCACGCCAAAGGCCAGTTCAATCAGGCCGCCGCGTTTGATATTGCCGGCCAACTGGATGGGCAAGGTGCCGCGCGAACGGCCCATGCCGAAATTCTTGTAATGCTCGGCGCCACGCGCCAGGATCAGCGGCACGGTCGCCAGCGTGATCACGTTGTTGATGACGCTCGGCTGGCCGAACAGACCCTTCAATGCCGGCACCGGCGGCTTGGCGCGCACGATGCCGCGCTTGCCTTCGAGGCTTTCGAGCAGCGCCGTTTCTTCGCCGCAAACATAGGAGCCCGCGCCCTTGCGGACATGCAGATGAAAGGCGCGGGCCGAGCCCAGCACGTTGGCGCCGAGATAACCCTCTCCTTCAGCGCGCTGGATCGCTTCGTTCAGCGCGCGGATCGCATGCGGATATTCGGAGCGCACATAGATATAACCCTGCGTCGCGCCGGTCGCGATGCCCGCGATCGTCATGCCCTCGATCAGCAGGTACGGGTCGCCCTCCATCACCATGCGGTCGGAGTAGGTGCCCGAATCGCCTTCGTCGGCATTGCAGACGATGTATTTCTGCGGCGCCTGAGCGCCCAGCACGGTGCGCCACTTGATGCCGGCTGGGAATGCCGCGCCGCCGCGTCCGCGCAGGCCGGAATCGAGCACCTGCTGCACCACATCGGCTTGCGAGAGCGACAAGGCCTTGCGCAGGCCGGCATAGCCTTCATGTGCGATGTAATCGGACAGCGAGAGCGGATCGGTCACGCCCATGCGGGCGAAGGTCAATCGCTGCTGCTTCTTCAGGTAGGGAATTTCGTCGGTAACGCCAAGGTTCAGCGCATGGGCGCCACCTTGCATAAATCCGGCATCAAACAATGACGCCACGTCGTCGACCGCGACAGGCCCGTAGGCGACACGGCCTTGAGGCGTCGCGACTTCGATCAGCGGCTCCAGCCACATCAGCCCACGCGAGCCGTTGCGGATGATCTGCACATCAAGCCCGTGCTGGATCGCCGTCGCGGCAATCTGCGCGGCCACGGCATCGGCACCAACAGCCAGCGCAGCGGAGTCACACGGCACGTAGCAGGTGATGCTCATACCTTGCTCCTGGCTTCACGGATCAGCGCATCAAAGCGCGCCGGCGTCATCCGTGCATGCAGATCGTCGCCGAGCATCATGGCCGGCGAAGAAGAGCACAGGCCCAGGCAGAACACCGGTTCGAGGGTGAACTGGCCATCGGCCGTGCTCTCATGTTGTTTGCAGCCCAGGTGGGCTTCGGCATGCGCGAGCAGGGCATCGGCGCCCATGCTCTTGCATGACTCCGCGCGACAGACCTGCACCACATGGCGCCCGGGTTTGTGCTCGCGGAAGTGATGGTAGTAGGTGACGACGCCGTGCACCTCAGCTCGCGAGAGATTGAACGCCTCGGCGATCTGCGGCAGGGCCTCGGGTGGAACGAAGCCGAGCGCGTCCTGCACGGCATGGAGGAGCGGCAGCAGGCCGCCCGGCTCGTGCCGCCAGGCCTCGATGGCCTGGCGAACGGCCGCCAACATTGCCGGGTCAGCCCGGCCTTGTTTCTTGCTCTCGGCTTCGTTCATACCTCATACCTTAGCGCGTTCAGAACAGCGCTGCAGCCTTTTGCAGTGCGATCGACAGGCCCCAGAGGAAGGGCACGCCCACCGCCAGCCAAGCCAGCACGCCGACGAAGCCGAAGCCCGCGCGCGCTGCACCGCTGCTGTCGCCCACGCTGGTCGACTCATGGCCGATGGCACGTTCACGCGCGAGCTCTTCATCGCTCATGTAGTGCTTGGCATCGACCGGCTTGACGAAGACATTGCAGAGCAGACCGCAGAACAGCAGGCCGGCCATCAGGTAGAGCGTGTTGTCATAGACCAGCGTCTTGGCAACACCCGCCGCCAGCTGGTTCTCGCGCACCGCTGCAATCACGACCGGGCCGAGGATGCCGGCCACCGACCAGGCCGTGAGCAAGCGGCCGTGGATGGCGCCCACCATCTGCGTGCCGAACAAGTCAGCCAGGTAGGCCGGCACCGTGGCGAAGCCGCCGCCGTACATGGTCAGGATCACGCAGACCGTGATCACGAAGGCGCCGGCCATGCCCATGTGGCCGAGCGTCGGCAGCAGGCTGTACAGGCAGATGCCCAGCAGGAAGAAGATGAAGTAGGTGTTGCGACGACCCAGGCGATCAGACATCGAAGCCCAGAAGAGACGGCCCAGGCTGTTGAACAGACTGATCAAGCCCACCAGGCCGGCCGCTGCGGCGACAACAGCCGCCTTCTGTGCGGGCGTCATCACGCCATCGCCGGTCAGGCCCGCCAGCTTGGCGCCGAACACTTCCTGGAACATCGGGCTGGCCATCGAGATCACGCCGATGCCGGCGGTCACGTTCAGACACAGCACGCCCCAGACCAGCCAGAACTGCGGCGTCTTCCAAGCCTTGTCCAGATGCACATGGCGCGTCGTGATGCGCGCTTGCGAGGTGACAGGCGCCGTCCAGCCCTTGGGCAACCAACCCGAAGGCGCGACGCGGAAGCCGAAGGCGCCCAGCGACATCGCCAGGAAATAGATCACACCCATCACCATCAGCGTGGGCGCCACACCTTGCGCGCTGGAGCCGGAGAAATGGCTCATCAGCGCAACAGCAATCGGCGCGCCGATCATGGCGCCCCCGCCGTAGCCCATGATGGCAAAGCCCGTGGCCATGCCGCGACGATCGGGGAACCACTTGATCAGCGTGGACACCGGGGTGATATAGCCCAGGCCCTGGCCCACGCCACCGAGCACGCCGCAGCCCAGATACACCAGCCACAGCTGATGGATCATCACGCCGACGCCGCCCAGCACCAGGCCGCCGCCCCAGCACAGCGCGGCAATGAAGCCGGCCTTGCGCGGCCCGGCATGCTCAAGCCAGCCGCCCCACAAGGCAGCCGAGATGCCGAGCATCGCGATGAAGGTCTCGAAGACGTGGTTGACCTGGGCCACGGTCCAGTTGCAATCCGAAGTGAACAGGGCGTCGAAGAAGCCCAGGTTCGTGCAGCTGGCGCCGTTGACGGCCAGCAGCTTGGTCATGGGCAACCAGAACACCGAGAAGCCGTAGGCCATCCCGATGCACAAGTGAATCGCAAGCGCAGCCGGCGGCACCCACCAGCGGTTGAAACCGGGCCCCGCGACGATGCGCGCTTTATCGAGCATCCCATCCCCAGAAGTTGGGTTTACAGCTGCGTCCATTCCCGCTGAAGACATGGTCGTTTCCTTAAGATCGTGTTTACGTTACTGCGGCCATGCGTTATCGCAAGTTATCCGCAAGTTTCCGACCATATAGGCTAGCCTTGTCGTCCTCATGACGGCTAAGGGATAGCACCAAGGTCCGGCGTGTGGCAGGCACAATGCGCACGTTCCAACCCCGTCAATTCATGCCCCAGAACCTGCGCGTGCTGTCGCTCATCCCGCCGATGACGCAGCTGAACACGCCCTATCCATCGACTGCGTACCTCACCGGCTTCCTGCGTTCGCGTGAAATTGCTGCAACGCAGCACGATCTCGCGCTGGCCCTGGTTCTGAGACTTTTTTCACACTCCGGTCTGTTGGATTTACGCGTTAGGGCCGAGGCCGCGCCGCAAACACCGACGCTTGAAGCCTTCCTGCACGACTTTGATCGCTATGCGGCCACCATTGATCGCGTGATCGCTTTCCTGCAGGGCCGTGACGCGACCTTGGCGCATCGCATCAACACGCGTCAGTTCCTGCCCGAAGGGCCGCGGTTCAATTCGCTCGATGCTTATGACGCCGAGGAAGGCGAGGACCCGCTCGCCTGGGCTTTCGGCGCGCTGGGACTGCAAGATCGCGCGCGCCATCTGGCCACGCTGTACCTGAACGATCTGGCCGATGTGCTCCGCGACGCGGTCGATCCGCGCTTTGAGTTTGTCCGCTATGCCGAGCAGTTAGCCACGAGCCAGCCGAGCTTTGATCCGCTGGCGAAGGCACTTGCAGCTGAGCCCAACCTGATCGACGAGACGCTGCAAGCGCTGACCCTCGAAGCCTTGCAAGAGCATCGGCCGCAGCTCGTGCTGCTCTCGGTGCCTTTCCCCGGCGCGGTCTACGCGGCACTGCGCATCGCGCAGGCGATCAAGGCGCATGACCCGGGCATCCACGTGGCGCTGGGCGGCGGCTTCGTCAACACCGAGCTGCGCGATCTGCGCGAACCCCGCGTGTTTGATCACATCGACTTCATCACGCTGGATGGCGGCGAACGACCTCTGCTCGCGTTGATCGAACACCTGAGCGGCAAGCGCTCACGCCAACGTTTGGTGCGCACCTTTGTTCGCGAAGACGGCGCCGTGAAGTACATCAACTTCGTCGAGCCCGACATTCCTTTCGATGAGGTCGGCACACCCACCTGGGATGGCCTGCCGCTCGACCAGTACCTGTCGCTGCTCGACATGCTCAACCCGATGAACCGGCTGTGGAGCGACGGGCGCTGGAACAAGCTGACCGTGGCCCACGGCTGCTACTGGAAGAAGTGCAGCTTCTGCGATGTGAGCCTCGACTACATCTCGCGCTACGAGGCGGCATCGGCCACCACGCTGGTCGATCGCATCGAGACCATCGTCCAGGAAACCGGGCAGACCGGCTTTCATTTCGTCGACGAGGCCGCGCCGCCGAAAGCATTGAAGGCCCTGGCCCAAGAGCTGCAAGCCCGCAAGGTCAACGTCTCGTGGTGGGGCAATATCCGCTTTGAAAAAACCTTCACGCCCGAGCTCTCGCAGCAGCTCGCCGACAGCGGCTGCATCGCGATTTCCGGCGGGCTCGAAGTGGCCTCGGACCGGCTGCTCGCGCTGATGAAAAAGGGCGTCAGCGTCGACCAGGTGGCGCGCGTGACCAAGGGCTTCGCCGATGCCGGCGTCCTGGTCCACGCCTACCTGATGTACGGCTTCCCCACGCAGACCGTGCAGGACACCGTCGATGCGCTCGAATACGTTCGCCAGTTGTTCGAGAACGGCTGCATCCACAGCGGCTTCTTCCACCGCTTTGCCTGCACCGTGCACTCGCCGGTCGGCAAGGAACCCGAAGCCTACGGCGTGAGCCTGCTGCCGCTGCCCGACAGCCCCTTCGCGATGAACGACGTCGGCTTTGTCGACCCGACCGGCACCGACCATGACGCGATGGGCCGCGCGCTCAAGAAGGCGATCTACAACTTCATGCACGGCATCGGCGTGGAGCAGGACGTGCGGCAGTGGTTTGACGTGCGCGTGCCGAAGCCGACGGTGGCGCGGCATCGGATTGCGCGGGCGCTGGCTGAGCAAGCCCCCTGATCGGCCGACAGGACCGAGCCCATGCCGAATGGCATGGGCGGCAACGCGCGCAACAATCGTCGGTTTCATCTTTCGCCCCATCTCATGAAACTCACCGCCCTCGCTCTGGCCCTGGCCGCCGCGCTGCCTCTGGCTCCGGCCCTGGCCGCCAACACCGCCGCCACCGCAGCCTCCCCCACCGTGACCGCTGCCGGCGAGTGGGATCTGACGCCGCTCTACGCCACGCCAGCCGCATGGGAAACCGAGCGCAAGGCCATCCTGGCCGAGCTGCCCAAGATCAAGGCCCTCCAAGGCACGCTGGGCGCAAACGCCGCCGGCTTGCAAGCCGGCCTCGATCAGATCTCTGCGCTGCGCCGCCGCATCTACCGCCTTGCGGTTTATTCCTCGCTGCGCGCCGATGAAAACACGCAAGTGACCGAGAACCAGGCCCGCAACCAACTGGCCGACGCCACGTTCAATCAGTTTGGCGAAGCCACGGCTTTCCTCAACGCCGAGATCGCCGCGATCGGCGCGGACAAGGTGCACACCTATCTCGGCCAAGCGCCGGGTCTCGCCAAGCACCGCTACTTCCTGGAGACGGCCTTGCGCCTGGCCGCGCACACGCTCGAACCGGGCCAGGAAGCCCTGCTGGCCGCCAGCGCCGAGCCGCTTCAACAGCCCGGCAACATCTACGGTCTGCTGACCAATGCCGACCTGCCCTGGCCGACGATCGTCATTCACGGCAAGAAGGTGACGCTCGACCAGGAGCAATACGTCGGCTACCGCTCCGATCCGGACCCGAAGATCCGTGAGCAGGTCTTCAAGGCTTTCTGGCCGGTCTACAAGGCCTATGAGCGCACGCTCGGCGCGATCTACGCCGCCAACCTGCGCGGCACCGTTTTCCAGGCCCGTGCGCGCAAGTTCGACAGCAGCGTCGCCTTCGCCCAGAGCGGCGACAACATCCCCGTCGCCGTCTACAAGACGCTCGTGCAGGAAGCCAATGCCGGCCTGCCCACGCTGCACCGCTACTTCAAGCTGCGCAGCAAGATGCTCGGCCTGAAGCAGGCGCGCTACTCCGATATCTACGTGCCACTGGCCAAGCCCTCGGGCAAGTACACGGTGGCCGAAGCCGAAGCGCTGACGATCGACGCGCTGCGCAAGCCGATGGGTGACGCCTACGTGGCCAAGCTTGATGCCGGCTTCAAGGGCAACTGGATGCACTCCAACATCCAGCGCGGCAAGCGCTCGGGCGCCTACATGAACGGCTCGGCCTATGACGTGCATCCGTATCTGTTGATGACCTTCAACGGCGACTACAACAGCGTCTCCACGCTGGCGCACGAATGGGGTCACGCGATGCACACGGTCTTCACGACCGGCGCGCAGCCCTTCGAGACCGCCGACTACGCGACCTTCATCGCCGAGATCCCTTCCACCGCCAACGAGCTGCTGCTGGCCGACTACATGGTCGCCCACGCCAAGAGCAAGCAGGAGAAGATCTTCGCGCTGAGCCAGGAGCTCGAGAACCTGCGCAGCACCTTCTTCCGCCAGGCCATGTTCGCCGAGTTCGAGCTGTCCGCGCACGAGATGGTCGAGAAGGGCGAAGCCGTCACCGGCGAGAGCTTCACCAAGCTCTACCTGAACCTGCTCAAGCGCTATCACGGCGATGCCGAAGGCGTGGTCAAGATCGATGATCTCTACGGCATCGAGTGGGCCTACATCCCGCACTTCTACCGCGACTTCTACGTCTACCAGTACGCGACCTGCGTGAGCGCTGCGGCCTACTTTGCCGAAGGTCTGGGCAAGGGTGACGCCGCCTTCCGCGAGCGCTACTTCACGCTGCTGAAGGCCGGCGGTTCGGATGAGCCGTACAAGCTCGTCAAGGCTGCAGGCGTGGATCTGGCGACGCCGGAACCCTACCGCGCGGTGGTGCGCCGCATGAACCAGGCGATGGACGAGCTCGAAGCTCTGACCGCAAGCAAGTAGGCCCCTCGCCCGTGAGTACACGGGCGGCCCCCCGAGGGGGCGCAGATCGACACCGGCATGGGCCGGTGTCGACATCTGCTCAAGCCGTCCTTGGGAGCGGCCCGGCGAACGACTTGAAGGAGCTAACGCTCCGATGAATCCAGCATGCCCTGGTGATGGCTGAGGTACTGCTCGCCCTTGAACCAGCGCTCCCAATGCCCGGCCCGCAGGCGGTCGAGCACCGGCCCCTTGACCTCGGTGAGGTCGAGGCGGATGCCTTGCGCGGCCAGCGTGTCGTGCAGCTCGCGCAAGGCCTCCAGGCCGCTGAAATCGATCGCGTTGACCGGCGACATCAGCATCACCACGCGGCGCATCACCTGGCCCTCGTGGCGGCAATCGTTCAGATGGCCCTGCACCACATCAGTCAGCGTGCGGGCGTTGATGAAGACCAGGCTCTCGTCGATCCGCAGGCCCAGCACGCCGGGCGTCTGCTCGACCACATAGCGGCCGACATTGCGGAAATGCTCGGTGCCCGGCACGCGGCCGATGCGCGCCACATGCGGCTGCGCGGTGCGCTGCAGAAGCAGGGCGATGGAGCCGACCACGCCGAAGGCCAGGCCGGCCGACACGTTCCAGCACACCACCAGCACGGTGACGGCGATCATGAGAATCGACTCGGCTCGCGCATAGCGCCAGGCGCGCAGGTAGGGCTTGAAGTTCACGCCGGACAGCACCGCCACGATGATGGTGCCGGCCAGGACTGCATTGGGCAGCGCAGCGAGCGGCTTGGCCAGCAACACCATCGCCAGCGCCATGATGCCGGCGATGAACACACCGCTCACGCGCGTGCGGCTGCCCGCGTCCTGCAAGAGCACGCTGCGCGAAAAGCTGCCCGCCACAGGCAGGCCGCCGCTGATCGAGGCGGCCAGATTGGCAGCCGCCAGGCCGCGCAATTCATGGCGCGCGATCACCTTCTCGCCGCGCCGCCGCGCCAGCGATTCGGCCACGACGAGGCTGGTCACGTAGGTCATCAACGCGATCAGAAGTGCCGAAGGCAGCATCGCGCGCCACAGTGCCAGATCGAACTGCGGCAAGCCCAGCGGCAGGCTCAAGGCCGGCAGCGCGCCCACCACGTGGACGCCATGAGCGTCGGCCAGCGTCAGCGCTGAAACCGCCATCGCCGACAGCAGCAGAAACAGCGGTGCCATCTTGCCCAGCGTGCCCTTGATCCAGCGCCGCGCGGCGATCAGCAGCGCGCAGCTCACAAGCCCGTAGGCCGCGGTCATGCCGTGCCACGACCAACCGCTCTGCACGGCCGAATTCCACAGCGAACCCAGCACCGAGCCCTTGGCCGGGCTGCCCAAGGCCACGGGCAGCTGGCTCATCGCGATCGTCAGCGTCGCGCCAGTCTCGAAGCCGTGCAGGACCGGCACGGAAAGCAAGGAGGCGAGCGCATCGAGGCGCAGGAGCGTGGCCAGCAAAAGCACGATGCCGCTCTCGGCCGCCAGGACCAGCGCGCCTTCAGTCGGCGTGACACCCGGCGGCAGAGCCCCGAGCGCCTGCACGATCATCAGCGCCAGCACCGCCACAGGGCCCACCGCTAGCACCGGGCTCGAGCCCAACATCGCATACGCAAGGGCCGGCAACAGACTCGCATACAAGCCCACTTCCGGCGGCAGCCCGGCGAGCATGGCGTAGGCCAGGCTTTGCGGGATCAGCAGGACGCTGACGATGAAGCCGGCCAGCAGATCGTCGCGCCAGAAGCCGGTTCGGCCGTAGTTCCTGAGGGCTGAGAACGGGTGCATGGCGCGCAGTGTAGGGCGGCGCCTAGTGTTTTTCTCAACAGGCGGCGATCCCTAGGCTGGAAGGGCAAATTCCCCCTGCAACACCCCCGACGGAGCGATGCCTCCATCAAGCTGCGCTGAGCACACTGAAGGCATTCCATCGCAGTTCAAAAAGCAGGTGTGTCATGCAGTACTCCCTCCAGCTCTCGATCAAGCTTCCCACTTTCCAGGCCCGCCCTCCGGTGCGTCGAGTGCCGACGCGTCGCCCTGTGCCAACCGTCCTTGACCGCGACCCCGCCGAGTTGTGGAGCGACAGCTGGTTTGCTTCCAGCCTAGACCTCGCCGACGGGGTCACCGTGGCCGAAGGCATGAGCCTTGAAGAATTCGATCTTTGGTGTCTGGCTGCCGAGATTGAGCCTGAGCAGATGGGGCTCGTTGACAAGGCCGGTTAAGGGCAAACGGCAAGGATCAGCACCAGAGGCGAAGCGTTCAATTGTTTCCACTACATGTCCGTCGCCACCGAAGCTGCGACGAACTAGAGCTATCCCTCTGATCGCTTTCCCTCTGCAAGGCTTGGGACAGCCTCGACGTAAACTTGTATCAACAGTTGTGTCCACTTGTCGCTGAAACGTGGCTTTCTATGGCCCGCTTGACGAACGGCGTGAGGTAACCCGACTGCTCCGGAAAGAATAATCAGGAAGGCCAGTGCAAAGCTCGCGGTGACATGCCGACGCGCGACACTGGGAGGGTGTTGTTCGATGCATGCTGATCTGGCACTGCAGATGATGTCGAATTTGCTGTGGACCGGCCTGCTCGTCAGCTTGCCCGTTCTGGGCCTGACCATGCTGGTTGGATTGCTTGTCAGCATTCTTCAGGTGGTCACGCAGATCCAGGAAATGTCCCTGACCTTCGTGCCCAAGCTGATCACGGCCGCTCTCGCCCTGATCGTCTTCGGTCCCTGGATCCTGGGGCGGCTTGCGAGCTACACGACGCAGCTCTGGCTCAATATCCCTTCGATGTTCTGAGCAACGTCATGGGTGCCACCTCCCTAGCCTCCGCGTTGCTGGATCCGAGCAGGCTCGCCGCGTTCCTGTTGATCTCAACGCGACTGAGCGGCGTCTTGCTCATGTCTGCGCCGCTCGGCTCGTCCTTGCCGCTGTTCATTCGACTGGTCCTGTGCCTGGCTTTGTCGGCCTGCATCGGCCTGTCTCTGCAACAGGACACGCTCCTCGCAGCCAACGACATGGGCGCCCTGGCGGCTGCCGCGATTTCCGAGTTCTGTCTCGGCGCCTTGCTGGCGCTCGGCGTGAATACCGCCTTTGCTGCCTTCGCCGTCGGCGGGCGTCTGCTGGATGTGCAGATCGGCTATGGCATCGGCCAGGTGCTGGACCCGATCACGCAGCAACAGGTTCCCGTCCTGACGGGCGCGATGAATCAGTTGGCCATGGTCTGCTTCTTTTCGAGCGGAGTCTTCGCCAGCTTCTTGCGCGGATTGCAATTGAGTTTCGAGCGCATTCCGCCGGGCTCGCTCGCGTTGCACGGCGAAGTGTTGGGGGTGGCGATGAAACAAGGGGCGGGTATGTTCAGCCTCGGTTTCGCACTGGTCGCCCCCGTGGTCTTTTGCCTGATGCTGATCGAGTTCGCGCTCGGCGTCGTGGCTCGCAACGTGCCCCAGATGAACATGTTCGCGCTCGGCCTGCCGCTGAAGATTCTGGTCGGGCTTGCGGCCCTGGCGCTGTGGTTGGGCGGCGCGGGCCACATGGTCACCCGAACCTATGAATCGATCTTTCTGGCCTGGAGCGGGATCTTGCAGTAATGGCTGAACAAGAGCTGGACAGAAACGAGGCCGCGACGCCTCACAAGCTTGCCGAAGCCCGCAAGCGCGGCCAAGTCATGAAAAGTGCGGACGCCGTGTCGGCCGTGGTTTTCACGGTGGCGGTCGTCTACATGCAGGCGCGCGGATGGGACAGCCTGCGCGAGCAGTTCCGCTTCGATCGGCTGCTCCTGGCGGCCGCGCAGCAGCATGATCTGAACGGTGTCGTGCTCTGGGGCCTGGTGCGCGACGCGCTGACAACGAGCGCGCTGCTACTGCTGCCCTTGCTCCTCGCCATCAATCTTGCGGCCGTCGTGGCCAACATGCTGCAGACGGGTCCCGTGATCAGTGCCCACCCCGTCAAGCCAGACTGGGCGCGGCTGAACCCCGTGACCGGTCTCAAACGAATCTTCTCGCTTCGCACGCTCTTCGACACGGCCCGCGCGCTCTTGAAGCTCACGCTGCTGATGCTGGTCGTGTACCAGGCCCTGAAAGCTCTGCTGCCTCAGTTTCACCAGATCGCCGGACTGCCGGCACAGGGCGTGGCCCGCATGCTCGTGGATGATCTATCGGCTGTGGGGCTGAAGCTGGCTCTGGCCATGCTCTTGATCGCCGCTCTTGACTACACCTACACGCGGCGCGAGTTCGCCAAGAAGATGCGGATGAGCCGTCGCGAGGTCAAGGACGAGCACAAGCACCGCGAAGGCGATCCGCGGATTCGTGCGCGCATCCGCGAGCTGCGGCGTGAGATGCTGAAGCGCAGCCAAGCCCTGGGGCAAACGCGCAAGGCCGATGTCCTGATCACGAACCCGACGCACCTGGCGGTGGCCCTGCGCTACGAGCATGGCGCCATGTCGGCGCCCGTGGTGCTGAGCAAAGGGAGCGGCTTTGTGGCCGCAGCCATGCGTGCGATCGCAGCGCGACATCACATTCCCGTCATTCAGAACCACCGACTGGCACGCGCGCTGTACGCCGAAGTCGCGCCCGATTCTCCGGTGCCGGAGCATCACTACGCCGCCGTGGCTCGCCTGATCGTGTGGGTGCTGGCGATGCGCGAGGCATGCAAGGCCGGCGCCACGCGAGGGGCCACCGCATGAACGGCCTCGAGCGTTTCTTCGGCAGGCAGACCGATGTCGCGCTGGTGGCTCTGGTCATGGGGGTCATGGTCGTGCTGTTCGCGCCGATTCCCGCGGCCCTGCTCGACTTCCTGATCCTGGCGAACTTCAGCTTCGCCTTCCTGATCCTGCTGCTGACCTTCTACATGCCGAAGCCGGTCGAGTTCTCGACCTTCCCTTCCCTGCTGCTGATCGCAACGCTGTTTCGCCTTTCCCTGAACGTGGCGGCAACCCGTCTCATCTTGTCGGAGGCCGGTGCGGGCAAGGTCATTGCTGCGATCGGCGCCCATGTCGTGGGCGGCAACTATGTGATCGGGCTGATCGTCTTCTTCATCCTGATCGTCGTGCAGTACGTCGTGGTCACGAGCGGCGCCCAGCGCGTGTCCGAGGTGGCCGCGCGCTTCACGCTGGACAGCATGCCGGGCCAGCAGATGAGCATCGATGCTGACCTCAATATGGGCTTCATCGATCAGGTCGAAGCCCAGCGCCGGCGCAAGACGCTTGAGAAAGAGGCCGGCTTCTACGGCGCGATGGACGGCGCAAGCAAGTTCGTCAAGGGCGATGCGATCGCGGGCATCGTCATCCTGCTCATCAATATCGTGGGCGGCATGATCATCGGCGTGATGCAGCTGGGCATGCCCTGGTCACAAGCCCTGCAGACCTACACGCTGCTGACCATCGGCGACGGCATCGTGACCCAGGTTCCCGCGCTCGTGATCGCCGTCGGCACGGGCATCATCGTGACACGCTCCGCCTCAGATACCGATTTGAGTCGAGAGGTATTCCGCCAGATCAGCTCCCACCCCAAGACCTTGGTGCTGGTGGCCCTGACGCTGGGCTGCCTGATCCTGCTGCCGGGCATCCCGGTCCTGCCGGCGACGACACTTTGCGCCGTCGTCCTGGGCGCTGCCTGGATCTCGGCGCGCGCCAAACGGCGTGCGGCCAATCCGGCGGCCTCCGGAAGCACGAGCGGTACGCCCGATGCGAACGTTGAGGCCAACACTGATCCCTATGCCGATCTGAAGCTCGAACCGATCGAGCTGCGTGTGGGGGCGCGCTGGGCCCCGCTTGCCAAGCAGGCCGACGGCATGTTCATGGACCGTGTCGCGACCTTCCGACGCCAGCACGCGCTTGAGTTCGGCCTGGTGGTGCCGAATGTCACCGTCAAGGAAGGGCTGCGTCGCGGCCCGGAGCACTACGAGATCCATATCGATGGCGTTCCGGTTGCGCGCGGCGAAGCCCATGTCGACAAGTTGCTCGCCATCCACCCGGCCGGTGACGTGAAGGCCGTGCAAGGCGTCGTCACGAAAGATCCGAGCTACGGTCTGCCGGCGGTCTGGATAGAGCCTCAGCAACGCGATGCCGCGATCGCCGCACGCTACACGCTGGTGGACGCGGAGACGGTCATGCTCACGCATCTGACGGAGGTGCTGCGGCGCGAGTCGGCCACGCTGCTGACCCGCGCAGAAACCGAACTCATGCTGGGACGCGTCAGACAGGCCCAGCCCAGCCTTGTCGAGGAGCTGATCCCCACACTGCTGTCGGTCAGCGAGATACAGCGTGTCCTGCAGGCGCTGTTGAAGGAGAAGGTCAGCATTCGCAATCTCGAGGCCATTCTCGAAACGCTGTCTGAAAGCACGCGCGTCAGCAAAGATCCCGGCTATCTCACCGAGCGTGTGCGGCAACGTCTGGGCCCGGCGATATGCCAGTCGCTGCTCGGCGAGGCCAGCGCCTTGCAGGTACTGACGCTCGATCCGCTCATTGAAGGCCAGCTCGTCATGAGCGTCCGCGGCATGGAAACCGGCAGCCATCAGGGGCTCGACCCGAAGCTGACCGAACAGATGCTCGGCAAGCTCGCGCACGCGGCGGATCGAATGATGAAAAGCAACGCGCTGCCCGTGCTCCTTTGCTCACCGGAGCTGCGGCGCCAGATCCGGGCGATGTCGGAACGCGTGCTGCCTCATCTGCGGGTGCTCTCCATGACCGAGGTTCCCAACAGCGTCGAACTGAAGTCGTTCGCCGTCGTCGCTCTCTAACCCCACTCGCCCAGGAATCACCGCCATGCAAGAACTGATGACCGTTGCTCTGACCGCGATGCAGCGCGATGGCGCCCGCGTCGAACGGGTGGCCAACAACATCGCCAATCAGCTGACACCGGGATACAAGCGCGAGTTTCTCGTGGAGCGCTCGGGCGAATCGTCGTTCTCCAAGATGCTGGCGCCCGCCGCTGCCGCCGGGCAGGTCTCGGTGTTGACCGACACCAAGTCGGGCAGCCTCAGGAAGACCGGACAGAGCCTTGATCTGGCCATTGCGGGTCCGGGGTTTCTGGAGGTCTCCACGCCTCAAGGACCGGCTTACACGCGCCGTGGCCAAATGAGGCTCGATGAGCGCGGCACGCTTGTGACTGCCTCCGGCCTGCCGGTGATGGGCCAATCTGGCGAGCTCACGCTGACCTCGTCACAGGTTTCAATTGCCGCGGACGGCACGGTCAAGAACGGCGATCAGATCGTCGGGCAATTGCAGCTCTACGAAGCGGACGCGCAGACACGACTCAGCAGCATCGGCGATGGCCTCTATGCCGCCGAAGGCTCGATGAGCATCAAGACGGCCGCCGAGGTCCATCTCAAGCAGGGCTATCTGGAGAACTCCAATGTGGATTCGGCCCACGAGATGGTCGAGCTGATGGGCGCCGTGCGCCACTTCGAGGCCATGCACCACGCCGCGCAGGGCTACGACGACATGATGGCCACGGCACTTCGCAAGCTCGGCGATCTCTGAGCAACACCCTCCACTGAACACAGGAAATTCGGACCTATGTTGAACGCTCTCCAAATCGCAGCGACAGGCATGGCTGCGCAACAGCTCAATGTCGAGACCATTTCGAACAACCTGGCGAACATGGCGACGCCCGGCTTCAAGCGCTCGAAGGTCAGCTTTGTCGACCTGGTGAACCAAGGATCGGCAGCCGCGTCGTCCCTCGGTGCCAACAGCGCCAACAGCGCATCAAACGATGCATCGCCCTTGTCACACAGCTTTGGCGCCGGTGTCAGCGTGAGCTCGGTAGACACCTCGTTTGACGTCGGTGACGCGCAGAAGACCGGCTCCCCGCTGGACCTGATGATCAACGGCGATGGCTTCCTCGAAGTCGTCATGCCCGACGGCAGCCGCGCGTTCTCGCGAGGCGGCAGTCTGAAGGTGGCAAGCGACGGCGCCTTGACCACCCAGGCGGGCCAAGTGCTCAAGGCCAACATCACCGTACCGGACGGCATGCAGGATTTGACGATCGGCGCCGATGGCAAGGTTTCGGCCCGGGCCTCGGCGCAGGCCAACTGGATGGAGCTGGGTCAGTTGCCGCTGGTCCGCTTCAACAATGAAGCCGGCTTGGAATCCCTCGGTGATGGTCTCTATCGCACCAGCGATGCCAGCGGCGACTCGATCTCCGGTGTGGCGGGCGAGAACGGCATGGGCAGCATCAAGCAAGGCTATGTGGAGGGCGCCAACGTCAAGCTGGTGGACGAGTACGTCGGCCTGATGATGGCTCAGCGCGCCTACGAAGCCAGCGTGAAGGTCGTGCAGGCCTCCGATGAAATGCTGTCGCTCACGAACAACCTGCGGAAGTAGACGCCAGCCATGTGCCCTCGGGTCCCACCGCGGATGAAACGCCTCCTGGCGGACGCTGTGTGGCGCTGCACGCCGCTGTTGGCGGCGTTGCCGCTTGCGGTCGGCCCCATGCACGCAGCGGCTGGAGAGCTGAACGAAGAGCAACTGATGCTGGCCCGCGGCGGCGAACAGGTCGCGTTGACACGGCTGGTGACGGGGCTTTCGGCCGAGGCCCAGTCTGACTGCAGGCGTGCGACGGTCGATCGCCATCTGATGCCCCAGAGTGCACAAGGGCCGGTCCTCACGCAGGCCGGTGCGGAGCTGGCGCTGCGAGCTTGCTTGGGGAACCCGCGAGCTCGCATTCGATGGAGCGGCCCCAGACAGATCCTGGTGGCCTGGCCGATGCACGACGTCACTGCATCCACATTGAAGGCCGCCGTGACGGAGGCTGTCATCGATCGCCTGGGGACGCGCGATCTGGAGCTCCTTGTCGAGCTGGAAAGAAGCTTCGCGGCTTTCAAGGTCGCAGGCGACAAGCTGGAGATTCGTCCGCGCCAGATGGCAAACATGCGCGGCTTGATCCCGGCCCATGTGCTGCTGCAGATGGACGTGTTCGTGGACGGACAACTTGTGCGCACGGTCGCGGCCTCCGTTCGGCTCCATGCACCCAGAGATGTCTGGTTGGCCAGCAAGCCCTTGGCTCGCGGCGCCAAACTCGAGGACAAGGATTTCCGCGTCGAGGCGATCGATATCGCCGGTTTGAAGACGCTGCCTTGGCAGGCCTCCTGCTGCGAGGGGCTCCGGCTGGCCCGGCCTCTTGAGAAGGGTCAGATGCTGACCCGAGACATGGCCACATCCTCCGTTGATGTCGCAGACGGAGAGCTGGTCACGCTTCAAGCCCACGCGGGTTTGGTATCCATCGCCAGCGCGGCGCGCGCCTTGCAGAGCGGCAATGCCGGCGATCTGCTCATGGTGAGGCCCGTCGGCTCACCCCAAATTGTTTATGCGCGCGTGCTCGAACACGGCGTCCTGGAGGCACGATGAAATCCCTGAGTCCCATCCTGCTGAGCGCGCTCGTGATCGCGAGCGTCAGCATGTCGCCATCGGCGTTGGCCCAGAGCCTGTACGACGAGGGCACTTTCCGTCCCCTGACCTCGGATCGAAAAGCGCTTCGCGTGGGCGATGTGCTGACGATTCAGGTGGTCGAGAACGCCAGCGCGGCAGCCAGCGCCGGCTCCGGCACGCGCCGCAAGAACTCCCTCAACGCCGGCGTTTCCGTCGGCAACAACTTCCACCATGACGCGAGTGTTGCCACCGGCGGGGATTTCGATGGCGGTGGCCAGACCGCAAGAACCGGCAGCCTGCAAACCCTGATCTCCGTGAACGTGATCGAGCTGCTTCCCAACGGCGACCTGCGCGTCGCGGGCGAACAACTGTTGGTCATCAACAAGGAGCAGCAGCGCATCCGCATCGAAGGCCAGGTGCGCGCGCAAGACATCTCCGATGCCAACGTCGTGCTCTCCAGCCGATTGGCCGAGGCCAAGATCAACTACGTTGGCGATGGCGACATGAGCGAGAGCCAGCGTGCCGCGTGGTGGCAAAAGGTGATGGCGTGGCTGGGTCTGTGAACACCATGACGTCTCCTCTCCATCGATGGTTGGCCGCATTGGCCCTGGTCTGCGCAACCGCGCTGATCGGCAGTCCGGCCTGGGCTGTCAACGATCCCAGCGGCGAAGCCCTGCGTGCGAAGGATCTGGGCAAGATCCAGGGCTGGCGCGAGAACGCCCTGACGGGATACGGCATCGTGACCGGCCTGGCCGGCACGGGCGATTCGCCCAGCAACCGCGCAACCCGGCAAGCCCTGTCGAATGTGCTGTCGCAGTTCAACCTCAGCGTTCCGCCAGACCAGGTGCAGAGCCGCAATGTCGCGGCCGTCATGATCTCCGCACAGTTGCCGGCATTTGCAAAGCCGGGAGACACCGTGGATGTCACGGTGACTTCCATTGGCGAGGCAAGAAGCCTCGTCGGCGGCTCCTTGCTGCTCGCGCCGCTGAAGGCACCCAATGGCCGCGTCTATGCGCTCGCGCAAGGCGTGCTTTCCGTCGGTGGCTATCGCTACGACGCCAATGGGAACGTGGTTCAGAAGAACCATCCCACGGTCGGCTCGATCCCTGGCGGCGCCACCGTCGAAACCGCCTTGCCACAACGTCCAGCCAATGAGGCTTCCGTCACCTTCGTCTTGCAGGACGCCGACTACACGACGGCCGTCCGGCTCGCTGACGCGGTGAACGCCCAATTGGGCGCGGGCCTGGCCGAGGCTCGTGACGCATCGGGTGTGGAAGTGCATATCCCCGATCAATACGCAGCGCATCCCGTGGTCTTCATGGCACGTCTGGAGAACGTGCTGGTGATACCGGACCGTCGTGCCAAGGTCGTGATCAACGAGCGCACCGGCACGGTGGTGGCGGGTGGCGATGTCCGCATCTCCAAGGTCGCCATCTCGCACGGCGATCTGCGTGTCTCCATTGCCACCGAAACCACCGCCTCGCAGCCCGTGGTGATCGGTGGCTCCGGGCCCGGTGTTCGTACCGCGCTCGTCAGCAACAGCCAGGTCAACGTGAACGAAGGCGAGGGCGCCGTGTTCGTCTCGGCGGACAACACGGTCGGCGATCTCGTTCGCGCCCTCACACGTCTGCATATCGGCACGCGCGACACCATCTCGATCCTGCGGGCCATCAAGGCCGCAGGCGCTCTTCATGCCGAATTGGTCGTTCAATAAAGGTCATGCATCCATGAACATCGACGCTGTCAGTCTTGAAATGGTTCGGTCCGCGCTGGATATCGCCAGCCTGCGCCAACAAGTCATCGCCACCAACATCGCGAACGCGAGCACCGCCGGCTACGTTCGCAAGACGCTGAGCTTCGGCGATCAGGTCGACGCCTTGAGCGAAGCGCTCGGCTTGCGGATGGGGAGCAGTGCCACGGAGGGCGTGCGCGTGGTTGCCGACACCGGCGTTGACGGTGTCGGCCGCACCGTTCAGCTCGACGAGGAAGTCGCCGACATGGCGCAGAACGGCGTCAACTACCAGGCCTTGCTGCGTGCCGCCTCCAAGCACTACTCGATTCTGCTGAGCGCAGCGACTGAAGGCCATCGCTAGGCCGCACCGAACAGGAATTCACATGGACTATCAAGCCACCTTTGCCATCAGTGCCGCCGGCATGAACGTCGAGCGCACGCGCTACGAAATTGCAGCGGTCAACCTGGCCAACGCGAGCACGGTTTCCGGCAGCGCCAAAACGGGATTTCAGCCCAGGCGCTTGATCGCCATCGCCCAGGCCGCCGGGGCGTCATCGATGTCCGGCGAAACGTTCCTGAATCTGGTTCAACAAGGCTTGTCAGCGCCCAGTTACCAGATCGAGACCACGGGCGCCGCGCCCCGACGCGCTCACGACAGCGCTCACCCCTTGGCCGATGCCAAAGGCGACGTCTATTACCCGGGCGTTGATACCGCCACCGAGACGATGACGATGCTCACGGCGGTGCGCTCCTACGAGGCCAACGTCGCCGCGCTCAACACCGCACGCACCTTGGCTCTGCGGGCTCTGGATATTGGAGGTTCGTCATGAGTCTGCCGATCGATTTCCTGCCGCCTGTTTCTGCGGTTGAGATGCCGAAGGCGGTCGACATGGAAGGCGCCATTGCGGCGCGCGGTACCGCGGCTGCGGCTCCGGCATCCGGCTTTGGCGCGCTCGTCACCGAAGGCCTGCAATCCGTCAACACCGACTGGGTTCAGGCGCAGCAGGCTGTTCAGGATCTTGCGACCGGCCACGCCAGCAATCTTCACGACGTGATGATGAAGATGGAAGAGAGCCGGATCTCGTTCCAGTTCTTCCTGCAAGCCCGCAACCGCTTGGTCGAGTCCTATCAGGACCTCATGCGAATGCAGATCTAGCTGGCGAATGACGCCTGGCTGGAACAAGAAATCAAGAGTTGGATGTGATCAGGGGGTAGCAGGTGATACAGCAGTTTTGGAATGAGCTCGACATGCGGGCTCGGGTCGGGTTTTCCGTGGGTTTGATCGTGATTCTTGCGGCGCTTGTGTGGGCCGCGACCGTTCTCCTGCATACCGAGCAGGATGTTCTGTTTGCTAATTTGTCGGCACAAGACGCGTCGGCGATGACCGCCGAGCTCGATCGGATGAAGGTGCCCTATCGCCTCGGCGACGATGGCGTTTCGATCCTCGTTGACAAGAGCATCGTCCATCAGACGCGCTTGAAGCTGATGTCGAAGGACCTGCCGCTGCACGGCGCGGTCGGCTTCGAGCTGTTCAACAACAATGACTTCGGCATGACCGAGTTCGCCCAGAAGGTGAACTACCAGCGGGCGCTTCAGGGCGAGATCACGCGCACGATTCTTTCGCTTGACGAGATCGAATCGGCGCGCGTTCACATCGTTTTTGCGGACGAAGGCTTGTTCAAGCGCGACCAGCAACGGGCCAAGGCCTCCGTCACCTTGGGCGTCAAGCACAATCATGTCCTCAAGGCGGACCAGGTGCTCGGCATTCAGCGCCTCGTTTCAGCGGCGGTGGCCGGCATTGCTCCCGCCGACGTCACCGTGTTGAATCAGCAGGGTGTCGCCTTGAGCCGGGACTCCATCGAAGAAGAGGCGGGCAACACCGGCGCGCAGCTGGAGATTCAGCAAGATGTAGAGCGCTATCTGAACAAGAAGGTCTCGGAGGTGCTGAGCAAAGCCTACGGCCAGGACCGCTTCGTTTCCAGCGTCAACGTCTCGCTGGACATGAATCAGGTTCGCGTGACGTCGGAAGATGTGGTCGGTGCGAACGCCAAGGGCGAGCCGCCGGCGGGCATCGTGGTTCGCGAGCGCGAGTCCATCAAGGATGCCGTGAGCGCTGCCGGCACCAGCAGCCGCGACGCCGCGGGTACGGCGCCCAGCAGCTCGATCAGAGACACCGAGTATCAGGTCGGCCGCAGGGTCGAGCAGGTCGTCAAGCGGCCCGGCTCCATCGCCCGCTTGCAGGTGCTCGCGGTCATCAAGCAACGCATGGATGCTGCGCAGATCGAACATCTGCGGTCGCTGGTCAGCGCTGCGGTGGGCGCCAGTGCGGATCGCGGCGATTCGGTCATTGTTCAGTCCGTGGAGATGCTGGGAGGCGACGGCAGCAACGCCGCCGCGGCGCCCGCGCCCGGCACCGCAGCCACGACGGAGCCAGCGCTTGAGCATCGTCCGCTTGAGGCCGCGGCCCCCACGCGTGGCGTGGCCATCGAGAACACCCGCACGATCACGGTCTTGGTCCTGCTCTTCCTGGCGGGCCTGAGCGCGCTGACGCTCTATCTCTTCGGCGGCAGGCGAAAAGCGACGCATCAAACCTCTCCCGCTGCGCTGTCGGCGGCCGAGCGCGAACAGGCACTCGCCCGGGTGCGTGCCTGGATGTCCGAGCCCGATGGCGTCAAGGTGCAAGCGTGAACAAGCTGAGCGAAACACCGGGCACGCGCCGTGCGGCCTTGCTGCTCCACGCGATGGGGGCCGAGGACAGTCGCTGGGTCATGGCGCGCCTTGCCGACGAGCAGCAGCAGGTGCTGCGAGCCTTGCTCGAGGAGTTGGCGGAGCTTGGGATCCCGGCACAGCCTGAGCTGATCCGTGAAGCGCTGGGCGAGGCCGTGCCCACGAACCCGGTTTCTCAGCCGCAGGTCGCGCCGGCCATGCGTTCGATTGCCGCCTTGAGCGCAGACGCTGCGCATTCCCTGTTGCATACCGAGTCCGAAGAGTTCATCGGCCGTTTACTGGCCCTCGCGCCGTGGGCTTGGGCATCCGAGTTTGTGCACCGACTGCCTTTGTTGAAACAACGCGGGATCAAGGAAGCGCGGGCCGCATGGGCCGCAGAGTACGAGGCGGTGGGCGTGGATCTCCCGGTTGACAAGGCCTTGCTGCAAGCCTTGGCCAAGGCATCAGAGGCCCTCCGACAGACCGCCGCGGAGACAACGAATTTCCGCCATTCAGATGAGGCACGCGCTTCAAAGCCCTTGCTGTCGCGCTTGTCCGAACTCGCGAGGCGCGCATGAGCATCGCGGCCAAAGGGCACACCGTTCTGCGGGGCCTCCGGGTCCAGGCCCAGACGCGGGTACTTCAGCACCCGGACCATCCCCATGCCGCGGCCGTGCCGCCCAGAAGCGAAGCCACCGCGAAGCCTGCCGTGGACGTTGAAGAACTCCTGAAGACGGAGTTCGCTCGCGCCCGGGCCGAAGGTCAGCAACAAGGTTTTCAGGAAGGTCTCTCCCGGGCTCAGACCGAGATCGAGACGAAAGTCGAGACCTTGAGGCAGCAACTCAGCGCGGAATTCGAGGAGCGGGACAAGGCTCGAGCGCAGCGCGTTGGTGCGTCCGTCTCGACGCTGAACACGGCCCTGGAGCGTCAACGCGAGCTGCTCGACCAACGCATCGCGTCGATCGAAGAACAAGGCATTGCCCTGGCCTTTGAAGCCCTCTGCAAGATCCTGGGCGACACCGCCCGCAAGCGCGAAACGCTGCAAGCCACCATCTCGAATGCGCTGAGCAAGCTGCGCGATGGCCGCATTCAGAAGCTCGTACTCCATTCGAGCGATATGCAGCTTGTGATGGACAGCGAGCCTTCGTCCTGGCTGCCCGTTCCCCTCGAAGCCTTGCAACTGGTCGCCGATGATTCCTTGCCGCCGGGAAGCTGCATTCTGGAGTCTGCCGGCCTCAGTCTGGATATCAGCCTCGGCACGCAGCTGGCGCGGGTTCAGGAAGTCTGGCTTGCCAGCGTGATGGTGGCCAAGCCCGGCGAAGGAGCTCCGTGATGTTGACGGCCCTGCGACAAGCGACCCGATCCGCAAGCCTCACCGTTGAGGTCGGGCGGGTCAGCCGCGTCTCGGGGCTGATCGTCGAATGCATGGGCCTGCATGCCGCGATGGGTGACATCTGTGCCTTCGCGGGCAGCGGAACAGAAGGCGCAAGGGGCTTGGCCGAAGTCGTTGCCGTGCGCGGCCAGACGCTGACGCTGATGCCTTTTGCGGAATTGCAGGGCCTGGCTGTTGGCTCGCCGGTGCATGCGCTGGGGACGTCGGCCGAAGTTGCCGTCGGCGACGCCCTCCTGGGCCGCGTCATCGATGGCTTCGGCAAGCCCTTGGACGGCAAGCCGGCGCCGGTGCTGAGGGAACGTCAGCCGCTGCGCTCCAAAGCACCCTTCGCACTGCGCAGGCCTCGTATCGACACCGTTCTCGAATGCGGTGTCCGCAGCATCGACAGCTTGCTGACCCTCGGGCGCGGCCAGCGCATGGGCATCTTCGCGGGCAGCGGCGTCGGCAAGAGCACGCTGCTGGGCATGATGGCCAAGAACGCGACGGCTGATTTCAACGTCATCGCCCTGATCGGCGAGCGTGGTCGCGAGGTGCGCGAATTCATCGAAGGCCAGCTTGGCGAGGAAGGCTTGAAGAAGTCCGTGGTCGTCGTCGCCACCTCGGACCAGACAGCGCCCATGCGAACGCGCGCCGCCTACGCAGCCGTCGCCATTGCCGAATGGCTGAGAGACCGCGGCGCCAGCGTGCTGCTGACCATGGACTCCATCACCCGGCTGGCAATGGCACGACGTGAGATCGGCCTCTCGGCAGGAGAACCGCCGACCGCACGCGGCTACACGCCCTCGGTCTTCTCCGAGCTGCCGGCCCTTTGCGAGCGACTGGGCGCGGCGGAAGGCGGCGGCTCGATCACCGGCCTCTTGACCGTGCTGGTGGAGGGCGACGATTTCAACGAGCCGATTTCCGACTGCCTGCGCGCAACGCTCGACGGGCACATCGTGCTCAGCCGTGATCTTGCGCACCAGGCGCATTTCCCAGCCATCGATGTGCTCAAGAGCAGCAGCCGCGTCATGACAGATCTGGTCTCGGCGTCGGAACTGGCCGCCGTCAACCGCGTCAAGGCAACGCTGGCCTTGCTCGCGCGCAACCGCCAGATGATCGAGATCGGCGCCTATGAGGCCGGCGCGAATTCGGCCTTGGATCAAGCGCTCTCCGTCGAGGCCGAGCTGAACCGGCTGCTTCGGCAAGGCCCCACGGCCAGCGCGCGCTCGGAAGCCATGCGGATGCTGCAGGCGCTCGCGGGCAAGCTTCAGGAGAACGCGAAATGACCCAAAACCTGCGCGGCTTCAGCCATCCGGCAGAAGCGCTGAGAGCCGTTCTTGACTGGCGGCTCCAGGCATTGCAGACACAGCTGCTGGCGGCCACGAAGGCCTGCGACGCGGCGCGTGATACGGCCGCGAGCGAGCAATCGCAGTTGGCCGCTGCCGCCGTGGCCGTCCGATCGACGCCGATTCAGGTCGCCAACACGGGCACCCATCAACTGCACATGAAACTGATCATGGAGTTCATGCGACGCACGGCGTTGGCCGAAGCCGAGCACGACGCAGCCACCAAGCAGGTGGAGGAAATTCGCCAACGCTGCCGCGAGCATCAGGTGAAGCTGCTCGGTCTGGAAAAGGTTCATGCCGCGGCCCTGGCGGACTTTGTCACCGAAGGACAGCGCAAGGCCTTGGCGGAGCTGGATGCCGCCGTTCTGATTCGCGATGGCTGGGCGAGTGCCGAAGGAGTATTTCAATGAATATCGACAGCGCGCTTCTCAACTTGCTGCCGCCGCCCAAGGCAGAGACGCCCGCCGGCTTGAACGAGCCGCGAGCCACTTCGCCTTGGCAGCGCGAGATGGAGAAGGCTCAGGACGAGATGTGGTTCCAGCGGTCGACGCTTCAGGGCGAGCGGGACCCGCATCTGCGCACCGCGCAGAACAGCGCCGTGCCTTCCCATGTTCCAGACAATGCTGCCGCTTCAACCCCGCGCAGCGCGGCGGCGCAGCGGGACGCAGGTGACGGGCAAAGAGCGGCAGCAGCAAGTCCGAGATCGTCGGTAGGCGCAGGCGCTCAAGCCCATGACGTGACGCGGACGCTGCAAGTCGAGCAGACAGTCACCAGTGCGGCGAACGTGGCGACGTCCGAGCCTCAAGATGCGCCTGCCACGGATGTTGTTCCTGCCGGCGACGCGTCGACGGTGGGCCGAGCGACGACCGTCGTCGAGCTCAGCGTCAACGTCAGCGTCAACGACGCGATTGCGCCCCAGACCGGCGCGACCCTGGCGAGTCCGACGGCCCTCAATGCCAGTGTCCAGATCGGCAACACCAGCAGCGAAGAAGTCGACATCGGCCCGACTGAGCACGAGATTCCACAAGCGCCCGTGGACAAAGGCGACAAACCGACACCTGCGCGCGCTCAGGAGAGTCTGCGAATCTACACGGAGTGGAACGGCCAGGAGGCTCATGTCTGGGTCGGCAAGGACGGCTCGACCGACATCTCCAATTCCGACCTCGCCCAGTGGGTCCAGGAATCCCTGGGGCTTGCACAGTACCGCCTCGCATCGCTCGTCTGCAACGGCGTGCAGCTCGTCGGCGAAGGCGTCCAGTCACGACGCAAGCCCACGGCTAGCGCTCAAGGCAGCGAGATGGCACGGCCCACCGATCTTCATTCCCCTTCCACCGAACCCCTTGCGGAGACCCCATGGCAGACATCAGCGCGATAGCACCCTCCAGCACGACGGACGCCGCGGCAAGCACGCTCGGCCTGCAGGATTTTCTGAAGATCCTGACCACGCAGCTCAGCTACCAAGACCCCTTGAAGCCGATGGACAACCAGGCCTTCATGGCCCAGATGGCCCAGTTCACGGCGCTTGAGCAGACGCAGCAGCTCAACAACAAGATGGACACGCTGCTGGCGACGCAGGCCTCCTTGCAATCCGTCGGGCTGATCGGCAAGACCGTCACCGCGACGATCAACGGCGTTGATGTCACCGGCTCCGTCGTCTCGCTTTCCCTGGCCGGCGATCAGCCGACCATCTCCGTGCGAGCGACCGATGGCACGGTGAGCTCGGGCATCTTGCTCAACCAGATTTCCACCGTCAGCACTTCCAGCTAAGGAGCAACCAGCATGCTTGATTCCATTTCAGTCGGTATGGCGGGGCTCAATGCCTTTTCCCAAGCCATCAAGGTCATCGGCAACAACACGGCGAACATGAACACGCCGGGCTTCAAGGGCTCGACCCTGCAGTTCGGCGATCTCGTCACTGCAGGTTCGCAACCCGGCTCGACGGGCTTTGCCAGCACGGGCGCCGGTGTCGACACCTTCAACACGATCGTGAACTTCAAGGCCGGTGATCTGCGCCAGACCGGCAACGATCTCGATCTGGCGGTCAACGGCCAGGGCTTCTTCATGCTCAAGAATGACGCCGGCGACACCGCGTACACGCGTGACGGCCAGTTCCAGTTCGACGACAAGGGCGTGCTGATCAACAGCAGCGACAAGTCCGTGGTTCAGGGCCTCGACGCCTCGGGGCACGTGGGCAACATTGATCTGACGGGCCTGCGCATCAACCCGCCGAAGGCCAGCGTCAACGTGTCATTCACGGGCAACCTGTCGAGCGCCGCGACCGACCAGACGGTCTCGGGCATCAACGTGCTGGACGCCTCAGGAACGACGCACGAGCTGTCGATCAAGCTGACCAGCGACGCGCCGACCACGCCCGGATCGTGGCAGGTTTCCGTCCTCGACGGCACCACGGAAATCGGCACCGGCACGCTCCTGTTCACCAACGGCACGCCCGATCCCGCCAACAGCAAGATCAGCGTCAACTACACCCCGCCCGGTCAGCCCCTGATGGCCTTGACCCTGGACCTCGGCACCAACGTCACGTCCTACGCCACGGGCAATCTTTCGACGCTGGCCTTCGCCAGTCAGGACGGCTATCAGGCCGGCAGCATCAGCAAGCTCTCGTTTGATGCCACCGGCTTCCTCAACATCGAATACTCGAACGGGCAGAGCGCCAAGGGCAAGCAGATCGCGCTGGCCCGCTTTGACTCCGACGATTCATTGGTGGCCTCTGGAGACAACCAGTTCAGGGCCAGCGGCGCAGAAAGCCCGCAGGTGGGCGCGGCCCAAGCCGGCGGCTTCGGCGCGCTTCAGTCGGGCTATATCGAGTATTCCAATGTCGATTTGACCAGCGAGTTTGGTGACCTGGTGATCATGCAGCGCGGCTATCAGGCCTCCTCGCAGATCGTCTCGACCGCCAACGAGATGATCGAGCAGCTGTTCTCCATGAAGGGCAAGTGAGCACCGTCATGCAAGCTGCTGTATCCGTCCTTGCCGGGGACGATGAAAACGTTCAGGCGATCATTCGCTTCGGGCCGGATGAACTGTCCCGGCTGCAGACAAGTCTGGTGTCCACCTGGGAAACCTGGTGCACTCAGTGGCGCTTGGGCCCGGGCGATGTGCAGGTTGCCCACCTGGTGGATTCCTTCGGGCCCGCGCCAGCATGGGCAGATTCGTCGCAGGCGCTGGGCGCTGCCGGTTCTGGCAACGCCGCCCGAATCCACGGCCATGAGGCGGTCGTCGCGCAGGTCATCGGCAACCCGGCACGTGCGCCTTCGGCCATCGAGGCCGAGGTACGCGCCCAGGCGAATGCGGCGCTCCTGACGCTGTGTTGCGATGCGCTGCGACTGACACCGGCGTCGTCGGTGCCGTATTCCGCCAAGCCCAAGCGACCGCAGCTCGGCGATCTTCATCTGCGCTTGCGCCTGCAAGGCAACGAGCGCGTGCAGCCACAGGAACTGCAGATCTGGCTACCGCAGCATGCCGCGTTGGCGCTGCTGCGGAGCCAATCCGCGCGCGTGCCCGGGAAGCGAACCACCGCAACGCGCGCGCCTGTGCTGGCACCGATGTCGGAGGCTCTGTCCGGCACGCCCATCAAGGTGGGCATCACGCTTTCGCCCGTTCAGCTCAGCCTCGGCGCCATCGCCGAGCTTCAGTTGGGCGATGTGATCAAGCTCGACCACGCGTTGACGTCTCCGCTGTTTGCGGCCCTGATTTCCCAGACCTCCGGCAAGGCCGAGGTCACGCCGCTCGCACGCGTGCATCTCGGACGCGAGGGTCAGCAATTGGCCGTCCAGCTCGATGCCGGCAAGCGTGCGACTTCCGCCTGAGCGAATTTTTCTGTGAGCACATCATGAATACCGGACTCCACAAGATTGAATTTTCCGAGCTGCCTGCGCAAGGTGGCAGCGCCACAAGCAACACCGCCCTCAACCTCGCTTCGCTGGAAGGCCTGCGAGCTGTTCCGGCGCGATTGGAAGTACATGTGGGCGAAATCCAGATGACCGTGGGCGATCTCCTGTCCGCCAAGCTCGGTCAGGTGTTCCGACTGGACCGCCATGTCGACGATCTGGTCGACCTCGTGCTGGAAGGCCATGTGATCGCGCGCGGCCAGTTGGTGGCCGTCGATGAGAGCTTCGGGATCCAGCTCACCGAACTGCCTGACAGAACGCCGCCCGCTGCTGCCTGAGCTCGGGCATTGAGGTCTTCCGTCATCGCATCACGCTTTCTCACCTCTTCTTTGTCATGAACTCGAGTTCTTCGCCGCCTTCTGCGGCACCCGACGCCCTGCCGGCTTCAATTCCTGGTGCCGGCATCGCGCTGTTGGGCGTGCTTCTGCTCGTGGCCATCGCGGCCTGGGCGCGCGTCTGGTGGCAGCGCTCCGGCGGCAGGCTGCCCAAGACCCTGTCCGGCAAGCCGTCCGCGGAACGCAAGCTGGAATTGCAGGCTCAGTTGCGCCTGGATGCCTTCACGACGCTGTACGCCGTCGAATGGGCCGATGGCCGCAAGGTCCTGCTTGCCGCCTCTCGCGGCCAGCCGCTGACCCGAGTGGACACGGCGCCCGTGCAAGACCCCAACGCCGCGCCATGATGACTTCTCTCCTTCGCGCCGGCCTGCTGCTGATGGCGATCACTTTCGGCGCATCGGCCGCTATCGCACAAGAGGCTGCGCCGCCGCTGGCCGATTCCGCCGAGAGCTCGCGGGCTCAACTCAAGCTTGTCGTGCAGGCGGTTGAAGCCGCGGCCAGCGCAAGCACCATCAGCCGTGCAGCCAGCGGGCCCTTGTCCGTTCGGGCTCTGCCTTCTATCGCCGAGCTGCCCTCCGACGATCTCAACATCGAGAGCACGCCGCCCGTCCGAACCAGCTCGGCGCCCGCGCAAGCCAAGCGCACAGCCCCATCCGTCGAAGCGGCCGCCCTTCCAGGCCCGCAGCAATGGGGAACGCCCATCCAGATGGTGCTGGGGCTCACCGTGCTCGCGGCGCTGCCGGCCTTGCTGGTCTGCATGACCTCGTTCCTGCGCATCGCCGTGGTGCTGTCCATGCTCAGGCATGCGATCGGCCTGCCGGAGACGCCACCCAATATCGTGCTCATCGGCATGGCGCTGCTGCTCACCAGCTTCACGATGGCGCCGGTCTGGACGCAGGTGAACGAAGCCGCCGTGCAGCCCTACATGAAAGGCAAGCTCGACGGCGTGGCCGCCATCGAGAAGGGCGTGCAGCCCTTGCGCGGCTTCATGCTGCGCCAGACCCGCGAGGCCGACATCGCCTTGATGACCGAGCTCTCCAAGTCGCCTCGGCCCGAGACTGCCGATGATGTGCCCTTGCCTCAGCTCACCGCAGCCTTCATCGTGTCCGAGCTGCGCGCCGCCTTCCAGATCGGCTTCGTCATCTTCCTGCCCTTCCTGCTGATCGATCTGCTGGTGTCGAGCATCCTGATGGCGCTGGGCATGATGATGATGCCGCCCGTGACCATTGCGTTGCCGCTGAAGATCCTGATGTTCGTGCTGGTGGACGGCTGGGGCCTGCTGCTCCGCGCGCTGGTGGGTTCGTTCCACTGAAGGCTGCCGGGCGCCGTGGCAGAAACTCAGCCCACCCAGAGTCCTCTGCAGGACGATGACGTGCAGACGCTGTGGCAGCGGCATGTTCACGAGCGCAGCACGGCCACGCGCGACGCGCTCACGATGCACTACATGCCCTTCGCGCGCATGCATGCGGCCATGCTCTATGCGGGCCGGTTCGGCGACGACATTGATTTTGCCGACTATCTGCAGCTCGGCATCGTGGCGCTGATCGAGGCGATCGACCGGTTCGACACCGCGCGCGGCGTGAAGTTCCAGACCTTCGCCGCCTATCGCGTCCGCGGCGCCATCCTTGACGGCGTGGAGGCCTTCACCGAAAGACAGCGACAGATCGCGGCCCGTCGGCACATCCAGGAAGCCCGCATGGCGTCGCTGATGCAGACGAGTGCCGAAGAGGCAGAAGGCGCGGCCGGGAAGACGCCCAACTCTGCGCCGGTCACCGACGACAAGCTGCTCGCCTATCTGGCCGAGATCGGCTTCGGCCTGGCCTTGGGTTATCTGCTCGAGGACAGCGGCATGATCGCCGCCAGCGAGGAGACCGCACCGCCGGGGCCCATCAGCCAGTACGCCGAGGTCGAGCTGGCGCAGGTTCGGCAAGTCCTGCGCCAAGTGCTGACGGAGCTTCCGGAACAGCAACGCGTCGTCATTGCAGGCCACTACCTGCAAGGCATGCAATTCGAGCAGATCGCCAGTGAGCTGCGCCTGACCAAAGGGCGCATCTCGCAGATCCACAAGGCCGCGCTCATGAACCTGCGGCAACAGCTCAAGAAGCACATTGGCATTGGCTAGTCAGTCTTTGACGAACGCCACCCCGAACACCCTCAAAATCACCCGTCCACAGAAAGCCCTCAAGATGACCGGAACCAGCCGATTTGCCCGCCTCAGCAGCTACCTCGCGCAAGACCCCGGCAATCCCTCGCTGCTGCAGGATGCCTTCGCAGCAGCCTGTGCCGAGTCGCTCTGGGACGAAGCGCAAGCGCTCGTGCAGAGCGCGCGGACGCACGGGCTCGATGCTCAGCAATGGGCGTTGAACAACGCGCACCTGCTGATGGCGCAACAACAATGGCCCGAAGCCACGGTCGCGATACAAGCCTTGCAACGCGACCCGCAACTCGGCCCGCAAGCGCAGCTCACCTTGGCCACCGATCTGGCGCAGATCCAATTGCGCCAAGGCCAAATCGAGGAGGGCATCGCGAGTCTGGAGCCCTTCGTCAATGCGCTGGCAGCGACGGATGCCCTGGATTCTTCAACCGAGGAAACCTGGGCGCGCCTGCTGCACCGCGCCGGCGATCTGGACCGGGTCATGGGCTGGGGCCGCGAACGGGAACAAGCTCGTACCCTGACCGCTGGCGGCGCCGGGGTGATGAGCCTGGCGGCGGTGGATGCCAGCCAGTTTGCCGAGGCGCAGCGCTGGTCTGCCCTGGCCCTGGCCGCGCAACCGATGCAGCTGGAAGCCGGCCTGACGCGCGCAACGCTCGCGTTGGCGGATGCTGACCAACCCCGGCAAGCACTCCAACTCAGCGAACACCTGGCCCAAGGCCGAAGCCATGACGGCCGCGTCTGGTCCACGCTGGCCATGGCCAAGCTGCTGAATCAGGATCTGCCCGGTGCACGGCAAGCCTTCGAGCAAGCCACCACGCTGATGCCGACCCATATCGGCACCTGGCACGGCCTGGCCTGGACCGCGCTGCTGCAAGGCGATACGGCTTTCGCCGAAGCAACTTTTGAGCACGCGCTCCAGATGGACAGGAACTTCGCCGAGAGCCACGGCGGCCTGGCGGTCATCTGGGCGACGACGGGGCGCCGCGAAGAAGCGCAGCAGAGCGTGCGCCGCGCGCTGGGCTTGGATCCGAGCAGCGCGACCGCGCACTACGCGCAGTTGCTGCTGGATGAGCCGGTGGTGGATGGCGCGAAATTGCGCGGGTTGGCCGAGCGCTTGTTTGGTGATCAGGCGGGGCCGTCGGGGCGGAGCTTGGTGAGTGTGTTGGCGAGGATTGGTGGGCGCGGTTGACTGGAGAGGACGAGGGGGTTACGTCTTAACGCAGGACCCTTCATGCCGCCGAATCAGCTGGCTCACCCGAGCGACTGATATGCCGAGTTCCGCCGCCAATGCTGTCATGGTGACGCCCGATTCGGTATGGGCATGCCAAAGGGCTTCAGCTCGATCAGACGACCGAGCCATCCACTGCTTGAGCGTCATGTTCCGTGCTCTTTGCGACTTGGGAACTTCACGAGACCGCAGGCTGGCTTTGTCGGCCGCCCCCTGCTGACGCTCGACGAATTCTTCATCACCCAGATAGATCTGCTGTTTCAGGCCTTCGTCCCAAAGACGCACGCCGTGCCCCGCTTGGACCCATTCGACATATTGCTGCGCCGCTCGGCCCTTCTGCTGCTGCGTCTTCGCATCTTGTCCCAGCAGGAAGCCGTGCAGGCTCGGCGTGTCGAGCCAGGGCAATGGTTCGGCAAGTCCGCAGTGCGCGCGATAGCTGGACCAGGGCCAATCCGCGGGACGCTCAACCATCGCAGCGCGTACAGGGTTGAGATCGACATAGCGGCAGACCTCCATCAGGTAGTTGTCGCGGTCCACGAGGATGGCCTTGAAGCGCCCCTGGAACACATGGCCCACCTTCCCATGACGGCGGTTGTAGGCCTGGGAGTAGATCCCGTTGATCTGCCGCATCATCGCGGACAGATTGGCTTGCCGAGTACCCAACACAAAGTGGTAGTGGTTGCCCATCAGGCAGTAGGCCAATGCTGAGGCATCAAAGCGAGCGAGCATCAGCCCGACGATATTGAGAAGCGCAGCCCGGTCACCGTCGTCATCGAAGATCGGCTCGCGTCTGTCACCGCGCGACGTGACGTGATAGATCGCGCCTGGGAATTCGATGCGGAGTGGACGGGCCATACGCCATAGCTTAGGCGAGGCAAGTTAGGGGTTAAAATTTAAGACTTGACCCTCAAGCCTCGGATTGGCTTGCCGAGTGCCCAGCACGAAGTGGTAGTGGTTGCCGATCAGGCAGTAGGCCAGCGCTGAGGCATCAAAGCGAGTGAGCATCAGCCCGACGATATGAGCAGCGCTGCCCGATCAATGTCATCTTCAAAGATCGCCTCGCGACGGTCGCCGCGAGATGTAACGTGATAGATCGCGCCAGGGAATTCGATGCGGAGTGGGCGGGCCATACACCATAGCTTAGGCGAGGCAAGTTAGGGGTTCAAATTTAAGACTTGACCCTCAAGCTCCTTGACCCTCAAGCTCCTAAATCAAGGAAGCCCGCAGCAAACGGGCTTCATCATTCAACTTCAGTGCGCAGCAGCGCTATCCAATCGCTTGAGTATTTCCCGGGTCATCATGTAGTACGTCTCGACAGGACGGCTGTCGCCGGCTAGATATTGAACAAGCTCGAAAAACCTGCGGTTGCCCCCCTCAGATTCATAGTCCTGCATAGCGCGAACGACCTGTTCTAACACTGCTTCCGCCTCAATAGGATTCGGACACGCTCGGTCAGCATCGAGTCTTTCCACGGCAACGTCAACGGCCGACGATGCCAACTTGAGGACAAGAAGATTGTGCTGAGGCCCAGTGATTCGCACCAGCTTGTAAAAGGGAGCGTTTTCTATGAACTGCATGTCTGCCTCATTCAGTAAGGAGAAGGATACCGGAGGTCGGCAGCCGTGTGAGCGTCAAGGTAGCTAGGGCCATACTTGTTCATGTACCACGCCTCGGCAGTCTCGTGACGCAGCAATTGCATATCAACGTCAGTAAAGCTGCCGTCAGTCAAGCGTTGCCACGAGCCTGCCATGCTGGGGTCTGCATCGAATCTAGACCATACCGGTTCCACACCGTAGTCACGGTACCTGTCCAACAAGTGCTCGTCGTAGAACACGTGGTCTTTCACCGTTTGAATGTTTTTCGGCTTGATGCCAGTGTTCTCAGCAATTTTCGCTACGTCAGTCGTGTCAGCGCGAATCTGCTCATAGGTTCGTTCCGCTGCCGCATAGGCATCTGCTGAAGCAACAGGACCACCCGCGCCGGTTTGCCTCAGCAGCGATGAGTTTTCGGCATTGCCAAATACAGAAAAGCCCGCTCGGAGCGGGCCGTGTGAGCTCAGGCGTCGATTTCGCAGCCGGCCGCTATTCGTTCGATGCCATCCCCGGAAACGTAAATTGCTCCGGAGTGCTGAGTAGATAGCAGTTCTACAAATTTTCTGAAGTATTGAATCTCTTCAACCTTCAACGAAACTGAGCCCAGCGTCTCTTTGGACACCGAGAAATTGTGCCCCTCACCCTTGACTACTATTCTCTTGGTCGCCACCTTAAAGACGTCTCCAATACGAATTTGCCCGCGGGTGCAGCGACCAACAAGAAGCACACCGCTCTTGTATGAGCTCACGCCGTCAATCTCAAACCGCGCTGCATCAATATCACTCATCTTAACCTCCGACCTTTGAGTTCAGTTTAGTGGCCTGCTGGATGTATTGCTGCACTTGTTGAGGCGTCATTGCCGGATGGCTTCGCAGCACGTCCGAAAGGTCGCCGGTCACATGCGATTGAACGTTTAGACCCATGTCATTGAGTATATTCAAGGAATCCCTCGCAGAGATGGAATATGGCGCCCGTTGAGCAAAGACATCGGGCGTAACGGATGCACCCAGCTCTCGCTCCAACTGCACGAGCGGTGTCGTGTCAGCTCCCATCGGCACGTTGCCAATGCCAAGCTCGACATCCAGTCCCTTGCTAGGCCCGAAGAAGACCGAAGCCGGCGTTCCGTCCATGCCTTCGCGACCCAGGCCGAATATCGTTGCTTTCAGGGGGTCGATGGTCACAGGCGTATAGCCAGCAATCTGCGAGGACTCGCCTCCGGCCACCGCAGCGTCCGCGCGAGACCCCCGGAACACCCAAAGGTCTCCGCCAGTTGTGTTGACCAACTCGGACATTTGCGCATCGCTCAAGCCAATCGCCTTGAGCCCTTCGACTTGACCTGAGGTCAGAATCTGCGAAGCGCTGGTATTGCCAACCGTTAAATCCATCCCTAAGCCTGCCGGACGAAGCGTGGCCAACACCTTCGGAGCAGCATAGAACGTAACTCCATCCTCAAGAAGTCCACTTAGTCCTGAAACATTGTCTCCATTATAGAACGATATACCAGAGCGAATGATCGGAAGGCCACTGACAACCGCAACTGCGGTCGAGCCAAGACCATTCTGCTTTATGGCTTGACCAAGATCACTAACAGGCTCATATTCGGCATTTATTGGGATGAGCCCCTTGGCCTGCGAATCAACGTGATTACTATAGCCAAATAGATCGACCACCCCACCTAAGGCACCCTTTATTCCTTTATATATATCTGGCACCAAGCCCCTACCTGTTTTGTCGTAGTCTCCACTGAAGATCCACTTGGCGGTGTTGAATGTGGCCGTTCCCAATTCATCCAACGTTATTGGATGCGCATTCGGTGCGATGGACCCGACCGCGTCAGACAGCTTTTGCAGCCCCGACAAGAACGGCAAACCCGTAACTGGCGCAGGTACCCCTAAGCCCACGCCGGATTGGGCAGCCGCCACATCACCGTAGGCGGGCCCAGTACCGCCACGTGGGCCAGCGTTGGCCCGCAACGAGTTATAGTAGGCTTGAGCGTCGGCGTTACTATTTATACGATTCGCGCTAGGTAGCTCGAGTCTCGTGAGTTTTGACGTATCAAGCTGATTTATTTTTAACTCAGGCAAAGACTTTTGCAGTTCCGGATTGAATGGCGCAAGCTCAGGTATGGAGGGATCCCTATTCGACCGCTCGATGCCATCGTCGACCTGCGCACTCCAACCCGACGCTGACACGCGCAACCCACCCTGGGTCTTCGGCACAAGCGCATATTGCTCATTCGGTTGCAGCGCCTCTCCAATGCCATCGCCAAGCCCCTGAGCGAACGCCTGCCCCAGTCGCGAACGAGTATCCGTTGCTGACAGCCCAAACGCTTTCGCTGTCGCCCACCCGCCGACCGCACTGGACACCGCGCTGGTAGCAATCTTGGCACTCGCCGGATCCCAGCTTGAAAACACTCCAGAGATATTCTGCGAGACGGCGTTGCCAGCGCCGGCCGCAACGCTAGACAGCGCTACGGCGCGCCAACTCCATTGGCCTTGCATGGCCATGCTCACTGCCGTGCTAGCTCCAGCTCGCACCACTGCACCCGCGGTGGCCATCCAGCCATCCTTGGCGCTGAGTGCACTGCCCAGCGGCGACCCATTCAGGATGCCACCAGTCTGGGCCAGAGTGTTGAGCCCCGCCCCGACACCGCCAGATATGGCCCCGCCGATTGCGGCCTGCCCCACCGCCTTCCAGCTGAAGTCCTGCACATTGCCGGTGGCCATGCCGACCAACTGGCTGGCCACAGAGCCCAAGGCCGCACCGGCCGCCGTAGCTACCGCTGCGCCTGCGACAGTGACCCCAACACCGCCAATAGTGGCGGCGGTACCGGCGAACAGTGCGGGTGCAGCCTCGGCCAGCGCCGCAGCCGCTGCACCGGCGGTGATCACCGTCACAACAACAGCGACCACGATCATGAGGATCAGGCCCGCTGTGCCGCATCCCCCCGCCTGCGGCGGAGGCGGCGGAGCCGGCAAGGTCGGATCAATATGCCCGATCACCTCGCCCGGGTTGTACGGCCGGAAGGTGTTGGCATTGTTGTGGATGTTGGTGACCTTGTTGGGGATCGTCAGCACCTGGCCAGCCACCAAGGTGTCGCTGCCGCGCAGACCGTTGGCGTCAGCAATCAAGTACCACATCGAGGCGTCGCCCCACACGCTTTGCGCGATGGAGCTCAGCGTGTCGCCGTTGCGGACGGTGTAGCTGCTGCCCGTGGCACCCGGGTAGCTGGCGTTGATCGGCTCATAGTTCTGATCGAAGTCCGCGCTGGTCACGGGCTTGAAGTTCTTGAACTTGTCTTCCTGCGGCCTGCCGGCGTTGGCCTTTTCGTCAGCAGCCAGCTGCTCGGCGTAGGAGACGCGCGTGTCGTCGCTCAGATCGGTGGTCACGTCGCCGATGCGTTTGCCATCGGCGTAGTAGTAGTTGTGAACATAGGTCTTGTTGAGCCCCTCAGACTCCTGCCGCTGCAGCACAAGGCCTTCAGCATTGCTGAAGTATTTGAAGGTGCGTCCCGCGACGGAGTCGGTCGCCGCTGACACATGCCCGTTGACGTCATAGGCAAGTGTCGTGACACCGCTTCCCGGAAGGCCCGTCTGGGTGGTCGTGATGCTCTTCTGCTTGGCACTGTCCCAGTACTCGTAGACGTAGCTGGTGGTGGATTGGACGGTGCCGCTGCTGTTCTTAGTCTGCACCTGCATCAGCTCGCCCACGTTCTGCCTGGTGCCATCCAGGCTATTGCCGTAGGTGTAGCTGGTGGTGCTGCTGTCCTTGTCGCGCACACTGTCCAGCACTCCGTCCTCGTCGTAGCTGCTCGTGTCCTGGCGGATGATGCCGGAACCATCCACATTGGACTCGGTGTAGACCGTGGTGCGGCCCAGGGCGTCGGCATTGCGGCGGCTGCGCAAGCTCGTCACGGCGTTGGTGCTGACGTTGGTCTTCTGGGTGTCCGTGTTGATCAGGTAGCCGTCACTGCCGTAGGTGTAGGTCTCGGCGACCTGGTACTTGTCAGTGATCCCGGAGTTGTCGGCGCGGGGCAGGTAGGCGACATAGGCAGCCGTCTTGCGCTGTCCGGCTTGGTCATAGGTGATGGCGATGCCGTTGTCGCCGCGCACGATGGATCCCGAGGTGTCCGTCATGCTCTGCCCACGCGTTCCCGCAAAACTTCCCTTCGTCATCGTGAAGCGGTTCGCTGCATCGTAGGTGTACCAGTAGTCATCTCGGCGAATCACACCGTTGGTCTGCGGGTCCCAGTACAGGGCGATGGCGGAGCGGCGGTTGCCCACGGCGTCGTATTCGTAGCGCACGTCATTCGTCTTGTAGGAGCCGTCCCAGACATGACTGATACGGTTGAGTTCGTCATAGGCGATGTCATCGTCTTCGTAGACCGCGCCCAACGTGGTGTTGTCGGCCTTGAGCTCGCCGTACAGTTCCCAGACGCGGTTGCCTGCGTTGTCATAGCCGTAGCGAGAGGTGGTGTGAGTGGTGAGGTCGTTGGCTTCCTTGATATAGCCATTCTGCATGTACCTGTACTGAATGTTCTGGTTCTTGCTGCTGGTTTGCGAGGTGAGTTCGCCCGCGGCGTTGTAGTTGTAGACGTAGGTGGTGGCGCCTTCGTCCTGATGCCAGACAGTACGGTTGAAGTAGTCCACGCGGTCTATCAGCGTATGTCCGTCCGCGCTGGTGGTAGTGAGCTGGTAGCCACCCAGCAACTGACCACCTAAGCTGACCAGCGACGCGTTCCCAGCGGCGATAGCTTGATAGCTGTAGATCGTCTTTCGACTCGCGGCTGTGATGGTGCTGGTGACACGGTTCAGCGTGTCGTAGAAGGTGGAATCCGTATCCAGCAAGGTATCCGTATGGCTGATTCGCCGATGCAGTGCGTCATAGACGTATGTATCGGTGACGTCACCAATGGAATTGGTGGTCGTGCTGCCCACGGAGTTGTTCAAGCGTGTCACTGCCTTGTGGCGTACGGCAACCAGGTTGTCGACCTGGTCGAAGTCCTGTTCCACGCGAGCGGTCAACTCATTGATCAAGACACGTGCATCGCCGAATATGTCGTATTGGCTCTGCTGCTCGCCGCCGTCGGCAGCCCATTGATAGCCCACATTCTGGCCGCCGCCCACATAGGCTTGCTTGCTCGTATGGTTGTTGGCATCGGTGCTGACCGTCAACCGCCCCAGCAGATCGTAGCCATAGCTGGTGACGGGGCTTTCGCGGTGGACATAGCCATTGGCTTCGGTCACAAAGGTCTGGGCGTCAATCTTCGTGATCAGCTCGCCCAAGCTGTTGTAGATGAAGCGAGTGTGCAGGGCGTTCTGGTCGATGGCCGCCGTAAAGTTGCCAAGCCCGCCGGCGAGGTACTCCTTCGCCATATCATTGGCGCGATCAAGCGTGTTGTCGTCATACTCTTCTGCCACCTCGCCGAAGGCGTTGTAGGTTTGCGAGTGGGAGACCATCGCTTTGCCCAGCCCCACGATCACGTTTTGCTGCATATGCAACAAATCGGTAGGGTCGCTGCCGCCGACGGACAGTTGCCCATTGCTCGTATAGGCGGTGTTGACCTCGTCAACGGCTGGCGATCCATCGGTCTTGAGCAGCGCGATGGAATAGCCGTATTGCTCGATATTGGTGATCACACGTCCATCGAAGGAATGGTTCCATGTGTAGGTCATCCGCGTACTGTTCGCGTCCCACACGCCTTGAAGGACGAGGTCGTACTTGGTAACTGACTTCGTGGGATCCTGCGGGTCAGGCTGCGTCAGCGTCAGGTGCATCTGGGCTGCTTCGGGGTGTCCGGGCGGGCCGAGCAGGACCAGGGGGGGCTGTGGTTGCCTGTCCTCGTAGTGGGTGGCTGGCGTTACCTTGTTATCGACACTGAGGCTGAATTCACCGCCGCCACTGCCGAGCACTGTTCCATCTGCGCTGCTGGCCACAAAGTTGTAGCTGCGCGTGGCCGGCGGCACGATATGCGGATCGATCAGGAGCGTGAACCCATTCGCGGCGGTGAGCGTCTGTGTGGCGTACCCTGCCACGGTAACCGCGAACGTGCTGGCGCCGGCCGGCGGGTTGAAGCTCAGGTACGCAGCCTTGTAGAGCGGCGCGCCCGGCGTGAACGTGGCCTTGCCGGCGCTGTCCACGGCGATTTCCCCTTGGCCCTTGCAGTTCAGGTTGCCTTGGCTGTCTAGTGTCTCGTAGTAGATGCTGAAAGTCTGGCCCCATTCAGCGGGCGTCAGGTCGACTACAAAGTCGCCGCTGCCGGCTGCATGCACGCGTGTTGAGTTCGGGCCAGCGATATTGTTTTCCGGTCCCATATTCAGAACCGACATGGCTTGCGCACCGTCCACATGGATCCGGACTTGCTGGTCGTAGCTATAGATTTGCGGCTGGATAGTTCCCACAACTGAACCGTCACTGCCCAGCGTCAGAGTACCGTTGAAATTGGCATCTGAACCGCTGTAGCTGATACCGATGGCAGTTGGTCCGGCGGAGGAGATCCACCCGCTAAGGTTCAAATAGGTCTGGCCGTTGACGACCCAGCGCCGGGAATCGCCATTCGCAAGATCAATATTCTGACTGCCAACAGTCAGGTGGATATTACCCGACAAATTGGGGAGGCCGAGCTGAAAGACGCCGGGATAAATTGCTGTTGCCGAAGTTGGCGTTGTTTGAAATCCGACACTCTTGCCAATTTCGAGAGTGCCACTGACGTCTCCGACGTAGTATTCGTGTCCGGCGCGAGTTAAATACGCTCTGTATCGATAAGAGACCGTTTTTTCTTCGTAGGCATTGGTTCCGGGAAATAGGGTTCGCAAGTAGGCGACCGATAGGTTGAATGCATTCGATGCCGAGACTGATACGGAAACCGGCTGGCCTCCGACCGTCAGATCGACTCGCAAGGCATCCCCGCCTTGAACGCCCATCGATGATGGAACGTTGAAGGTATATGCGGGCGATATTTGTGATACGGTCTTCAGCGGGCTGTTCCCGACTGACATGAATGAGCTGGCGCTGACCGTGTATTGTCCGTAGTACATCTCGCCAGCTGATTTTTCAAGTATGTACTCGTAGGTCGCATTGCCGCTAGGCTGCAGTTGTGCAATGCTCGCTGAACCATTGCTGACAGAGACACTCGTCCAGTTATTGTTTGTGCCAGCCTGCCGGATGTGCAAAGTGGCCGTAGCTCCGCTATTCAACAACTCGGCTCGGAATGAGAGGCTGGAACCGTTAGACGTCACATCTGGCTCGACAACCGGCGTGCTGGCCATGATCGTTGCAGCGTTTGTCGATGTGGAGGAGCTAACCGTCAACTGGGTCGCATAAACGACATTTCCCGTTGAGTCGAACCCTTTGATTAATACGGATTGACCGTCGGTGGCGATATTTGACAAATCAACTGCAAACCAATGTGCGGAAGCCGAGTTGCTGCTTGTGGTCGGAGTATATACCGGCAGCATCATTGCGCCAACCCAGTTTGCGGTCAGTGATGCAATAGCAGTCGTTCGCGGAATAAACAGAAACCCCGGATGCGTTGGAGTTATGGTAATACTCTGAGTAACGTAATACGTTCCGCTCGTCGATCCGAGTATGTCCGGATGGGACGCATCCGAATCAATGACTTGAGCATCTTCGCCCGATATCGAATTCGTACCGACTGGAAGAGCTAGCGGAACGGTCCCATCCTGCACCCAATTTGTATAGTTATCACCATGAATAACTGCGACCACAAATTGCTCGGCACCATACTGAGCAACGATGTTGAAATCTCTCGTCTTGTTTTGCGGGAGATCGAGATTCATTACTGAGCCAGGTTGGCCAGACGTTATTATTTGTTTGGTCGCGGCGTCAACAATAAGATATGGGGTATTTACTGGAAGTGCGGGAACAGATGTTGGCAGAGTAAATGAGATTGCGAACTGCTGACCAAAATCCTGTCGAGGTGCCGTGAACCGGGCATCATCCATGTGGGTTGACCCACTCCATTTGAAAGAATAGTCCGTGCTGCTCGCGGGGGGCTGTGAATAGTTCACTGACGGAACATCGCCGCCGATTGTCCAAACAGTACTTGCCGGTTGATCAGTATTTCCTGAACTTTGGGCAACGGCGCCCGTTCCATTCGAGGTACCGATAACGGTCGTATTGCTGGTCGAGGTGTAGGGAGTTGATCCCGGGTAGGCGCCGCCACCTGCATTGGCCAAGCTGATCGCGCCGTACAGATCTGCTAGCCGCTGCTGGAATGCGCCTTGCTTGCTGAGATCATCTTGCTCGTATTCGATTTTGGTTTCGATCGTCTTGATCAGCTGATTCTTCTTGTCGTAGACGCTGTACGTGCGGTTAAGGTGAGTGTCCACTGCCGCAGCCGCAATCTGTACCGTGCGCAGATTCACGTCGGCGTCTTGGCCGCCCTGAATTTCGCTGGTCGTGTTGCCGTTGCGGTCGTACAGGTAGATCTTGTCGACGCCGTCACCGGTATTGCTGCGCTGGACCTTGCCCAGCGTGTTGTACTCGGTGTACTCCTGCCAGCCGTCACCGAGACCTTGTGCGCTGATCTCACCGAAGGCGTTGTAGGCGGTCTTGCGTACTTCACCGGTGCCCACGTCGGTAGTGACCGTTGCCCGGCCCATGACGTCGTACTGGAACAGCTTGACGATGTCGTGCTTCGCGCCGCTGGCATCGAGCACATCCTTCAACGTCGAGCGGGCCACCTGGCCTTGAGCATTGAGTTCATAGATCGTCAGGTTGCGTGCTGCGTCGGACTGCGACACGCGATTGCCGTTGATGTCATAGCCGTAGCTCGTGATGCGATCGTCCGTTTCGACTGCGTTGTCTCGCCCGCGCTGGATGCTGCGCGAGAGCGCGCCGAGGCCGTCATATTCGGTATCGGTCTCGGGCAATACCCAGTTGAGGTTCTGATCCGTATACCCCGGCGCAACGCGTGTGATCTCACGTCCGAGCTTGTCGTAGCCAACGTCGGTCTCGGCCCAGGTATTGCCTGAGATCAGCTGCCGGGTCTGCGTGATGTTGCCCAGCCCGTCATACGCATAGGTAGTGACCGCATTCGCGCTGGAATCCGAGGCGATATTGCCGTTGCTGTCGACGGATTGCGTGGCGACGCCATACACCGTTTGCGTCAACACGCGGCCCATGCGGTCGGTGTTGAAGTCGGTCCTGCGCGCGTCCGTGAGGCTGAGGCCAGCGCGCAAGGTGGCCGGATCGCGCAGAGCTTGGGCCTGCGTTGTGTCGTCCTGGCGCGCGTAGGCGCTCACGAGTCCTGCGTACTTGATCTCGGTGGTGGCGGTGTCCTGAAAGTCGGCGTAGTCCCAGGCAACGGCGTAGCCCATCTGGTCAATATGCAACACCTTGCGGCCGACTTTGTCGTAATAGGTGAAGGCTGAGTTGCCGCGTCCATCGGTCTCCTGAACCACATTGCCATCCGCGTCATAGAGCAGGGCTTGCAAGGTCACCGTGGACAAGTTCGTTGGCAGGAGGAAATCGCCACCGCTGGTCACTTGCGGATCCCAGTAGAGCACCGCCTCGCGCTGCTTCAACGTGAGGCGTCCAACGTCGTCGTAGACCATCACCGTATTGCGGTCGTTAGCAGAATCTATCGCGCCCGTTGGCGGCGTGCCGCCGGCGACAGCTGGCAGAGCTACGCGTGTGGCTCGGTCGCTCTCGCGCACCACATGGCCGGCCTTGTCGTATTCGTAAACCGTCAACGCACCATCGGCCGTGATCTGCGCGACCTTGTTGCCGGCTGCATCGTAGTAACTCAGCGTCCGCGAGCCGTCCACGGCAGCGCTGCCGTTCCAGGTCGCGCCGGAGATGCTCTCGATCACATGGCCGAGCGCGTCATAGTGCGTGACTTCGGCCGGCGTGACCGTGATCTTGTTGAAGGACGCATCAAGCGCAGGCTGCGGCAGGCCGATGCGTGCGGTCTGACGTCCCAGCTTGTCGTACTGGTAGGTCGTGACGCGGTTGTTCAGTCCCACCGCCTCAGCCGATTGGATGCGGTTGTCGAAGGCGTCGTAGCCGTAGGTGTTGACCACGTCTACCAGCTGGTTGCCGGAGTTCCTGGCCTGCACGGGCAGGCGCTCCGAGATCTCGCGGCCGAGCCGGTCGTAGTGGTAGGTGGCGGTACCGCCCAGCTTGTTGATGACCTGCTTGTCGAAGCGGTTCGCCGCGACACCGTCACTGCCATCGGTGCCGTAGACCGTGGTCTCGGTGTGGGTGGTCGCGTCAGTGGTGAAGAGCAGACGATCGAGCTTGTCGTAGGCATTGCTGGTCAAGGCGTCCTGCGCGCTGGTCGTCAGGACGGGTAGGGCCAGCTCGTTCGTATTGGTGGCGACCTTGATCGCGTAGCGGCGAACGGTGGCGACCTGGCTGCTGCCCGCGCTCCAGTAGGTGGTCTTCGTCGCGTAGCCTTCCGGGTCTACCTGCACGGTGACGCGGTTGAGCTTGTCGAAGTAGAAGTAGCCCACATTGCCCAGTGGGTCGGTCACCTTGACGGCATTGCCGAACGCGTCGTAGCTGGTCTTGGTGGTCCCGTTTACGGCATTCGTAGTCTGGATGAGCCGACCAGCGGCGTCATAGGCGTTGTAGACACTGTGCAGGCGCGGATCGATCTGCTGTGTAACGTTGCCCAAGGCGTCGTACACATACTGCGTGGTGCTGGCCGCACTCGTGCCATCGGCGATCGTCTTGGTGTGCACGCGGCCCGCGGCATCGTAGGTGTAGCGAGTGGTGCTGGCTTCGGGCAAGCCGTGGGCTGCTGTCTGTCTGACCAGTTGGCCCAGACCGTCGTAGGTGCTGTAGGTTTCGACACCGGCCGCGTCGAAGCTCGAGACCACGCGTCCCGCGGCGTCGCGAATGTCCGTGGTCTTGAGATCGTCGGCCGCAGACGCCAACGGCGCTCTGGGCGTGTTGTTGGTCGACACATCGAGCGCGTTCTTGTAGCGGATGGTGTCGACTTGCAGACCGTTGTAGCTGGTCTCCGTCACATACGCCAAGTGCTTGCCCGTAACGGGTTCATCGAACTCTCTGATCTCGAAACGCAGCCGATCAGCCGCGTCATACGCGTAGCCCGTACGGCGGTCCAGCGGCGAAGTGGCCAAGGCCGCCAGGCTTTGCCCGGTGATCGGACTGCCCAGTGCAGCGATCTGTGCCGAGCTCAGCGCGCGGGCATAGTCAACCTTCGAGGTGATGTTGCCGTTGGCGTCGTACTGGAAGCCGGTGATGCCGCCTGCAGCGTCGAGGGCATAGGTCTGACGACCGGCCTTGTCATAGGTCGCGTAGCTCACGCGATCGACCGAGATATCGGGCGTGGTGCAAGCCCGGATGCTCTGAACAGTTGGTGTGCTGCGAGCCGCGTTGAGCAGGGTCGCGTTGGTGCAGATGATGGCGTAATGAGCCAGCTTGATCACGTCGCCGGCGGAGTCGTATTGGTGCTCGACCACGCCGCCCATCGGGTCCATGCTCAGGACTTGTCGACCTGCGCCGTCATAGGCGTAGAGCGTGACGCGGTCCTGCGTGCTGTCGCCATTGCCCTGAACGAGCTTGGTCAGGTTGCCGTCGCGGTCATAGCTGTAGCTGGTGAGCAGGCCGGCGTTGTTGTTGCTGGTTTTGACGCGGTTACCCGCGTCATAGGTGTAGCTTTGCTTGATGTCATGTGCGGTATCAGCCACCGGCACCGGATCAGTATTGACGTTCCAGCTGCTGTAGGCGATGGGGTTGGCGTATGCCAGACGCTCGGTGACGTTGCCATTGCTGTCGTACGTGAAGCGCACAACACTGCCATAGGCGTCGACGGTGTAGCGGACGCGGCCGTCCTTGTCATAGCGGTTGACCTGGACCTGGTCCTGTCCCGCTGATGCAACGACTCGAGCCGATACATTGGCGAGCGTAGGTGCTGCGGCCAAGTCGGTCAGAGAGATGGCTTGTGCGTAGTGCGTCACGCGCTGGACATGGCCTTCGGCGTCGTACTCCGTATAGACCGTGTCGCCCAGCGGGTCGATCTGGTAAACGAGCCTGTTGTTGGCGTCGTAGACGTAGAGGCTGCGCTTGCCGTTGCTGTCAGTGCTGGCGATTAGGTTGCCGTTGAGGTCGTACTCGTAGCTCTTGCTGAGGTTCAGCCCCCCTTGGTCGACCACCTCACTGGTACGCCGTCCCAGTTTGTCATAGACGTAGGTGGTCACGAGCCCCTTGGGGTCGGTGACGGTCAGCGTGTTCCCGACACCGTCGAACGTGTAGCTGGTCTTGAGCGCCAGCCCGCTCACATCGGCGGTGGTGGCCACAAGCTGGCCGTTCAGGTCGAAGTCGTTGCGGGTGAGAGTTCCGTCGGGCGCAGTGATGGTGATCGAGCTGCCGGTCGCGGTATTGGCGTAAGCGTAGGTGGTGGTGAGGTTCAGGCCGCCGCTGACTGAATCGACCGTACGGCTGGTGATGCGGTCCAGGTCGTCGTATTGGTAGCTGGTGACAATCCCGTTGGCGTCGGTGCTGGCGAGCAGCCGGTTGCGTTCGTCGTACACGTTGTGCGTGGTAGCACTGGACCAAGGCCACGTATCCGTATCCGTAAGATTGCCATTAAGGTCGTACGTGTATATGGCGTGAACCAGCCCGCGAGCATTGCCGTCGCCGGCGGCTCCCAATTCGCCGTAGGGAGTGTAGTATCGCCCGGTCGTTATCCCTTCAGGCGAGGTAACGGTCACGGATTGGTCGTCTTCCCAGTACGCGAACCGAGTGGTCTGATGGTTGCCGTCGGTCTGGGTCAGCACGCGGCTGAAGGCGTCGTAGGTGGCGCTGCGTATGGTGCTATTGCCATCATTGGTTTGCACTACGCGGCCGAGGTGGTCATAGATGGAGCTTTGAGCGACGTTGTTGGCGTCGATGGTGCCAATCCGGCGGCCGAAGGCGTCATAGCGGTATTGCACGGTAGCTTGAAGCCCCAAGCTGTCACTGATAGTGCTACTCAGCAGGCCGCGACGGTCATAGTTCAGTAGCTGTACGGTTGATGTGCCGTCCTGCTTCAGCTGGCTGGTGATGGTTTGCTGCTCGCCAAACGCATCGTAGGTGAAGCTGGTGAGGTACTGAAGTGCGTCGCTGCTGGTCTTGAGTTGCCCGCGCAGATCGTAAGCGTAGTCCGTCTCCGCTGTGGCGAAGGGCTGGCTGGAACCGGCGGGGGTTTGCGTCAACAGCTGTTGCACAGCAGTTGTGATCGCCGTATTGACCAGGCCACCGCTCAAGGTGCCAAGCGTCGTACTGGGCAATCTTCCGCCGTACCGCAGCACATGGGTGAGTTCGCCCAGGCCGTCATATTGACGCTCCTCGACATCGCCAAGCGCATCAATGGTGTACGCCAGCTGGCCGTCGGCGTTGTAGAAATATAGTGTGCGGGCGTTGCCGGGCAAGATCTGGCTTGTGCGTCGGCCGGCCGCGTCATAGGTGTAGCTGGTGCCGTAATGAGTCCAGATGGCATCGATCTGCTCTTGCGTCTGGTTGCCATCGAGCAGCGCGCTGCCTACCCCGGTGAGTTCGCCGATCAGCCGCCCCTGTAAGTCATAGCGCTGTGTCAATGTGCGGGAAACCCCATCAAATCCCCATTTGCCGGTGCTGATTACATTGCCCACCGCGTCGTAGGTGTAAGAGGTGGTCAACACACCATCCAGGCCATCGATCTTCGTCGCCAGCTGATTCAGTGAGTTATAGGACCAACTTGTATAGTGGGCAAACTCGGTGTCCTCTGGGGGCGGTGGCAGAGTTTGACGAAGACTGTCAACCGTTGTGCCACTGTTAACACTGGCACGGACTGCGGCGCTGAGGGACGAAACGTAGCGGATACTTTGGGCAAGGTTGCCACGCCCATCGTAAACATACTCGGTGAGATAGCCCTCGCCATCGATCTCTCCTGCGACTTTGCCCAGGTTGTTGAGCACATACTGTTCGCGAACGTCATCTGCTGCGCCGGCTGGCCGCAGCGCGTCCAGCGTGGCCGAGCTGCGCAGTGCCGCGGGCACTTGGGTCGCGTAGCTCACACGTGAGCTCAACTGGCCCGCCGCGTCGTAGTTCATCTCGGTGAGATAGCCCTCGGCATCGAGCGTGGCGCGGAGCAGGCCGTCCTCATCGTAGAAGTTGCGTGTGTGACGATCACCCGCAGTGTCGGCAATGGGCGTGGCGTTGGTGGCAGTGGGCGACGCGGTAAACGCGGTGAGGTTGATCGGGTGGGCGTAGCGGATGACGTCGGTGACGCGCGAGGCGCCGTCGTAGAGCGTCTCGGTCACGTAGCCGAGGGCATCAACCGTCTTGGTCAAGCGACCCGCTGTGTCGTAAAGATTCCAGGTGTTGATATCGAGTGAGCTGCTGGGGGGGCGGACGTCGCTCAGCTTGATGTCCGTTGGAGGGGGCGCCCATGTGAAGTCACGCGACGGAACCAAGGCGGCGGCAGTCAGGCCAAGGAGGAGGACTCCTCCAAAATAGGCGCTTTTGGGGCCAGCCGCACCATCCGGATCAACAGATATCAGAACCCCTGACGCGGGCTTGTCGGTAATCTTGAAGATGCCATCTGCAAAGGGGTCAGTCCCGACATAACCAATGCCCTGAAGAATCGCACGAACGTTGAGCTTGTCCGCTCCCAGCGTGAAATCCTGGATCGCAATAAGCGCAGTAAGAGGCCCAATGTTGGGAAGAACGACTTGGTCGTTCCCGGCCCCTGTAACCACGGTTTTCGCGCCACCGCTGGAAATCAAGAGAACGTCGTCGCCGTCGGTCCCTTCGCGATTAAGAACGAAGTTCTGAAACAGCGTGTTGAGTTGCTGATCTGAAATGGGCTGCGAATAGCGTGTCGTCTGAGTCAGCTGGCCATCGAGGTCGTACTTGTATTCGACGACGTGTCCCTGGGCGTCAATGTCAGCAGTCTTGCGCCCCATCTCGTCATGCAGGAACCACTGGCGAGCGCCCGTCGGGTCCTGCACCATGCGCAGTCGATCGTCGTTGTCGTAGAAGTAGCTTGTGATGCCGAGATCGACGTTGCCCGGCGCTGTCTGTTGCACGCTGGTCAGACGGCCCGCCTTGTCGTAACTGCTGATCGTCGACAAGCCGTTGTCCAGCGTCACCGTATTGCGATTGCCCAGATCGTCGTAGGTGTTGATCGTCGTGTGATGCTGTGCGTCGACTGTGGTCAGCACGCGCCCCAGGCCGTCATAGGTGTAGTCGGTTTCGCCATCCGTGCCGACGATGGTCTTGAGCAACAACCCCGAGGCGTCGTAAACGAATTGCGTAATGACTTGCTGGCCGGTCGAAGATCCGTCGCCATCAGGGTCGACCGTCGCATAGCTCGTTGAGCGCACCAGTTGTCCGCGCAAGTCGTACTGAAAATCCGTACGCTTGGTCACCGACAGATCTTGCTCGCTGAGCCAGCCCTGCATGCCTTCCTCGGTGGGCACCGCGATTTCGCCAAGGATCGGATCGTTGCCCTCGTTCGGTCCCGGAATTGGGGCCGGGTCGCCGCCGCCTAGCGGACGAGCAAGGGCGGAGAAATTGCCGCCAGGATTGGTAGGGCCTCCAGGCACATACGAGGAACCGCCATAGTCATCGCCATCAACATAAGCAGTCCCTGGATATTCAATGGCCGCAACTCGCTTACCCCAATCGTAACGATATTCCGTGACGCGCCCATCCGGGCTGATCATGAAACGCAGCATCCCCAAACCCGAGTCGTCATAGACATAGCGGGTGGTGGATGGTGCGCTTGGCTGAGCGCCTCCTGCACCATCCGCATCGGGCACCGCGTACACGGTTTCCGCCATCAGCCGATTGAACTCATCAAATCTGCGAGTGATGGTGTTGCCTGCCGCATCGCGCTGCAGGGTTTGGTTGCCATTGGCGTCATACGCCATGTCGACGACATGCCCCAGGGCATCCACGGTCTGGATCAGATCGCCGTTCTCGTTGTAGACGAATCCGGTGCTTGAAACCTGGCCGTTTACGCTAGGCCCAGTGACGCTGGTGAGTTGCCTCGCCGAGTCGTAGCCGTAACTGGTCTGGAAGCCCAGCGGATCAGTCACCTGTGTGCTGTTCGCGGAGTAGGTGAACGTCGTCACTTGTCCGAGGCCGTCCGTGATCGACGACACAACGCATCGGCTACCTCCGGTCTGCGGATCTACAACATTGGCGTAGGTAAAGCTCAGGCCCGTGCCATCCGACTGCTTGATGCTGGCCAGCACCGAGACGGAGTTCACCGTCCCATAGGTGTAGTCGGTCGTGAAGACCTTCGCGTCCGTTTTGTCCGCCGGTGTGAGATCCACCGTCACGCGGGACAGCCGCCCAGACGTGTCGTAGCTATAGCTGATGGCAGACAGTGTTGAGCCATCTGCGGTAACGGTGCGCAGCCCCGTCAGCTGGTTGCCCGTGTAGTCGTAATAGAGCGTCTCGCCATTGTTATCGAGCATGCTCGAAAGCAGGCCGCTGGTGTTGTACCAGTAGCTCAGGGTATTACTCTGCACGTCGGTGCGCTCAATCAATCGCCCGGTGGCGTCATAGAGTTCGACGACGCCTGTGTCGCCGTCAGTCCACGCGCACGCATATGGACTATAGGCCAAGGTGTCGTAAGCACCCGAACCGTCAGTGCTCACATACAGGCCTCGGTCGCCGTCCCATGTATAGATGGCGGTGGCGCCATCCGCATCTGTGCGTGTCAGCGTACTGCCGGCCGTGTAGGGCGCGCCACTCAGTTGCACCTGTTGGCTGTAAACGCCCGGGGCCCAGTTGTCTCCGTTGTCGTCGTTCTGGAGGCCTTGACTGTTGTAGGTGCGCAGAGCGACCGCATCCGGCCCCGTCCCCATTAGCCGCGCATCCACATCCTGCAAGACAAGATTGCCAGTGGCAACATTCACATAGGCCTGCTCCCCGTTGCGGCCCAGGCTCGCATTGCCAAAGGTGCCGTTCTTGCCCAGAGTAGCCAACGAGCTCAAGCTCAGGCCTAGGCTGTTGCCGCTGACGATTGCCACCATGATGTATGAATCCCTCGTGTTGTGCGCTCGTGCTGTTCGCAGCCGGCTCGCACATCCGAGCCCTCGACAGCATCTGCACATCTCATCCGGACTTGGCGGAACTTGTTTAGCGGTCAAGCATCAATTGCGGGTAAACACTGGTTTTGAAGCCTTTGAAAGCGGCGGACTAAACTTTGCGAGCAGGCGCTGGATACACTGGAACGCGCAGGCTCGCTGCTCCGCCGCGCTCCTCGCGCGTGCCACTCCGCTTCTTGGGTTCTCTATGCAAAGCTCGTTCGATCGCCTGATCACCGAAGGTCTCTCGGCCAGTCGCGCCAACCAAACGCAAGCCGCTCTGGCTTGCTTCACGCAGGCCAGTCAGGAGCAGCCGCAGTCAGGTCTTCCGCACTTCCTGATCGGAACTGAATACGCGCAGGCCGGGCTCGTTCAAGAAGCAGAACTGGCCTTTGCCAATGCAGTTCTGCTATCGCCGAACATGTCCATCGCGCGGTATCAACTGGGGCTGTTGCAGTTCTCGTCCGATCGACTGGCCATGGCCTTGGTGACTTGGCAGCCGTTGCTGGCATTGCCTGAAGACGATCCGCTGCGGCAGTTCGTGCTGGGCTTCTCGGCCCTGGGACAGGAGGCGCTGGACGCGGCGATTGTTTGCTTCCAGAAGGGCATGGCGCTCAATCAGAGCAATCCGCCGATGAACCGCGATATCGAGCTGGTTCTGGCTCAGATCGCGCGATTGCGGGGTGAGGCCCCTCCACTGGCACCGTCAAGCCGAGCTGCAGGCGCACCAGCCGAGTCAGAAGACCAGATGCACGTGCTGCTGGCGAACTATCAGCCTGGTGGCAACCCACATTGATGTTCGGCGTTTGAGCTTCGCCCATGACATCGATTGATCCGTCCAGCGCGCTCGCCCGCCTGCTGAGAAGCCCGGTCCGTGATGGCCGTGCGGCGGGAACTGCGGGCTCCGCGCGTGGCGGCGAGACAGTCAATGCGCCACGAGCCCAGCCCAGAGATCTGTCTCAGGTGCTGGCCAGCCGCGTCCAGGCCCTGGATCCGGACGACGCCTTCCGGCGTACCAAGGTGCTTCGCCTTTTCATCGAGCATGCGCTGTTAGCCGAGTTTGGCGAATCCCTGATGGCCGATCCCGGCTTCTTCCGCATGGTCGACCATGTGGTGGCTCAGATGGATAACACGCCTGAACTGTCTGGCCATATCAACAGGGCTGTAGAACTGCTGCTTCAGCAGCGCTGATTTGACGTTGAGACTTTCGGTTCGCTATGCACATGCTGGCGAGCGGGGCCGCCGCCCGTCAACGCGGCCTGTTGTCCGAGGAGACCGCTTCGATCAAGCGCTCACCCCGCTGACGCCCGTCTTCTCCTTCGGTGGCCAAGACCGGGATATCGGGAGCGATGCCGGTGACCTCATTGCTGCCGTCGGCCCGCAGGCGGACGCAGTTGGGGATGCGCAAGCTCAGGCCCGAGTGCGGCAGGGTCTGGCGGATGTCGGCGCTCATGAAGCCGCAACCGTCGCCACCGGTGGTCGCGCCGACGGTCTTGCCGATGCGGTTGTCCTGGACGACGGCCGCGAACATCTCCGCTGAGGAGTAGGTCCGGCCGTCGGTGAGCACATACAGCGGCCCCGTCCAGAGGCCCCAGAACTCGTCGAAGCTTGAAGCCAGGGACAAGTGATATGCAATGTTCTGGTCGCCAAAAGCGCCTTGCGGCAGCGTTGCGGCATAACCGCCTGCATAGCCGGCATCGACCAGCCGCTTGCAACCCTGGTTTGCCCAAGGCCGCTGCTCTTTCCAGACCCACGACAGATCGCAGGGTGTCTTGCTCGCTTCGCCGACCTTCACGAAGAAGTCTCGCGCCTGGGTCAGCGCGTCCAGCGCCTCCTTGGGCGGTGGCGGGGACTTCGAGATCACTTCATCGAGGCTCGCCACTTGCTCGTCGGCATAGGCCTTGCCACCGGCGTTCGCGGTCACCAACAGGCGCGCGGAGCGTACCGGCCGCCCGGTCAGCAGGCGTGCGTACTGGTCACCGTGGTCGTCACCGCCGGAGTTGTCGCCGATGTCGATCAAGAGCGCCGAGATACCGGCCGCCTTCAGCACCTTGATTTCATCTGACAGGGCCATCGTCCACTTGTCGTCGGCCGTGTCATCGAGGGTCTGCGCATCGATCTTGGCGCCCTTGTCCCTGAGTTCCTTCAAGGCGATGGTGCAGGTAGCCGGGAACGATTTGAGCCGGAAATTCTGGATGCGGATGACGCCGATCTTCCGGCCATCCGAGGCCGTCGCGACTCCCGCGCGGTAGACCGAGCTCAGTCCGTCCGACAGCAGCTGAAAATTGGGCAGCGTCTCCAGCGGCAGTGAGAACGCGACATGGTTGTTGGGCAGGAAGCCGAGGCCGGCGCAGACGCCCGTGGTGTCCGCCGCATCGAAGGGCTTGGGCGCGACGGGCTTCGGGGCGACAGCCGCCTTGGCGAGGGCCGGCGACACCGAGAAATGCCCGCCCTTGAACGATGCGACGAACGCCGCTATCACGCGCCGGGCCTCCTCATCATTGCCGGCCGCACGCAACGCTTGCAAGGTCTTCCGGTCCAGCGCCGGCAGGTCAACACCGCCTTCCGGCGAGGCGAACCACGCGAGGTTGGCGTAGTCCTTCTCCATGATTTTCTTGAGCTGGCTGTAGTCGGCCTGCCAGGCGGCGGCGTCGTACGCAGGCGCGGCTTGTGCGCCCAGCGCCATGACCGTGGCACTGGCCACCAGCAGGGATCGGATCAGGTTCAGCGGCTTCATATCGGACTCGACGTGGAAGATGCGCGTTTGTACCTGCGCCGTCTGGCGCGGTCTTGAACGCAGGCGGCGTTTTGAACGCTGCGCAGGCGCACGATTCAGGGCGATCTTGTGGCGCCTCTGCGGCGATACAGCCCTGGCGTGATGCCGAGCTGCGCCTTGAACGCACGGGTCATGTGCGGTTGATCGCTGAAGCCGCAAGTCATGGCGATGTCCGCCAGCGAATGGCGCGAATCGTCAAGCAGGCTGACGGCGCGATCAACGCGCATGCGCCGGTGGTACTCGCCCGGTGTCGTGCCCAGGTGAATACGGAAGGTTCGAGCCAGCTCGCCCGCATCGCAACCGATGGCTGCGGCCACAGCCTCGAGTGCGAACGCTTGCTGCGACTGTTCGCGGATGAATTCCATTGCGAGGCGCAGCTTGCGCGGCAGGGCGCCGCCTCTGCCGGTTCGCTCCCGCGAGCTCAAGCCGATCAACTCATGCGACAGGCCGCACAGCACCAACGCAGAAAAATCGTCGGCCGTCTGAAGCTCCTGCGCCATGCGCCGCCCTAAATCGGCCAAAGACCGCGACCGAACCGCCGGCGCCTGGTTGAGGCGAATGGTCTCTTCGAGGCGGCCGATGGCTTCGGGCGTCGGCGTCAACACGATCTTGCGAACGGCCGCCGCGCCGAAGCGCTGCGCGTGCGGCTCCTCAGGCGCGTAGACGAGCAGCGAACCGTTCTCCGCCAGTTCGCTGCGGCCGCGAATCTGCTCTTCGTAGCGCCCGGACAGGACCAGGGTCAGGCTGGCGTGCAGATGCGAATGCTCCTGCATGATCAGGCCGGGAGCGTAGCTGGCGATTTGGATCTGGGAGAACAGAGCGTTCACGGCAAGTCCCTGGAGATCGGCGGTGCGGCGATCGTAATGCCATGACTTAGCGGGCTGTGAAGGACGGCACGAGGCTCCAGGGCGTGCCATGCCTAGGCCAATAGATCCGGATGCTTCGCAACCAGATCCTTCTTCAAGCGAGTCAGCAAGGCGCGCGCCTGCTTGATGCATTCCTCAACCATGTCGGGCGTGACGACATCGCCCGTGTAGTCATTTGCGTTGCGCTTGCGGCGCAGGGCGTCCAGCACGATCCAGACTTCGTTCCGGACGCCCAAGGTCAGCGGCAGTGATTGAATCAGGGTCGCGTGGTGCCCGGGCTCGCTGCTTGAGGGCCGAAAGCCGCCGGCCATCATGGCCGTCAACGCGCATTGCATGACGGCCTTGTAGGCCGCATCGAAACGCGTTTCGTCGCTGATGCTGGTCGAGGTCGCGTCGGCCAGATTGCGTTTTACGGCCGCAAGCAGCCGTTGAATCTCAACTGGCGTTGCTTCATGCGGCCTCAGCTTTCCGATGCGCAACAAGTTTTCCAAGGTCATCTTCGTCCCCGATCAGCCAGAGGCGCCGGCCGGCCATCACCGAGCGAGCAAAGCCATCACCCTCTGAGAGCCTGCGCGCAAAGTCCTGGGGACGCATGTTGGTGGGGTTCACTTCGCGGCGCAAGCTCTCATGCAAGGGCGCCAGCGCCAACGCAAGGTCAGCAAATTTCGCCGAGCCCAAGGTCATCAAATCCACGTCGCTGCCTGGCTTTTCAGTGCCCGCAGCGACGGAGCCATAGATGAAGGCCAGTTGCACCTTGCGGCCCAAGTTCGACAGCGCGTCGCGGACCTGGTCCGCCACGCCCGCTGTCTTGCGCAGCAACCCCGCCAACTCCTCGAACACCGGGCTGTCAGTATTCGCGCTGTAGTGAACTTGGCGGCCGATCTCTTGTCGATTCAGCAGGCCCAGCTCAGCCAGCAGCCGTAGCTCGCGATGCAGCGATCCGGCGGAAGCCTTGGTCAGGCGCGCCAGTTCGCGCACGTGCAGCGAGGATTCCGGGTGCAGAAGCAGGGCGCTCAGCACGGCAGAGCGCGTCTGGCCAAGCAGGTGATGGGCAAGTGACATGAAGCCTATTTTGCTTCAAATGAAGCAATTTTGGGAACAATCTCTTTCTGGCGGCCGCGAGTGAGCCCGTCGACGAGAGTCGTCAATAAAACTGCGAAGGATTTGAGCGAGGAGACTCAGAGCCTGACCACATCCAGCACCGCCTGAGCAAACGCCCCCGGCGCCTCCTGCGGCAGGTTGTGCCCGACGCCGCCGGTGATCACGCGGTAGTCGTACTTGCCGGTGAACTTCTTGCGGAACGGGGCATCGTTGTTGAAGTGCGGCGCGCCGTTGGCGTCGCCCTCAAGCACGATCGTCGGCACGCTGATCTGCGGGCCGGCGGCCAGGCGCTGTTCGAGCGCGTCGTAGCGGCGCTCGCCGTCGGCGAGGCTTTGGCGCCAGCGGTAGTTGTGGATGACGATGTCCACGTGGTCCGGGTTGTTGAGCGAGGCGGCGCTGCGCTCGAAGGTGGCGTCGTCGAAGTTCCACTTTGGCGAGGCGGTGCGCCAGATGAGCTTGGCGAAGTCGTGGCGGTTCTTCTCGTAGCCGGCGCGGCCATGTTCGGTCGCGAAATAGAACTGGTACCACCAGGCGAACTCGGCCTCGGGCGGCAGCGCCGTGTTCTTGATCACCTCGCGGTTGCCGATCAGGTAGCCGCTGACGGACACCAGCGCCTCGCAGCGCTCGGGCCACAGCGCGGCAATGATCGCGGCCGTGCGGGCGCCCCAATCGAAGCCGGCGAACACGGCCTTGGGAATCTTCAGCGCATCGAGCAGGGCAATGATGTCGAGCGCAACCGCCGACGGCTGCCCGTTGCGGAAGGTGTCGCTCGACAGGAAGCGCGTGCTGCCGTGGCCGCGCAGATGCGGCACGATGACGCGATACCCGGCGCGGGCCAGTTGTGGCGCGACCTCGATGAAGCTGTGGATGTCATACGGCCAGCCATGCAGCAAAACGACGACCGGCCCATCCGCCGGACCCAGTTCCGCGTAGCCGATGATCAGCAAGCCGGCATCGATCTGGCGCAGCGGGCCGAATGGGGCGGGCGATCCGCTCAGGGCTGACGCTGCAGCGCGCGCCGTGCCCGAAAGCAAGCCGAGGCTGGTGACGGCACCGAGGGCACTGGCACTGAGGAAGCTGCGGCGGGATGTTGGCGAGGCGTTCATGGTGGGGCTCCTTGCTGTCGTTGTCATCTGACGTTGTCGTTAGCAGGATGGTCGTTTCATAGAGGAAAACGAACAAGAGCAACTAAACTCATAGTTCGTTGCCTTGAGAGCAACGCTAGAAACGAGACGACGATGCGAGAGATCAACCAGCAGCGGCTGCGCTACTTCCGCGAGGTCTATGCACAGGGCTCGATCCGCGGGGCGGCGGACAGCCTGAACACCGCGCCTTCAGTGATCACACGGCAGATCCGGCTGTTGGAGGAGGAGCTCGACACGCGGCTGTTCGAGCGCGAGGCCCGCGGCGTCAAGCCGACCGAGGCAGCCACGCATCTGCTTGAGTTCTGGCGCGGCTACCGCTCGCACCAGGAGCATCTGCACGAGCGGCTGCAGGCGATCAAGGGCCTGCAGCATGGCCAGGTTCGCCTGGCGATCAGCGAGGGTTATGTCGACGTGCTGGTCAAGGAAGTGCTGGCCGAGTTCTGCGCGCGGTACCCGTTGCTCGAAGTGGCCATCGATATGCTCTCCATCGAGGAGCTGGTATCGAGCATTGCCGAGGCGCGTGCCCACATCGGCCTGGCCTACAACCCGCCGCCGCACGATAACGTCGAATGGCGGGCGAGCTCAGCGCAGCCGGTGGTGCTGCTGGTCCATCCCGAGCATCCACTGGCGCTGCGCGGCGGCCCGGCGAGCGTAGGCGATCTGCTCGAACATCCGCTTGCGCTGATGCCTTCGGCTTTCGGCATCGGCAAGGCGATCGAGATGCTCGCCTTTGCCGAGAACATCGAGATCCGGCCGACGCTGGTGACGAATTCGCTGACGGCGCTGAAACGCATCGTTAGCGAAGGCCGCTTCGTGACGCTGATCGGCGAGTTCGCGGCGCGTCGGGAGCTTGATGCGGGGGAATTGGCCGTCGTGCCGATCGAGCATCCGCTGTTCCGCGGCACGCAGGCGCGCTTGCTCGTCAAGCATGGCCGGCCGCTGGGTGCGGCGGCCGATGAGCTGCTGGCTTGGATCTTGAAGCGAATGCGGATGTTTGCGTTGGCCTGAGTCCGCTAATGCTGTTCAGGCCCAGTAGGGGATGTATTCGGCGAATTTGTTGCCGCTGCTGGCATCCTTGCGCTTGATGCGACCGGCCGCGACTGCATCACCAATCAGGTTCGTGATCAGATTGCGCTGCTTATCGTGCAGCTTGAACCTAGCGCGCAAGGACGTGTTTGTGAGGGGCTGGCTGGAGAGATAGTGCAGCACAGCATGCTGATAACAAGCTTCGATGCGTTCCTGGGACGCCATATCGGCGAATTTGCGCGGCGCGCTGATCGTGACGCTGAAAGCGTTGCCTTGCGGTGCGATGAGCAAAGGCGGCAGACCAAAGAGCTCAATTTCATTGACGATTTTTTGGAATCCGGTGCCACGCTCTTCACAGATGCGGAAGCGGCGGAACGAAGAGGCCAGTTTTTCGTTGCGTGATTCGGGCGTAGCACCAATCAGGCGATCAGGCTTCTTGCCTGGCAGCAGGCTCCCGGGATTGGTGACGGTAATCCGATCGCTGTAGATGTCCACCATCGGACCGGCGCCGGTGACGCTGAAATCCTGATGGATCAGGGCATTGGCGATCAGCTCACGAAGTGCGATCTCGGGGTACACGGTGACCTCGGTACGCAGCGACTGCTTGATCACCTCCGAGTGAGGCAACACACGACGGAGATGGCCAATCAGGCCCTCGAAACCAACGGCGTACCCACGCTGGCCTGGCAGCTCGTCAATGGTGTCGACCTTGTTCGCACCCCGATATCGCACAACACGGATGCGCTTGCGTTCCAGCGACGGAAAGTCATCAAGCTTGCGAGCAGCGGCGATGGCGCCGAAATTCGTGATGTAGTGGCCACGACCATCAAGTACTGTGATGCCTTCGTCGACCAGCCATTTGGCGAGGTTGTCAATATCGTCCGGCAAGGGGCGCTGCAGCAACGTGGCGATGGCTTCCAAGTCCAGCAGTTGCGTTACCTCGTCGAGCTTGAGCAAGGGCGAAGCTCTCAGTTCTTCCCAGCGAGGTGAGGCACTATTGAGCATCAGCGAACCTATCTCTTGGCGCGATGCCTTTCGCGTGGTGCCGCCGGACCGAATCCAAGCTTCTTCTACCGACTTGCCTCGCCGGTGGGCCGGCTTGACCGCATGCTCCGGGATGCGCACCAACAAGAGCGGAACGCTGTCGCGGTAGCTTACGACGGCATGATCAAGCGCCAGCGCAGGCTCAATGGCGTCGCGGCCGAGGTTGCCAAGGGAGCTGACGATGCGGGTCGTTTCTTCGGCGTCTATGCCGATGGGCTCGCCATCGTCATTGATACCAAATACCAAGATCCCGCCGTTAGGTTGGTTAGCGAACGCCATGAGGTGTTCGGCAAGGCGGTCCTTGTTGTCAGAGAGACGCGCTTTCCAATCTAGATCATTCGCCTCATGCGGAATAGGCGCGAGGCTTTCGTCCAAGCTTCGCAGTGCGTCAGCGACCCAATGCTTCATCGGCGTGTGATTGCAAGTGCTTGATTTATTTGAATTTTCGTTGTGTTTCCGGATTCGCGTGTGATAAACACTGCTCAGGAATTACAACCTGTAATCCAGTCCACAGACTTAGCTAAGGCGATAGCAAACCATTGATTCAAAAGGGATTTGCGGAGATTTCCGGATTGGCGTGTGAAAGCCGGCCGAATTTGGCAGGTCGACCCGTTTCAGGATCCTTAAACGTCGATATTCGCCGCCCTCAACGCATTCGTCTCAATAAACTCCCGACGCGGCTCGACCTCGTCGCCCATCAGCATCGTGAACACGCGGTCGGCTTCGATCGCATCGTCGATCTGCACGCGCAGCAGGCGCCGGACGGTCGGGTCCATCGTGGTTTCCCAGAGCTGCTCGGGGTTCATCTCGCCCAGGCCCTTGTAGCGCTGGCGGCCGACGGAGTTTTCGGCTTGCTGCATGAGCCAGGCCATCGCGGCGCGGAAGTCGGGGACCTTCATCTCCTTGGCCTTCTCGCCCTCGCCCTTCTTGACCACGGCGTCCTCGCCGATCAGGCCCTTGAAGGTCTGGCCGGTGGTGGCGAGCACTTCGTAATCGGCGCCGTGAACGAAGTCAGCGTTGATGATGCTGGAGCGCGTGTTGCCATGGTGCTTGCGGCTGATGCGCAGCAGGAGCTTGTCGGTGCGCGGATCGACTTCGCTGGTGACCGTGGCGTCGTGCAGCGCGCCTTGCATGGCTGCCGCGGCGGCTTCGGCGTCTTCCTTGGTGTCGAGGTTGATGGCGAGGCCGGCGGAGAGCACGCGCAGGGCTTCAAAGTCCATCCAGTTGGAGAGGCGGCTGATCACACTTTCGGCCAGCACGTACTGGCTGGCCAGCGCTTGCAGGGCTTCACCGCTCATGACGGTATCGCCCACGCCGGTGTGCAGCTTCGCGTCTTGCAGCGCGACCTTGAGCAGGAAGGCATCGAGCTCGGGCGCATCCTTCAGGTATTGCTCGTGCTTGCCGACCTTGACCTTGTACAGCGGCGGCTGCGCGATGTAGATGTGGCCGCGCTCGCAGAGCTCGGGCATCTGGCGGTAGAAGAAGGTCAGCAGCAGGGTGCGGATGTGGGCGCCGTCAACGTCAGCATCGGTCATGATGATGATGCGGTGGTAGCGGAGCTTGTCGGGGTTGAAATCATCACCGCCGGCGCCGCGGCCGATGCCGGTGCCTAACGCCGTGATCAAGGTGAGGATTTCGTTCGAGGTGAGCAGCTTCTCGTAGCGGGCTTTCTCGACATTCAGGATCTTGCCGCGCAGGGGCAGGATGGCCTGGAACTTCCGGTCGCGGCCCTGCTTGGCGGAGCCGCCGGCGGAGTCGCCCTCGACGATGTAGATCTCGCACATGGCGGGATCTTTTTCCTGGCAGTCGGCCAGCTTGCCGGGCAGGCCGAGGCCGTCGAGCACGCCCTTGCGGCGAGTCATCTCACGCGCCTTGCGGGCGGCTTCACGCGCGCGGGCGGCTTCGACGATCTTGCCGCAGATGATGCGGGCGTCGGCGGGGTTCTCAAGCAGATAGTCGGTCAGCAGGCGGCTGACGATGTCTTCCACCGGGGCGCGCACTTCGCTGGAAACGAGCTTGTCTTTGGTCTGCGAGCTGAACTTGGGCTCCGGCACCTTGACGCTCAGCACGCAGCACAGGCCTTCGCGCATGTCGTCGCCGGTGACTTCGACCTTGGCCTTCTTGGCAAACTCGTTTTCTTCGATGTACTTGTTGATGACGCGGGTCATCGCGGCGCGCAGGCCGGTCAGGTGGGTGCCCCCGTCACGCTGCGGGATGTTGTTGGTGAAGCAGAGGACTTGCTCGTTGTAGCCGCTGTTCCACTGCATCGCGACTTCAACGCCGATGTGCGTGCCGGGGATGCCGCCGTAGGTTTCGGCCGGGCGCTCGCCTGCGGCGTAGAACACATTGGGGTTGAGGCTGGTCTTGCCCTTGTTGATGAACTCGACAAAGCCCTTGACGCCGCCGGCGCCGGAGAAGTCGTCTTCCTTGGCGGTGCGCTCGTCGACCAGGCGGATGCGCACGCCGTTGTTCAGGAAGCTCAGTTCGCGCAGGCGCTTGCTGAGGATTTCGTAGTGGAAATCGCTGTTCTCTTTGAAGATGTCGGTATCGGGCAGGAAGTGGACTTCGGTGCCGCGCTTGTCGGTCTCGTCGATGACCTTCATCGGCGAGACTTCAAAGCCGTCGACGTTTTCGATCAGGCGGTTCTGCACGAAGCCGCGGCTGAATTCGAGCACGTGGACCTTGCCGTCACGGCGCACGGTCAAACGCAACGTCTTGGAGAGCGCGTTCACGCAGGACACGCCCACGCCGTGCAGGCCGCCCGAGACCTTGTAGCTGTTCTGGTTGAACTTGCCGCCGGCGTGCAGCTCGGTCAGCGCGATCTCAGCGGCCGAGCGCTTGGGCTCGTGCTTGTCGTCCATCTTGACGCCAGTGGGGATGCCACGGCCGTTGTCGATGACGCTGACGCTGTTGTCGGTGTGGATGGTGACGATGATGTCGTCGCAGTAGCCGGCCAGCGCTTCGTCGATGGAGTTGTCCACCACTTCGAAGACGAGGTGGTGCAGGCCGGTGCCGTCGGAGGTGTCGCCGATGTACATGCCGGGGCGCTTGCGCACGGCTTCCAGACCTTCCAGGATCTGGATGCTGCCTTCGCCATAACTGGTGTCAGGGGCGGGCTGCTCGGGCAGGTTGGCTGGGCTATCGGGGGTATTGGACTCGCTCATCGGGGCACTTTCTCGCTGCGGCCGCATCTGGATACGCCGCTCTTAAAACACTGAAGCGGGCCGAGGCCCGCTGGGTTGACTCGTCAGGTCTGTCAGATTCGCATCGGCATCACGACGTACTTGAAGCCGGTTTGCTCGGGGATGGTGATCAGCGCGCTGGCGCTGCTGTCGTTGAGGTCGATGGAGACCATGTCCTGGCTCATGTTCTGCAGCGCGTCCATCAGGTAGGTCACGTTGAAGCCGGTTTCGATCAGGTCACCGCCGTAATCGATCTCGAGCTCTTCCTTGGCTTCTTCCTGTTCGGCATTGCTCGACGCGATCGACAGCAGGCCCGGCTCGAAGGACAGGCGCACGGCCTTGAACTTCTCGCTGGTCAGGATGGCGGCGCGTTGCAGCGAAGCCAGCAACGGCGCGCGGCCCAGCGTGACGTTGAACTTGTGGTTCTTGGGGATGACGCGGTTGTAGTCGGGGAACTTGCCCTCGACCAGCTTGGTCACGAACTCCATGCCGCTGAAGCTGAACTTGGCCTGGTTGCCGGCAAAGCGCAGTTCGATCGGCGCTTCTTCCTCGCCCTTGCCATCCTTGAGCAGGCGCATCAGCTCAAGCACGGTCTTGCGCGGCAGGATGACTTCCTGCTTGGGGATCTCGGATTCGAGCTGCGCTTGCGCGAGAGCCAGGCGGTGGCCGTCGGTCGCGACGAGCGTCAGGCTCTTGCCTTCGGCGACGAACAGGATGCCGTTCAGGTAGTAGCGGATGTCGTGCACCGCCATCGCGAAGTGCACCTGGTTGATCAGGTGCTTGAGCGTCTTCTGCGGCACGCTGAAGGCCGGACCGAAATCAGCGGCTTCCTGCACGAGCGGGAAGTCGTCGGACGGCAGCGTCTGCAGGGTGAAGCGGCTCTTGCCGCCTTGCAGGATCAGCTTGTTCTGGTTGGTCGTCAGGCTGACCGATTGATCCGACGGCATGGAGCGCAGGATGTCGATCAGCTTGCGCGCGCCCACCGTGGTGGAAAAGCTGCCAGCATCGCCGCCGAGCTCCGCCGTGGTGCGGACCTGGATTTCGAGGTCGCTGGTGGTCAGCTCCAGCGAGGGGCCGTTCTTGCGGATCAGCACATTGGCCAGGATCGGCAGCGTGTGGCGCCGTTCAACGATGCCGGCGACGGCTTGCAGCGCGCCAAGCACCTGATCCTGGGTGGCTTTCAAGACGATCATGTCTACCTCTTTCGTCGCAGAGTTCTGTGGGGTGAGCAACAACGCGCATTTTCACCCAGATATGAGGGGATTTCCCTGAGGCTTAACCCAAGGGTTGTCGGCCTCTTCACTAGCCCTTGAGCATCAGCCCTTGAGCGTTTGCTCCAGCACATGCAGCTGCTGGTTCAGTTCGGTGTTCTTCTGGCGCTCGCCGCCGATCTTGCGCACAGCGTGCAAAACGGTGGTGTGGTCGCGGCCGCCAAACAGCTCGCCGATCTCGGGCAGGCTCTTTTGCGTGAGTTCCTTGGCCAGGTACATGGCAATCTGCCGCGGCCGGGCGATGCTGGCCGGGCGCTTCTTGCTGTACATGTCGGCGACCTTGATCTTGTAGAAGTCAGCCACGGTCTTCTGGATGTTTTCCACGGAGATCTGGCGGTTCTGGATCGAGAGCAGGTCTTTGAGGGCTTCGCGCGCCAGCTGGATGTTGATTTCCTTGTGGCTGAAGCGGCTGTAGGCCAGCACCTTGCGCAGCGCGCCTTCGAGCTCGCGCACGTTTGCGCGCACGTTCTTGGCGATGAAGAAGGCCACGTCCTCGGGCATGGGCGCGTTCTCGGCATCGGCCTTCTTGATCAGGATGGCCACGCGCATCTCGAGCTCGGGCGGCTCGATAGCGACGGTCAGGCCGGCGTCGAAGCGGCTGGTCAGGCGTTCATCGATGTCGACCAGGCCCTTGGGGTAGGTGTCGCTGGTCATGATGATGTGCGCGCGCTTGGCCAGCAGAGCCTCGAAGGCGTTGAAGAACTCCTCCTGCGTGCGGTCCTTGCCGGCGAAGAACTGCACATCGTCGATCAGCAGCAGATCGAGCGAGTGGTACTTGGCCTTCAACTCATCAAAGGTCTTGCGCTGGTAGTTCTTGACCACATCGGAGATGAACTGCTCGGCATGCAGATAGAGCACGCGTGCATCGGGCTTGTCGGCCAGCAGGGCATTGCCCACCGCGTGGATCAAGTGCGTCTTGCCCAGGCCCACGCCGCCGTAGATGAACAGCGGGTTGTACATGGCACCGGGCGCGCCGGCCACATGCAGGGCGGCGGTGCGCGCCATCTGGTTGGCACGGCCGGGGACCAGCGTGTCAAAGGTCAGCGCGCTGTTGATGCGGTGGCGGCTGGCGCTCGGCGGCAGGTTGTTGGGCGCCTGATGGGCCGGGATGTGAATGGCCGGTGCCCCGTTCAGCATCGTCTGCACGGGCTCATGCGCGGTAACCGGCTTGAGCCCGTTGTGCAGCACCTGGCCGACGGCGATCGGGCGATGGGCTGGCAGCGGCTGAGCCACGGCGCCCGGCCCATCGCGCGCAGCCAGGGCCAGCTCGAGCTTGGCGGGCTTGCCGGCCAGCTCGCTCAGGATGGTTTCGATGCGGCCCGCATACTGATTGCGGATCCAGTCGAGCTTGAAACGGTTGGGCACGCGCAGCGAAATCACCAGGGCTTCGCCAACGCCTTCGGCCACCGTAGCCGGAGGCAGGGGGCGAATCCAGGTGTTGAATTGCTGCTCGGGAAGCTCCGCAGCCAGCCGTTCGCAGCCACGTTGCCAGAGATCTGCGCTCATTGTGGAAAACTTGTTCTTGGAGCGGTCGGATTCTACGGATTCCGGGCCACCAAAAAGGTGGTTATCCACAGATTTTTTTGTGCTAATGACCGCGGGGAAATCCAGGCTGCACTGAAGCGCTTGTCCCCGCCTGTGTTGATCCAGCTAAAAAACTGTGGTGTAATTCTAGGTTCTCCGGACGCCGGGTACCCAATAGCGACTTCCAGATCTGAAAAGACTGCGGAGTTGCGACTCCTCGATGCGTCTTTGTCCTGATGCCTCCTCCCGGTGGTTCAGGGCTTTTACAGAGCACCTCGAGAGGACTATTCAAAATGAAACGCACTTACCAAGCTTCCAAGACCCGCCGCGCCCGCACCCATGGCTTCCTGGTCCGCATGAAAACCCGTGGCGGCCGTGCCGTCATCGCGGCTCGTCGCGCCAAGGGCCGCAAGCGCCTGGCTGTCTAATCCCCCGGGATTTGACCGACGTGATCGGCCGCATCGTGCGATCGGCCGATTTTGAACGCGTGCTGGGTCGCCCCAGCCGCCTGCGCAGCCCCCACTTTGCCGTGCATCACTTGGCCGATCGGCCGAGCGTTCCGCTCAAGCCCAAGCATCTGCGCTTGGAGCCGCCGGCAGAGTTGCCCACAGCCCAGACAGAGTTATCCACAGATGACTCACAGGTGCCCCACAGACTTGTGGACGAAACGCCTCTGGAAGGCTGCTGGCTGGGGGCCATCGTGCCCAAGCGCCATGCCAAGCGCGCCGTCACCCGCAATCTGCTCAAGCGCCAGATCCGTGCCGCCTTCTCAGGTGATGCGGAACTGGCTGCCGGCTTGTGGGTGGTTCGCCTGCGCGCGCCTTTCGATCGCAAGCAGTACCCCAGCGCCTCGTCCGAAGCGCTGCGCACTGCCGTTCGCGATGAGCTCGGTCAGTTGATGACCCGCCTCATCAGCCGCAGCGGCAAGGCCTGAAGGAGCGCACAGCATGCAGTGGCTCTTGCTCAAGCTGGTGCGCGCCTACCAATTGCTGTTCAGCCATTGGATCGGCAACGTCTGCCGCTACTCGCCCAGCTGCTCCAACTACGCCATGCAGGCCCTGCAGCGCCATGGCGCTGGGGCAGGCAGTTATCTCGCCGCCGCGCGCGTGTTGCGTTGCAATCCGTTCAGCTGCGGTGGCCATGATCCTGTGCCCGACAATCCGCCCGCCTTGTTCACCCGTCTGGGGATCGTCAAGGCGTGCCCTTCCAATTCCAAACCCAAAACCTCCTCATGACTGATATTCGACGCACCGTCCTGTGGGTGGTGTTCACCATGTCGCTGGTCCTGCTGTGGGACGGCTGGCAGAAGTACAACGGCCACGACTCCTTGTTCCTGCGGGCTGCGCCTCACGCCGAGACGACCGCCGGAACTGCGCCGGCCTCCAGCGCCAGTGGCGTGCCCGCTGCAACAGCTGGAACAGCGGCCGTGGCATCTGCTGCTTCGCCCGCGGCTTCGCAAGCGGTTGCCGCTGAGTCGGTCGTCATTCACACCGACGTGATGAACGTCACCCTGAGCACGCGGGGCGGCAGCGTCACGCGCGTCGAGCTGCTGAAGTACCTGAGCGCTCCCGAGCCCGACGTGCTGGATTCGCTGCAAGAAATGGTGGGCCTGAAGAAGAAGCCCGACGTTCAGAAAGAGCCGATCGTGCTGCTCGATGCGGCGCGCTCCTATGAGGCGCAATCGGGCCTGCTCGACAGCAACGGCAAGGCGACCGTGCCTGGTCACAACACCGTGATGACCCTGGTGCCCGGCGACCGCACACTGAAAGACGGCGAGAACCAGTTGGTCGTCAAGCTGGAGTCGCCTGAAGTCGGCGGTGTCAAGCTGGTCAAGACGTTCACGTTCACGCGCGGCGAATACGTGGTCGGCGTCAAGCATGAGGTCGTCAACGTCGGCGCTGCGCCAGTCACGCCGCAGCTCTATGTGCAGCTGGTGCGCGATGGCGAGCTGATCAAGAGCGGCCCCAAGATGGCGCCCAGCTCGTTCACAGGGCCGGCGGTCTACAACGAAAAAGCCGGCTTCCACACGGTCAAGTTCGAGGATCTGGCCAAGGGCAAGAAGGCTGACATCGACCCGACGGCGGACAACGGCTGGGTCGCGATGATCCAGCACTATTTCGCCAGCGCCTGGTTGCCGGCCGGCAATGCGCAACGCGAGTTCTACGTGACGCCCGTGCCAGACAGCCAGTCGAAGCAGTTTCAGGTCGGCATGTTGTTCACCCTGCCGCAGCTGGCGCCAGGCGCCACCGAGTCGCAAGACGACAAGCTCTTCATCGGACCGCAAGAAGAAAACAAGCTCGCCGCATTGACCCCTGGCCTGCAACTGGTCAAGGACTACGGCATCTTCAAGGTGCTGTCGCAGCCGCTGTTCTGGCTGCTCGATCACCTGCACCAGTGGATCGGCAACTGGGGCTGGGCCATCATCGGCCTGGTCGTGCTGCTGAAGATGGCCTTCTTCTGGCTCAATGCCAGCGCCTACCGCTCGATGGCCAAGATGAAGGCCGTCGGCCCGCGCATCCAGGCCCTGAACGAGCGCTTCAAGGACAAGCCGCAGGAGAAGCAGCAGGAGATGATGCGCATCTACCGCGAAGAGAAGATCAACCCGATCGGCAGCTGCCTGCCGATCTTCCTGCAGATGCCTTTCTTCATGGGTCTGTACTGGGTGCTGCTGTCTTCGGTGGAAATGCGCGGCGCGCCGTGGCTGGGTTGGATCACCGACCTCTCGCAGCGTGACCCATACTTCATCCTGCCGCTGATCCTGACCGCATCGAGCTTGCTGCAGGTGGCGCTGAACCCCAAGTCACCGGATCCTGTGCAGGCCAAGATGATGTGGTTCATGCCGCTGGCTTTCAGCGTCATGTTCTTCGTCTTCCCATCCGGCCTGGTGCTGTACTGGCTGACCAACAACATCCTCTCGATCGCCCAGCAATGGTTGATCAACAAGAAGATGGGCGTGCAAAACTAAAGCGCGCCGTCCGGAGTTCACGATCAAGCCCTCAAGTCCCCGCGACTGAGGGCTTTTTTCTTGGCCGGCAAAGGTCTTTAATCCGTGAATGCGGGGCAGAAGATTCACCGCCTGGGCTTCACGGCCCCGGTAGGCGAAACGGCTCGGTCCAAGGCTCACGAGAGCCGCGGTCTCAGCCTCCCCCGCGCCAAACAGTTGAGAACAAGAGCCGGTGGGGGAGCGCTTTAGGGAGCGCAGTAGGGAGTGCAACAGAGCCGACAGCATCGACGTGCCTAGAATCCGTCGATGCTGTCGCGCCATTCTGATCCCATCGCCGCCATTGCCACCGCTCCCGGGCGTGGCGCCGTTGGCATCGTGCGCGTCTCCGCGCGAGTTCCGCTAACTCCCATCATCGACGCCATCTGCGGCCGCCCGTTGCGCGCGCGCGAGGCTCATTACCTGCCGTTCCTGGATGCACGGGGCCAAGCCATCGATCACGGCCTGGCCTTGCATTTCCCCGCTCCGCATTCGTATACCGGCGAGCATGTGCTCGAGCTGCAGGCTCACGGTGGCCCCGTCGTCTTGCAACTGCTGCTGGCACGATGTCTGGAAGCCGGTGTCGAACTGGGATTGCGCCTGGCCGAACCGGGCGAATTCACCCAACGCGCCTTCTTGAACGGGAAGCTCGACCTGGCCCAGGCCGAGGCCGTGGCCGATCTGATTGACGCGAGCACCGAGGCCGCTGCGCGCAGCGCCGGCCGCGCACTCTCCGGTGCCTTGTCCGCCGAAGTGGGCGTGCTGCGAGATGCCTTGATCAAGCTGCGCATGCTGGTCGAGGCGACGCTCGACTTTCCCGAAGAGGAAATCGACTTTCTTCAACAAGCCGATGCCCTGGGCCAGCTCGCCAGGCTGACGGCGCAGCTCGACGCAGTGCTGGACCGCACGCGCCAAGGTGCCCTGCTGCGCGAAGGCATCAAGGTCGTGCTCGCCGGTCAGCCCAACGTGGGCAAGAGCAGCCTGCTCAATCTGCTGGCCGGCGCCGAGCTGGCCATCGTCACGCCGATCGCCGGCACCACACGCGACAAGGTCAGCCAGACCATCCAGATCGAAGGCGTGCCACTGCACATCAGCGATACGGCAGGCTTGCGAGACAGCGTTGATGAGGTCGAACGCATTGGCGTCTCGCGCAGCTGGGATGCGATCGCCGATGCCGATGTGCTGCTGTTCCTGCACGACCTCACGCGTGTCGGCGATGCGGACTACGAAGCCGAAGACCGCCGCATCAATGCACGCCTGGGCACCGTGGCGCCCGAACGGATCTTGCAAGTCTTCAACAAGTCAGACGCGGTGCGGGAGGCGAAGTTGCCCGAAGGCGCGCTCACGCTGTCAGCCAAGTCAGGCGCCGGTTTGAACGAGCTGCGCCAGCGGCTGCTGGAGTTGGCGGGCTGGCACGCCGTACCCGAGGGCTTGTTCATCGCGCGTGAGCGCCACGTGCATGCCTTGCAACGCACGCGCTCGCATCTGGCTCAGGCCCGCTATGTCGCCACGCAAAGCCCGCCGGCGCTCGATCTGCTGGCCGAAGAGCTGCGCCTCGCGCACGACGCGCTGGGCGAGATCACCGGCGCATTCTCGGCCGACGAACTGCTCGGCGAAATCTTCAGCCGTTTCTGCATCGGCAAGTAGCGGGTCAGGGCCCGGCGGCCTGCAAAGCCGCGCGATGCAAGCTCGTCATGTGATACGGCTCAGGCTGATCATCCGTGCAGTCAGCGTTCTTGCAGACCGCGCTGTACCAACCGCCGTTCTTGTTGTCGATCAGCTGCCTGCGGATCAGGCCGAGCGTCTGGTCATAGCGGCGCCAGAGTTCGCGGCGCTCGCTGCTGGAGGCCGCGGCAATCAAGGCGTGCAGGCATTCGGCCTGTTCCCAATAGCCTTTGTCGCGCTCCACGGCCCCGTCGGGATAGATGCGGTTGAAGGCACCGCCATCAATCTCGTCGTAACCGTTCTGCAGCGCGTATTGCAACAAGCGGTCGGACACCGCCGCGTAGATCGGCGAGATGCTGAGCCGTGTAGCGCTTTGCAGCAGATGCACCCATTCAAACTGATGGCCGACATCGATGTAGCCGCCCTTCTCACGCGTGGGCAGGGGCTTCCAGTCGCTGTCGTACCACTCAGGAATGCGTGCGCTGCCATCGGGCAGGCCCTGCATCAGCTTGTTGATCACGAAGTCGCCCATCGAGCGCGCGGCGGCGCGGGCTTGCGGGTCGTCGGTCGCTTCGACCAAGGCGAGCAGAGCCTCGAACATGTGCATGACCGGGTTCTGGGTACGCTCGGGAGACTCGGGCTTGAAATCGCGCGTGGTCACCTCGACCAGGCCGCCGTGCACATCGAGCAGCCCTTGCGCGATCTCTTGCCAGGCGGCGAGGGCGGCCGTCTTGTAGCGTTTCTCGCCGGTGACGCGCGCCATCTGCGCCAGGGCCAGCAGCGCTGCGGCTTGGCCATAGGAACGCTTGCGATCGGCGACCACGCGCCCGTCTTCGGCCACCACATTGAAGAAACCGCCTTGCAGCGGATCGTGGAAATGCTCGAGCAGGAAATCGGCGCCATGCGCGGCGGCATCCAGGTAACGGCGGTCCTTCGAGATCTCGTAGCCGATGATCATCGAATAGACCAGCCGGCCCTGCATCGTGAGTTCGAGCTGCGGCTGGTCGGCCGGCGTCGGGACCCATGCCCGATTGACCTGCGTTCTGAATAGCCCCGAGGGCCTCGGCGCCACAGTCACCCAATGCGACAACACGCCATCCATCAGCGCCTTGCGGTGCCAGGCCGCGTCAATGGCCTTGTCGGGCGCACCGGCGCGTTCGCAGGCGCTCAGCAAGGCGCTGCTGCAGACAATGACGCTGATCCAACGGGTTAGCGAGGCCACGCGAGGATATTAGCTGCGCCGCATGGCTCGCACCCCTCAGATCACTGTGGCGCGGATTTGCCCACCATCCAGTGGACCCCGAACTTGTCCACCACCATGCCGAAGAGCGGGGCCCAGAAGGTCTTGCTCAGCGGCATGACGATGTTCCCGCCGTTGGCCAGCGCATTGAAGGCGCGCTGCGCCTCGGGCTCGTCGTCGCAATCGAGCGAGACGGAGAACCCCTTGAAGGTGGCTTCTCCCTTGCAGTCGCCGTCAGACATCATGATCAGCGCGCCGCCTATCAGCAGCGAGGCATGCATGATCTTGTTCTCGCTGCCCGGCGGCAGCATGCCCGGTGGTGGCGGCTGCGGGCTGTCGCTGTTGCGCATCATCATCTGCACCTCCGCGCCGAGCGCGGACTTGTAGAAGTTGATCGCCTCTTCGCAGCGGCCGTTGTAGAAGAGATAGGGATCGATTTTCATCTTGCTTCTCCTGGTGTCACCAGACCTTGCAGCGCTTGTCGTCCGGCTTGCTCATCTTGGAACCCGGCCTGCAGGCAAAGGCCTTCTGGAACGCGGGCATGTTCACCACCACACCGTTGATGCGGTAGGCGCTGGGTGAATGGGGGTCGGTGCGTGCATGCACGCGCGCATATTCGGGCCGTTTGTCGCCGCAATCCCATTGCGCGAAGCCCACAAAGAAGCGCTGCTCGGGTGTGAGGCCGTCGCGCGTGTCGAGCGTCATGTTGGCCACATGGGCCTTCCAGGCAGAGTAAGCCAGGATCAGGCCGCCCAGATCAGCGAGGTCTTCACCCAGGGTAAGGCGGCTGTTGATCTTGATGTCGTCCACGACCGTGTAGCCGCCGTATTGCTTGACCACACAGGCGGCGCGCTGCTCGAAGGCCTTGCCGTCGGCGGGCGTCCACCAGTTCTTGAGGTTGCCCTGGGCATCGAACTGGCGGCCTTCGTCGTCAAAGCCGTGGGTCAGTTCATGGCCGATCGTGCCGCCGGTGTTGCCGTAGCTGGGCGCATCGTCGAGCTTGTCGTCGTAGAGCGGCGGCTGAAGGACGGCCGCGGGGAAGTTGATGTCGTTCATCTGCGCGTCGTAGTACGCGTTGACGGTCTGCGGCGTCATGTTCCACTCGCCGCGCTCCAGCGGCTTGCCGATCTTGGCGAGCTGGCGCTGCATCTCGAAGGTGTTGCCGCGCTGGACGTTGCCGACGAAATCGTTGCGCGAGACTTTGAGCGCGCTGTAGTCGCGCCAGCGATCGGGATAGCCGATCTTGTTGACGATCGCATGCAATTTTTCGCGGGCGCGCACCTTGGTCTCGGCGCTCATCCAGCTCAGGCGATCGATGCTCATGCCCATCTCGGTCTCGATCTCGCGGGTCATCTGCTGCGTCTTCTCCTTCAGCGCGGGGCTGAAGTTCTCGCGCACGAATTCTTCTCCGAGCGCTTCACCCATCTGCGCGTCGATCAGCTGCACGCAGCGCTTCCAGCGCGGCTTCTGCGCGGGTGTGCCGAGCAGGGTCTTGCCGAAGAAGTTGAAGTTCAGCGTGGCCAGATCCTGGCTCAGCAAGGGCGCCTGCGTGCTGGCCAGTTGCCAGCGCAAATAGGTGCGGATCTGCGGCAGCGTCATTTGCGCCAGGCGCGCGTTCAAGGCCTTGAAGAAGGCCGGCTCGGTCACGTTGTAGTCGTTCAGATCGGCGGGGACACCGAGCGCTCGGCGATAGGCCGCCCAGTCAAAGCCCGGCGTGAGCGCCTGCAGGGTCCTGGCGTCGAAGGCGTGGGCGATCTTGTAGGGGTCGCGGCGGTCGACCGGCGCGAGCGATGCGCGAGCCAGCGCGGTCTCCGTCGACAGCACGACCTTTGCGGATTGGGCCGCTTCGGCCGGGCTTTCGCCCAGGGCCATGAACATCTGCTCCACATGCGCGAGGAACTGCTCGCGCAGCTTCACGGATTTGGCATCGCCGCGCAGGTAGTAGTCGCGCTCGGGCAGACTCAGGCCGCCAGCGCCAGCGAAGGCGATCAGCTTGCTGGAATCCTTGAAATCCTGGCCCGAACTGAAGCCGAAGAAGAAGCGGCTGCTGCCCGTGGCCGTTTGCAAGGCGGCGATCAGGGCGGGCAGATCCTGTTTGCTCTGCAGGCCGTCAATGCGGTTCAGCAGCGGACGCAGCGGCGCCAGTCCCTGGCTGTCTGCAGCCTGCTGGTCCATGCATGCCGCGAAGTAGTCGCCCATCAAGGCCTGGTTGGCGCTGCGCTCAGCCCCACCGGCCGCGAGCTTGTTGAGCGTGCCCCACAGGTAGCGCTGGTTCTCGTTGGCCATCTTGGCGTAGACGGACCAGCGCGGCTGATCGGCCGGGATCGGGTTGTTCTTGTTCCAGTTGCCACAGGCGAAGCGGTAGAGGTCTTCGCAGGGGTCGACGCTGCGATCCATCGCGCTGGTGTCGAGGCTCGGCGTGTAAGGCAGCTTGTCGAGGGGCTGGGCCTCGTCGGCGTGCGCGCTGAAAACGGCGGCGAGGGTCAGTGCCGTCAACAGTCGGCTGAGGTGATGCGTTGGCATGAGGCTCGGAATATCTGAAGTGTCGAGATTCTGGCCCAGCCGAGGGGTCCTTCCAAAAGCCATGTCCGCTCTTCAGGGGGCATTCAGGCGACACGGGATAATGTCGAAATCCATGAAAAAGCCGCTTTTGCCCCTTTCCTGCCTGCCGCGACCGTTCTTGCCGTCTGTGCTCGCCCTGTTGCTGGCAGGGGGATTGAGCGCCTGTGACACGCCCTCGCTGGCGCAAAAGCGCGTCGATCAGGTCTACCTGAACGAACAGTTCAAGCCCGACGAAACCTTCTCGCGCCTCTTCGATGCGAATGTGATCGATGCCTGCGAGGCGGCGCGCCGCGCGCTGCTCAGCCAGGGCTACGTGATCTCTTCACCCCAGCAGAAGGGCCTGGTCAATGCCGTCAAGCGCTTTCAGCCCGAGGGCGAGGTGCATGTGGAGATCACGTTCAACGTCGTCTGCGTCAGTGACGGCAAGGGCGGCGATCTGGCAACCGCCTATGTGTCAGCGCAACAAGACCGTTATGTGATCAAGCGCAGCAGCAATTCGACCAGCATTGGCGTCAGCGCGATCGGCTCGATCTCGGTGCCGATGTCCTCGCAACAGGATTCGATGGTCAAGGTGGCCTCGGAGACGATCCCGGCAGGATCTTTCTACGACCGCTTTTTCTCCTTGATGCAGACCCTCTTGCAGGACACGGCCGGCGACAAGTGAGCCCGGCCTGGCGCGAGCAGCGCCCCGCTTGAACCAAGGGTTAGCACCTACGCGACAATAGCGCCCTTATGAGCCAAGTCCTGCACACCGCCTCCTGCGGCTTTGAGTCCGCCTGCCGCATCCCCGCCTTGCCCGAAGGACATCGCAGCCGCGGTCTGCATGGGCACAGCTATTTCGCCACGGTGCGCGCAGCGCTCCCTGAGGGCTGGGCGCCGTTTCCGGGCGCGGAAGTGGAAGAGCTGCGCCGCCGCTTGCAGGCTTGCATCGAGCCGCTCGATCACGCACTGCTGAACGAACAGTTGGAACAGCCGACCGACGAGAACATCGCGCGCTGGATCCGCGGCCGTCTGGAGAACGAGTTCGGCGTGCCCGGCATCCAGCAGGTCGGCATCCAGAGCACAGCGCATTCGGGCGTGGATCTCGACGCCTCGGGCCAGGCCCATGTCTGGCGCCGCTACCGCTTTCAGGCAGCGCATCAGTTGCCCAACGTGCCGGCCGGCCACAAGTGCGGCCGCATGCACGGCCACGGTTTTGAAGTGATCCTGCATGCCAACCAGGACTTGGGCGAGCGTGACCTGAGTGTCGACTATGACCATCTCGACGAGGTCTGGGCGCCGTTTCACATGCTGTTGAATTTCCAATGCCTGAACGGCATCGAAGGCCTGGGGAATCCGACGAGCGAGGTGATTTCCTCGTGGCTCTGGGACAAGCTCAAGCCGCTCTTGCCCGAGCTTTCCTGGGTCACCGTCTACGAGACCGGTTCCTGCGGCGCCAATTTCGATGGCCGCAATTACCGCATCTGGAAAGAGATGACGCTCGACAGCGCCATCCAGCTCAAGCGCGCACCGGACGACCATCTGCTGCGTGGCATTCATGGTCACACCTACACCTTGCGCCTGCACCTGAGCGCGCCGCTCGATGCGGTGATGGGCTGGACCGTCGACTTCGGCGACGTGAAGACCTTGTTCGATCCGATCTTCAAGGCGATCGACCATCGCCCGCTTTATGAGATCGCCGACTTGCCTGATGGCGATACCGCAAGCCTCGCTGCCTGGGTGCTGAGCAAGGGCGCGGCGGCGCTGCCGCAGATCGATCGTGTGGACATGTATGAGACGCGCGGCAGCGGATCGATCGTGTTCGGATCCCGTTTGGAAGAGTTGATTCCGGTATGACGCAGACCGAGCGCCGGGCCGCCCCTAGCCGGGCTGCATCCCCGTGGGAGATCTGCTCATGTACCCATGAGATGAGGGGCTGACATGTACGCCGTGAAGGAAATGTTCTACACGCTGCAGGGCGAGGGTGCGCAAGCGGGCCGCGCGGCGGTGTTCTGCCGCTTTGCGGGCTGCAATCTATGGAGCGGCCGCGAGCAGGATCGCGCCGCCGCGGTCTGCAATTTCTGCGACACGCAGTTCGTCGGCACCGATGGGCAGAACGGTGGCAAGTTCGCGACCGCCGAGGCGCTGGCCGATGCCGTCGCTTCGTTCTGGCCTGCCGGCAATCCAGGCCGGCCTTATGTGGTCTGCACGGGCGGCGAGCCGCTGCTTCAGCTGGATGAAGCCGCCATCGACGCTTTGCATGCGCGCGGCTTCGAGGTGGCCGTGGAAACCAATGGCACGCAGCCGGCGCCCAAAGGGCTGGATTGGATCTGCATGAGCCCCAAGGCGGATGCCAAGCTCGTGCTGACGAAAGGCCATGAGCTGAAGCTCGTGTATCCGCAAGCCTTGGCACGCCCCGAGCGTTTTGCGGATCTGGACTTCGAGAACTTCTTCCTGCAGCCGATGGACAGCGTGCTCAAAGCCCAACACACACGCGAGGCGATTGCCTATTGCATGGCGCATCCGCAGTGGCGCTTGTCCATCCAGATGCACAAGATTGTCGGCATCGATTGAGTCGCGGAAGCGCAATTAAAAAGGGAGCCACCGGCTCCCTTTTGCTTTCCGAGATCGCAATCTCAGAAGGTGTAGCCCAGGCCCAGTTGGACAGCGGTCGGGTTCAGCTTGGTCTCGATCGTCTGACCCGTGCTCAGGCTGCCGGTGGTCTTCAGGAAGGTCTTGTTGACCGCCAGATCGACCGACCAGTTGCCCCAGACGCGGGTGACCACGCCCAGTTCAACCACTGAACCGAACTTGTTCTTCATGTTCATCACGGTCGGGTTGGACGGCGTGCCGCCGGTCAGCGCGTTCAGCGCTTCGGTGCCCTTGGAATCGAAGAACTTGGCGTAGGTACCGCCCAGACCCACATACGGGCGCACGCGGTCTTGCGCCGCGCCAAGGCGGTACTGCACGAGCAGCGTGATCGGCAGCGCCTTGACGGTGGCCAGAGTGCCCACGCCTTCGATCGAACCCGCACCGACCACCTTGTGCTTGAACGGAAGCCCCAGCGGCAGATCGATGGCGATGTTATCGGTCCACATATAGGTGATGCCGCCCGAGAACTGCGAGGCACTCTTGATGTCGACACGGGTGTTGGGCAGGCTCGGTGCGCTCAGGTTGCCGCTGGTCACGTCGGGGATGATCGTGCTGCCGCCGGCGCGCAGGGTGAACGTGCCCGCCGATTGCGCTTGCGCGCTACCAGCGAAGAGGGCTGCGAAGGTCAGAGCGGCCAGGCCGAAGTACTTTGTTTTCATGATGGATGTCTCCTGGTGTGGCGGCCGGTTACAGCCAGCCCTTCTGGGCAAGCGTGCGCGAGATCAGCTGCGAAGCGAGCTGATGGCCAAACGGCGTTGGGTGGAAGCCGTCGGAGAACAGATAGCTCTGCCAACCCGCTGCAGCGGTCGTGGCCGTGCAGGTCGGGAAGTCGTAGACCGGCAAGCCATCGCTGCCCACACCGACTGCAGGGCAGGCCGGCGTCGTCACATTGGTCAGCGCGTACGTTGCGGGGTTCGCCACTTCGTCCTGGAAGTTCGAATAGATGTCGATCACGGCCACGCGAGCGTCGCCCGCTGCCTTGGCGGCAATCTCGGCGTTGAAGGCCGAGATCCAACCCTGGAACACGCCTTGCAGCTGCTGCTGCGTGGCCGCGCCCTGGCTCGCACCGATCGACTTCAACACCAGCTGGAAGCGCGGGGTCAAGGTGATGTCCGGGATGTTGGCGATCACCACGTACTTGCCGCCCTTGTTGAGCACGTTGGCCGTGATCGAGGCGTAGAGGTTGTCAGCCAGCGTGGTCATGTACTGGCCGCCAGCGGTCACGACGGTCGCTGCGTTGGCCGGATTGATGGCGCCCAGTTGCGTCGGCGTCAGCGTGCTGCCGAAGATAGCGAACAGGCTGGCCGTGCTGCCTTGCTGCGCCGCCAGGAAAGCACCCACCAGATTGGCAGCGTCGTTGCCGCCGCCATCGATCATGGCCATTTCAGTGGGACCGTAAGCCGTCGCACCAGCGGCAGCCAACTGCAGCAGGATGCCCTTCTGATTGGTCGTCGGATTGGCCAGGGTGGCACTGTTGACCACGCCAGCACCGATCGCATAGCTGGTGCAACCCGTCTTGGCGGTGTTGGGCACGAACGAATCAGCGCTAGTCGGCGAGTAGTACGGGCAGAGCGTCTGGCCGTAGGCCATCGCAATGCGCTCCGCGAAGATGTAGTTGCCCGTCGTCTGCACGGTGAACTTGTAGCCAAAAGTGCCGCTGTCGGCCAGGCTGTCGCCGAAGACGCGCAGACCACTGATCTTGCTGCTTGGCGTGGTTTCACCGGTGTTGCTGCCGCCGCAGCCGGACAACGCGGCCAGGCTGGCGAGGCACAAAGAGGCCACGGCTAGCTTCGTGGTCTTGATTCGTTTCATGGTTTGTCTCCGAAAGAGGGCCCGTTGATCGGGTCGGTTTAAGCGTCAGGAACTGTAGCGATGACTAACACCGCTGGGAAGCGGATTTGCACGCACCTGTTGCAGATTGCGGATAGTGGCTGGGCGCAAGTCTAAAGGTGTGTCAGCGCACAGACCAAGGGCATGTCGACTGTCAAGGGACAAAGCTGTGGACAAAAAGCTCGCAACAAGGTAGTTGTCCACAGGGGACGCGGCAAATCCAAAGTTGTTCGCATTGGGCATCGGCCGAGTCCGGTCTTCGCACACAGGGTTCGCGGCAAGCTAACTGCTTGATCGCACGGACTAAAAATGGCTTGTCCACAGAAGCGGGCCGCCTCTACTACGACCACCATGTATTCATACAGAAGAATCATTGAATACAGAGAGACAACAAGAATTGCGCTTTCGGCTCGTTCCCACTGCCCGTGCCACACTGCCGGCCATGAATATCGAAGAGTTGCAACAACGCTTGCGTGAATTCGCAAGAGCTCGCGACTGGCAGCCCTACCAGACGCCCAAGAACCTGGCGATGGCCATGGTCGTTGAAGCGGCTGAGCTCGTGGAAATCTTTCAATGGTTGACGCCCGAGGAATCGCTGAACATAGGCCAGGACGCGGAGCGCCACACGCATCTGGGCGAAGAGATTGCCGACGTGATGCTGTATCTGCTGCAGATCGCCGATCACACCGGCGTGGACATGGCCGCGGCTGTTGAGCGCAAGCTGGCCTTGAATGCTCTGAAGTACCCGGTGCCCAAGGCAGAAGAGTCTTGATGGAAACGATTGCCGTCATTGACTTCGAGACCACCGGGATGCTTCACGGCAGCGGCGGCGGCCGGGCCACCGAAATCGCAGCCGTGCTGGTCCGCAACGGTGAGATCGTCGACAGCTACCAGAGCCTGATGAACAGCGGCGCCTATGTGCCACCCTTCATCGAGCGCCTGACCGGGATCAGCAATGAGATGCTGGAGGAAGCGCCCGCGGCGGCCGTCGTGATGCGCGAGGTGGCTGCATTTACCGAGGGCTGCCCTTTGGTCGCGCATAACGCTTCGTTTGATCGGGGTTTCTGGCAGGCCGAGTTGGCGCTGGCTGCTTGCGATCCCGATCCTGCGCACGAATTTGCCTGCACCGTGCTGCTGGCACGCCGCCTCTACCCTGAAGCACCGAACTGCAAGCTCGGTTCCTTGCAGCAATTCTTCGATTTGCCCGCTGCAGGGCGCGCTCACAGGGCCTTGGCGGACGCCACCGTCACGGCGCGGCTTCTCTTGCGCATGCAGCGGGATCTTGAGCGTCGGTATGCGCACGAGCTGGGCGATTGCCAGGTCGACCATGCCTTGTTGTCCAAGTTGCAACGCTCTTCCAAGACTGCGCTGAAACAGTGCGTTAGCTCACACGCCAATCATTGGTATCGCAGCAGGCAACTGAGTTTGGCCTGAGAATATTTTCTTCAGTACATCCCTAGAGACGAAGCTGGCCAGGTGGCAAGCCACATTGGCCTGAGAGTGAATTAATTTTCTGCTGTCAAGTGGGAGCCGGCGGGGCTTTGCCAAGCAAAATCTCGCCTTTCGCGCTCCAACTCAATTTGTTTTCCAGTATGTCGAGTATTCAGGTTCGTCCGGCCACCTTGCGGGACGCCAAAGCCATCGCCGAAATTCATGTTGCAGCCTGGCAGGATGCCTACAAGGACCTGCTGCCCAAGGCCACGCTTGACGCGCTCTCCGTGCAGAAGCGCCAAGCCTTCTGGCGTGAAGCCATCGATCTGTGCGAGCCGCAGGTGATCGTGGCCCATGTCGAAGGTGAGCTGATGGGTTTCGTGGGTTTCGATCGCTCACGCGACAAAGGCACGCCTTCCACCACCGGTGAGATCTGGGCTCTCTATGCGAAGCCCATCCATTGGGACAAGGGTGTGGGCTTGGCCTTGTGGGACGCCGCACGCGACGGCCTCCAAGAAGAAGGCTGCACCAAGGTCACGCTGTGGACCTATCTGCACAACGAACGTGCGCTGCGTTTCTTTGAACTGGCGGGCTTCAAGCGCGAGCTTGGCAGTACCAAGACCAGCGAAGTGGGCGGCACGCGTCTCGAGGAATTGCGACTGAACCGTTCGCTGGTCTGAACAGCGATCTCCTCAACCCAGCCCAAGCCGAAGCTCAACCATGAACAGGCTCGACAACAGTTCCACCTCGGGAATGTGGCGCGTCATTTTTTATGAGCGCAAGGGCAATCGGGTTGAGGTTGATCGCACGGGCCCGTGGCTGCCGACCAAGCAGTTGGCACTGAACTGGGCCAGTTGGTTCGAGTCGCACGGCTATTTTGTCGCCCTGCAAGGTCAGGGCGGTGTGCTGGAGCGCAGCAGGCCGGGACTGCCGGCCTGAAAAGCCTGAAGGCTCAGTGCCAAGCCGTGGCCTGCGATACAGGCCCGCAGAAGCCGCGGCGCTCCAGAGCCCAGCCCTCGGTCGCTCCCTGACTCTCGTGCTGCTGCACATGGACCGTGGCGAGCTGCAATCGGGCGGCGCGCGTGACCAGGTCCTCGGCCTGTTGAGCATCGAGTTGCAAGGCAAACTTCGCCCAGCGCTTTTGCACCAGCGGCAGCGTCCAGGCGTCTTCAAGAGCCCAGCGGCTTTGTTGTGCTGAGTCTTCCTCCTTCAGAGCCAGCACGCGGGGTGCTAGAGCCAGCAGGAAGCGATTGAAGTCGGCCTTGAGGGCCTCGCCAGGCAAGAGCGCTTCCAGACGTGCCAGGCGCTGGCTCCAGCCCTGCACAGCGAGCTGGCGGGTGATGAGGGCCTGCAAGGCCTGGATCGGGTTGAAAAGCCGCAGACGGTTCGGCGGCAACACGGTCATGGGCAGTTGCGCCGCGACGGCGTGAGGCAGCTCGGTCACATAGCTGGTCAGGATGGCCACGCGTTGCCATTCGGCGGGGCCGAGGCCGGCGATCGACTGGATCGGGCCATGGGCCACGCTCAGTGCGCGCTCGGTAGCAGCGGCGAAATCGAGATCAGCCTTGGCCTGGTTGGCGGCGGAACTCATCATCACCAGATTGCCAGCGGCGTAGCCCGCATCGTTGCGGACGCGGTCGATCGAGCGCGTCTCGGCCGAAAGGGCCGTGCGGGTGATCGGGCAATGGCTGACCTCGATCTGTTGCAGGTAAAGCGGCGTGAGCTGGATGTCCTCGAAGCTGCGGCCGCGCAGCCAGGCATGGGTGCGCAGCATCAGCCACAAACGGGTTTGAGCCTTGGCACGCAAGGTGCGGCGACCGAAGGCGGAGCGGCCGGCTTGCCAACCTTCGCGCAGCGGTGAGCTGGCGAACAGATGCTCGACGGGCGGGGTCAGGCCGTGGGCGGCGAAGTCGCGGCCCAGCGAGAAGCCCACGCTCTCATGGGCAGAGAAGCGGGCGCGGGTTTCAACGGGAAGCGCCAACTCGACCTGCGTCGGGAGATGCGTGCTGGCGTACGTCTGAACGGCTGCAATCTGCGTCATGGTCGGGTTCCTCGTGTTGATGACCTGGATCACAGTTTGCTTTTCAGGTAGCTCATAGCGTGATCCACCTAGAATGGGTCGAGTTTTTCTTGCCGACACGGACCGTCATGGACTGTCATGGACCGCACTGAACGCTTCTACAAGATCGAGCTCCTGATCCGCACGCGTGAATGCGTGAGCTTCGCGACGCTGCTGGAGGCCTTGGAGGTGTCGCCCGCCACGCTCAAGCGCGACCTGCAATACCTGCGTGATCGCATGAACGCGCCGATCGAATACGACGCCAGCGCCAACGGCTATCGCTTCGGCCAGCAATGGCGCGGGCAGCAGCATGAGCTGCCGGGCCTGTGGTTCAACGAGAAAGAGTTGCACGCGCTGCTGACCATGCACCAGATGCTGGCGAGCCTCGACGAGCAGGGCACCTTGTCGCGCCATCTGCAGCCGATGTTCGACAAGCTCACCGGCATGCTCGGAGTGGATGAGAGCGAGGCACGAGAGCTGACACGGCGCATCAAGCTGATCAGCACGGCCAAGCGGCGCGCGGCATCAGAATGCTTTGAGACCGTGGGGAGTGCGGTGGTCAAACGGCGGCGGCTCAAACTGAACTACCGCTCACGGGCCAGCAAGGCCGGTGAACGGATCGTGTCACCGCAGCGTCTGGTGCACTACCGGAACAGCTGGTACCTGGATGCCTGGTGCCACCGCAGTGAAGGCTTCCGGCGCTTTGCGCTAGACGCAATGGAGGACGCCGAGGTCCTGGAAGAGAGCGCCAAGCCCGTGGCGATCAAGACGCTGGAGGCCGAGCTCGATCGCGGCTACGGCATCTTTGCGGGTGGGCGCGAGCAGCAGGCAACGCTGATCTTCAGCGCCGATGCGGCGCAGTGGGTCGCGCGCGAGGAATGGCATCCGGCACAGCAAAGCCGCTGGCTCGACGATGGACGCTGGGAGTTGGTGGTTCCGTATGTCGATGCCACGGAACTGCTGATGGACTTGCTGCGCCACGCCGGAGACGTGGAAGTCGTGGAGCCGAGCGAACTGCGCCAGGCCTATGTGAAGCGCCTGCGCGCTGCCGCCGCTCAGCTCTCCGATTGACGCTTCAGCCTTTCGCTGTTCCAGTAAACCTCGTTGCCGACGTTGAGCACGCGGGCCAGCACGAAGAGCAGATCGGAGAGGCGATTCAGATACTGGCGCGGGGCGGCGTTGATCGTCTCGGCCGTGGCCAGCGTGACCACGGCTCGCTCGGCGCGGCGCGCCACGGTGCGGCAGACATGCGAAATCGACGCCGCCCGCGTGCCCGCCGGCAGGATGAATTCCTTCAGGCGTGGCAGGGCCGCGTTGTAGTGCGCTAACGCTTCATCCAGGCGCAAGACGGCGTCCATCTTGAGCAGTTCGTAACCGGGCATGGACAGCTCGCCGCCGAGATTGAAGAGCTCGTGCTGAACGACGATCAGGAGCTCGCGGATATCTTCGGGCAAAGCCTCTTCAGCCAGCAGCACGCCGATATTCGAGTTGAGCTCGTCCACGTCGCCCATCGCGGCAATGCGCAGATGGCTCTTGGGCACGCGCGAGCCATCGCCGAGGCCGGTGGTGCCGTCGTCGCCGGTGCGGGTTGCGATTTGAGAAAGTCGATTGGCCATGCGGCCATGTTAGCCGCGTCGGCCCGAACGGTGGATCGCGGGACGAGGCTGCGGCGCCTGATGGCTCAGCTGATCGTCATGCAGATGGCGCGGCGCTGCGGGTGCCTTGTCGATCACCGAGGGCTCGGCCAGCGGCGGCGGCGACAGCAACTCGACCCAGCGGGCGCGCAGCACATCCCATCGCGTCATGCCCAGCACGGCCAGGATCATCAAGATGACCACCAATGTGAAACCGTAGCTCATCGCGGTCTCCGTCTTTGTGATGACGCCGCTATGGTCGCACCAGCGGCCGGCTGAATCAATGCTGCGGTGCGGGAACGTGCCAGCGCTGGGTCATGTCGCCATGGTCGTTGACGCTCTCCAACTGCACGCCGAAGCCCCACAGCCGCGCCACATGCTTGAGAACCTCTTGCGCGCTGTCGTGCAACGGCCGGTTCATGTGCTGCGTATGGCGAAGCGTCAGCGATCGATCACCGCGCAGATTGACGTTCCAGACCTGGATGTTGGGCTCACGCGTGGACAGATCGTACTGACGCGAAAGCGCTTGCCGCACATGGTGATAGCCGGCCTCGTCGTGGATGGCCGAGATCTCGTATTCCGATTGCTCGGCATCGTCGAGGATGGAGAAGAGGCGGAACTCGCGCATCAGGCGCGGGCTCAGGTATTGGCCGATGAAGCTCTCATCCTTGAAGTTGCGCATCGCGTGATCGAGCGTTACTTCCCAGTCACTGCCGGCCAGATCAGGGAACCAGCGCCGGTCTTCCTCGGTCGGCTTCTCGCAGATGCGCTTGATGTCGGTATACATCGCAAAACCGAGCGCGTAGGGGTTCAGGTTCTGCATCGGCGGCTGCGCGACGACATTGGTGTGCGACTTGAGCCATTCGATCATCATGCCGTCGCTCAGGAAGCCATCGTCATACATGGTGTTGAGCAGGCGGTGGTGCCAGAACGTCGCCCAGCCCTCGTTCATGACCTGCGTCTGGCGCTGCGGATAAAAGTACTGCGCGACCTTGCGCACGATGCGCACGACCTCACGTTGCCACGGCTCCAGCAGCGGTGCGTTCTTCTCGATGAAATAGAGCAGGTTCTCCTGCGGCTCCTCGGGGAAGCGTCGCGCTGCGGGGCCGGCGCTGTCTTCGGTCTCGGCCTTGCGAGGCAGCGTGCGCCAGAGATCGTTGATCTGTCGCTGTGCATGGGCTTCGCGCTCAGCCAGCCGCACCGTTTCCTGCGCCAGCGAGAGCTTGCTGGGCCGGCGGTAGCGGTCGACGCCGTGGTTCATCAGCGCATGGCAGGAGTCCAGCATCTGCTCGACCGCCTCGACACCGTGACGTTCCTCGCAATTGGCGATGAAGTTCTTCGCGTAGACCAGATAGTCAATGATGCTGGACGCGTCAGTCCACATGCGGAACAGGTAGTTGCCCTTGAAGAAGCTGTTGTGCCCATAGCTGGCATGCGCGATCACCAAGGCCTGCATGGCCATCGTGTTTTCTTCCATCAGATAGGCAATGCAGGGGTCGGAGTTGATGACGATCTCGTAGGCCAAGCCCATCTGGCCGCGCTTGTAGTTGCGCTCGGTGGCGATGAATTCCTTGCCATAGCTCCAATGCCGGTAATTCACCGGCATGCCGACCGAAGCGTAGGCGTCCATCATCTGCTCGGCCGTGATGACTTCGAGCTGGTTCGGATAGGTGTCCAGCCCGTAGCGCTCGGCCGTATCGCGGATGACCTGGTGATAGTCGTTGATCAACTCGAAGGTCCAGTCGCTGGGCGAGGGCAGAGGCTGGGCGGGACGTTGTTTGAGCGGCTTCATGCGGGTGCGCCCTCCTTCTTGAACAGCTCGCGGAAGACGGGGTAGATCTCGGAAGCCTCGACGGCCTTGCGCATCGCGAAGTGGCGGCACTCCTCACCGAGCTTGGTGTATTCCTCCCAGAGGTTCTGCTCGGCCTCGGCCACTTGCACATAGGCGAAGTAGCGGCACAAAGGCAGCAGTTGCTGCGAGAGCAACTCGCGACAGCGGCCGCTGTCGTGATGCCAGTTGTCGCCATCGCTGGCTTGCGCACCGTAGATATTCCATTCGCCGCTCGGGTAGCGAGCGCGGATGATCTCTTCCATCAGCACGAGGGCGGAAGAGACGACAGTGCCGCCGGTCTCGGTGGCGTGGAAGAAGTTCTGTTCGTCCACTTCCTGGGCCTGCGTGTGATGGCGGATGAAGACGACGTCGATCTTGTCGTAGTGCCGGGTCAGGAACAGATAGAGCAGGATGAAGAAGCGCTTGGCCAGATCTTTGCGTGACTCATCCATCGAGCCCGAAACATCCATCAGGCAGAACATCACGGCGCGGCTTGTGGGCACGGGCACGCGCACGCGGTTGCGAAAGCGCAGGTCGATCGGGTCGAGGAAAGGAATGCCGGCGATGCGTTCGCGCAGCAGCTGGATATGGGCCTGCGTCTCCAGGATCAAGCGCTGAACCTCATGATCGCTCGGATCGCCCCGTTGCAGCGCTTCGAGCTTCTCTTCGAGCTCGACCACCTCGCGCCGTTTGCCGGTCGCCAGCGCGATACGGCGACCCAGTGCCCCGCGCATGGAGCGCACCACATGTAGATTGGTCGGCGTACCGTCGCTGGTGAAGCCCGCGCGATGGCTCTTCCACTCGGGTGTTTCGGCCAGTTGCGTGCGCTCCATGTTCGGCAAGGCGAGGTCCTCGAAGAAGACCTGCATGAACTCTTCCTTGCTCAGATGAAAGACGAAGTCGTCCTCGCCTTCACCCGAATCGCTGGCCTGCCCATTGCCCTGGCCCTGGCCGCCGCCGGGCGGCTTGGCAATGCGGTCGCCTTTCAGATGCTCGGCATTGCCGGGCCGTACCACCTCGCGCACACCGCCCTCGCCATGCCCGAAGACGGGCTCGTTGAGATCCTTCTTGGGAATGTGAACGTCTTCTCCGCGCTCCATGTCGCGGATGCCGCGGCCATCCACGGCGCGGCGCACAGCCTCGCGGATCTGGTCTTTGTGCCGGCGCAGAAAACGCTCTCGGTTCCCAACGGACTTGTTCTTGCCCGAGAGCCTGCGGTCGATGATTTGTTGGAGCATCCGGTACCCCTCAGCTGCTCTTCCTCACACGCAAATACCACTCGCAAAGCAGACGCACCTGCTTGGCTGTGTAGCCCTTGTCGACCATGCGGTTGACGAAATCCTCGTGCTTCTTGGCCTCGTCGGCGCTGGCCTTGGCGTTGAAGCTGATGACGGGCAGCAGCTCCTCGGTGTTGGAGAACATCTTCTTCTCGATCACCGTGCGCAGCTTCTCGTAGCTCGTCCAGGCCGGGTTCTTGCCGGCGTTGCTGGCGCGCGCGCGCAGCACGAAGTTGACGATCTCGTTGCGGAAATCCTTCGGGTTGCTGATGCCGGCTGGCTTCTCGATCTTCTCGAGCTCAGCGTTCAATGCCGAGCGGTCGAACACCTCGCCGGTGTCGGTGTCGCGGTATTCCTGGTCCTGGATCCAGTAATCGGCGTAGGTCACGTAGCGGTCGAAGATGTTCTGGCCGTACTCGGAGTAACTCTCCAGATAAGCGGTCTGGATTTCCTTGCCGATGAACTCGGCGTAGCGCGGCGCCATCGATTCCTTGATGAAGCCGATGTACTTCTGCTCCACCTCGGCGGGAAACTGCTCGCGCTCGATCTGCTGTTCCAGCACATACATCAGATGCACCGGATTGGCGGCGACTTCAGCGCTGTCGAAGTTGAAGACCTTGGAGATGATCTTGTAGGCAAAGCGCGTGGAGACGCCGCTCATACCCTCATCCACACCGGCGTAGTCGCGGTACTCCTGATAGCTCTTGGCGCGTGGGTCCGTGTCCTTGAGGTTGTCGCCGTCGTAGACCTGCATCTTCGAGAACAGCGAGGAGTTCTCAGGCTCCTTCAGACGCGTCAGCACGGCGAACTGGCTCATCATCTTGAGCGTGCCAGGCGCGCACTTGGCGTAGGCCAGCGAGGAGCCGCGCACCAGCTTCTCGTAGATCTTGACCTCTTCACTGACGCGCAGGCAGTAGGGCACCTTGACGATGTAAATGCGATCGAGGAAAGCCTCGTTGTTCTTGTTGTTGCGGAAGGTCTTCCATTCGCTCTCATTGCTGTGAGCGAGCACGATGCCGTCGAACGGGATCGCGCCGAAGCCTTCGGTGCCTTTGTAGTTGCCTTCCTGCGTGGCCGTCAGCAGCGGGTGCAGCACCTTGATCGGCGCCTTGAACATTTCAACAAATTCCAGCAAGCCCTGATTGGCCAGGCACAGGCCGCCTGAATAGCTGTAGGCATCAGGATCATCCTGCGCATACGTTTCGAGCTTGCGGATGTCGACCTTGCCGACGAGGCTCGAGATGTCCTGGTTGTTTTCATCGCCCGGCTCGGTCTTGGCCACGCCCACCTGCTTGAGCACGCTGGGGAAGCGTTTGACCACGCGGAAGCGGCGGATGTCGCCACCAAACTCTTCGAGGCGCTTGACCGCCCAGGGACTCAGGATGCGGTTCAGGTAGCGGCGCGGGATGCCGAACTCGCTCTCGAGCACGGGGCCGTCTTCAGTTGCATCGAAGAGGCCGAGCGGTGATTCGTTGACCGGCGAGCCCTGCAAGGCATAGAAGGGCACCTGTTCCATCAACTGCTTGAGCCGCTCCGCGATCGAGCTCTTGCCGCCGCCAACGGGGCCGAGCAGATAGAGGATCTGCTTCTTTTCTTCCAGCCCTTGCGCCGCGTGGCGGAAGTAGCTGACGACCTGCTCGATCGCCTCTTCCATGCCGTAGAACTCGGCGAAGGCGGGATAGATCTTGATCGTCTTGTTCGCAAATATGCGGGACAGGCGCGTGTCGTTGCGCGTGTCGACCATCTGCGGCTCACCGATCGCCTGCAGCATTCGCTCGGCGGCGGTGGCGTAGGCCAGAGGGTTGCGCTTGCACTCGACGAGATAGTCTTCAAGAGACATCTCCTCGACTCGCGTGCGTTCATAGCGCGCAGTGAATTTGCTGATCACGTCCATTGCTCGACCTCCTGTTGGACCCCTGGCCGCACCCCCTGCGCTTGTTCGCATGGGGCAGACCAGGGAAGTTGTGATGGCACCCCTTCTTCATCAGAAAAGGCGAGGCGTCATCAGAGCTTTCCGAGAGGTTTGACGTTGGTGTTCAGCTTCCTGCTTGCATGGAAATCAGATCATTCAAAAAGCGGGGCATTGCTCCTACAACATCGAAGACCTTGCCCGCGTTGACATCATGCTACGCCGATCATGCGCTGCGTGTATGTGCCCTCGCGTACAACTCCTCGCACACCCCCGCATTGCGAGGGCATCGCGTCGATGTTTGAGCTTATGCATGTGGCGTGCCAATGGGGGCGCAGCAACAAAAAAGCCGTGAACGATGCACGGCTTTTTGCTTGGCAATGCGTTTAGGCGTTAGTGTGTGCCGCGCAGCTTGTCGATCAAGCCGTTGAGTTCATCGAGCGAACCGAATTGCACAGTCAGTTCGCCTTGCTCACCGCGCTTGGTGCGCTTCTTCACATGGATCTCGACCTGTGCGGCCAGCAGATCGGAAAGCTCTTCTTCAAGTCTCAACACGTCGCGTGTCTTCGCGTTCTTGACGCGAAGCAGCGGCGTCTGGCGGCCTGCACCGCTGCGTGCCACGAGCTTCTCCGCCTCGCGCACCGAAAGCTTCTTTGCAACGATCTCCGTAGCCGTCGTGATCTGATGCGCACCATCGAGCGGCAGCAGCGCACGCGCGTGGCCCATGTCGATATCGCCGGCCATCAACAGGTTCTGCACCGGCGCGGCCAGTTGCAGCAGACGCAGCAGATTGCTGGCGGCGCTGCGTGAGCGGCCGACGGCTTGTGCCGCTTGTTCATGCGTCAGCCCGAACTCGCTGATCAATCGCTGAAGGCCTTGCGCTTCTTCAAGCGGGTTGAGATCTTCGCGCTGGATGTTCTCGATCAGCGCCATCGCGGCAGCCGCGTTGTCGGGCACGGCCTTGACCAGCACCGGCACCTCGCGCAGCCCCGCGAGCTTGGCTGCGCGGAAACGGCGCTCGCCGGCGATGATCTCGTAGCTCACTCCACCCGTGGGTGTGATCGGCCGCACGAGGATCGGCTGCATGATGCCCTGCGCCTTGATGCTCTCGGCCAGTTCGTAGAGCGAGCCCTCGTCCATGCGCGTGCGCGGCTGGTATTTGCCGGCCTGCATCTGATTGAGCTTGAGCGTGCGCGGCTCGCCGTCCTGTGTGGCTTCGGGCGATTCGCTGACTTTGGGGCCGAGCAGGGCCTCGAGGCCCATGCCCAGGCCTTTGGGTTTTTTGGTGACCATAGGGGCGCGATTATCGTTGCATCAACTGGGCCAGCATTTCCTGGCCTTCCGGCCAGTCCCCGAGCCCCGATTCGGTATTGATGTGGCCGTGGGCGCCAATCACGGCGAGTTCGGCGCCCCAGTCGGCGGCCATCTGGGTGGCACGCTCTGGCGAGCAATAGGGATCGTTGCTGCTGATCACGACCAGCGCGGGGAAGGGCAAGCGGCCGCGGTGGATCGGGCGCCAGTTGTGCAACTGCGGCGGCATGTCTTCGCGCTCGGGGTCTGGCGGCGCCACCAGCAGCGCCGCTTTCACGCGGCCCGTGTGCTGTGAATGTTCGGCCCAGCTCGCCACGAGCTGGCAGCCCAGCGAATGCGCGATCAGCACGGTCGGGCGCTCGTCGGCCAGCAGCACCTCGTCAAGCCGCGCCATCCAGTCGCCGCGGCGAGGCCACTCCCAGTCGGCCTGTTCCACGCGTTCGAAACCTAACGCTGCTTCCCAGCGGCTTTGCCAGTGCTCGGCGTCGGAGTTCTGCCAGCCCGGTAGCAGGAGAGAGCGAGTTGGCTTTACGATGTTCATCTTTCGGATTTTGCAGGAGTAGCGGGCATGGCCTTCAAGGTGTTTGTAGATGGACAAGAGGGCACGACGGGCCTGCGCATCAACGAGTACCTGGCCGCGCGCCAAGACATCGAGGTGCTGCGGATCGACGCCGACAAGCGCAAGGACGCGGCTGAGCGTGCCCGCCTGCTGAACGCGGCCGACGTGGCCTTCCTGTGCCTGCCCGACGCGGCCTCGCGTGAAGCGGCGGCCATGATCACGAACCCCAACACCTGCCTGATCGACGCGAGCACGGCGCACCGCACGGTGTCGGGCTGGACCTTCGGGCTGCCCGAACTGGCCAAGGGTCAGCGCGACGCGATTCGAGCGGCGAAGCGGATTGCCAATCCAGGCTGCCACGCGAGTGCGTTCATCCTGGCCGTGCGGCCTTTAGTCGACGCCGGATTGCTGGCGCCTGAGGCGCTGATCAGCGCCACCTCGATCACTGGTTACTCCGGCGGCGGCAAGAGCATGATCGCGCAATACGAGATGGAAAGTGAGCCCAAGCTTACGTCGCCACGTCCATATGCTCTGAACCTTGCGCACAAGCACCTGCCTGAGATGATGGCTCATACGGGCCTCAAGACGGCGCCTGTGTTCATGCCGATCGTTGGCAATTTCTACAAAGGCCTGGGCGTGACGGTGCCCTTGCATCTGAGCCAGCTGAAGGCCGGCACGCACCCCGAACATCTGCATGAAGCGCTGAGCGCGCATTACGCGGGCGAGCGCTTCATCCGCGTGATGCCCTTGCGTGATCCAGCCACATTGGCCGATGGCGGCTTTGATGTGCAGGCCTGCAATGACACCAACCGCGTGGACTTGTTCGTCTTTGGCAGCGAGACACAGGTGCTGGTCATGGCGCGCCTGGACAACCTCGGCAAGGGCGCCAGCGGCGCTGCTGTGCAGAGCATGAATGTGCATCTGGGCTTGGCCGAGGAACTCGGCCTTTGAGCGAAGACTGGTCGCCGGACCTGAGCGCTGAAGAGGCCGCGCAGGTCAGCCAGGGCGTCGTCGAATACGGGCGTGCACAGGCCGCCGGCGGCAACGCTCGACCCATCAGCTGCGGTCGTCATGATGAGGATGGCCGACTGATTGCCGGGGCGACGGGTCGCACCGAATTCCGTCGTCTCTTCATCGGATATCTCTGGGTGGATGAAGCCTGGCGCGGCGGCGGCATCGGCACTGAGACCCTTCGTCGCATCGAAGCGCAAGCCTTGCAACGAGGCTGTGTGGATGCCTTGATCGAGACACTGTCCGACCGCACGGCAGATTGGTATGAGCGCCTCGGCTACGTCTGCATGAGCCACGTCCACGACTTCGTGCCGGGCTTCACCCGGCACACGCTGATCAAGGTGTGGAAGGCGCGCTGAGCTGCTTCAGTCTGCGGCGGCCGGGTCGTCGCTGCGGTAGTGGTAGCGGTAGGCGAAAGTGAAGCCCAGGCTGCGGTAGAGGCTCTGCGCGAAGCCATTGTCCGAGCCCACTTGCAAGTAGGCCGAGGTCGCCCCCTGCAGTGCGGCTTGCTGGAGCAGGGCGCTGCAAAGGCGCCGAGCATGGCCGCGTCGCCGCTGCTCGGCCGGGGTGAAGACATCGAAGAGGCCCGCCATCTCGCCATCGACCACGATCTGGCCACAGGCCGCGAGCTGGCCGTCAACGAACATGAAGAAGCCCTGATAGCTGACGGGTGCGAGGCCGAGACGCTCGGCATGCGCGTCGATCTCGCGCCGGGTCGAGCCGCGCAGCTCGCCGACAACTTCGGCATAACGGGCTGCATCGACGGCTTCGATCGCAGCGGCTTCGGGCAGGTCATCGAGTGTGCCGCGCACCATCACATCAGCGGCATCAAAGGCGAACCAGCCCATGGCCGCCAGGCGGGCATCCAGATCAGCCGGCTGCGAGTACGGCGTGACTCGCACGATCAAGGGCAGGCCTGCCTTGGCGAAAGCATGGCGGCAGCGCATGAGCAGATCGTTCAGCGGCAGCGTGCCTTCATCGAGCGCATTGACGCAGCGCGAGCGCTTGGCCTTGCCGGGCGAGAGACGCAGCAGCCAGCCTTCGACACGGGTTTCCTGAGGCGGCGTGCTTGCATTGAGTCCGACCTCTTCGGCGCGGCGCGCGAGCCGGTCCAGCGTCTCGCGGTCCGTCACATCGTCTTGACGCGCTCGACCATCTCGCGAGCGAAGTCGACGAAGGCTTGCGCGCCTTTGGATGCGGGGTCGAAGACGACGCCGGGCAGCCCGTAGCTCGGCGCTTCAGCCAGACGCACATTGCGCGGAATGACCGTGTCGAACACCTTGTCGCCGAAGTGGCTCTTGAGCTGGTCGCTGACCTGGTTCTGCAGGGTGATGCGCGGATCGAACATCACGCGCAGCAGGCCGATGATCTGCAGTTCCGGGTTCAAGTTGGCGTGCACCTGCTTGATCGTGTTGACCAGGTCCGACAGGCCCTCGAGCGCGAAGTACTCGCACTGCATCGGCACGACCACGCCATGGGCCGAGCACAGCCCGTTGAGGGTCAGCATCGACAGCGAAGGCGGGCAGTCGATCAGCACGAAATCGTAGTCCGCGCTGACGGCGCCGATCGCAGTCTTGAGGCGCTTCTCGCGACGCTCCAGCTCGACCAACTCGACCTCGGCGCCGGCCAGTTCGCGGTTGGCGCCGAGCACGTCATAGCCCGCCTTTTCGGCATGGGCCTTGGCCTCGGGAATCGAAGCCGATTCCAGCAGCACGTCATAGACGGTCAGCTCGAGCTTGCGCTTGTCGATGCCTGAACCCATCGTGGCATTGCCCTGAGGGTCAAGGTCAATGACGAGGACCCGCTGCCCGATCTGGGCCAGGCCCGCAGCCAGATTGACGGTGGTGGTGGTCTTGCCGACGCCGCCTTTTTGATTGGCGACACAGAAAATCTTGGCCATGGTTTCTTCGTTGAATCAGGCAGCGATGGTAGCTGCGAACCGCAGGCTCAAGACCGAGGTTTGATCCAGATGAGACAGCGTTGAGCGTCCAGACCCGGCACTCGCAGTTGTTCCACGTGAAACACATCGAGATCCGAGGGCAGGGCGGCGAGCTCTTCGGCGGGATGCTGACCCTTCATGGCCAGCCAGATTGCGCCCGGTTTCAGATGCTGGCGGGTCAGGGTGGTGAAGTCCAGCAAGGAGGCAAAGGCGCGCGAAGTGATCATATCGAACGGCGCGGTCATCAGCCCCTCGACCCGTGAATGCTCGCCATGCAGATTGGCCAGCCCGAGTTCCGCGGCCACTTGCTTGATGAAGGTGGCCTTCTTGGCGACGGCATCCACGCAAGTCACATCGATGCTTGGCTCGCAAATCGCCACGACCACGCCCGGCAGGCCACCGCCGCTGCCCACATCCATCAGCCGCAACGATTGGCCAGCAGCATGTCGGTGCAGGGCAGGAATGAGGCTCAGGCTGTCCACCAGATGCTGGATCAGCATGGCCTGAGGATCCCGCACGGCGGTCAGGTTGTAGACCTTGTTCCACTTCTGGATCAGATCCAGATAGGCGAGGAGCTTGTCGATCTGCGCGTCGCTGAGCGCCAGACCCAGCTCGGTGGCGGCGCTGGCCAGCGCGGCCTTCATGTCATGCGGCATCGACGAATCCCTTGAAGCGGCCTTTTTTGAGATGGACCAGGAGCAGCGAGATGGCGGCCGGGGTCACGCCCGAGATGCGGGAGGCCTGCCCCAATGTCTCCGGCCGATGCTTGTTGAGTTTCTGCCGAACCTCAAAGGAGAGGGCTTGGACCTGGTTGTAGTCCAGCTCGTCCGGCAGCCGCAGGTGCTCGAAGTGCGAGGCCCGGGCCACATCTTCAACCTGCTTGTTGATGTAGCCGGCGTACTTGGTGCTGATCTCAAGCTGCTCGATCACGGCATTGGCCATGCTGATACCGAGCTCTTCGGACAATGTTTCACGTGAAACAGTAGCCTCGGGGCGCGCGATGGAAGCCACTTCGGCCAAAGTATCGAAAGTGATGCCGGGACGGCGCAGCAGCTCAATCAGGTGATATTCGCGCTCAAGCGCCTTCCCGACCAGACGTTCCGCATCGGCCGCCGGCAGGATGCCGGGATGTACCCAAGTCGACTTCAGCTTCTCTGTTTCACGTGAAACAGCATCGCGCTTGCGATTGAAGGCATCCCAACGCGCATCGTCCACCAAGCCCATTTCGCGGCCAACTTCTGTCAGGCGCAGGTCGGCGTTGTCCTCGCGCAGTTGCAGGCGGAACTCGGCGCGGCTGGTGAACATGCGATAGGGTTCGGTCACGCCCTTGGTGATCAGGTCATCGACGAGTACGCCGAGATAGGCTTGATCGCGCGCAGGCAGCCAGCTGTCGCGGCCTTGCACCTGCAGCGCTGCGTTCAAGCCGGCGAACAAACCTTGGGCGGCGGCTTCTTCATAGCCTGTCGTGCCGTTGATCTGGCCCGCGAAGAACAGGCCGTTGATGGCACGCGTCTCGAAGCTCGACTTCAGTTCGCGCGGGTCAAAGTAGTCGTACTCGATGGCATAGCCCGGACGCAGGATGTGCGCGTTCTCCAGGCCGGGAATGGAGCGGACCGCAGCCAGCTGGATGTCGAAGGGCAGGGAGGTGGAGATCCCGTTCGGGTAGAACTCATGCGTTGTCAGGCCTTCGGGTTCCAGGAAGATCTGGTGCGAGTCCTTGTCGGCGAAGCGATTGACCTTGTCTTCGATGCTGGGGCAATAGCGCGGCCCCACGCCTTCGATCACGCCGGTGAACATCGGGCTGCGATCAAAACCCGAGCGGATGATCTCGTGGGTGCGAGCCGAGGTGTGCGTGATCCAGCAAGGCAGTTGCTGCGGATGGGCAATGCCATGACCCATGAAGCTGAACACGGGCACCGGGTCCAGGTCGCCGGGTTGTTCCTCGCACTTCGAGAAATCAATCGTGCGGCCGTCAATGCGCGGCGGCGTGCCGGTCTTGAGCCGTCCTTGCGGCAGCTTCAACTCCTTCAAGCGTGCGGACAGTGAAACCGCCGGCGGATCACCGGCGCGGCCGGCGCTGTAGTTTTCCAGGCCGACATGGATGCGGCCATCAAGAAAGGTGCCGGCCGTCAGCACGACCGTGCGGGCGCGGAATTGCAAGCCCATCTGCGTGACCGCGCCGACCACGCGATCGCCTTCAATCATCAGGTCGTCGACGGCTTGCTGGAACAGCCACAGATTCGGCTGGTTCTCCAGCATGCGGCGGATCGCCGCCTTGTACAGCACACGGTCGGCCTGGGCGCGCGTCGCCCGAACGGCCGGCCCTTTGGAGCCATTGAGGATGCGGAATTGGATACCGGCTTCATCGGTGGCCAGCGCCATCGCACCGCCGAGCGCGTCGACTTCCTTGACCAAGTGGCCCTTGCCGATACCGCCGATCGAGGGGTTGCAGCTCATCTGCCCCAGCGTCTCGATGTTGTGGGTCAGCAGCAGCGTGCGCACACCCATGCGCGCCGCCGCCAGCGCAGCCTCGGTGCCGGCGTGGCCGCCGCCAACGACGATGACATCAAAATCCTGAGGGAAGAGCATGAGCAGCCTAACGAAACGCTTGAGCGGGCAAACCCTGAATTTTACCGAGGGCCTGTGGACAAGTCACGAGACAATCTGCCGTATGCAATGCCGTTCTCACTGCGCCGCCTGCTGCATCGCGCCTTCCATCAGTTCGCCCATCCCCGGCATGCCCGGCGGAAAGCCGGCCGGCGTGCGTTGCATCCAGCTCGACGAGGCCGATCGTTGCAAGATTTTTGGACATCCCGAGCGCCCTGCGGTGTGCGGCTCGTTGCAACCGAGCGAAATGATGTGCGGGGAAAGCCGCGAGCAGGCGCTGCGCTGGCTGGGATGGATGGAGCGCGAGACTACGCCGTCTGTTGCTCGGTAGCTTGGGTTGCCCCCTCATTCGCGGGGTGGCGGCGAGGTCTGGGCGCTTCGGAAGGCGCATCGGTTGAGGCGTCCCACCCCGACCACGAGCCGCATGTACCTCGGATCGGCGACTGATCGTTGATCTCACCTCGGGCTTGCCTTGATGCGCGCCGGCCGCGTCGATGCTATTTTCCGGCATGGCGTTGTTGTTGGAAACATTACCAGAAAACGACGCCACAGCAGTTGGGCGCGCCGCAGCTTCTTCCCTGACGCCGTCGCCTTTTGTACTCATTTCTTTTGTGGATCGGAACGTCATGCAGATCAAGCCAGCTTCCCGCAAAACCAGCCAGAGAAAGCCATGGAGGCGAGTCCAGGCGCTGACGCCCCTGCTGCTGGCCGTCCTGGTCGGCCAGGCTTACGGCGTTACGGTGAACAATGCCGGGCTCAGCACTTCGGGCACGGCGGGCGCCGCCGGTGCCAACGGCGCCAGCCCGGGCGCAGCAGGCTCTGTGGGCCTCTCGCCGGCCGATTGGGATGCCACCGCGACGCCGGCGAATGACTTCAACAACCAGGCCTTGTCGCGCGCAGGCGCAGGTGGTGCCGGCGGCAACGGTGCCAATGGAACCGGCGCCTTGGCTGGCGGGGCTGCTGGCGCGGGGGGCAAGGGCGGCAAATCCACTTCGACCGCCATCGTCAACGCCGATTCCGGAACCAACGGTGTGGCCGTCTCGCAGTCCAGCGGCGGCACCGGCGGAACAGCGGGCATGGCAGGAGCCTCGGGCGGCACCGGAGCCGGTGCAAATGCCAATGGTGGCGATGGCGGCGACGCCTGGGGAACCGCGCAAATCACCACGGCCAATACCAGCGCGAACACGACATCTGCGAGTGCCAGCATCAGCGGTGGCGTGGGCGGTACCGCCAGCGGTGCAGGCTCGCGCGGTGGCGACGGCGGCCATGCCTTGTCAGGGCTGATCACGGCGACGAGCACGGGTGGCGGCGATGCATCGGCCTCGCTCAACATGAACGGTGGGCGCGGCGGCGACGGCAGCCTTGGGGCCGGTGGCGGCAATGGCTTCTCGGTCCAACTCGACAACGCCGTTTCGGTCAACACGATCGGCATCGCTACCTATGGCATGACCGCATCCGGCGGCAACGGCGGCGTTGGCAATGGCGCCGGTCAGAGTGGCGGTGTCGCAGGGGTGGGCTCGGTGCGCCACGTTCTTACAGACACCGCAGCAAGCGGCCTGGTGCTCAACTACAAGGCAACCGGCGGCCTGGGAGGCGCGGGCGGCGGCGGCGCCACGGCGACCACGGGCGGCAGCGGCACCAGCTTCGCAGACGTCTCGGGCATCGGCGCCGTAACCTTGACGGCTTCCGCGACTGGCGGCTCCGGGGGTAACGGTGGCTCCACCACGTCAGCGGGAGCAGGCGCTGCAGGCGCCAACGCCGGCGTGACAGCCCGAGCGGTGACCACGCACGGCGCGGTCAGCGTGACCGGCGCGGCGATCGGCGGTGGTGCAGGCTTCAGCAGCTTTGCCGATGGCGCGAGCGGCGGCAGCGGCATGCTTTCACTCTATGGCGCCAGTGGCGACGGTGGGGCGGTTTTCGTCGCTGGCACGGTGACGAGTGGCGCGGGCGGCGCCGGCCTCCAAACCGGCGACAAGGGCGGCAAGGGGGTTGATGGCGTGGCCTTGAACGCTGTCAGCGGCAGCACAAGCGGTGCCTTGACCTTGTCACAGACGGCCAACGGCGGCGCAGGTGGCAGCACTGGTGCGGCGGGTGGTTCGACCGTGGGTGGCATGGGTGGCAATGGCGGTCTTGGCCGCTCTGAACTGACATTGAACGACACGCTGGCCAGCGCGGTGACGGTCACCCTGACGGGCAACGGCGGCCGAGGCGGTACCACAACGCTCGCAGGCAGCCCGGCCGGCCTCAATGGTGAAGGCCAGACCCGTCTGGACCTGGCCAGCATCGGTCAGGTCACCGGCGTCCTGAACAGCGCAGGGGCTTCCAGCGGGAACTCATTTGGCGCCAATCTGCCGGCCGGCAGCGGCGCCAATGCCAGCAGTTGGGCGCACGTGGCGGGTGCCACGGCGCAACTGACCGTCAATGCAACGGGCGGCTCGGGTGGCAACAGCTTGGGCAGCCCGGCGGGCGCAGGTGGCAATGGCGGCAATGCCACAGCCTATGGCTACGCCAAGGGCACGCACGGCGACGCGACCAGCACGGTGCTGGCTGCCGGCGGCGGCGCTGGCAAATCCGGCTCCGTGGTGACCGGCACCCTGGGCAGCGTCAACGCGACAGCTGGTGCGGAAGTTGGCTTGAGCGGTGTGGCCACGGCCAAGGCCACGGGACAGGGCAGCAGCGGCAGGGCGACCGCAGACAGCTTTGCCTCAGGCCTTGCCAACCATTCGATGGCCGACGTGAGCACCGCGGCAGGATCGATCGCCAACAGTGTGGCAACCCATGGCGGCACGATTGCCGGCCTGACCGATCTGAGCGGCTCCTTGAATGCGGCCAATGCTTACGGCAAGGCGACCGGCATGCCGGCCGCAGCCGACGTCAGCGCCCTGCTGGCCAGCCACGCCAAGGTGGCCGCCCATGTCGGCGGCGACACCGCATTGGCGCTGGGCTCGATGGGCGTCAAGTCCGCCGGCGCAGTCAATGGCACCTACAGCAACAGCACCGAGTTCGCCTTCAATCTGGCCGACAGCCAGGCCCTGAGCCTGAACCTGCTGGACGGGCTTGCGCTCGGTGCTGACGGCTACGGCGCACTGAGCTTCAGCGTCATGTCCGGAACGACGACCTTGCTGAGCCAGAGCTTCGCCAACCAGGCCGACGCTCTGGCTTACTTCAGCGATCAATCGGTTCTGCTGGGCAACTTCAGCGGTGCCGTGGATCTGACGGTGACGATGAACATGGAGTCCGCCGTGGCCGGACAGGGCTTTGCGGGCAGCTACCTGATCACCGCGGCGACGGTTCCCGTGCCTGAGCCGGGCAGCTGGGCCCTGATGGGGCTGGGTTTGGCGGGTCTGATCGGGTGGCGCCGTCGGCAGCAGACAGTGGCTTGACAGCCCTCGTGCCATCGACAAGCCCGGGTTTCGGCCCGGGCTTGTCCTTACGCCTGCACGCTGCGAAGATCCTGCGCCACGCGGCCACCCTGCAGGGCAATCACGCGCTGTGCTGCGGCAATTGTCTCCGGGCGGTGCGCGATCACGATGCGCGTGAGCGAGAGCTGGCGCAGCGAGGCGTTGACCTGGCGCTCCTTCTCGACATCCAGTGCGCTGGTGGCTTCGTCAAGGAACAGGAACTGCGGCCGCTTGTAGAGCGCGCGAGCCAGCAGCACGCGCTGGCGCTGGCCACCGGAAAGGCTGGAGCCCATGTCGCCGATCAGGCTCTGATAGCCCATCGGCATCGCGGCAATGTCGTCATGCACACAGGCGCGCTGGGCGCATTCCTCGATCCACGCCGTGTCGGCCGTGGGATCAAAGAAACTGATGTTGTCGGCGATGCTGCCGGCGAACAGTTGGTCGTCCTGCATCACCGTGCCGATGCGCGCGCGCCATGCGGCGAGGCCGGTCTTCTGCAAGGACTGGCCACCGACCAGGATCTCGCCCGATTGCGGCAGATGGATGCCCAGCATCAGCTTGAGCAGCGTGGTCTTGCCACAGCCGGAAGGTCCGACGATGGCCACCGACTCGCCTGCCTCGATGCGCAGGCTGCAAGCCTGGATCACTTCGGGTTCGCTGTCGGCGTAGCGGAAGCTCAGGCCCTGCAGCTCCAGCGATGCCGGACCGCTAACGCTTGAATTGAGCGCATCATCGACCGGTTCGGGCGCCGCCAGCACGATGTCGGCCAGGCGCTCGCCCTGCAGGCGCAGCATGCGCAGTTCCACGAGCTTGTCGATCAGGCCCGAGAGGCGCGTGCTGAACTGCTCCTTGTAGGCCAGGAAGGCGAACAGCATGCCGACCGAGAGCTGCTGATCGAGCACCAGCGAAGCGCCCACCCAGACGATGGCCACGCGCTCCAGGCCGAACAGCAGCTTGTTGCCCACGCCCATCCACAGATCGAGCTTGCGCGTGGCGATGCCGGCGTTCATCTGCTCGACCACGAGGTTTGCGAAACGTGCGCCGCGCTCCGCCTGTGCGTTGAAGAGCTTGATCGCCTGCGCACCGCGCAGCGATTCGAGGAAATGTGTGTTCTGCCTCGCCTCATGCACGAGCTGCTCTTGCGAGGCCTCGCGCAAGGGCTTGAAGAAGGCCCAGCGCAGGGCCCCATACGCCGCCACGGCGAGCAGCGCGATGAAGGACAGGCGAGGGCTGTAGACCGCCATCATCGCCAGCGTCAGCAGCACCATGCAGCCATCGAGCAGGGCTTCGGCAAAGCGCGTGGACAGCGTGCGCTGGATCTGCTGCACGCTCGAGAAGCGCGACAGCACATCGCCGATATGGCGCTTCTCGAACCAGGCCAGCGGCAGGCGCAGCAGATGTGCAAAAACCTGCGTCAGCCATTGCACATTGAGCGAGCTCGACAGGAACAGCACGGCCCAGGAGCGCAGCGTCCCGACCATCACCTGCAACAGCACGAGCAGCCCGAAGCCCAGCCCCAGCGTGACGAGCAGATCGCGGTCCGCGCTGACGATCACGCCGTCGACCGTCCATTGCAGCAGGAAGGGCGAGAGCAGGTTCAGCAGCTCCAGCCCCAGGGCCAGCAGCAGGATCTGCGTGATCGAACGCTTGAGCCCGGTGACCCGGCCCAGCAACTGGCGCCAGCGCAGCGGCGGTGGCGGCGGCAGCGTCGTGAAGCCCGGGCCCGGCCGCAGTTCCAGCGCCACGCCGGTGAAGTGGCGCGACAGTTCGGCCAGCTTGAGGGTGCGCCGCCCGCGCGCCGGATCGTGAAGAACCGCTTCGTCGCCGCGCACCTCGGCCAGCACGACGAAATGGTTGAAGTCCCAGTGCAGGATGGCCGGCAATTGCAGTTGCGCCAGATGCTCGGGCTCGGCCCGCAGCGCGCGCGCCGTCAAACCCAGGCTGCCCGCCATGCGCACCAGATCGGCCATCGTCGCGCCCTTGAGCGAGACCGAGAAGCGCGCGCGCGCCTGCGGCAGATCGAGATTCGCACCGAGCTGGCTCGCCACCATCGCCAGACAGGCGAGGCCGCATTCCGCACCCTCGGTCTGCAAGATCACAGGCAGGCTCGAGTTTCGGCGCCAGCCGAGGTTCAAACGGCTCAAGAGATCAGACACGATGCGCGAGGCTCAACAGAGGTTCGAAAATCCATTCGATCAGCCGGCGCTTTTCGAGCAGCACGTCGGCATCGAGCTGCATACCCGCGGCCAGAGCCTGCGGCTGGCCGTAGGCCTCGACCGTCTGCTTGTCCAGGACCACGGTGATGCGGTAAAGCGGCTCGCTGGCCAGACTCTGGCTGACGCTGACCGGCAAGTTCAGCGTCGCCAGTTCAGCTGGAGACAGGGGCGCGCGCGAGACCTGCAGGACATGGCCACCCTGTTGCCCGAACTTCTCGAACGGGAAGGCCTGATACCGCAGCAGCACGGCTTGCTCCGGGCGCACGAAACCCACAGCGCTGGAGGGCGCGTACAACTGCGCCTGCATCTGCGTCTGCGCCGGCAGCACATTGGCGAGCGCGGCATTGGCGGCCACCGTCTGACCGGGGTCGGCCTGCAAGGTTGAGACGATGCCGTCGCTGGGGGCGCGCAGCACCAGACGGCGGCGGCCCTCGGTTTCGAGGCTCTGCTGCTTGAGCGCGGCCAGATCGCGAGTGATCTCGCCCTGCTGCACCTCACTGCGCAAGGGCAGCTCGCTAATCTGCGCCTGCACGCTTTCCAGATCGCGGCGCAGGCCCTCGCGCTGGCGCTCCAGCGCCTGGCCTTGCGCCATCAGGCCCAGCAGCTCCTCGCGCTTGGTCTGCACCTGCGCGGGTGAAATGAATTGGTCCTTGGCGAGGTTTTCCCACCTCGCCAAGGACTCCTTTGCGAGGGCTTCACGCTGCCCCCGCAGATCGGCCTCGGCTTGCAGCTGCACCAGTTCGCGTTGGAGACCTGCGGCGCGCTCCCTGAGCATTCGCGCCTGCGACTGGTTGATTTGTTGCTGCTGCGCAGCCGTGCCTTGCAAACTCTGTTGGCGTGCCGCCAGGTTTTGCGCGATGCCTTCGATGGACTGGCTGGCGCTGTCCAGCGAGAGCACGAACATCACATCGCCTGCGTGCACCGATTGCCCTTCGGCCACGCGTCTTTCCAGCACCGTCCCGGCCTGCGGCGCACTGACGCGCAGCACGCCGCGATCCGGCACCAGATACCCGCTCACGCGCGCCTTGCGCGTGTATTGGCCGATGTTCAGAAACGCGATGACCGCTGCCACCGCGCACAAGGCGCAAAAGCCCAGCAGCCGCAAGGAGAGCGGCTGCATGAGCTGGATGGAACCTAGCCAGGCCTGTTGGCGACCGGCCAGGGCTTCGGGTCTGAAAAGCACGGGGCTTGGCGGGCCACGAGGGCCCGGGGCTTACCAGCCGCCGCGAGGCGCCGGTGTTTCGGTGACCGCGTCGACAACCACGACCGCTGCTGCGGTGGCGGTGCTGTCTTCAGCACCCCAGCCGCCGCGCGGTGCGCCACCGGAAACGTGTTGCAGTTGCTCCAAAGACAGCTCAACGGGAGCAACTTCGGGCTTGGTCTTGGAGTCTTGGGTCTTTTGCATGATGAATTCCGTGTGGTGTGAATGGAGAGGAAGAACCGCGATAAGCACGGAATCCATTCGAGCACCTCCACAAAATTGCGGAAAGTGTTAACTCTTACAGGGTGCGGGGGAGGGGAACTACCAAGAAGCGCCCGATCGGGCCTAGCGAATCAAGCCCAGGCGCAGGGCTTTCAGCACGGCCTGATGCTTGTTGTGGCAATCCAGCTTGCGCATGGCATTGCTCAAATGCAGAACCACCGTGCGCTCGGTGATGCTGAGAATGCCGCCCACCTCCCAGGCGGTTTTGCCATCCATCGTCCAGCGCAGGCATTCGAGTTCGCGCGGCGTCAGGCGCACATGGATGGAAGAGGCATCGCCGGCATCGGGCATGACGACTCGCCAGGCCGTGTCCTGCGCATACACCGCGAACAATTGCAGATCGGCCACCAGGCGGGTCAGGGTCGAACTCTTGTCGGGCAGATCGTTGTTGCAATCGACGCCGAGCAGGAAATGCCGCCCCTCAGGCAGGTGCAAGGCCATGCAGATGCCGGATCGATAACCGAACTGCGCCTGCTCCTCCCACAAGTCGCCGTGGCCCGAGGCCACATAGGTGTCCTGGTTCCAGACGATGGGCACGCTCTGCCTCTTGCAGTGCTGCATCACCGGGTCCACGCGCCAGGTCGAGCGGTCCTGAAAGTACTTGCTCCACGCGATGGGCGTGTTGTCGACCGTGTCGAAATCGGACTCCATCGCGGAGCGGTCGATCACCATCGTTGCAGAGACCGTGTCGAAGCCAAGATCCTGAGCGAAGCGCACGACTTCGCCGCGAAATTCTTCGCGGGTCTTGACTCTCAACACCGACTGAAACGCAGGCTCCAACATCAACTCATTCCGTACTTCTCACATACCTCCGTCCCATTTTTGAGATCTTAAGGTCTGGCATCCCTGACAAGGTTTACAGCTATGAAATGCGCTGGGTATTCAGCACACTTCATCGTATTCACCCGCGCTTCAAATGTAAGCGCGCCCGCAACACTATTGGATATCACCTACAAAATGTCACCTGCCTGGATTGTCTACGCATGGCCGAGGGTTTTATGTGAAACGCGTCACGTGCCCCAGCTCGATTTCGCACACATGAGCACGCAGGTGTTGGTGGCCGGAGACGGAAGCCATCCCACGCTGGGACAAACCCTTTGGCGGCGCGAGGATGAATTGGGCCGCGTCTGCGGCGTCGCCTGGGATTGGATCAGTATGCCAGCCGGTTTTGTCGCGATGGTAGATCCGATGGCCCTGATCACCAATCTGCAGTTTGTCAGCCAGGAAGGTGAAGTGCTGGCGCCGCTTGAATCGGTGCGCCAGCTGAACGAGATCGTCCACATGCTGCCTTGGCAGGACGAGGTGCAGCGCGCGCTGGCGCAGCACCTGCACTGAAACCTCAACGAGAGACGGCCGCGCGCATCGAGCGCGCCACGAAGACCAGGCAGGCCAGCGTCATGAACACGCCCACCAGCACCGAGGGCAGCACATGCAGCCATTGCAGGGTCTCGCCCTTGAGCACCTGCATCATCAGCGTGTTCTGCGCCAGGCCCGGCATCCAGTAGTACCAGGCGCCTTCGCCGCCGGGGTTCATCAGCGCGACCATCGGCGCCAGCGAGACGGCCACGATCACGAGGCTCGAGCCGGCCTGCGCCTCCTTGTAGGTCTTGGAGCGGATCGCAAAGGCCATCAGCAGTGCGCCCAGGGCGGCGGCCAGCGGTACTTGCAACAGCAGGAAGGCGATCGCCTCGCGCGGGCCGAACTGGAACATCGCCTGCAAGCTGTCGCTCTGGATCAGCCATTGCGCCGGGATGTAGCCGACATTGGCCAGCACCGCCACGGCCATGCCCAGCAGCGCCACCGCGCCCCATTTGCCGAAGGCCAGGGCCGAGGGCGGCACGGGGTTCATGAGCAGCGGTTCGAGCGAGCCGCGTTCGCGCTCGCCGGCCGTGCTGTCGAGCGCCGCGGTCAGCGCGCCGTAGAGCACGGCCATGATGATGAACATCGGGATCATGGCGGTGATGCGGCTGGCGCGGGCCTGGACGCTGGCCAGATCCACGGCTTGCACCTCGACCGACTTCAGCAGGCCGCTCGGCACGCCGCGCAGCGCCAATGCCAGCGTGCCGCGCTCGCTGTTGAAGCCCTCCACCAGGCGGTACAGCGCATGCGCGCCGGCCTCGGCGCGCTGGTTGCTGCTGTCGCTGATGATCTCGACCTGCGGCTCATCGCCCTCGCGCAGCTTGCGCTCGAAATCCTTGCCGACCTTGAGCACAGGCTCCAGCAGCGTGGTGGCGCGCAGCTTGGCTTCGTAGTCGGCGGGCGCTTCCTTGATCGTGTAGGTCTGGCGTTCGATGAAGTTGCGCAGCGTGGGCGCGTCGGCGATGCCGGCCACCATCACCTCGCGCCGCTCCGCGTGTTCCTCCAGCGAGGCGATCAGGCTCGAGATCGCCATCAGCATCACCGGCCCCATGAAGACCGCCGGGATCAGCAGGCGCAGCAAGGTGCGGCGGTCGCGCAGCGCGTCGACCACCTCCTTGCCAAAGACGATCCAGCAATGCTTGAACCAGCCCATCATGCCCGTCATGCGGAGGCTCCTTCAAAAGCGAGTTTGACGAAGGCGTCTTCAAAGCGGGTCGCACCGGTTTGCGCCAGCAGCTCCGGGACCGTGCCTGTGGTCACGCTGCGCCCATGCGCCACCACCGTGACGCTGTCGCAGAGCTGCTCGACCTCCTGCATGATGTGCGTGGAGAAGACGATGCACTTGGCCCCGCCCTCGGGCGAACGCAGAAAGCGCAGGGTCTCGCGCAGCGAGCGCGTGGCCAGCACGTCGAGCCCGTTGGTCGGTTCGTCCAGCACGATGTTGGCCGGATCATGTACCAGTGCGCGGGCCAGCGCGGTCTTCATGCGCTCACCCTGGCTGAAACCATCGGCGCGGCGGTCCAGGATCGAATGCATGTCGAGCAGTTTCGCGAGCTCCTCGGCGCGCGCATTCGCGGCTTCGGCCGGCATGCCTTGCAGCTTGCCGAAGTAGACGATGTTCTCGCGCGCCGACAGCCGCGGGTAGAGCCCATGCGCATCGCCGAGGATGCCCATGAGGGCCAGGGCCTTGCGCGGCTCCTTCGTCACGTCGATGCCGTCCACGTTCAGCTGACCGCTGTCCGGCGCGAACATGCCGGCCAACATGCGCAGCGTCGTGGTCTTGCCCGCGCCGTTGGGGCCGAGCAGGCCGGTGATCGAGCCATTCGGCGCGCTCAGCGACATCTGGTCCACGGCCTGCACGATCTTCTTGGGTGCGCGCTTGAGCAGGCTGCCGCCGGCGCGCGAGACAAAGCGCTTGCTGATGTTCTCGATGCTGATCATGGCGCGCTGCCCTTGTTCGTCAGGTCGCCCGCTTGCGGCGGGATGAAGGCCAGCGGCCGAGGGATTCGGGTGGCGCAACTGGCGTCCTGCTGCAAGGCCTGCGCATCGGTCTTGGCATCGATGAAGCGGAAAACCACATCACGCATGCAGCCCACGCCCATCACCCCGTGGCCCGACTCCGGCACCACGATCTGCTGCGTCAGCGCGCCCAGCGCCTTGGCCACGCGTTCGGCATGGCGCGGCGGCGTCACCGGGTCGGCGCCGCCGCTGAGCAGCAGCACCGGCGAGGCAGATTTCGGGATCGTGTAGAACGCCGCCGGCACCGCCCCGCGCGGCCAGTCCTTGCAGGCGCGCAGATAACGCTGCGCCTCCCCGTGGCCGAAATCCTTGCCCGGCTGGTCGCTGACATCGGTCATGCGCGGCACGTCTTCCGCGCAGATGACCGAGTAGTGCATGCCGATCGCGAGCTTGCCGACCTTGCTGCCGAGCGACGAGCTCAGGCCGATCAAGCCCTCGAACCGGCCCTGAGCCGCCGCGTGGATGGCGGCCGGCAATGCCGCCGCCAGGGCCGGCGCATAAAGCGGCGCGCGCACCGCGCCCAACAGGCTTGAGCGATCGAGCACAAAGCTTTCGGAAAGGCCCGTTTCGGGATTGATGGCGCTGACCGTTCGCGGCAGGCTCTGCAGCAGCGCGGACCATTCGTTGCGCAGCTGCGGGTATTGCGCGGCGCAGGCGGGCTGCTTCTCGCAGGCCTTCAGCTCGGCATCGAGCGCCGCCTGGTTGTCGGTGGAGAAGCTGGCCGGCAGCACCATGTCGGGCGGCGCCACACCGTCAAGCACGACGCGGCGCACATGCTGCGGAAACTGGCGCAGGTACTCCAGCGCGGCGCGCGTGCCGTAGGAGCCGCCGATCAGGTTCCATTTGTCGGCGCCGATCTGTTCCCGCACCGCATCCATGTCCTGCATCGCGATCGTGGTGGTGAACTGGCGCAGGTCGCCATAGGGCAGCTTCATCAGCTTCTCGCGGCAGCTGTCCAGGCGCTGGGCCTGCTGCTCGGGATCGAGAGCGTCCTTCAGCGAGAGGTGGTCATCGTCGGGGCACACGAGCGGCGCGGACTTGCCCGTGCCTCGCTGATCGACCAGAACAATGTCACGTCGATTGCTGAGTCGTGACAGCCGCGCGATCACGATCGGCGCGACGTCGATCGCGCTTTGCCCTGGCCCGCCGGCCAGCATCAGCACCGGGTCGGGTTGCTTGTTGCGCGCCATCGCCGGCACGACGATGTAGTGCACCTCGATCTGCACGCCCTGCGGCTTGTTCGGATCGAGCGCACGCTTGACCACGCCACATTGCACCTCATTGGCAATGCCGGGCACGCGGCAGGCTTGCAGCGACGACACAGACGACGCGGCCTGCGCGGCGCTCACGCAGACAAGGGCCAGCACTATCGGCCCACAAACTCGAAACAGCATTGCTTCCACCCCCAGGCTCATACCGGCAAATCGCGCCGACCGAACATGCCCCAGCCTTCCATGCTCATCACGGCTTCGTCCTTCTGGTTGAAGACCTGCCAGCTCGAGCGCACCAGGCCGATCTCGGGCCGGCTGCGGCTGGCCTTGACCTCGTCGACCGTCATGCGCACGCGCAACACATCGCCGGGCCGCACGGGCTTGAGCCAACGAAGATTGTCGATGCCGGGCGAGCCCTGGCTGGTGCTGTCGAGCAGGTACTCGTCGCACATCATGCGCATCACCATCGCGCAGGTGTGCCAGCCGCTGACCGAAAGACCGCCGAGCACCGAGGCCTTGGCGGCTTCCTCATCGAGGTGCAGCGGCTGCGGGTCATAGGCCTTGGCGAAGGCCAGTCCTTCGTCACGGTCCACCAGGCGATGGCCGAACTCGATCGTCTGGCCGACGAAGAAATCTTCAAACGCGTAGGTCTTTGTTTCCATGAGCTCGACTATAGAGCTCGACTCTAGACACGCAGCCTGATCAGTCGGCCTTGCCCTTGAACGGATTGCGCTCGGGCGCGTCCTCGTGATGCACGAGCCCCAGCAGGCGCCGCGTCAGCTGGTTGAGCACCGGTTGGCGATGCCGCATCCAGACCTCCATGCGCTGCGGCTTGGCGCCGAGCCGCGCCTTCGGTTCGAGCGCGGTGCGGCCCAGCGAGAGTTCGTTGGCACCCATGCTGATCGCGTCCCCGACGCTCGCATGCAGCAGACCCAGATAGAGCGGATGTTCAGCGGCGGCCGCGCGGTCAAAGCCGATGTGATACGCGATCGCGCCGATGCCATCCTTCAGCGTGACGATGAAGCCGAGCAGGCGCTCGCCATCGAACACGCCCGTGTGGCGGACCCGCGTTCCGGCCGCGCGCGCAAAGGCGCCGAAGTAATCCGCATGCAGCGTGAAGGGCCGGAAGCTCGCGTTCTCATGCACCTGCAGATAGAGCTCATGCATGCGCGCCTGCGAGCCGGCATCGGGCTCGAAATTGCGCAGCACGAGCCCCGCCTCGCTGAGCGGCTCGAGGATCTGCTTGCGCGTGGCGCTGCGGTATTTGGAGGCCAGGCTGCCGAGATAGTCGGCATGACTTTTCCAGGCCGGCACCAGGGCCAGCACCATGTTCGGCTCGGTCTCGACGCTGCGGTACGAAAGCCCTTGCAGCACGCCGACCGTCTTGGCATGCGCATCGGTCACGTCCTTGACCAAAATGAAGCCGGCCTGGCCCGCCAGCTTGTCGGCTCGGCGTACGCGGTAGAGCAGCTCGGCCACGGCCGGCCACACGGCTTCGGGCTGGACCTCGGGCGACAAAGCCACCGCATGCATGCCGTAACTCAGCAGGTTGCCGCACACCAGCACGCGCTCGCTGAGCCTCTCCATCAGCGCGCTGCCGCTGCCGGCTGCCGCGCGACCGAGCAAGGCCTTGAGCTTGACTCGCTTGGTGCGCTTCGTCTCTGCCGCCTTGGGCAGCGCCCGCATGCGCTGTGCCTCGAGCTCGGCCCATTGCATCACCACCGCCGCGACCGGGCCCTTCGCGTCGCTGATCAGGCCGTAGCGCGGCTGCAGGCAGCTCGGGGGCACGTCTTCAAGCATCTGCAGATACTCGCGGCTGAAGAACCAGGACTGGTCTTGCACCACCGTGTCCCACTGCTGCGGGTTCAGCTGGTCCAGCCGATCGGCGATGGCGAAGCGCAAGCCCGTGGGACTGCGCAACTGCTTGCGGATCTTGAGCTTGTTCTTCAGCGCGGCGAGCTTCGGCATGGCATCCAATGAATCCAGAGTCGCCGCAGCATATCGCTCGCCTGCGGGGATGCCGCGTTTTCACGTATCGTCGTGCGGTCCGACAACCAGGAGACACCCCATCATGAAGCTGTACTACAGCCCCGGCGCCTGCTCACTCTCTCCGCATATCGCCTTGCGCGAAGCGGGCCTGCCCTTCGAGCTGGTGCTGACCAGCACCAAGACGCACAGGCTGCAGGACGGCAGCGACTACTACGGCATCAACAGCAAGGGCTATGTGCCGTTGCTGGAATTCGATGACGGCCAGCGCCTCTCCGAAGGCCCGGCGATCGTGCAGTACATCGCCGACAAGGCGCCCGCTTCCGGCCTCGCGCCGGCCAACGGCACGGTCGAGCGCGCGCGTTTGCAGGAGTGGCTCAACTTCATCACGACCGAGCTGCACAAGGGCTTCTCCCCGCTGTTCAATGCCGCCATGCCGGAAGAAGCGAAAGTCATCTTCCGCGCCAAGCTGATGGACCGCTTCAAGTGGGTGGACGAGCAACTGGCCGGCAAGGACTTCCTGATGGGCGAGCGCTTCAGCGTGGCGGACGGCTACCTGTTCACCGTCGCCAACTGGGGCGGCCATGTGGGCGTGGACCTGAGCGGCTTCGCCACGCTGGCCGCCTACCGTTCCCGCATCGCCGGCCGCCCTGCGGTGGTCGCGGCGATGAAGGCCGAGGGCTTGATCAAGTCTTGATCAGACCTTCGCAGGTGGCGCGCTGCTTGTCGGCGCTGTCCACCTTGGCGCAGACGCCGTTGAGCTGCGTCTTCAGGCGGGCCACGGCGGCGGCGTTCTTGCCGTCGGCGTTCCACTTCTGCAGCTCGGTGCCGACCTTGGCCAGCGAGCGCGCGCTGCGCTCGTAGAACGCGCTCTTGTCCTGGCTCGCTTCGGTGAAGAGCTGGGCGGCGGTCTTTTCGATCTTGACCTTGTCCTGCGGGGCCAGCTCCACCAGCGCGGTGAAGTACGTGGCGCCCCATTGCAGGCGCGTGGCCGGGCCTTCGCTCTTGTTGAAGGCTTCTTCGTACCAGCGCAGCGCTTCGTCCTTGCGGCCCTGCTTGCGCGCGTTGCCGCCCAGATAGCTCATCAGGTAGTAGGGCGAGTGGCTCTTGGCGAGATTGGCCTTCAGCAGCTCGTCGCTGTCTTTCCAGAGGCCGGCGCGGCCGAGGATGTGGGCGGCTTCGGTGATGCAGGCCTGGCGCTCGTAGCCATCGGTGATCTCGCGGTCCATGCGCATGGCGGTGTCACGCACTTCCTTTTGAAGGGCCGCGCTGAGCTTGGGTTGCAGCGTGTCCTTGGGCTGGTCGAGGCGGGCCAGCTCGACGCGCGAATCGAGCGCGGTCAGGCGATCGGCGCGTGACAGCGAGGCATCGGCCTCCAGGCGCTTCAGCGCCGTATCAAACGCCGCGACGAGCTTGGTGCGCGCGGCACCGGCTTCGGGCGTCAGCGTCAGCACGATGTCGGGCGCGCCATTGGTCAGCACATCCATCTGCGCGCGCGATTGCGCGGCATCGGCCAACACCGCATCCACACGCTGAGCCAGCGCGGCATCAGGCTTGACGCCCTGGCCGTCGTTGCTGGCGGCCAGCGCCTTCAGGTACAGGCGCGTGGTCACGTCTTCATCCACGCCCTTGCTGGCCACGGCCAGCTGCACCAGCAGGCCCGGGGTTTCGTTGGGCGAGACCAGTTGCTGCTCGTCCGTTTCCCACGAGTAGAAGGACAGCAGGCGCCATTCGTTGGCGCTGATCTTCCTGCCGGCGCGCGCGTCGGCCAGCACGGTCTTGATCGGGCGGCCGCCGGCCAAGCCCATCTGCATCACCTTGACCACCTGCGGCGCATCGATCTCGCCGGGCAGGCGCGTCAGCTCGGCGCCCTCGGCGGTGAACATGATCATGGTCGGGTAGCCTCGCACCTTGAAGCGCGTGCCGAGCTTTTGCGCGCCGGGCGCATCGCCGTCGATATGCACGGCCACGAAGGCACGCGATTGCTCGATGAAATCCTGGCGGTTGAACAGCGTCGCCTTCAGCTGGTTGCACGGCGGGCACCACTTGGCGCCCCAGTACAGCAGCAGCGGTTTCTTCTCGCTGCGGGCCTGGGCGAAGGCCTTGTCCACATCGGCGTCAACGCCGGCTTCCTGCCAGGCCACGGCGGCGGCGCTGGGTGTCGCGATGGCATGCGCGCCCAGCGGTGCCAGCAGGGCCAGGCTGAGCAAAAGTTGTGCTTTCATGTGCGGCTGCAAAGGAGTTGCGTAAACATTGATTGTGAGCCCGCGGGCCGGTGCGCGCTTCTAGTGGAAGGAATAGCTCGCCGACAGCGTGTAGTAGCGCCCGTAGGGGTTGTGCAGGCCGCTGTTGTAGCCAAGATAGCCGGCAGCCGGATCGTAAGGAGCCTTCTCGTCGGTGAAGTTCTGGACGTTGATGGCCAGCACCAGGTTCTTGAAACCCGAGTAGCTGTAGCCCACATCGAAGGTCATCCAGCGGCTCATGGAGCAGCCGGGATAGCGGTTGATGTAGAGGTCGCGGCCATTGGTCGGGGTAGGAACGTCGCCCTGGATGCTGCGACCTGGGACTTTGTCAATGTCGTTGGGGCCGCCGTACTGGCACGTTGTGCCGGAGTAGTAGGCGGGGTAGCCGCCGGCCGGGTCGATGTGGCCGTCCATTCTCCGAATAAACGAAATGCCGCTGACGTAATTCATGGCGCCGGTGAAGGTGTGCGCGTCGTTCTCCAGCAGGGTGCTGAAGCGGAGTTTCGTGCGAGGAATATCCGGAGCGCTGGTGGCCCAGTCCGCAATGCCGCCCCGTGTGCCCGCCAGATTGTTGGGCGCAAAGCCGGCCTGCTCCAGGCGCTCGTACCGGCTTGTGTAGGTGCCGTTGAGCGAGTTGCTCCATTTGGCTGACCCCATCACAGAGGTCGAGGTCTTGAACTCGAAGTCGACGCCAGAGACCATCGTGCTGCCTTGATTGGTCCACGGCGTTGAGACGGCCAGCAGCGGGCCCGTGCCCGGCACGCCGTTGAGCAACTGAGTCGGGTTGGTATCGCGAATCACGGAGCCCGGCGGATACAGGTTCGGATGGTCAATCGCCGATTGCGCATCACCCAAAGCGACCTCACCGTTCTTGCGGATCTTGAACCAGCCCAGGAGCAGGTCGACGTTCTTGACCGGAGAAAGAATCAGCCCGAACGACGAGCTGTAGGCCGTCTCCGGACGCAAGGCAGGATTGGCTCCGCCAATGCCTGAAACGGTCTTGCTGCAGTCGGCGTTCTCCGCACCGGGCAAGGGAACCGGCGGCACCTTCTCGATGTCGCAACGGACGGGATCCTTCAGACTCTGTACAAAGAATTGCGCACCGCCCGGGCTGACCTGCGAGACGGCCGGGGCCCGAAAGCCTTCCGAGTAGGTGCCACGCAGGGCCAGCACGGGATTGACCTCCCACTTGGCGCCAATCTTGGGAACGAAGTTGGTCTTGATGCCGGGGTACTTGTCGAGGCGACCGGCGAAATCCATCGTGAAGCTCTTGAAGAAGGGCGTGCTGAGTTCGGCAAATGCCGAGGTGACATTGCGACTGCCCCTCACGGCGGTATTGGACAGGCCCAGGATGTTGCCCGCCGCGTTGTCGGGATCCGGGCGGATGTCGATGGACTCATGCCTGAACTCAAGACCGGCGGCGAAGCCGATGGGGCCGCCCGGCAGCTTGCCAAAATCAGTGGTGACTTTGCCGTCCCACTGAGCGATGGAGGCTGAGCCCTTGTTGAACAAGGGATGCGAGAGATCGGGATCGGCGGCGATCGAGGCGAGCGAGCGTCCCGAGTCGGGGCCGGGCGCGCCGAGCATTTGCTGGAGGACCGGGACGCGCGGAAAGCCGTATATCGTTTCATCGCGGTCGGAACGGTTCCACAGGACCGCAGACTCCCAATCCCAGTTGCTCCACAACGTGCCCTTCACACCCGCCAATGCGCGATAGCCTTGATTCGTCGTGTCGTTGCCGCCAACGAGGTTCTCAAAACGAAGCTGCACGGCGGCCCGGGCATCGCTGAACGGGTTGTCCGGATGCCCGATCTCCAGGATGGGCTGGAACGTGGGCGCAGCGCCACCCAGCAAGAAGTTGCTGGTCGGATTCAGGCCGTTGATGGTCCTCGGTGGCGCCAGGTACTTGCGCTCGCTTCGGCTGTAAGCCAGCTCCGCGAATCCGGTCAGGGTGTCACGAATCCTCACCGTGCCCCGACTCATCAGACTGGCGTCACTCCCGGGGTTCTGCATCTCGTTGTAGGGGTCGAGACTCTTGTTGCAGAAGGTCCGGTTCAACAGCGGCTGCGTGGTGATGCCGTAGTAGCTGCCGCCGGTGATCTGCTGCGAGCTGGGGCAATTCAGGACGTTGACCACATTGGCGGCCGTGGTCTGCGAAAAATTGCGAAGTCCCGGCGACCCTTCGCGGGTCAGCAGCGGCGAGTCCCACGTGATCGCGCTGCCGTTGCCGCCAACGGATGAAAAGGGGTTGCGCCGCAGGTTGATGGCGCGGTAGTCGGCGGCGTAGATGCCGTCGTCAGTGCTGTCGCCCTCCATGCTGCGGCCGCGCAGCCCGAGGTTCACACCCACGATCAGGTTGTAGCCTTGGGTCTCCAGATCGCCAAAGCCGGCGGTGCCGCTCAGGCCCTGCTGCTGGTATTCGTTGTGCTCGTTGGCGCCTGCCGTGGCGCGGACCTCAAAGCCTTGGTAGTCGGATCGCGTGATGAAGTTGATCACGCCGCCGATCGCGTCGGAGCCGTAGACGGCGGAGGCGCCATCCTTGAGCAATTCGATGCGTTCGATGGCCGAGACGGGAATGGAGTTCAGGTCATACAGCGTGGAGGTGCCATTGTTTGGATTGGCATAGGCCGAGGGCGTCATGCGCCGACCGTTCAGCAGGATCAACGTCGAGGTGGAGCTCAGGTTGCGCAAGGAGGCCGTTGCCACGCCGCGCGAGAAACTGTTTTGATTGGCCGCGTCGCTGAACCCGTTGTTGCCGACGGCCGGCATCAGCTTCAGCAGCTCCATCGTCGTCTTGGCGCCCGTGGCGCGGATGTCCCTGGCGGTGATCACGTCGATGGGCGAGCTGCCCTCGCGCGAGGTTCGTTTGATGTTCGAGCCGGTGACCTCCACGCGCTCGAGCTGCTGGGCTACCTTGGCTTGCTCCTGTGCGGGGGCCTCGGCGCAACAAAGGCTTGCCGCCAGGGCGGTGATCGAAAGCGTGAGAACCGGGAACGTACTGCGTGACAACATGACCGACAACTTGTGAAGAAGAGATCTCCAAGTCTGGTTTGTTGTCGGCAGCAACGGAGCCTGCGGCAAGACCTGCTTGACAGGCAAGCGGACTGAAGCAGGGCTATCAGCCGCGCCGCGTTACCCATGAAGAGCGCTGGTCTCGTGCGCGCGAAGCCCTTGATGAAAGCGGCAATCGTGACGTCCCGCGACGTTTGGCGGCGACGTTTGGGAATGAAATCGAGAGGGACAACGTCCCCAAATCCTGGGGCAAGTCGGGACGAAAAAAAGCCCCGCTGGCTCATCGCCAGCGGGGCTTTGTCTTGGTGCGAGAACGCTGAGGCTTAGCGGTCGCGGCTCAGCAGACCGTCCAGGCTGTTCGTGCTGTTGACGTTGGCCAGCATGTAGACCGTGTACACGCCTTGGTTGGCCATGTTGAAGTTCACTTGCGAGAACACCGGGACGGCGCTGGTCGTGGTGTTGACGCTCAGCGTCGAGCCCGTGATCGCGGCGGTCGGGTAAGGCGTGGAAGCCGTGCCGGCCAGCACGTTGCTGGCGATCGCGCTGAAGTCCAGCGACATCGACATCACGCGCGTCGGGTCACCGTTGACCAGGCGGAACTTGGCGTAGCCGCTGGCGGGCAGGCGGTTGTCGTCCGGGACCAGCGTGACTTGCGGCGCGCTCGAGGTGCCCCAGACCAGGACCGTGTAATCGGCGCCGGCGGCCAGCGTCGGCGTCTGGGTCGGCAGCGCCGTGCTTCCCGTGGGCGTGCCATTCACGTTGACTGTCATGGTCGCGGTGATCGGGTCGTTCGTGGCCGGCACGATCTGGTACAGACCGATCGGCGAGGCCGAGGTCGTGTCCAGCAGCGAGGCGCCATTGCGAGCCGCTTGCACGGAGATCGTCGTGCCGGTCGCGCCCAGCACCGAGTTGATCACGCGCACGCGGGCATTCGTGCCGCCGTAGGACGCCACGGCACCCTGCTGCACGACGGTCATGGCGTTGACGAGAACGCCACCGGCGCTCGGGGTCAGGATCAGCGTGTTGATCGAAGCGTCAGCCAGCGTGATCGCCGGGATGTCAAGACGGATGTCTGTGTTGACGTCGGTGCTGGCCGAGCCCGTCACGCGAACGTGATAGGTGCCGGTGGTTTGCAGCAGGTAGCCGCTACCGCCGCCGCCCAGCACGGCGCTGGCGAACGGTGCCGCACCGGTCACGGGAGCGCCGGTCGTCAGGTAGACGTTCAGCGAACCGGCATCAGGCGCCAGGTTCAGCACCAGCAGCTTGGCGGAACCCGCAGCCGGGGCCGGCTCCGATTCCTGCAGCATGGTGTAGTTCATGTTGTTGGGCCAGCCGTACACGATCATGCTGTACTTGTTGTCGCCCACCAGGCCCAGCGCGCCGCGCGAGAGCACGGTCGTGCCCGAGGCGATCACCTGCGTGCCGCTGTTGGCCGTGTCCACCGTGCCGTAGCTGCCGGCCGTGCCGTAGGCGGTGGCGGTGCTCAGGCTCGTGTTGTTGACCGTCAGGTCCAGAGAGGGGTAGCCGGCGCTGGCGTTGATCAACCGCAGCTGTGCGCTGCTGCTCGAACCGCTGCCGCCGCAAGCGGCCAGAAGGCCCGCCGCGGCAATGGCTGCACTCATCGCAGCCCATTTCATCAATCGCATGAATCGCTCCAGAAAGACGGCGCCGACATGCGCCCGTTGCGGCCGGATTGTAGGGGGGTCTGCAGAAGCCCTGGATTCGGGCTTGCCGCCTCGAAGTGAAGATTCATTGCTGACGGGGTGGGAACACCCCTGAACACGCCGCCTGAGCAAGCCGTTATGGTGCCTGCTTGGCCACCGTTTTGGCCGCTTTTTGGCCACCGACAATCAGACATGGCTCCCATGAAATACCCCCACCTGCTGGCCCCGCTCGACCTCGGCTTCACCACCCTCAAGAACCGCACGCTGATGGGCAGCATGCACACCGGGCTGGAGGACGGGCGCAAGCATTTCGAGCGCATGGCGGTCTACTTCGCCGAGCGGGCTCGCGGCGAGGTGGGCCTGATCGTGACCGGCGGCTTTGCGCCGAATATCGAAGGCTGGGCCAAGCCCTTTGCGGGCACGCTCGCCACCCGCGGCGCTGCGCGCCGGCATCAGGTGATCACCCAGGCCGTGCATGCCGAGGGCGGCAAGATTGCCTTGCAGATCCTGCACACGGGGCGCTATGCCTACCACCCGTTCAGCGTGGCGCCTTCGCGGATCCAGTCACCGATCACGCCGTTCAAGCCGCGTGAGCTCAGCAGCGGCGGCATCGAGCGGCAGATCCGCGCCTTCGTGCGCTGCGCGCAGCTGGCACGCGAGGCCGGCTACGACGGCGTCGAGGTGATGGGCTCCGAGGGCTACTTCATCAACCAGTTCCTGGTCGCGCACACCAATCAGCGCCAGGACGCGTGGGGCGGCTCGTATGAAAACCGCATGCGGCTGCCGCTCGAGATCCTGGGCCGCATGCGCGAGGCCGTGGGGCCGGACTTCATCATCATCTACCGCCTCTCGATGATCGACCTGATCCCCAACGGCAGCAGCTGGGACGAGGTGGTGCAGCTCGGCAAGGCGGTGGCGCAGGGCGGAGCGACGCTGATCAACACCGGCATCGGCTGGCATGAAGCGCGCGTGCCCACGATCGCCACCAGCGTGCCGCGCGCCGCTTTTGCGTGGGTGACGGCCAAGCTGCGCGCCGAGCTCCGCGCGGCGGGCATCCAGACGCCGCTGATCACCAGCAATCGCATCAACACGCCCGAGGTCGCCGAAAGCGTGCTGGCCGACGGCAGTGCGGACATGGTCAGCATGGCGCGCCCCTTTCTGGCCGATGCTGAATTTGTGCGCAAGGCGCACGAAGGCCGAGCCGACGAGATCAACACCTGCATCGCCTGCAACCAGGCCTGTCTTGATCATGTCTTCGTGCCCAAGATCGCGAGCTGCCTGGTCAATCCGCGTGCCGCGCATGAGCAGGAGCTCAGGATCATCCCGATCGCGGCCTCGCAGCAAAAGAAGAAGCGCATCGCCGTGGTCGGTGCCGGTCCCGCCGGCCTGGCTGCGGCCACCACGCTGGCCGAGCGCGGCCATGCGGTGCACCTGTTCGACTCGGCCGCCGAGATCGGCGGCCAGTTCAACATGGCCAAGCGCATCCCGGGCAAGGAGGAATTCTCGGAGACGCTGCGCTACTTCGGCCGCCGCCTGGAGATCACCGGCGTCCAGCTGACGCTGAACAAACGCGTTACTTCGGCTGACCTGATGGATTTCGACGAAGTGCTGCTGGCCACCGGCGTCGCGCCGCGCAACCCGCGCATCAAGGGCCAGGACGATCCGGCGCTGGCCGGCAAGGTGCTCAGCTATATCGATGTGCTGAGCCGCAAGGCGCCGGTCGGACCGCGCGTCGCCATCGTCGGCGCGGGCGGCATCGGCTTCGATGTGGCCGAGTACCTGACCGAGCAAGGCCATTCGCTCGCGCTCGACGCGCCGGCCTGGCGCCGCGAATGGGGCGTGGCCGATCCGGCCGAGGTGCGCGGCGGCCTGTGCAGCCCGCAACCGGCCGAGCCCGAGCGCACGGTGCTGCTGTTCCAGCGCAAGAGCGGCAAGGTCGGTGCCTCGCTGGGCAAGACCACCGGCTGGATCCACCGCGCGGCGCTGAAGATGAAGCGCGTGGAAATGGTAGCGGGCGTCAATTACGAAGCGATCACGGCCGAGGGCTTGTGGATCAGCCGCGGCAAGGATCGCCGGGACACCGAATTGGTAGCGGTAGACACCATCGTTTTGTGTGCCGGCCAGGAGCCTTTGCGCGAGCTCGAGGCACCACTGCGCGCGGCGGGCCGCAGCGTTCACCTCATCGGCGGAGCGCTGGAAGCCGGAGAACTCGACGCAAAGCGTGCAATTTTGCAGGGAACGCGCGTTGCATTGGCGCTATGAGTTGATCTCAAGCTTGAAACGCCCAGGAAACTAGCGCCTCGCTGTAGTGCTGCCCGCTGTCCCGGAGGCGACACCGCATAAATAACGCAGCAGTTCGACGCCATAAGCGGTCGACTGCAAAGCAAAAGGTCTTTCAAGACATGAGCTTGATCATTCGCCGCCTCGTGGTGGCGTTGCTGGCGCTGGCAATCTTTCCGCAAGCGCACGCCCAGGACCCGGGCGGCATGCAGACTCCTGCGTTCTGGCTCAGCGCGTTCAGCGGGCTGGCCGTCGTGGCGATGGTGCTCGGCCTCGGCCTCGTGCGCTGGCAGCGCCTGCGCCTGAACGCGCGCCGCGCCCAGCTGCAGCGCGTGCGCCGTGAGCGCACCAAACTCAGCGCCTTGCTCAATGCGATTCCGGACCCGGTCTTCTTCAAGGACGCCAGTGGCGCCTATGAAGGCTGCAACCCCGCCTTCCAGCAATGCGTGGGCGTGGGCGAAGCCGAGCTGCTGGGCCGCCGCGACGAACAGCTGCAAGTCCCGCCGGGCTGGAGCAGCGCGCTCACGACCGACACCGCCCACACGCAACGCACGCTGAGCTGGACCACCGGCCCCGACGGCGCGCGCGTCTGTCTGGACATCGTCCAGGCCCCGGTCTTCGACGACGGCCAATGCCTCGGCGCCGTCGGCGTGGCGCGCGATGTGACCGCCCTGCGCGAGGCCATGACCCAGCTGCACCGCGCGATCAGCGTGTTCGAGCATTGCGGTGAAGGCATCATGATCATGGACGCCGACCGCTGCGTCGAAGACGTCAATCCGGCGCTGTGCGCCATCACCGGCTACTCGGTCGACGAGCTCGTCGGCACCGTGCCGCGCCATCTGCTCAGCGATCTGAACGGCGCCGAACAGCTCACCGCGATGTGGGCCGAGGTCGATGCTGAAGGCAAGTGGAGCGGCGAGCTGACCCAGCGCCACAAGAGCGGCGCCAGCGTGCCGGTCTGGGCGACCATCGCCCGCGTGCCGCCCAGCGAGGGTGGCGACGGCCGCTCGCACTACCTCGCCGTGCTGACCGACATTTCGCGCGTCAAGTCGACCGAGGCCGAGCTGCTGCATCAATCGCTGCATGACCGCCTGACCGGCCTGCCCAATCTGGCCCTGTTGCGTGACCGCGTGGGCCGCCAGATCGGCGTGGCCCAGCGTGACCACACCTGCGTGGCCGTGCTCTATATCGACCTTGACGGCTTCCGCGACGTCAACGACATCGCCGGCCATGCCGCCGGAGACGCCGTGCTCAAGGAAGCCGCCGAGCGCTTCGTGAACGTGGTGCGCGCCAGCGATTCAGTGGCCCGTGTGGGCGCCGATGAGTTCGTCGTCATGCTCTCGGGCCTGGTGGACGAGGAAACCTCGATGCGCCTCGGCGACCGCCTGATCCAGGCGATGGACGAACCCATCATCGTCAATGCCGAGGGGCAGACGCGCCGCTTCAATCTCGGCGCCTCCATCGGCCTGGCGCTGTTCCCGACCGATGGCACGAGCGTGGACGAGTTGCTGCGCAACGCCGAGGCCGCGATGTGCCGGGCCAAGGAAAGCGCGCGCAGCACGGTGCAGGCCTACCGCCCCGAGCTGACACAGGCCGTGCAACAGCGCTTCGAGCTGACGCATGCGCTGCGGCTGGCCAACGAGGCCGCGCAGTTCCGTCTTGAATACCAGCCGCAGGTGCGCCTGTCGGATGGCGCGCTGATCGGTGCCGAGGCGCTGCTGCGCTGGCGCCATCCGACGCGCGGCCCGATCTCGCCGGCCGAGTTCATCCCGCTGGCCGAGGAAACCGGCCTGATCGTGCCGATCGGCCGCTGGGTGCTGGAAACCGCCTGCGCGCAAGCGGCTCGCTGGCAAGGCCAGCCCGGCAAGCCGCAGCAGGTGGCCGTCAACGTCTCGGCGCGCCAGCTGCGCCAGCCAGACTTTGTCGAGAGCGTGGACATCATCCTGCGAGAGACCGGCTGCCCGCCACAAGCGCTCGAGCTGGAAGTGACCGAGAGCCTGCTGCTCGAAGACGCCGAAGCCGCCATTGAGCTGCTCGGCGAGCTGACCGCGCGCGGCGTGCGTGTGGCCATCGATGACTTCGGCACCGGCTACTCCTCGCTGTCGTACCTCAAGCGCATGCCGATCCAGACGCTCAAGATCGACCGCAGCTTCATCTCCGAACTGAGCAGCGATTTGAACGTGGCCGCCATCGCCCGCACCGTCATCGTGCTGGCGCGCAGCCTGGGCCTGGACGTGCTGGCCGAAGGCGTGGAAACCGCCGAGCAGGCGGCCTGGCTGCAACGCGAAGGTTGCGACTGGGCGCAGGGCTGGTTCTTTGGCCGCCCGATGCCGGCCGAGGACTTTGCGGTCGCCCAGCATGAATGGCCGGACACGAACCCCGCTCGGGTGACGCAGTTGCACGCCGTTTGATCGAGGGGCGTCCAAAGGGCGCGCCAAGCCAAGGCGGCTAGCATGCGCTCATGGCCTTACCGATTTCCTCGCCCGCCCTGGCAGTGCCGACCGACCTGGTCTTCTGGCATCTCGTGACCCGGCTCGGCGAAGCCGAGATCCTGCTGCCCGCCGTGTTGCTGGCCGCGTTGTGGCTGGCCTTCGGCGCTGGTCAAGGCCGCCTCACGCTGCGTTGGTTGGGCCTGCTGGCCCTGGCGGGCACGATCACCACGGCCACCAAGGTCGCCTTCATCGGCTATGAGCTGGGCGTACCCGCCTGGGATTTCACCGGCATCTCGGGCCACGCCACGTTCGCGACCGCCAGTTATCCGATGCTGCTCTGGGTGCTGCTGATGCATCGCGGGCCCCGGGCGCAGCGCATCGGCGTGGGCTTCGGCTTTGCCATCGGCTTGCTGATCGCCTACTCGCGTTTGCCAACGCACGCACATTCCTCATCCGAGGTTGTCGCCGGGGTGCTGCTGGGCTGCACAGTCAGCCTGCTGACCTTGAAGCTGCCTCGCAACGGCCCGCCCGTGCCTTGGTGGTTGCCGGCGCTCACGCTGGTCGGGCTGACGGTGCAGCCCGTTTATGCGCCGCCCTCGCACACGCATGACCTGGTGACGCGGCTCTCATTGCGCGTGTCGGGGCACGCGCAACCTTACACGCGGGCCGAGATGCACAGGAGGGACAAGCTCGGCTTCGATTCCTGAACTCCGGGTTTGTAAGGGACTTGTTTTGCGCGCGGGGTCGCCCCACTTGTGGGCCGAACAGGAGCTCACACCCATGGAAATCTGGCATCTCTGGACTTCGCTGCTCGCCCAAGGGCTGGCTTTCCTCGGCGCGCATTTCGGCTTGTCCGAAGCCCTGACCGTGGTGGTGCTGACCCTGGCGGTGCGCCTCGCCTTGATGCCGCTGTCGCTGACGGCCGCGTTTCGAGCGGAGCACAAGAAACAGAAGATGCTGAGAATCAAGCCCGAGCTTGAGGCCCTCAAGGAGCGACATCAGGGCGACGCCGCGCAGTTGGCCGCCGGCACGATGGCGCTGTACCGCGAGCATGGCGTGACGCTGCTGGACCGCATCACGCTGGCCAGCATGGTTTCGCAAAGCGTCTTCGGCCTCGGCCTTTATCGCGTCTTGCGCGACGCAGGCTTCAGCGCCAAATTCCTCTGGATCGCGAGCCTCGCCCGACCCGATGTCTGGCTGACCGCCTTGGTCGGCGTGCTGATGCTGCTGGGCATGGCGCTGATGCCCGGCGCGGTCGGTGCCGGAGCTGAACCTTCGATGCTCATCATGCTGAGCGTCTCGGTCGTCGTGGCGGTGGTGACCATTGCTGCGCTGCCTTCGGCGATCGGTCTGTACTGGGCCACCTCCAATGCCGTCACGGTCCTGCAGACACTGGTGCTGCGCGGCCTGCTGCAGCGTCAGCGTTCCGCTTAAAGCGGTAGAGCCGTCGTGTTCTTGACCTCTTCCATCACGGCATAGGTGCGCGTCTCGCGCACGCCGGGCAGCGTCCAGATGCCGCTGCCGATGAACTCGCGGTAGGCGCTCATGCTGGCGACGCGGGTCTTGAGCAGGTAGTCAAAACCGCCGGCCACCAGATGGCACTCCAAGATCTCGGGCCGTGCCTGCACGGCGGCCTTGAAGTTGTCCATCACATCGTGCACGGTGCGGTCCAGCAGGATCTCGATGAAGACCAGCATGCCGATGCCGAGCTTCTCGGGGTTGAGCTTGGCCTCGTAGCCGAGGATGTAGCCCTCGCGTGTGAGGCGCTTGACACGCTCGAGCACGGCCGTGGGCGAGAGATGCACGGCCTCGGCAAGCTTCAGGTTGGAAATGCGCCCGTCGGCTTGCAGGACGCGCAGGATGCGGGCGTCGAGCGTATCGAGGGGATTGAGCGAGGCGGCCATGTTTTTCTCTACAGATTGAGGAATAAAGCGAATTTAATTCAGTTTGACACTCGATAAAGTGCCTGAATTCACCAGGAACCGATCATGACCAGCTTTCCGCTCCCGACCGAAGCCCAGCGCCTGCCTGAGCCGTACCGCGAAGAAATCGGGGTAGTTCATGCCCTTGCGGCCACGCTGAAGGACGCCTTCGACTGGCCCGATGTGATCGCCCATGCCGCGCCCTGGGTGCAGCAGGTGCGCGCCAACCCCGCGCCGTTCTGGGCGATGGAATCGCTGCTGCGCGAGTACCCGATTACTTCAGCGGAGGGCCTGGCCCTGATGCGTCTGGCCGAAGCGCTGCTGCGCGTGCCCGATGCGCCGACCGCCATCGCGCTGACGGCCGACCAGCTCGGCCGGGCCGACTTTGACGGCGCCACCGAAGGCCCGCACAAGATGCTGGCCAGCCTCTCCTCCAGCGCCATCAACCTGAGCAAGAAGTTCCTGCCCGGTGCCGACGACGAAGGCGGCCTGTTCATGCGCCTGGGTGCGCAGACCGTGGTGGCCGCCACCGTGCGCGCGATTCAGCTGTTAGGCCGCCAGTTCGTGCTGGGCCGCAACATCAAGGAGGCCATGAGCGAGGCCGCCGCCGCGCGCAAGGCCCAGAACCAGCTGCGCTTCTCCTACGACATGCTCGGCGAGGGCGCGCGCACCGAGGCCGATGCCGAGCGCTACCAGGCCGCGTATATCGGCGCCATCCAGGCGATTGCCGGCGGCGAGCGCGCCGATGCCCCGGAGGAGAGCGACGGCATCTCGATCAAGCTCTCGGCGCTGTTCTCACGCTACGAGGTCTTGCAGCGCGAACGCGTCTACGCCGAGCTGCTGCCGCGCGTGTGGCAGCTGATCGAACTCTCCGCCAACGCCAATATCAACCTGACCATCGACGCGGAAGAAGTCGATCGCCTGGAGCTTTCGCTCGACCTGCTGGACACATTGGCCGCGCGCATCGCCACGCATTTCCCCAAGTGGCGCGGCTTCGGCCTGGCCGTGCAGGGCTACCAGACGCGCGCGCTGGCCGTGGTCGACGAAGTGGCCGCTATTGCACGCAAGCATGGCCTGCGCTTCATGGTGCGGCTGGTCAAGGGCGCGTACTGGGACGGCGAGATCAAGCGCGCGCAGGAGCTGGGCCTGGCCGCCTATCCGGTGTTCACGCACAAGCAGCACACCGACGTCTCGTACCTGGCTTGCGCGAAGCGCCTGATCGAGCACGCCGACGTGATCTATCCGCAGTTCGCCAGCCACAACGCCGGCACCATTGCGGCCATCCTGCAGCTGGCGCGTAAGGCCGGCGCGAAGTTCGAGATGCAGCGCCTGCACGGCATGGGCGAGGGCGTCTACCGCGAGGTGCTCAAGGACGCGAGCATTCCTTGCCGCGTCTACGCGCCGGTGGGCGAGCACCGCGACCTGCTGGCTTATCTCGTGCGCCGCTTGCTCGAGAACGGCGCCAACTCGTCGTTCGTCCACCAGCTGGCCGATGTCAGCGTGGAGGTGCCCGATCTGTTGGGTTCGCCCATCGAGGAAATCGCCGCAACGGGCGCCTTGCCGCTGCCGATGGCGCTGTACGGTGCGAGCCGCGGCAATTCGACCGGCGCTGATTTGACCGCGCCCGCGCAACGTGAGGCGATTGCGCAAGCGCTGCTTTCGGTCGAAGTTCAAGCCGTGCCCGAAGCCGGCGATGTGGACGGCGCCATGCAGCGTCTGGCCGGTGGCTACGTAGCCTGGAACGCCACGCCGGTGGCGCTGCGCGCTGCGGTGATGCGCCGCGCCGCCGATGCGCTTGACGGCGCGCTGGCCGAGTTCTGCGCCTTGCTCGTCAAGGAGGCCTACAAGACCCAAGCCGATTGCGTGGCCGAGGTGCGCGAAGCCGTCGACTTCCTGCGTTACTACGCCAACCAGGCCGAGGCCGATCCGCACATCGCGGGCCGCGGCGTGTTCGTCTGCATCAGCCCGTGGAACTTCCCGCTGGCGATCTTTGCGGGCCAGGTCGTGGCGGCGCTCGTCTGCGGCAACACGGTCGCCGCCAAGCCGGCCGAGCAGACGCCCTATGTCGCCTTGAAGATGGTTGAGCTGCTGCATGCCGCCGGCGTCCCGCAAGACGCGCTGCAATTGCTGCATGGCCCCGGCGAGACCGTCGGCGCGGCGCTGGTGGCCCATGCGCACACGGCCGGTGTCTGCTTCACCGGCTCGACCGCCGTGGCGCAGATCATCAACAAGGCGCTGGCCAAGAGCGCCAACGCGCCCGTCCCGCTGATCGCGGAAACCGGCGGCATCAATGCGATGGTGGTCGACTCCACCGCGCTGCCCGAACAGGTGATCGACGCCGTCGTGCAGAGCGCCTTCCGTTCGGCCGGCCAGCGTTGCTCGGCCTTGCGCCTGCTGTGCGTGCAGGACAGCATTGCCGATGGCGTGATCGAGATGCTGAGCGGCGCCCTGGAACAGCTGTGGGTCGGCCGGCCCGCCGATCTGGCCACCGACGTGGGTCCGGTCATTGATGACGAGGCTCACGCCAATATCGCGCGCCACGTCGAACGCCTGAAGCGCGACGCACGCCTGATTGCCGAAGCGCCGGTGCGCGAAGCCTTGCCGCGCCAGATCCGGCCGGTGGCTTTCGAGCTCAAGAGCATCAGCCAGCTCGGTGAGGAAATCTTTGGCCCGGTCCTGCACGTCGTGCGCTGGCACGGCGATGTGGACCAGGTGATCGACCAGATCAACGCGCTGGGCTATGGCCTGACCCTGGGCCTGCAGACCCGCATCGACAGCCGCGCGCAGCGCCTCGCCGATCGCGCGCGCATCGGCAATGTCTACGTCAATCGCAACGTCATCGGTGCGGTGGTCGGCGTGCAGCCTTTTGGCGGCGAGGGCTTGTCGGGAACAGGACCCAAGGCCGGTGGCCCCAACTACCTGAAGCGCTTCTGCGCGGAGCCGGTCGCCAGGGGCACGGTCGCGCTGAAGTTCGGCGGCACGGCCGCGGTCGATCTGCACGGCCTGCAACATGCCCATGAAGCCTGGAGCGAGACGCCGCTCAAGACCCGCGTGGACATCCTGCGCCGCGCCACGGGCCTGGATGCGCTGTGCGATGCGGCCGCCGCGCAGTTTGCCGAAGTGGCGCTGCCCGGCCCGACGGGCGAGAGCAACACGCTGCGGCAGCATGGCCGCGGCGTGGTGGCATGCATTGGCTCCGACGAAACTTGCGTGACCGCGGCTCTGCTGGCCGGCAACGCGGTGGCCTGGGTCGGCGGTTCGAACGAGACGCGCGAGATGCTGATCGAGATCGGCCTGCCGCCGCGTGCCTTGGTCGTCTTCAGCGAAGACGCGCTGGAGCCCTTGCTGGCGGACCCGCTGTTGGCCGGCGTGGCGCTGGCAGGCGCGGCCCCGGCGGCCTTGCAGCAACGCCTGGTGGCGCGCGCGGGAGCGATCCTGCCGCTGATCGGCTCGGCAGGGCATTCGCGCCAGCTTTACCGCTTTGCGGCCGAGCAGACCTTGACGGTCAACACGGCCGCTGCCGGCGGCAATGCAGCGCTCTTGGCGGGCCAGGGCTGAGCCCGGCCTCGCCTCGTCAGACGCGGCTACGGCGGCGGCGCGCCACACCGGCAAGCAGCACCATGCCCGAAGCAAGCAGGGCGTAGGTCGAGGGTTCAGGCACCGACACGACAAAGGACGTCTGCACGCCCGTGAGGTTGTCGACGGCGATGCCGCTGAACACCGTGGCGTCGGCGCTCATGCCGATGATCGAGACGAAGTTGTAGTGGTTGTCGGTGTCGATGCCGTAGCTGGCCAGATAGTCATCAAACAGCATCGTCGTGCCGCCCAGCGTGTGGGTGGCGCTGTCGAAGCTGCCGTCGCCCTTCCAGATGAAGCCGAAGGAGGCGCCGGCCTGCGGTGCTTCGATACCGACAACGGTATTGCCGTCGGCGGAAATGGAGCCGACCGAAGCGGTGATCTTCCCGACGCCGATGCTCGTTCCGATCTTGTTGAAGTACTGGACCTCGCCGGTCTGCGTGTTGACGCGATACGGGTTGTTCGTGAGGCCGTTGAAGCTGTTGCCAGCAGCCCAAAGACCGTTGCCCGACAGGGCGGCGGTTGAGTTGAGGCCGGCCGTGGGGGCGTTCGGGTCCTTCAGGGTGGTGAGCGCATACGTGCCGTCGGCGTTGCGATTCCATATCGCACCCGCCTGGGCGCTGCCGGTGTAGCCGATCAAGACTTGCGCATCAGGGCCGATGCCTTGAATGCGTGCCTGGGTCGTGCCCAGGTCGGTGACCGCGCCCGTCAGGGTATCGGTCACGAAGCCATGCGCCGTCCCGCTGCCCGGCACGTAGCCCAGTCCGCCGACATAGCGCCCGTCCGCGCTGATGGACCAGACGCTGGACGTGCTGTTGCCAGACCTGCCATTCAGCGCAGGCACCGGGCTCCACGAGCCCTTGTTGGCGTTGTAGACCGCCGGGCTGAAATAGCCGTCGGCATCCTTGTTGGTGGCGGCAATGGTGGAGCCATCGGCGCTGATGACGATCCGACCGGCCGTGCCGGCGTAGCCGCCGATATCGGTCAAGCTGTTGGTGGCGGCGGACCAGAGGAAGACGTCGCTGCCGCCCGACGAAGCGCCGGTGCCGAAGGTGGCCCACTGCCCATCGCCCGAGACGGCATAGCCGGTCGAGACGTTGTTGAAGACGGTCAAGCCGGCGTGAGCCTGGCTTGCGGTGAGCGCCAGGACGGCGAGTGCGAGAGATGACTTGAACATTGCACGCATGGAGACCCCCAAATTGTTTCTGGAAACACTCGACTATCGTGGAAACTTTGCTGCCAGCAACAGCGGGCCATCCCTCACAGGGCAAACCTGAAGCCGTTTCAAGAATGCACGGCGTTCTCCCATCAGACGCTTGTCGATAAGAGCGGCGCGGCTCACGCTGGAGCGGGCCCGGGGTGTCTCGTACACTGCCGCCGATGAATTCCTCGATTGCCTTCATCGGCGGCGGCAATATGGCTGGCGCCATCATTCGCGGCTTGCTGCGGGCCGGTCGCACGGCCGACAGCCTGGTGGTTGTCGAGCCCTCCGCCGAGCAGCGCGAGCGCTTGCGCGCCGAACACGGTCTGGAGGCCCTTGGCGCAGCCGATGCAAGGTTGGCGAACGCTCAGACGGTTGTCTGGGCCGTCAAGCCGCAGCTCTTTGTCGAGGCTGCCAAGCCTTGCGCTCCTTTCGTGGGCCGGGCCCTGCAGCTTTCCGTGATGGCCGGCTTGCGCTGCGACGCGATCGAGCGTGCCAGCGCCAGCCCGCGCGTGGTGCGTGCCATGCCGAACACGCCGGCCTTGATGGGTGCGGGCGTGGCAGGCCTGTTTGCCGCGCCGGCCGTCACGGAAGAAGAGCGCGCGCTGATCGAGCAGCTGCTTGCGCCCACGGGCGAGCTGATGTGGGTCGAACAGGAGGCCGACCTGGACACGGTGACCGCACTCTCCGGCTCCGGCCCCGCCTACTTCTTCTACTTCGTCGAAGCGATGATGGCGGCCGGCGTCGAGCTGGGCCTGAGTCCTGCGCAGGCACGCAAGCTGGCCTTCGCGACCTGCCGCGGCGCGGCCGTCCAAGGTTTGGCAAGCGATGAATCGCCCGCCTTGCTGCGTGAACGCGTGACGTCGAAGGGCGGCACCACCCACGCGGCGATCACGAGCCTGGAGCGTGATGATGTGGCCGCCGCCATGCGCCGCGCCGTCGTCGCCGCGCATCAGCGCGCACAAGAACTTGGCGATGAATTCAGCCGTTAGCCATCTGACACGCGCATTGACTTTCTGATGGGCATTTCAAGCAGAACAAGCCTGCGCGACTGGTTGAGCGCGCCCGGCTCCCTGAGCAAGCGTCTTGCGCGCACCGGCAAGACCTTCGAGGTGCAGGTGCTGCGCCAGGCCGTCACGCCGCTGCGCGCGCGGGAGCGCTCCGCGCTGGGCATGCCGCGCAGCGGCTGCACACTGGTGCGCGAGGTGATCCTGCGCGTTGACGGCGAGCCGCTCGTGTGGGCGCGATCCAGCCTGCACCAGAGTGCATTGGCCGGGCCCTGGAAGGCGCTCAAGGGCCTGGGCAACCGGCCCCTGGGGCATCTGCTCTACGACGATCCGCGCGTGCAGCGCAGCGTGCTGGAGCCGCGCCTGCTGGCGCGTTTCGGGCACACGCGTCGGCAGATGTGCAAGCAATGGCTGGCTGCGACGGGCAGCCCGGCCAGCGCTTCCATGCTCTGGTCACGTAACTCGGTATTTACACGGCGCAAGGCGCAGCTTCGCGTGATGGAGTTGTTCTCCCCACAGTTGATCCGACGCAACCCTTGGCCATAACCCCCAAACTACCCAGTACCTCCGGCAGCACTGAATACCTAAACTCAAGGTTACAGGGATTGCGGTCGCATCTCTGAGCAGTGCAGAGGTAGTTCATGAAGACAAGAGAAGTCGTTATCTTCACCGGTGCGCAGTTCACGGTCCCGCCGTGCATCCAACGCATTGATCATCAATCAACACATGGATGGCAGCTGCGTTACGGTGGCACCAAACTGTTCTCCGATCACACGAGCGACGGCTCCGGCGCCAAGGCTTCATTGGCCGCGGCCACCAAGGCGCTGCTGGCCCGCATCGCCAAGATGCCCGCGCCCAGCAAGCTGCAACGCGTGCCCAGCGGCAACAAGGCCAGCGATCTGCCGGTCGGCATCTCGGGCCCTGTGGTGCGCCAACGGGTCGGCAGCCGCGTCCGCGACTGCTCCTTCGCCGTCTCGCTGCCGCGTTATGGCTCCAGGCCGGTGGGCCGCAGCGTCTACATCGGCACCGAGAACACCTACAACGTCGAGCGCTATCACGAGGCCCTGGCCAAGGCCGTGACGCTGCGTGAACGCGCCGAGTCCGCCTACCAACGCGCAGCCACCAAGGCCCGCCGCGAAGAAGGCAAGGCGCTCAAGGAACAGCTGAACGCACAAGCCAAGCTTGAGACGAACGCGCAGACCGACGCGCTGACTGACGCGCAGACTGACATCGCCTGACATCCCCTGACGCTGCCGTGACCGTGCGAGCCACGGTCCGGCTGTCACGAGGCGCGCGCGATTTGCTGGCAAGATGAGCCTCTCTTCATCTTGCAAACCTCATCACCATGAGCCACTTCGGCTGGGCTGTCATTGGCCCCGGCAGGATTGCGCGGCGCTTCGCAGCGGCCGTGCAAGGACTTGAAGCCACCGCCGGCAGCCGCCTGCATGCGGTCTATGCGCGCGACGTGGGAAAAGCGCAAGCCTTCGCGCAGGCCTGGCGCCCAGCGTCGGGGCCCGAGCCGCTGGCCACGAATGACATCGCCGCCCTGCTGGCCGATCCGCAGGTTGATGGCGTCTACATCGCCACGCCACACGCCCAGCACGGCGAGTTCATCCGCGCGGCCTTGCTGGCCGGCAAGCCTGTGCTGAGCGAAAAGCCCCTGGTGCCCACGCATGCCGAGGGCGCGAACCTCGTGGCCCTGGCGCGCGAGCGCAATGTGTTCCTGATGGAAGCCGTCTGGACGCGCTTCCTGCCCATCTACGAAGTCGTCGCGGGCTGGCTCCGCGAGCAGCGCATCGGCGCGATCCGCGGCATCCAATCGACCTTCTGTTTCCCCGCGCCGTACGACCCGCTGAGCCGCAACTTCAACCCCTCGCTGGCCGGCGGCTCCTTGCTCGACATCGGCATCTACAACATCACCGTGAGCCGCTGGGTGATGGAGCAGGCGCTGGGTGAATGCCCACCGCTCGAGTCGATCGTCGCGTCCGGCTTGCTGGCGCCGACGGGGGTGGACATGCGCGTGAACGCGACGCTCAACTTCCCGGGCGGCGTGGCGGCGCAATTCATCTGCGCCTTCGACACCAGCAGCGACAACGCGCTCCACATCATCGGCTCTGAGGGCCGCATCGTGCTGCCGCTGAACTTCCATCAATCCGAAGAAGCGCTGCTGATCCGCGCCGGCGAGGAGCCGCAGCGCGTCGCGGCACCGCACCGCATCAACGGCTTCGAGGGCGAGATCGAAGAGGCGCAAGCGTGCATCCGCGCCGGGCGCGTCGAGAGCTCGCGCATCAGTCATGCGGAGACGCTGACCGTGCTGGCCTGGATGGACGAGATCCGGCGCCAGCTGGGCGTGCGCTATCCGTTCGAGTGAGCCATGCAGGCCTGGCGCCGTGCCAGGCTTTCAGCGGGCCAGTAGTCCGCGCGCTCGTAATACTCGGCCACGGCCGGGGTGTCGGGCGACAGCAGGACCCACGGCTGCTTGGTGCCTGTGAAGATGTGGATGTCGGGCGGTAGCCGGTCGGGCTCGTCGAGCGTGCCCACGCGCACGAAAGCCACCCGCTTGCCGGCGCCCGCATAGTGGCTCCACAGCGCGATTCGACATTGCGGACAGCGGGCGAACAGCTGGCCCTGGCCGCTGGCCGAGGGCGTATCGATCAGCTCCGGCTCACCGGCCAGCAGCTCGACGCGATCAGCCTCGATCATGGCGTTGAGCGCAAAGGACGCGCCGCTCTCGCGCTGACACCAGCGGCAATGGCAGCAATTGACGAACATGGGTTTGCTGGCCAGCCGGTAGCGGATGCTGCGGCAATCGCAGCCGCCTTCAAACGTCTCCATGAGCCGTCTCCTATCGAAGCGCGCAGTCGAGCACGGTGCCCGCGAAGATACTGAAGCCTAACCAATGATTCAAGCGGAAAGCCTTGAAGCAGCCCTCACGGCTGCGTTCGCGGATCAGCGTGTAGTGCCAGGCCACCTGCAGGGCCGCGCCCAGCACGCCCAGCAGGAACCAGCGCCCGAGGCCCAGGTGTAGGCCCAGCAGCGCCCAGCCGCCGAGGTGGATCAGGTAGAAGCCCATCACGCCGATCACATCGAAGCGTCCAAGCGTCAGCGCTGAGGTCTTGATGCCGATGCGGATGTCGTCGTCGCGGTCGACCATCGCGTATTCGGTGTCGTACGCCAGCACCCAGAACAGGTTGGCCACGAGCAGCGCCCAGGCCGAGCGCGGTACCGCATCGAGCCGCCATTCCGCGCCGCCGAGAGCGGCCGAGAAGGCCATCGGGATGCCAAAGGAAAACGCCACACCGAGCACCGCCTGCGGCATCGAGACGACGCGCTTGGCATACGGATAGATCAGCGCCACGGCCAATGCGCCGAAGGAGAGCAGGATCGTCGGCGGGTTGGTGGTCAGCACCAGGCCAAAGGCCAGCAGGGCCAGCGCGGCGCCCAGCAGCAACGCCTCCCTGACCGACACCGCGCCGGTCGTCACGGGCCGGTTCGCGGTGCGTTTGACGTGCTTGTCGAATTCGCGATCGGCCACATCGTTGAGGCAGCAACCCGCCGAGCGCATGAGGATGGTGCCGAGGATGAACACCGCCAGCAGATGCCAGCCGGGCCAGCCATCGGCGGCCATCCAGAGGGCGCTGAGCGTGGGCCAGAGCAGCAGGAGCCAGCCAGCGGGGCGGTCCCAGCGAATCAGTTGGAGGTAGAGGCGCAATCGGGGCATGCCGATATTGTGCGGTCCCGGGCGAGCGCCTCTTCAGCCTTGTCGCCACTTGGCAATCAGCGCCAGCGCTTCACCCACGATGCCGCGCCGGAATGCCAGCACGCAGACGATGAAGATCAGGCCCGTCACCAGGTTGACCGCTTCACTGAGGCTCTGGAACCAGGCGATGCCGGTGAGGTTCGCCAGCAGCGATCCCAGGTCGCCGATCTTGTTCTCCAGCGCCACGATCACCAGCGCGCCGACCATCGGGCCGACCATCGTGCCCATGCCGCCCACCAGCGTCATCAGGATGACCGCGCCGGAGGTGGTCCAGACGGCATCACTCAAGGTGGCAAAGCCCAGCACCAGCGTCTTGGTGGCACCGGCCAGGCCGGCCAGGGCGGCCGAGAGCACGAAGGCCAGCAGCTTGAAGCGCTCGACGTCGTAGCCCAGTGAAATCGCGCGCGGCTCGTTCTCGCGGATCGCGGTCAGCACCTGGCCGAACGGCGAATGCACGGTGCGATAGATCAGCCAGAAGCCGCCGATGAAGATCGCCAGCACGACGTAGAAGAGCGTGAGATCGCTCTCCAGACTCAGGCCGAACAGGCTGCCGCGCGGCACCGATTGCAAGCCATCCTCGCCGCCCGTGAACGGCGCTTGCAGAAAGTAGAAGTAAACCATCTGCGACAGGGCCAGCGTGATCATCGCGAAGTAGATGCCCGAGCGGCGGATCGCCAGCAGGCCGAACACCAGGCCCAGCAAGGCCGCACAGCCCACGCCGAAGAGCAGGCTGACAGGCACGGGCAAACCCCAGACCTTGATCGCCTGGCCGGCGCCATACGCCGCCATGCCGAAGAAGGCGGCGTGCCCGAAGCTCAGCAAACCGGTGAAGCCGATCAGCAGGTTGAAGGCGCAGGCGAACAGCGCAAAACACATCAGCTTCATCGCGAAGATCGGGTATACGCCGAGCGCGGGCAGCGCCGCGATAACGAGGAACATCAGCGCATAGCCGATCAGCGGGTTTTTCATGCGCATCAACGCTCCTTGCCGAAGAGACCGGCCGGCCGGACGAGCAGCACCAAGGCCATCACCACGAACACCACCGTGTTCGAGGCTTCCGGGTAGAAGACCTTGGTCAGCCCTTCGATCACACCGAGCCCCAGGCCGGTCAGGATGGCGCCGAGGATCGAGCCCATGCCGCCGATCACCACGACCGCGAACACCACGATGATCAGCTGGCTGCCCATCAGCGGCGAGACCTGGATGATCGGCGCCGCCAACACGCCCGCAAAGGCCGCCAGCGCCACGCCGCCCGCATAGGTCAGCGAGACCATCAGCGGCACGTTGATGCCGAAGGCCTGCACGAGGCGCGGGTTCTCGGTGCCGGCGCGCAGCTTGGCGCCCAGCGAGGTCTTCTCGATCAGGGCCCAGACACCGAAGCACAGCACCAGCGAGACCACCACCACCCAGCCGCGATAGTTGGGCAGGAACATGAAGCCCAGGTTGGTGGCGCCCGAGAGCTGCGAAGGCGTCTCATAAGGCTGGCCCGAGACGCCGTAGAAGGAGCGGAACAGCCCTTCCGCCACGAGCGTGATGCCGAAGGTCAGCAGCAGGCCGTAGAGGTGGTCGAGCCGGTACAGCCACTGCAGCATCGTCCGCTCGATCACGACGCCGATCGCGCCCACGATGATCGGCGCGAGCACCAGTGCCGCGAAATAGTTCAGATCGAGATATTGCAGCAGCAGGAACGCCGCGAAC
>DASYBU010000030.1:0-51319 GCA_036500605.1 Burkholderiaceae bacterium
GATAGAGGCCCGTTAGCGGTACGATCAGCAGCAGCGCCGTCATGATACCGAACGCGATCATCTCGTCATGGATGGCGCGCGGGGTGGCCTGTAATGTGTCGTCGGTCATTGCCGTCATGTCAGGCCGCCCGTCCGGTCAGACCCGTCGGCTTCACCAGCAGCACCAGGACCATCAGAACGAAGACCACGGTGTTGGATGCCTCGGGATAGAAATATTTGGTCATTCCCTCGATCACCCCGAGCGCAAAGCCGGTTATGATCGATCCCATGATCGAGCCCATGCCGCCGATCACCACCACGGCAAACACCACGATGATGAGTTCGGAACCCATCTGCGGGCTGACGTTGTAGATCGGCGCCGCCATGACGCCGGCGAAGGCGGCGAGCGCAACGCCGAACCCGTAGGTCAGCGTGATCATGCGCGGCACGTTGATGCCGAAGGCGCGCACCAGCGTCGGGTTCTCGGTCGCGGCGCGCAGATAGGCGCCGATGCGCGTTCGCTCGATCAGGAACCAGGTGCCGAGACAAACGGTGAGCGAAGACACGATCACCCAGACGCGATAGTTCGGCAGGAACATGAAGCCGAGATTTTGCCCGCCGCGCAGCGAGTCCGGCAGCGTGTAAGGCAGACCGGCGGTGCCGAAATAGTGGCGGCTGACGCCTTCAAGGATGAGGGCGAGCCCGAAGGTCAGCAGCAGGCCGTAGAGGTGGTCGAGCTGGTAGAGCCAGCGCAAGAGCAATCGCTCGATCACCACGCCGAGCGCGCCCACCACCAGCGGTGCCAGGATCAGCATCCACCAGTAGCTCAGGCCCAGGTACTCCATGCCCATCCACGCCAACATGGCGCCCATCATGTAGAAGGCGCCGTGGGCGAAGTTGATGATGTTGAGCATGCCGAAGATCACCGCCAGCCCCAGCGACAGCATCGCGTAGAACGAGCCGTTCACCAGGCCGAGCAAGAGCTGGCCCATCAGGGCCGGCAGGGGCACGCCGAACAGCTCAGTCATTTCTTAACGAGCGGGCACTTGCTCTCGGCGAGCTTGGTGTACGCCTCATCGCCCGGGATGCGCGTCACGACCTTGAAATAATCCCAAGGTTCAGTGGACTCCTTGGGCGACTTCACCTGCAGCAGGAACATGTCGTGGACGAAGCGGCCGTCTTCCTTGCGGATCGTGCCGCTGCTGTAGAAGTCCTTGATCGGCGTGGACTTCAGCGCGGCCATGACCTTGTCGCCATCGTCGCTCTTGAGCTTGTCCACCGCCTTGAGGTAGTTGCTCACGGCGGAGTAGTCGGCGGCATGCAGCGAGCTCGGCATGCGCTTCATCTTCTCGAAGTAGCGGCGCGCCCATTCGCGCGCTTCGGGCGACTGGTTCCAGTACCAGCTGTCGGTCAGGTACATGCCCTCGGCGGTCTTCAGACCGAGCGAATGCACATCGCTGATGAACATCAGCAGGCCGGCCATCTTCATGCTCTTGGTGATGCCGAATTCGGTGGCGGCCTTGACCGAATTGATCGTGTCGCCGCCGGCATTGGCCAGGCCCAGCACCTGCGCGCCGCTGCCCTGCGCCTGCAGCAGGAAGGACGAGAAATCATTGGCATTGAGCGGGTGCTTGACCGCGCCCAGCACCTTGCCGCCGGCCTTCTGGATGACCTCGGTCGCATCGGCCTGCAAGGAGGCGCCGAAAGCGTAGTCGGCAGTCAGGAAATACCAGGTCTTGCCGCCGGCCTTGACCATCGGGTTGACCGTGCCGCGGGCCAGCGCCACGGTGTCGTAGGCGTAGTGGATCGTGTAGGGCGTGCACGCCTCGTTGGTCAGGCGGGCCGAGCCGGCGCCGATCACGATGAAGGGCTTGTGCTTCTCGGCCGCCACGGTGGCCATCGCCAGCGCCGTGCCGGAGTTGGTGCCGCCGATCAGCATGTCCACGCCTTGCGTGTCGAACCATTCGCGCGCCTTGGCCGAGGCCACGTCGGCCTTGTTCTGGTGGTCCGCGTAGATGAACTCGATCTTCTTGCCGGCGACCATGCCCTTCATGTCGGCGATGGCCATCTTGACCGCCTCGATGCCGCCGGGGCCGTCGATGTCCGCGTAGACGCCCGACAGGTCGGTCAGCATGCCGATCTTCACCACGTCGCCCGAGATCTGGGCCTGGGCGGTGCCTGCGAAACCGGCGAAGCCGCAGGCGGCCAGCGTGGCAAGAGCAATTCTTTTCAGCTTCATGGTCGTTGTCTCCTCAAATGGGGCGTTAGGGTTTCAGACACTCAGCAATTCGTCGAGCAAAGCCTTCTTGGCGGGCAGTTCGGCGGCGGCGAACTGCTCCACCACCTGGCCGTGCTCGATGACATAGAAATGATCGGCCAGCGGCGCGGCGAAGCGGAAATTCTGCTCCACCATCAGCACCGTGAAGCCCTGCTGTTTCAGCGCCGTGATCATGCGGCCGAGCGCCTGCACGATGACGGGCGCCAGACCTTCGGAAATCTCGTCGAGCAGCAGGATGTCGGCGCCGGTGCGCAGGATGCGCGCCACGGCCAGCATCTGCTGCTCGCCGCCCGAGAGTCGCGTGCCGGGGCTGTGCCGGCGTTCGGCCAGGTTGGGGAACATCGCGTAGATCTCGGCCTCGCTCATGACCTTGCCGCGCGCGCTCCTGAGCAGCGGCGGCAGGCGCAGGTTCTCCTCGGTGCTGAGCGAGGCGAAGATGCCGCGCTCCTCGGGGCAGTAGCCGAGGCCAAGATGGGCGACGCGGTGGGTCGACAGGCCGATGCTCTCGGTGCCGTGCACCTTGATGGAGCCCTTGCGCGAGCCGGTCAGGCCCATCAATGCGCGCAGCAGCGTGGTGCGGCCCGCGCCGTTGCGGCCCAGCAGCGTCACGACCTGGCCCTGCGGCACCTGGATGTTGATGCCGTGCAGGATGTGGCTTTCGCCGTACCAGGCATGCAGGTCGCTAACTTCAAGCGCCAGCGTCATGCGTGGGCCCCTTCGAGCGTCGCGGCTTCGCTGCCCATATAGGCTTCGAGCACGGCCGGATGCTGGGATACGGTCGCGTAATCGCCCTCGGCCAGGACCGCGCCGCGCGCCAGCACGGTGATGCGGTCGGCAATGCGCGAGACCACCTTCATATTGTGTTCAACCATCAGCACCGTGCGCCCCTCGGCCACGCGCTTGATCAGCGTGGTGACGCGTTCAACATCCTCGTGGCCCATGCCTTGCGTGGGTTCATCGAGCAGCATCAGCTGCGGCTCCATCGCCATCGTGGTCGCAATCTCGAGGGCGCGCTTGCGGCCATAGGGCAGGTCGCCGGCGCGCACCGAGGCCATCTCACGCAGGTCGACCAGCTCCAGCAGCTCCAGCACCCTCGAGTCGAGCCTGGACAGGCCGCTCAGGTTCTTCCAGAAGCTGTAGCTGTTGATGCTGAAGCGCTGCAGGCCGATCCGCACGTTCTCGAGCACGGTCAAATCGGGGAACACCGCCGAGATCTGGAAGGAGCGGATCACGCCGCGCCGGGCGATCTGCGCCGGGCGCTCCTTCGTGATGTCAGTGCCGTCGAACAGGATCGTGCCTCGCGTCGGCGTGAGGAACTTGGTCAGCAGGTTGAAGCAGGTGGTCTTGCCGGCGCCATTGGGGCCGATCAGCGCGTGGATATGCCCGCGCTGGACTTGCAGATTCACGCCGTCGACGGCGGTGAAACCCTTGAAGTCCTTGCTGAGGCCCTTTGTCTCCAGAATCAGCTCGCTCATTCGGTCCCGGCTGGCTTGATCGAGCCCCGAATGTAGAGCCTCGGGGCCCTCACGGTCCAAGGGGATTTACTGAATCCATTCGGAGAGCCCCGCTGTCAGCTCGACGTCAATGGCCTGCCCTAGCGTTTCGTGGACGGCGACCCTGCCTTGACGCGCTCGATCACGGCGCGGGTGTCCTCGGGCGTGTCGGGCTTGCCGGTGATGTAACGCATCGCTTCAGCGTCACTGTTCATGACGAACAGGCCGTCGAAATGCTCATCCGCCATCCGCCATCCGCCATCCGCCATCCGCCATCGGCATGAGGCGCAGGCGCAGGCGATCAGTCGTCAGAATGGTCATGAGGTTTCCGAAATCTGGAACACTCGCGGGTATGAGCGAGCATGCTTCCATCCCGAACACCAGCCCGCGTTGGCGGCGTCCCATGCCGGCGCGATCGCGCGACGAAGGCCATCGCGCCTCCACGCCGCTCGAGCTGATCTTCGACCTGGTCTTTGTCGTGGCCGTCGCGCAAGCCAGCGCGGCGCTGCACCACGGCCTGGGCTCGGGGCATGGGCTGGACAGCGTGATCACCTATGCCGCCATGTTCTTCGCGCTCTGGTGGGCCTGGATGAACTTCACCTGGTTCGCCTCGGCCTACGATAACGACGACGTGCCGTACCGCGTGACCGTGTTTTTGCTCATGACCGGCGCACTGGTCTTTGCTGCGGGCGTGCCGGATTTTGCGCAAGGCGATCTGCGCATCGGTGTGGCCGGGTACGTGGTCATGCGCCTGGCGATGATCGTGCTGTGGCTGCGTGCGGCGCGCCATGACGCGCCACGCCGCCGCTGCGCTCAGCGCTATGCACTGGGTATCTTCCTGACGCAGTGCGCCTGGGTGGCATTGCTGTTCATGCCGGCTGCGCTGTTGATACCGGGCTTCGTCGTGATCGCGATCTGCGAATGCCTGGTGCCGGTGTGGGCCGAACGCGTGGGCAGCACGACCTGGCATGCAGGCCATATCGCCGAGCGCTATGGCCTGCTGACGCTGATCGTGCTGGGGGAATCGGTGACCTCGCTGTCGCAGGGCGTCAACCTGGCGCTGAGCGGATCGGGCCTGGACGCGACGCGGCTGCTGATCGTCGCCGGCGGCTTGCTGTTGCTGTTCTCGATGTGGTGGTTCTACTTCGACCGGCCTTCGCAGCACATGCTGGCCTCGCTGCGCACGGCCTTCATCTGGGGCTACGGGCACTACTTCGTGTTTGCCGCGATCGCGGCCGTGGGCGCCGGGTTGGCCGTGCAGGTCGAGCATCCCGATTTGTCGATCACGGCGTGGGCCGTGGCGGTGCCGGCGGCCGTCTATCTGGGCGTGTTGTGGGCGCTGCATGTCTACAGCCGCTGCGTGCCGAAGCATGAGCTGCTGCTCGCGCCGGTTGCCGTGGTGCTGATCCTGTTGTGCCCGCTGCTCGCCGGATCGGTGTCGACCTTGGCGGTGGGCGGTGTGCTGGTCTTGCTGCTCGCGCTCAAGGGCGTGACGCGCGCGAGTGCGGCGCGAGGACAATAGCGGCATGACACAAGCTCCCCGCCGCCCTTCCGCTCCTGGCCGTGCCCCTGTGCGTGCGCCTGCCCGCAAGCCTGCAGGCAACGCCAGGCCCGAGCCTTCGCAAGCGCCGCTGAAGCCGCTGAGCGAGCGCGATCTGGAGCAACTCGAAGCGCTGCTCGACGCCGTGCCCAAGCCGCTGGAACCGCTCGATCTGTCGATGCTGGACGGCTATCTGGTCGGCGTGCTCCTGCAGCCCAAGGCCGTGCCGACGTTTGAATGGACGCCGCATGTGCTCGATGCCGAGGAAGGCCGCAAGCCTCCCGAGAGCTACGACGCCAAGCCGCTGATGGCCCTGGTCAAGCGCCGCTACCAGGAGCTCAACCAGGCCATCGTCGGCCGCCAATGGTTTGACCCATTGGTGTTCGAGCTCGACGAGGAAGCCGAGCCTTCCGAGGTGCTGCTGCCCTGGGTGGCCGGCTTTGCGCTGGCCACCGAGCTGTTCCCCGCGCTGATGCGTGAAGACGCGTCGGAGTTGCTGGAGCCGCTCGCGCAGATCTTCATGCACCTCGACCCGGACGACCTCGAAGACGCCGACGATCTGCTCGAAGAGATCGAGACGCTGGAGCCGCCGGCCGATCTGGATGAAGCCGTCGAGAGCCTGGTGGTGGCGAGTTTCCTGCTGGCCGACATCACGCGGCCTGCCAAGGATGCAGGCCATGCGCCGCGCCGGCCGCCGGCCCGCAAGGGCCCGCCGCCGCGGGGGCGTTACTGAGCGGGCGCCGAAGCCGTGGATGCGGGTACTGCGGGTGCTGCGGGTGCTGCAGGTGCATGAGGATCACGCGTCTGTCGCTTCATCCACCCGCTCATCTCCCACAGCACATGGCCCAGCGACTCGCGCGCCGAGTAGCCGTGAGACTCCAGGGGCAGGGTGACATAACGGACATTCCCCCCGGTGCCGGCCAGCGCGCGGAAGAAGCGCTGTGACTGGATCGGGAAGGTGCCCGGGTTGTTGTCGTCTTCGCCGTGGATGAGCAGGATCGGCGCCTTGAGCTTGTCCGCGTAGTTGAAGGGCGAGAGCTTCTGGTAGACGTCCTGCGCCTCCCAGTAGGTGCGGCGCTCGCTCTGGAAGCCGAAGGGCGTGAGCGAGCGGTTGTAGGCGCCGCTGCGCGCGATGCCGGCCTTGAACAGATTCGAGTGCGCGAGCAGGTTGGCGGTCATGAAAGCGCCGTAGCTGTGGCCGGCCACGACCATCTGCTGCGGATCGCTGACGCCGAGCTCGTTGGCCTTGTCGATGATCGCCTTGGCATTGGCGGTGATCTGCTCGACGAAGCTGTCGTTGACGGTCTTGGGATCGCCGACGACGGGCATCGTTGCGTCCATCAGCACCACGTAGCCGTCGAGCAGCATCATCAGCGGGCTCATGCCGGCAAACGTGACGAAGCGGTTGGTGGCGCCGCTGACCTGGCCTGCGGTTGAAGCGTCGCTGAACTCGAGCGGGTAGGCCCAGACCAGCGTCGGGCGGCGCTCACCGGCCTTGTAGTCGGGCGGCAGGTACAACCAGAACGAGAGCGCCACGCCGTCAGCGCGCTTGAACTTGACCAGTTCGCGCTTGATCTTGCGGAGCTGCGGGGTCGGGTCTTGTTCGGTCGTGACGACTTGCGTCTGAGCGAAATCGGCACCGCTGCGCAGCAGCAGGTTCGGCGGCTCGGCCGCACCTTCGCGGCGGCTCAGCAGGCGGCCATCGGCCAGCAGCGTGACCGGACGCTCGTAATGCGCGGCATCGTCGGCGCGGAACAGGCGCGTGGCCTTGCCATCAACTAGGTTCAGGCGGTCGATGAAAGGCCGCTCGCCTTGCGGGCTGGCGCCGTTGCCGACGAGCAGCATGCTGTCGGCGTCCACGCGCGCCACGAGGCTGCCGTTGGCGAGCAGGCGTGTGAGCGGCGTGCCGGGATCGCCGTAGCGGTCGCGCAGCGAGCGGTCTTGCAATCGCACCGGCGCTGCGCTGCCGTCGAGCGTCAGCAGATCGGCGGTGATCCAGCGGCGATCGCGGTCGTACTCGAGCGCAATGGCGCGCGGCTTGCCTTCGACGAATTGGAGGCTGACCAGACGGCCCGCGGTGCGGTGCAGCTCCTTGGCCGCGCCTTGGTAAGGCGGGTCCAGGCGCATCAGGCGATCGCGCTGCGGCACCTTGGTGTTGGCGTCACCGCCGTCGAGCGCTTCGATCCAGTAGACCGCCGCATCGGCCAGCGGCGAGGCCGCATAGTCTCGCGGTCCGGTGATCACGCCTTCGACGGGCACGTCCTCCTTGAGCTTGACCGGGACCAGCTCGCGCAGCACGCGACCCTCTGCATCGCGCACCTCAACCGCATGCGCGAAATCGCTGACGGAGACCTGGTAGCTGAAGGGCAGGGTCAGGCGCTCGGTCAGCAAGCGGCCCTGCGGGCCCAGGGCCTGGACGCTGGCGTAGAGGCCGGGGCCGCCGATCTCATGCGAGGCGCCGCTGCTGAGCTTGATGCGTCGCAGTGTGGAGCTGGCGTAGTAGGCGAACAGCGCCTCGTCCTGCGGGTTCTTGAGCAGATCCTGCAGCGTGGCTTCGGGCGAGGCACGGCCCATCGACTCCTGGATGGTCGGGCCGGCCGGCGCTTCAAACACCGGCGCGGGGCCGCGCTTGTCGGGCACGGTCAGCGCAATGATTTCATCGGCACCGAGCCAGACGATGTCGTTCTCCAGCACGGTGTTGAGCTTGATGCCCTTCACCTGGCGCAGCCGGGCCGTGGCCACGTCACCGAGCCACAGCTCGGTGGCCTGCTGGGTGCGGCGGTTCAGCAGGAAGTGTTTGCCATCGGGTGACCAGCGCAGCGCGTGGAAGGCACCGCCTGCGGGCAGTTGAACCTCGCGCGCCGTGCTTGCTGCTTGGCCGAGTGTCTGCAGCTTCAGCGACTCGATCGTGGTGATCAGCTGCGGGCCGTTCGAGGCTGGGTCGATGCGTCGGCCGGCCAGATGGAGGGTCGGCCGGGCCAACTCCGCAATGCTGCGGTAGGGCTTGGTGCTGACGATGGCGAGCGTGCGTTGGTCGGGCGACAGCGAATGGCTGGCCAGCGGCTTGGCATCGAGCACCGCGCGGATTTCGGGCGAAGGCTGTTGGTACGTGGTGGGCTCGGCGAGCGCCGAGGTGGTGACCAAGGCGCCGAGCGCCAAGGCGGCCAGGCGAAGAGACTTGTTGCGCATGCCGCGACTCCAAGAATGGGATCGCGGGAATCTAGCAGAGCAGGCGCCGAAATCTATGCGGAGAACACCCGCGCCGCATGCAGGCCCAGACCGGTGGCCACGGAAGCAAAACGATCACCGCGCACGGCCTTGGCCTGCGGGAATTGATCGGCGATGCGATCGGCCAGCAGGCGCAGGCCCGTGGAGCCGCCGGTGAAGTAGAGCGCGTCGATCTGCGCGGGCTTCAAGCCCGCTTGCTCGACGGTTTCCCGCGCGCAGTTGACGATGCGTTCCAGATCAGCGTCGAGAGCATCGACGGCGGTGCGCTCGCTCAAGGCCACGGTCAGGTCGCGCTCGACATGGCTGAGATCGATCACCGTATCGCCGCCGCCGGAGACCGCGATCTTGGCGCCTTCGGCACGCGAGGCGAGCTCATGGCCAAGCCGCTCTTCCAGCACCGTCATGAGGCGGCGGTGGTGATCGGGGTTGGCGTAGAAGCTCTTCATCTGGCGCATCTCGCCGACGCGCTGCGGGCTGTAGACGGTGTTGATCAGGTGCCAGGTGGCGAGATCGAAATAGATGCCGCTCGGCACTTCACGCGCCGGGCCGTCGGCTCGCGCCGGGCCCATCGCACGGTAGCCGAACTCGCGCAGCACGCTGGCGAGCTCGATGTGGCGGTCGAAGTCGGTGCCGGCGATGTGCACGCCGTGGTTGGCGAGGATGTCGTCGCGGCGGTCGATGCGCGGCATGCGCTCGGGGCCTACGCGCACGACCGAGAAGTCGGAGGTGCCGCCGCCGATGTCGGCCACCAGCACGATCTGTTCGCGATCGATCTGGCTCTCATAGTCGAATGCTGCGGCGATCGGCTCGAACTGGAACTGCACTTCCTCGAAGCCGACCGCGAAGGCCGCCGTCTCCAGGGCCGCTTGCGCTGCCGCGTCACGCGCCGGCTCGCCATCGACAAAGTAGACCGGGCGGCCCAGTACCGCACGGCGCGGCATGCCGGCCTGCTTGCGCAGGCGCTTCAGGTAGCCGGCCACGATGTCCGCGTACTTGGCGCCGCGGCCGCCGCCGACGTCGGTCGTCTGGTCGATCAGGTTGGAGCCGAGGATGCTCTTCATCGAGCGCATCAGGCGGCCGTCAACACCGTCGATGTAGGCGGTCATGGCGGCACGGCCGAAGGCGCGCGGCGGGCCGTCGGCGTCGTCACGCCCTTCGGTGAAATAGAACACGGCCGTGGGCATGGTCATATGCCCCGGTTCCAGCTCGACCAGAGTCATGCCGCCCGCTGTCGGGACAGCAATGGCGGAGTTGGAGGTGCCAAAGTCGATGGCGCAGAAATCGGGGGCGGAGGAGGGGGCAACTTGCTTCATGGGGGCGCGGATTCTATCCGCGCGGCCTCAGGAACGGCCGTAGAAGGCAAAGTCGATGGTGGGTTTTCGGCCCGCCATCAGCTCGGCCATCGCCTTGCCGGAGCCCGCGCCGTGGGTCCAGCCGAGCGTGCCGTGACCGGCGTTGATCCAGAGGTTCGAGGCTTTCTTGCTGCGGCCGATGTAGGGAATGTTGGACGGCGTGCTGGGACGCAGGCCCGTCCAGTAATGGGGTTCGCTGGGGTCGGCAACGCCGGGGAAAAGCTCTTCGTAGCGCTTGACCAGCGCTTCGCAGCGTACGCGCGCGGTGGGCGTGTCAAGCGCGAGGTCGAAGCCTGAGAGCTCGGCCGTGCCGGCGATGCGGACCGTGTCGCCGAGGCGTGAAATCGCGAGCTTGCGCGTGTCGTCGAGCAGGCTGACCACGCTGGCATCTTCGGGCCGCTTGAGGCGCAGCGTGGCCGAGTAGCCCTTGGCCGGATAGATGTTCAGGAATTCGCCCAGCGGCTTGACCAGCGCCGGTGTGTAGGAGCCCATCGCCGCGACGAAGGCGTCGCCCTGGACGACGCGCGTCTGGCCGGTCTCGCGACAGGTGATCTTCACGCTGTCGACCTCCTGACCGCTGCGCGAGAGCGCCTGGATGTCGTGGTTGTAGAGGAAGGTGGCACCGCGCGCTTCACAGCGCCTGGCCAGCTCCTGCGTGAACACGCGTGCGTCGCCCGACTCGTCACTGGGCGTGAAGGTGCCGCCATAGATGCTGCCGAAGCGTGCAAGCGCCGGTTCCACCTCCAGCACGCCTTGGCGATCGAGGATGCGGCGATCCACGCCGTGGTTCTGCATGATCTGCGCGGCCGCGACGCCGTTGTCGAAGTCCTGCTGGTTCGAGAAGAAGTGCAGGATGCCGCGTTCGAGCCGGTTGTATTCGATGTCGGTCTTGGCGACGACCTCCTTCAGCGCGGCATGGCTGTAGCGGCCCAGTTGCACCAGTTGCTCGACATTGCGCTCGAAGGCGGCGGTCGTGCATTGGGTCAGAAAGGACAGGCCCCAGATCCACTGCGCCGGCTCCAGGCGCGGGCGGAACAGCAGCGGGGAATCGTCGCGGAGCAGCCATTTGGCCACCTTGAAAGGTGCGCCGGCATTGGCCCAGGGCTCGCAGAAGCAGACCGAGATCTGCGCGCCGTTGGCAAAACTGGTTTCCAGCGCGGCGTCCTTCTGCCGGTCGATCACGGTCACCTCATGGCCCTGCTCCAGCAGATACCAGGCGGTGCTGATGCCGATGATGCCGGCTCCGAGAACGATCACTTTCATGGGGTTTCCTTTGGCCCGCGCGGGCTGATCCGGGATTCTCGGCAGGGCGCGGCAAAATCAGAAGCTGTATGCGTATTTCTCGGAATACATTAGCAATACTGATAATCGTGAAACCATGAAAGACCTGGACCCCGCCGGCCTCGACTGCCTGGCCGCGCTGGCCGACGAGGGCGCTTTTGAGCGCGCCGCCCAGCGCTTGACCATCACGCAGAGCGCGGTCTCGCAGCGGCTGCGCAGCCTTGAGGCGCAGGTCGGGCAGTTGCTGGTCGTGCGCTCGCGCCCCTTGCGCCTGACCGAGGCCGGCAAGGTGCTGCTGCGTTTTGCCCGCCAGATGCAGGCCATGCGCATGGACGTGGTGCGCGAGCTGGGCAACGCCGGCGCGCAGAGCGAGCGGATCGCGATCGCGGTGAATGCCGACAGCCTGGCAACGTGGGTGCTGCCGGCGCTCGATCCGCTGGTGCAGATCGGGCTCAAACAGGGCTTCGGTCTGGAACTGATCGTGGACGATCAGGACTTCACGCACGACCGCTTGCGCCAGGGCGAGGTGCTGGGTTGCGTCAGTACGGTGCGGCAGGCCCTGCGCGGCTGCGTGGTGCGGCCGCTCGGGGTAATGCGCTATGTCGCGGTGGCCAGCCCGGCCTTTCTGGCCGAGCATTTGGCGATGGGCTTGAATGCCGCCAATTTCTCCAGCACGCCGTTCCTGGTCTTCAACCGCAAGGACGACAACCAGGTGCAATGGGTCTCGAAGGCCTTTGGCGTGCGCGAACCACGCCTGCGAGAACGCTATGTTCCGTCGAGCGAAGCCTATGTCCGTGCGGTATGCGCCGGCTGGGGCATTGGTGTCGCGTCTGAACTACAAGTGAGGCCGTTGATCGCGTCGGGCGCGCTCGTCGCCTTGCGGCCGGAGATCAGCGTCAAGGTGGCGCTCTATTGGCACCAATGGAAGCTGGGCTCGGAGTTGAGCAGCCCCGCAGCGCGCGGCGCGCTGCTGGATCATGTGGGACAGGCGCTTGCTTCAGGCGCTCAGTCAGCGCTGAACTGAAGACGATCAGCGAAGGTTTGCGGCGTAGTTCAACGCTGCGGAAGCGGCTTGCTCGGCGGAGCGCGCGGCGACCTCGACATTGAAGAGGGCGCGCGGCTTGGCCGCAGCGGCCAAGTGCACACGGGGTACGTGTGCTTGCACCAGTTCCATGCCGTCCGATTGTTGGGCCTGCACCATGCCAGCCAGCCAAAGAGCCGTGCTCACGGCAAATCCGACGGTGACCAAGGTCCAGAGGCGCATTAGTGATTCATTCATTCCTGCTGTACCGATACGTTGTATTTTTTCTCTCCCGTGCGGCGACTCAGGTCGCCGCGCCCCCAAAGGGGAATCAACCCATGCCGTGTGACTCCAGCAAGGACTGAAGCGACAAAGCATACCGACAGCTTTGTGACAGCACCACCCCTACCAAGTCAGACACGGGGTTATTACTTAATCCAACTCATGAGAGGGTCGACCCGAAGTTGCACCGGTTTTGAAAGGCTAGCTTTTTAGCAACTATGTCCGTATTTCCACCTAGTTTGAGGATGCGACTGCCCCAGATCTGAACGACACTTGGACGCAGTTGATGCTTCTGCTTACCTCTCTCAACGCAAAAACGCGCGAGGTTCGATATGCGATTCGCTTCTGCCCTGAACTTCTTCCGTCGCGTCCCCGCAACGGTTGGCCATGATCCCGCTGACATGGGAACCTGCTTCGGCATGGAGGCCAGTCTTGAGGACAGCGACTTCAGCCTCGCTTCGGACGCCGAACTGAGCGCCGACAGAGAGCGCGCAGCGCTCGAGTCGCCGTTGGCCTGGCTTTCGCGCCGCTCTAGCTGAAAACCTCGATCCACTCGCGCGGCTTGAAGCCCGCGGGTTCGCCTTTGCGCGCATGTCCGCGCGCATTGCACAGCACGCGGGTGCCTCCCACCCGATAGTCGAACTGACAGTGCAGATGCCCGTGCAGCCACAGCCGGGCGCCCGACATCAAAGCCTCATCGTCATTGCAAAAGCTCGCCGTGCCTGGTTGTTTGCCGTAGCGCGGATCAGCGCTCTTGAGGCTCGGCGCGAAATGCGTGATGGCCACCGTCGCATCCCAGCGTGGGCTTGATTCACCCTTGCCCAGCTCTTGCGCCAGCCATTCGCGGCATTGCAGCCCCATCTCGCGCACGGCGGCCGCATCGAAGGGCCCGCCGTGTCGTGTGGCGGCCATGTATTGCTGGAAGTACGCACCGGCGCGCATGGCGCGCTCGCGCTCGGCCGCGCCGAACAGATCGAAGTCGGTCCAGCGCGTGCTGCCGACGAAGCGCACACGACGCCCTTGGGCATCGCTGATCACGATGGCCGCATCGTCGAGCATGATGAAGCCGAGCTCGCGGCAGAGCTCAAGCAGATCCAGCCTCGCGCTGTCGACATCGCGACGGTCGTACTCATGATTGCCCGGGATGAACAGCACCGGCGCGGGCCAGCCGCGAAAGCGCTGCAAGCCCGCCCAGCTGCTGTCGACGTCGCCCGCCAGGACCAGCACTTCCGCGCCCGGCGCGGGCTCAGGATCGAAGGCTTCGGTCTCCATGTGGAGATCCGACAGGAGCTGAAGCTTCACGACGTCCTCAGTTGCTGCCGTGGCACTGCTTGTACTTGCGGCCGGAGCCGCAATGGCAGGGGTCGTTGCGGCCAAGCTTGGGGCCTTCGCGGCGCAGGGTCTCGACTTTGTAGCGCAGCTCCTGCGTCAGGTCGGCGATATCGGCAACGCTGACCACGAGTTCTTCGATCGCATCATCGATGTCCTTGAGCGGATGCTCGCGGTCAAGCGTGGCGACGATCTCCTTCTCTTCGTCCGTTTCGGCCGGCAGGTGGCGATACAGACGTGCCATCGCCGCGTGGATCGCGTCATCGTCGGTTTCCGACAGCTCGGGAAAGCACAGGCAGGCATGCTGGAAGCCGGCGACCCAGGGCATCAGCGTGCGCGAGATCAGGCTCATGCCTTCGTAGGTGGCGCGCGCGGCTGCCTGCTCGGCGGATTCATCGGCGGGCGGCTCTTCGGCTTCGGCTGCGGCCTGCTCGTCGATGTCGAGCACCACGGGATCGAACCAGCCGTCTTCGACGAGGCCACGGTTCAGCGCGCCATGACGGCGTTCAACCAACTGGCGGATGCGGGCGAGCCAAGTCGCGTCGACGTCGTCGGGCAGCAGTCCGCCGTCGTAGTCGAAGATATTGGGCAGCCATTCATCGGTGTCGATCAGGCGAGGCTGGACGATCACGCCGCACAAATAGCCGTCCAGCATGGAGGCATCAAGGGCGTTCAGCGGCTCCGGCGTGGTGGCCAGCAATTCATCGAGTTCAGCGAACTCGGCGTCGGTCAGGTCAGATGTGCTCATCGCTCAATTGTCGCTGTTATGCGCGGGCCACGGTCGCTGAGGGCGGTTCGCCTTTGGCGCGGCGCGCGGCTTCGGCGAGGCGCGCGCGCATCCAGGTATCGGCCACGCGGCCTTCGCTGCGCAGATGCCAGAACATGTCGACCTGGACCTTGCCCACCGCCATCGGCAGGGGCTTTTCAATCAGGCGATCCTGGTAGCCCGTGACCTCCAGAAAAGCCGCGGGCAGCACGGTCAGCAGGTCCGATTGGGAGACGATGCGGCCTGCCGTGAAGAACTGATTGACCGTCAGCATGATGCGACGGCTGCGCTGCAGCGCGGCCAGCGCCTCGTCGACGAAACCGTGCGGCCGGCCGGAGAAGCTGACGAGCAGATGGTGGGCGGCGCAGAAGGTGTCGAGATCGAGTTCGCGATCGGCCAGCGGATGGTCGCGTCGCATCACGCAGACGTATTCGCTGTCGTAGAGCCGCTGCTGGCGGATTGCGGCCTGCGTGCCTTGCGCGCGCAGCGCTGCCGCTGCGGCGGGGAAGTAGCCGACGGCGAAATCGGCTTCGCCTTGTTCGAGCAAGGCACGCGGATCGCGCGTGGTCAGCGGCAGCACCAGCACGTTGGCAAGGGCGCGGCCTTCTTCCAGCTGGGCCACCACGCCGGGCAGGAGGAGGGCGGCAGTCGCGTCGGCCATCGCGACACGAAAGGTCTGCTCTTCGGCCTCGGCCCGGTACTCACCCGGAGCAAGCAGGCTTTGCAGCCGGGACAGCGCGGTTCGCACCTCGGGCCACAGGCTCTCGGCGCGCAGGGTGGGGCGCATGCCAAAGGCTTGCCTGACGAACAGTTCATCGCCGAGCGCTTCGCGCAGCCGCTTCAGCGCATGGCTGACCGCCGGCTGGGTCATGGCGAGGCGGTCGCCGGCGCGGGTCAGGTTGCGCTCGGCCATGACCACGTCGAAGACCTTCAGCAGATTCAGATCCAGATGGCGGAAGTTCATCGACCCATTCTAGATATGCGCTGTATTCATATCTCTAATTCTACAAATTCATTGGTCACATATCAGTGGTTACCCTAAAGTCTCGCTACCGACTTGCTTGAAGTTGGGTCAACGGAGGGTCAATACCATGAGCGTCACCAGTCAAACCTTCGGGCTTCCTGCCCGCCATAACCTCCAGCAAGGTGCTTCATTCGCTGCGATTGGCGTGCGTCTGTGGAAGCGTCAGATCGAGTCGCTGCGCACCCGCTGGGTTGCTGCATCCGAGGCTCGCGCCGAGCGCGAACTGCTTGAGCTGGCCGCCCAGTATGAAAACAGCATGCCGTCGTTTGCTGCAGAGTTGCGCGCCGCGAGCAGCCGTCGCCGCTGAACCCCTGCGCAGAAATGAAAAAGCCCGGCATTGCCGGGCTTTTTCATTGGTAGCGAGCGCTTACTGAACCTATGCCAGGCGCGCTTCCATGCGCGCCTTGGCCGCCGGCAGCTCGGCCGGCAGATGATTTTTCAGCTGCGCGAAAAGCTCTTCATGCAGGCCCAACTCGGTCGCCCACGCGGCCTTGTCAAACTGAGTGACCTGCTCGAACTGGGCGGGCGTGAAGTCCAGGCCCTGCCAGTTGATGTCGCCATAGCTCGGCGTCACGCCGAACATGTTCTCTTGGCCCTGACCGGTGCCTTCCACGCGGTCGAGCATCCACTTCAGCACGCGCATGTTCTCGCCGTAGCCCGGCCAGACGAACTTGCCGTCGGCGCCCTTGCGGAACCAGTTGACGCAGAAGATCTTGGGCAGCTGGGCCCCGCCTTGCTGCAATTGCTCGCCGAGCTTGAGCCAGTGCTGGAAGTAGTCGGCCATGTTGTAGCCGATGAAAGGCAGCATGGCGAAGGGGTCGCGGCGCACCACGCCCTGTTGGCCAGCGGCCGCCGCTGTTGTCTCGGAGCCCATCGTCGCCGCCATGTAGACGCCGTCGACCCAGTCGCGCGCTTCGGTCACCAGCGGCACGGTCGTGGAGCGGCGGCCACCGAAGATGAAGGCGTCGATCGGCACGCCGGCCGGGTCGTCCCAGGCCGGGTCGAGCGCCGGGTTGTTCGTCGCTGCCACGGTGAAGCGTGCATTCGGATGCGCGGCCTTGGCGCCGGTCTCCTGGGCGATCGCGGGCGTCCAATCCTTGCCTTGCCAGTCGATCAGGTGCGCGGGCGGCGTGTCCGTCATGCCTTCCCACCACACATCGCCGTCGTCGGTCAGCGCCACATTGGTGAAAATCACGTCGCGCGTCAGGCTGGCCATGCAATTGGCATTGGTCAGCGCGTTGGTGCCCGGTGCCACACCGAAGTAGCCGGCTTCCGGGTTGATCGCGTAGAGCCGGCCATCCTGGCCCGGCTTGATCCAGGCGATGTCATCGCCAATGGTCGTGACCTTCCAGCCCTTGAAGGCGTCCGGGGCGATCAGCATCGCAAAATTGGTCTTGCCGCAGGCGCTTGGGAAGGCGGCAGCCACATGGTGCTTCTTGCCCTCGGGGCTTTCGACGCCCAGCACCAGCATGTGCTCGGCCAGCCAGCCCTGGTCGCGGCCCATCGTCGATGCGATGCGCAGTGCGAAGCACTTCTTGCCGAGCAGGGCGTTGCCGCCATAGCCTGAACCGTAGGACCAAATTTCGCGGGTCTCGGGGTAATGGACGATGTACTTGGTCTTGTTGCAGGGCCACTTCACGTCGGCCTGGCCGGGTTCGAGCGGAGCGCCCACCGTGTGGACGGCGGGCACGAATTCGCCATCGCTGCCCAGCACATCGAGCACCGCGCGGCCCATGCGCGTCATGATGCGCATGTTCACGGCGACATAGGGGCTGTCGGACAGTTCGACGCCGATATGCGCAATCGGCGAGCCCAGCGGGCCCATGCTGAACGGCACGACGTAGAGCGTGCGGCCGCGCATGCTGCCCTTGAAGAGCGCCTGATCGCCCGTCTGCAGCAGGGTGCGCATCTCGGCCGGGGCCATCCAGTTGTTGGTCGGACCGGCGTCTTCCTTCTTGGCGGAACAGATGAAGGTACGGTCTTCAACGCGGGCCACGTCGCTCGGGTCGGAGCAGGCCAGGTAGCTGTTGGGACGCAACTCGGCGTTGAGTTTCATGAAGGTACCGCCGTCGACCAGCTTCTGGCAGAGGCGGTCGTACTCGGCCTCGCTGCCGTCACACCAGTAGACGTCGCGCGCTTCGGTCAGCGCGGCGATTTCAGCCACCCAGGCCAGGAGCCGGGCGTGTTTGACATAGGCAGGAGCGTTGAGGCGCAGGCCTTCCATTGCGGGGTGGTTCATGGGGGTCCCAATCAATTTAAAAGCGGAATTGGGTCAACGCCCAGGACGGGACGCTGACCCGATGCCGCTCAAAAGACGGGCCGAACCGATGCTCCAGCCAATGTAACCACGCCGTAACCTGGGAATGCGATGCTGTTATGCAAAACTGGAATGACGCTATGCCGCCTAATCCAGAATCCCGCAATGCAACGCAAAACGAGCCATCCTGACCGCCGTTCCCTGCTCAAGCTGATGGGCGCGGCTGGCCTGAGCGGCGCTCTGCTGCCCAGCATCGCGCGGGCGCTGGCCGTACCCGCGCAAGGGCGCAAAGGCACCATCGAGGATGTCGAGCACATCGTGATCCTGACGCAGGAGAACCGCTCCTTTGACCACATGTTTGGCTGCCTGCGCGGCGTGCGAGGCTTCGCCGATCCGCGCGCGGTCCGCCTGCCCTCGGGCAAACCGGTCTGGCACCAGCCGGACGGCCAGGGCGAGCTGCTGCCGTTTCGCCCGGCGCTCGCCAATCTGGGCCTGAGCTTTCTGCCCGACCTGCCACACGGCTGGAACGACACGCATGCGGCCTGGAATGGCGGCCGTCACGATCAATGGGTGCCCAGCAAGGGCCGCGCGACGATGACCCATCACACGCGTGAGGACATCCCCTACCACTACGCGCTGGCCGATGCCTTCACGGTCTGCGACGCCTACCACTGCTCGCTGCTGGGGCCGACGGACCCGAATCGCTATCACCTGTGGACGGGCTGGGTCGGCAACGACAGCCAGCAGGGCGGCCCGGTGGTCACGAATGCCGAGGCCGGCTATGACTGGACGACCTTCCCCGAGCGATTGCTCAAGGCGGGCATCGCCTGGAAGGTCTACCAGGACATCGGCCAGGGCCTGGATGCTGCGGGCCTGTGGGGCGGGACCGAGGACCCTTATGTCGGCAACTACGGCGACAACTCGCTGCTGTACTTCAACACCTACCGACAGGCGCAGCCCGATTCGCCCTTGTTCGACGCTGCGCTCACGGGCACCCGCATCCTCGCGCACAAGCGCGATCCCAAGCGCTTGCTGGACCGCTTTCGCGAAGATGTCAGCCAGGGCCGGCTGCCGGCGGTGTCGTGGATCGTCGCGCCCGAGGCTTTCAGCGAGCATCCCAACCATCCAACGGGCTATGGCGCCTGGTACAGCTCGCAAGTCATCGACATCCTGGCGGCGCACCCGGACGTCTTCGGCAAGACCGTGCTCTTCATCAACTACGACGAGGAGGGCGGCTTCTTCGACCACATGGTGCCGCCGACGCCGCCGTTTGAAGGGCTCGGGGCCTCCACCGTCGACGTCACCCACGAGATCTACGCCGGAGGCGGTGACCCCAGGAACGTCAGCGGCCCCTACGGTCTGGGCATGCGCGTGCCCATGCTGGTGATCTCGCCGTGGAGCAAGGGCGGCTGGGTCAACTCACAGGTGTTTGACCACACCTCGCTGATCCGCTTCATCGAGACGCGCTATGCGAAGGAACATCCCGAGCTGCTCGAAACCAACATCACGCCCTGGCGGCGGGCGGTCTGCGGCGACCTGACTTCAACGCTGGACTTCAGCCTGGCAGACACCGATCGGGTGCGTCTGCCGAGCACGACGGCTTTCGCACCTGCGCAGCTGAAAAGGCAGCCGAGCGCAACAGTCGTGCCGCCGGCAGAGCAAGGGCTCCCGGCCCAGGAGCGCGGCATCCGCCCCGCGCGGGCTCTGCCTTACGCCTTGCACGCCGAAGGCGCCTTCGATTCCGCCGACGGGCGCTTTCACATCCGGTTCGGCAATACCGGCCGCGCGACGGCGGTCTTGCATGTTCGCTCGGGCGATGCCGCCGAACCGCCGCGCAGCTTCACCATCGAACCGGGGAAGCAATTGACCGATGCCTGGTCGATCGGCGATTCGGCCGGTGACTTGTCAGTCCACGGCCCGAACGGCTTCCTGCGCTCGTTCAAAGGGCTGGGCGGCAACGCGGCAACTCGGCTTCAGGTGAGCGCCAGCTACGACGCGGCCGGCCCGGGCATCACGCTGTCGATCAGTAATCGGGCCGAGCAGGCATTGCCGCTGGAGGTCCGCGAGTCCTACCGCAACGACACGCGCGACTACGTGCTGGAGCCCGGCCAGGGCCTGGCGCCGTACTGGCCCTTGCAAGGCAGCGGCGGCTGGTATGACCTGACGCTCAAGGTCCCGGGCGATCCCGGCACCGAGATCCGCCTCGCCGGCCACGTCGAAACCGGCGCTCCGAGCATCAGCGATCCGGCCATGGGTTAAGGTAGCCGGCATGCAGATTCTCTCGATCAACACCGCGCCGGCCGAGCTGCTGGACACCGCCAACGGCCCCGTGATGAGCGGCATTCGCAAGCAGCCGCGCGAAGGCGCTGTTGGCGTCCACGAGCTGGGCCTGGAGGGTGACGAGCAGGTCGACCTGAACGCGCACGGCGGCATGGCCAAGGCGGTCTACGCCTACCCGATCGAGCACTACCCCTTCTGGCAGACCGTGCGAGCCCAGGCCAGCGCCGCGCCCTGGGGTGAGACCCTGCCGCACGGCGCGCTCGGTGAGAACCTGACGATCAGCGGCCTGCTGGAAGAAGACGCCTTCGTCGGCGATGTGCTGCGCTTCGCTCATTGCGAGCTCGTGATCAGCGAACCGCGCTATCCCTGCTTCAAGTTCAATGCCGTGATGGGTTTCAACCAGGCCAGCAAGCTGATGGCGCAGAACGGCTGGTGCGGCTTCTATCTGGCCGTGCGCGTGCCGGGAACGCTTGTCGCGGGCGAGGGCTTTGAGCGCATCGCCGGGCCGCGCCTGCTCAATATCCGCGAGCAGTTCAAGGCGCGGATGAAGAAGGCCTGAGCGCCACGATCTTCAGCGCTTGCGCGGCATGATCTGCGTCGTGGCAAAGCCCTCAGCCGCGCTCGGTGGCTCGGAATCCCGCAGCAGCATGTCCTCCAGCTCCTGCCGGCTCGGCATCGGCGGCGAAACATGGTGCGGCCTCGCGCGGCTGGCCTGCACACGCAGTTCGGCCATCTCATGCTGCAACTGCTCGATCTGCTTGCGCACCTGTGCGCCTTGCTGATCGGCAAACTGGCGCGCCTGATCGAGCTTGAAAATGCGCTGCGCCGCGGCCTTGAGCTTGCGGCCCCACCACCAGGCGCCGCCGGCTGTCGCCACCACGCCGCCCGCGCATACGCCTCCCAGCGCTACTCCGATTGTTTCGAGTTCCATCGCGTTCCCCGCTGCCGTCGAAATAACGGATTAGTTGCAGAGCCCGACTCTACGCCGGGTCTTGCGATTCAGGGGTGCGCTGAAGGTTTGGCGTCAGCGATATTCAGGACAGCGCCGCGTAGTCGATGTAACCGCGCGCGTCGCCGCCATACAGTGTGGCGCGATCGAGCGCCTGCAGCGGCGCGTTCAGGCGCAGACGACGCACCAGATCGGGGTTGCTGATGAATGCGCGGCCGAAGGCGATCAGGTCAGCTTCGCCATTGGCGATCGCGGCCAGCGCCATTTCGCGGGTGTAGCCGTTGTTGGCCGCCCAGGGCGCCTTGAGGCGCGCGCGCATCTCGGCGTAGTCGAACGGGGCGATGTCGCGTGTGCCGCCGGTCTGGCCTTCGATGATGTCCACAAAGGCCAGCTTGAGCGGCGCGAGCTGATCGGCCACATGGTTGAACAAGGCTTGCGCGTTGCTGTCTTGCTGCGCGTCGTTCACCGGTGTCACGGGCGAGAGACGCAGGCCGGTGCGGCCGTTGCCGATTGCGGCGGAGATCGCCGTCATCACCTCGGTCAGCAGGCGCGCACGGTTCTCGATGCTGCCGCCGTAGCCGTCCTGGCGATCATTGATGCTGTCGCGCAGGAACTGGTCGATCAGATAGCCGTTGGCGCCGTGCACTTCGATCGCGTCGAAGCCCGCGTCCATCGCGCAGCGCGCGGCATGAACGAAGGACGCCACCACGCCGGGCAGCTCGCTCGTGGCCAGCGCACGCGGAGCCGATACATCAAGGAAGCCTTCGGCCGTGAAGGTCTTGCCCTTGGCGGTGCGCGCGGTGCTGGAGACGGGCGCCTGCCCCTGCGGCTGGAAGACCGTGTGCGAGATCCGGCCCACATGCCACAGCTGCACGGCGATCTTGCCGCCTTCGGCATGCACCGCGTCACTCACCTTCTTCCACGCGGCGATCTGTTCCTTGCTGTGGATGCCCGGGGTGTCCAGATAGCCCTGGCCCTCGGGCGTGATCTGCGTGCCTTCGCTGATGATCAGGCCTGCGCTGGCGCGTTGGCGGTAGTACTCGACGGCCATGGGACCCGGCAGCAGGCCTTGCGAGCGGCTGCGCGTCAGCGGCGCCATGACAATGCGGTTCGCGAGCTGCATGTCGCCGATTTGGATGGGGTCGAAAAGATGGGGCATGGGCACGGGATCAACGATGATGGCGCGCAGCCTAATCGCTGCGCGTGAATGGCGCTGCCACCTGCGCGACGCCCCCGGCCGCCTTGGGTTCACCGCGAGGATTTTTGCGAGCATGAGACAAACCTGCTATTCGCGTCGCAGCCTGCTGGGCTTGAGCGCCGCCTTGCTGATGCCGCTGATGCCGCGCGCCGAGGCGCAACCGCCCTTGCGCGTGGGCCCCGACCATGAGGTCAAGACCTTGGCCGAGGCCGCCAGGCGCGCCCGCGATGGCCAGGTGCTGGAGGTGCAGGCGGGCGACTATGTGCGCGACGTCACCGCCTGGACGCAAAACGACCTGACGCTGCGAGCCATCAACGGCCGCGTGCGCATGATTGCCGATGGCGCCTCGGCGCAGGGCAAGGGCATCTTCGTGACCAGCGGTGAGCGCATGCGCATTGAGGGCTTCGACTTCCTCGGCTGCCGGGTGCCGGACCAGAACGGCGCGGGTATCCGTCTCGAGCGCGGCTCGCTGTTCCTCAAGGATTGCCGCTTCCTGGACAACGAGAACGGCGTGCTGGCCGGCAACGACGCGCAGTCGCGCCTCGAGGCCGAGGATTGCGAGTTCGGCCCCATCGTGCGGCACGAGGGCCAGAACCACAACATCTACGTCGGCGCGATTGCCTTCTTCCGGGCGATGGGTTGCTACTTCCATCATGGCGAGTCAGGCCATCTGCTGAAGAGCCGCGCGGCCGTCAACCACATCTTCTACAACCGCTTGACTGACGAGCTCGGCGGCCATGCCAGCTACGAGCTCGAGTTCCCGAACGGCGGCCTGGCCGTGGTGCTGGGCAATGTGATCCAGCAAGGTGCGGGCACCGAGAACCCGCACATCATTTCCTATGGCGCGGAAGGCTACCGCTGGCCGCGCAACGAACTGCATCTGGTCCACAACACGATCGTCGATCAGCGCGGCGGCGAGGGCATCTACCTGCGCGTCTCGCCGCCGCCGGCCGGTGCTCAGGTTCCCGAGGTCAGACTCAGGGACAATCTGCTTTTGGGCAAAGCCTATGTGGGTGACCCGGCCCTGTGGTCGCAATGGGAAGCCAAGCTCGGCAATTTCGTCGCGGACGGCCGCGATTTCGTGAACCTCGCGGGCCTGGATCTGGCGCTGCGGCCGAGCTCGTCCTTGCGCGGCAAGGCGGTCGATCCCGGCAAGCTCGATGAGCTTTCCCTTCGCCCGACCCATCAATTTCACCTGCCGCGCGGCACCACGGCCCTGCGCGGCCCGGCGCGCAATCCGGGTGCCGTCCAGCAATAACTATCAAATCAATAAGATCGCAACATGCTCGCCTACCGACACGCCTTCCACGCCGGCAACCATGCCGATGTGCTCAAACACATCGTCCTCGCCGAAGTCCTGCGCTACATGGGCGAAAAGGACAAGCCGTACACACTCGTCGATACGCATGCCGGCGCGGGCGGCTATTCCATCGAAGGCCGTTACGCGCAGAAGAAGGGCGAGTACTCGGCCGGTGTTGCACGCCTGTGGGACGAAAAGGAGCTGCCGCCGCTGATCGAGCGCTACATGGCGCTTGTGAAGGCCTTCAATCCCGATGGCCAGTTGCGCCAGTACCCGGGTTCGCCGGGCATCGCCAATCTGCTGATGCGCGAGGAAGACCGCCTGCGCGTCTACGAGCTGCACCCGACCGATCACCGCATCCTTGCCAGCTATCTCGAATCGCGCCCGAACACGCAGGTCTCCGACACCGACGGTTTTGCGTCGCTCAAGGGCGAGCTGCCGCCGCCTTCGCGCCGCGGCGCGGTGCTGATGGATCCCTCGTATGAGCTGAAGAACGATTACGGCAAGGTGCTGGCCGCGCTGCGCGAAGGCCTGCAACGCTTTGCCGACGGTGTCTTCATGATCTGGTATCCGCAGCTGCAATTGCTGGAGTCGGCCCAGCTCGCGCAGCGCCTCAAGGCGGCGGCCGATGTCGGCGCCAAGAAGGGCTGGCTGCACGTGCGCCTGACCGTCGAACAGCAGAACAATCCGCGCGGCTTCGGCATGCTCGGCTCGGGCATGTTCATCGCCAACCCGCCGTTCACCCTGCACGATGAGCTGCAGGAATCTCTGCCGCTGCTGGTCGACAAGCTGGGCCAGTACGACGGCGCTAACTTCCTGCTTGAGCGCAAGGTTGTCTGAGGGCGGTGGCGATGTTTGACTTTCTCTCGCCCGCGGCGCGGGCCCGTGCGCTGCCGTTTGCCTTGTTCATGCTTCTGCTGGCCGTGCGGGGCTGGATGCCGGCGGGTTGGGGCGTGGATGCGCGCTGGATCTACGGCCTGAGCCTGGTCAGCGTCAGCGCGCTGCTGATCTGGTATCGCCATGAATACGGCGAACTGGTGCGCCAGAACCTGCCGACGGCGCGCGAGACGCTGCTGGCGGTCGTCGCCGGCTTGGTGGTCTTCGTGCTGTGGATCAATCTGGACGCGCCGTGGATGCAGATCTCCGAGCCCACGGCCAACTTCGTCCCGGTCAACAACGCCGGCGTGATCGACTGGCCGCTGGTGATCGTGCGCTGGTGCGGCGCGGCGCTGCTCGTGCCGGTCATGGAAGAACTGTTCTGGCGCAGCTTCCTGATGCGCTGGATCGAGAGCCCGCGCTTCGAAGGCGTGGACCCGATGAAGGTCGGCCTGCGCGCCGTTGTGCTCAGTACCTTTGTCTTTGTGATGGCCCACCCGCTCTGGCTGGCCGCCACGCTGGCCGGCCTGGCTTATGCGGGCCTCTACGTGAAGACGGGCAAGCTCTGGACCGCCGTGATCGCGCATGCGGTCACCAACGGGGTTCTCGGCATCTGGGTCGTCGTGACCCACAACTGGCAGTTCTGGTGAGCTTCAGTTCGAGCGTCTGCGCTGCAGGTGCTTGAAGCGCTCGAACACCCAGCAGCGCATGCCCATCACCAGCGTGAACGGATGCTTGTCATGCTCGGCCAGTTTCTGATCGCGCAGATGCTGGCTCGCGAAATCGGCGGCCACGCGCTTCAGCCGTTCTGACAGCTCCTGCACGGCGGCGAGGCCGAGCTCGCCATGCACGAGTTGCAACATCTCGCCCCGGCGATCGAAGCCGCCGCCGAAATAGTCCTGCACCACCTCTTCGCGGAAGAACTGCATGACCGGCCCCTGGGCGCGCCATCGGAAGGTCTTGGTCACGCGCAGCTTGTAACGGTTCAGCGGACGCAATTCGATGATGCCCAGCCGATCGAGCTGCACGAGGGCTCGCGTGACCTCGGCCTCGTCAACGCGGTACACGTCGATCACCTGCTCGAAGCTCCACTGGCTCAGGCAGCAGATCGCCACCAGCAGCAGTTTGTCGTCGGCGACCACGGCACGCTCCTGCTCCAGCGTCAGCTCGTGCCGCTCGGTGCTGGGCTCGTTGAGCTTGGCCGAGAGCTCGGCAAAATCGCAGTGCAGCACGCGGCAGATCTCGTCGATGCGCGACAGCGGCATCTCGCCGCCGCTGGCGAACATGCGTTTGACGCTCGACTCGGACAGCGAAAGCTCGCGCGCCAGATCGGCATAGCTGACGCCGGCCGTCTTCAGTTCAGACTTGATCAGCTCGATCAGGGTTTGGGTGGTCGCCATGAGCGCAACGGTATCGCGAAATGACACCGGATTGGCCGGGCGGCGCTACTGCGCATCAATCGGCATGACAAGCAGCGAAGTGGTTTGCATCATCGCGCCATCTTGACCCCCGCGCTGAGCCCCGACCACCATGAAGCGATGCCTGATGATGATTCCCGCCTTGAGCCTGGCGCTGATTCCATGATGCAGCGTCGACGCTTCATGTGTTGTGGCGCCGCCGCCGCTGGCTTGTTCAGCTCGCTGGGTACGCAGGCCGCGCTGATCAACCCTTGCGAGGGAGCTTTGCCGGAGAGCTTGCGCAAGCACGAGCTGCTGGCGCAATGCTGGGAGGGCCTCGACCCGGCCGAGCTGTGGGACGTGCACGCGCATCTGCTCGGTACCGGGGACAGTGGTTCCGGCTGCCGCATCAACGCACAGATGACGCAGTGGTGGCATCCGGTCGAAGTGCTTCGGCGCCGCGTGATCCTGAGCGGCGCCTGCGTACCGCCCGACGCGCCAAGCGTCGACCGCGCCTATGTGCAGCGCCTCACGCAACTGACGCACGATTTTCCCGCCGGCGCTCGCTGGATGCTCTATGCCTTCGATGAAGCGCTCGACGCGCAAGGCCACGCGCGGCCGGAGTGGACCACCTTCCACGTACCTGACCGTTATGCTCAAGCGACCGCCGCCGCCAATCCCGCGCGTTTTGCCTGGGTGGCCTCGATCCATCCGTACCACCCAGACGCCTTGGCGAGGCTGGAGGTGGCGATCCGCAACGGCGCGGTCGCCCTCAAGTGGCTGCCGTCGAGCATGAACATCGACATGCGCGATGCCCGGCTCAAGCCCTTCTACGACCGCCTGGCCCAGTCCCAAGTGCCCTTGATCATCCACTGCGGCGAAGAAAAGGCCGTGCCCGGCGCCGGCCAGGACCAGCTCGGCAATCCCTTGCTGGCGCGCGCACCTTTGAGCGCTGGCGTGCGGGTGATCATGGCGCATTGCGCGTCGCTGGGCACGGCACTCGACCTGGACCAGAAGCGTCCGAGGATGGTGCCCGCCTTCGAGCTGTTCGCGCGCTTGATGGACGAACCGGCATGGGACAAATCGCTGCTCGGCGACGTCTCGGCCCTGTTCCAATCCAACCGCTCGCCCGAGGTCTGGAAGACGGTGTTGACACGCCGCGACTGGCATGCACGGCTGCTTCATGGCTCTGACTATCCGCTGCCCGGCGTCGGCCCGCTGTACCGTTTGAATGGGCTGATACGGGCAAGCGTGCTCACTGAGAGTCACGCCGCCGTGCTAGAAAGCGTGCGCGAGCACAACCCGCTGCTGTTCGACTGGATGCTCAAGCGTTTGGTGAGCTGGCAGGGCCAGGGTTTTGAGGCCGCGGTGTTCGCCACGAGGCGTCACTTCGGCCACGTCAATCAGGGATAAACAAGCAATGAGTCAAAGCAATCAGTTCGCACTGCTCGGCCAACGCCGCTTCGCACCTTTCTTCTGGACGCAGTTCCTGGGCGCGGGCAACGACAACCTGTTCAAGTTTGCCTTCACCGTCCTGGTGACGTATCGGTTGAACGTCCAGTGGCTCAAGCCCGAACAAGCCGGCCTCGTGATCGGGGCGCTGTTCATCCTGCCTTTCGTGCTCTTCTCGGCCACCAGCGGCCAGATCGCCGACAAGTACGACAAGGCGCGGCTGATGCAGCTGGTCAAGTCGCTCGAGATCGGCATCATGCTGCTGGCGGCCTGGGGCTTCATGAGCTCTAACGTGATCGTTCTGCTGACCTGCGTGTTCGGCATGGGCCTGCATTCCACGCTGTTCGGCCCGGTCAAATATGCGTACCTGCCGGCCAAGCTCGACGAGCATGAGCTGACCGGCGGCAACGGCATGGTCGAGATGGGCACCTTCGTGTCGATCCTGCTCGGCAATGTGGCCGGCGGCCTGCTGATCGCCTTGCCCGAGGTCGGCGCGCAGTACACGGCGATGGCGTGTGTCGGCATCGCCGTGCTGGGCCGCGCGATGTCGCAGTTCATCCCGAGCTCGCCGTCCACCGATCCGCAGCTCAAGATCAACTGGAACCCGGTCACCGAAACCTGGGCCAATCTGAAGCTCTCGCATCGATACCTGGCGGTGTTCCGCTCGCTGCTGGGCATCTCGTGGATGTGGTTCTTCGGCGCGGTGTTCCTCGCCAACTTCCCAGCCTTTGCGAAGGACGTGCTGCATGGCGATGAGCACGTAGCCTCGCTGCTGCTGGTGGTGTTCTCGTTCGGCATCGGCGCGGGTTCGCTGGCGTGCGAGATGCTCTCGCGCCGCCAGGTCGAGATCGGTCTGGTGCCGCTCGGCGCGATCGGCATGAGCATCTTCGCGATCGATCTTTATTTCGCCTCGCGCGGCCTGCCACCGACGGGCGAACAGACGCTGGCCGAGTTCATGGCCGTGCATGCGCATTGGCGCGTGCTGGCCGATCTTGCGCTGCTGGCCTTCTTCGCCGGCCTCTACAGCGTGCCGATGTACGCGCTGATCCAGCTGCGCGCGCCGGCCACGCACCGCGCCCGCATCATCGCCGCCAACAACATCCTCAATGCGATCTTCATGATTGCCAGCTCGCTGATGGCGGGCGCCCTGCTGGCTGCGCATTTCACGATCCCCGAGATCTTCCTGACCGTGGGCCTGCTCAATGTGCTGGTGGCCGGCTACGTCTTCCTGGTCGTGCCCGAGTACCTGCTGCGCTTCCTGGCCTTCCTGCTGTCTCGGCTGATCTATCGCTTCCGCATCGAGGGCGATATGCACATCCCCACGCAAGGCCCGGCGTTGCTGATCTGCAATCACGTCAGCTATGTGGATGTGCTGCTGCTGATGGCGGCTTCGCCGCGGCCGATCCGCTTCATCATGGATCACCGCATCTTCAAGTCGAAGCTGCTGGGCTGGTTGTTCAAGCTGGCCAAGACCGTGCCGATCGCGTCGCAGAAAGAAAACCCCGCTGTCTATGAAGCCGCCTTCAAGACCGCTCAGGCCGTGCTTGATGACGGCGAGCTGCTGTGCATCTTTCCCGAAGGCGGTCTGACGCGCGACGGGCAGCTGCAGCCCTTCAAGGGCGGCATGATGAAGCTGGTCGAAGGACGGCCCGATCTGCCGGTGATTCCGCTGGCGCTGCACAACCTCTGGGGTTCGTTCTTCTCGCATATCGAAGGACCGGCGATGAGCAAGCCCCTGCGCCGCGGCCTGCGCAATCGCGTGGCTCTGGTGGCCGGTGAGCCCTTGCCAGCGGCGCAGATCAGTCCGGAACTGTTGCAGGAGCGCGTTGGCGCGCTGCTCCGTCAGGCATGAGAACAAGGGGCGCGGACCATGCGAATCCTGGCGTTGGCTCTTCTCTGGCTGGGCGTGGCCGGCTTTGGCTTGATGACGCTTTGCAGCGGCATTTTTCTACCGACCGCGACCGTCATCGCCTTGCCCTTCGGCTGCGTCGTGGGCCTGCTCACCTGGCTCTGCTGGCGCGGCATTCGGCGATTGACGCAATCGGACCAAGTCCCTGACGAGCCTGCCCCTTGAGGCTGCCGGTTCTCTCGGCAGACGAGGCCGCGACCGTGCATGGTCTCTTCGAGTTCGGCGCCATGACCCTGGGCGCGGCACTGTATCGCCATGCGCGCCGTCGCAGCGGCCTGCCCGCGATGACGGCGCGCGGCAGCTTTGTGCTGATGGCGGGGCTGCTGATCGGTGCGGGTCTGGGCAACAAACTCGTTTTCCTGATCGAGCGGCCCGATCTCTGGTGGAGCTGGTGGCGCGACGGCCAGCCGCTCAAGCTGGGCCAATCGATCGTGGGCGGTCTGCTCGGCGGCCTGATCGGTATCGAGCTGGCCAAATGGAGCACGCGCCAGCCGGCATCGACCGGCGACCTGATGGTGATGCCGCTGGCCGTGGGCCTCGCGCTGGGCCGCGTGGGATGCTGGCTGGCAGGCTTGCACGACGATACCTATGGCGTCGCGAGCCACTTGCCGTGGGCTGTGGATCTGGGCGACGGCGTGCCGCGGCATCCGACTCCCCTGTATGAGATCGTCTTTGTGCTGGCCTTGGCTGCTGTGCTGAGCTGGCAACGCGAACGGCTCGCCCGCGTGCCGGGGCTGGCCTTCAAGTGTTTCCTGGCCGCCTACCTGCTCTGGCGCCTGCTGATCGACGGGATCAAGCCCGTGCTGGTGCCCTATGCGCTGGGCTGGAGCGGCATCCAGTGGACCTGCCTCGTCGCGCTGCTGATCTATCTCCCGTTCGTGTGGAGGGCGACCCTTCACCTCAAGCTCCGGAGCACCTCATGACACGCAAGACCCGTCCCTACCTGTTCTACGACACCACGCAGTCCGTCTGCACCCGGTGCCTGCGTCCCGTCGAGGCCAAGATCCTGATCAAGGACGAGCAGGTGGTCATGGACAAATGGTGTCCGGTCCACGGCGTCGAGCGCGTGCTGATGGCTGACGACGCGGCCTACTACCGGCTTTGCCGCGAGGTCTTCGTCAAGGCGCCGGAGATGCCGCAGCGTTTCGCCACGCCCATGCAGTACGGCTGTCCCTACGACTGCGGGCTTTGCCCGGACCACATGCAGCACAGCTGCCTCTCGGTCGTGGAGATCACCGATCACTGCAATCTGCGCTGCCCGACCTGCTACGCCTCCTCAGGCCCGGAGCGCCTCACGCATCGGAGTCTGGGCGAAGTGATCGCGATGCTGGACACCGTCGTGGCCAGCGAAGGCGAGGCCGACGTCGTGCAGATCTCGGGCGGCGAACCGACCCTGCATCCGCAGCTGTTCGAGATCCTGGACGCCGCGCGCGCCCGCCCGATCCGCCATTTGATGCTCAACACCAATGGTCTGCGCATCGCGCAGGAGCCGGGCTTCGCCGAGCGCTTGGCCCGCTACGCACCGGCCTTCGAGATCTACCTGCAGTTCGACTCCTTGCAGCGCGAGCCCTTGCTGGACCTGCGCGGTGCCGACCTGCGCCGCATCCGCGAGCAAGCGCTCGAGCGGCTTGAGGCGCTCGGCCTGTCCACGACGCTGGTGATGACGGTCAAGCGCGGCGTCAACGACCAGGAGATCGGCGAGGTGATCCGCCATGCCAGCAGCTTCAGCTGCGTGCGCGGCGTGACCTTGCAACCGGTGCAAGACGCGGGTCGTGTCGAGGCTTACGACGCGGCTCGGCATCGGCTTACGGTCAGTGAAATCAGGCGCCGCATCGTCGAGCAGACCGGCGTGTTCACCGCGGCCGATGTCGTGCCTGTGCCCTGCAACCCGGACACGCTGGCGATGGCCTACGCGCTGCGCACGCCGGACGGCGGCTTGCAGCCTCTGACGCGCTTCCTGGACCCGCAGGCGCTGGTGGAAGGGGCGGGGAACACCATCGTGTTCGAGCGCGATCCGGGCCTCAAGCAGCAGGTCTTCAAGCTCTTCTCGACCAACCATTCGCCGGAGTCGCAGGCCCATTGCCTGAGCGAGCTGATGTGCTGCCTGCCCAAGATCGCCGCGCCTTCCGCGCTCAGCTATCGCGATGTGTTCCGCGTGCTGATCGTGCAGTTCATGGATGCGCAGTCGCTGGACATCCGTGCCCTCAAGAAGAGCTGCATCCACATGGCGCGACCCGACGGCCGCATGATCCCTTTCGAGAGCTACAACCTGTTCTACCGCGATGAGCGCGAGACGATGCTGGCCGAGATCCGCGCGGAGCTGGCGCAGGGGCATGCGCAGCGCAAGGCTTTTGCACCTGGCACCCCGGCCGAATCGCCCGTGAGATGGCAGGTCTGATAACAGCCGCTACTCGCCACGCCAGTGCTTCAAGCGGCGCTTGATCGCGCGCTTGAGAACCCGGCCCCAACGCCACGACCAGCTCGCGCGCACCCAGGCCAGCAGACCTTCCTTCCAGCGGATCCAGCGCGCGTAGAGCGGCACGAACCACGGCAGGCGCATCAGCGCCGGGTGGATCAGCTGGAAGATGCGCGCCACCACGGCCGTGCCCACCACCTTGGCGATCAGGATCACGGAGATGCCGAGGATCGCGCGCTTGCGGCCGATCAGGTACAGCGCCAGCAGCTTGACCGGCAGCAGCAGGATCGCCGGCACGATCAGCATCACCAGGGCGCCATAGGGGGGCAGGTTGGCGATCCAGCGTTCGAGCTGGTGCAGGATCGGCAGCTGCGCGATGCGCGCCATGATGCGCGCGAACCAGTTCCAGCCCCATTCCTCGAACAGGATCAGCACGGCAAGCACGGCGCGCACGATCGCGCGCAGGGGCATGAGCAGCAGTTTCAGCATGCGGTGATCGTCGCTGATCTGTGCGCCGCCAACCCGTGCCGGACTACACCCCGCGCGCGCGGTCAGCCGCGAACTTGACGCGGAAGGCCTCGAAGCCGCCCACGTCCAGGGATTCGCGCACTTCCTTCATCAGGTTCAGGTAGTAGTGCAGGTTGTGCACGCTGGTCAGCATCGGGCCGAGCATTTCGCCGCAGCGGTCCAGATGGTGCAGATAGGCGCGGCTGAAATTGCGGCAGCAGTAGCAGCTGCAGGTCTCGTCGACAGGCTTCTCGTCGGTCTTGTAGCGTGCATTGCGCAGCCGCAGATCGCCAAAGCGCGTGAAGAGGTGACCGTTGCGCGCATTGCGGGTCGGCATCACGCAATCGAACATGTCGATGCCTTGCCGCACGCCCTCGATCAGATCTTCGGGTGTGCCCACGCCCATCAGGTAACGCGGTTTGTTGGCCGGCAGTTGATGGCCGATGTGGTCGAGCACGCGCAGCATGTCTTCCTTCGGCTCGCCCACGCTCAGGCCCCCGATAGCATAGCCAGGCAGGTCGAGCGCGGCCAGGCCGGCGAGAGACTCGTCACGCAAGCTCTCGAACATGCCGCCCTGCACGATGCCGAACAGCGCGTTTGGGTTCTCCAGCCGTGCGAATTCATCCTGGCAGCGCTTGGCCCAGCGCAGGCTCATCTCCATCGACTTGCGCGCTTCGCCTTCGGTCGTGATGTGGCCCTTGATTTCGTAGGGCGTGCATTCATCGAACTGCATCACGATGTCGCTGTTCAGCACAGTCTGGATCTGCATGCTGATCTCGGGCGTCAGGAAGAGCTTGTCGCCGTTGACGGGCGAGGCGAACTTGACGCCTTCCTCGGTGATCTTGCGCATCTCGCCGAGGCTCCAGACCTGGAAGCCGCCGCTGTCGGTCAGGATCGGCTTGTGCCAGTTCTCGAAGCGGTGCAGGCCGCCGAACTGCTTCATGATGTCCAGGCCCGGGCGCATCCACAGGTGGAAGGTGTTGCCCAGGATGATCTGCGCGCCCATGTCCTCGAGCGACTGCGGCGTCACGCCCTTGACCGTGCCGTAGGTGCCCACGGGCATGAAGATGGGGGTCTGCACGACGCCGTGGTTGAGCGTCAGGTGGCCGCGGCGCGCACGGCCTTCGGTCTTGGAGAGTTCGAACTTCAGCATGATGACCCTGATTGTCGCAGTCCTCGGTCCGGGACTAGACTGGGCCGGGCTGTGGGGGTTCAGTCAATGACGAATGGCTCAAGACCAAGCACTTGGCGACGAAGGGCTCTGACGCTGGTGGCGGGCATGCTGCTGCTGGGCGCGGCGTGGGCTGCGCCTTCACAGCCGCTCCAACCGTCCCCCATGCCGACGCAGGCCGCGACGCCTTGCGGACCCTACCGCGTCGGCCTGCGCGAATATCCGCGGCTCTACCAGCGCGATGCCAGCGGCGGCTTCATCGGCGTGGACAAGGAATTCTTCGAGATGCTGGCGCAGCGCAGCGGCTGCCGCCTGGAGATCCAGCTGGAATCCCAGCCGCGGATCTGGCAGTTCCTCAAGCGTGGGGAGCTTGACCTGGCCAGCTGGGTCATTCCGAGCCCAGAGCGCGATCTCTTGGTCACGGTGATCCCGCTGATCCAGTCGCGGCCGATGACCGTCACCTGGCGCGATGGCGGCCCGCAGACGGAGGCCGGCTTCCTCGCCGATCCGGCTTTGAACGCGGTGACGGTGCGCAAATCGCTCTATGGGGCGGGCTATGACGAGTTGATGCAGCGGCTGCGCGAACAGGGGCGCCTCAGCGAAGCGCCAGATTTCGAGACCGCCTTGCGGGCCTTTTCGGCACGCCGCAGCGCCCTGCTGATTGCCTATCCCTGGGGCTTGTTGGACCAGTCGCCCCAATGGTTCAGCCAGGTGCAATTGTCAGACTGGCACGCCGGTGGGCCGAGCGTCTCGTCGGGCTTGGCGATATCGCGGAGCACGGTCAGCGCGGCCGATCGTCAGCGTCTCGAAGACGCGGTGCGCGCGATGCACCGTGACGGCAGCCTGCGGCGGATCCTGGATCGATACCTGCCGCCGGAGATGGTTCAGCATCTCGCACCGGGGCGTTGAGGCCCGCCAGGCCCAAGGAGCGCGCGGCGACAATGGCGCTCATGTCTTCCTGCCTGGCACGGCCCGTCCACAGCGAACTGATCATCAAGAAGAGCCGTTTCATCGGGCGGGTGGAGCCCTGCGACGGTCGCCCAAGCGCCTTGGCGCGGGTCGCGGAACTGCGCGAGCAGCATCCCGGCGCGGTGCATGTTTGTTGGGCCCTGATGGCGGGCGGTCAATCGGCCGCCAATGACGACGGCGAGCCCGGCGGCACCGCAGGCCGGCCCATGCTCGAAGTGCTGCGGCACCAGGATCTCGAAGGCGTGCTCGCGACCGTGGTGCGCTATTGGGGCGGCGTGAAGCTCGGTGCCGGCGGCCTGGTGCGCGCCTATACCGATGCGGTGGCACAGGCTCTGCTGACGGCCGAGAAAGTGCCGCGGGTCGCCCTGCGCACCCTGGTCTGCGCGGCGCCCTATGCCTTGGAAGGCCTGCTGCGGCACGAACTGCGCGTGGCGGGTGCCGAGCTGGTGGAGGCGCGCCACGCTGGGCTGGTGGAAATGCACGTGAACGTGGCCCAGACGCAGGTCGCCAGCCTGGTCACCCGCCTGAACGACGTGACACATGGGCGCCTGAGCTGGCGCTAGGGGATGGTATCGGGTGGCACCGGGCCAGCTCAGTCACCGCGAGTCAGCTCCGACGGCGGCGCGCCACGCCCGCAAGACCGAGCAGTCCGGCAGCCATCAGCGCATAGGTGCCGGGCTCGGGCACAGGCAGGGCCGTCACGCTTGACGAGACGAACTCGACCCGCACGCCGGCCGGGTTGGAGGGCGGCGCCAGATAGTTGTTCACAACGAAGCTGAGCGTGTTCACGCCCGTGACAAAGCCGCTGCTGACCTTGCCGGAGTCGGTCCACTTGCTGAAACTGTCCTTGGTCGTGGCCGTGGTTCCGATCAGCTGGCCGTTCAGGTAGGCCGAGCTGGAGTTGTCAGACATCCAGCGCACGTCGAACATGGCGGTGCTGATGTCGTCACCGGTGAGGTCGAAGCTCAGGGTCCAGGTGTATTGGCCGGCGGATTTGGTGGTGTCGTAGCTGGCCGCCTGGTTGGCCGAAGGCGTCAGCCACTTGGAATTGACGTCATTCGGGGCCCAGGCGTTGGAGACGAAGGGGAAAGCGCCGACCTGGTCTTTCGTGATGTAGCTGTATCCGTTGCTGGTGGCCGAGCCCGCCTGAACGCTGAAGGCGTAGTTCTTGTCCTGCTGGCCAGCGGTGCCGCCGGCGCCGGTGTTGACCAAGCCGGCAATGGGAATGGCCGAAGCGGCCAGCGAGGCCAGGCTCAGACACATCGCCGCCAGGAGGCGGGGGTACTTCTTGATCATCATGTTTCCTCTGCACTTGAAAATGTTTAAAGCAACAAATTGCAGTATGAAGAGGGTTTTGCGTTACGTCAGTCCTGCGTATTTGGGAGAGCGTTCACCCGGAGGCGCGCATTCCGTGACATTTATCGCATGGTGCGACGGAAATCCAGCCTCAGACAGACGGCCTCCGGAAACGCGAACGGCCGCAAGAGCGGCCGTCAGAGGAGTGGCAGATCAGCGACTCAGCGACGACGACGGCGCACCACGCTGCCCACGGCCAGAAGGCCGGCAAGCATCAGAGCATAGGAGGTGGGCTCCGGCACCGGCGACACGTTGGACGCGCTGAACTCGACGCGCAGGCCCGTGGGATTCGGCGCTGGCGCCAGGTTGTTGTCGACCACGAAGGTCAGTGTGTTCACGCCGGCGACAAAGCCGCTGCTGACCGTGCCCATGTCCGTCCAGCTGCTGAAGCTGGCGTTCGAGGTGGGCGTGGAACCCAGCAGATGTCCGTTCAGGTACACCGAGCTGCTGTTGTCCGACATCCAACGCGCCGCAAACGACGCTGAACCGGCATCTTCGCCCGTCAGGTCGAAGCTCAGGGTCCAGGTGTAGACGCCCGCCGCAACGGTCGTGTCATAGCTCTGTCCTTGCGTGGTGCTCGGTGTCAGCCACTTCGAGACCGAGTCGTTGACCATCCAGGCGCCATTGACCGGGAAGCCGCCATCGGCCGTCACATAAGAAAAGCCGTTGCTGGTGGCCGACCCGGAGGTGATGGCGAAGACGTAGTTCGTGTCCTGCTGCCCGGCCGCCGCGCCGATGCCGGTGTCGACCAGCCCCGCAATCGGGACAGCCGAAGCGGCCAATGAGGCCACGCTCAGGCTCAGTGCGGTAACAAGACGGGCGAAATGCTGGCTCATGGAAAGGCTTCTTTCTCGCAAAGGATTTGCTGCTTCATCAACTAGGCCGCGAGTATGGACAGGGTTTCGCGCAGAGTCTCCCCTCGGATGCGGGAGCACGTTTGGCCGGCGCGACGCTTGTTGTCGATCAATGAAGTAAAGAACTATCGCCGGAACCAGCGTCACCGCTGGAGCAGCATCGCGTCGCCGTAGCTGAAGAACCGGTAGCGCTGCGAAATCGCGTGTGCGTACAGCGCCCGAATCTGCTCAAAACCGGCAAAGGCGCTGACCAGCATCATCAGCGTGCTCTTCGGCAGATGGAAGTTCGTGACCAGGCGATCGACCACCTGGAACTCAAAGCCCGGCGTGATGAAGATGTCGGTCTCCCGGGCGCCGGCCACCAGCGTCCCGCCGCGCGCCGCGGACTCCAGCGCGCGCAGCGTGGTCGTGCCCACCGCCACGACCTTGCCACCGCCGACGCGGGTCCTGGTGATCGCGTCGACCGTCGTTTGCGGCACTTCGAACCACTCGCTGTGCATGCGGTGGTCTTCGAGCCGCTCGACCCGCACCGGCTGGAAGGTGCCCGCGCCCACATGCAGGGTCACGTGGGCTTGGCCAACGCCGCGAGCGCTCAGCCGGGCCAGCAGCGCCTCGTCGAAATGCAGGGCCGCGGTGGGTGCGGCCACGGCGCCCGGCTCGCGAGCGAACACGGTTTGATAGCGCCGCACATCGTCCGCCTCGTCGGCGTGGGTGATGTAGGGCGGCAGCGGCACATGACCGTGCTGTTCCAGCAGCGTGAACGGCTCGCCGTCCAGGCGCAGGTGGAACATGCCGCCGTCCGGGCCGCAGCGGCCCAGCACCTCGGCGTCGAAAGCCTCGGCGAAGCGCAGACGCGCGCCGGGCCGCGGCGACTTGCTGGCCCGCACATGCGCCCAGACCTCCTGCGTACCGGGTAGCACGCGCTCCACCAGCGCCTCGATGGCGCCGCCACTGGCCTTCGAGCCGTAGAGCCGCGCCTTGATCACCTTGGTGTTGTTGAACACCAGCAGATCGCCGGGCGCCAGCAGGTCGGGCAGATCGGAAAAGATCCGATCCACCAGCGTCGCGCTGCGGCCATCGAGCAGGCGGGACCCGCTGCGTTCGGCCGCGGGATGCTGCGCAATCAGTTCGGGAGGGAGGTCGAAGTCGAAATCGGCGACCGCGAAAGACGAGCGAGTCATGGCAGAAGGGCCGGACGGACCCTGGTAGCAGGCGTTGGGGAAGCCCGCGATTTTAGTCCGGCGTCACCTCGCCATGCGCCGCACGCTCAGTTCCCGCCTGTGCCCGTGGTCAGCAGCGCGCCGCTGTCACCCAGGATCCAGCCGGTTCGCGAATCGACGAACTGGACCTGTTGAAGGTTCCGACTGGTCGCCGCGGTTTGCGCCTGCCAGCTGCTGCCGCCATCGCTGGTGGCAATGATGGTGCCGGTGCTGCCCACGATCCAGCCGTGATTCGGGTCGAGGAACTGGATGGCGAACAGGCTGGTATTGCCGACCGACAAGCTGCTGCGCTGCCAGGTGGTCCCGCCGTCGGTCGATTTCAGCAGGTTGCCCGAGCTGTCGCTGGCCCAGGCAGTATTGGCATCGGCATAGACCACGGCGTTGATGTAGTAGGCGACGCCGGTGAAACGTGGCGCCCATGTGAGGCCACCGTCGCTGGTTTCGAACAGGCCGCTGGAACCGAAGGCCACGCCGTGCGTCGCACTCTGGAAGCGCACCTTGGTGCTGTTCGAAGGCAGCGGGCCGACATCCAGCCAGCTGTTGCCGCCATCCTTCGTTTGGCTCAGGCGGCCGTTGTTCGCGACGACGCCGACGTTTTCATCGAGGAACTGGAAGTTGAGGTTGTAATAGTTGAAGAAGTTGGAGCTGAGGCCCGCGCTCCAGGTCTGGCCACCGTCCGTGGTGCGATAGAGATGCCCGTCGCCGAGGAACAACCAGCCCACCTTGGCCGAGACAAAGCTGATCCATTGCCCGCTGCCCGCATAGAGACCCGTTTGCTTGACGGTCCAGCTGCGGCCGCCATCCTTCGATTCCAGCAGGTTGCCATTGCCGTCGAGGCCGAGCACATGCAGGGCATCGAAGGCCCAGAAGGCATGGAGTTGGCTCGTGGAGGGCGCGACTGTCGGGCCCAGGACGGTGGTCCAGGTCTTGCCCAGATCCATGCTGCGGTAGCTCGAGCCGTCGCTGAAGTTGAGTTGGACGCCTTGTGCGCCCACCAGTTGCGCCTTGATGGAGCCGTAGTAGTAAGAACCGGCGGTCCCTGGGCTGGTCATGGCGGCCCAGGTCTTGCCGCTGTCCGTGCTGATGAAGGAGCTCGACTGGCCATATTGGTAATAAACCAGCTCGGTGTCTGACACCGAGTAAAGGTTGTTGCCCGAGTAGTAGTAGTAGTTGGCAAAGCCGGCATTCACGGGTGACCAGGTGCCGCCCACGTCTTCGCTTCGGTACAAGGTGCTGCCGACGGAAGCGAACAGCGCGCCGGGGCTGGCATAGACGATGGAAACCGTGTTGCCGGCCGGAACGCCGGGCAGGCCTTGCATGGCCGGCGTGTCCCACGTCGCACCACCATCCTGGCTGCGCCAGTAGTCCACCTTGTAGACGTAGGTGTTGCCGACATAGCCCTGGCTTGAGCGGGTCACGAACAGGTGCTGATCGTCCGAGCGCTGTAGCGAGATGTTGGCGTAAGTGCCGACGTCGGTCGGGCGCAGGTCCAGCACCTGGACCTGGGTCTGGCCGAGATCGGTCGACTTGCTGAGGGTGGTGCTGGTCAGGACCCACATCACCCCGCTCTTGGAGATCTGCTGAGGGACGATCTGGACGGTCTGCCAGGTTTGGCCGCCGTTCGTGCTCGTCACCACATTGCCGTAGCTGTCCCTGAAGAGCACCGTATTCGCATCCAGGACCTGGAGACTGTCGGTGCTGTAGCCGTTGGTGGTCTTGCTGACCGACCAGGTCGCGCCGCCGTCGCTCGTCTGCAGCAAGGCGCCGTAGTCGGCCATGGCCCAACCCTTGTTGGCGTTGGCAAATCGAACCGAGCGGACGCCGACCGTCACGCCCGAAGCCTGGCTCTGCCAGCTCGTGCCGCCGTCCACGGTCTTCAGGATCGTGCCGTTGGCGCCCACGGTCCAGCCCGTGTTGGCGTCGATGAAGAAGGTGTCGTAGCGGTCTGCTCCGGAGGGCGTGGGCTGTTCCCAGCACCAGCCGCTCTGCTTCGCGCCGCTGCAGGCAAGGCCTTGGGTCAGTGCGGTGTTGTTGATGCTCAGGCTGTACTGCGCATCCTTGCTGGCACCGGCCGTGTTCGTCACATGCAGCGTGATCTTGAAATCGCCACTCTTCGTGTAGCTGTGGCTGGGCGCTGCATCCGTGCTGGTGCTGCCGTCACCAAAGTCCCAGCTGTAATTCAAGCCGCTGAGCGAACCCGCGGCGCTGCTGAACTTGAGCGCGCTGGCCATGTCGGCGTTTGCGGGCGCGCTGATGGCCAGACTGTCCGGAATCGCGGTGGGAGGGGGTGGTGTGCTGTCCTCGCTGGAGCCACCGCCGCCACCGCAGGCACTCAAGGCCATCGATGCCAGCAGCGCCAATGCGGCGGCGCTCGAACGTAAATTGTTTTTCTTCTGCATGAATCCTCACCTGAGCATTGTTTGATTTTTTGGGAGCCGCATTGTGAAGCTTCTTTACAGCTGAACAAGACGGTGAAGCCCCTTAGAGGTGAATCCTCACCAAGGCAGAATGCAGCTCCATGCCTGAGGTTCCATCCAGTCCGGCCCCGGCCCCCAAACCCAAATCCGCGCCGCAAAAGGCGATGGAGAAGCTGGGCCTGCTGCGCGATATCGATCTGGCACTGCATCTGCCGCTGCGCTACGAAGACGAGACTCAGATCACGCCGATTGCGGCCCTGCGCGAGAACGAGGTCGAGCAATGCGAAGGCCTTGTGCAGGACAGCCGCATCGAGTTGCGCAGCCGCCGCCAACTGCTGGTGACCCTGGCCGACGACAGTGGCGAGCTGCTGCTGCGCTTCCTGAACTTCTACCCCTCGCAGCAGAAGCAGATGGCTGTCGGCCAGCGCCTGCGCGTGCGCGGTGAGCTGCGCGGCGGCTTCTTCGGACGCGAGATGGTGCATCCGGTCGTCAAGCCCGTGGACGAGCACACGCCTTTGGCCACCTCGCTCACGCCCGTCTACCCGGCCAGCGCGGGCCTGCCGCAGGCCTATCTGCGCAAGGCCGTGGGCAGTGCCATGCAACGCGCACCGCTCGACGAAGTGCTGCCCGTCGGCGTTGTCCCCAAGGACTTGCCCAGCCTGCGCGAAGCGCTGCAGTTCCTCCATCACCCGCCGCCGCGCGTGCCACTGGCGACACTTGAGGATCACACGCATCCCGCCTGGCAACGGCTCAAGTTCGAGGAACTGCTGGCGCAGCAGCTGAGCCAGATGAAGGCCCAGCGCGAGCGCGCGCTGCTGAAGGCGCCGGCGTTGCGAGCTGGCAAGGGCGGTCTGCATGAACAGCTGCTGGCGGTCCTGCCCTTCGGCCTGACCGGCGCACAGGCGCGCGTGGCCGAGGAGATTGCGCAGGACATCGCGCGGCCCCAGCCCATGCACCGGCTGCTGCAGGGCGATGTGGGTTCGGGCAAGACGGTGGTGGCCGCGCTGGCCGCCGCCGTGGCGATCGACGCCGGTTGGCAATGCGCACTGATGGCGCCGACCGAAATCCTTGCCGAGCAGCATTTCCGCAAGCTGGTGCATTGGCTGGAGCCGCTCGGCGTGCAGGTGGCGTGGCTGACCGGCAGCGTCAAGGGCAAGACGCGCCAGAAGATGCTCGACGCTGCGGCCTCGGGCACGGCGCAACTGGTGCTGGGCACGCATGCGGTGATCGAGGACAAGGTGCAGTTCGCGCGGCTGGGCCTGGCCATCATCGACGAGCAGCACCGCTTCGGCGTGGCGCAGCGGCTGGCCCTGCGCAAGAAGCTCGCCTCGCAAAGCCTGGAGCCGCATCTGCTGATGATGAGCGCCACGCCGATCCCGCGCACCTTGGCGATGACCTACTTCGCCGATCTGGAGGTCAGCACCATCGACGAGCTGCCGCCCGGCCGCACGCCGATCGTGACCAAGGTGTTTGCCGAAGAGAAGCGCGACAACGTGATCGAGCGCATCCGCGACGAGGTCGACAAGGGCGCGCAGGTCTACTGGGTCTGTCCGCTGATCGAGGAGAGCGAAGCGCTCGACCTCAAGAACGCCACCGAAACACACGCAGAACTAACCGTGCAGTTGAGCGGCAAGTCGGTCGGCCTGTTGCATGGCCGCATGAGCCCGACCGAGAAGGCGGCCGTGATGGCGCAGTTCAGCGCCGGCGAGATGAGCGTGCTGGTGGCCACGACGGTGATCGAGGTCGGCGTCGACGTGCCCAATGCGAGCCTGATGGTGATCGAGCATGCCGAGCGCTTCGGCCTCTCGCAGCTGCACCAGCTGCGCGGCCGCGTCGGGCGTGGCGCCAAGGCCAGCGTCTGCGTGCTGCTGTTCAGCGGGCCCTTGTCGCCGACCGGCAAGGATCGCCTGCGCGCGATGGCCGAAACCAACGACGGTTTCGAGATTGCGCGCCGCGATCTCGAAATCCGCGGCCCTGGCGAATTCATGGGCTCGCGCCAGAGCGGCGCGGAGCTGCTGCGTTTTGCCGATCTGCAGGAGGACTCGGCGCTGCTCCAGCAGGCCCGCGCATTGGCGCCGGGCCTGCTGGAGAAGCATGCCGACGCGGCGCGCCGGCATGTCGAGCGTTGGCTGGGCTCGAAAGCCGAGTTCCTGAAAGCCTGAGGCTCGTGCCTCGGTTTCTTACTTCAGGCGCAGTGCCCAGTACAGCATCACTTGCGTGGCCGGCGTGTCGTTGCCCGTGCCGAATTGCGCCTCGGCATTGATGGCGTCGATCGTGCTGAGACCCGAGATGATCTTGCCGAAGACGGCGTAGCCCGGGCTTGCTGCGTTGATGTAGTCCAGGTTGCTGGCGCTGGTGGCGTCGTTGTTGACCGTGTTGAAGTAGAACTGGCTGGTGGCCGAGTTGAAGTCGGAGGTGCGCGCCATGGCGATGGTGCCGCGCACATTGCTCAGGCCGACGTTGGTCTCCAGGGCGATCGGTGCGTAGAGCGCCGTCTTGGCCACGAAGTTCGCACTGTCGCCGCCGCCTTGCACCACGAAGCTCGGCACCACGCGATGGAAGATCGTGCTGGTGAAGAAGCCCGCGTCAACGTACTTCATGAAGTTGGTGACGGTGGCCGGAGCCTTGTCACCATACAGCTCGACCACGATTTCGCCGTCGCTCGTCAGCATGCACACGACGTTGGTCGCGGTGCTGGCGGCGGCAGCTGCCGTGCCGGCCGTGCTGCAAGTCGTCGTCGTGGTGGTGGGATGCGGGTTGGCCGCAGGCATGGTGGGCGTCGTCGGGTCGGTGTCACCACCGCTGCTGCCGCCGCCACCGCCGCAAGCGGCGAGCGTGGAGATGAGCGCAACAGCCAAACCGCTGCGCAGGAAGGACGGAATCGAAGGGATAGATATCGTCATGGGAATACGGATTTGGAAGAAGGGAAAATGAAAGGTGCGCGCATTCTGCAATGCGTGTGTGAAGAAAGGTGACGCGAGTACTGCCGCTTACAACAAGAGCTATAACTCGATGTTGTCAATCAAGCGGGTCTTGCCCAGGCGTGCTGCAGCCAAGGCCACGAGCGGCTCGCCTTCGGCAGGCGCGCCCAGATCACGTTGGCGGCGCAGGCACACATAGTCGGGCTTCCAGCCGTGGTCTTCCAGGCGTTGCTTGGCCACGGATTCGAGCAGGTCCGCATCACGCTGGCCACCTTGCCAGGCGGCGATCATTTGGCGCAGCGTGCGCGACAGCCGCAGCGCCTCTTCGCGTTCCGCATCGCTGAGATAGCCGTTGCGTGATGACAAGGCCAGGCCCTCGGCGCTGCGCAGTGTGTCCAGCCCGATGATCTCGACCGGCAGCGCCATCTGCGCCACCATGCGGCGCAAGACCATCAGCTGCTGGTAGTCCTTCTTGCCGAACACCGCCACGCTGGGCTGCACGATGTTGAACAGCTTGTGTACGACCGTCGCCACGCCGGTGAAGAAGCCGGGCCGGTAATGGCCTTCGAGGATATCGGTCAGCTCGGGCGGTGGCACCACCTTGAAACCCTGCGGCTCCGGGTACAGCTCAGCCTCATTGGGCGCGAACACGAGATCACAACCCGCGGGAGCCAGCAGCTCGCAATCGCGCGACAAGGTGCGCGGGTAGGAATCAAAGTCCTCGTGCGGTGCGAACTGCAGACGGTTCACGAAGATGCTCGTCACGATCGGGCCGGTGGTCGAAGCCTTGGCCTTGCGCACCAGGGCCAGATGGCCTTCATGCAGATTGCCCATCGTCGGCACGAAGCCCACGCCGCTGCGGCCCGCCAGGGCGGCGCGCATCTCCTTGATGCTGTGAACGACTTGCATGCTGCTGCTCATCAATCAGAAGCCGTGGATCGCATCCACCGGGAAGCTGCCAGCCTTGACCTGGGCCACGTAGTTGGCGATCGCCTGCTGGATCGAGCCGGCGCCTTCCATGAAGTTCTTGACGAAGCGCGGATGGCGGCCCGAGGTGATGTTGAGCATGTCATGCAGCACCAGCACCTGGCCCGAGCAGCCCACGCCAGCGCCGATGCCGATCACCGGGATCGGCAGGCTTTGCGTCAGTTCTGCGGCGAGCGCCGAAGGCACCATCTCCAGCACCAGCATCTGCATGCCGGCCTCGACCAGCTCCTCGGCATGGCGCTTGAGCAAGGCGGCACCGGCCTCGCTGCGACCCTGGACCTTGAAACCACCGAGCGCCGTGACCGTCTGTGGCGTGAAGCCCAGATGGCCGCACACCGGAATGCCGCGCTCGGTGATGAAACGCACCGTCTCGGTCGTCCAGCCGCCGCCTTCGAGCTTGACCATGTGCGCGCCGAGCTTGAACAGCTGCGCCGCATTGCGCCAGGCTTCTTCCTTCGAGGCCTGATAGCTGTCGAAAGGCATGTCGCCGATGATCCAGGCGTTCTTGTTGCCGCGCGCCACGCTGCGCGTGTGATACAGCATCGAGTCCAGCGAGACGCTGACCGTCGAAGGCGCGCCGTGCAGCACATTGCCCAGCGAATCTCCCACCAGCATCACATCGACGCCGGCCTCATCGAGCACATGGGCGAAGGTGGCGTCATAGCAGGTCAGCATGGCGATCTTCTCGCCACGGGCATGCATGTCGAGCAGGCGCGCCAGGTTCAGGGGTTTGCGTTCATCCATGGGGAACTCCGGGAAGGAGTGAAAAGCGGGCGCAGTTTAGCTGCGAGAGCCGGACCACGTAGAGTAGGGCCATGACCTTGACCGAACTGCGTTATATCGTCGCCGTCGCCCGCGAGCGGCATTTCGGCCGCGCGGCCGAGGCCTGCTTTGTCTCGCAGCCCACGCTGTCGGTCGCGATCAAGAAGCTCGAGGAAGAGCTGGACCTGAAGATTTTCGAGCGCGGCGGCGCCGAAGTCACGGTCACGCCGCTCGGCGAAGAGGTGGTGCGCCAGGCGCAGGTCGTGATCGAGCAGGCCGGCGCGATCAAGCAGATCGCCAAGCGCGGCAAGGACCCGCTGGCCGGCCCGCTGCGTCTGGGTGTGATCTACACGATCGCACCGTATCTGCTGCCTGAGCTGGTCACCGTGGCGATCGAGAAGCTGCCGCAGATGCCGCTGCTGCTGACCGAGAACTTCACCACGCGGTTGCTCGAACAGCTGCGCCTGGGCGAACTCGATTGCGCCATCCTGGCCGAACCTTTTCCCGACGCCGGCCTGGCCGTCGCGCAGCTCTACGACGAGCCCTTCGTCGTGGCCGCGCCGGTTGGCCATCCGCTCGCCAAGCGCAAGCAGGTCAGCCCCGAGGAACTGAAGAGCGAGACCATGCTGCTGCTCGGGGCGGGCCACTGCTTCCGCGACCACGTGCTCGAGGTCTGCCCAGAATACGCACGCTTCTCGCCCGACGCCGAAGGCATCCGCAAGAGCTTCGAGGGCTCGTCGCTGGAGACGATCAAATACATGGTGGCCTCGGGCGTCGGCGTGACGGTCGTGCCGGTGCTGGCCGCGCGCGAATCGGAGCAGCTGCGCTACCTGCCCTTCAGCGCTCCCGTGCCGACGCGCCGCGTGGTGCTGGTGTGGCGCCGCACCTTCACGCGCTTTGAAGCGATCGCCGCGCTGCGCAATGCGATCTATGACTGCAAGCTGGACGGCGTGCAGTGGCTCACGGCCAGTTGAGCGCCAGCTGAAGCCCCGCTTTCCTGCATCGTCATGTGGCGCGGCTATGCTTGGCGCTCCATGACTTGGAGAGCCGCATGAGCAACAAGCAAACGAAGAAGAGCACTGCAGCCGCTGCGTCGGCCGGTGCCATCAGCATCGGCATCAGTGACAAGGACCGCGCCGCGATTGCCGCCGGCCTGTCCAAGCTGCTGGCCGACACCTACACGCTCTACCTCACGACCCACAACTTCCACTGGAACGTCACGGGGCCGATGTTCAACACGCTGCACCTGATGTTCATGACGCAGTACACCGAGCTGTGGGCTGCGGTGGACCCGATTGCCGAGCGCATCCGCGCGCTGGGCTTCCCGGCGCCGGGCTCGTATGGCCAGTTCGCCAAGCTTTCCAGCGTGCCCGACGTGCCGGCCACGCCACCCAAGGCGATGGACATGGTGCGCATCCTCAAGGAAGGCCATGAAGGCACGGCCCGCACCGCGCGTTCGCTATTCGCCCTGGTGGACAAGGCCAGCGACGAGCCCACGGCCGACCTGCTGACGCAGCGGCTCACTGTGCATGAGCAAACGGCATGGATGCTCAGGAGCCTGATGGAAGACTGAGGTCGGAGCGGCAATATTCACAAGCCGCCGTTTTTGGCTCCAACCTGTCTCAAATCTCGCGCTGCAATGAACGCCAGGAGGCGTTCAGGCCAACTGCATCACCGAGAGCAGTCCCACGACGCCCAGCGCCAGCGCAGCCAGCGCATCGCCGGCGATCAGTCCGCCGCCGAACAGTGAAGTCGCGCTCATGTCCGAGGGCAGGGCGGCCTCGTCCTGGCTCGGCTTGGCCAGCGTGTTGATCAGGCTCGACACCATGCCGCCCGCGCCAAACCACAGCGAGGTCGGCAGGTTGACGAAGCCGCCGAAGGACGAGGCGTAGGGGCTCGGCAGCAGCACCGCATCGACCATGAAGTCGATCGCGTAGCCGGTGCGGCTCGACAACGCCATGCGGCGCCACGCGTGCCGGCGCAGGATCAGCTTGCGCAGCAGTTCGGTCAGCAGGCCGATGCCGCCGCCCAGCCAGATGGCGGTGATCTGGTAGGGCTCGGGATCATGCAGGCTGCGCAGCACGCCCACGAATTTGTACGTCATGGCCGAGGTCCATTGGGCCGGCGCCGCATCCGCGCTCATCACGGTCTGGTCCAGCTTGAGCACCGGGTACGCGGCCATGAAGAGCTGGGCTGCGGCCACCGCGAGCACCGCGCCCAGCACCAGGCCGAGGGCCTGGAAGCGGAACTGCAAGGCGCGGTTTGAACCGAGGCGCCAGCCGGTCGAGCGGTCCTGCTGCATGTCGCTGGCCACGCTGCACGAGACGAAAACCACGGTGGCCGCCATCAGGCTCAGGCCCGGATCCTTCAAGCCCAGCGAGGCCAGGATCAGCACCGTGACGACAAAGGCCGACGAGATCGGGTTCCAGTCCGTCAGGCCCTGCGAGATGCCGTTGGCCAGCACGAAGGCCGCCACCAGGACGAGCGCGACGAGCATGATGCTCAAGGGCTCATCGAAGAACTGCACGCCCGCCACGACGGTGGCCACGCCCCAGAAGGCCACCCAGGCCAACAGGCGCGGCACGCTGGCACGCGGGCCAGTGCGCTGCTCCTCGGGCACGGCCACGGACCCTGCGGCCGGCGGCGTGGCGAGGCGGTGCAGGCCACGCCACAGGATCAGACTCATGTCGATGGCCGCGGCACCCAGCACCATGCCCAAAGCCACGAGGAAGGCGATCTTGCGAAAGGGCTCACCGGGCTGCAACCAGCCGGCCGCAATGAAGACGGGCGTCAGCGCCCAGAATGCGAGGCCACCGACGATCGCGGGCAGGCCCACGCGAGCCCCCACAATCAGGCCGGCGCCGAATGTCGAGCACGAGAACTCGGTCGCAGCGATCACCGCCACCTTGGTGACCCCCAGCCCGCCGACCGCGCCCAGCGCCATGCCGCCGAACAGCCGCGTGACCGAACGGCGCAGCAGCTCGGGGTTGGTCAGGGCGCGCAGGATATTCGCCACCGCCAGCCCCGAGGGGAAGGTCAGCTGCATGCGCTCCACCAGGATCGGCGTGCACAACATGCCGACGCCCGCTGCCATCATGCTGATGCACAGCATGTACGCGATCAGCTGCCAGGCGGGTTTGGGCGGCATGCCCATCCAGACCATCGCCTGGATCAGCGTGCTCATGGCCATCATGCCGGCCACCGAGGCCGCGGTCGTCTGGATGTAGTTGGCGCCATGCTTGCCCTCGGCGCCATAACCGAACGTCACGACGGAGCCGAGGATCCCGGCCAGCACCTGCCCGCCGACAAAAAAGCCGAGCGAGAAGTTCATGTAAGCCGCCGTGACGCCGCCCAGCGGGCCCAGCACCAGCGTGCCGACGACCGCCAGCAACGCGTAATAGCCCCAGCTTCCGACCGGCGGCAACCAGGGCCAGCGGCGGGAGTCGAGGGGAACTTGTACAGACATCTCAGGAATCTTTTGCGGCAATGGCGCGCACTGTAGCCCTCGCGCACGGAGGCCAGCCCCGGGATCACCCGCGCTCACCAACTTCGGAGGGGGATAATCGCCGGCTGCTTTACGCAAAATAATATGTCCGCTGATCTCCTGACCCCCGCCGTCCCGCGCATCGAATCCGAGGTGCGCCGCCGCCGCACCTTCGCCATCATTTCCCACCCGGACGCGGGCAAGACCACGCTGACCGAGAAGCTGCTGCTGTTCTCGGGTGCGATCCAGATCGCCGGCTCGGTCAAGGCACGCAAGGCCTCGCGGCACGCCACCTCCGACTGGATGGAAATCGAAAAGCAGCGCGGCATCTCGGTCGCCTCGAGCGTCATGCAGATGGAATACCGCGACTGCGTGATCAACCTGCTCGATACGCCCGGCCACCAGGACTTTTCTGAGGACACCTACCGCGTGCTGACCGCCGTGGACGCGGCGCTGATGGTGATCGACGCGGCCAACGGCGTCGAGCCGCAGACGCGCCGCCTGCTGCAGGTCTGCCGCGCGCGCAACACGCCGATCCTCACCTTCGTCAACAAGATGGACCGCGAGGTGCAGGACCCGCTGACGCTGATGGACGAGATCGAGCGCGAGCTCGGCATGACCGTCGTGCCCTTCACCTGGCCCGTCGGCATGGGCAAGCAGTTCCACGGCGTGATGGATCTGCGGCAAAAGCGCATGCGCGTGTTCGCGCCCGGCGAGGACCGCGTGGCCGGCACCGAAGAAGTGCTCGATGGATTCGACAACCCCGCCTACGCTGAGCGCTTCGGCATGCAGTACGAGAGCGCCCAGGGCGAGATCGAGCTGGTCAACGAGGCCGCGCCGACCTTCGATCTCGAAGCTTTCCTGACCGGCCAGCAGACCCCGATGTTCTTCGGCTCTGCGGTCAACAACTTCGGCGTGCAGGAAGTGCTCGATGCGCTCGTCGAACTGGCGCCCGCGCCGGCCGAGCGCGCCGCCATGCAGCGCGTCGTCAAGCCCGAAGAGAACAAGTTCAGCGGCGTGGTCTTCAAGATCCAGGCCAATATGGATCCGGCCCATCGCGACCGCATCGCTTTCCTGCGCGTGGCGTCCGGCCACTTCGAACGCGGCATGCGCCTGAAGGTCGTGCGCTCAGGCAAGGAGTTACGTCCCAACACCGTGGTGAGCTTCCTGAGCCAACGCCGCGAGCTGCTTGACGAAGCGTTTGCCGGCGACATCATCGGCATCCCCAACCACGGCGTGCTGCAACTCGGCGACACCATCACCGAAGGCGAGGCCCTGCAGTTCACCGGCCTGCCCTTCTTCGCGCCCGAAATGTTCCGTTCGGTCGAAGTGGCCGACCCGCTCAAGACCAAGCAGTTGAAGGCCGGCCTGCAGCAGCTCGGCGAGGAAGGCGCGATCCAGGTTTTCCGCCCGATCGCCGGCAGCGTGCTGCTGCTCGGCGCCGTCGGCCAGCTGCAGTTTGAAGTCGTGGCGCACCGCCTCGAGCATGAGTACGGCGTCAAGGCGCGCATCATGCCGAGCCGCTTCCAGGTGGCACGCTGGGTCACCTGCAGTCCGGAAGACGGTGGCGAGAAAGAGCTCAAGCGCTTCATCGACGCCAACGACCACCGCATGGCCTACGACGCGGTCGACGCGCCGACGGTGCTGGTCGAATACGCGCCGGAGCTGCGAGCGATCGAGACCAACTGGCCCAAGATCAAGTTCCATGCCTTGCGTGAGCACGCGGGGCTGGTGTTCCAGAATCGGCTGGATGGTTGAACTGCCCAATTCCTGAATCAGGGATGAACGTTCCTGATTCAGGAATCGGCTGTCTCGCTAGGGTTTGAGCATCTCGATCAGCGCCTGGCGCAGCGCGGGCAGATCGTCGGTCACGATGCTCCAGACGATATCGTCGTCAATGCCCAGATAGGCATGGATGAGGCGATTGCGCGTAGCAATCAGCTGTCGCCAAGGAACCTCCGAGGTGGTCGCCCGCACGTCTTCAGACACGCATTTCGCCGCCTCACCAATCATTTCCAGATTGCGCAACGTGGCGTCGTACCGCATACCATCAGCCACCCAGGTGGACTGGTTCATGCCATTCACATAGCTCAGCGCGCGCTCACAAAACGCGAGCATGTCCTCGACGTAGAGTCGAGGATCGCGCTCAGATGATGACGGCATCCCGCTCCACATAAGGGCGCAGCCGCTCTCGCAGGGCCTTCTCGGTCACGAGATCAACGGGGCGCTGCAGCAGGTCTTCCAGATAGAACTGCACCCCAAAATAGCGGGCAGAGGTGGCCGGGCCGTCGAAGCCAATGAGCAGATCGACGTCGCTGTCAGCCGTGTCTGCATCGCGCGCCACGCTTCCGAACAAGGCCAGACGTGTCACGCCAAACCGGCGTTCCAACGCAGGCTTGTGCTCGGTCAGCAGGGCGAGGATGCGAGACTTGTCCATGACCGAATGATGCCTGATCCGGCACCATCGTGGAATCTCAAACCTCGTGGCAGGCCACCTGCCGCCCGTCCACCTCACGCAGCAGCGGCGTCTCTTCCGCACAGCGCTTGACCGCCAGCGGGCAGCGCTTGTGAAACGCGCAGCCGCTCGGCGGGTTCAGCGGGCTGGGCAGCTCGCCCACTATTCTGATGCGCTCGCGGCGATCAGCGGGGCGCAGGGCCGGCGTGGCGCTCATCAGAGCCTTCGTGTACGGGTGCAGCGGCTGGGCAAAAATGCGGCTCTTGTCGCCCACTTCAACGGCACGGCCCAGGTACATCACCATCAGCTCGTCGGCCACATGCTCGACCACGCTGAGGTTGTGCGAGATGAACACGTAGGCCGTGCCCAGCTCGTCCTGCAGGTCCATGAAGAGGTTCAGGATCTGGGCCTGGATGGAGACGTCGAGGGCCGAGGTGGGCTCGTCCGCCACGACCACGCCGGGCTGCAGGATCATGGCCCGCGCGATGGCGATGCGCTGGCGCTGGCCGCCGCTGAACATGTGGGGATAGCGGCGCAGATGCTCGCTGCGCAGGCCGACCTTCGCGGCCAGCAGCTCGATCTGCTCGCGCCGTTCGGCCTTGCTCAATT
>DASYBU010000031.1:0-42625 GCA_036500605.1 Burkholderiaceae bacterium
TATAGGCAGCACCGAAGATCAGCGCGGTCGCTGCGATGAACCCGAGCCAGAAATTGGCCTTGACCGCGCCGAGGATCACCATCCATTCGCCAACGAAGCCCGCCGTGCCCGGCAGGCCGCAGTTGGCCATCGCGAAGAGTACGGCGAACGCGGCGAACTTCGGCATCGTGTTCGCGACGCCGCCGTAGGACGCGATCTCGCGCGAATGCACCCGGTCGTAGAGCACGCCGATGCAGAGGAACATTGCACCCGACACGAACCCGTGCGACACCATCTGCACGATGCCGCCCGACATGCCGAGTTCGTTGAAGATAAAGAAGCCGAAAGTGACGAAGCCCATGTGCGCGATCGACGAATAGGCGACCAGCTTCTTCATGTCCTGCTGCACGAGCGCGACGAATCCGATGTAGACCACCGCGACGAGCGAGAGCGCGATGATGAACGGTGCGTAGTAGTGGCTCGCATCGGGCGTGATCGGCAGCGAGAACCGCAGGAAGCCGTAGCACCCCAGCTTGAGCATGATGGCCGCCAGCACGACGGAGCCGCCGGTCGGCGCCTCGACGTGGGCGTCCGGCAGCCAGGTGTGCACCGGCCACATCGGCACCTTGACGGCGAACGCCAGGAAGAACGCAAAGAAGAGCAGCGACTGCGCGTACATCGTGAGCGGCAGCCTGTGCCACGTCAGGATGTCGAAGCTTCCGCCGGACTTGTAGTACAGGAAGATCAGCGCGACCAGCATGAGCAGCGAGCCGGCCAGCGTGTAGAGAAAGAACTTGAATGCCGCGTAGACGCGGCGCGGGCCGCCCCACACGCCGATGATGAGATACATCGGCACCAGCGTCGCCTCGAAGAACACATAGAACAGCAAGCCGTCGAGCGCGGCGAACACGCCGACCATCAGACCCGAGAGGATCAGGAAGGCGCCCATGTACTGGTTCACGCGCGACTCGATCACCTCCCACGCCGCGATCACGACGATCACGGTGATGAACGCGGTCAGCGGCACGAACCACATCGAGATCCCGTCAACGCCGAGGTGGTAGTTGATGTGGAAGCGATCGATCCACGCCATGTTCTCGACGAACTGCATGGCGGCGGTGGTGGTGTCAAAGCTCGTGATCAGCGGCAGCGTGGCCAGGAAGCTGGCGACAGCTCCAGCCAAGGCCATCCAGCGCACGGCTTTGGCGTTTTCATCCCGGCCGAAGGCCAGCAGCACGATGCCGCTGACGATGGGCAGGAAGATGGCAAGACTCAAAATTCCCATTCTTGTTCTCCGCCTCGGTCAGAAGCCAGCAACGGCTTTGAATTGAGGCCCGATGTAAGGCCAGAGCTGCCAGGTCATGAGACCAATGACACCGAGAATCATCACGAGCGCATACCAGTACAGGTAGCCGCTCTGCAGACGTCGCACGAGACCGGCGACGCCACCGATGGTGCGCGCACCCCCGTTGACGATGACGCCGTCGATGATGCCTTGATCACCGCCCTTCCAGGCCACCGTGCCGAGCACGCGAGCCAGGCGGGCCAGGATGTTCTCGTTGATCCAGTCCATGTAGTACTTGTTCTCAAGCACGACGGCCAGCGGACGCAGCACACGGGCCAGCGTGGCCGGGATGACCGGGAACACCATGTACCAGACGTAGGCGCAGACCACACCGGCGATCGCCAGCCACAGCGGCGGCGAGTTGACTGAATGCAGACCCATCGCCAACGCGCCATGGAAGTCGTTTGCGAGTTCTTCCATCGCCGGGTGGGCTTCAAGATTGATGAAGATCGAATCCTTGAAGAAGTCACCGAACAGCATCGGGCCGATGGTCCAGCCGCCAATGACGACCGAGAAGAAGGCCAGCGCAATCAGTGGGCCGGTCACGACCCAGGGCGACTCATGCGGCGTGTGATCGTGATGACCGTGGCCATGATCGTCGTCGTGGTGCTCTTCGTCCTCTTCCGGCGGGAACGGCTTGTGGCGGAAGTTTTCCTTGCCGTGAAAGACCAGGAAATACATGCGGAACGAGTAGAAGGCCGTCACGAACACGCTGGCCGTCACCGCGAAGGTGGCGAAGCCCGCGCCCGGCAGATGACTCAGGCCGACGGCCTCGATGATCGAGTCCTTCGAGTAGAAGCCCGCGAAGAACGGCGTGCCGATCAGCGCCAGCGAACCGATCAGCGAGGTGATCCACGTGATCTTCATGTACTTCCACAGGCCGCCCATGTTGCGGATGTCCTGGTCATGGTGCATGCCGATGATGACCGAGCCCGCGCCGAGGAACAGCAAGGCCTTGAAGAAGGCGTGCGTCATCAGGTGGAACACGGCGACCGAGTAGGCCGAAGCGCCCAGCGCGACCGTCATGTAGCCGAGCTGCGAGAGCGTCGAGTACGCGACCACCCGCTTGATGTCGTTCTGGATCATGCCCAGGAAGCCCATGAACAGCGCCGTGATCGAGCCGATCACCATGACGAAGTTCAGCGCGGTATCCGACAGCTCGAACAGCGGGCTCATGCGCGCCACCATGAAGATGCCGGCCGTCACCATCGTGGCGGCGTGGATCAGCGCGGAGATCGGCGTCGGGCCTTCCATCGAATCGGGCAGCCAGACATGCAGCGGGAACTGCGCGCTCTTGCCCATCGCACCGATGAACAGGCAGATGCAGGCCACGGTCAGCATCATCCAGTCGCTGCCGAAGAGGCCCGTCAGGATGGGCAGCGGGAAGTGGATCTGCGCGAGCTGGCTCGACTTGGCGAAGGTCTCGGCGTAGTTCAGCGAGCCGCCATAGGCGACCAGCAGGCCGATGCCGAGGATGAAGCCGAAGTCGCCCACGCGGTTGACCAGGAAGGCCTTCATGTTGGCGAAGATTGCGGTCGGCTTCGTGTACCAGAAGCCGATCAGCAGGTACGACACCAGGCCCACCGCTTCCCAGCCGAAGAACAGCTGCAGGAAGTTGTTGCTCATCACCAGCATCAGCATGCTGAAGGTGAACAGCGAGATGTACGAGAAGAAGCGCTGGTAGCCCGGGTCTTCTTCCATGTAGCCGATGGTGTAGATGTGCACCATCAGCGACACGAAGGTCACCACGCACATCATCATCGCGGTCAGGCCGTCGACGAGGAAGCCGACTTCCATCTTCAGGCCGCCGACGTTCATCCATTCGTAGATGGTGGCGTTGAAGCGTGCGCCGTCGAGCACGTCCATCAGCGTCATGACCGACAGCACGAAGGCCACGAGCACGCCGAGGATGGTGGCCCAGTGGGCGCCCGCCCGACCGATCTGCTTGCCGAAGAAGCCCGCCAGAATCGCACCGGCCAGCGGCGCGAGCGGCACCACCAACAGGGTGCTTGCGTTGAGAGTTGCTGACATCTTGTTCTTATCCCTTCAGCGCGTCGAGCTCGTCGACATTGATCGTGGCGCGGTTGCGGAACAGCACGACCAGGATGGCCAGGCCGATCGCCGACTCGGCCGCGGCCACCGTCAGGATGAAGAACACGAACACCTGGCCCGCCATGTCGCCCAGGTAGTGCGAGAAGGCCACGAAGTTCAGGTTCACCGCCAGCAGCATCAACTCGATGCACATCAGCAGCACGATCAGGTTCTTGCGGTTCAGGAAGATACCGATCACCGACAGCGCGAACAGGATCGCGCCCAGCGTCAGGAAATGTCCGAGGGTGAGCGTATTGACTGACGACAGCATCATGCGGCTCCCTTGTTTTCTTCAGTCGGCGCGGCCGGTGGCAGTTCCACCGTCGGCGCCATCTTGATGATCTTGAGGCGAGCGGCCTTCGTGACGCGCACCTGCTTCGACGGGTCCTGGCTCTTCGCATCCTTGCGCTGGCGCAGCGTCAGCGCGATGGCAGCGACCATCGCCACCAGCAGCAGCACGGCCGCGATTTCCAGCGGATACAGGTATTGCGTGTAGATCGCGATGCCCAGCAGCTTGGTGTTGCCGAGCTTCACGGCAGCAGCCGGCAGTTCAGGCGCTTCCGACAGGCGGAAGCCGCCCATCAGCACCGCCGCCATTTCAAGCGCGATGAAGGCGCCGATCAGGCCGGCGAGCGGCAGATGCTTCCAGAAGCCCTCGCGCACCGAGCCCTTGGTCTCCATGTCGAGCATCATGACGACGAAGAGGAAGAGCACCATCACCGCGCCGATATAGACCAGCACCAGCGTGATGGCGAGGAATTCGGCCTTCAGCAGCATCCAGATCGCAGACGCATTGAAGAAGGCCAGGATCAGGAACAGCGCCGAGTGGACGGTGGAGCGCGCCGTGATGACGCGCACCGCCGAGCCGAGCAGCACGGCCGAGAAAACATAGAACAAAGCTGTGGTTATATCCATCGGGTGTCCCAGTGCACAAGCAAGCGATCAGGTCGTCGAGACCGATCAGCGGTACTTGGCATCAGCCTCCTTTTCGGCGGCGATTTGTTGTTCGTAGCGGTCACCGACCGCCAGCAACATGTCCTTGGTGAAGTACAGATCACCGCGCTTTTCGCCGTGGTACTCGAAGATCGAGGTCTCGACGATGGAGTCGACCGGGCAGCTTTCTTCGCAGAAGCCGCAGAAGATGCACTTGGTCAGGTCGATGTCGTAGCGCGTGGTGCGGCGCGAGCCGTCGGCACGCACGTCCGATTCGATGGTGATGGCCATCGCCGGGCACACGGCCTCGCAGAGCTTGCAGGCGATGCAGCGCTCTTCACCGTTTTCATAACGGCGCAAGGCGTGCAGACCACGGAAACGCGGGCTCAGCGGCGTCTTTTCTTCCGGGAACATCACGGTGATGTTGGGCGAGAAGAAATGCCGCCCCGTGAGCGCCATGCCCTTGAGCAACTCAATGAGCATGAAGCTCTTGATGAAGTCTTTGAATGCACTCATCAGTGACTCCGACGAGCCGCCTCTAGGAGGCACGCGCCCCCTTGGGGGGCAGTTAACAAGGTGAACGTGGGGGCCATGTTCAGTTCCAAATGTTCAGTGGCGACTCGATCCAGAGCCCGACGACGAGCAGCCAGACCAGGGTCACGGGAATGAAGATCTTCCAGCCCAGACGCATGATCTGGTCATAGCGGTAGCGCGGGAAGGTGGCGCGGACCCACAGGAACATCGACACGACGCAGAAGACCTTGATGAACAGCCAGCCCCAGTTCCAGAAGCCCATCGTGTGCTGGATGAACTCGGGCGGCTGCATGCCGATCAGGCTCCAGGACACCGGTGCGCTCCAGCCGCCGAGGAACATCACCACGGCCAGCGTCGAGACCAGGATCATGTTGGCGTATTCGGCCAGGAAGAACATCGCGAAGGACATGCCCGAGTACTCGATCATGTGACCGGCCACGATTTCGGACTCGCCTTCCACCACGTCGAAGGGGTGGCGGTTGGTTTCAGCCAGGCCCGAGATGAAGTAGACGATGAAGATCGGGAACAGCGGCAGCCAGTTCCAGGACAGGAAGTTCACGCCATGCGAGGCGAACATGCCCCGCTCCTGCACCTGCACGATCTCCGTCATGTTCAGGCTGCCCGAGACCATCAGCACGATGACCAGGCAGAAGCCCATCGAGACTTCATAACTGACCATCTGAGCGGAGGCTCGCAGCGCGCCGAGGAAGGCGTACTTCGAGTTGGACGCCCAGCCCGCGATGATCACGCCGTAGACCTCGAGCGAGGTGATCGCCATCACGAACAGCAGGCCGGCATTGATGTTGGAGACTGCCACTTCCGGGCCGAAAGGCATGACGGCCCACGCGGCCAGCGCCGGCATGATGGTCATGATCGGGCCGAGGAAGAACAGGCCCTTGTTGGCCGCGCTCGGGAAGATGATTTCCTTGAAGATCAGCTTCACCGCATCGGCGATGGGCGTCAGCAAGCCGTAGGGGCCGACGCGGTTCGGGCCCGGGCGGATCTGGCTCCAGCCGATCGCCTTGCGCTCCCACAGCGTGAGGTAGGCCACGCAGCCCAGCAGCGGCAGCACCACGAAGATGATCTTGAGCACGCTCCAGATCACCGGCCAGAGCACGCTGGCCTGCACCATCGCTGCAAAGTCGTTCAGAAAAGTCATGCTTTACACCTTCGCGACGTTGAGGGTGCCGAAGGCTGCACCGAGGCTCGCGGTCTCGGCCACACCGGCCGGCACGCGCACCACGTTGGCGGGGAGGCTTGCATCGAGCACGGCGTGCAGTTCAGCGGCACCGGCGCCCTCTTGCGTGATGCGCACCGAGGCGCCCTCACCTGTGACATCACCCAGGTTCAGTTGCGTCCACAGCGCTTGCGGCAGCGCGACGACCGCAGCCTTGCGGCCGTCGGTGGTCAGTTGCAGCGAGGTGCTGCGGCGGACCAGCGCGTCAGTCGCGTAGATCGGCACGTTTGTGAGGCGTTCGATGCCGCCGGACGTTGCCGTTACGGGCTTCGCGCTCGTGGCATTGCTCAGGCGGGCCGAGAAGTCATTGCCGACGCCCAGTGCCTCGGTCTTGACCTGCTCGGAGCTGTCCTGGTTGAAGCCTTGCAGGCCCAGCAGATTGCCCAGCACGCGCAGGATCTTCCAGCCCGGACGGGTTTCGCCGAGCGCCTTGACCACGCCCACGAAGCTCTGCGCGCGGCCATCGGCGTTGACGAAGGTGCCCGAGGTTTCGGTGAACGGTGCGGTCGGCAGGATCACGTCCGCGTATTCGAGGCCGCTGCGGAAGGGGCTCAGCACCACAACCATTTCAGCGGCGCCGAGCGCCTTGGCGGCAGCGGCCGCATTGGCGCTGTCGAGCACCGGATCGGTGTTCAGCAGCACGACGCCCTTCAAGGCGCCTTCCGTCAGCATTTGCGCAGCGTTCAGGCTGCCCGTCTGCGGCATCGCGTTGACCAACTGCGCGCCGACCGTGTTGGCGGCTTCGCTCAGGTAGCCGACGCTGGCGCCGGTCTGCTCAGCGATCCAGTTGGCCAGGGCCAGCAAGCTCGAAGCCTGCGGATGCTGCGCGGCGGCGTTGCCCAGCAGCACGGCCTTGTTCTTGCCCGAGATCAGCGACTTGGCAACCGCTTGCGCCTCGGCCGTCGGTTGGCCCGACAGCGGAGCAGCCGCGCCGGTGCTGGCACCGATCGCGGCGGCCACATCGGCCAGCGATTGCACCCAGGCGCTCGGCGCTGCGTTGAGGTGCGCGGCAACGGGCATCAGCCAGTCTTCGCGGCCGGCGTTCAGTGCGGTGATCTGCGCACCGCGGCGAGCGGCCTGGCGCAGGCGCTGCGCGAACAGCGGGTGATCCTTGCGCAGGAAGGAGCCGATCACGAAGGCGCGGTCCAGCGTGGACAGCGAAGCGACCGAACGGCCCAGCCAATGCGCCTTGCCGGATTCGGCGATATTGCCGAAATCGCTGTGGCGCAGGCGCGTGTCGATATTGCCGCTGCCCATCTCGCGCACGAGCTTGGTCAGCAGGAACAGTTCTTCCACCGTGCTGTGCACCGAGCCGAGAGCGCCGATGCTTTGCGCGCCGTGGTCGGCCTTGATCTGCTTGAGGCCGTTGGCCACGTATTCGAGCGCGGTGGTCCAGTCGACCTGCTTCCACGCCCCGCCCTGCTTGATCATCGGCGCCGTGATGCGCTCGTCGCTGTTCAGCGCTTCGTAGCTGAAGCGGTCGCGGTCAGCGATCCAGCATTCGTTGGTGTCGTCGTTCTCGAGCGGCACCACGCGCAGGACCTGGTTGCCCTTGACCTGGACGACCAGGTTGGCGCCCGTCGAATCATGCGGGGAGACGCTCTTGCGACGCGACAGTTCCCAGGTGCGGGCGCTGTAGCGGAAAGGCTTGCTGGTGAGCGCGCCGACCGGGCAGATGTCGATCATGTTGCCCGACAGCTCCGAATCGACGGTGCGACCGACGAAGGTCTGGATCTCGCTGTGCTCACCACGATGCGCCATGCCGAGTTCCATCTGGCCGGCGATCTCCTGGCCGAAACGGACGCAGCGCGTGCAATGGATGCAACGGCTCATCTCTTCCATCGAGACCAGCGGGCCGACGTTCTTGTGGAACACGACGCGTTTTTCTTCGGTGTAGCGCGACTTGCTGGCGCCGTAACCGACGGCCAGGTCTTGCAACTGGCACTCGCCGCCCTGATCGCAGATCGGGCAATCGAGCGGGTGGTTGATCAGCAGAAACTCCATCACGCCCTGCTGAGCCTTGATCGCCTTCTCGCTCTTGGTGCGGACGATCATGCCTTGCGTGACCGGTGTGGCGCAGGCGGGCATCGGCTTCGGGGCCTTCTCCACGTCCACCAGGCACATGCGGCAGTTGGCGGCGATGGAGAGCTTCTTGTGATAGCAGAAGTGCGGGATGTAGGTGCCGGCCTTTTCGGCGGCATGCATGATCATGCTGCCTTCGAGGGCCTCGACCTTCTGACCGTCAAGTTCGATTTCAATCATTTTTTAAGCTGCCTTTGCCGGAGCTGCGGCACGCGAAACATTTGCCGCTTCGATCATCTGCACGAACTCGGCCTTGTAGTGCTTGATCATGGCGCGCACCGGCATGGCCGCTGCGTCGCCCAGCGCGCAGATGGTGCGGCCCATGATGTTGTCGGCCACCGAGTTCAGCAACTCGATGTCTTCCATGCGGCCCTTGCCGTGATAGATGCGCTCGACCACGCGGTGCATCCAGCCCGTGCCTTCGCGGCAAGGCGTGCACTGGCCGCAGGATTCGTGAGCGTAGAAGTAAGCCAGGCGCAGCAGGCTTTCAACCATGCAGCGCGAGTCGTCCATCACGATGACAGCGCCCGAGCCCAGCATGGAGCCGGCCTTGGCGATGGAGTCATAGTCCATCGTGCAGTTCATCATGATGTCGGCCGGCAGCACCGGGGCCGACGATCCGCCAGGGATCACGGCCTTCAGCGTGCGGCCCTTGCGGACGCCGCCCGCCAGTTCCAGCAGCTTGCTGAACGGCGTGCCCATCGGGACTTCGTAATTGCCGGGACGCTCGACGTCGCCCGAGACCGAGAAGATCTTGGTGCCGCCGTTGTTGGGCTTGCCGACCTCGAGGTAAGGCTGGCCGCCGTTGCGGATGATCCAGGGCACCGCCGCGAAGGTCTCGGTGTTGTTGATCGTGGTGGGCTTGCCGTAGACGCCAAAGCTGGCCGGGAACGGCGGCTTGAAGCGCGGCTGGCCCTTCTTGCCTTCGAGCGATTCGAGCAGCGCAGTTTCTTCGCCGCAGATGTAGGCGCCGAAACCGTGGAAGCCGTGCAACTGGAAGTTGAAGCCCGAGCCGAGGATGTTGTCGCCGAGGAAGCCGGCAGCGCGCGCTTCTTCAAGTGCCGCTTCGAAGCGTTCGTACACCTCGAAGATTTCGCCGTGGATGTAGTTGTAGCCCACCGAAATCCCCATCGCGTAGGCGGCAATGGCCATGCCTTCGATGACGATGTGCGGGTTGAACATCAGGATGTCGCGGTCCTTGCAGGTGCCCGGCTCGCCTTCGTCCGAATTGCAGACGAGGTATTTCTGGCCCGGGAAGGCGCGCGGCATGAAGCTCCACTTGAGGCCGGTCGGGAAGCCCGCACCGCCACGGCCACGCAGGCCCGAGGTCTTCACTTCGGCGATGACCTGGTCTTGGGTCATGCCCGCGACTGGAGAGTCGCCTTCGGCTTTAGCGCCGTCGCCCACCAGGATCTTCTTGAGAGCGGCATAACCACCACGTGCGACGTAGTCCTGCAGCGACCAGTTCTTGCCGTCGAGGCCGGCGTAGATCTGAGCGCCGATGTGGCGATCGTGGAAACAGGTCTCAAGACCTGTGGCTTGGAATTTGGAGAGATCCAGCATCTTCTGTTCCCTCAGTTCTTGGCCGAATTGTGCGAATGAGTTTTCAACACGTCGACGAGTTCGTCGAGGCGCTGGTGGCTCATGAAGCTGCACATCTGGCGATCGTTCACCAGCATCACCGGCGCGTCGGCGCAGGCACCCAGGCATTCGCTTTCCTGCACGGTGAAGAGGCCGTCAGCGGTCGTGCCGCCCTTCTCCACGCCGAGCTTGCTGCACAGGTGCTCAAGCGCCTTCTGGCCGTCGCGCAGCTGGCAAGGCAGGTTCGTGCAGACGTTCAGCTTGAACTGGCCGACCGGACGCTGGTTGTACATGTTGTAGAAGGTCGTCACCTCGTACACCGCGATGGGCGGCATGCCGAGGTAGGCGGCGATCACGTCTTCAGCGGCGCGAGAGACATGGCCCTCTTCGTGCTGCACGATGGCCAGGCAGGCCATCACGGCCGACTGCTTGCCGGCATCCGGGTACTTGGCCACTTCGCGCGCAAAGCGTGCGGCGGTGGCGTCGCTCAAGACATAGTCAGTGTTCATCGCTGTGTTCATCGATCGATCTCACCAAACACGATATCCATCGTGCCGATCACGGCGACCGCGTCGGCAATCATGTGGCCACGCGCCATTTCATCGAGCGCCGCCAGATGCGAGAAGCCCGGTGCGCGGATCTTCAGGCGGTACGGCTTGTTGGCGCCGTCGCTGACCATGTAGATGCCGAACTCGCCCTTCGGATGTTCCACCGCCGCGTAGGCTTCGCCTTCGGGCACGTGGAAGCCTTCGGTGAAGAGCTTGAAATGGTGGATCAGCTCTTCCATGCTGGACTTCATGTCCACGCGCGAAGGCGGCGCCACCTTGTGGTTGCTGGTGATGACGGGGCCGGGGTTGGCCTTCAGCCAGGCCACGCACTGCTGGACGATGCGGCAGGCCTGGCGCATTTCCTCGACGCGTACAACGTAGCGGTCATACGTGTCGCCATTGGTGCCCAGGGCCAGGTCGAAGTCCATCTTGGCGTAGACATCGTAGGGCTGCGTCTTGCGCAGATCCCAGGCGATGCCCGAGCCGCGCAGCATCGGGCCGGTGAAGCCGAGGTTGAGCGCACGCTCCGGGCTCACCACGCCGATGCCGACCGTGCGCTGCTTCCAGATGCGGTTCTCAGTCAGCAGGGTTTCGTAGTCGTCGACGTTCTTGGGGAAGCGCTTGCAGAAGTCTTCGATGAAGTCCAGCAGCGAGCCCGAGCGGTTCTCGTTCAGGCGCGCGATGGTCTTCGCGTTCTTGATCTTGCTGACCTTGTACTGCGGCATCGAATCCGGCAGGTCGCGGTAGACGCCGCCCGGACGGAAGTAGGCCGCGTGCATGCGCGCGCCGGAGACGGCTTCATACATGTCGAAGATGTCTTCACGTTCGCGGAACGCGTAGATCAGGATGTTCATCGCGCCGCAGTCGATGCCGTGCGCGCCGATCCACAGCAAGTGGTTCAGGATGCGGGTCAACTCGCCGAACATCACGCGGATGTACTGCGCACGCAGCGGCACTTCCAGGCCGAGCATCTTCTCGATGGCCAGGCAGTAGGCGTGCTCGTTGGACATCATCGACACGTAGTCGAGGCGGTCCATATAGGGCAGCGACTGGATGTAGGTCTTGGTCTCGGCCAGCTTCTCGGTGGCGCGGTGCAGCAGGCCGATGTGCGGGTCAGCGCGCTGGATGACTTCGCCGTCAAGCTCGAGCACCAGGCGCAGCACACCGTGCGCGGCCGGGTGTTGAGGACCGAAGTTCAGCGTGTAATTTTTGATCTCTGCCATTACAGACCGCCGTAGTTTTCTTCGCGGATGATCCGCGGCGTGATTTCGCGCGGCTCGATCGAGACCGGCTGGTAGATCACGCGTTTCTGTTCGACGTCGTAGCGCATCTCGACATGACCCGACACCGGGAAGTCTTTGCGCATCGGGTGCCCGATGAAGCCGTAGTCGGTCAGGATGCGACGCAGGTCTTCGTGACCTTCAAAGATGATGCCGTACATGTCGAACGCTTCGCGCTCGAACCAGCTCGCCGCATTCCAGATCGGCGTCAGCGCGGCGACCAGGGGCAGCTCATCGTCAGGGCAGAACACCTTGAGGCGCAGGCGCCAGTTCTTGGTGATCGACAGCAGGTGCGTGGCGACTGCATAACGCAGGCCTTCGTACGCGCCGTCCTTGTAGCTGGAGTAGTCCAGGCCGCAGAGGTCGATCAGCTGCTCGAAGGCCAGGTCAGGATGGCTCTTCAGGGTTTGCGCGACGCCGAAATAATCGGCGGCCGAAACCGTGAGCGTGATCTCGCCGAGGGCAATGTGGAGCTTCTGGATCTTCTCGCCAAGCACGGCCTCGAGCGCCGCCTTGAGTGTGTCGAGTTTGGTCATTCTTGGGGAACCCTTCAGCGCGCGATGGTGTTTTCGCGGCGGATCTTGCGCTGCAGCTGCAAGATGCCGTAGAGCAGCGCCTCGGCCGTGGGCGGACAGCCCGGCACGTAGACGTCGACAGGCACGATGCGATCGCAGCCGCGCACCACCGAGTAGCTGTAGTGGTAGTAGCCGCCGCCGTTGGCGCAAGAGCCCATCGAGAGCACCCAGCGCGGCTCGGCCATCTGGTCGTAGACCTTGCGCAGCGCCGGCGCCATCTTGTTGCACAGCGTGCCGGCCACGATCATCAGATCGCTTTGCCGCGGGCTCGGACGGAACAGCATGCCGAACCGGTCGATGTCATAACGAGCCGCGCCCGCATGCATCATTTCCACTGCACAGCAGGCGAGGCCGAAGGTCATCGGCCAGAGCGAGCCGGTCTTCGACCAGTTGATGAGCGTGTCAACCGAGGTGGTGACGAAGCCCTCTTTCAGTACACCTTCAATACCCATAGCATTCTTTCATTCGTCCAGGCCTTTCGGGCCGAGCGACGGGCCGCTCCCTAGCCGGCCCTCCCGGCGATGTGCTTGCCGGTCAATCCGGCATGCATCGCCGTCCCCTCGGGGGACCGTCCAGCGTGTCCGCTGGACGAGGGGCTAACAATCTATTCCCAGTCCAAAGCACCCTTGATCCACATGTAGGCGAAGCCGACTACGAGCAGACCGAGGAAAGTCATCATCGACCAGAAGCCGTAGACACCGATTTCACGCAGAGCCGCAGCCCACGGAAACAGGAAGGCGATTTCCAGGTCGAACAAGATGAAGAGGATGGCAATGAGGTAGTAGCGCACATCGAATTTGATGCGCGCGTCTTCAAAGGCCTCAAAGCCGCATTCGTAGGGGGAGTTCTTGGCCGCGTCAGGGCGATTCGGGCCGAGCACATAGCCGAGCACCTGCGGGGCGATCCCGATGAATGTGCCGACCAGGATGAAGAGGATGACGGGTAGGTACTGTTCCAGATTCATAGCGGCACTCATCAACTGTCCGCGCCCGAGAGGCGCAAACGTTTCTTCACAAAACAACAACCCCAAAGCAAAGGGCGCGCCGTCTGCAGCAAATGCTGCCTGCGGAACGCGCCCGTCTTGCCCCTTGCAATTTCAATCCCTCAAGAATCTGAAACCGCGACAGGTCGCTTCGATCAATATGCTTCGCACTTTTCGTACTTCTCGTACTGCCAGTACTGATGGCCGAGGCCAAGAGGCATACTAACCGATGTATTTGGTGCGGTCGGCGAGACTCGAACTCGCACAGCTTTCGCCACTACCCCCTCAAGATAGCGTGTCTACCAATTTCACCACGACCGCTCGTGTACTTCTTCTGTACTTCTCTTCGACTTTTTAGGTCTTCAGTCCAGCGCTTGCATGAGGAATTGCTTGCTCTGGAACAGCCTCAAATTCTATACCGAAAATCCCGCGCTCCCATGAAGTTCGGGACTTTTCTATATCAATGTGAAGCAGCAGGTGCAGCGCCAGGAATGGCTGCGACGCCCGAGGCGGCAACGGCGGCAGGTGCCGAAGCAGCAGCAACCGGTGCCGAGGCGCTGACGGCCGGCGCCTTGTCCAACAGATTGTCGTCAGCGCCCGTGCCACCGCGGTGGTTCGAGTTGTAGGCCAGCGCCAGCGTGCAGCTGAAGAAGATCACGGCGCAGACGGCCGTGCTGCGCGACAGGAAGTTGGCGCTGCCGGTAGCACCAAACAGGCTGCCCGAAGCGCCGCTGCCGAAGGACGCGCCCATGTCGGCGCCCTTGCCATGCTGAACCAGCACCAGGCCGATCATCGCCAGCGCGCTCAGCAGTTGCAGGACCAAAACCAGATTCGACAAAACTTGCATCAGTAAGACTCCGAGAGATTATTTTCAATTCAGTGTGCGGGCGCTGAAACGCGGTCAGCGGCCCGGCAGATGGCGGCAAAGTCAGCCGCCTTCAAGGCCGCGCCGCCGATCAGCCCGCCGTCAATATCAGGCTGGGCGAACAACTCTGCGGCGTTGTCCGACTTCACGCTGCCACCGTAGAGGATACGGATCGCATCGCCCTTCTGTGTGGCCGCGCGCAATTGGGTACGCAACACGGCGTGGATGGCCTGCGCGTCGGCGCTGCTGGCCGTGCGGCCCGTGCCGATGGCCCAGACCGGCTCATAAGCCAGCACGATTTCGCCAATGCAATGCGTCAGCGTGTGGGCCACAGCCGCCAGTTGGCGCTTGACGACCGCTTCGGCATGGCCAGCCTCACGCTCGGCCAGCGTCTCGCCCACGCAGACGATCGGCGTCACACCATGCGCCAGCGCAGCCTTGGCCTTGTCGGCCACGAGCTGATCGGACTCATGGTGATACGCACGGCGTTCAGAGTGGCCGACGATCACATAACGGCACCCCAGATCGGCAAGCATCGCGGATGACACCTCACCGGTATAGGCGCCCTGCTCGTGCGCCGAGCAATCCTGCGCGCCGTAGGCCAGGTGTTGACCGGTCAGCGCCAGAGCAGTTTCGGTGAGGTACGGGAAAGGCACGCACAACGCCACTTCGGCGCTCCACGGGCCGGCTTCTTTCAAGCCTGCCAGCAGCAGCGCGTTGGCCGCACGGCTGCCGTTCATCTTCCAGTTGCCCACAACCAGAGGCGTTCTCAAGGGAATTCCACTCATGGCTTGCGCCCCCAAGTCAAAACAATCTTGCCCACATGCTCGCTGGATTCCATCAAGGCATGCGCCTCGGCGGCTTGTTCAGCGGGCAGCTCACGGTAGATGACCGGCTTGACCTTGCCGCTTTCCAGCAGCGGCCAGACATGCTCACGCAGAGCGCGCGCAATGCCGGCCTTGAAAGCCACCGGACGCGGACGCAGCGTCGAGCCGCTGATGCTGAGGCGCTTGCGCTGCACCAGCGAAGCATCGAACTTGGCCTCGCGCCCACCTTGCACCGAGACGATGGCCAGCCGGCCATCTTCGGCCAGGCATTGCGTGCCCCGTTCGATATACGGGCCGGCCACGATGTCGATGATCACGTCAACGCCCTTGCCTGCCGTGGCGGCCAGCGTCTCGGCGACAAAGTCCTGTTCGCGGTAGTTGATCGCCACGTCAGCGCCCAGCTTCAGGCAGGCCGCGGCCTTGTCGGCATTGCCCACCGTCACCAGCACGCGCGCGCCGAAGGCCTTGGCCAATTGGATCGCCGTCACGCCGATGCCGCTGCTGCCGCCGTGGATCAACACGGTTTCGCCCGCTTGCAGACGCGAGCGTTCAAACAGGTTGACCCAGACGGTGAAGAAGGTCTCAGGCAGGCTCGCAGCCTCGGCCATGCTCAGGCCCTTGGGCACCGGCAGGCATTGCCCGATCGGTGCCACGCAGAGCTCGGCATAAGCGCCACCCGTGACCAGCGCGCAGACAGCGTCGCCGACCTTGAAGCCGGCAGCCGCCAGCGCCTGCTCATCACCCGAAGCGATGCGCCCAGCCATCTCCAGGCCAGGCAGCTCGCTCGCGCCCGGAGGCGGCGGATAAGCACCCTTGCGCTGGAAGACGTCCGGACGGTTGATGCCGTAGGACTCCACAGCGATCAAGCATTCGCCAACCCCGACGACGGGGTCAGCGACCTCAACCACTTGCAGCACCTCGGGCCCACCGGGGTGGGTGATGGCGATGGCTTTCATGGCCGACTCGTCTTACTCGTGCGAGCCTTCGTGCGCCGGTGCAGCCGGAGCTTGCATCGGAGCGGCCTGCACTTGATCCCGGTCGATCAGCGCCTTCATCGACAGCTTGATGCGGCCCTTCTCGTCGGTCTCGAGCACCTTGACCTTGACGATCTGGCCCTCGGTCAGATAGTCGGTCACCTTCTCGACGCGCTGGTGAGCGATCTGGCTGATGTGCAGCAGACCGTCCTTGCCAGGCAGCAGGTTCACGAGGGCGCCGAAGTCCAGGATCTTGGTGATCGGGCCTTCGTAGACCTTGCCAATTTCGACTTCCGCGGTGATCTCGGCGATGCGCTTCTTGGCGTATTCGGCCTTCTCTGCGTCGGTCGAGGCGATGGTGATGGTGCCGTCTTCGCCGATGTCGATCGTGGTGCCGGTTTCTTCGGTCAGCGCACGGATGGTGGCGCCGCCCTTGCCGATCACGTCACGGATCTTCTCGGGGTTGATCTTCATGGTGTACAGACGCGGAGCGAACTGCGACACCTCGGTGTTGGCCGTGCCCATGGCTTCAACCATCTTGGAGAGGATATGCAGACGCGCTTCCTTGGCTTGCGCCAGCGCGACCTGCATGATCTCCTTGGTGATGCCCTGGATCTTGATGTCCATCTGCAGCGCGGTGATGCCACCGGTCGTGCCGGCCACCTTGAAGTCCATGTCGCCGAGGTGATCTTCGTCGCCCAGGATGTCGGTCAGCACGGCGAAGCGGTTGGCGTCCTTGATCAGGCCCATGGCGATGCCGGCCACGTGGGCCTTCATCGGCACGCCAGCGTCCATCAGTGCCAGGCAGCCGCCGCAGACCGAAGCCATCGACGAGGAGCCGTTGGACTCGGTGATTTCCGAGACGATACGCACCGAGTACGGGAAGTCTTCCTTGCTCGGCAGAGCGGCGATCAGCGCGCGCTTGGCCAGACGGCCGTGGCCGATTTCGCGACGCTTCGGGCTGCCCACGCGACCGGTTTCGCCGGTGGCGAACGGAGGCATGTTGTAGTGCATCATGAAGCGGTCTTCGAACTCGCCGGCCAGTGCATCGATGCGCTGAGCGTCACGGTCGGTGCCGAGCGTGGCCACAACCAGAGCCTGCGTTTCGCCGCGCGTGAACAGGGCTGAGCCGTGGGTACGGGGCAGCACGCTGTTGCGGATTTCGATCGGGCGCACGGTGCGCGTGTCGCGACCGTCGATGCGCGGCTCGCCGGCCAGGATCTGGCCGCGCACGATGCGGGCTTCGATCTCGAACAGCAGGCCTTCGACTTCGACCTTGTCGAACGAAACGCCTTCGGCGCTCAGTGCAGCGAAGACGTTGGCGGTCGCGGTGCGGCAAGCTTGCGTACGCGCTTGCTTGGAGCGGATCTGATAAGCCTCGCGCAGCGCGGCTTCAGCCAGGCCGTTGACCTTGGCAATGAAGGGCTCGTCCTTGGCCGGAGCCTTCCAGTCCCAGACCGGCTTGCCACCGTCACGCACCAGCTCATGGATGGCGTTGATGGCGGTCTTGCCTTGGTCATGGCCATAGACCACGGCGCCCAGCATGATTTCTTCCGACAGGCCATCGGCCTCGGATTCGACCATCAGCACGGCGGCTTCGGTGCCGGCCACGATCAGGTCCATCTTGCTGTTGGTCAGTTCCGTCTTGCCCGGATTCAGCACGTACTCGCCGTTGATGTAACCCACGCGCGCAGCGCCGATCGGGCCCGCGAACGGGATGCCCGAGACGGCCAGAGCGGCGCTCGAAGCGATCATGGCGGCGATGTCGGCCTGGACTTCAGGGTTCAGCGACAGCACGTGGATGATCACTTGCACTTCGTTGAAGAAGCCTTCGGGGAACAGCGGGCGGATCGGACGGTCGATCAGGCGCGAGGTCAGCGTCTCGAGCTCGCTCGGGCGGCCTTCGCGCTTGAAGAAGCTGCCGGGGATCTTGCCGGCGGCGTAGGTCTTCTCGAGGTAGTCGACGGTCAGCGGGAAGAAGTCCTGGCCAGCCTTGGCTTCAGTCTTGGCGACCACGGTGGCCAGCACGACGGTGCCCTCGATGTCCACCAGCACGGCGCCGGAGGATTGACGGGCGATTTCGCCGGTCTCCATGCGCACTTGATGCTGACCCCATTGGAAGCTCTTGGTGATCTTGTTGAAAAGGCTCATGCGTCTCTCCTATTTTTGCAGTGGCTTGCGGTGCCACCAATGGACCGGGAGTGAGTCTGGGTTTGACGCAATGCCATTCCACTGAATTTGAGGCTTAGCTCAAAGTCCGTGGAATGACACAGCAGCGTCACGTCAGCCCAACTCCAATGAATGAATAAGAAACGAAACGAAAACGCAAAGAGCCTGTACTGGAGGTGACCAGACAGGCTCTTTGTTCATCTTGACGACTTACTTGCGCAGGCCCAGCTTCTGGATCAGTGCGGTGTAACGGTCAGAGTCCGTGCGCTTCAGGTAGGCCAGCAGGCTCTTGCGTGAGTTGACCATCTTCAGCAGGCCACGACGACCGTGATGGTCCTTCATGTTGGCCTTGAAGTGAGGCGTCAGGGAGTTGATGCGTGCGGTCAGCAGTGCGACCTGGACTTCCGGCGAACCGGTGTCGTTGACGCCGCGTGCGTTGGCAGCGACGATTTCTTGCTTGTTGATGCTCATGATGATGCGTTCCTGGGATGACCCAAAATGCGGATTCCGCCGCAGGGAGAGCACGGCATTGCACCGTGACACGCACTTGAGCGGTTTCCAGTTCTTGACTTGCGGACACGGGTGAAACCGACCCGAGCCGTGCTCTGAATGTTTCTGCCCTGTTGACCCACAATGAAGCGGGCTTGCCGGGCAGAACCCAAGGATTGTATACGAAATGTGGATGCCGCCCTAACACTGTCCTTCCCGGCCAGCTGTCGCCCGCCTTCGCCCACTCTCGAACGCCGGAGAAGCCTCAAAACTGCGCTATGATGGCGGGCTTCACGGAGCGGTGGATGAGTGGTTTAAGTCGCACGCCTGGAAAGCGTGTGGGGGTTAATAGCCCCCCGCGGGTTCGAATCCCGCCTGCTCCGCCAAGACATCAATGAATACGGGCCCTCGCGGCCCGTTTTTCATTTGTACGCACCGCCCAACCTTCGCGATTCGGAGGCTTCAGATGCCGTGCATTCGCAGGCCAAACAGCGTCAACGCAATGAGGGCGAGGATCAAGGACATCGCCTGCCAGAACACGACAGGATTGCGCTCGGCGAGTGGGACCTTTCGTGCGAGTCGCCAGCCTTGCGGCGGCGAATGCAACTCGTGCAAGAACTCTGACACCGCCTCCTGACGCCGCTGAGGATTGGGACTGAGCGCCTTCTTCAACACGCCGTCGATCCATTCCGGCAGATCAGCCCGAGCGTGACGGACCGGAACGTAGCGCAATGGCTTGAGGTCGGCCGTCGAGCGGACGCGCGTCACCTGCAAACCGTACGGTAGCTGGCCGGTCAGCAGTTGATACGTCAAAGCAGCCAGCGAGAACAGATCTGTTCGAACACTGCCGAGTTCTCCGATGAAGCATTCCGGGGCGGTGTATTGCAGCGTGCCGACGCTGAGTGGGGTGCGCGTGGGGAAGTCGCTCTCCGTGAGCCCCGGCACATGCGTGGAGGAAAAGTCGATGATGCGCACCGTGCCCGCCCGGTCGATCATGGCGTTGCCCGGTTGAATATCCTGGTGGATCATCTCCTTGCCGTGGAGAGCCTGGATGCCCTTGCCGAGCTGGGTCACGATGGCTCGCACGGTTTCGAGGTCGGGCCGAGGATGGTCGATCATCCATTGTGTGAGGCTCTGCCCTTCAATGAACTCCATGGCCGCAAAGACGTGGCTGCGAGGCCGCTGCCCTGCGCCAAACGCTTTGAGCACATGAGGGCTGTCGAGGCGGCGAGCGACCCACTCTTCGAGCAGGAAGCCATCCAGATGGCTGGCGCCGTGCTCTTGATCGATCGAGGGGGCCTTGATCACGACCGACGCGCCGGTTTGATCGTCCGTTGCCAGGAGCACATGGCTGCGGGAACTGACATGAAGTTCCCGCACGATGCTGTAGCCCTCGAACTTCATGCGTGGCGCGAGCGGCGGTGGCACCGCCAGTTGATCGCACTGTGCCAGCAGTTGCCTCGCGTCGAGATCAGGCAGGGAGTCGATGCGCAACAACTGCACGGTCATGTCGTCATCGGCACCTCGTTCTTCAGCGACGGCCACCAGCGCGCAGGCCGCAGCGTCAAGGTTGTCAGGGAAGCGCGCCACGGCCTGGCTGACATCCGCTGCGGTGATGTGCATGTACGCGCCATCGCTTGCCAGGACATAGATCTCCCCGGTCTCGGCGGGCAAGCACCTGTAGTCGATTTCGACGTTCGGCCCGGCGCCCAGCGCTCGGCCCAGAAAGGACTCGGCGGAGGACAGATGAACGCGGTGGTCGTCCGTCAATTGCTCCCAAGACCTCGCATGCAAACGATAGATGCGTGTATCGCCAATGTGCACCAGGTGGACCTCGCGCCCTTTCAGGATGAGCGCGCTGAAAGTGCAGACGTAGCCACGATCTTTGTCGAAGCGAGCAGCGCCGCGCATGGTTTGCGCGTGCAGCCAGGCGTTGGTTGCCCCTAATACGCGTTGCGCGGAGTTCCGCACCGACCACGCGTCGGAGGTCGCGTAGTAGTCGTCAAGAAAGCCTCGCACTGCTGCGGCGCTGGCTTCCTGGCTGACGGCGCTCGAACCGATCCCATCAGCCAGCGCCACCACGATGCCTTTGCTCGAAAGCAGCGGCTGGCGCGGAAGCATCACGCCGTGGAAGTCCTGGTTGACTGCTTTGCGCCCGGCCCGTGAATGCTGGCCGAGCGTGACGGTCAGGGCCGTTGCCATCCTGCGAGCAGCCTCAGGCGATGCGACGCTTCGGCGCGGTCTTGTAGTGCGTCGAATAGAGCGTTGCGCCGACAAAGGTGAGGCCGCCCACCACATTGCCCAGCACGGTCGGGAACTCGTTCCAGATGAAGTAATCCAGCAAGGTGAACTTGCCACCCATCATCAGCCCCGATGGAAACAGGAACATGTTGACGACGGAGTGTTCGAAGCCCATGTAGAAGAACACCATGATGGGCATCCACATGCCGATGGCCTTGCCGGAGACCGTGGTGGACATCATGGCCGCGACCACACCGGTGGACACCATCCAATTGCACATCACGCCGCGGACGAACAAGGTCAGCAAGCCGGCGGCGCCATGCGCGGCATAGCCAAGCGTGCGGGCTTCACCGATGCCGCCGAGCTTGACGCCGATGGCGTTGGGCGCCTCCGTGAAACCGAAGGTGAAGATGATCGCCATGAAAAAGGCCACCGTCAGCGCGCCGGCGAAGTTGCCGCAGAACACCAGACCCCAGTTGCGCAGCACGCCGGCCCAGGTCGCTCCGGGGCGCTTGTCCAGCACGGCCAGCGGCACCAGCGTGAACACGCCGGTCAGCAGGTCAAAGCCCATCAGGTAGAGCATGATGAAACCGACCGGGAACAGGATCGCGCCGGCCAGCGCATTGCCGGTGTTGACGGTGATGGACACGGCAAAGGCTGCCGAGAGCGCGAGGATCGCACCGGCCATATAGGCCCGGATCAAGGTGTCGCGGGTGGACATGAGCAGTTTCGATTCACCGGCGTCGACCATTTTGGTGACGAACTCGGCGGGTGCGAGATAGGCCATCTGACTTCCTTTCAGTGCAGGACAGGAGGAGTGCTTCCGATAGAAGCTCGAGAAGAAGAGGACTTGCAACAACGAAACGGCGTCCGCTGCATCAGTTGCTTTCGCTCTTGATGCAAGGGACGCCGTTATCCGTGGAAACTGCTGAGAAAACTGCTGAGAGGGCGCGCCGGAGTGCCTCCGACGATCGGTGATCGAGCCTTCATCAGCTCGATGCAAAACACTAGCGAGATCCGTGCCAACGACAGAGGTCAGCGCTGGATCTTGTGCACCTGTGCCACGAGTTGAGCAATCGCGGGTTCTGAGGCCGTGAGCATCGATTCCGCCACATTCAAAAGCCGGCGGTTCTGATCCATCGAGGCCTTTTGCAAGGCGCGAAACGCAACATCCTCGGTGATCCCGAGCTTGGCCATCAGGACGCCCTTGGCCCGCTCGATCACCTTGCGCTCGTTGAGCGTGCCGCGAGCGGATTCCAGTTCGGTTTCCATGGCGGCCATCCGAGCGGCCTGAGTCTGCACCAGCGCTTGCAAGGAAGCCGGCTCCCCCGCGCCCGCCTCGGGCGTGCGCGTGATGGCCGGTGCGAGGGCGATGTCGAAGAAGCGGTCGACCGCCTGAGTCCGTGGCGGCGGGTTGTCTCGCAGACGGCGCAACAGCCCTTTCGAATCCTGCAAGTCTCGCTGGGCGTCGATCACATAGGCGGCGCAATCCTGCCGCAGCCGCTCGATCAAGTCGCTTTGCAGTTGCCAGAGCCCATCAATGCGCTCCGTGCAGACATCGAACCAGGGGTTGCTGAGATCGCTGTCCAAGGGAGTGCCCGACCGGGCCGTGCACAAGGTCCGGCGCAAGCGCTCGAGCCTGGCTGTGCTGGGCGTCAACTGGTACCCTTCCCACCGCTGAATCAAGGCGTTATCGGCGAAATCCACGAAGACGGCCAGGCTGCGTTCCTGCGCATCAATGAGGTGCAGCACACGCTGTTGGTGCGCCTCGTCGGCTTGGCCTGAGCCATAGAGCAAGGCCCCCACAGCGCGCTCCTGGCCGGCCTCCTCCTGTGCCTGGACCAGATGCAGCAGGGCGACCAGTTGGCGAGAAACACTGGGCACCGCAACCGCGTCCGCCTGGATGAAGACCAGCTCGATCAGGCCTGCCAGCAGATGGCTGACGGCCGCGACCAGGTCGTGGGCGCCGATGGCTCGGTGCTCGATCTGGATGCGCAGCGCTTCCATGGCGTCCAGGCCGAGAAGAGCCCAGGCCATCAGCGAAAGGGAGCGAGCCGTGGCACCCTGGGATGCATCGGCGTGCTGCGTGAATGCTTGCCTGACGAGCGCCTCCGCCTTGCGACTTTGCTCGACGATGGCGCAGCGCTCCTCCGCAAAACGCGCACCGGAAGACGCCAGGTAGATGCTCGACGCCCCGCGCTCCCGCTGCAGGCACTGGATCAGTTGCCCCAGCACATCCAGCAGATCAGCTCGTGTTGCCAACTGCCGGGCGGCGTCGATCTCCATCTGCTTGGCTTGCAGCACCAGCGACGAGATGGACAAGGGCGCAACCGGTTCTGTCATGGTGAAGTTCAACGCAGCGTGATCAGGACCGGGGCATCAAAGAGTGAGCGCCACGAGCACCCGCTGCCCATCGATACGAACCTGATGTGTGCTCACGGAATGCTCGGCTGCTTCCAGACATTCTCCCGTGCGCAGATCGAAGTGGTTCTTGTAGAGCGGGGAGGCCACGACCCACCGGTCCCCGAGGTTTCCCACCAGCCCCCGCGACAGCACGCTCGCGCCGGATTTTGGATCCACATTGTCGATGCCAAAGAACTGATCCTGCCCGAGCCGGAACACGGCGACGTGGTGGCCCTGCACCAACGCACAGACGCCGGTGCCAGGGAGGATGTCGTCGATCGTGCAGATGGGAGTCCAGCTTGCCATCGAGCCTGAGCCTGAGATTGAGGTTGAAGTCGCGGCGGTCATCTCAAACTCCTTCAGCGTCGATCAGGGCGGGCTCACGCTTCGCGAGTTCTGCACGCTGTGCACGTTCCGCACGTTCGTCCGGGCGTGCTGGCCGGATCTGCCCGCGCTCCTCGACGAACACCACGTGCTCGTCGGGCTTGTCGCTGTTGACAAAGGATCGGAAGCGCTTGCGGGTCTCGGGATCGTTGATCGCCGTCTTCCATTCGCACTGGTAGGTGTCGACCACGTGCTGCATTTGACCTTCCAGCTCGGCGCAGAGCCCCAGGCTGTCACGCAGCAGAACGTCCTTCAGGTAGTCCAGGCCGCCTTCCAGACTCTCGCGCCAGGTGCTGGTGCGCTGCAGCTTGTCAGCCGTGCGCACATAGAACATCAAGACACGATCGATCAGCTGAACCAGTTGGCCTTTATCCAGGTCGGACGCAAACAGTTCGGCATGTCGCGGCTTCATCCCGCCGTTGCCGCAGATGTAGAGATTCCAGCCCTTGTCGGTGGCGATGATGCCAATATCCTTGCCTTGCGCCTCGGCGCATTCACGCGTGCAGCCCGACACGCCAAACTTGATCTTGTGCGGTGAGCGCAGGCCTTTGTAGCGGTGCTCCAGTTCCACCGCCAACCCGACGCTGTCGCCGACGCCGAAGCGGCACCAGGTCGAGCCCACGCAGCTCTTGACGGTGCGAAGCGACTTGCCGTAGGCATGGCCCGACTCAAAGCCCGCCTCGATGAGCTCCTCCCAGATCATCGGCAACTGCTCGACGCGCGCGCCAAACAGGTCGACGCGTTGGCCACCGGTGATCTTGGTGTAGAGGCTGTACTTCTTGGCCACGCGGCCGACGGCGATGAGGCCATCGGGCGTCACCTCGCCACCGGGCATGCGAGGCACGACCGAGTAGGTGCCATCGCGCTGGATGTTGCCGAGGTAGTAGTCGTTGCTGTCTTGCAGACCGGCCAGGTCTTTCTTCAGAACGAACTCGTTCCAGCAAGACGCAAACACACTGGCGGCGACAGGCTTGCAGATATCGCAGCCCAAGCCGTGGCCGTGACGCGCCAGCAGATCATCGAAGCTGCGGATGTTGCCCACGCGGACCAGGTGATAAATCTCTTGTCGCGAGTAAGCAAAGTGCTCGCAGAGATGGTTGTTCACGGCCATGCCGAGACGCGCCATCTCCCTCTTCATGATCTGGGTAACGAGCGGCACGCAGCCGCCGCAGGTGGAGCCTGCCTTCGTGCAGGCTTTGAGCTCGGTGATCGTGATCGCCCCATCGCCGACGGCGCTGCAGATACGCCCCTTGCTGACGTCGTTGCAGGAGCAGATCTGCGCCGAGTCGGGAAGCGCCTCCACGCCCAAGCCCGGTTTTGCCTTGCCGTCGCTGGATGGCAGGATCAAGAATTCGGGTTCAGCGGGCAGCGTGATGCCGTTCAGGGCGAGTTGGAGCAGCGTGCCGTATTCGCTCGCGTCTCCCACCAGCACGGCACCGAGCAGCTTCTTGCCGTCCTCGCTGATGACGAGCTTCTTGTAAATCTGGCGGCGCTCGTCGACGTACTGACACGCGCGGCTCTTGGGCGTGCGGCCATGGGCATCGCCGATGCTCGCGACATCCACGCCCATCAGCTTGAGTTTGGTGCTCAGGTCGGCGCCAGTGAACGCCGCGTCTGCCTCGCCGGCGATGTGGCGCGCAGCGACGCGTGCCATGTCGTAGCCGGGCGCGACGAGGCCAAAAGTTCGGTCGCCCCAGGAGGCGCATTCGCCGATGGCGTAGACGTCGTGATCGCTGGTGCGGCAGGCGTCGTCGATGACCACGCCGCCGAGCGGCCCGACGGACAGCACGCATTGGCGTGCCAGCTCGTCGCGCGGCCGAATGCCGGCCGAGAACACGATCATGTCGGTCTCAAGATAGCTGCCATCGGCGAACAACATCCGATGGCGAGCGCGCGCACCGTCGACGATTTCCAGCGTCTGGTGGCTGGTGTGAACGTGCACGCCCAGCTCCTCGATCTTGGCGCGCAGCACGCGGGCGCCACCATCGTCCACCTGCACCGCCATCAGGCGGGGAGCGAACTCGACCACATGGGTCTCGAGCCCCAGGTCACGCAGCGCCTTGGCGCATTCGAGCCCCAGCAGCCCGCCACCCACCACCACGCCGACCTTGGATCTGGTGCTGGAGGCGCGCATCGCCTCCAGATCTTCAATCGTTCGATAGACAAAGCAATGCGGTCTATCGCGGCCCGGAATGGCCGGCACATAGGGGCTGGAGCCTGTGGCCAGCACCAGCTTGTCGTACTCAAGCACCTCGCCGTCCGCCGTCGTGACCGTGCGGTTGCGGCGTTCCACCGAAACGGCGCGCGCCGCCAGTCGCAAACTGAAACCGGTCCGCTCGAAGAAGCCCTCTTCCACCAAAGACAGGTCTTCTGCCGTCTTGCCGCTGAAGAATTCGGACAGATGCACTCGGTCGTAGGCCGCACGTGGTTCCTCGCACAGGACCGTGACCTGCACGTCATGCAGCCCGGTCTGCGCGAGACTTTCCAAGAACTTGTGGCCCACCATTCCGTGGCCGATGACAACGAGCTTCATGACGATCCTGTCGCGATCCCGAACGTCGCCAGGCGTCGCGAATGATGCGTGCCAGGCGGCGCAGACTGCGGGCACAACATGCGCTCCGCCAGTCTTCGGGTGGGGTGTTGAAACACCGACGAGCAACCTGCGGAGCAGGGGCGTTCGGGAGGGCGCCGTCATTAGCGTCAAAGGGGGGCCCGACGGCGACATCACCGCTGGGCAACTGGCTCTCGCAAGACCCGTGCCACCCTCCTCCGCTGAGGGCCTCAAGCAGACCTCGCCTGAACGCGGTGCGTCATGCACTGCCTTGGTGATTCGATGGCAATTCGCGGGGCGCGGGCGCGCAGACTCGGCGGAGTCTGCGCCGCCAAAGAACATTGGCCCTACAAAACAAGAACAACAAAAAGCCGCTGATCGAATCCGATCAGCGGCTTTTCTACTTTCGGGCCCGCCCAGTGCTTCTTAGCGCGTACCCACCACTTCGATCTCCACGCGGCGGTCCGGCTGCAAGCAGGCAATCAAGGCCTTGTTCGGCTTGTGGCCCTTGCAGTCTTCGGGCTTAGTGATCGGCTTGTTCTCGCCCATGCCCTTGGCCGTGATCTTGGACGAATCGATGCCGCCGCTCGTCACCAGATAGTTCTTCACCGCATCAGCCCGGCGCTGCGAGAGCTCCCGGTTGTAGTGCGAAGTGCCCAGGCGATCGGTATAGCCTTCGACGTTGATCTGGCTGTAGTTGTTCGTCGAGCGCAGTTGCGTGACGAAGCCATCGAGCGAGGCGCGGCCCTCGGGGCGCACGACGGCTTTGTCAAAGCCGAACAGCGATTCCGCCGAAAAGGTCACGCGCTGGGGCATCGGCGGCGGAGGAGGCGGTACCACGACCGGAGCCGGCGCGGGAGCTGGCGGCGGCGCTTCCACAACCGCAGGCGCTGGTGGCGGAGGCGGCGGCAGGGATTCGGTGTGGCGCGTCGAGGTGGGCGGCTTGCCAAACGGCAGCACCAGGCCGACGGAGATCAGATTCACATTGCCTCGCTGACCCGGGTAGTCACGCACTCGATAGCGCTCGGCTTCGGCAATCAGTGTCAGCGAGGAAGAGATCGCATACTGAACGCCGAGACCGGCCTTGTAGCCCGTGCCCTTGGCCGTGTAGCTGGAGTTTTGCACTGCAGCGCCTGTGCCATTGAAGTCCAGCTTGCTGCGGCTGTAGAGGCCGCCGACGCGGCCGAACACCGAGAAGTTCTCGCCCAGGGGCACGCGGCCCACGAGGTCAAGATTCAGGCCTTGCGGACGGAACCTGCCGTCGAGATGGCCAGCGGGCGTCGTATCGCTGCCGAAGCGGAATCGGCCCAGGTTGAAGTAGCCGGCCTCGAGCGAAAACGAAGGCGTCATCTGATAGCCGAGATAGGCCTTGTAGCCGATGTCGGAACGGTCCCTGTTGAGATTCGAGGCCGTGACACCGGCGCCCAGTTGGCCGGCAATCAGTGGCGCTTCGTCGATGCGCGAACGCGACTGCCCGACCGACAGGCCGCCATAGGCCGAGCCGGCCTCCTGAGCCAGAGCCGGCAACATCGACAAGGAACCGAGACCGGCAAGAACCAGCGATCTGAACAGTGCGGATCGTTTCAGGAACGGAGAGGATTGTTTGTGCATGGCGTGACCTTTATTGGGATGGATTAAGAAGGCTGCGTACGCCTCACAAGCGAACGCATCAGAGCGGTTTATCTCGGCAGCAGCCCATGAGCGTCCGTGCGCTAGCGAACAACGCTGCATGTCAGCAACGCGCCGTATCAAATCCTTACCTTCGGCGTGTGCCAGCGCACTGAATTGGATATAGACCCGGACTAAGGTGGTGCTGACTACAACAAAAGGAGTCACCCATGAAACGCTTCTCACCTTCTCGCAGCATCATGCTTTCTCTGGGCGTGCTGGCCCTGCTCGCAGGCGGCACGGGCGCAGCACGCGCCGACGATCATGACCGTGACCATGATCGCGGCCGCCAAGAGCATCGTGACGATCACGACCGGGGGCATAACGAACGCGGGGCCGGCCCGAACCACGACATACGTCGCGGCGCGCATTTGCCGACCTACTACCGCGGCCATCAATATGTCGTCGATGACTGGCGCGGCCACCATCTGCGTCAACCGCCGCGCGGCTACCACTGGGTTCAAGTGGGCGGAGACTACGTGCTCGCTGCCATCGCCACGGGCGTGATCGCCGACCTGCTGTTGAACGGCTAAGTTGTCCCGCTGAAGCCGCCAAACCGCTGACGCAAGGGGTCAGTGGTTTGGCGCTTGTTGCTTGTGCGTCAGCAAAGCCATCAGCGCGTCCAGCAATCCCTTTTGCAAGAGACCCGGCAACAGGGCCGGGCCGAGCGTAGGCAACAAAGCGGCCAATACTGATGCCACCGGCCAGCGCCAGGGCTTGAGAGCCACGACGCAGCCCCCGAGCAAGCCCGCGCCTACAACCAGCAGCAGCGGGTTCTTCTCTGCGATCGGCTTGATCAGTGGCTCGATCGTGTCGGTTGCGAAATCCAGTGCCTGCTTCAGCATGCTGCTTTCCATCGAGGCAGATGGGCTCAGCAGCGTCGCACGCAGTTGCGCACGCGAGGCATCAAGCCTTTCAACAGCACTTTGATTCACGGTGCCTCCCGGCGTTGCAATTCATGAGTGAGGACGGCCTGAAGCAAATCACCATCGGCTCGCAACTGTTCGCGCAAACGAGCAAAACCCGGTGCGACGATCGCGCCGGCCTTGAGCCAGCAGACCACGCCCACCATCAGAGGCGGCAAGGGAATGGCCACGAGCAGCCAAGCGGCGGGCATCTCGGCAAGAGGCAAGGCCGCAGCCAGCAAACCCGCCATGCCGGCGAGCATCAAGCCGAGCAACAAGGCCAGCGCCGCGCCGCCGCGCCACATCAGTTGCTGGCGGCAGGCCGCGAGCGCCAGGGCGGACTCCTCGCCCACCAACTGGGCGTAGGCTTGACCATGCTCGGCCAAGAGATGCGGCCGGACGGCCAGCGCATGCAGCCATGCCGGCCCCATCATCATCAATCCTGACGGCGCGAGCGGGTGAAGAAGCTGATCATCGTCACCAGCGCCGCGCCTGTCGCGGCCGCGATCAGGACGGCCTTGACCGGCTCGGCGCGGATGTACGTGACGGTGCTGTCAGAGGCGTTGCGAGCCTGCTCGCGCACGGCATCGGCGCCGCGCTGGGCCATCGCAGCGGCTTGATCCACCGCGCGGTCAAGCATCGGCTTCACGCCATCGAGAGTCGTGTTGAGGACGTTGGAGGCGGTTTCGGTTTTCATGGCGTTTCCTTCGCAGTGGATGATGGAGTGAGCACGCAGCGGGTTCGCCGCGATGCTTAGAGTCTGCGCAGGAGCGTCGGCGCATTCCATCGTCCGACCCGCTGCTTCGCTGTCAGCCTACCGAGCAGCCGCGCGTAGGAAAGCGACTACGCATCCACCGCGTTGCCAAGCTGGCGTGGGATCGCTTCAGGACGGATCAACGAATCCGGAGAAAGCCGGCCGCCCATGATCGTGCCGCGCATGATTCCCGCTCGGACAGGGAGTCAAGGCAGCAAGCGGTGTTAAGGTCGGGCCATCACCGGAGCCCATCATGAATTCCCCTGCAGCGCCTGCGCGCCCCCGGCGCAGCCGACACAAAGCCCATGTGCCTGAGCAAATTGTCCCGGTCACGCGTCGCGAGCAGTTGCGCGAACAGCTTCCCAAGATTGTCGAAACGCTGCGCCAGCGGCGCGCCGATCTGGTGCCCGAAGGGTTCATCGCGGATTACGTGGCGCTCGACTGGCTCGAGTGGAGCGGCGGCACCTTGCGGCTCACCACCACCGGCTCGAACATCTGCCGGCAGAAGCGGACCGAGCCGGCGTGAGCGCGGAAGCCCACGCGCCTGAGCGCGCGTGATGGCCTAAACCAATACTTCGGCGCAGTGCGGATGCCCCAGGAATTCCTGCGGGCTGGCGCTGCGGCCATAGGCGCCCGACTGGAAGATCACGGCCAGATCGCCCACATCGGCGGCAGGCAGATCCATCTTGTCTGCCAGCAGATCGAGCGGCGTGCACAGCGGGCCCACCACCGAGGAGACCTCGCGATGCGCGGCCGCCATCCGGTTGCCGATGGTGACCGGATAGTTCTTGCGGATCACCTGGCCGAAGTTGCCCGACGCCGAGAGATGGTGGTTCAGCCCGCCATCCACTACCAGATAGACCTGGCCGCGCGAAACCTTGCGATCGACCACGCGCGTGACGTAGACGCCTGCCTCACCGACCAGATACCGGCCCAGCTCGATGACCAGTTCAGCTTGCGGCAGTTCGCGGCTGGCGCGATCGACCAGACCTTGCAGATTGGCCCCGATGGGTTCCAGATCAAGCGGCGTTTCGCCCGGGAAATACGGGATGCCAAAGCCACCGCCGAGGTTCAGGAAACGCAGCGGCGAAGGCGCGCTATCGGCCAGCTTGAGCGCCAGCTCATAGGACTTCTGCTGCGCCTCGCAGATCGACTCGGCCTTGAGGTTCTGCGAACCGGCAAACAGATGGAAGCCTTCAAAGGCCAAACCCGATGAAGACAGAGCGCCGATTTCACGCAGCACCTTCGGCAGTTCCTCGGCATCGATGCCGAACTGCTTCGGGCCGCCGCCCATCTTCATGCCCGAGCCCTTGAGCTCGAAATCCGGGTTCACGCGCACCGCAATGCGCGCCGGCACGCCGAGTTGCTGTGAGGCCGCGGCCAGCACGGGCAACTCACGCATCGACTCCACATTGACCAACACGCCGGCCGCCACGGCCTGCCGCAGCTCGACATCGCGCTTGCCTGGGCCGGCAAAACTGACCTCGGCCGGATGGGCGCCGGCGTCCAGTGCCACCATCAGTTCGCCGCTTGAGGCCACATCGATACCGTCCACCAGCCCCGCCATCAGGCAGACCACGGCGGGCATGGGATTGGCCTTCATCGCGTAGTGAAGCTTGACCGGCTTCGGCAAGACAGCGCGCAGCTGTGCCACGCGCGCCTTCAGCAACTCGCGGTCGTAGGCGTAGAACGGCGTGCGGCCGACGCGCTCGGCCAAACGGCTGATCGGCTGCCCGCCAATCATCAGCTCGCCCTCGTGGACGGCGAACTGAGACATCGGCGTGTGCTTGGGAGGATTCATGTTGCTCATGCTTGTGCGCGCTCCACCCAGGCGGTCGAGAGCAGTTTGCGATCAATCTTGCCGTTAGGGTTGCGCGGCAGCGGCCCCGTCTGCACCTCAAAACCGTGAGGCACCATGTAGGCCGGCATGCGCTTCTTGCATTCGGCCTGCAATGCCGCCAGATCCACATCAGTCTGTCCGGACGGCGCGGTGACAATCACCTGGATCGCGTGGCCGAGGCTCGCATGATCGACGCCGAAGGCCACGCATTCACCCACCAATTGGGTTGCATACAGCACCTCTTCCACCTCCGTCGGGCTGACGCGGTAGCCCGAGGTCTTCATCATCTCGTCACGCCGGCCCACGAAGTACAGAAAGCCTTCGGCGTCCCGGCGGACGGTGTCGCCCGAGAACACGGCGTATTCGGGCAACTGCAGACCGCTTTGGCGCCCCGGCGCGCTGGCTGGCACAGGCCTGTAGCGCTCGGCGGTCTTCTCGGCATCGTTCCAATAACCGAGGCCCACCAACGCGCCGCGGTGCACCAGCTCGCCCGGCTCGTCAGGTGCACACGGCGTGCCATCCTCACGCAGCACCAGAATCTCGGCGTTCGGGATCGCCTTGCCGATCGAATCGGGGCGGCGGTCGACCTCTTCCGGCGGCAGGTAGGTCGAGCGGAAGGCTTCGGTCAGCCCGTACATCAGGAAAGGCTTGGCGGCCGGCGCACGTTGGCGCAGCGCAGTCAGGGTTTCGAGCGGCATGCGCCCGCCGGTATTCGCGAAGTAACGCAGATGTTCGTTGACCGCCGCCGGCCATTCCATCTGTGTGAGCTGGATGTAGAGCGGCGGCACGGCGGTCAGGCCGGTGATGCGCTCGCGTTCCATGCTGCGCAGCACGTCGCGCGGCAGCAGATAGTTCAGCAGCACAACCTGAGCCCCGCTGTGGAAGGCCGTCGTCAGCTGCGAGAAGCCCGCGTCGAAGGACAACGGGAGGGCCGCGAGCAGGCGGTCTTCCTCGTGGTTCTGCAGGTAGGAGGCCACGCTCTTGGCGCCCGCCACCATGTTGCGGTGCGAGAGCATCACACCCTTGGGCTTGCCGGTCGAGCCCGAGGTGTAGAGGATCGCCGCCATGTCCGTGTCAATGACGCGATGACCCGCGCGTGCAGGCGCTTCCAGCAGCGAGCGCCAGCCGTGCATGGCCACCCCCGGCACGTCGACGGCTTCACCGGCGCCTTCGGTCAGCACCACATGCCTGAGCGAGTCGCACTTGGGCAGTTCTTCGCCCAGCAAGGCGTAGCGTTGCGAGGACGTGATCAGCACTTGCACGCCGCAATCGCGCAGGATGAAGCCGACCTGCTCGGGCTTGAGCAAAGGGTTCAAGGGCACGAAAACGCAACCTGCTGCCGGAGCGCCAAAGCTCGCAATGACGGTCTCAAAGCGCTTCTCGAGGTAGATCGCCACGCGTTCGCCGCGCTCGATCCCAAGGTTCAGCAGGCCGCTGGACAGGTTGGTGACCGCGGCAGCCAAAGTCTCATAACTCTGATGTTCGGCGCCATAGCGGAGCGCCGTGGCTTCTGCGCGCCGGTCCGCAGCGCGAAAAATCAGCTCGTTCAGGAGAGTGGCTTCGGCGTGACGTGTTGACATCGAATGGCGCGTTAGGAGTGGGGGCAGGTTTTCGCGCGCTGTGTGGTCATGCAGCCACTAACGATCAGGGTGGAGAGCGCGATAAATCGAGAAAAAAGTATCTCACAGCGCTCCCGTGGCGCAGGGGGACGCTAACGGCCCCCATCTACGGGTGCATTCGTCCTGGGTCACCCGGGGTCTGCGGCTAAGATTCGCCCGATTGAAACGGCCAACTCGGCTGCCTGAGCGAATCAACGGGAATCAAAACCAGATGGACACCCAAAAAGAAGTCTTGCGTCTTCTGGACGAAGTGCTGAGCCTGAACGGCCGCAGCGCGACCTTCGATCGTTCCACGCCGCTGCTCGGCGCGATCCCGGAACTCGATTCGATGGCCGTGATCAGCATCATCACGGGGCTCGAAGACCAGCTCGGCGTGGTCGTGCCCGATGATGAATTCGACGGCTCGATCTTTGCCACCGTCGGCTCCCTGACCGACTTCGTCGCCGCCAAGCTGGCGTGATCGCAGCCGCCCAAGCCTTCTTCATGCCAGCGGCCGATCCCGGTGATCTGGCCGCGCCGGGTGACCAACGCTTTTGCGTCTTTCATGCAGCCGCGGGCGATGAGCTGCGGGGCTGCGTCGTCTACATCCACCCTTTTGCTGAAGAAATGAACAAGACCCGTCGCATGGCGGCCTTGCAGTCGCGTGCGCTTGCCGCGGCTGGCTTCAGCGTCCTCCAGATTGATTTGCAGGGATGCGGCGAGAGCTCCGGCGACTTCGGCGATGCCAGTTGGCAAGGATGGATTGAGGATGTTCTGCGTGCCGTAGCCTGGCTGCGGTCACGCGACGCCGCGCATTCGGCGGCACCGCTCTGGCTGTGGGGCATGCGCTCAGGCTGCCTGTTAGCAGCCCAGGCTGCCGCGAAGCTCGATGCGCCCTGCAATTTCTGCTTCTGGCAGCCGAGCATCAATGGGCAGACTTTGCTCCAGCAGTTCCTGCGCCTGCGTCTGGCCGCCGGCTTGTTCGGTGGCGCGGGCAGTGAGGTGATGGGTGAGATGCGGGCCAGCCTTGAGCAAGGCCGCAGTGTCGAGGTCGCCGGCTACACGCTCTCCTCAGCGTTGGCCCAAGGCCTCGAACAGGCGCGACTCTCGCCGCCGACGCGGGCCGAGGCCGCGGTGCGAGTCGAATGGTTCGAGCTGTCGACGCGGCTCGACGCGCAGGTCAGCCCCGTCTCGCTGCAGGCGCTCGCGCAATGGACAGACGCCGGCCTGAGAGCGCGCCACCGGATCGTGCAAGGGCCTTCGTTCTGGCAGACGGTGGAGATCGAAGAGGCCCCCGCTTTGATCGAACAGACGCTGGCGGCCTTCCAGGACTCGGAGACCCACGCATGAACCCCGTGCTTGACGAGGTGCTGCCGATCAACGGCGGCGCGGTTTCTCTGCTGGGCCTGCTCTCGCTGCCGGGCGCCGAAGCGCCGCGCATTGAGCAAGCGATCGTGGTCGTTGTCGGAGGGCCGCAATACCGGGTCGGCAGCCATCGCCAGTTCGTGCTGATGGCCCGCCGTTTGGCGGCTCAGGGCGTCGCGGTACTGCGCTTTGATGTGAGCGGCATGGGCGACAGTCCTGGTCCGGCAACAGATTTCGAGAAGCAGACGCCTTGCATCCGGGCGGCGATTGATGCCCTGCACAATCGCCTGCCCGGACTGAAGCGCCTCACGCTGTGGGGCCTCTGCGACGGCGCGTCTGCCGCGCTCCTCTACCTTGATGAATCCGCCGACCCTCGCGTGAGCGGACTCTGCCTGGTCAACCCCTGGGTGCGATCTGAGACGAGCCAGGCGCGGACCCAGCTAAAGTTCTACTACCTGGGCCGGCTTCGCCAGCCCGATTTCTGGCGCAAGCTGTTCCGGGGTGGTGTCGGCTCGATGGCGCTGCTCGACCTCGCGCGCAATCTGGGTCGAGCCTGGGACCGCCCCAGGACCAAACACAGTACCGGACCGTTCCAGAGCCGCATGGCACAGGCGTGGCGTCAGTTCCCGGGGCGCATACTGCTCGTGCTCAGCGGGCAAGACCTCGTTGCCAAGGAGTTTGTTGAATATGCCAGATCAAATGCCGAATGGTCCGGGGCCTTGGAGCTGGACAAGGTTCTTGTCAATGAACTGCCCGAGGCAGACCACACCTTCTCCAATGCCGATGCTCGTGCATGGCTGGAACAGCAGACGCTGGCATGGCAGCTCCGCAATGAGTGATCTCCAGCTGCGCATCCACTCCTCGCCTGCTTCGCGCGGTTCACCCGCACAGGGACTGCGCGCAGGCCTGGCGGGCCTTCTTTGCGGTCTCGCGCTTCACGCGGTGGCGGAGCCGGCTCCGGCGGTGGACGAGCCCTACGGGCTCTGCGGTCATCTGCACAACGTGGGTCAGTACGGACCGTATGACTACCGCAAGGACCTCGACAAGCTGCCGATCGTGCTGGGGGCGCATTTCACGCCAGAAGTTGAATCGCTGACCCGCGGCCGCACCTCCGGCACGCCAGGCGGCGATATCGACTACACGCTGCGCGCCATTCCCAACAATCCCCGCGCGCTGGTGGCGATGGTCAGGCTGGGCGAGAAAGAGAAGACGCAGCAACCGGCCGGCGCGAAGTACATCGTCGAATGCTATCTGGAACGAGGGATTCGTTTTGCCCCCGACGATCAGATTGCACGCATGATCTATGCATCCTTTCTCATCAAGGCCAATCGCTTTCCGGAAGCCGCCGCGCAATTGGGCGTGGCGCAGCAACTCGACGAGAACAACCCCTTCACGCAATACAACCTCGGTTTGCTTTATTTCGAGATGAAGGACTACGACAAGGCCCTGGCGCAAGCGCAGCGGTCCTACGCTCAGGGCATGCGGCAACCGGATTTGCGCGACAAGCTGACGGCGGTCGGTCACTGGGTCGAACCGGCCGCTGAATCGGCTTCGTCGCCTGCCAGCGCGGCGTCCGGCGCGCCCCCATGAGCGGCCTTCTTACGCCGCGCTCGGAGTTGACGCGCGCCATCCCGAAAGGTCCCGTGTTCGGTTGGGCCAGCTTGCGTTCGGGCGCGTCGACCCCTGTCGTCGGCGTCCGTGACCTGCCCTACAAGACCTTCACGACGAGCGGACGTGCTGCGCTCTATCACGCACTGCTTCAATCAGCGTTGCCGCCGAATTCAGCGGTGCTGGTGCCGACCTATCACTGCCCGACCATGATTGCGCCGGTGCTGCTGGCCGGGCATCGGCCCAGCTACTTCGGGATCGGCCCGGACGGCCTGCCGGATCTCGCCCGTATCGAGGCCTCGCAGGCTGATGCCGCGCGCGCCATGATCGTGTCTCACTATTTCGGCCTCACGCAAAGCCTGCGTGATGTGCGCCGCTGGTGCGACGCTCACAACATCGTGCTGATCGAGGATTGCGCCCACAGCTATTTCGGGCAGGCGGGCGAGCGCGTGGTCGGGGCCTGGGGCGACTACGCCACCACAAGTCTTTCCAAGTTTTTTCCCTTGCCCGAGGCCGGACTGCTGGCGTCGGCGCATCGCCCCCTGGCAGCCCTCGATCTCCGCTCACAAGGCCTGACGGCGGAGCTGAAGGGTTGCGTCGACGTGCTGGAAACCGGCGTGCGATTCCATCGCCTGGCCGGCCTGAACAGCATCCTGGGCGCCTGCTTCCGCTTCAAGGCCCGCCTGCGCTCGCGCAACAACGCCGGCAAGGATGTCATTGCGAGCGACAACAGTTTCGACGCGGAGCAACTCATGCGGGGCTGCGACATGGCACGCATCGATGCGCGCACCCTGCTGGCTTCGCGCGCCCTGTATGCCAGCGTTCGGCCAAGCCGGGTCGTCGCGCTGCGGCGGCGCAACTATGACCTGTACTCCGCAGCACTGGGCCGTCTGCCCGGCATGGAGCAACTGGCCGGGTTGCCCAGGAATCCGGCCGCACCCTACGTCTATCCCGTCTGGGTTGAGGATGCTGACCGCGTCTATCACGGCCTGCGAGCGCTCGGCGTGCCTGTCTTCCGCTGGGATCGCATCTGGCCCGGCACGCCCAGACAAGCCGGCGATGCCGGCTCATCGTGGAGTCACCATTTGCTCCAGATGCTGTGTCACCAGGATCTTGAGGTCGAAGACATCGAGTACTCGATCCATTGTCTGCAAAGGATGATTGGCTCGACCCTCAAGGCGGCCAGCCCCGCATCCCCCGAAACTCAAACCGAGAAATGACGATGGATCGCATCGAATGGAGCGCCTATGCGGCGGCCGACCTGAAAGGCGACAAGCTGCGAGCGGAATGGGATCGGCTCAATGACTCGGGCCCGAATCTGCCGATTCTGGACAGCGACGCCGTCTGCATTGCGCTGGACTGCTTCGGCACGGGGCGAGAACGTCTGCTGATGGGCCGGCGCGGTGGCGCCACGTTGGCGATGGGCATCTTCGAACAGGCCGGCCGCTTCGCGTGGCGCACCTTCCAGCCCTCGCAGATGCCGCTGGGATGCTGGATCGCCGCAGCAGATGCGTCGGTCCAGGATCTGGCTCGCAGTCTCGCCCGCAGCGGCGCGCTGCCCGCTTGCCTGACGCTCTCCCTCACCCAGCTGGACACCCTCTTCAATCCGGTCGACGCCGACACGCCGACGGAGCGCCGCAGCCCTTATATCGACACCGCCTGGATCGACATTGCGGGCAGCTTCGAGGACTACTGGGCGCAGCGCGGCAAGAACCTGCGCCAGAACATGAAGAAGCAGCGCAACAAGCTGCAGACCGAAGGCATCACGGTCGGCATGCGCACGCTGACGGACGCTGCCGAGATGGAGCCCGCCGTGCTTCGCTATGGCCAACTTGAGGCCGGCGGCTGGAAGGCCCGCCAGGGCACGGCCATCGAGGCCGGCAATGTGCAGGGAACTTTCTATTCACAGCTGCTTGGCACCGCCGCCGCCCGCTCCCAAGCCAGGGTGTACGAATACTATTTTGGCGATGCGCTCGTGGCGAGCAATCTCTGCCTGCTGCGCGACGGCTGCCTGCTCATCCTGAAGACGACCTACGACGAATCCATCACCGGCTTCTCGCCCGCGTTCCTCCTGCATCAGGACATGCTCCAGGCGCTTTTCGAGCAAGGCGAAGCCCGTCGCATCGAGTACTACGGGCGGGTGATGGAGTGGCACACGCGTTGGACCACTCAACAACGATCGCTGTTCCACCTGACCAGCTTCCGCTTTGCGTGGCTCAAGGCCCTGGCGCTGTGGCGCTCGCGGCGCGCACAAGCTGCGCCCCCGCCCCCGCCCCCGCCCCCACCCGCGACCGCGCCCGAACCCGTCGCGGCGGAAAAAGCCGCGGACTGAGACCCTCATGATTTGTGAAATGCCATGAGCAGCACGCGTCGGGCCCTGCTGTTCTCTTTCCTGGATCGCTACTCAGCGCTGCTGCTGTCGATCATCTCCTCGATGGTGATTGCACGGCTGTTGACGCCTGCGGAGATCGGCGTCTATTCGGTGACGATGGTCTTCATCATGTTCATCTCGTCGATGCGTGATCTTGGCGCCGGCCCTTTCCTTGTGCAAGAGCGTTCATTGAACGCCGAACGTGTCCAGGCGGCATGGACGGTGCTGCTGGGGACGGGCTTGCTGATGAGCCTGGTCACGCTGGCCGCATCGCTGCCCGTGTCGTACTTCTTCAAGGAACCTCGCATGATTCAGATCATGTGGGTGATCTCCCTGAATTTCGCCCTCAATCCGATGGGCGCCCTCACCTATGCATGGCTGATGCGGGAGATGCGCTTTGACGCGCTCGCCGTCATGCGACTGGTCAGCAGCCTGGCCGGCGCCGTCACCTCCGTCACGCTGGCCTACCTCGGCTTCGGTCCCATCAGCATGGCCTACGGGAGCCTCGCGGCCACGGTCGTCAATGCGCTGGTCTCGCTGCGCTACCGACCGCGCGAATTCGGCTGGCGCCCCGGCTTTGCCGAAGTGCCGCGCGTGATCGGTTTCGGGGGCAAGCTGTGGGTCACGAGCCTGACGACGAGCGTGGCGTCGGGCGCACCGGAGTTTCTGGTGGGCCGGCTGCAGAACCTGACGGCGGCGGGCTTCTATTCGCGGGCCAACGGGCTGACCTCCATGTTCCAGAAGTTGGTCCTCGATGCCACGCAGGCCGTCGTCCTTCCGCTCATGGCCAAAGCCCATCGGGAATCCGGGCGCCTTGACGAGCCGATGCTGCGCGCCCTGTCCTTCATCACGGTGCTGGGCTGGTCGTTCCTCGGTGGGCTTGCCTTGCTGGGCTATCCCGTCACGCGGCTGCTGTATGGCAACCAATGGGACGATTCGGTGGTCTTGATGCGAATCCTGGCGCTTGCCACGGGCCTGGGATTGCCGGCAACGCTCTGCTCACCCGGCTTGATCGCCACGGGACGCGTCGGCACCATCCTCAAGACAACCGTCACCGTGGCGCCGATTCAAGTGGCGCTGGTGGGCTTGGGGGCCTGTTTCAGCCTGGAAATGGCGGGCTGGGGCTTTGCGGTCGCGCAGCTGCTGTGTCTGCCCATCTGGATGCGGATCAGTCATAGAGAGCTGGGCATGCCGCTCCCGGCGCTCGCGCAGGAACTGATCCGTAGCGCCGGCGTGGCGGTCCTGAGCAACCTGGCCCCTCTTTCGGCGGTCATGATTTTCGGGGTCAAACCGGAGTCGAATCTGGTGGCGATTCTGTACAGTCTGCCGGTCGGCCTGCTCCTGTTTGTGCTGGCAGCAGCTTGGCTGAACCATCCGATCTACAAGGAATTCGCGCAGCTCGGCAAGGCACTGAGCCTGCGCTCGATCATCAGACGTCCCTGACAGATTGAAATGTCCACGCCCTCTTCGCCCCACACATCCCAGCCCACGGCCAAGGCCGAACTCTCTGCCGCGCGTCGTGTCGCCTATACGGGGGTGCGCAGCGACATCTACGAACTGGTGCCTGAGTCAGCCGTCAAGGTCCTGGACCTGGGTTGCGCTGACGGAAGTCTGGGCCTTGCCCTGAAAGAGCAGATTCCTGGCCGCAGCGTTTGCGGCGTCGAGTATTCGCCGACGCTTGCCGCGGCTGCCGCGGCCAAGCTCGACCATGTCATTCACGGTGACCTCAGCCAGCCGGAGACGCTGTCCAGCCTGCGCGGCGGTCAGTTCGACTGCGCCATCTGCGCCGACGTGCTCGAGCACCTGCAGCATCCGGAAGCGCTGCTGCAAAGCCTGCGACACTGCCTGGCGCCGAACGCAGCACTGATCGTGAGCCTGCCCAATGTCCGGCACATTTCCGCTTTCGCCTCCATCTTCCTGCGCGGCAGTTTCCCGCGGCGCCAGCGCGGCATCTTCGATGACACCCACTGGCGATGGTTCACCGTCAGCGACGGGCGTCGCCTGGTCACGGAGGCCGGCTTTGCGGTACAGCAGGCCAATTTCATGCTGCGCTGGGGTGACCAAGGCGGCGGCCGTGCCAACAAGCTGTTGAATCGCTTCCTGGCGCCGGCCGCACCGAAGCTGGCTCCCGTGCGGGAGTTCCTCAGCTACCAATTCGTGATGAGAGCCAGCATGCTCGACGGCACGAGCGAACTGACGAGCTGAGCACGGCTGTTGCAGATCAGCTCGGGCCCTCCAGTTCTGGGGGGTGACAGCGCTGGACAGCTTCTGTGATGATCCACGTCTAGCCGAGACTGGGGGGACACTATGCGCTACTACAAGAACAATGCACGCCGTATCAACGGGCTCCTCGGTCTGTTCGTGGCCGCAGTCCTGACAGCCTGCGGCGGCGGAAGCAGCACTCCCGCGGACGATGGCCCAACGGCCAAGCGCTTGTCGGCAGATCAGCCTGTCGCCCCCCCCGCGCCCGTGCTGAGCGGAACATGGACCCAGCTGCCCAATCCCAACTATGCGCCTCCGGCCGGCCCCTACGCACGGCAATGGACCGAGATGGCCTGGGATTCCGTTCGCCAGGAAATCGTCATCTGGGGGGGCAACAGCGCCGGCGGGTACAACGGCTATTTGAACGACATCTGGTCCCTCAACACCGGTACCTCGCTGTGGACGCAGTTGGATCCCAACGTGAACTGCCCCGGCAACAGCGGCTTTACCAAGCCCAACGGCAGCGACGATTCCAATTTCAAGTACGACCCGGTCAACAACATCTACTGGCTCTTTGGCGCCAACAGCGGCTACCGCTGCTTCTCGATCGTGCCCGTCAGCATCGCGGGTGCGGGCAGCACGCCGACCACGCTGACTGACCCCAATCTCGCCTCTTCGGACTCCGGTGCCTACCTGAACTGGCGCGTCCGTATCGGCACCACCGATGTGGGTGTGACGGCCTATGACGGCCCGAGCAAGACGCTGACACTCAGCGCCCCGGTGGCCGGGCTTGCGGCCGGGACCAACTATCAGATCTACGCGACCTTCACCGCCGGCATCTGGTATTTCGATCCCGCGACCAACAAATGGACCGGCCAGAACACGCCGGCCGGCAACACGGGCATCACCCCGGCACCGGGGCGTGTAGCCGCAGCCGTCGCCTATTCCGACACCGACAAGGCCTTCGCGCTGTTCGACGGGCTGCTGTCCGGCACGGTCGACAAGACCGTCTGGCGACTGGACGTACAGACCAAGCTCTGGACGCAAAACCCCCTGCCCGCGACGACACCTCCGCACATGCGCGAGATGCTCAACTCCTTCGTCTACGACCGCCAGAACAATGTCTTCATCCTGTTCGGCGGCGTCTGCGCCGAATGCCCCGGCACGACGTACGGCGGTCAGACCTGGGCTTACTACCTGGCAACGAACACCTGGGTCAACATGAACCCGCCGACGGCACCGTCGGCGCGGGCCCAGCAGGTCATGGCTTACGACGATGTCAACGGGGTGATCACCTTGTTTGGCGGCGTCAACGCCTCCGGCCCACTCGGCGACACCTGGTACTACCATGTCCCGAGCAACACCTGGACCCAGGTCGCGCCTCCAGCCTCGCCGCCGCCACGCTACCTGGGCGAGGTCGCCTATGACCCCGTTCACCAGCAGACGGTCGTATTCAGCGGCGTGTGCCCGACAAGCCCGTGCGCTGACATCTGGGGCCTGAAGCTCACCCCCGCCGTCGGCGCTCCGACCGTGAGCATGAGCGCCCCCGCCAGCGGCAGCATTTACGCCGCCCCCGCCACCATCAACCTGGTTGCCAATGCCAGTGACGCGGACGGCAGCATTGCCAAGGTCGAGTTCTTCTCCGGCTCCACCAAGCTCGGCGAGACCAGCACAGCACCCTACAGCTTGAGCTGGACCAATGTCGCGGCCGGCAGCTACAGCGTCACCGCTCGCGCCACAGACAACGCAGGCAATGTGACGACTTCGGCGGCCATTTCCGTTACGGTCAATGGCCCGACCAACCAGTTGCCGACGGTCTCGCTCAGTGCGCCGACCGCGGGCAGCGGCTACGTCGCGCCAGCGATGATCACGCTCACCGCCAACGCGAACGACCCGGATGGCAGCATCGCCAAGGTGGAGTTCTTTGTCGGCAGCACCAAGATCGGCGAATCGAGCACAGCCCCCTACAGCATGAACTGGACCAACGTGGCCGCGGGCAGCTACAGCATCACCGCTCGCGCCACTGACAACCAGGGCGGCACCGCGACATCCGGCGCTGTCTCGATCTCGGTCACCGGAGCCGTCAATCAGCCGCCATTGGTAAGCCTGAGCTCGCCGCTCAATGGCAGCACCTATGTGTCGCCGGCCACGATCACCTTGAGCGCCAACGCGAGCGACCCGGACGGCAGCATCGCCAAGGTGGAGTTCTTCAACGGCGGCACCAAGATCGGTGAGTCCAGCACG
>DASYBU010000032.1:0-104475 GCA_036500605.1 Burkholderiaceae bacterium
CTCAAGCCCTGCTCGCGAATCATCTGCACGACCTGCAGCTTGAATTCCGCGCTGAATGTCCTTCGTTCTCTCTTGCTCATGTTTCCCGTCCAGGTGGTTTCCACCTATCGAGGTGTCCGGGGAAATTAGACCAGCACAAACTGATAGAAGCCGTGTTGCAAGTCGATGAAAGGTCGGCATGGAAATCGCGACTAACGACCGCTTGTATGTTTTCAGTGATCGAACTTTGACAGGTACGAAACGGGAAACCAGAAGTGGTGCCGTAGTGCGACCTCTTTGATCGCTGTCCGGATGAAGCACGTAAGACAGAGAAAATCGATTCTCATGCGGTGGTTCGTAAGGGTGCTCACCGGACCAGCTCGCGACGTGCATACTTGTCTTTGAGTGAGCCGCCAATCGAGCCAGTCTTAGTGGGGGCCAATGTTCTTCTGGAAGTGCCCGCGCCATGTGAGTGTCATCGATGCCAAATCGGAGTGGGCCGATTACGGCATACCGATCGAATTGAACGTCCCACAGGTCGCTATCGCCTGTATTGTCTGCAACAAATTCATATTGGCCGGCTTCATTCGCTACGCGAAGAAGAACTCTCACACCCTGATAGCCCGGATTCCTTTCCGACTCGGCAACGCGTTCCTCGAGTTCTTTTCTGAGCTTGGCAAACTTGTGGTGCGTGTGCATACGAAGAGGGGCTAACGAATGTTGTAGAAGTCGGCCAGTGGGTCAAACCTGCCCGACAGCTGGCCTTCGTGAACTTCCGCTCCTGGCCGACAGCGCCATTCACTGTCATTGCAGTCTAGCCCGTGCATTGCTGAACTTCGGCGGCGTCAACTCTACTTCCGTTTTCGCATACTGAACGCTGTTGAGAGGCCCAACACGAACGTCGGCTGCCCGATCTCGCGGCGGGAAAACTGTCGCTCAACGTTGAGCTTCAGCGGTCTTGTCAGCGCGGTTCACAGCGCCCTGCTGCACCGCAGGGTTTGGACTGGCGATTTGGCGGCGGCCGTCCGACGAGGCGCAAAAAGGCTGGGGGCGAAAAGGCCTTCATAGCCTTGTCGCCCCCAGCTCGATCGCAGGGTTGAACTGCGATGCAATCGCCGAGCGGTTCGCTGACCGCTCGGCCTGACTTCGAACTCGCTATCTCAGCGAGCCGAGCGACGACGCGCGGTCACCGCGCCGAGCACGCCCAGGCCGCCGATCAGCAGCAGGTATTGCGAGGGCTCGGGAACGGCAGCGGCGACGGTGACGGACGCGATGTCAGCGATCTGCGATGAAAGTTGGCTGTCTTGCATCGGCAGCAGGTCGATCTGGAACAGATTGCCGCCGGTGTTGCCGAGGTAAGTCGCTTGATCGTCCGCCAGCAGGCCCACGCCCAGTGAGCTGCCCCCGGTGCCCGGGGTGCTCTGGTAGGCACCGCTGAAGGTGATGTCGAAGCTGAAGCTGCCGCCCAGGGTCAACGCCTGGAACACGTCGTTGTAGGAGGTGCTGTTGCTCATCGTGAACGAGCCGGGCAGCGCGCCGCTGGCGTCGCCTGACAGGTAGACATCGCTGCCGAAGTTGCCACTGAAATTGCTCAGCGTCACCGTGGCACCGATAGTCGGCGAGAGGCCGTCGGGCGCGAAGACCATGTCGAGCCAACCGGCGCCCGACATGCTGCTCGTGTCGATGGTGGCGTGGTAGCTGGTATCAGCGCTGGCGAAGCTGGCGCAACCAGCCAGGGCCAGGGCGATCACGGTGCCGCGAAGTGTGAACAAGGTGTTCTTGAACATGATGCGGATGCTTTCTTAGAACGAGCCGGAGAAGATCTGAACCGTGAAGCCCAGGTTCACCTTGGCAGGGTTGCTGATGCTCACAGGCACTGCGATGCTGGCGCCGGGCGCCAGGCTCGCGGAGCCCAGAGTGATGTAGGGCGCGCCGGCATTGGTGCCGCTGGCGTTCTGCAAGCTCACACCGGCGGGCAGGCCCACGAACTCGAGCTGCAGCGGCGCATTGAGCGTGCTGGCGCTGGTGTTGGTCAGCGTGATGGTGCTGTTGAAAAGCTGCGTGGCGCGGTTGAGAAGCAGGCCCGTGCTCGTGACGCGAACGCTGGAGGTAACGTCCGTCACATTGCTCACGCTGAACCCAACGTCGCCCGAGTTGCCAGCATTGCCTGCCGCATCCAGTGCCGTGGCGCTCATCGTGTGATTGCCGTTGCTCAGCGATGTGGAGGCGATGCTCAGGCTGTACGGCGCGGTGATGCTGTTGCCCTTGAGGCTGCCGTCCACGTAGAAGTCAACGCGGGTCACGCCGACGTCGTCGGTCGCCGTGGCTGCCAGCTTGACGGTGCCGCTGCTGACGGTGGCCGAGGCGGTCACGGTCGGTGCGGTGGCGTCGGACACCTGGCTGACCCAGACGGGTGCGGACCAGAGAATCTTGCCGTCGCTCTGCGTGACCTTGGCGTAGTAGAAATGTTCACCCAGCGCTGGCGTGAAGGTGGTGACGGCCGTTGAGGAGAGGTGTCCGACCGGGTCTGGGCCCTTGGGCACACCCTGCAATATCTCCACCGAGGAGACCTTCTTGCCGGTGCTGCTGGCGTAATTGGTCTGCAGCGTCAGCGGGCCGGCGTTGACGAAGGTCTCACCCATCAGGTGGCCGTTGGCGGTCATCACCAGCTGCGCGGTCTTGTCCGTCGTGGCGAAGACGCGGCGTGCCTTGAGGGCCTCGAGATAGGCCGCCAGCGACAGCGGCGTGCCGTTCGGGATCAGGACACCCGTGCGGTTCGGTGCCGAGGCACCCCAGTTGGCGCAGTGGTTGTCCTGGTCCGACGAGAAGGCCACGTGGAAGCCGGCCAGGAGCGCCTTCTTGCAAGCACTTTCGTAGCCGCTGTTGGTGGTGCCGGTTTCATCGGTCACGTTGGAGAAGGCGGAGCTGTTCACCACCTCGCACAGCGTCATCACCTTGTTGCCATCTTCGGTGTACGCGAAGGACTGGTAGTCAGAGGTGTTCGGGTGGTTGAACTGGCCGATCGCGCCCTGCTGCGCCATCACCGTGTAGAGCGCGGTGTACTGGCCCTTGTCGGTGAAGGTATCGGCGAGCAGTTCGTTCTTGGCGTTGTACTCCCAACCGTACAAGCCGGGGGAGTTGAAGATGTTCATGTGGCCGCCGGTGCTGATCGTGCCCCACTCCATGCCGTAGATGGCGAGGAAGTTCGGGTTGACGACGTTGAAGTTGGCAGCAAGGGCCAGGCCGGTCGCGTACAGGCCTTTGGAGAAGCTCGGCGTCTGAGCGGTGTTGGTGCCGGTCGAGCCGTCGAACATGTGGTTGTGCTCGGAGGTCACCAGGATGTCCAGGCCGCGGTTCATCGCGTACTGGTAGGCCTGCGTCGGACCTTGGTCCATGTGCGACTGCGGAACCTGCTCGCCGGTGCAACTGCCGATCGTGCCGCCGCCATCGCTGTGGCCGCTCTGGCTGTGCAGGTTGCCGAGGTAGACGGTGTAGGGCAGGCCCGCTGGGGCCGTCACGGCCAGGGCGGCAACGCGCGTCTTGAGCGCAGGAGCCGAGACACCGCCAGAGGTGGCGGCAGAGGTGGCAGACGAAGTGGCAGCAGCGGCAGCAGCAGCCCGCGCGGCACCGGTCGGCAGCGCGCTGAACGTGGGCATCTGTACCGGCGCGACGTAGCCGACCTGCATGTCCCAGGTCTGCTCGACCACATCCGCACCGACCGCGTTCAAGCTGTTCTCGACGTAGTCGGACACCACGCCGATATTGGGCACATCGGTGGCGTCGACCGAGCTGGCGGTCAGGCGCACCTGGTAGATGCCATCGACATCGGCCACGCCGGGCTCACGGCCGGCCCAATCGACCTTCACGGTGATGTCGCCCTTCACGAGCGTCTCGACACCGTACCAATGCTTCAACACCACACCGGCCGAATCCAGCAGCTCCACGCGCCAGGACACGGTCTGCGTCTTCTCGACCTGCGGGTACTCGAAGTTCAGGGTGAAGGTGCGGGCCTGCGCGATGGCCGACGCGTCGGCCTGGTACGGCACGTACAGGGTGGCACCGAACTCCTGGTGATCGGGGCTGATCGTGGCGGCGAGGGCCAAGCCGGAGCTCGACAGGGCAGCCAGGAGCGCAATGGCGCGCGAGAGTTTTTTCAGCTTCAACGGATGGCTTCGCATGGTGTGTTCCGACGGTGGTGTTCGTGAGGGGCCCGCTCGCCTGGCAGCCCTTGCGGGCCACCAGGTTCAAGTGCGAGGGTGAGGTCGGTGACTCAGGCCTTGCGACGACGGACGATGACGCCCACGCAGCCGAGGCCGGCCAGCAGCAGCGCGTAGCTCTGTGGCTCCGGAACGGCGGCAGCGACGACGCTCAAGCTCACGTTGTCGATGGCCAGGCCGTGGTCGTTACCGAAGTCGTTCAGGTCGGTCCAGCGAACCCACAGCGTCGCGCCATCGGCCCAACTGACCGATTGAGTGCCACCCAGGCCTGCCACGAGGCCGGCGCCATTGCCGTCAACGGTGGCCGCTGTGGCGCCGGTCACCGGCGAAGTGAAATCGAAATTACCGCCCGGCGTGGACCAGTCCGTCACGGTGTCGAAGCTGTCGCCGATGCCGTATTGCAGGGTCAGGCTTTGCGCGCTGGCATTGCCGCCATTGCGCCACTGTTCGCCGTTGTAGCTGAGGTTGAAACCGGAGAGATCGGCGCCGGTGGTGTTGGTGAAGGCGACGGCGATATAGCCGGCGACCGCGCCAGGCGCGGGGCTGCCGTAGTAGGAGCCGCCCGAAGCGGTATCGCCCAGCGCACGCTCGGTTGAACCTGCAGCGCCAAAGCTGCGGAACGAGCCGGTGGTCGAGGTGCCGGCTTCCGCGATGTAGTTCGTTTCCGGCGCATTGAACGCGCTGAACAGGCTCCATCCGGCGATGGTGTTGTCGTTGGCCCAGTTATTGAGCACGCCGGTCGTAGCCAACGTGTCGAAGTCCTGGCTGTACGTGTACGACGCCGAATCCACGGTCAAGCCGGCGTGGGCCGACGTGCTGGCCAGGGCGCCCAAGGCGAGGGAGAGAAGAACGCGTTTTGTAGACATGCTGATAGATCTCTTGAAAGGTTAAGGACCGAAAAAGCTCAGGATTCGTGTCGACTGAAGCGGGGACAAAACAGCTCTCCCCGCTCCAAACGCCACCCGAGATGCCATGCAATAGCAAACGTTTGCCAATCACATTAAAAAAACACACCCGAAATGTCATGCGACAGCAAACGTTTGCGAACCAGCTCAAAAAAACACACGTTTGATCTAGGAAGACAAAGGCGCTTCCGAGGCGTATGGGTTCGTGAAGAAGTTCACACATTGTGTTGCTGGCCCAAGCATATCGACCGACTGATGGCGCGTGTGTGACAGTGCGGGACAGAAACGTTCTGATCCCTCGATTGCGGGGGAGCAAAAACCCGCGAGGCCGGCCAGTTGTGATAGCCCTGCAAACCACGAGGCGGGCCCGCGCGCACCTGAGCGCCGGCGCACCGGCAGCGAACAAGGCGCTGTTGCGAGAGTTCTACAAGCGCCGGCGAGGCAGCGACTTCCCATCGCCATCAGCCCTCAGGTACAGGCGGTTTTTTCCTGGGAACTCTCGGGGCTAACCCGGACTGCCGATGCAAGAACGAGCATCGGGAAATCCAAAAATGTGATTAGTCGCGAATCGGTCGGCCCCCTAGGATGAAATCAAACCCCAGCCCCACAGGCCCCCGTAGAGGCTCTGGACGGTTGAAGAGGTTGGCCAATCCTTCCATAACGATTCCGGAGACAAGATGAAGAAACCAGCCTTGGTCCTGCTGCGTGCAGGCACCGAATCCCAGCGCTTTGCGCTGACCTTGACGGCCGCCGCCGCACTGGCCGCCCTGTCGAGCACCGCCCTCGCCCAGGACACCCCCAAGACTGACGCGCAACTGGACACGGTGACCGTCACCGGCGTGCGGGCATCGCTGGCCAAGAGCCTGGAGATCAAGCGCAACAGCGACCAGGTCGTGGAATCGGTCGTCGCCGAAGACATCGGCAAGCTGCCCGACAACAACGTCGTCGAAGCCTTGCAGCGCGTGACGGGTATCCAGGTCACCAACCGTGCTGGCGGTGAAGTCGGTACCTTGTCGATCCGGGGTCTGCCCGACGTTGAAACCACCTGGAACGGCCGCAATATCTTTACCGCTTCGGGCACGCAGGTTGCGCTGCAGGACATCCCGGCGACCCTGGTTCGCCAGATCGATGTCTACAAGACGCGTGATGCCAGCCAGCTGGAGACCGGCATCGCGGGCCAGATCGACGTGAAGTCGCTGCGCCCCTTCGATTTCAAGGGCGCGAAATTCTCGCTTTCGGCGCGCGACACCTATCTCGATCCTGCGAAGAAATCGAACCCGCAGCTGAGCGCCATGGCCAGCAACCGCTGGAAGACCGGCATCGGCGAATTCGGTGCCCTGATCAATCTGTCGGACGTGCGGACGAACTATCGCAACGAAAGCGTGACGCCGGGTGCGCTGGTGGTGTTTGCCAGCCCCAATGCCAGCGAGGACCCGACCGGTTGGGCGCCACTGGAACGCATCCAGCCGACGGACCCGCGCGCGCCCAATCAAAACATCTGGACGCCCGGCACGCATACCGGCTTGTCGGAAGCAGCGGGTTCAACCCTGAACATCAACGGCCAGACCGTTCCGTATTACCTCTCGCGTGACGCCATCTTCCAGGACGACGTTCAAGGCAAGCGCGAGCGTCCGGCCGCCAATGTCGCCCTGCAGTGGAAGCCGAACGATGATTCGGTCTACACCTTCGAGGCGATGTACAACGGCTACCGCGACAAGAGCTTCAGCCAGTTGCTGTTCAGCTTCGTTGACGGTTGGTGGGACAACGGCGCCACCCCCGCCTCGTCGATCACCACCTACCCGGGCACGAACGTCATCAAGACGCGCACGGTGGGTTCGGTCTATGGCTTCAACAGCGGTGACTACACCACCTCGAAAACCGATTCCTATGTCTACGCGCTGAACGGCAAGTGGACGCTCAGTGATCGCCTGAAGCTGGACGGTGATGTGTCGTACCAGAACAGCATCTATCACTCGGAATTCACCGCCACCCGGATTGAACGCACGGCACCGTCGGTGACCGTCGACTTCAATGCCGGCGGCGACAACATGGCGTTCCACTTCAACAACAACGCCGACCTGGTGGACCCCACCAAGTGGAATGTGGCGCAGTTCTACGACAACGCCAACCGCAACACGGGCAGCGCCGCGACGGGCAACCTGTCGGGCTCCTATGAAGCCGATTGGGGTGCCGTGAAGACGCTCAGCTTCGGCGCGCGTTTCGACGACCGCAAGGCCTCGGAGGCCAACCGGACGCAATCGAGCTACCTGGGCAGCAGCCTGGCCTCGCTGGGCTCCAGCTACTACTACACCAACTCGAACTTCGGCACCGACATCTCGAACGTTCCGCGCTCATGGCTGGAACCCAACGCCTATTACATCCGTGACCACATCGACCAGTTCCGTCAGATGTACCACGCGGTCGATCCGAATTTCCTGACGACGGATCAGCTGCATCTGCAGAAGACCTTCCAGGTCGACGAGAAGACAACCAATCTCTTCCTGATGGCGGATACCGAGAACGAGTTGTTGGGCCATCACCTGCGCGGCAATTTCGGTGTGCGCTATGTGAATGTCGGCACCGACATGACCTTCTACACCGTCGACGCCACCACCAAGAACGTCACGCCCTCAGGGGCCAACAAGTCGGCCAGCAAGTTGCTGCCCAGCCTGACCCTGCGCTTCGATCCGGCCAAGGACGTGCTGCTGCGCTTCAACTACGGTGAAACGCTGCGCCGCCCGAACTTCGGCGACCTGAATCCCGTGTTGCAGCTCGGTGACGACGTCTCGCGGGTCGGCTATGGCTCGGGCAGCGGCGGCAACCCGGACCTGAAGCCGACGCGCTCGAAGAACTTCGACCTGACGGCCGAGTGGTATTTCCAGAAGGACAGTGCGCTCTACGCGACCGCCTTCACGCGCAAGATCGACGGGCTGGTGGTGAGCATCCGTCACAAGGTCCACGTCGATCCGGCCAACGACCCGTTCCGCAACTCGACCTCGGGCGGCGATCACACCAACGGCTATGACTACGTCATCAACTCGCCGGTGAATGCTTCCAACGGCAAGATCAGCGGCGCCGAACTGGGCTTCGTCTACTTCCCGAAGAGCTTGCCGAGCGTGTTGAACGGCCTGGGCTTCCTGGGCAGCATGACGCAGCTGACTTCGTCGCAGAACGTGCCTGACACCAATGATGCCGGTGACGTCATCGCCCAGCTGAAGACCCCGTTCTTCGGCGTGTCGCGCACCTCCTTCAACGGCACCCTGGCTTACGAAAGCGGCCCGATCGGCGCGCGCCTGTCCTATGTCTGGCGCTCCAAGTTCCTGGCCAGCAACGAAGCCGCCTTGTTTGCCAACCCGATCGGCATCTGGCGCCACCCGGAAAAGAGCGTGGACCTGCAGGTCAGCTACAACGTCAACGACAGCTTGTCCCTCGACCTCAGTGCGGTCAACCTGACGAACGAAATGCAGCAGCAGTACTACAACTTCGGCAGTGCCGGCAGCGCGCAGGTGACCGACTTCGGGACGGTCCAGGTCGGACGCTCGTTCTCGGTCGGCCTGCGCTGGAAGATGTAAGCCAGGAGCTGAACTGATCCTCTGAATTGATTCTCTGAACGCATCCTCGTTCGGGCGTTGCGCGGGCCTCCCCCGGCAACGCCCATTTTCCATTCTGCTGTCCCCTCATGAACGACCTGCCTGAGCCATTGATCCCGCCGCTGATCCAGCCGCTGATCCGCCAGCGTGCCGACCCCCACATCTCCCGTCACGCCGACGGGTTCTACTACTTCATCGCCTCGGTGCCGGCCTACGATCGCATCGAGCTGCGCCGCGCACCGACGGTCGAAGGCCTCGCGGAAGCGCCCGCCTACGTCGCCTGGCGCAAGCCCGACGCGGGCGCCTGGTCGGAACTGATCTGGGCGCCTGAGCTTCATTTCAACCAGGGTGCCTGGTATGTCTATTTCGCGGCGTCTCACACCCGCGCGCTCGATCACCTCGGGATGTTCCAGCACCGCATGTATGCGCTGCGCAATACGGCGGCCGACCCTTTCACCGGTGAGTGGGAATTCCTCGGCCAGGTCGACAGCGGCATCGACAGCTTCTGCCTCGACGCGACCACGTTCACGCATCGCGGCCAGCTCTATTACCTGTGGGCGCAGAAGGACCCGGACCCGGCGATCGCCGGCAACTCCAATCTCTACATCGCGCCGATGAAGACGCCCTGGCAACTGGCCGGCGCGCCGGTGCTGCTCAGCCGGCCCGAGTTCGACTGGGAATGCCGCGGCTTCCTGGTCAACGAGGGACCGTCGGTCCTGCAGCGCCACGGTCGCGTCTTCATCAGCTACTCGGCCAGCGCGACGGACGAGAACTACGCGATGGGCCTGCTGTGGGCCGATGAGAACGCCGACCTGCTGGATCCGACCAGCTGGCACAAATCCGCCGAGCCGGTGATGCGCAGCTGCGCAGAAGACAGCGTCTTCGGTCCCGGCCACAACAGCTTCACCGTGACCGACAAGCCGGACGAGGTGCTGCTCGTTTACCACGCCCGCACCTACACCGAGATCGAAGGCGACCCGCTCTGGAACCCCGACCGGCACACTTTCGTGAAGCCGCTGCGCTGGAGCGCGGAAGGCATGCCGGTCTTCGGCAAGCCCTCGCGCCGCGACTGATATCCAAAACGACATCGATATCGGCCGGAAATTGATTGGATCGCAATTCCCCAGGCCCCTAGTATCAATTCATGAACCCGTGCGCGTGAACCGATCCGCACGAGAGCGTGGGGCGCAAGCGCTCCGCGCTTGGGAGCCGACGCGCCGCACCGTGCGCTGCAACAACGAAACACCCGACACAAAGACATGACGACTGAGGACAAGAAGAGCAAGGTCAAGCTGCGTTCCGCCGAGTGGTTCGGTACCCAGGACAAGAACGGTTTCATGTACCGCTCCTGGATGAAGAACCAGGGCATTCCCGACCATGAGTTCCAGGGCAAGCCGATCATCGGCATCTGCAACACCTGGAGCGAGCTGACCCCCTGCAACGCGCATTTCCGCAAGCTTGCCGAGCATGTGAAGAAGGGCATCCTGGAGGCCGGCGGTTTCCCCGTCGAGTTCCCGGTCTTCTCCAGCGGCGAGAGCAATCTGCGCCCGACCGCGATGCTGACGCGCAACCTCGCCAGCATGGACGTGGAGGAGAGCATCCGCGGCAACCCCATCGACGCGGTCGTGCTGCTGGTCGGCTGCGACAAGACCACGCCCGCGCTGCTGATGGGCGCGGCCAGCGTGGACGTGCCGACCATCGTCGTCACCGGCGGCCCGATGCTCAACGGGAAGCTCAACGGCAAGAACATCGGCTCGGGCACGGCCGTGTGGCAGCTGCATGAGCAGGTCAAGGCCGGCGAGATCACGATGCACGATTTCCTCGCCGCCGAGGCCGGCCACTCGCGCTCCGCCGGCACCTGCAACACGATGGGCACCGCGTCCACGATGGCGTGCATGGCGGAGTCGCTGGGCACCTCGCTGCCGCACAACGCCGCCATTCCCGCCGTCGACGCACGCCGTTATGTGCTGGCCCACCTGTCGGGCATGCGCATCGTCGACATGGTGTGGGAAGACCTGCGCCTGTCCAAGGTGCTGACCAAGGAAGCCTTCGAGAACGCCATCCGCGTCAACGCGGCGATCGGCGGATCGACCAATGCCGTCATCCACCTGAAGGCCATCGCCGGCCGCGTCGGCGTGGAGCTGGAACTGGAAGACTGGACCCGCATCGGCCGCGGCACGCCCACCGTCGTGGACCTGCTGCCCTCGGGCCGCTTCCTGATGGAAGAGTTCTATTACGCCGGCGGCCTGCCGGGCGTGATCCGCCGCCTGGGCGAGGCCGACAGGCTGCCGTTCCCGAACGCGCTGACCGTCAACGGCAAGAGCCTGTGGGAGAACTGCGTTGACGCGCCGATCTACGACGACGAAGTCATCCGTCCGCTGGACAAGCCGCTCATCGAGGACGGCGGCATCTGCATCCTGCGCGGCAACCTCGCGCCGCGCGGCGCCGTGCTCAAGCCCTCGGCGGCCACGCCCGAACTGATGAAGCACCGCGGCCGCGCCGTCGTGTTCGAGAACTTCGACGACTACAAGGCCCGCATCGGCGACCCCGACCTCGACGTCGACGCCAGTTGCATCCTCGTCATGAAGAACTGTGGTCCCAAGGGCTACCCCGGCATGGCCGAGGTCGGCAATATGGGCCTGCCGCCCAAGATCCTGGCCGCCGGCGTGAAGGACATGGTGCGCATTTCCGACGCGCGCATGAGCGGCACCGCATACGGCACCGTCGTGCTGCACGTGGCGCCTGAAGCGCGTGCCGGCGGGCCGCTGGCCGTCGTGCAGGAAGGTGACTTCATCGAGCTCGACTGCGCCGCCGGCCGCCTGCAACTGGACATCCCGGACGAGGAGCTCAAGGCCCGCCTCGAAGCCTGGGCCGCGGCGCAGACCGTCGATCCGGCTGATGCGAGCGGCTATCGGCACCTCTACGTGCAGCATGTGCTGCAGGCCGACGAGGGCTGCGACTTCGACTTCCTGCGCGGCTGCCGCGGCTCGGCCGTTCCGCGCCATTCGCATTGATCGCCACTGATTCTTCGAGGTTTCTTTCCATGAGCAACACGATCCAGGGACTGGCGCTGATCGGCGGCCAGCCCGTGCGCGGCAAGGGCAAGCCCTTCCAGGCTTTCAACCCGGGCAAGAACGAAGCCCTCGGCCCCGACTTCAACGCCGTCGACGCGGCGCAGGTCGAAGAAGCATGCGCCCTCGCCGGTGCCGCCTTCGACGCCTTCCGCGCGACCAGCGATCAGGAGCGCGCCGACTTCCTGGACCTCATCGCTGCGCAGATCCTTGCGCTGGGCGACGAACTCGTCGTCCGCGCGATGGCCGAGACCGGCCTGCCCCGTGCCCGCCTCGAAGGCGAGCGTGGCCGCACGATGAACCAGCTCAAGCTGTTCGCCGAGTTGCTGCGTGAAGGCAGCTGGCAGGACGCCCGTATCGACACTGCACTGCCCGCGCGCACGCCGCCGCGGCCCGACCTGCGCCTGCGCTTCGTCGGCGTGGGCCCCGTGGCCGTGTTCGGCGCCAGCAACTTCCCGCTGGCCTTCTCGGTGGCCGGTGGCGACACCGCCGCCGCGCTGGCCGCAGGGTGCCCCGTCGTCGTCAAGGCGCACTCGGCCCATCCGGGCACGTCGGAACTCGTCGGCCGTGCGGTCGTCGAGGCCGTGCGCCAGTCCGGCCTGCCGGCCGGCGTGTTCGCGCTGCTGACCGGCAGCGGGCACGGCATCGGCCAAAACATCGGAGAACAGCTGGTGCGCCACCCCGCCATCCAGGCGGTCGGCTTCACCGGCTCGCGCAGCGGCGGCACGGCACTGATGGCCGCTGCCGCCGCCCGCCCGCAACCGATTCCGGTCTACGCCGAGATGAGCAGCATCAACCCGGTCATCCTGCTGCCCGGCGCGCTCGCCAAGCGCGGTGCCGAGATCGCCACCGGCTTCGCCGCCTCGCTGGCGATGGGCGTGGGCCAGTTCTGCACCAACCCCGGTCTCGTGCTGGCCATCGAAGGCCCCGATTTCGACCGCTTTGCCGCCGCCGCCGCCGAGGCGCTCAAGCCCGTGCCTGCCGCGACGATGCTGACCCCCGGCATCGCCGGCGCCTACCAGCGCGGCGAAGAGCAACTGGCCGGCCAGCCGCAGGTCGATTCGCTGCTGCGCGGCACCTCCGCCGGCTGCCAGGGGGCGCCCAGCCTGTTCAAGACCACCGGCGCGGCCTTCCTGGCCAACCACGCGATGTCGTCCGAGATCTTCGGCCCCGCCTCGCTGCTGATCGCCTGCAAGGATCTCGCCGATCTGCTCGCCGTCATCGAGGGTCTGGAAGGCCAGCTGACCGCCACGCTGCAACTGCAGGACGACGACGAGAACGACATCGCGGCCGCGCGCGCCCTGCTGCCTGCGCTGGAGCGCAAGGTCGGCCGCATCCTGGCCAACGGCTATCCCACCGGCGTCGAGGTGTCGACGGCGATGGTCCACGGCGGCCCGTTCCCGGCCACGTCGGACGGCCGCAGCAGCTCGGTCGGCACGGCGGCCATTCAGCGCTTCTTGCGCCCGGTCTGCTACCAGAACCTGCCGCGTGCGCTGCTGCCCGCGGTGCTGCGCGAACCCAACGAGCGCGGCGTGTGGCGCCGCCGCGATGGGGTGCTGACGCGCAATTGAGATGAAACCTCAACACAGTTTCCGGATCGCAGAGGGCGCAGAGCAAGCGCAGAGGACGCAGAGAAATCGCCTCAGGTCTCTGCGCTTTCTGCGTCCCTTTGCGTCCTCTGCGTTCCGGAAACTTGGTATTCGTTTCATGCATCGCGGATGCAGCGACGGAATGGACAACTGAACAGGGGCCCGAAAAGAGGCTCACGCGAATCGAAACCCAGGAGACAAGAGACATGAAGAACAAGCAACTGCTCGCCCTCGTGGTGAGCTGCATGGTGGGCGCGAATGCACTGGCCGCTGATCCCACACCGGCCAAGCTGGTCGTCAACGCCGACCAGCCCGGCCCCGTCATCAACCGCGACATCTACGGCCAGTTCGCCGAGCACCTCGGCACCGGCATCTACGAAGGCATGTGGGTCGGCCCCGACTCCAAGATCCCGAACGTGCGCGGCTGGCGCAAGGACGTCGTCGCGGCGCTGAAGGATCTGCATGTGCCGCTGGTGCGCTGGCCCGGCGGCTGCTTCGCCGACGAATACCACTGGCGCGAAGGCATCGGTCCGCGAGCCAAGCGCCCGGTCAAGGTCAACACCACCTGGGGTGGCGTGGCCGAGAACAACGCGGTCGGCACGCACGAGTTCTTCGACCTCGTTGACCAGCTCGGTGCCGAGGCCTACGTGAACGGCAATATGGGCACCGGCAGCCCGCAGGAAATGGCCGAGTGGCTCGAGTACATGACGGCCGAGGGCAAGTCCACGCTCGCCGAGTTGCGCCGCAAGAATGGCCATGACAAGCCCTTCAAGGTCAGCTTCTTCGCCGTCGGCAACGAGACCTGGGGCTGCGGCGGCAATATGCGCCCCGAGTACTACGCCGACATGTACCGGCACTGGTCGACCTTCCTGAAGACGCCCGCCAACAACCGGCCCAAATTCATTGCCAGCGGCGGCAACGACCAGGACACCACCTGGGAGGACGTGCTGAGCAAGAACGTCAAGCACAACATCGACGCGATCGCCCACCACGCCTACACCTTCCCCAGCGGCAAGTGGGAAGGCAAGGGCCCGGCGGCCGGCTTCCCCGAGTCCGAGTGGATCTCCATGCTGTCGCAGGTCAGCAAGATCGACAACACGCTGACCCGCAGCACGGCCATCCTCGACAAGAACGATCCGGCCAAGCGCCTCGCGATCTACTTCGACGAGTGGGGCAGCTGGTACGACCCGGAACCCGGCAGCAACCCCGGCTTCCTGGTCCAGCGCAACACGCTGCGTGACGCGCTGCTCGCGGCGCTGCACTTCAACGTGTTCCACGCTCACGCCGACCGCGTGAAGATGAGCAACGTCGCGCAGATGGTCAACGTGCTGCAGGCCATGATCCTGACCAGCAAGGACAAGCTGGTGCTGACGCCCACCTACTACGCCTTCTCGCTGTACACGCCTTTCCAGGACGCGACCTCGCTGCCCGCGACGATCGAGAACGACCCGGTCTACAAGGTCGGTGCGACCGAGATGCCGGGCCTCTCGGCCACCGCCGCACGCGGCAAGGACGGCAAGGTCTACGTCGGCATCGTCAACTCGAACGCCACGCAGGCGACGGAGCTGGTGCTGCAGGTCGGTGCCAACGCGCCGAAGTCCGTCAAGGGCCGCTTGCTGACCGCTGGCGCGATGGATGCGCAGAACGAGCTGGGCAAGCCTGCGCAGGTCACGCCCGTGCCCTTCGAGGCGCAGGCCGTCGACGGCAAGCTGACGCTGAAGCTGCCGGCCAAGTCCATCGTCGTCGTCGCCGTCGATGGCTGATCACCCCGCGCGACAGGCCATCGCCACCGCACTGCCACCCCGAGCCCGCCATGCTGCTTGCCCAGGCGTTGCGGTGCATCCGTGGAGCCCACACGGCATATCAAAAACAGGATCGACCGCGCCTGCAATGTCATTGGTGCGCGGCCGCCGAGTCTCCTAGGCTTCGTCGGCCTCAACCAACAGACCCGGAGACAAACACATCATGGCCCTTCAGAACCGACGCCACTTCCTCGCGGGTTCCGCCGCCTTCGCCCTGACCGCCTGCGGCGGCGGTGGCGGCGGTGACAGCAGCAGCGGCACCACGGGCGGCACCGGCACCGGTACCGGCACCGGCGGCAGCACCACGACCAACATCAATCCCAACCCGGTCCAGACCGCCCTCACCTTCGCCAACGCCTCGGTCCATGACCCGTCGGTGATCAAGTCCGACGGCGCGTTCTACGTCTTCGGCTCGCACCTCGCGGCGGCCAAGACGACGGACCTGATGAACTGGACCAAGCTGGCCGACGGCGTCGACAACAACAACCCGCTGTTCGGCAACAAGGTGACGACCGAGCTGGCCGCCACCTTCGCCTGGACCACGGTGACCGACCTGTGGGCACCCGACGTCGCCAAGCTCGACGACGGCAAGTTCTACATGTACTACTGCTCCTGCCAGGGCAGCAGCCCGCTGTCGGCGCTGGGCGTGGCGGTGGCCACCAGCGTCGAGGGCCCGTACAGCAACAAGCAGCTGTTGCTGAAGTCGGGCATGGTGGGCGCATCGGAAGACGGGACGACGTACGACGCGACGAAGCATCCCAACGTCGTGGACCCACAAGTCTTCAAGGACGCCACGGGCAAGATGTGGATGGTCTACGGCTCGTACTCGGGCGGCATCTTCATCATGGCGATGGATTCGGCGACGGGCCTGCCCGTGGCCGGCCAGGGCTATGGCAAGCACCTGATGGGCGGCGACCATGCCGAGATCGAGGGCGCCTACATCCTCTACAGCCCGACGACGCAGTACTACTACCTGTTCACGTCCTGGGGTGGCCTGGCCGCGAACGGCGGCTACAACGTGCGCGTCGCGCGCTCGCTGGCACCGGACGGTCCCTACCTGGACGGCGGCGGCACCGACATGGCAACCGTCAGGGCCAGCGTGCCCTTCGACCGGCCCAGCATCCAGAACTACGGCATGAAGATGATGGGCGGCCACGACTACGTCAACGCCGCCTTCGAGACCGGCACCGCGCTGGGCTACGTGTCGCCGGGCCACAACTCGGCTTACTACGACGCGACGACCGACCAGTACTTCATCATCTTCCATACGCGTTTCCCTGGCACCGGCGAGTACCACGAACTGCGCGTGCACGAGATGCACCTGAACGCCGACGGCTGGCTCGTCATCGCCCCGCTGCGCCATGCGCCGCTGAGCCTGGCCAGCCCTGCGCAGACGGCTGACGTGAGCGCCGCACAGGCGGTCGGCACCTACAAGCTGGTCAACCACGGCAAGGACATCACGGCGACGAGCAAGACCTCCATCGTCGTGACGCTGAACGGCGACGGCACGGTCGCCGGCAGTGGCGGCATGACCGGAACCTGGACGCACGACGGCAACAACAAGCTCACCGTGGTGAGCGGCGGCGCGACCTTCAAGGGCGTGCTGTCCCGGCAATGGAACACCAACTCCAGCGCCTTCGTCGTGAGCTTCAGCGCGCTGTCGGTCGGTGGCGTGTCCCTGTGGGCCGTACGTCTGAGCAACTGACGATGAAGCGCCTGCTCGTTGCCCTCGCCCTAGCACTGTGTTTCCACGGTGCGGGCGCGATCACGGGCGACGTGCAGGCCTTCCTGCAGGCCTTCCCGCTCGACCGCGTCCGCCTGCAGGACGGCCCCTTCCTCGACGCGCAGAACACCGACCTGCACTACCTGCTGGAGCTCGACCCCGAGCGCCTGCTCGCGCCCTACCGCCGCGAGGCCGGCCTGCCCGTGCCCGTGCCCAGCTACGGCAACTGGGAGTCCTCGGGACTGGACGGCCACATGGGCGGGCACTACCTGTCGGCGCTGGCGCTGATGTGGGCGTCCACGGGCGACCCCGTCGTCAAGGAACGGCTGGACTACTTCATCGCCGAGCTCAAGCGCTGCCAGGACCAGATCGGCACCGGCTATCTCGGCGGCATCCCCGATGGCGCCAAGGCCTGGGCCGAAGTCGGTGCCGGCCACCTCAAGGTCGACAGCTTCTCGGTGAACGGCCGATGGGTGCCCTGGTACAACCTGCACAAGCTGTTCGCGGGGCTGCGCGATGCGTGGGTGCATGCCGGCAATGCCGATGCGAAGGCCATGCTGGTGCGACTGAGCGACTGGGCGCTGCGGCTGACCGCGCCGCTGTCGGATGCGCAGATGCAGGACATGCTGCGCGCCGAGCATGGCGGCATGAACGAGGTGCTGGCCGACGTGGCGCAGATGACCGGCGATCCGCGCTACCTCGCGCTGGCGCGGCGCTTCTCGCACCAGGCCCTGCTGAAGCCGCTCGCTGCGGGCCGGGACGAGCTCACCGGCCTGCACGCCAACACGCAGATTCCCAAGGTCATCGGCTTCGAGCGCATTGCGGAGATCGCGGACGACGATGAAGACCGCCGGGCCGCCGAATTCTTCTGGCGCACCGTCACCGAGAACCGCACGGTCGCCATCGGCGGCAACAGCGTGAAGGAGCACTTCCACCCGGCCGATGATTTCCGGCCCATGCTCGACGAGGTGGAAGGCCCGGAGACCTGCAACAGCTACAACATGCTCAAGCTCACCGCACTGCTGTCGCGCGTGCATCCCGAGCAAGGCAAGTACACCGACTTCTACGAGCGCACGCTCTACAACCACATCCTCGCGTCCCAGCATCCGGGCGAAGGCGGCTTCGTCTACTTCACGCCGATGCGGCCGCAGCACTACCGCGTCTACTCGAAGGTGGACGAGGCCATGTGGTGCTGCGTGGGCTCGGGGCTGGAGAGCCACGCGCGACACGGTGAGTTCATCTACGCGCATGACGACGACACGCTCTACGTGAACCTCTTCATCGCGTCCACGCTGGACTGGCGCGAGCGCGGCATCCATGTCACGCAGAGCGCCCGCTTCCCCGACGAGCCGCGCACGCGGCTGACCGTGCACGACGCCGGCGAATTCGCGCTGAAGATCCGCTACCCCGGCTGGGTTGCGGCCGGCGCGCTGAAGGTCGAGCTGAACGGCAAGCCGATCAAGGTGACCGCACGGCCCGGCGGCCATGTGGAGCTGCGCCGCAGTTGGGCCGCCGGCGACCAGGTCGACGTCGAGCTGCCGATGCGCACGACGCTGGAGCCGATGCCGGGCCTGAAGGGCTACGTGGCCGTGCTCCACGGCCCCATCGTGCTGGCTGCCAAGACGCCGCAGTTGGGCGAGAGGCTGGCCTTCACCGCCGATGGCTCGCGCATGGGTCATATCGCGCAAGGCCCCGTCTGCCCGCTGGATTCCGCTCCCGTTTTCGTGAGCGACCAGGCCGACTTCATGCGCCGCTTCAAGCCCGTGCCCGGCCACCCGCTGACGTTCACCGCGCCGGGCCTCATTCAGGGCCGCAAGGACGCCGACAAACTCCAGCTGATCCCCTTCTTCCGCCTGCACGACTCGCGCTACATGGTCTATTGGCCGCGCAGCACACCGGCGCAACAAACCCTGTTGCACGTGGAGCTGGCCAAGGCCGAGGAGGCGCGCCTGGCGCTGGATGCCCAGACCATCGACCAGGTGGCGCCCGGCGAGCAGCAGCCCGAGTCCGACCACGGTTTCAAGGGCGAAGGCGCCGACAACGGCATCGCCCCGGCCGGCCGCTGGCGGCACGCGACGCAGTGGTTCAGCTACGAGCTGAACGACCCCAAGGCCGAAGCCCGCACGCTGCGCTTGAGCTTCGCCGCAGGCGATGCCGGCCGCCGCTTCGACCTCGTCGTCAACGGCCAGCTCATCGCCGAGATCGAACTGGCCCGGCCCGACACGCAGGGCGAGATCTACACACGTGACTACGCGCTGCCCGCAGACCTGGTGCGCAGCGCCGGCGGCAAGCTCACCGTGAAGTTCGTGGCCAAACCCGGCAGCATCGCGGGCGGGCTTTACGGCCTTCGATTGCTGCGTTAAATACAGATTCAAGGAGACCCCCAATGATGATCAAGCTCGTTGCCCGCCGTACGCTGCTCGCCGCCGCCTTGGCCCTGCCCGCCTTCAGCACCCTCGCCGCAGGGCTGACGATGGGCTTCTCCCAGGTCGGTGCCGAAAGCGAATGGCGCACCGCCAACTCCGCGTCCATCAAGGCCGCGGCCAAGCAAGCCGGCATCACGCTGAAGTTCGCCGACGCGCAGCAGAAGCAGGAGAACCAGGTCAAGGCGATCCGCAGCTACATCGCGCAGAAGGTCGACGTCATCGCCTTCTCGCCGGTCGTGGAATCGGGCTGGGACACGGTGCTGAAGGAAGCGAAAGCCGCCGGCATTCCCGTCATCCTGACCGACCGCGCGGTCAAGGTCAGCGATCCCTCGCTGTACGTCACCTTCATCGGCTCGGACTTCGTCGAGGAAGGCCGCAAGGCGGGCCGGTGGCTGCTCGAGCGTGCCGCCAAGACTCCGAACGCGACGCTGAACATCGTCGAGTTGCAAGGCACCGTCGGCTCGGCGCCGGCCATCGATCGCAAGAAGGGCTTCGAGGAAGTCATCAAGGCCAACCCGAAGCTGCAGATCATCCGCTCGCAGTCCGGCGAGTTCACGCGCGCCAAGGGCAAGGAAGTGATGGAGTCCTTCCTCAAGCAGCGCGACAAGAAGATCGACGTGCTCTACGCGCACAACGACGACATGGCCATCGGCGCCATCCAGGCGATCGAGGAAGCCGGCCTGAAGCCGGGCGTGGACATCGTCATCATCTCGATCGACGGCGTGCGCGGCGCGTTCGAGGCGATGAAGGCCGGCAAGCTCAACGTCACGGTGGAATGCAACCCGCTGCTCGGCCCGCAACTGATGCAGCTGGCCAAGGACATCGTCGCGAAGAAGCCCGTGGAGAAGCGCATCACGGTGAACGAAAGCGTCTTCCCGGCCGAAGTGGCGGCCAAGGAACTGCCGAACCGGAAGTATTGAGATGAAACCAACTCAAAACAGTTTCCGGATCGCAGAGGGCGCAGAGCAAGCGCAGAGGGCGCAGAGGAATCGCAGGAACTGGGATCGACCGTAACGCAATACTTTTTTTACATGGATGAACAGGATGCACAGGATGAACACAAGGAACGTTGTGTCCTCTTATCCTGTGAATCCTGTCTATCCATGTTCATACCTGAATTCTGAGATGACACACAACACAGCTTCCGAAGCGCAGAGCAGGCGCAGAGGACGCAGAGAAATCGCTGAAGGCCTCTGCGTTCTCTGCGCCCCTTTGCGTCCTCCGCGTTCCGGAAACTTTGCATTCGTTTCATGCGTCGCGGGTGCCGCGAAGCGGAATGGATCACTGACATGACCGAGCCTGCGGCCCCGGTGCTGGCGCTGTCCGGCATCCACAAAGGCTTCCCGGGCGTGAAGGCGCTCAGCGACGTCAGCCTGCGCCTGTTTCCCGGCGAAGTCCACGCACTGATGGGCCAGAACGGCGCGGGCAAGTCCACGCTGATCAAGGTGCTGACGGGGCTGTACACGCCCGACGCCGGCGAGATCCAGCTGGACGGCCAGACCATCGCGCCGCGCCGCACCGAAGATGCCCAGGCGCTGGGCATCCGCACCGTCTATCAAGAGGTCAACCTCTGCACCAACCTCAGCGTCGCCGAGAACATTTGCGCCGGGCGCTTCCCGCGCAAATCCTGGCTGGGTGGGGGCCGGATTGATTGGCACGCCGTCCACGCCGAAGCGCGCCGCGTGCTCGCGCAGATGGATCTCGACATCGACGTGACGGCGCCGCTGTCGCGCTACTCGCTGTCCATCCAGCAGATGGTGGCCATCGCGCGCGCACTGCGCATCTCGGCCCGCGTGCTCATCCTCGACGAGCCCACGTCCAGCCTCGATGACGCCGCCGTGCAGCGACTCTTCACGGTCCTGCGCCGCCTGCGCGACCAGGGCCTCGCCATCCTCTTCGTCACGCACTTCCTCGACCAGACCTACGCGCTGGCCGACCGCATCACGGTCATGCGCAATGGCGAGACCGAGGGCGAATATCTGGCGTCCGAGCTGAGCCGCCTGGCCCTCGTCAACAAGATGGTGGGCGCGCCGCCCGACCAGCAACCCACCCGCCTGGACAGCCGTGCCCCGACCACCGGCGCCGTGGCGCTGAAGGCCGAAGGCTTGAGCCGACGCGGCGCGCTGCACCCGCTCGACCTGGAGCTGCGCCGTGGCGAAGTGCTGGGCCTGGCCGGCCTGCTGGGCTCCGGCCGCACCGAAGCCGCGCGCCTGCTGTTCGGCGCCGACACTGCCGACACGGGCCATGTGGCCACCGAAGGCCACACGGGTCGCACTGGTCGCACTGGCCGCTGGCATTCGCCGCGCGAGGCCATCGCTGCCGGCGTGGCCTTCTGCTCCGAGGACCGCAAGCACGAGGGCGCCATCCTCGATCTCTCCGTGCGCGACAACATCCTGCTCGCGCTGCAAGCGCGCCATGGGCTGCGCCTCGTCATGAGCCGCGAGCAGCAACAGGCGCTGGCCGACGACTACATCCAGCGCCTGGGCATCAAGACCGCCAGCGCCGACACGCCGATCGGCCAGCTGTCCGGCGGCAACCAGCAGAAGGCCTTGCTTGCGCGCTGGCTGGCGACGGAGCCCGCCGTGCTGATCCTCGACGAGCCCACACGCGGCATCGACGTGCGTGCCAAGGAAGACCTGATGGATGCGGTGCGCGCGCTCGCGCACAAGGAAGACGGCACCGGCATGTCCATCCTGTTCATCTCGTCCGAGCTGCCCGAGGTCCTGCACTGCAGCGACCGCATCCTGGTGCTGCGCGACCGCCGCGCCGCAGGCGTCTACCGCCGCGGCGAGCTGGACGAACGCAGCGTGCTTGAAGTGATCGCGGCGGAACCCGCCGCCGCCTGATGAATTGATGAATTCCGCGAGCCTTCCCATGTCCACACCAAGCGCCCACCTCCGCACGCGGGCCTGGCACCATCCCCTCGCGCGGCCGCTCCTCGCGCTCGCCCTGCTGCTGGCCGTCGCGGCCGCCTGCGTGCCGGGCTTCCTGCACCTCGAGATCAAGGACGGCCACCTCTACGGCAGCCTGATCGACATCCTGCACCGCGCCGCGCCTCTCATGCTGGCGGCGCTGGGCATGACGCTGGTCATCGCCACGCGCGGCATCGATGTGTCCGTGGGCGCCGTCGTCGCCATTGCGGGCACGGTCGCCTGCGTGCTCGTCGGCTCGCAGGGCCTGGCGCTGGCCTTCGCCGCCGCGCTGGGCGCCGCGCTGCTGTGCGGCCTGTGGAACGGCCTGCTCGTGTCCGCCTTGGGCTTGCAACCCATCATCGCGACGCTGATCCTGATGGTCGCCGGCCGCGGCCTCGCGCAGTTGCTGACCGATGGCCAGATCATCACCGTCTACGAGCCCGCCAGCTTCTTCTGGCTGGGCGGCGGCTACTTGCTGGGCCTGCCGGTGGCGCTGTTCGTCGTCGCCGCCGTGGGCGGCCTGACCGCGCTGCTGATGAAGCGCACGGCGCTGGGCCTGTTCATCCAGGCGGTCGGCATCAACCCCGTCGCAGCGCGCCTGGCAGGCGTGCGGACGGCCGCCATCGTCTGCTTCGTCTACATCTACTGCAGCCTCGGCGCCGGCCTGGCGGGGCTGATGATCGCGTCCAACATCAAGAGCGCCGATGCCAACAATGCCGGCCTGCTGCTGGAGCTGGACGCCATCCTCGCCGTGACGCTCGGCGGCGGGCAACTGACCGGCGGCAAGTTCAGCCTCGCGGGCAGCCTGATCGGCGCGCTGATCATCCAGACGCTGACCTCCACGATCTACGCGCTGGGCGTGCCGCCGCAGGTCACCATGGTCGTCAAGGCCGTGGTCGTGTTCGCGGTCTGCATCTCGCAGTCCTCGGCTTGGTCGACCTGGTCGACATGGAGGAAGGCATGAAAGCACTCCGCTCCATGATGGCCGCGCCCTCCTTCACCAGCTGGGTCAGCGTCGCGCTGATGGTGGTGCTGTTCATCGCCGGTGCCGGCAACTACACGGGCTTCGCGTCCATGCAGGTGGTGTCCAACCTGCTGATCGACAACGCCTTCCTGCTCGTCATCGCGGTGGGCATGAGCTTCGTCATCCTGTCCGGCGGCATCGACCTGTCGGTGGGCGCCGTGCTGGCGCTGACCACGATGGTCGCCGCGTGGTTGATGCAGGTGGCGCACTGGCCGGCGCCGCTGGCGATCGTCGTCGTGCTGTTGGGCGGCGCGGCCTTCGGCGCCTTGCAGGGCGTGATCATCCATGTGTTCAAGCTGCAGGCCTTCATCGTCACGCTGGCCGGCATGTTCCTCGCGCGCGGCCTGTGCTTCCTCATCAGCGAGGACAGCATCACCATCGACGCGCCGCTCTTCGTCACGCTGTCGCAGACGCAGATTCATCTCTTTGGCGGCGCCTTCCTGTCGCCCGGTGCCGTCATCGCGCTGGCCGCGCTGGGCGCGGGCCTGTGGATTGCGCACTGCACCGCCTTCGGCCGCACCGTCTACGCGCTGGGTGGCAGCGAGACCTCCGCGCTGATGATGGGCCTGGCGGTCGGCCGCACCAAAATCGCCGTCTACGCGCTCAGCGGCTTCTGCGCGTCGCTGGCCGGCCTGCTGTTCGCGTTCTACATGCTCAGCGGCTATGGCCAGAATGCGCAAGGCGTGGAGCTCGATGCCATCGCGGCGGTGGTGATCGGCGGCACCGTGCTGACAGGCGGTTATGGCTATGTGGCCGGGGCGCTGTCGGGTGTGCTGGTGCTGGGCCTGATCCAGACGCTGATCGCCTTCGACGGCACGCTCAGCTCCTGGTGGACCAAGATCGTCATCGGCGCGCTGCTGTTCGTCTTCTGCGCGGTGCAGCGCCTGCTCTCCTTAAAGAAGGCGAGCGGCTGAAGCTGCACCAGCGGCGAGCGGTCGGCCTTCTCAGTTCTCCATAGCGTTACGCGCCACCCGCAGCCAATGAAACGAATACAAAGTTTCCGGAACGCAGAGGACGCAGAGGGACGCAGAGACCGCGGAGAGGCCCGGCGACTTCCTCTGCGCCCTCTGCGCTTGCTCTGCGGCCTCTGCGTTCCTGAAGTTGTGTTCGTCTCAGTACAGGTCCCGCGCCGCCAGCCGCACCTCGTGCAGCAGTTGCCGCGCGGCCGGCGACATCAGATGCCCCTCACGCGTGATGATGCCGAAGGCGTCCATGTGGCAGGGCAGCTCGATGGGCAGGATGGCCAGCACGTTCAGCGACGCGTAGTAGCGCGCCACCTCCACCGGCATCACGTGCAGCGAGTCGGTCTGCTGCAGCAGCGCGGTGATCAGCAGCAGGGCCGTCGTGTCGACCACATTGCACGGCGGCTCCAGCGCCGCGCGGCGGAACATCAGCTCCCAGCGGTGCCGCAGCACGCTGCCGGGCAGCGGCAGGATCCAGGGCTGGTCGGCGAGGTCGGCGAGCTTGAGGTTGTCGGCCTTCAGCAGCGGGTGGCCGACGCGGGCGACGGCGCAGGCCGGCTCGACCGTCAGTTCCTCATAGTGCAGGCCGGCAGCGCCCTCCTCCTCGACGATGCGGCCGATCATGAAATCGAGCTTGCCCCGTTGCAGCATGTCCACCAGCACCTTGCTGGACTCCATGTGCACGCCGATGCGCAGCTTGGGCGCCTGCAGCTTGATGCGCGAGATCGCGCGCGGCAGCAGGCCCATCGCCGGCGTCATGATGACGCCCACCTCGACCTGGCCCGACAGGCCGTTCTTCAGCAACATGATGTCGTCGTGCGCGGCGGACAGCGAGGTCAGCGCCATGCGCGCGTGGCGGATCATCGTGTCGCCGTACAGCGTGGGCTCCATGCCGCGCGGGTGGCGCTCGAAGAGCTTCACGTCCAGCATGTCTTCGAGGTCCTTGAGCTGCTTGGAGGCGGCCGGCTGCGTCATGCAGAGCACTTCGGCGGCGCGGTGGATGTTGCGCTCGTCGTCCAGCGCGATCAGCAGCAGCAGCTGGCGCGTCTTCAGGCGCGCGCGCAGGAACCAGTTGGGGTTGGGACCGGCGTCGGTCAGCGGCCCGCTGTCGTCGTCGTCGTTTTTCTTGTCGTTGCCGCGAGCCATCGTGGAGCCTCCTCAGGCGAGATTGACGCGGCCGTCGTTGGCCAGCACGCTGTTGATGTCGTCGCCGGTCTCGTCCAGCTGCACCAGCGTGGCTTGGCGCGCGCCCAGCGGGTCGCGGGCTTGCAAGGCGGTCAGGATGGCCTTGTGGCGCGGCAGCGAGAGCTCGTGCGTGTTGGGCAACTGGCTGGACAGGATGATGGATTCGCGCAGCGCCAGCGACAGCATGTTGCCGATGTAGGCCAGCAGGTCGTTGCCCGTGGCCTCGGCGATGCGGCGGTGGAACAGCAGGTCGGGCTCGAGCAGCTCGGCCGTGGTCTTGGCGGCGGCCATGCCTTCGTAGGCGGCGGCGATGCTCACCAGCTGCTCGTCCGTCGCGGCGCGGGCGGCCAGCGCGGCGGCGGCGGGCTCGAAGATCTGGCGCACTTCGAGCAGCGTCTGCACGAAGTCGCGATGCGGCTGCGCCTGGATGAGCCAGTACAGCACGTCGGGGTCCAGCAGATGCCACTCGTTGCGCGGCCGCACGATGGCACCGGCGCGCTGGCGCGACACCACGAGGCCCTTGGCGACGAGCACGCGCACCGCTTCGCGCAGCACGGGGCGGCTGATCTCGAAACGCTCCAGCAACTGGGCCTCGGGCGGCAGCTTGTCGCCGGGCTGCAGTGCGCCGCCGACGATGGACTGGCCCAGCTCGCTGACGATGCGCGCGTGCTGGCTCTTGCCCTCGGCTTGAGTGCTGTAGGTGGAATGGTCCGCGCGGGTTTTCATGGGCGGGAGGCTACCGAATAAATCGCGCATTATTCAAAACGCGCGACAAAGCCGCCGTGGGGCACCAGCGTCACCTTCGCTGCCGGGGCCGCAAGCCGGCCCTGCGAAAACTCGCGCGGGCCCTCGCCGTCGGTGATGAGCTGGCCTTGGCGGGTGCCAAGCCACGCGAGATCGAGCTGCACTTCGCGCGGCTGGTCGTCGGCGTTGAGGCCGGCAACGAACCACTGCTTGCCGGCGCGGCGGGCCAGCACGACGAACTTGCCCGGCTCGCCGGCCAGGAAGCGCACATCGTCCCAGTGCCGCGGCAATTCGCGCAGGAAGCCCTTCACGTAGGCCGGCACGGTGGCCATGCCCTCGGGCGTCTCCGCGTAGTGCTGGATGCCCGACAGGAACAGCACGCTCTCGGCCAGCTCGAAGCCGTTGCGCGTGGCACGCTTGAGATTGGGAACGTCGGCGAACACCACAGGCGTGAAGTCCATCGGGTCGAACAGGTTGCGAATGAAGGGCAAGGTGGCCGCGTGGCGAACGACCTTGTCCTGGTCTTCCTGCGTGAAGGACGCGAACTCGAAGCCTCTCACGGCCTCGGTCGTCAACAGGTTGGGGTAGGTGCGGCTCCAGCCGCGCGGCAGCGTGGCGCCGTGGAAATTGAGCAGCAGGCCGGCCGCCGCCGTCTCCTTCAGCAGGTCGACGTAGTAAGCCTGCATGGAGGCGCCGTCGCCGCCGAAGAAGTCCACCTTCAGGCCCTTGATGCCGAGGGCCTTCATGCGCGCGAATTCCTTGGCGCGTGCTTCGCGCGTCAGCAGCGCGCTCTTGGGGCTGTACTCGGTGTCGTTCCAAGCGCCCGAGGAGTTGTACCAGGCGAGCAGGCCCACGCCTTTTGTCTTCGCGTAGTCGGCCAGTTCCTTCATCTTGGCGTCGCCGATTTTGCGGTCCCAGTCGGCGTCCACCAGCGTGTAGGGCCAGTGCATGTCCGCGGCGTAATCGATGAAGCGCTTCTGCACCTCATAGACGGTGCCGTCGTCCTTCAGGATGGCCCAGCTCCACGAGGCGGGGCCGGGCACCAGTTTCTTCTTGTCGAAGGCGACGGCGGGGGCGGCGAGGTCGGTGCCCAGCGTGGACTCCATGACCGTCTTCAGCGGGCCGATGGCCAGCACACGCCACGGTGTCGTGAGCGGGCCATCGTCCACTTCGGCCAGCAGATGGCCGCCGGTGAACACCTCGCTGGCTTCGGGCAGGCCGATGCGGTAGCTGCCGCCGCCTGAGTCGCTCGAGTCGCTTGCGAGGCGCGACGCGTGGAAACGGCCGTCCATGCCGGCCTCGGTCAGCGCCACCCAGTTGGCGCCGCTGCGGAACAGCGCAGGAAAGACCCAGCCCGCGTGCGACGGCGCCGCGGTGCCGACGGGGATGTCGGCCTGGTAGTGCTCTTCATAGGACGGGTTGGTGCGCTTCCAGCCTGTCTTGGCGACGGACATGGGCTGGAGCCAGGCGCGGGTGTCGGCGGGAAAGGCAAAGCCGGTCAGCTCGTCCTTGAACTGCTTGTGGCCGGGGCCGGGCACTTCGTAGCGCAAGGCCACGCCGTCGTTCGAGGCGCGCACCGTGACCGTCATGCGCTGACCCGCCGCGTTAGCGACGGCAAAGCTCTGCTCGTTGGCAAGGTAGTCGATCTGGCTGCGCTTGCCGGCCGCCAGCGTGTAGTGCTCGCGATGGACTTTGACCGGCGAGCTCGAGCCCAGCCTCAGGTGGTTCGCGAAGTCGCCCTGCTCCAGCACCAGGCCCAGCCGCGAGGCCAGCAGCACGGGCTGGCCGGCGCGCTGCACCGTGTAGACCAGTTGCTGCTGGTCGTTGACCGACACGTCGACCTGCAACTGGCCGTCGGGGCTGCCGAGGGCATGGGCGAGGACAGGAACCGCGAGCAACAGCGAAGCGAGGATGAGGCGCATGGGGATGTCAGGTCGAGTAGATCGAGTAAGGACCATCGGCGACGGGCGTGCCGAAGTCGGGGAAGCCATCCGCACGCCAGCCAAAGGCCTGCACGCGGGTGTGTCGGTTGGGGTCGTTCAGCGGATCACCGACGATGTCGCGGTAGTTGCGCGCGTGATAGACCAGCAGGTCGGTCTGGCCATCGGGCGTCGTCGTGAAGCTGTTGTGGCCAGGGCCGAACTGGCTGGCCGACTCGTCCGTCGTGAACACCGGCGTCGGCGACTTGCGCCAGCTCTTCGGATCCAGCAGGTCCGCGTCCTCATCGGCCCACAGCAGGCCCATGCAGTAGTTCGCATCGGTCGCGGCGGCCGAGTAGGCGATGAAGACTCGGCCCTTGCGCTTCAGCAGCGCCGGGCCCTCGTTGACGCAGAAGCCGATGCGCTCCCAGGCCAGCTCGGGGCGGCTGATGACAACCGGCTCGCTGGCCAGCGTCCACGGGTCGGCCATCTCGGCGAGGTAGAGATTGCTCTCGGTCGGCGGGCTCTTCTGCGCCCAGCACAGATAGCGCTTGCCATGGTGCTCGAAAGGCGTCGCGTCCAGCGAGAAGCCCTCCTCCGGCGTGGCGATCTGGCCGCGCTCCAACCAGGCATCGCGCAGCGGGTTATCACCCTCGCACTCCAGCACATACATGCGCAGCTTCCAGATGTCGCCGCGCTCGCTGGCCGCGAAGTAGACAAGCCAACGGCCGTCGATGAGGTGCAGCTCCGGCGCCCACACGTGGAAGCTCATGGGGCCCTTGTCGTGCGCGTGCCAGATGGTCTTGGGCTCGGCGGTCGACAGGCCGGCGATGCTGTCGGCGCTGCGGATCTCGATGGCGTCGTAGCTGGGGACCGACGCCGTGAACCAGTAGCGGCCGTCGACGAGCGTGATCTGCGGATCAGCGCGTTGGGCGATCAGCGGGTTGGTCCAGGTCGCGCTCATGTTCGCAGGGCTTTCGTGACGATGACATTCCACGAGGCGGGCTTGAGCGTCACGCGCAGATGCTCGCCGTCGACGGCAATGCCTTCGAGGCCTTGAGGCACGACGCGATCGGGCGCGTCGACGGTGTTGGTGGCGTTGAGGTCGGCGCTGTGCAGTTGCTCAGCACAGACCAGCTCGCGCGCATGCCCGAGCCCCAGCCCCAGCCCGCGCAGCGTGATCGACAAGTCCATCTCCTCGCCCAGATGGCGATTCAGCAGGAACACAGCCGTCTGACCCGTGGCGGGATCATCGACGACGCTCGCGCACAGATAAGGCAACTCGCCATGTCGCGCATTGGCATAACCGGGCGACTTGACGACCGGGCGCAGCACATCGCCATGCGCCCAGCGCGCGGCCTGCGCGAACGGATGGAAGATCGTCTGGCGCCAGGCCGGGCCGCCGGGCTCGGTCATGATCGGTGCGATGACGTTGCACAGCTGCGCCATGCAGGCCACCTTGAGGCGGTCGGCGTGGTTCATCATCATCGTCAGCATGCCGCCGATGAGCAGCGCGTCCTCGGCGGTGTAGACCTCTTCGAGCAGCCGCGGCGCCTCGGGCCAGCCGGCCTGCTTCATGTGTTCGCCGTGGCGGGCGCGGTACCAGACGTTCCATTCGTCGAAGGACAGCTTGAGCCGCTTGCTCGACCGCTTGCGCGTGGCGACCGCATCGGCGATCGCCACGGTGTCTTCGATATAGCGGGCATTCGTCTCGATCTGCGCGAAGAAGCTTTCGCTGCTGGTGTCGCTCGGCGGCTTGACGAAATAGCTGTGCAGGGAAAGATAGTCGACGAACTCGAAGCAGTGCTCGAGCACGCGGTCTTCCCAGACGCCGTAGGTCGGCATGTCGTAGGCCGAAGAGCCGCAGGCGGCCAGCTCTACGCCTGGGTCCACCCAGCGCATCAGCTTGGCGGTTTCCTTGGCGATGCGGCCGTACTCGTCGGGCGTCTTCTGGCAGATCTGCCAGGGGCCGTCCATCTCGTTGCCCAGGCACCAGAACTTGATGCCCAGCGGCTCTTCCGCGCCGTGGCTGCGGCGCAGGTCGGACAGCGCCGTGCCGCCGGGATGGTTGCAGTATTCGAGGTAATGCCGGGCTTCGTCCGGGCCGCGGGTGCCGAGGTTGACGCCGAACATCGGCTCGATGCCGACCTTGCGGCACCAGGCCGCGAACTCATGCGTGCCGACCTGGTTCGTCTCGGTCGAGAACCAGGCCAGATCCAATCGGCGCGGGCGTTCATCCTTCGGCCCGACGCCGTCTTCCCAGTTGTCGCCCGACATGAAGTTGCCGCCGGGGTAGCGCACGATGGTGGCGCCCAGTTCCTGCGTCAGCGCGACCACGTCGCCGCGAAAGCCGTGCTCGTCGGCCGTCGGGTGACCCGGTTCGTGGATGCCGTTGTAGACGCAGCGGCCCAGGTGCTCGACGAACACGCCGAACAGGCGGCGATCCAGCGGCGCGATGTCGAAGTCGCGGTCAACGATGAGTGAAGCTTCGAAGGTCATCGACGGGCTTTCTGGAGTGCCTTGTTGACGCGCTTCTCGACGCTGGCCTGCACCTCGGCCACCGGCTTGTTCGACAGCAGCAGGTTGGCCACGTCCTCGCCGATCAGCAGTTCGATATTGCGCTGCGTGGGCACGTTGCCCGGCATGGAAGCGCCGGTGTGCGTGATCTCGGCCAGCGATTCGCGCAGCGGCAAGGCGCGGAAGGCCGCGCTCTGTGCCACCGTCTTGCTGACTGGCAGATGGCCCGTGCGCGACCATTCGGCGCTGTGGTCCCAGACGAACTTCAGGAAGGTCAGCGCCGCCTCATGGCCCTTGGCATCGGTCGTGCCGCCCTTGAACAGCGCCCACGAATGCCCGTCGGCAAACACGGCGGGCTTGTCGTAGAGCTGCGCGAAGGGCTTGACCGTGTAGCTGCCGAGCAGCGGCGAATCGGGCTTCTGCGATTCACGCAGGAACAGGTCGATCGTCCACGTGCCCACCACCACCACGCCGGCCTCGCCGTTCAGGAAGGCCTGGTTGGCGGCGGCGTAGTCGAGGTTGGGCCGCACGTGGCCTTCGCGGTAGAGCGTCTGCATCAGCGTCAGCGCCTTCGCCACGGCGGGTTGCTGCATGTTGATGCTCTTGCCGTCCGGCGCGAACAGCGTCGCGCCCTGCTGGGCCACCAGCGTCAGGAAGGTGCGGTTGTTGGCCGCGGTCTCATTGGCCACCGCCCAGGCGAAATAAGGCTTGCCGGTGCGCTGCTTGAATTGCCGCGCCTGCGCGAGCAGTTCGTCCGGCGAATGCGGCATGAGCGGCTGGCCGTCGGCACCCATCAGCCCGGCCTGCTTCATCAGGCGGGTGTTGATGTGCCACAGCCAGGCCCAGGTGTCGAAGGGCAGCGCGTAGGTCTGGCCGTTGAAGCTCGTGCCCTTGCGTGCGTGCTCGGTGAAGTCATCCACCGGGACGCCGATGCGCGCGAAGTCGGCATCCAGCGGCAGCACCAGCTTGCGGCGCACGTAGTCGCCGAGCGCCGATTCGTGCATGACGGCGATGGTCGGGATGTCCTTGGACACGAGGCGGGCGGTGAGCTGGTCGTAATACGGGCCCCACTCGCCGATCTGCGTCTTCACGACGATGTCGGGGTGCGTCGCGTTGAACTCGTTGACCATCGCGGTCACGATGCCGCATTCGCCCACGCCTTCGGAGGTCTTCATCACCTGGCCGAACTGCGCCTCGCAGCTGCCGAAGAAGCGCATCAGCGTGATCTCGGTCTTGTTCGGATCCTTGGCGGCGCGGCCGCAAGCCGCCAGCAACGCGGCGCAGAGCAGAAGAAGAAAAAGAAGAACAGCGCGCTTCATGACTTGCCCGTCCCGGCGACCGCCGTGACAAGGTGGCGTTGGAAGAAGAGATACAGCAGCAGCGCGGGCACGCCGGCGAACACGGCTTGCGCCATCAGGAAGCCCAGGCCCTCGGACTGCGCAAAATTGGTCTGCGTGGAGGCCAGGCCGCGGGTCAGCGTGTACATGTCGGGCTGCGTCGCGATGACGAGCGGCCACAGGTAATCGTTCCAGCTACCCAAGAAGGTGAAGATGCCCAGCGTGGCCTGTGCCGGCAGCGTCAGCGGCAGGATGATGCGCAGGAAGGTCTTCATGCGCGAGGCGTTGTCCAGCATCGCGGCCTCTTCCAGCTCGGGCGGGATGGCCTTGAAATACTGCGTCATCAGGTACACGCCGAAAGGCGCGGCCAGACCCGGCAGCGCGAGGCCGGCGATGGTGTTCTGCAGGTTCCATTCCGAGAACAACCGGTGCAGCGGGATGAAGACCGACTGCGCCGGCACAGCCAGGCCGAACATGACGAGCGCGAACAGCCACTTGCGGCCCGGGAACTCGCAGCGCGCAAAGCCGTAGCCGGCCAGCGACGAGAGCACCAGCACGCCCACCGTCTGCAGCAGCGCGACCAATGCGCTGTTGCCCAGCCAGCGAAACACTTGCGAGGTCTGCAGGATGTTCCGGTAGTTTTCCAGCGTGTACGGCGGCGAAAGGAACACGTCGGTATGCCGCAGCAGGAACTCGTTAGGCTTGAAGGACAGAGCGACCACCCACAGCAGCGGCGCCACCCAGACCAAGGCCAGCACGGTCAGCGCGGCCATCACGAAGCGGTCGAACGCACCGCGTCTGAGCAAGGGATTCATCGCTTGTCTCCCTTGCGGTCACGCTCCAACCAGAGCTGTGCGGAAACGCCGACCAGCATGATGACCAGCAGGACTTGCGAGGCCGCCGTGGCGTAGCCGAGCGAGAGCTGCATGAAGGCCTGTTCGTAGGTGAACTGCACGATGGAGCGGGTGGTGTTGTTGGGCCCGCCGTTGGTCATCAGCATGATCTGCGGGAAGACCTGGAACTCGCGGATCATCTCGATCAGCGCCACCAGCACGACGGCGCGCTTGAGGCTGGGCAAGGTGATGTGCGTCAGCACGCGCCAGCGCGGCGTGTTGTCGAGCGCCGCGGCCTCGTAGATGTCGACCGGGATCTGCTGCAGCGCCGACAGGAACAGGATCATCGGCAGGCCGATGATCCACCACACGGTCACCAGCGCGATGGTGGTCAGCGCCAGAGAATCGCTGGTCAGCAGCGGCAGCTCGGACAAGCCCAGCGCCGCGAAAGCCTGCGCGATGAGACCGCGCTCGGGCATCAGCGCGAGCTTCCAGACCAGCGTGATCAGCGTCACCGAGAACACCGATGCGCAGAAGAAGGTGGCGCGCAGGAAGGTGGCCAGCCGGCCGGGCCGGTTCAGCGCCAGCGCCAACATCAGCGACAGGACCACGAAGATCGGCGTGCTGATGCCGACGAAGCGGAGGGTGTTCCAGACGACCTGCTGGAAGACCTCGTCACTCCAGAGCTCCTTGTAGTTGGCCAGGCCGATCCAGAAGCTGTCGTCGGACAGCAGGTCGTGGTCATGGAAGCTGATCCACACGCCCTTGACCAGCGGCCACAGCAGCAGCAGCACGTACACCACCACGAAGGGCATCAGGAAGAGGGCATAGGCAGGGCGCGAGGCGCGCAGGCCCACGGCGCCGGCACTCGTTCCGGCGCTCACGGGGCTGCCCTGCCCGCTCATGCCAGCGCCTCCTGCGTGTGGTGGGCGCGGCCGCTCTCGTCGAACAGATGGGCCTCGGCCACGTCAACGCTGACCGAGACGTGCGCACCGAGCTTGGGCGAGGCCACACCGGCCGGCACGGTGACGATGAGCGGGCTGCCGCCTTCGAGCTTCAGATGCGCCAGCGTGCGCTCGCCGAGAAACTCGACCAGCTCGACGCGGCCGCGCAGCGGGCCCTGTTCAGCGACACGCAGGCTCTCGGGCCGCACGCCCAGCACCAGGCCTTGCGACGGCAGACCTTCGGCAGCCACGCGCGTGGTGATGGCCTGTCCGCCCGGCGCCGTGACGACGGCACGGCCACGGTCGTCCACGGCGCGCTGCACCGGCACGAAGCCCATGCCCGGCGTGCCGATGAAGCTGGCCACGAATCGCGTGGCGGGTCGGCGGTACAACTCGGCCGGCGTCGCGACCTGCTCGATGGCGCCGTTCTTCATGACGACGATGCGCGTGGCCAGCGTCATCGCCTCGATCTGGTCGTGCGTGACGAAGACCATCGTCGCGCCCAGGCGCTGGTGCAACTGTGCGAGCTCCAGCCGCGTGCGGCCGCGCAGCGCGGCGTCCAGGTTGGACAGCGGCTCGTCGAACAGGAAGATGCCGGGCTCCTTGACCACCGCGCGGCCGATCGCCACGCGCTGGCGCTGGCCGCCGGAGAGCTGGCCGGGCTTGCGGTCCAGCAGCGCGTCCAGCTCCAGCATGCGGGCGGATTCGCTGATGCGCTGGGCGACTTCGTCGGCCGGGATGCCGATGTTCTTCAGCCCGAAGGCGAGGTTGTCGCGCACCGTCATGTGCGGATACAGCGCGTAGTGCTGGAACACCATCGCCAGGTTGCGCTGGCCAGGCGCGGCCTGCGTCACGTCGCGATCGCCGATGAAGATGCGGCCGCCGCTGGCTTCCTCGAGCCCCGCGATCATGCGCAGCAGGCTGGTCTTGCCGCAGCCCGAAGGACCCAGGAAGACAACGAACTCGCCCTGCGCGACGTCCAGCGACAGGTTCTCGATGACCTGCACCGCGCCATAGCGCTTGCAGACGCTCTCCAACTTCAAGCCAGCCACGATGCTTGTCTCCAATTCGTTGTCGTTGTCGTTGTCGTTGTCGTTGTCGTTGTCGTCGTCATTCTTCTTGGGGAATCACGGGCCAGTCATCGATGGACCAGCTCAGGTGCTTGATGCGCAGCTGCGGCCGGCCGCCGCGCTCGGCGTCATAGGCGTGATGGACCAGCCAGTCGCCGACCACGTCCTGGTGGCCGGGGCCTTTCCAGCGCGCGCCGCTCGAGAGCAGCAGGGTGCCGCCCGCGTCCATCATGTCGCGGCCGCTGCGGTCGAGGAACGGACCCTCGATGCTGCGGGCGCGGCCCACGCGGATGTTGTAGCTGCTGTTGACGCCGCGGCAGCACAGGTCGAAAGACGCGAACAGGTAGACCCAGCCGCCATGCCGCACGATGGTGGGCGCCTCGATGCCGCCCTTGCGGCGCGCGATGAAGCGTGTCTCTCCGACGGGGCGCAAGGTTTCGGGGTTCAGCTCGGTCAGGCGGATGCCGCCCCAGAACGAGCCGTAGCTCAGCCACAGCTTGCCGTCGGTATCGGCGAACAGGTCGGGGTCGATGGCGTTGAAGTTGTCGGCCGCCGTGCTTTGCACGACCAGGCCTTCGTCGCGCCAGGCGCTGCTGTCGGGCTTGTCGCTGCTGATGAGGCCGATGGCCGAGCGGTTCTTGCCGAAGGTCGAGATCGAGTACAGCGCCCAGATGCGGCCGCGATACGAGAACAGCTTGGGCGCCCAGACATCCAGGCCCTTGTGATCCGGCACGGCATCGGCCCACCAAGCCGGTGCTTCGCTGAACACCGGCGCGAGGCGCTGCCAGGTCTTGCCGGCATCGTCCGACTCCAGCCGCTGCAGGCCGCGGCCGGTCGTGAAGACGAACCAGCGTTCGCCCTGGATCAGCAGCGTCGGGTCGTGGGCGCCGGTGTCGCCCTGCAGCTCGACGGCATCGACGGCATCGGCGCGAGCGGCAGGGCACAGCCCGAGCAGCGCGACCAGTGTCCACGCGCATAACGCCCAAAGCGGACGCATTATTTGCCCCAGCGAAGAACCAGCGGATCAAGTCGCTTCGCCGCGTCCAGCAGCCCGGCGCGCACTTCGGGGCTCATCTCGGGGAACGGATGGCGCGGCGCATCGCTCTTGATGACGCCGCCTGCCTTCATCAGCGCCTTGGCGGTCAGGATGCCGCCCTGGCGGTTCTCGTAGTTGATCAGCGGCAGCCAGCGGCCGTACTGGACGACGGCTTCCTCGCGGTCACCGGCGTGGAAGGCGTCGAAGATCTTGCGGATGCCGTCGGGGAAGCCGCCGCCCGTCATCGCGCCGGTGGCGCCGGCGTCCAGGTCGGCCAGCAGCGTGATGGCTTCCTCGCCGTCCCACGGGCCCTCGATGGCGGCGCCGCCCACGCGGATCAGCTCGCGCATCTTGCTGGCGGCCTGCGGCATCTCCAGCTTGAAGTACTTCACGTGGGCGATGGTGTTGGCCATGCGCGCCAGAAACGGCACCGACAGCGGCGTGCCGGCCACCGGGGCGTCCTGGATCATGATGGGGATGGCGATCGCGTCAGACAGGCGCTGGTAGAAGCTCTCGATCTGGCCTTCCGACACGCGGAAGGTGGCGCCGTGATAGGGCGGCATGACCATGACCATCGCCGCGCCCAGACTTTGAGCGAGCTGGCTGCGCTCGATGCAGATCTGCGTCGAGTAGTGCGTCGTCGTGACGATGACCGGCACGCGGCCCGCCACATGGCCGAGCATGGCGCGGGTCAGCGTCTCGCGCTCGGCATCCGACAGCACGAACTGCTCGGAGAAATTGGCGAGGATGCACAGGCCGGTGGAGCCGGCGTCGATCATGAAATCGATGCAGCGCAGCTGGCCCGGGATGTCGAGCGTGCCGTCGGCGTTGAAGATGGTCGGAACGACGGGAAAGACACCGCGATAGGGTCGGGTGGTGGAGGCGCTCATGGTGCGGGCCCTTGTCTCTGGGAAGTTGAATGCCAGCGCCGGCTCGCGGCGCACGGCCGGCTGTTTCCGCCGGCATGGCCTCAATTAAAGTATGACTAATTAATCGAGTTAATGGGGTTAACCCGCAATTCGATGCCTTTGCAAACAAAAAAGTATGACTAATAATTCAGCCGTCAGTCGACTACGCATCCAGCCCAAGCACCCGGCCAAAGCAGCCGAACCGCATTCCCCAGGAGACCGTTGATGAGTTCCTACGCCCTCTATCCCAGCCTGCAGGACCGGGCCGTCCTGATCACCGGCGGGGCCACCGGCATCGGCGAGACGCTGGTGGAAACCTTCGCCGCCCAGGGCGCCAAAGTGGCCTTCATCGATCTGGCCGCCGACGAAGGGCACGCCCTCGCCGCCCGCCTGGCCACCACCGCGCGCCACGCGCCTCAGTTCATGTCGGCCGACCTCGGCAAGGTGGACTCGCTGCGCGCCGCCATCGCCTCGCTGCGCGAACGCACCGGCCCGTTCTCGGTGCTGCTGAACAACGCCGCGAACGACAAGCGCCACGCCGTCGAGGAGACGACGTCCGAGTTCTGGGACGCCAGCGTCGCCGTCAACATCAAGCACCAGTTCTTCACGGCGCAGGCCGTGCTGGACGACATGAAGGCGCTGGGCGGCGGCTCCATCATCAACTTCGGCTCGATCAGCTGGATGCTCAAGCAGGGCGGCATGCCGGCCTACACGACCAGCAAGGCCGCGGCCCAGGGCCTGACGCGTTGCCTGGCGCGCGATTTCGGCCCGCACAAGATTCGCGTCAACACACTGGTGCCGGGCTGGGTCATGACCGAAAAGCAGCTGAAGCTGTGGGTCACGGAAGAGACCAAGCAGGAAATCGCCAAGGGCCAGTGCATCAACGAGCCGCTGATGCCGCAGCACATCGCTGCGATGGCCTTGTTCCTGGCGGCCGACGACAGCGCGATGTGCACCGCGCAGGACTTCATCGTCGACGGCGGCTGGGTCTGAAGAGCATGCAGCGTCGCGACTACGGCCACCTGCCCGACGGGCGGGCGGTGCAGGAATACACGCTCGAAAACGGCCTGGGCCTGAAGCTGACCGCCCTCACGCTGGGCGGCATCGTCACGGGCCTGTGGGTGCCCGATGCCCGAGGCCGGAGCGGCAACGTCGTGCTGGGCTTCGACAATCTCGACGACTACGTCCACCGCAACCCCTCGTTCGGCATCATCGTCGGCCGCTACGGCAATCGCATCGCCGGCGCGAGCTTCGAACTCGATGGCGAGACCCACACGCTGGGCCGCAACGATGGCCCGCACTGCCTGCACGGCGGCCCCGAGGGCTTCGGTCATCGCCTCTGGAGCGCCCTGCCCGTCGAACCCGCCGATCTCCTCCCCGGCGAAGCCGAAGCGCTGTGGTTCAGCTATACCAGCCCGCACGGCGAACAAGGCTTCCCGGGCGAGCTGAAGGTCACCGTGCGCTATGCGGTGAGCGCCATCGACAACAGCTGGCGCATCGACTACGAAGCCACGACCGACCGCGCCACCGTCGTCAACCTGACGCACCACGACTACTTCAACCTCGCCGGCCAGGGCTCGGTGCTCGACCACCGCCTGACCATCCCGGCCTCGCGCTACAGCGAGGTCGACCCAACCCTGATCCCGCTCCGGCACGCGAGCGTGGCCGGCACACCGTTCGATTTCCGTGAGGCCATGCCCATCGCGGCCCGCATCCGTCAAGCCCACCCGCAGTTGCTCTTCGCCAAGGGCTATGACCACAACTGGCTGCTCGACGGCGAAGCGGACGCCACCACCGGCCTGCGCCCCGCCGCGACGCTGGAAGACCCGCACACCGGCCGCCGCATGGACATCCTGACCACCGAGCCGGCGCTGCAGTTCTACTCCGGCAACTTCCTGGACGGCAGCCTCACCGGCCCGCAAGGGCGCATCTACCGCCAGGGCGATGGCCTGTGCCTGGAGACCCAGCACAACCCCGACTCGCCGCACCACGAGGCCAGCCGCGATTGGCCCAGCACCGTGCTGCGGCCTGGTGAGGTGTTCCGCAGCACAACCCTCCATCGCTTCTCCTGCCAGGAGCACTTCAAGGACCTGCCTGCGGCACATCGATAGCGCCAGTTCGCGAAGGCCTGCGAACGTCGCCGCAGTGGCCGTCGCCAGCAAGATGACTCAAACGGCGTGGGCCATCATTTCGCGTCGGGCGCGCCGACAATCTTGAGCAGCTTGCCGACGTCCTGGCCGGTCGGCAGTGGCCCGCTGGAGCTCAGACGCCCGGTATGGTCGTCCCACCGAAGCGTGGCAGAGCGCCCAAGGCCTTGTCGGTATTCGTTGGTGAGCCCATCGTCGTCGTAGAGCGAAAAACTCCCGTCTGCCCCCGGGAAGACGCGGATCTCTGACAGCGGCTGCGCCTCGCCCGTGTTCGACACGGCGACCCCGAGCGGCACGATGGCGCCGGCACGCACGAAAAGCGGCAGCCGGTCGATCGGCGCTGGCGCGGTGATCCATTGCCCTCCGGCAAAGCGTTCGTTCGTCCACCAGTCGTACCAGGCAGTCCCGGCCGGGAGATAGACACGACGGCTGGTCTGTCCCTGCTCGGTCACCGGGGCGACGAGGAACGCCGGTCCGAACATGTACTCGTCACCGAGGTTGGCCACCTGCGGATCCTCGGGAAAGTCCATGAACAAGGCCCGCATGAAGGGGACGCCGCTCTGCGAGGTGCTGTAGCCCAGCGAATAGAGGTAGGGCATCAGGGCGTACCGCAGGCGCAGGAACTTGGCCAGAATCGGCTCGGCCGCCGCTCCATAGGCCCAGATCTCCGTATCGGGTCGGTTGCCGTGCACACGCAGCGTTGGCGTGAAGCTGTTGTACTGGAACCAGCGCACGAAGAGCTCGGGGTAGTCCGCATAGTCCGCGTTCATCGCCGTGGCGCCGGCAGGGTTCACCAAGGGCGCGTACAAGGCCTTGGGTCCGTGCGGCCACTGCCAGCCACCGGTGTCGCTGCCCCAATACGCCAAGCCCGAAGCTGCGACGTTCAGCCCGGTCGGCACTTGGCGACGCAGCGCTTCCCAAGTCGCCTGCACGTCGGAGGACCAGAACAGGCAACCGGTGCGCTGGCTGCCCAGGTAGGCGGCACGACACAGGATCAGGTTGCGCTTGTTCGGGCGGTCCCGCGCCGATCCGTCGGCGACGCTCGAGGTGTGCACCAGGGGGAAGAGGTTGTGATAACGATCGCCCGAGCCGATCGAATAGAAACGACCGTCGGGCGAGAGATCCGGCTCGGTCTCGTCGAGCCAGAACCAGTCGAAGCCCAGGCTCGCGAGGTTGTCCCGGATGCGGTCCCAGTACCACTCTCTGGCGTCGGGATTGGTGCTGTCCAACAGGCCGCCGACGGGATCCGAGCGAAACGGCGGGCCGTCGACCGCCTTCCCGTTCCTGTCATGGAGCAGCCAGCCCTTGGCGGCCAGCAGGTCGAAATAGCGGCTGCCGCGCTCAAAACGAGGCCAGACGGAAATGAGCGTGTGCACGCCCCGATCGTGCAGGCTCTGGTTCATGGCGGCCGGATCGGGGAAGGCGGCGCGGTCGATGTCGAGCTCGCCGATACGCGTCCAGTAGAACCAGTCCAGCACCATCACGTCCAACGGATAGCCGCGCTTTCGGTAGCCATCGGCGGCCGCCATCAGCTGTGCCTGAGTCTCGTAGCGCGCCTTGGACTGGATCAGGCCGAACGCCGGCTTGGGCGGCAGCGGCGTGGGCCCGGTCAGCGCCGCGTAGCCCCTGATGAGCGCATCCGTGGTCGACCCGGTGATGACGAAGAAGGAAACCCTCTCGCCCACTTCGGAGGACCAGTGCGTGTTGCCGTTGACGCCGGCCGAAACCGTGGTCGGCGAGGCGTTGTCCCAGACGACGCCGTAATGCCGGTTGGTGATCATGAACGGCACGCAGACCGTTTCACCGGCCGCGGCACCGTAGTTGTGCCGACAGTCGATCGTGCGGCCCTTCAGGTCCAGGATGCCCTCCTGGTTCTGACCCAGGCCGTAGTAGTGCTCGCCCGGCATCACCCGGAAGCTCGCGCCGACCCGGAACGTGCGTTCACCGGCGACCTCGACCGGTGTCATGTCCCAGCCGGTCATCGCGGCGATCAGGTGTCCGTCTGGCGTCTCCACGCGGACCGCGACCGGCGGCAGCGTCGGGGCGAAATAGTGCTGCATGATGCCCGGCGTCCTCGGCCAGGGCTGCGGCGGCACGACCACCGTCATCTGGCCGGAGCTGAACGAATCGCCCGCGGCGTCACTGTGATGCGACCAGCCCTTGCTGTTCGGTTTATCGATAAATCCATCACCCGAAAAAAACTCTGTCTGCTTGCGATCCAGAGAGATCGTCACCCGCGCGATGTTCGGACCATGGGGCTCGATCGCAATGTAGGCGCCGTTTCGTTCGACGGCGGCCAGCGGCGCGCTGATGGCCGACAGGGGAACGAGGCTGGTGATCACAGCGACCAGACAGACCAGGGACAAGCGCCGAGCGACGGCAGTTTTTTTCGACATGGGATCTATGTTCCTTCCTGCTTCTGCGACTTCTTATCGTCCTTCCCGAGCTGCCAGTCGCCCGGGTCGTAGGCCTTCGGCGCGTGGGCCAGTTGGTCTTCCAGGACCGCGAGGCGGACCGCCAGCACGCGGCGCTCCTCGACCTCTTCGTCCACGGCCTTGAAGTTGACCGGCTTGCCGTCGCCGGCCTTCGCCGCCAGGTCCTCGCGCACCTGTTCGGGCGTGCGTCGGGCGAGCCTGTCCGCGTGCACCTTCTTGAAGGCCGCGATCTTCTCGGCCAGCGGGCCGGCGCGCTCCACTTCGAGCTTGGCGCGCTCCTTCAACAGCGCTTCGGTTTCCTTCGCGGCGGCCTCACGCTCCACGCGCTCGGCGTCGACCTTCGGGTCGGCTTCGGCCAGGCTCTCGTCCATCAGCTTGTCCAATTCCGACTTGGTGACCGGCTTCTTGTCGGCCTTGGTCTTGATGTAGGCGGCCAGCTTCTCGTCGAAGATGGCTTGAGCGAGGTCTGATTTCACCTCGGCCGGATCGAGCCGGGCGCTGACGCCGCCCTGCTTCTGCATCGCGTGGGCGATGCGGGTGTTCAGCGTCTTCGTCTTGTGGTCGATCTCGAAGGTCTGGTCGAGTTCCTCGCCGGGGTCGTCGGAGCGCTTTTCGCCGAGCGGCCCCATGAAGATGTTGCGCGGCGACCAGCAAATCTGCTGCGCGGCCACGTTCACATCGGAAGCGAACTTGTAGTCGCGCGTGGCCGGGTCCTTGGCCAGTTCGTCGAAGAAGGTCGGGCCGGGCTTGAAGCCGGCGAACTGGAACAGCGCGTTCATCGCCGACGGCGAGCGGGCGCGCAGCGCCTTGTTGAGGTCGGCCTTGATCTTGTTCCAGGGATAGAGGTGGTGAGCGGTGAGCGGATCGAAACCTTCGTCCTGGCCGGTCAGCACGGCGGGCTTGTCGGGCCGGTCGCCGGTGTATTCGCCCAGGGTCGCGTTGTAGCCTTCGCCGGCCGCACCCTGGCCGGGCTTGCCGTAAATGGCCTCGTGCGCCTGGTCCTGGCCGGCCATCGCGCGGCGCAGGTCCAGCGCCTCTGTCGACAGCGCGGCGACTTCGGCCTTGTCGGCTGCCTCCTTGTCGATCAGGGCGATGACCTCGGGCTTCTTCTTGATCTCGTCCGCCTCCTTCTTGACGAACTCGCTGTCCTTGGTCTGCTGCGCCTTCTGGCCGACGAGCTTCTTGGGCAGGCCGGCGCGGGCGTTCAGCGACTGGAAGAGCGTCAGGGCCTTCTTCAGCAGGGCCTGCTGCGCCTTGCAGGCGTCCTTCACCGTGGCGCCCTTCTTCGCCGGCGGCTTGGCAGGCTCGTAGCAGAGCTTCTCCAGGCGTTCCAACTGGCCCTTCAGCACGGCCATCGCCGGCGCATCGGCGATCAGCGCACCCTCGCCCAGTGCGGATTTCGTCAACAGGTCCTCGACGAAATTCTTCGCGTCCGGCTCCAGCAGATCGAGCTGGGCGAACTCTGCGCGCTCGGCTTCCACCTCGGCCTTGCCGGCCTGGATCTTCTGGTCGGCCTCGATGACGTTCTGCGGGTAGGCGGCGATCATCACGTCGAAGCTGGCGATCCGCTCCTGCGCGGACTTCACCGACTTGAACTTTTCCTCGATCTTCTCCCGCGTCTCGGAGAGTGCCTCGCGCGTGGCATTGAGCTTGGCTGTCTTCGTCTCCAGGCTGAGCTGCTGCTGGTGGGTGCCGCCGCTCACGTCGCCGACCTTGGCGTAGCTCGATCCCGTTCGCGCCGCGTCGCCGTGGGCGAAGGCGGTCTGGATGTTCCAGCCGACGCGCTTGGGCTTGCCCTTCTCCAGGATCAGGTTGCCGGCGTCGTCGAGCAGGTAGCCCGGGTCCATGACGACGGTGGCATTGCGCAGGCCCTCCGTGCGCACGAGCGTAGCCTTGCGCTGGGCGATCTCGTCAGGCAGCAGCTCGCGGCCCGCGGTCTGCTTGGCCACGCCCTGGGCCTCGATGTTGTAGCCCAGCACCTCGCCGCCTTCGATGGTGGTGGCGAAGCGGCCCTGGTCGAGCGTCGGCGTCGTCTTGTCACCTTCGGCCCTCAGCTGTTCGCCCTGCTGGCTGATCAGGTTGGCCTGCGCGAAGGCCTCGTTGAAGGTGCCCAGCATGCCCTGGTTGCTGGTGAAGGCGCCCGAGGTGTTGCTCGGGTCCTGACCAACCTTCGTCGACGTGCTGCTGACGACCTCATCGGCGCGGTGGCCGTGCAGCACGCGGCCTTCCTGCTCGCTGCCCTTGCCGTGCGCGCTGACGGCGTGCGTCAGACGGACCTTCTTGTCGGTCAGGTCCTTGATCTTGAGCTTCAGCCCGGCAATCGACTCGTCCAGCACCTTCTTCGCCGCGGCCGGGGGCTTGTCGCCGAGGGCCTTGAGTTCGGCCTCGGCCTTCTTCAAGTTCACGTCGTGCGGGGCGACCAGCAAATCGATCCGGTCGTTCCACTTCTTCTGCTGGGCGACGGTGGCCTTCTCGATGGTCTCCAGCACCTTGCGGCTGGAGTCCTCGGCGCGATCGTTGCGAGCGGCCTCGTCGCCGCTGGCATCGGCGGCGCGGCCGGAGGAGACCAGGTGCGCAGCGAGCGCGGCGTCGACGCGCTTGCGGCTTGGACCGATCGACTCCAGCACTTCGCGCAGGGCAGACAGGGGGCGGCTTGACATGGGATGTGGCCTTTGCAAGTGATGCGTGAATTAGGCTGCCAGCTCGGGTTCGAGCGCCTGCAGTGCCTGCGTGAGCGGCGTGCGGATGTCTTCCTCCAGCTCGCAGATGTCGTGGACGAGATCGTTGCTGGCGAGCCAGATGCGCAGTTCGCTCGCCTGCTTGCGGTTGGCGGGCTCCGCGACGAGACGGTCGATGATGGTCTTGATCTCCTCGATGGCCGGCACCGAGCGCCGGTGCCCGGCCTTGGCGATGCGGGTGGCAAGCGCCTTCAGCGTCGTCACGGTGCCGGCGCGCTGCTGGCGCCAGGCGGCCATCAGGCCGGCCTTGCCGGGCTTGCCGAGATCGGGGTCGATCGCTTGTTCGGTCGACGCGGCCTGCTGCTGCTGCGGCGGCGCGACGCCGAGCAGCGGCTCCAGCGCGTCGAGCGCCCGCAGTGCCGCGGCGTAGGTGCCGGCCTCGGCCTTCTCCTGCGCGAAGGCCAGCAGGGCGCGGGCCTTGCCGGCATTGGGGGTATCGGCGGTCTGCGAGAGCTTCGCGATATCCGGCTGCAGCGCCTCGATGCGGCGTTCGTAGCGGGTCCGCAGCGGGTCGGGTTCGGTGGGCGTGGGCGTGGGCGTGGGCGTGGGCGTCTGCACGGGCCCGGCGCTGGCGCTGCTCGCCTCGGGCACCGGATCCGGCGCGTCCAGATCCTCGTCCACCTCGGCCGGGTCTTCGCCGCGCACGCGCACCTTGACACGCTGGCCGGTCTGCTCGAGCAGCGCGGCGCTGATCTTGCGGGCCAGCCCGCCGACGACGTTCTCGAACACGAAGGTCACGGCGTTCTTCTCGAACAGGCATTCGGCGCGCATGAACTTGATGCCGCTCGGCGTTTTCATCGCCTCCTTCAGCACCTTGCCGCGGGCCGGCGAGATGGCACGGCGCGAGAGCAGCACCACGGTCTCCTTGCCCGCCACGGCGACCAGCGCCTGCATCACCACGTCCGGCTTGCGCACTTCTTTCAGCAGCGGGACCATCTTGCTGGTCAGGATGGTCGGGCTCTCGTCGTCTTCCTCGGTGGCCGCGGCCTTCAGCGCCGCGATCACCTTCTCGGTTTCCTTGTGCCGGACGCGGGTCTCGTTCGCGAGCTCCTCGAGCTGCTTTCTGATCGCGTCGTGAGTCTTGTCGCCCAGCGCCTTCTTGGCGGCCGAGAGCACCTTGCCCTGCTTGTCGAGGGCGGCCGTCAGTTCGTCCAGCGCGTCGAGCTGTTCGGGCTTGCCGTCCGCGGCCTTGGCCAGCGCGGCCAGGGCCTTGAGCAGCACCGAGTCGTCCAGCTCGGGTTCGGGCTTGAGCTTCTTGAGGAAGCCCTTCCAGGCGCTTGCGGTGAGTTCGTCGGCCATCGAGGTCTCCGGGTTGCGCTCAAGTAGCGCGTTATGCCTGTGGACTGTAGCCGAGCGGCTGGACCTCCTGCTTCGCCTGGAAGCGCTTGTCGTCAGAGTCCTGCTCCCCGGCCGTCAGCACGCTGCCGCCCTGTTCGGGGACGACGTAGAAGCGGAAATTCGGGTTCTCGCTGATCGAGATGTCGAGGTCGGCCGACATCACCCGCAGGCCGCCGTAGCTGAGCACGATGTTGCGCACGGAATGGGCGGGCGCGTACGTTGCGTGCGAAGAAAGAGGGAGTCTGTTCGCTCGCTGGGACTGGAGCGGGGAACTCTGAGTGGTGAGGAATGGCCGGAGACGGGTGGCAAATGGCGGCAATGCAGGGGTTGCTGCCGGTGGCCAATGATTCAAGTATGGGAGCGCCAACTCGAAAGCGGACATACCTGAACATCCGCTTTCAAGCGGCTCAAGCAACGTGTGCCGGGACGCTCGGCGTTTTCAAAGGCTGCAGCTCGCGCTGCCACCAGCCCACGTCATGCCATTGCCCGTTCTTGAAGCCGACATTCCGGTAGACGCCAAGCGATTTGAAACCCACGGATTCATGCAAAGCGACGCTGCCCAGGTTCGGCAGCGCGATGCCCGCGAAAGCCTGGAAATACCCCTGCTGGGCCAACATCGCGAACAGCCGTTCATACAGCCGGCGCCCCACGCCCCTCCCGCGCATGTCCTCGCGAACATAAGCCGAGGTGTCGACTGACCACTGGTAGGCAGGACGTTCCCGATGCTTGCTTGCATAGACGTAGCCCGCAACCCGTCCCTGCGCATCCTCCGCGACGAGCCATGGCAAGGTCGGCAACGTCTTCTCGATCCTGGCTCGCATCTCGGCCACGCTGGGTGGCTCCAACTCGAACGAGATGGTTGTGTTCTCAACGATCGGGGCATAGATGGCGGCAACTGCTTCTGCATCGGCAGCGGTGGCGAGGCGGATGTTCATGTCAGGTGGGCGTCGCGGGTTGTGAAGGCGGTTGGGCGGCTTCTGCCGCCGGGCTGGGAATGGCCATCAAGGCTGCCAAGGCGACGAGGCATGCCGCGGCAGAGAACAGCAGCGCGTTCAGCCCGTAGTCGGCCAACAGAAGGCCGAAGAGCCAGGGTGAAAGTGCCTGGGCCAGGCGAGCGGGAAACGCCATCATGCCTTGCAGCCGACCGTAGCCCTGCGGCCCGAACAGCGCGAGGGGCAAGGTGCCTTTGGCGATGGTGAGGACGCCATTGCCCGCCCCGTGCAGCACGGCGAAGACGGCCGCGACGGGCCCGCCAGCCATGAGCAGCAAGACGGCCCCAAGAGGATGCGCCAACGCAGCGACCCTCGCGGACAGCAAGGGGTGGACATGCCGCATGAGCCAGAACTCCAGCAACCGCCCCGCGACCTGTGACGGGCCCACCAGCGCAGCGATGGCAACGGCGCCGGTCAGGCCCACGCCCGCGGCCTCCAGCACGCGCGGCAGGTGCGCGGCCATGGCGGTGCTGACGAACCAGGTCACCGCAAAGACAAACGACAACAGCAGAGCCGAGCGCCGGGACGGCGGCGCCGCGTCTGGCGGCTTGCTCTCGGCTGCGGGTTGCTCGTCTGCAGCCGACTGCAACGCGATCCTCGGCAGCAGCGCGTTCAGCGGCAGGCCAATCAACAAGTGCAGGCCTGCCCAACCCCAGCAGGCACCTCGCCACCCCAGTTCAAGGTTCATCCAGGTCGTCAGGGGCCAACCCACGGTGCTCGCAAAGCCAGCGATCAGGGTGATGCCTCTGATGGCATTGCGAGCGTCTCTTCCATAGAGGCGCACCAACGCCGAGAACGCAGCTTCGTACAAGCCGCTGCCCATCGCCACACCCATCACCCACCAGGCGGCCACCATGCTGATCGCGCTGCTCGCGTGGCCAAGCAAGGCCAGGCCCAGCGCAAACACAAGACTGGTGCCCATCAAGACGGGCCGACCACCCCAGCGGTCGATCATCCTGCCGGAAAGCGGCCCCAGCATGGCGGAGACCACCAGCGCGCCCGAGAAGGCAGCGAACACGGTAGGCACCGACACGCCAAGATCACGCGCCATCGATGGCGCCAGCATCGCCGGCAAGTAGTAGGACGACGCCCAGGCCAGCGTCTGGGCTGATCCCAAGGCGGCGACGACCCGGACGTGCTGGGTTCCCATCGTTCAGCCGCAGCAGCGCGATGCGGTGGCAGGTTGGGTCGCTTTGGCCGCTGCAGGCTTTGATCCGCAAGAGCTGGTCCCGCAACCGCCCGCCGGCTTGGCGGCTTGTTCCAAAGCGACGGCTGTCGTCTCGAGCTCGGGGCCGCAGCACGAACTGCTCGCTGTCGCACCATCGCCGCTGCCGACGGAACACACACCCGTCTCAGGCAATTCAAGTTCGACACGATCGGCAGCCTCGATGTCGCCGGCAATCGCCGCCACCACCGACCGCGCCTGCTCGAAACCCGTCGCCATCAAGAAGGTCGGCGCGCGGCCATAACTCTTCACACCCACGGTGTAGAGACCGGGCTCGGGATGTGCCAGCTCGCGATGCCCATGCGGTCGCACGGTGCCGCAGCTGTGAACGTTCGGATCGATCAGCGGGCCCAAGGCTTCGGTGGACTCCAGCCAGGGATCGAGCTTCACCCGCAGTTCGCTGGTCAAGGACAGATCTGGACGCTGGCCCGTCGCGCAAATGATCTCGTCGATGTCGCTCACGATCACCGCTTGCGACTTCGGATCGAGGCCGGTGATGGTGAGCTTGCCGTTCTCCTCGCGAATCTCGGTCACTCGCAAGCCGCTGAAAAATTCCAATGCGCCGCTCTCGCGCAAGCGCCGCAGCGATGCGCCGAGCTGGCCGCGCGCCGGCAAGGCGTCGGCACTCCCGCCACCGTAGACGCGTTGCAGGGCGGGCGAACGCACCGCCCAGGCTAACCGCGTACCCGGCACGGCATTCGCCAGTTCGGACAAGGACAGCAAGGCATTGGCAGCCGAATGCCCGGCGCCAATAACCAGCGTGCGCTTGCCCTCGTAACGGCTACGCTGCGCGCCCAGGACGTCCGGGATGCCGTAGAAGATCCGAGAGCCCGCTTCTCGCTCGCCAATCGCCGGAATGCCGCTGGCGCCGATCGGGTTCGGCGTGCTCCAGGTGCCGGTGGCGTCGATCACTGCTCGGGCGCGCAACTCGATGGGCTGCCCGTTGTCCATGGCCCTGACCACGAAGGGCGCGTGCTCGCGTCCGGCGCTCTTGACCTTGTCAAAGCCTTCACGGCTGACCGAGACCACGCGCGTGTTGAGCCGCAACGCGCGCTGCACTTGCGGCAGAGCCGCGAAAGGCTGCAGCACTTGCTGGGCGATCTCGCCGGCCAAGGGCAACTCGCCTTCCGGCGGGGGCGTCCAGCCGGTCGGCTCCAGCAAGCGGGCCATGCTCGTGTCCACGTTGTACTTCCAGGGTGAGAACAGGCGGACATGCCCATAGTCCAGCAGACTGGCGCCGACGCGCTCGCCCGCTTCCAGCACGACGAACGGGATGTCGCGCTCGATCAACTTGGCAACGGCAGCAAGCCCAACCGGGCCGGCACCGAGCACGGCGACCGGCAGACGTTCATCGACCGCATGAACCTCGTGCAGAGGCAACACCATGAAGGCCGCGCAAGCGGGGCAGGCGCCCTGCAATTCGGCCGACGCCTTCAGCGCTTCCGGCGCCTGCTCGATCTGTCCACGCTTGAAGCCGTATTGGGCGAAATACTCCGGCGCCGTGACGGTCAGCAGGTAGAGCGCCGAGGCGTTCCTTGAGCGGGCCTCCTGGATCAGGCGCTCCAGCAGCAAACGCCCGATGCCTCGCTTTTGCAGGCCGGGTGCAACGGCCACGGAGCGCACCAGGGCGATGGCGCCGTAGATCTCGGCCCCGGCACTGCCGACGACTTCGCCATTCGAGAGGGCCAGCAGATAGTTCGAGAGATGCTCGCGCGCGCCGTCGAGTGGCAGCTTGTTAGCGACCAGCAAGGCTTCGACCGCCGGCCAATCGCCAGCCTCGGCCTGGCGCAGGAAAATCGGGGAGTTCAGCAACATGATTTGGAATCCTTGGGAGGCTCCGTTGCTTCGGGCGGCGGCAGGCAGCAGTTCGCCGCCGTGTCTTCACGCAAAGCCTTCAGCAGGAGCAACAAAGAAGACTCGACGGCCGCGCGTTCGCGCGAACTCAGGCTGCCCAGCAATTGCCCGGCATGCGCGTCGAGGGTGTCGTTCAGCTCAGCCACGGTGCGTTCGCCTTCGGCGGTGAGCGTGACGAGCCAACTCCTTGCGTCGGACGGGTTCGGCTCCTTGGTCACCAAGCCACGCGCTGCCATGGCCTCCACCGCACGCGACACCCAGCTCTTCTCCAGACTGACCCGTGTGCCCAGCTCCGACAGCGGCAAGGGGCCGGTTCGGCCCAGCTCGGTCAACAGGTGGCACTGCGTGTTGGTCGTGCGGCAGCAGTCGGCCACGACGCGTTGAGCGCGGGTGTACATGCGTGCCACTTCGCGCAACAGGCTTCCGGAGCTGGAGTTGGAGTGGGGGTTGGGCATTTGGATGTGTATAGCAACTATCTGGATGCACGATAGAGGTCTCGCATATAGATGTCAATGGCAACTACCTGGGGTAAAGAAACGGGGCATCGCCCCGTCTCGTGGCTTGGCTCAGATCGCTCGCTGGCTCACCCGTTTGGACAACTCAGCAGCGCTCTCCTTGCGTTCGCTGTAGCGGTCCACGAGGTAAGGCCCCAGGTCACGCGTCAGCAGCGTGAACTTGAAAAGTTCTTCCATCACATCGACCACGCGGTCATAGAAGGCCGAGGGCTTCATCCGTCCGTCCTCGGTGAACTCCTGGAATGCCTTGGCGACGGACGACTGATTCGGGACGGTCAGCATGCGCATCCAGCGGCCCAGCACGCGCATCTGGTTGACGGCATTGAAGGACTGCGAGCCTCCGGACACTTCCATCACGGCAAGCGTCTTGCCCTGGGTGGGCCGGACGGCGCCAACGGACAAGGGGATCCAGTCGATCTGCGCCTTCATGAGGCCAGTCATGGCGCCGTGGCGCTCGGGCGAGGTCCAGACCATGCCCTCGGACCAGGCTGCCAGCGCGCGCAGTTCCTGCACCTTGGGATGCGTCTCGGGCGCGCCATCGGGCAGCGGCAAGTCGGTGGGATCAAAGATGCGAACCTCGCCGCCCATCGCTTCCAGCAGACGTGCCGCCTCAAAGCTCAGCAGGCGGCTGTAGGAGCGCTCACGCAGCGAGCCATAGAGCATCAGAAAGCGCGGTCGGTGCTGTGACGGCACCGGCACTTGCAGACGCTCCTGTGTGGGCACGTCGAAGAGCTCAGCGCTGAGCGCCGGGAAGCTGGCTTCCGGGAACAGGGGATCAGACATTGCTGTGTGCCAAAGCAGGGGTTGCGTGTGACGGGGTCAGAGCTCTGTGGACGCCAAGGGCAATGCATGCACCCAGCAGTTCGGCGACAACGAAGCCAGGAGCGCTGGAAGGTGCAATGCCCGCGAAGCTGTCGCTGAGCATGCGGCCGAAGACCGCAGCGGGGTTGGCGAAGGAGGTCGAGGCGGTAAACCAGTAGGCCGCTCCGATGTAGGCGGCGACCATCGAGGATGCCCGCCCGGTGGGCGCCCGCAGGATGACCAGCAGCAGCCCGAAGGTGGCCACCGCCTCGGCGATCCATTGGCCGGTGCCGCCGCGCAGCTTGGTCGAGAACTGCAGGATGCTCATGTCGAACATCGCATGGGCGAGCCAGGCCCCAACGGCCGCACCCGCCAACTGCACGACGACGTAAGGACCCAGGCTGCGCCAGGGCAACTCGCCGCGGGCCGCCATGACCGCGGACACGGCCGGATTGAAGTGCGCGCCGCTGATGGGGCCGAAGACCTCGATCAGGATGTAGAGGCCGCCGACGGTCGCGCCGGTGTTGGCGAGCAGCGCGATGGCGACGTTGCCGCCCGCGAGGCGCTCAGCCATGATGCCAGAGCCGATGACCACGGCCAGAAGCAGCATCGTGCCCAGGCCCTCGGCCAGCAATCGTTTCGACAAGGGAGCGTTCATCTCAGTCCTTCGAGATGGCGGTCAGCGCCTGCTGAAGCTCGGCAGCGCTGAGCATCTCGACCGGCAACAGCGCGAGTTGCAGCATGCGATAGCCGATGGCCTGGCGGGTCAGCTCGAAGGCCTGAGCCTTCTGCTCTTCTGGCGCGTGGGACGGGTCCGGGTAGCCCCAGTGGACCTTCACCGGGCTGCCGGGCCAGTAGGGGCACCGCTCGGCTGCGGCGCTGTCGCAGACCGTGATGACGACATGCATGGCCGGCGCGTCCGGGCCGGTGAATTCGTCCCAGCTCTTGGAGCGGAAGCCGCTCGTGTCGATGCCAGCCTCGGACAGGGCCGTGATGGCGTGCGGGTTGATGCGACCGCTAGGGGCGCTGCCCGCGCTGTAGGCGCGGATGTCTCTGCCCAGCCGTGCCGCCCAGTAGTTCAACATGCCTTCGGAGAGCACGCTGCGCGCGGAGTTGTGCGTGCACAGGATGAGCACATTCGTGGTCTTGCCCGTGGTGCCGATGTCCTTGACCTTCTTGTGGATCGCCATGCGGTCCAGTGACGACAGAGGCAGCGAAAGCATCAGCTGGATGCGTCGCTTCATTGTGATGAAGGCGTCGCGGAAGGCTTGCGCCTTGGTCTCATCATCGCCTTCTACCGCTGCCGGGTCAGGCAGCCCCCAATGGGCCGTCAGCGGCTGTCCCGGCCAGACCGGGCAGACCTCGCCAGCAGCCTGGTCGCACACGGTGAACACAAAGTCCATCTCGGGCGCGCCGGGCACAGCGAACTCTTCCCATGCCTTGCTGCGCATGCCATCGGTCGGGATGTGCATGCGCGCCAGTTCGGCAATGGCCAGTGGGTGCACCTTGCCCTTCGGGTGGCTGCCCGCGGAGTAGGCCTTGAAGCGGCCTTCGGCCAGATGGTTCAGCAGGCCCTCGGCGAGGATGGAGCGTGCCGAGTTCCCCGTGCAGATGAAAAGCACGTTGTAGATCTTGTCTGTCATGGTGGTTCCGAAGTCAGAAAACTGAAGAGGCTCAGCAGGCGCTCAGCATGCGCAAGAGGCGCCGCTGCTCTCGACGGCGCAAGCCGCACCTTGGCAGCAGTTCTCGGTCAGATATCCGAGCACTGCGTTCATCCTGTCGTAGGCCGCCCGATAGATCAGGTTGCGGCTTGCGCGCTCTTGCGTAACCAGGCCGGCTTGGACCAACTCCTTCAGATGAAAGGAGAGCGTGGCCGGTGGCACACCGAGCGCCTCCTGGATCGAGCCTGGCGTCAAACCCGGCTCGCCCACGACAACCAACGCTCGGAAGATCTGGAGGCGTAGCGGCTGGGCCAGCGCAGAGAGCGCTTTGATGACATCATTTTGTTCCATCATTCGATTATTATGGAAGTAATGATTGAATGCAAGCAATTGGGGCGAGTGCCCGGCCGCACCCGCATCACTCATCCGTGCGCAGCCGCTGCGGAGATCTGGTCGCTTGCTGCCTACACGCGCTTGGCCGCCGCCTCTAAGCGCTGAGTGATCGAGCCCTTCCATGCTCTGGCTGGCATCAAGCGATGCCAGCCCTCCAATTGCGACCCTCGCTGCGAAGGCCGAGTGCACTGCTCTTCGGCGTCGAATGTCGGCTTCTGGAGTCCCCAGCGCCTCTAGTGGATGTCCGCAATTGAGTAGAGCGGTGGCGTTTGGACCACAAACCAATGTCCGCAACCAGCCTGTAGCCGCCATAGCACTCTCCCAGCACTTCTCAGACCGCCTGCACCGCCCCCACCAACTCCGTCGCCGCGTGAACCGGCGTGGGCTCGTCCGCCTCCTCGTCCCGAAACTCCTGAGCAATTTGCAGGATCGCAGGCTCGATCTCGAAGAACGCGTCAAGCACGACAGGGTCGAAGGTCGTGCTGCGCATAGCTCGCATCAAGGCCATTGAATCGCCGTGCGTGAAGGGTTCCTTGTAGCAGCGCCTGCTGATCAGTGCGTCATAGATGTCGGCCGTCGCCATGATGCGGCCCGAGAGCGGCACCGCTTGGCCGGCCAGGCCCAGGGGGTAGCCGGTGCCGTCCCACTTTTCGTGATGCGAGCCGGCGATCTCGGCGGCGATGGCGAGGAAGTTGTCGCCTTCGATCCGGCCGGCCGTGCTGAAAATGATGCGCCGGCCGAATTCGGCGTGCTGCTTCATGATCGCCATCTCCTCCAGGGTCAGCGGCCCCGGCTTGAGCAGGATGTGGTCGGGCACGCCGACCTTGCCGATATCGTGCAGCGGCGCTGAAAGGAACAGCAGCTGGATGAACTCGTCCGTCAGGATGTCCGTGTAGTGCCCTGAACGCCTCAACTGCTCGGCGATCGCACGCACGTAGTGTTGCGTGCGCTTGATGTGGGCGCCGGTTTCCGGATCGCGTGTCTCGGCCACGGCGGCCATCGATTCGATGGTGACCTGGCGCGCATTCTCAAGCCTGCGCCGCCAGATGTGCGCCCGGCGTTTTTCCAGGGCAAGGCGCAAGATGAAGTAGCCAACGAGCAGAGTGCCACCGGTTGCAAGAGGAGCACCAGCAGGCACGAGCAGCGCGCCGCGCGCGAACAGTGCCGCGCTGGCACCCAGCACGGCGGTGCCGGCCAGCACATTGACGACGACGAAGCCCGCGGTTCCCGCGCCCGACAGGAACAGCCCGACGAGCAAGGCGGCGATCAAGGCGCAAGCCGCGAGGACGGCTGCGCCGCTCCAGGCCGGCGCGCCGACGATCCGGTCCTGCAAGATCCCTTCGGACATCGCCGCATGCATCTTCAGGCCGGGGAAGCGCTCGTCGAGGGCTGTCGCGTGAATGTCGTTGAGCCCCGCCGCCGAGCTGCCGATATAGACAATCTTGTCGCGCACGCTATCAGGGTCGAAACGGCCGTTCAGCACATCGGCGGCAGAGAGTGCGGCGTAACCCGAAGAGGCTGCATCGAGCCTGAGCAGCGCATTGCCCTTCGCATCGATCGGCACCCGGTGCGAGCCGATGCGGATGGCCAGTCCGTCGGCGTTTGACTCGATGGTGCCGGAAGCCACGCCCAGCGCGCGCAGGGTCGTGGCCAGCGCCAGGCTCGGGTGGATCACGCCGGCGTGACGAATCAGCAGCGGCATGCGGCGCAGCACGCCATCGGCATCCGGATGCACGTTCATGAATCCTGTCGCGCGGATCTGCGAGGCGATCGGCTCCGCGTTGGACATGGCGCCGGGCGCATCGGGCAGATCGAGCAGGTCGATGCGGCCGTCGAAGCCGACGCCGGGCCGCGGACTGGCGCTGGCGCGGGTGATGTGGTCGAAATAGAAATACGTGGCGCCGACGACCCCCGCTCGGCCCGCGACCTGGCCCAGATATCCGTCGTTGTCCTGCAATCCGTCGGGCAGGCCGCTGAAGGCGAGGTCGAGTCCGAAGTCGCGCTTGTAGGCCTGCTGGATCGTCGTCAGCGAAGCGCGGTCGGCTTCCGGAAAACCAATGTCGAGCCCGATCGCTGCCGGCTTCTGCGCCGCGATGCGTTCGATCAGCGTCGCAAAACGGTAGCGCGGCCACGGCCATTGGCCGACGGAAGCCAGACTGATTTCGTCAACGTCGACCACGACGACATCGCGCATCGGCGCCCTCGATGCGAAGCTGCGCTCGAACGTGTCGAGCAGGAATGCATCGAGTTGCGCGACGGGCGGAACCCGGCACAAGCCCGCGACGCCGATGAGCAGCGAGATCGCGAGGGCCGCGACAAACAATCCCGCCGCACGACGCGGTGAAAGGCCGATGCCCGGCGCATCCGCTCGGCCCAGCGGGCTCATGGACGGCTTCGATGGCGGCGTCGCGTCGCTCACAGGATCACCACCTCGGCACGCCGATTCTTCGGCTCGGGCTTGTGCCCGTCGTTCGGCACGAGCGGCGAGCGGTCACCAAAGTACTCGACCTGAACCTGTGCGAATTCGGCATCGCTCTTGCGCAGCAATTCAGCGACCACACGGGCGCGCAACTCGGAGAGATGTTCGTTGCGCTCCTCGGTGCCGCTCGCGTCCGCGTGACCATATACCGTGATCTCGGTCGGCTTGCGGTCTTTCGCGGCCTTGATCATCTCGGGCACCAGGGCTTTGGATTGTTCCGTCAGGGCCACGCTGTCGAGCACGAAATAAAGCGTGAAGGTGAGCGGCTTTGTCGGCTGCGCCTTCAGCAGCGCACCGTATTGCTGCTCGATCGATTGCTTCTCTTTCGGCTTCGCCTGCGAGGGCATCGATCGTGGATCATCGACAGTCACGGCATTGAACGCCTCGCTGATGCGCTGCTGCCCTCCTCCGTCCGCCACCACGACGGCGCCGACGTGACCGTCCTCATCGGGCAGCAGCACAACGGTCGTGCGCGGCCCGCAGGCGCATCCGCTCAGCATGGCCGTGACGACGAAGGCCCAGCACGCCAGCGAACGAGTCTTCAGCAGCTTCGGTATCACTGCGCTTCAATGATGAAGCGGGTGCCGCGCACGCCCACCGTCGAGGTCGGCGTGTCCACCTTTACCGATTCGGGCGACAGCTTGCCGATCTTGCCTGACGAGTACACGGCCGAGCCTTTGGCCAGGTAGACCGAGAAGGCGTACTTCGCCTGCTTGGGCTCGAAGACGTAGTCGCGCACTTTCACGTCGCTGCCCGCGCCCAAGGTCAGCAAGGTGCCGTCCCTGAAGACGAGGCCTGCGGAGGCGCCAGCGTCCGACGTCAACCGGTCCGCGACGAACAACTGCATGCCTGGCGCTGCCGCAAGCTTGCTGTCGGCCCTGAGCACGTACACGTGGCCCACGACACTTTTGAACAAGGCGACATGCTGTTCATCGGCCGCGAATGCGGATCCGCCAGCAGTGAACAAGGCGGCCAGCGTGGTCAGGGTGGCCAGGGCGGTGATGCACTTCTTGGTGTTCATTGAGTTCTCCGCAGGAGGTCAACAGTGAGGACGGACGTACATCAGGTGGAGAGCACCGGCCTGGTCGCCTTCATCGAGGAAGCCGCTGCCAATGCGCTCAGTACGCTGATTGGAACGTGGAAGTCACGGCGCATCGCAAGACCGGGGCATGTTGGAGTGACGAAGTTCACGTTCCGCAGGGGCGCAGATCAGCGGCCGGACCATCGCCATGCCCAAAAGCTCAAAGAGGACGACCCAGCCGCCACCCTCTTCGACCTCCCCGCCCAATGCCGACAAGGCATTGAAGGCCGCGCAAACCAACGAGCTGGCCGGCGTCGATGACCCAATCGCGGGCCGCCACGTCGCGCATCGCGCGGCACGTCCATATCCACATTCTTCAGGTTGTGCTCGCGGGCGCCGCGGACGCGAACGAAGCCGGATGTCTTCATGAGCTTTTCCCTGGATCTGGCTCCCCAATAGAAAGACCCAGCGGTTTGACGGCTGGGCCTTGTCGTTTCCGGATCTCGAGGATCGCCTTGGAGGCTTTTGCCTTGCCGGCTACGACGCATCGGGGAAACGACAGCGTCAGCTTAAATCGACTCGCGGAAGGCTCATGTCAGCCTGCGACGGCTGGGCTTGTAGGACCTGCCTGTCGGCGGCGCAACTCAAGGCGAGGTCCGCGCCGCCTCGCCTTTCGGGGGCGCGGCAATCGCCTTGTTCAGCGCGGCAAAGCGTTGCAGCAGACGGCCCTCGCTGGCCGTCACGTCGCGCTGGGATTGCAGCACGCCTCTCTGACCATCGAGCACGGCGGTGTAGTCGACAGTCCCGCCCTCGTAGCGGGCCAGCGCCAGCTTCAGCGATTCGCGATTGTTGAGGTCGCGAGCTTTCAGGCTGGAGAGCTGCTCGCTCTCTGCCGCGTAGCCGTTCAGCGCATCGTCGATCTCGTGCCAGGCCGCCATCACGGTGCGCTGGTAAGCCACCGCGGCCTCCTGCTGTTGCAGCTCCCGCAATTGCACGACCCGCAGGCGGCGGCCGTGGTCGAAGATCGGCAGATCCAGGCTCGGGCCGACGGTCCAGGTGCGGCTCCCCCAACTGCCAAACTTGCTGTCCGCGGTGGACTCGAACCCGAAGTGGCCGCCCAGTTTGATGCTGGGATAGAGATCCGCCTTGGCGACACCGATGTTCGCAGTGGCGGCGCGCAGCTTGGCCTCCGCGGCCTGGATATCGGGGCGGCGCTGAGCGACCTCCGACGGCAATCCCAGCGCCAGCGCTGGCAGCGCGGCCACGTCGGCCACGTCGGCTACGTCGGCCTCCGGTGCGGCTTTTGCCAGCAAGGCGTTCAGTGCGCCCGGATGCTCCCCGAGCAGCAGCTCGATCTGCCCGATGCTGGCGGCCTGCTGTGCCAGCAGGGGCGGTATCTGCGCACGGCTGGCCTCCAGATCACCATGCTGCCGCGCCAGATCCAGCTCGGCTAACGCGCCGGCATTGGCGCGCGCCTGCAAGAGCGACAGGCGCTCCTGCTGAGCGGCGATGTCTCGTGACAGGACATCCTGCTGCCGCTGCGCCGTGCGCAGCTCGATATAGTGCCGCGCAACGTCGCTTGCAAGCGTCATGCGGGCCTGTTCCAGAAGTGCGGCCTGCGTAGCGACATCGGCGTCTGCCGCTTCGATCGCATGCCGGACGCGCCCCCACAGGTCCAGTTCCCAGGACGCATCAAAGCCCGCCTGGTAGAGGTTGAACGGCTCGCTGAGCAGCGAGACGAGTTGATCACGGTTGCCCGCCGCGCCACCGATGACATCGAGCATCCGGGTGCTGGCGCCGACTTCGCTCTGGCGCTGACGCGTCGCGCCGGCGGTTCCATTGACCTGCGGCCCGGCCTGCGCCGCGGTCACGCCGCGCTGGACGCGGGCTTGCGCGAAATGCAGTGCGGCCGTGCGCAGATCGGGGCTGGCCGCGACGGCACGACGCTCAAGTTCATCGAGCACAGGGTCGCGCAACATCGTCCACCAGGATGGCGGCCACGCCGGCGCGGCGGAGGCGGCCGACGCACCGGCCAATGGAGGATGCAGGCTCGAGTCACCGCTGCGCCATTGCGACCAATCTGCAGGCGCCGGTGTGTCGGGCTTGACGAAAGCCGGGCCAGTGGCGCAACCGGCCAACATGAGCAAGAGAATCAGAGGGGAGGCTTTGGACATGAAGGGCCTCAATTCAAGACAGTCGGTTGCGGAAGAGCCAGGCGGCCAGGGGCAGCGTGACGGCGGCAATGGCGAGCATCGGCACGAAGTCGAAGGCGATCTCGTGCAGGCCGGCGCCTTCGAGGTAGACGCGCCGCACCAGGTCCATGCCGAAACGCAGCGGGTTCGCGTAGGTGATCCACTGGAGCACCTTCGGCATATTGGCCACCGGCGTCAGCAGGCCCGAAAGCAGCATCAGCGGCATGATCAGCAGGAAGGTGTAGAGCATGGCCTGCTGCATGCTGACCGACAAGGCCGAGATCGACAGGCCGATGCCCACCGCCGCCACCGTGAACACGACCAGGCCCAGGTAGAGCACCGCGACCGAGCCGGCCATCGGGATCCGGAACCAGAACAGCAGGATCAGGAAGATGATCGTCGACTGCGTGAGCCCGACGAGGATCGAAGGCAGCGCCTTGCCGATCAGCAATTGCATCGGCGTCAGCGGCGTGACGAGGAGCTGGTCGAAGGTGCCCTGCTCGCGCTCGCGCGCCACCGACAGCGCGGCCACCAGCAACGTCTGCAGCATGCTCAAGGCGCCGATCAGCGCCGGCATGATGTTCCATCGGGATTCGAGGTTAGGGCTGTACCAGGCGCGGCGCTCGATGGACAGGGGCGGCGCCCCGGCGCGCTCCGCATTGATCTGCGCAACGATCGCTCCGATCTGCGCGGCCGCGGCGCCGGCGGTCGACGAATTGCGGCCGTCCAGGATCAGCTGCACGGGCGCCGACTGGCCCGCGGCGACCCTGCTCTCAAAGTCAGGCGGGAAGCTCAACACCAGCAGCACGCCGTCCTTGTCGATCGCATCGGCAATCTGGCCGCTCGACGTGAGCATCAGCTCGCGCTTGAAGACGCCGGTGCCGTCCAGGTGCTGAACGATCTGGGCGGCCGTGCTGCTGTGACTCTGATCCAGCACCGCGTACGGGGCGCGCGTCAAATCGTAGGTGGCGCCGTAGCCGAACAGCAGCGATTGCATCAGCGCCGGCGCGATCAGGATCACGCGGCTGCTCGGTTCCTTCAGCAGCGCGAACAATTCCTTGCGGCAGAGATAGCCGATGCGGACGAGGGTTGCGATGAGGTCAGCCATAGTCTCAATCGAGGGTCTTGCGCAGCGTGCGGTGCGTGGCCGCCAGCAGCACGACGATGTAGAGCACGAGGATCGCGCAGTCGCGCATGACCATGCCCCAGTTGTCGCCGGCCAGGAACAGCGTCTTGATCAGCTCCATGAAATGCGTCGCCGGCAGCAGCTGGCTGACGACCTGCACGACGATCGGCACGTTGCGCAGGTCGAAGACGAAGCCCGACAACATCATGGCCGGCATGAAGCTGGCGAGCAGCGCGATCTGGCTGGCCTCGAACTGGCTGCGCGTGGCGCCCGAGATGAACAGGCCCAGCAGCAGCGAGACCGTGAGGTACAGCATGGACGAGAGCGCGATGATCGCCAGCGAGCCGCGCATCGGCACTTCGAACAGGAAGTGCGAGGCCAGCAGGCACATCACCAGGTCGATCGCGCCGATGACGAGATAGGGCACCAGCTTGGCCAGCACGATCTCCAGCGAGCGCACCGGCGTGACGAACAGCGACTCCAGCGTGCCGCGCTCCCATTCGCGGGCGATCAGCAGCGAGGTCAGGAAGGCGCCGATCAGCGTCATCACCAGCACGATCAGCCCCGGCACCAGGAACCAGGTGCTGGTGTTGGCTTCGTTGAACCACATGCGCTGGACCAGCTCGATGCCGCCAGGGGCCGAGCCCTCCTTGACGCCGGAGCGTGCCGCCTGGATCTGCGCGGCCTGGTTGAGCGCTCCGCTCACGTAACCCTCTACGGCAGCGGCAGTGTTCGAGTCCACGCCGTTGAGCAGCAGCTGCAATTTGCCCTGGCGCATGGCGTAGTCGTGCGAGAACTTGGCCGGCACGCGCAGGATGGCGTTGACCTTGCCGTCGCGCATCTGTTGCACGGCGGTGGGCATGTCGTTCAGCCAGACCGGTGACAGATAGGGCGAGCCCTGCAGCCCGGCCAGCATCTCCTGCGCGGCCGGCGAGCGGTCTTCCAGCACGACAGCCAGCGGCACGTTCTTGACGTCGAAGGACATGCCGTAGCCGAACAGCAGGATCAGCATCACCGGCAGCAGCAGGCCGACGGCGAGGTTGCTGCGGTCGCGCAGCATCTGTCGCGCTTCCTTGCGCAGCAGAGCGGTAAAGCGAAGCATGAAACCGGTCATGTGAGCCCCTCGTCCAGCGGGTACGCTAGCCGGTCCCCCGAGGGGACGGCGATGCTTGCGGCGTCGAGCCGCAAGCACATCGCCATACGGGCCGGCTTGGGAGCGGCCCGGCGCTCGGCCCCGGAGGCACGAATCATGCCGCCTCCTTCTTGTCGTCCGCTTCTTGCGGCTTGTGCTCGCGCCCCTGCTCGACGATCGCGATGAACGCATCGTTCATGTCGCTGCCGTGGCCGGCGCCGGCCTTCTCGCGCACTTCTTGCGGTGTGCCGAGCGCGAGCACCTTGCCGGCGTCCTGGATCGCGATGCGGTCGCAGTATTCGGCCTCTTCCATGAAGTGCGTCGTCACGATGATCGTCACTCCGTGTTGGGCCAGGCCGGTGATCGTGCGCCAGAAGGCGCGGCGGGCCAGCGGGTCAATGCCGCTGGTCGGCTCGTCGAGGAAGAGGATCTCGGGCTCGTGCAGCAGGCTCGCCGCCATCGCCAGGCGCTGCTTGTAGCCGTTGGGCAAGTCGCCGCTGCGGGCCTCGGCATTCAGCTCGAACTGCTTGACGACGACGTCCACCCGTTCACGCAGCGCCTTGCCGCGCAGACCGTAGGCACCGGCGAAGAATTGCAGGTTGTCGCGCACGCTGAGGTTGCCGTAGAGCGCAAACTTCTGCGAGACATAGCCGATCTTCTGCCGCGCCTTGGCACGGGCATGCCGCAGATCGACGCCGGCCACTTCGAGGTGGCCGCTGGTGGCCGGCAGCAGGCCGCAGAGCATGCGAAAGGTCGTCGTCTTGCCGGCGCCATTGGGGCCCAGCAGACCGAAGGTCTCGCCGCGTTTGACATCGAAGGAGGTGCTCGCCACGGCGGTGAAATCGCCGAACTTGCGCACCAGGTCGCGCACGACGATGACGGGCTTGTCGTCGTCCTTCTGTTGCTGCTGCCCCTGCTGCCCCTGCTCCACAGGCTTGGCAACCTCGGCCGCTTTCTTCGCACCGGCGGCGGGCTGTTCCTCCGGCGGCGTCTGCTCGCGCAGCATCATCATGAACGCGTCTTCGAGCTCGTTCGGCCGCGGCTCGACCCTGGAGCCGGGCAGCAGGTCGCCGAGCGACTTCTCGTCCGCCTTGGCCTGCCGGATGAAGCGCACGCCGCCGCCGTGCGGCACTGCATCGATGATGCGATCGGCGGCGTCGATCAGGCTGGCCTGCAGGTCACGCGCGGCGGTGCCTTCAGGCGGTGTCGCCTGATAGGTCAGACCCTTGGCACGTTCCTTCAATTGATCGGGCGAACCGTCGGCCAGCACGCGGCCTTCATGCATCACGAAGATCTGGGCGCAGCGCTCGGCCTCGTCCATGTAGGCGGTGCTGATGACGACGCTGAGCTTCTCCTGTTCGATCAGTTGCTCGATGATCTTCCAGAGGTCTCGGCGAGAGAGCGGATCGACGCCGACGCTCGGTTCGTCGAGCAGCAACAGGTCCGGCGAGCGCACGAGCGTGCAGGCCAGGCCGAGCTTCTGCTTCATGCCGCCGGAGAGCTTGCCGGCTGGCCGATCGGTGAAGCGAGCGAGGTCGGTCATGTCCAGCAGGCGCTTGAAGCGTTCGCTGCGCTCCTGCTGCGGCACACCGTGCAGGTCGGCGTAGAGATCGAGGTTTTCCTGCACGCTCAAGTCTTCATACAGGCCGAAGCGCTGCGGCATGTAGCTGATGCGGTCCTGCACCGCCTGCGGGTCCTTGAGGACGTCGATGCCCAGCACGGAGAGCGAGCCGGCATCGGGCTTCATCAGCCCGGCGAACATGCGCAGCAGCGTCGTCTTGCCCGCGCCGTCGGGGCCGACGAGCGCGGTCAGTTCGCCAGCGCGAATCTGCATCGCGATGCCATCGACCGCCGCGACCTTGGACTTGCCGCCCGGCGCCGGGAAGCATTTGCGCAGGCCTTCCGCGGCGATCGTGACGCCGCCTTGCTGATTGCTCATTTGCAGCTCATCGCTTGGCCGCTGGCGCCACGTCCAGTTCCACCGTCGCCGGCTGGCCCATGCGCAACTGGTTCGAGGCGTCGTCCACGCGCACCCGCACCTCGTAGACCAGGCTGGTGCGCAGCTCCTCGGTCTGCACCGATTTCGGCGTGAACTCGGCCACCGGAGAAATGAAGGCCACGGTGCCTTGCACGGCCTGGCCGGGCTGGCCGTCCGTGCGCACATTCGCCGCCATGCCGGTGTGGACGCGGCCCAGGTCAGGCTCGCTCAGATAGACGCGCACCCACTTCGGCCCGGCCAGGGCCAATGCGAACACGGGCCGCTGCGGCGAGGCCATGTCGCCCGGTTCCACCAGCCGCGAGCGCACGATGCCGTCGGCAGGCGCCCTCAATTCGGCCTGGTCGATCTGGTGCTGCAGCAGGGCCAACTGTGCTTGCGCGGACTTGACCTGAGCGTCGGCGGCGCCGATGTCTTCGCGTCTCGGGCCAACTTCGAGCGCCCGCAGCGCCTGCGCGAGTTCATTGACCTTGGCGCGAGCGACCTGCAGCGCCGAGCTGGCGCGGTCGATGTCCTGCTTCGCAACGCCGCGGCTGTTGGTGGCCTTGGCGATGTCCTGCAGGCGGCTCAGGTCTTGCCCGGCACGGTCAGCATCGGCTTGGGCAGCGGCAAGCCGGCTGCGCGCTTCGGCAAGTTCTTCCGGCGTCGAGCCGTGGCGCAGGCGCAGCAGACGCTGCTGCTGGCCTTCAACGTCGGCGCGGGCGCGGTCAGCCTGGAGTTTCAGCGTGGCTGTATCCAGCCGTGCGAGAACCGCACCGGCCTTCACGAGATCGCCTTCCTGCGCGTTCAGTTCCGCAACCCGCCCGCTGCCGTCAAAGGCGAGCGAGACTTGGCGAATGTCCACGTTCCCATGCAGTTGCAGAGGCCCGTTCTTCTTGTCCTCGTGCCGTTGCCAGGCATACCCAATGCCCGCGAGCAACGCGACCACGATGACACCAGCGATGGCGAGGATCAATGGTTTCTTCATAGGTGTTCGAGCCGGGTGAATAAGTGAAAGGCTGTGATTAGATTAAATCTACTTTAAAGTAAGTCTCGGAGACACTCAAGCATTCCTTTCGAAGACCATGCAAAAGACTTCTCCTCGCCGAAGCACCCGCACCGACGGCGACCAGACCCGCACCCGCATCCTGGATGTTGCCGGCGCGCTGTTCGCGGCGAACGGGTTTGCCGAAACCACCGGCAAGGCGATCGCCACCCAGGCCGAAGTTGATCTGGCCTCGATCAACTATCACTTCGGCAGCCGCAAGGGGCTTTATCAAGCGGTGCTCGCCGAAGCGCATCGGCGTCTGATCAAGCTCGACCAACTGCAACGCGTGGCGCGCAGCCCGGTGCCGGCGGCGGACAAGCTGGCGCTGCTGATTGATTCACTGCTTGATGTCGCGCTGGGCGAACGCGGCTGGATGGCGCGGCTGCTCTCGCGTGAAATCCTCTCGCCCACCTCCAATTCCCGTACCTTGCTCGACGCCGAGATCGCGCCCAAGCTGGTCGTGGTCCAAGGCATCCTGAGCGAGATCACCGGCTTTCCGCCAGGAGACCCGGCGCTGCTGCGTTGCATGGTCAGCGTTGCCGCACCCTGCCTGATGCTGGTGGTGGCTGGAGAGCATGCACCGGAGCCCCTGCGCACGCTGATGACCGGCCCCCGCGAAGAGCTTTCCGCGCACCTGCGCACGTTCGCTCTGGCCGGCTTGAATGCGGTCAAGACGCGGGGGGCGAGCTGATCAGTCATGCGGGCTCGGCGGCAGGTCATAGGCCGCCCGGCACCTTGTCCAGCACCTTGTCCAAGGTCATGGGCAAACTGCGGCAGCGCCGCCCGGTGGCGTTGTAGATCGCGTTGGCGACAGCCGCCGTGGTGCCGGTGATGCCCAGTTCGCCGATGCCGTGCGCGCCCATCGGCGCATGAGGGTCCGCGATGTCGGTCCAGATCACATCGATCGGCGGTACATCCAGATGCACGGGCACGTGGTATTCCGAGAGGCTCGCGTTGACGATGCGCCCGGTGCGCTCATCGAATTGCGTCTCTTCCATCAGGGCCAGACCCAGGCCCATGATGATGCCGCCGCGCAATTGGCTCGCGGCCGTCTTGGCGTTGAGGATGCGCCCACAGTCGAAGGAGCCCAGGAAGCGCGTGACCCGCGTCTCGCCCGTGACCGCGCTGACCTTGACCTCGCAGAACAGCGCCGCATGCGAATGCATGGCCCAGTGCAAGAACTCCAGCGGCAGCGGTGCTGCGGCCTCCACCGTGACCTCGGAGCGCTCGGATTGCGTCAAGATCGATCGGTAGGTTTCTCGCCGAGACCGATCACCGATGGCGACGAGACCTTCGTCCAGCCCCTCGACTTCGCCGACGCCGAGGCCATGCAAGGGGCTGTCCGCTTTGACGAGCTTCAGCAGCTTCTGCACCAAGGCACTGTGCGCACTGGCAATCGCCGCACCGAAGGCCGCGGTCTGCTGCGACCCCACCGCCATGACGGTGCCCGGCAGCGAGCTGTCTCCATAATGAACCACCACCTGCGACATCGGCAGGCCCAGGCGCGCAGCCACCACCTGGGCGTGCACGGTGGCAGTGCCCATGCCCATCTCCTGGCCGCCAATCTCCACCCGTGCATGCCCATCGTTTCGCAGCGTGATGCGCGCTGCGCCTCCGGGCATCCTCGTGTACGGATAGGACCCGGCCGCCACCCCCATGCCGATGAGCCATTCGCCTTCCCGACGCTGGCCCGGGGTGGGATGGCGGTGCTGCCATCCAAATCGCTCGGCGCCATCCTTGAACACCCGCTTCACCTGACGCGTCGAGAACGGCAGCCCGGAAATCGGCTCCCGCTCAGGCTCGTTCCGCAGGCGCAGTTCGATCGGATCGATCTTGAGTTTCACCGCCAGCTCATCGATCGCCGACTCGAGTGCAAACGTGCCCATCGCTTCGCCGGGACCGCGCATGAAGGTATTGGCGACCATGTCCAGCCTGACGGTGTCCACCTCCAGGTGAAAGGCGCCCGCCGCATACATGCTGCGGGCCGGATTGATGAAGGGCTCCGGCATGTTGTTGTGCTGGCCCATCGCGGCGACGCCGGTATGGATCAGCGCCTCGAACCGACCGTCGGACGCAGCACCAATGGCCACGCGCTGCTCGGTCAGCGTGCGGCCTCCGACGACCCGGTACACGCCTTCACGCGAGAGCACGAGCCTCACCGGCCGCCCCACGGCGCGCGATGCCGCAGCCGCGAGGATCTGGTGCTGCCACAGCGACTTGCCGCCGAAGCCGCCGCCGACATAGGGCGACAGCACCCTCACCTGCTCGCGCTTGACATCGAACGCATGAGCCAGCGACCAGGCCGTGTGAGCGAGCTTCTGAGTGGCGTCATGAACGAGCAGTTCATCGCCGTCCCATGCCACCGTCACCGCATGCAGTTCCAGGGCATTGTGGTTCTGACGCGGTGTCGAATAGACAGCGTCGACATGCACCGCTGCGGCGCTCAGCGCGGCTTCGGCGTCACCCACCTCGTCCTTCAACAAGCCCATGAAGTTGCCGACTTCGACCCCGCGTGCTCGCGCATCGGCAAATGAGGTGGAAGCCGGTTCAGGCTCATAGGCCGGATGAAGCAGAGACAGGGCGTGATCCGCTTGCTCCTGCGTCTCGGCAAGCACGACCGCGACGGGCTGGCCGTTCCAGCGAATGCGGTCATCCTGCATGACGGGCACGTCGTCGGCCGCCGCAGAATGCAGATTCTTGGTGAACGGCGGGAGCGTCTTCAGCCGCGGCGCGTTCTCGTGCGTCATCACGAACACCACGCCCGGCGAAGATCTTGCGGCCGATGTGTCGAGCGCAGCAATCCGTCCTCTCGGGATCGTGCTGAAGAGCACCGCCGCGTAGAGCATGCCTTCAAGCGGGATCTCGGCAGCAAAGCGGGCCAGCCCTTGCACTTTCTCGGGCCCATCCACGCGCGAGATCGCTGCGCCCACCAGGCCGTTCCGGTGCTCGGCCAGCGGGTCTGGATGGGCGCCCGGCATCCAGGCATCCGGGGCGCTCGCAATCGCCTTCTTGCCGGCCGCCAGCAGACCGTCGACAGCCTTCGCCTTGACATCCTTGATGAGGCTCATGGCGCTGTCCCTGCAAGAGCACCGAGGACGGCGAGAGTCGTTCGTCGTGCCAGATCAATCTTGAAGCCGTTGCCGCTGAGGGGCTGGGCTTGCGCCAGTTCGGCGCGCAGAGCCTCATCGAAAACAGCCTCCGTCGCTGGCTCGCCGAGCATCATCGACTCGGCCAGCCTTGCTCGCCACGGCTTGTGCGCCACGCCACCGAGTCCGATTCGAACATCCTTGACGATGCCCTCCTCCACTTCGATCGCCGCAGCCACGGACACGAGGGCGAAGGCATAACTTGAACGGTCCCTGACCTTTCGGTACGTCGAGTGCAAGGCCGCGCTGACAGGCGGCAATTGCACCGAGGTGACGAGCTCGCCGTCAAGGAGCTCCGTGTCCCGATCCGCGCGGTCGCCGGGCAGGCGATGAAACGCTTCAAAAGCGAGTGTCCGTTCGGCAGCCGCAGAGCGAACGTGAACGCAGGCATCCAGAATCGACAAGGCAACGCACATGTCCGAGGGATGCGTCGCCACGCAAGCGGGCGATGCACCGAGGATGGCGTGATGGCGGTTGAAGCCGTCGCGCGCGTCGCAGCCCTGCCCGGGAGATCGCTTGTTGCAGCGAGCGCCATCACTGTCGTAGAAGTAGGCGCAGCGCGTGCGCTGGAGGAGGTTCCCGCCGACCGTGGCCATGTTCCGGATCTGCGGCGAAGCGCCTGCAAGGATCGCTCTTGAAAGGACGGGATAGCGGGAACGAACGGCTTGATGCTCAGCGACCGCCGTATTGCGCACGCCCGCGCCGATCAACAGACCACCATCGGCCGTCTCCTCGACGGTGCGAGACAAGCGGCTGACGTCGACCAGCGTCGTCGGCTGCTCCAGGGTCTCGCGCATCAGGTCGACAAGGTTGGTGCCGCCTCCCAAAAACTTTGCGCCGGGATCGATACCGAGACGCACCGCATCGGCCGCGTGCATCGCCCGCTCAAACGTGAAAGGCCTCATGGCCGCTCCTTGAAATGAACCTCGCGGATGGCTTCGGCAATGCCGTTGTAGGCACCGCAGCGACAGAGGTTTCCGCTCATGCGCTCGCGCAGCTCGTCGGCATCGAGCGTGATCTCGCTTGCGCCCAGGTCCGCGGTGACCGCGCTGGGCAGGCCTCGCTTGAGCTCATCGGCCATCGCAATGGCGGAGCAGATCTGGCCCGGTGTGCAGTAGCCGCATTGGAAGCCGTCATGATCGATGAAGGCCTGCTGCAGCGGGTGCAAAACGCCCTGAGTCGCAAGGCCCTCGACGGTGGTGACGGCGCAACCGTCGTACTGGATGGCAAGCGCGAGGCAAGAGAGGATCCGCTCTCCATCGACGAGTACCGTACAGGCACCGCAGGCGCCCTGGTTGCAGCCCTTCTTGGTGCCCGTGAGGTCGAGCTTGTCGCGCAGCAGATCCAGCAGCGAAAGCCGCGGATCCAATGGGATGTCGACCTCGCGGCCATTGATGCTCAGGGACATAGCTCGGCGCCTCGCGCTTCCATGGTCCCGCGACTTTGCATGCGAGGGTCGTCTGCTCGTGTCAGACAAGATGAGCGTGCAGAGTAGGTCGAGCGCCACAAGCGTCGTATGGAGGGCCGACGCGATCGGCGCGCGTGGCTCTTTGCCCTGCTGTTGCCGTACAGGCATGAAAAAAGCACCTAGCGTTGCCGCCAAGTGCTTGTTTCTCCTACCGAATTTGGTAGGCGCGATTGGATTCGAACCAACGACCCCCACCATGTCAAGGTGGTGCTCTAACCAACTGAGCTACGCGCCTGCTGAGCCTTGCACTATAGCATGGATTTTTTGGCTTTCAAACGAAAACGCTAACGGCAAGGCATGACGCACAGCACGGTAGCCGCTATGCGCGCGGGTGCACTTCAGCGCCGCCGCGCCAGCTTCACGCCGTTCACCTGCGTCAGGCTGCGCAGCACCAGCGCCAGGCGGTTGGAGTCGGGCACCTCGACGGTCAGGTGGATGCGGCCCGTGGCTTCGCGCTTGATGGAGCGGGCCGCGGATTGCGTGTTGACGGCGGCGACGTTGATCTTTTCCTTGGCGAAGATTTCGAGCACGTCGCGCAGCAAGCCCTGGCGCTCGTTGGCTTCGATCAGCACATCAACCGGATAGACCGGCGCGCTCTTGGCGCCAGCGCCCTGCCCGCCCCAGGCCACGGCGATCACACGTTCCGGCGCTGCCGAGGCCATCTGCCGGAAATTGCCGCAGTCGCGCCGATGGATGGCCACGCCCTTGCCGCGCGTGACATAACCGCCAATCTCATCGGGGGGTGCGGGGCGGCAGCATCGCGCCAGGCTGGTCATCAGTGAATCGACGCCGACGACAAGCACGCCGCCCTTGCCCTGCCCGGCCGTGGGCCGGCTGCGGCGTTGGGCGAGCACCTCGTCCATGTCGGGTTCGGGCACGGGCGGGCGCAGCAGCTGCTCGATATTGCGCAGCGAGAACTCGTCCTTGCCGACGGTCTCGAACAGCGCATCGGCGTTCTTGAATCCGAGTCGTCCGGCGAGGTCTTCAAGCTTGATCGCGGTCTTGCCTTCGCGTTGCAGGAGTTTCTCGACCAGCTCACGGCCCTTGGCGATCGTCTGCACCTGCGCCAAGGCGTTGAACCAGGCGCGCACCTTGGCGCGCGAGCGCGGGCTCTTGATGAAGCCGAGTTCAGTGTTGAGCCAGTCGAGCGAAGGCCCCCCCTCCTTCACCGCCGTCACTTCCACCGTCTGGCCACTTTGCAGCGCGGTGTTCAGCGGCACGATCTGGCCGTCCACTTTGGCGCCGCGACAGCGGTGGCCGAGATCGGTGTGCAGCGCGTAGGCGAAGTCGATCGGCGTGGCGCCGGCGCAAAGCTCGACGATCGAGGCCTGCGGCGTGAAGACGTAGATGCGATCATCGAAGACCGCCTGCTCGGCGTCCTCGCCCTGCACGAAATCGCGTTCCCAGGCCAGCAGCTGGCGCAGCACGGCCTTGCGCGCCTGCGCGACCTGCTCTTCAAAATCACCGGCGGCAGCCACCCCGGCGTATCCCTTGGTGCCGGCCTCCTTGTAGGCCCAATGCGCGGCCACGCCATGCTCGGCGTGTTCATGCATGGCGCGTGTGCGGATCTGCACTTCCATCGCGCGGCCGTCGGCACCGAGCACCACGGTGTGCAGCGATTGGTAGCCGTTGGGCTTGGGCCGCGCGATGTAGTCGTCGTACTCGCCGGTCACCGGTGCGTAGAGCTCGTGCAGGCGCGCCAGCACCGCGTAGCAATCGGCCACCTCGGGCACGATCACGCGCAGCGCGCGCAGATCGAACACGCGCTCCAATGCAAGGCGCTTGCCCTGCATCTTCTTGTGGATGCTGTAGAGGTGCTTGGGCCGGCCCTGCACGGTGGCGTTGATGCCTTGCGCGAGCAAATCCTCTTGCAGCGCTGCGCGCGCCGCATCCACGCTTTGCTCCCGCTCCACGCGCTTCTCGTCGAGCGAGCGGGCCAGTTCCTTGTAGGCCTCGGGTTGGAGGAAGCGGAAGGCCAGATCCTCGAGCTCCCACTTGATCTGCCAGATGCCGAGGCGGTTGGCCAGCGGCGCGAACACCTGCTGCGATTCAGCCGCCAGCGCCGGCGGACAAGGCACCTTGTTGAGCGCGAAGTGGCGCAGCGTTTGCAGGCGCGAGGCCAGCCGCAGCAGCACCACACGCAGATCACGCGAGAAGGCCAGCAGCATCTTGCGCACGCGTTCGGTCTGCTCGGCACGTTGTTCGCCATCGCTGATCGCGCCTTGCGCCTCGCGCGCGGCGCGCTGGATCTGCACCAGCTTGCGTGTGTGGATGACGAGGCTGGCGTAGGACTCGCCGAAGGCCTTGGCGACGATCTCCTCGGGCTTGTTGAGAAAGTCGCCCGCATAGACCAGATAGCTGGCGGCCTGCATGGCCGGCGCCGCGCCGATGCCGGCGAGGATGGCGGCCACGCCGTCGGCGTGGGTCAGCGCGTCTTCGCCGGTGTCGAGAATTTGTCCGCTCAGCAGCGGCTCGGCAAAGGCACGCGCGCGGAGCACCGGCGCCGCTTCAACTTCCAGCGACGAATCAAGCAGCGCGACGATGGGCGCGGCAACTTCGGCGCCTTGCGATCCCGTCTTCATGAACTCAGCAGGAACTCCCGCACAACATCGATCTGCTCGGGCTGGATGAACATCGGCGCATGGCCGACGCCCGGGAAAACATGGAGCCTGGCCTTGGGGCCGCGCTCGGTCATGGCTTGCGCGGTCTCCACCGTCAGCAGATCGGATTCGGCGCCGCGCAGCAGCAAGGTCGGGCAACGCAGGGCGTCATACGCGGCCCACAGCGCCGCCTCGCCCGCCGCCGCCATGTCGGCGGTGATGAGCTTGAACGGCGCGGCGATCATCGGGTCGTAATGCAGCTTCAGGCGGCCGTCTGCATCGGGCTTGAACATCGGATGGCTCAAGCCCGCCCACTGCTCGGCCGTGTGCGGGCCAAAGCCCTTGGAGATGGTTTCCAGATAAGCGGCGCCTTCGGCCTCGGTGGCAAAGCTCATCGGCAGGCCCAGATAGCTGCCGATGCGCTGGATCGCTTCAAAGCGCAGCGACGGGCCTACGTCGTTGAGCACGAGCTTGCGCACCGGGCTCTGCGGCAGCGAGGCCAGACCCAGACCGATCAGCCCGCCCAGCGAGGTGCCGACCCAATCGACCTGCTCCACATCGAGCCGGGCGATCAGCGTGACCATGTCGGCCACATAGGCCGGCACCTGGTAGCCGGCCGGGTTGCGCAGCCAGTCCGACTGGCCGCGGCCCACCACGTCCGCCGAAATAACCCGGTAGTGCGTGGACAGGCTTTGCGCCAGCGTGTCGAAGTCGCGCCCCTGCCTGGAGAGCCCGTGCACACAGACCAGCACCGGCGCATCCGCGCGCGGACCGGCCCATTCCCAGTAGGCCATGCGATGCAGGCCGGCGGGGGTGATGCATTGGACGTACTTCAGGGCAGGCATGCGCGGCTCTCCTCGGCTTGACGGATTACTTCAGGTCGGCTTGCTTGTTGATCACGCGGGAGACGATGCCGTAGGCAATCGCTTCCTCGGCGCTCATCCAGTAGTCGCGTTCCATGTCGTTCACCACGGTGGCCAGCGGCTTGCCGGTCTGCGTGGCGATGACCTGGGCGATGCGCTCGCGGGTCTTCAGGATTTCACGCGCCATGATGGCGATGTCGGAGGCTTGGCCACCCGCGCCGCCGGCCGGCTGGTGGATCATGAAGCGGGTGTTGGGCAGGCACATGCGCCTCTCCTTGGGCGGGGCCAGGAAGATGTGCGCGCCGGCGCTCGCCACCCAGCCCGTACCCACGGTGCTCACCGGGGCGCTGATGAAACGGATCATGTCGTGGATGGCGTCGCCCGACTCCACATGGCCGCCCGGCGAGGAGATCAGCAGCGTGATCGGGGCGTCCGAATCGGCGGCTAACGCCAAAAGCCGACGGCAGGTGGCGTGGGCCATCTTGTCGTCAATCTCGCCAAAAACCATCACATAGCGCGACTTGAACGCCAGTTGCTCTTCCAGAGCGCCCGGCTTCGTGGCGTCAGCGCCCTTTTGTTCCTTGTTGTCTTCACTCATAAACGTTAGCTCCTTCACGGCAGATGCCCCATTGTGGACTGCGTCATTGTTACCAAAGCGTAACGGTATCTTGAACCCACAAAAATCCTGGCCACAATGCGGCTGTTACATATTCAAGGGAGGCGCACATGGGCCCACAAGGTAATACCAAGCCGAACAAGATTCTGATCGTCGATGACGACGCACGCATCCGCGATCTTCTGCGCCGCTATCTGACGCAGGAAGGCTTTGACGTGCTGCTGGCCGAAGACGGCAAGGCACTGACCAAGCAGATCACCCGCGAGCAGGTCGACCTGATCGTGCTGGACTTGATGCTGCCCGGCGAAGACGGCCTGACCATCTGCCGCCGCCTGCGCGCCGGCAACGACCTGACCCCGATCATCATGCTGACCGCCAAGGTCGAGGATGTCGATCGCATCGTCGGCCTGGAGGTGGGCGCCGACGACTACCTCTCCAAGCCCTTCAACCCGCGCGAACTGCTGGCCCGCATCAATGCCGTGCTGCGCCGCCGCCCCGCGATGGAAGCGCCGGGCGCGCCGAGCAAGGAGCCGATGACGGTCAATTTCGGGCCCTTCGAGTTCGACCTCGCGCAGCGCCGGCTGGCCAAGAACGGCGAGATGCTGCCGCTGACCACGGGCGAGTTCTCAATGCTGAAGGCCCTGGTGCGCCATCCCCGGCAACCGCTGTCGCGTGACCGTCTCGCGCAACTGGCGCGCGGCCGCGAGTTCGAGCCTTTTGATCGAAGCCTCGACGTGCAGGTGTCGCGCCTGCGCAAGCTGCTGGAATCCGACCCGGCGCAGCCGCGCTACATCCAGACCGTCTGGGGTGTCGGTTATGTCTTTGTGCCGGATGAGGCACCCGTGGCTTGATTCACTAGTTAAGTGCCGAAACCGCACCTCGCGCTGAATCTTTTCTGGCGCACCTTCGCGCTGCTGGCCCTGCTGGTGGCCGGCGTGGTGCTGGCCTGGCAACAGACCTTCAAGGCGCTGGAGGCCGAGCCGCGCGCGCTCGAAACCGCACAGCAGCTGGCCGGCCTCGTGAACCTCTCGCGCGCTGCGCTGGCCAACACCGATGCGATCAACCGCGTGGCGGTGATCGGTTCGCTTTCGCGCAATGAGTCGGTGCAGGTTCGCGTCGCGGAGAGGAACGACCATTGGCAGCCGTATGACGCCACGCCGTTTGCCGAGCGGGTGGCGCAGCAGTTGCGCAACAAGCTCGGGCCCGGTACGGTGGTGGCGCGCAGCGTCAATGAAGACCCGGGCTTGTGGGTTCGCTATGCCGTCGATCAGGACAGTTACTGGCTCCGCACCAGTGATGCGCCGGTCAACGTCACCATCTCCAACGGCTGGTGGTGGGTGGCCATCGCCTTGGTGGCTACGGCGATCGGCGCGGCGCTGATTGCGCGGCTGATCAACCATCCGCTGCGCGAGCTCTCGATCGCCGCCGGCCGCATCCGCGAGGGCGAGTACGACTCGCGCCTCGACGAGAACACGCGCACCAGCGAGATCCGCGAGGTGAACATGGGCTTCAACCGCATGGCACGCGAGCTCGCCAAGATGGAAGAAGACCGCACCGTGATGCTGGCCGGCATCTCGCATGATCTGCGCACGCCGCTGGCGCGGCTGCGGCTCGAAGCCGAGATGAGCGTGCAGGATGAGCAGGCCCGCCAATTCATGGCGCAGGACATCGACCAGCTCGACGCCATCATCTACAAGTTCATGGACTACGCCCGGCCCAGCGAGCTGGAGCTGCGGCCGATCTCGCTGGCCGAAGTGGTGGAGCGCGAGGCGCAGGGCTTTCGCAACCCGACGCAGATCCGCATCACGGCCAAGATCCCGCATGACACCAAGGTCTGGTCCGACGAGACCGAGCTGGCCCGCGTGATGCTCAACCTGTTCGAGAACGCGCGCCGCTACGGGCATGAGCCCGAGGAAGCCGCCGAGGTCGATGTGCATTGCAGTTACAGCGGCCCCTGGGTTTTGCTGTACGTGCGCGACCACGGGCCTGGTGTGCCGCCCGACAAGCTTGGCCATCTGACCACGCCGTTCTACCGTGGCGATACCGCCCGAACGGCCGCCACCGGCGCCGGCCTGGGCCTGGCAATCGTCGAGAAATCGGTGCAGCGCCTGGGCGGGCAGTTGCAGCTGGGCAATGCCGATGATGGCGGCTTGCTGGCGGTGATCCGGCTGCAGCGGGCGAACTGAAAATCAGCCGCGCGGCGGCGCGAACGGCGTCTCTACGAAGCCATCAACAGGCACACCGCCCTCGCCTCGATCGCTCTGCCCTCGCCCACCGGGCCCATCTTCTCGGCCGTCTTGGCTTTCACATTGATCTGGCCAACGTCGATGCCGAGCACTTCGGCCAGACGCGTGCGCATGGCGACGATGTGCGGCGCCATCTTGGGGGCCTGCGCAATGATCGTGGCGTCGATGTTGCCGATCTGCCAGCCGGCCTCGCGGACCTTGGCGTAAGCCGCGGCCAGCAGCAGCATCGAATCGGCGCCCTTGAACTCGGCCGCGGTGTCGGGGAAAAGCTTGCCGATATCGCCGAGCGCGGCGGCGCCGAGCAAGGCATCGGTGATCGCATGCGCGAGCGCGTCGGCATCGGAATGGCCGAGCAAGCCGTGCGTGTGCGGGATCGTGACGCCGCCCAGGATCAGCGGGCGGTCGGTGACGAGCTGGTGGGTGTCCCAGCCTTCCCCTATACGCAGAGTCGGGATGTTCATCGTGTCCTCAACAGACGTTCGGCCAGCGCGAAGTCCGCCGGCCAGGTGACCTTGAAATTCTCCATCGGCGCTTCAACGAGCAGCGGCGCATGACCCAACGCTTCCACGGCGCTGGCCTCGTCAGTCGCCAAAACGCCGGCGTGGGCCAGTGCGGGCTTGAGCAGCCCGAGACGGAACATCTGCGGCGTCTGCGCGGCCCATTTGCCGCTGCGGTCGACCGTCGATGTGACGCGCGAATCGCGACCTTGCTTGAGCGTGTCCGGCAAGGGGAATGCCAGCAAGCCGCCCACTTCGTCGTCCATGCAGGCAGCGATCAGCTTCTCGATCCATTCGGGCCGCACGAGGCAACGCGCCGCGTCATGCACCAGCACCCAGTCATGCGGCTGTGCGCCGCGCGCTGTCAGCTCATTCAGACCGTTAGCCACGGTCTCCGCGCGGCTGGCGCCGCCGCAGTTTGCGACCCAGCCTTCAAAGTTGGGGAGCGCCGCCTCGAATTGTTCATCTTCGGGAGACAGCACCACCAGCGTGGCTTCGATTTGCTTCACGTCAGCCAAGGCAGCCAGCGTGTGGGCAAGCATCGGCTGGCCGGCGAGCGGCACATATTGCTTGGGGCCATTGGCGCCCGAGCGCGCGCCGACACCGGCGGCCGGCACCAGCGCATAGCAGCGCGGCTGCTGGCCGATCACGAATGAATTCATCTCGACATTCTAGGAAGCTACAATGCATCGCAATTGCAACGCACTTCAGATCATCATGAAAAGCGCCTCGCTGCCGTCGATCCGGGTGGAAGCTGAATTCCGGGAAGAGCTCGAAGGAGCGCTGGCCGAGGGCGAGACGGTCTCGGCCTTTGTGGAGGCTTCGGTTCGGCAGGCTTTGCGCAAGCGGCAGCTGGATGCGGAGTTTCATGCGCGCGGGCTCGCCGCGATCGCCAAGTGGCGAGAAGACGGCATCAGCTCCAGCCCTGAAGAAGTGATCGCGAAGCTCCGCGCCAGAACCGAGGCGGCCAGGGCCGAACAGGCTCGGCGGCGCTCCTCGAAATGAGTTTCAAAGTTGTCCTGCTACCGGCCGCCGAACAAGACCTGCTGCAACTGCATGAACACGTCCTGACACGCGAGCTGGAGCGCGACGGCGATCTGGGTCTGGCGGACGAAGCGGTCAGCGCGATCGAGGCAGCCATTCACAGTCTCACCCGCCACCCATTCATTTGCCGCAAGGCGACCGACAATCCCTTCCTGCGCGAGCTGATCATTCCGTTTGGCCGTACCGGCTACGTTGCTCTGTTTGAGATCGCGTCGGGCGAGCTGGTGGTCGTCTCCGCCGTCCGCCACCAACGCGAAGACGATTACCACTGATTCCGCTGATGCTGCTCTCCGACCTCCGCCAACGCCTGCGCGCGCTGGGCGCCCTGCCCAAGCACGAAGGCCGCGTGCTGCGCGATTGGGTGCAAGCCAAGCCGCATGACAGCGGTCGGCGCCGGCCCGAGAATTTTCTGCCCTTGGCAGTGCGTGAAGCCCTGCCCGCCATCGATGCCGAATTGGATGCCCTAACTCGCCTGATGTCCGAACATCCCGGCGAGGACGGCTCCGCCCGCTTGCTGGTCGGCCTGCGCGACGGCCAGACGGTCGAGAGCGTACTGCTCCCGCGCGGCGGCGTGTGCGTCTCCAGCCAGGTGGGCTGCGCGGTCGGTTGCCAGTTCTGCATGACCGGCCGCGATGGCCTGATCCGCCAGGTGAGCAGCGCCGAGATCGTGGCGCAGGTCGTGCTGGCGCGGCGTAAACGCGCGGTCAACAAGGTCGTGTTCATGGGCATGGGCGAGCCGGCGCACAACCTCGAGAACGTGATGGAAGCGATCGAGCTGCTGGGCACCGAAGGCAATATCGGGCACAAGAATCTGGTGTTCTCGACGGTCGGCGATCCACGGGTTTTTGAGCGCCTGCTGGCTCCGGATTCGGGCCCCGTCAAGCCTGCACTGGCCCTCTCGATCCACACCAGCAAGCCCGATCTGCGCGCCGAGCTCCTGCCGCGCGCGCCGCGCATGACGCCGCAGGAGCTGGTCGACGCCGGCGAGCAGTACGCTCAATTGACCGGTTATCCCATCCAGTACCAGTGGACGCTGCTCGAAGGCGTCAACGACGGTGAGGACGAAATGGACGGCATCGTCGCGCTGCTCAAGGGCAAGTACGGCGTGCTGAACATGATCCCGTACAACACGATTCCTGACCTCGCCTTCAAGCGCCCCTCATGGGAACGTGCGCGGGCGATCGCGGAGCACCTGCATCAACGCGGCGTGCTGACGAAGCTGCGCGATTCGGCCGGTCAGGACGTGGACGGCGGCTGCGGCCAGCTGCGCGCTCGCGAGGCTGTGGGCCGGAAGGCGCGCGTCATTCCGATCCAGCAGACTTGAGTCCGGCGGCCTGCGCGGCCAGGGTGCCGAGCTCGGCGTAAAGCGGCAGCGTGTTGGTCGGGTGCGGCTCGTTCACGCGGTTGGCCATCAGGATGTAGAAGCTGCGGCTGCCGGGATCGAGCCAGAACGAGCAGCCGGTGAAGCCGGTATGGCCGAAGCTTTTCCCCACCGGATAGAGGCTGCCACGTGGCCGTGAGAACGGCGTGGCGATGTCCCAGCCGAGGCTGCGCAGATCCGCCACGCCGGGCGGCGATTGCGGCGTTTCAAGCAGCACGATGCTTTCGTGTGAGAGATAACGGCGGCCCTCATCGCTGACGCCATCGTTGAGCAGCATGCGGGCCAGACGCGCCAGATCGGTGGCGGTGGTGAACAGGCCGGCGTGGCCGGCTACACCGCCCATGCGGCGGGCTGTCGGATCGTGCACCTCGCCGCGCAGCAGCGTTTCGTGGGTCGGACCGGCCAAGCCGGTCGGCGCAATGTCAGATCTGCTAACGCCCGATTGAAGCGGCAGATAGGCGCTGTGCTTCATGCCCAGCGGCTCAAAGATTTCAGTCTTCGCCAGTTCCTGCAAAGGCTTGCCGGAAACGCGCGCCAGGATCTCGCCGAGCAGCACGAAGTTCAGGTCCGAATAGCGGAAATGCGTCCCCGGCGCGGCCTCCAGCGGCTGCACGGAGGCACGAGCCAGCGCGGCGTCGATGCGTGCTCGACGTTCGCTCTCCGGCAGTTGAACGAAGACCGGATCGGGCCCGCTCATGAAGGGATCGCTGGCGCGCAGATCGGGCGGCAGGCCAGAGCTGTGGGTCAGCAATTGGCGCAGCGTGATGCGCGCGAAATCGGCCGTACCGCAGCCGGGCAGATAGGTGGACAGCGGCGCTTCCATGTCCAGCAAGCCGCGCTCGCGCAGGCGCTGCACCAGCGTGGCGGTGACCGTGGCCTTGGTGAGCGATGCGGCGTCAAACACCGTGTCTTCGGTGACGGGCTCCGCGCCGCCTGCGGCTTTCACGCCGAAAGCGCGGTGGTGGCTCACGCCGGCCCGTTCAATCCACAGCACGCCGCCCGGCATCTGCTCGGTGTCGATGAACTTCTGCACCGCCGCATCAGCCTGGGCGACCGCTTGCGGCTCGAGCGGCTTTTCACCGAACGGCGCCAGCGCACAAGCGCTCAGCAGAGAAACCAGAACGACGGGGGCAAGGCGTGTCAGCTGCATGCCCTCATCTTAGAGCGGCGCTCCCGTCAGTTCTGTCAGCCTTGTCAGTCGGTATTGACCGCCAGGTTCACGATCTGGAAATCCACGCCCTTGCCTTCGCGCTGCATCGAGACGAGGCGGAAATGGTTCTTGTCGGTGCCGACCTTGTAGACACGCTTGCCTTCCTTGCGGTCGGAGCGGTCGCAGCGCAGCGAGAGCTTGCGGCTTTCGCGGTCGGCATCGTCGTCGGGCGTGGTCACGCTGCAATCGAGCACCTTGCCGTAGTGCGCCATCGCCTGGCGGTAGAAGTCGGAAACCTGATCGATCGAGTCCTCGCTGTGGAACTTCATGATCTGGAGCTTCAATCCGAAGCTGCCGCCCCACAGGCTCATGCCGAAGGCGGCCTTGTCCTTCTTGTTGCCCTTGCCGTCATGGCGATCGCTGTCTTCATCGTCGTTGTCGTGCCGCAGCACTGCGCCGGGATAACTGGGCAGGCCGACGTCAGCCATCGTGGTCTTGTCCTGGAATTCAATGCCGGCATTGAAGCCGTCGGCGGCGGCGCAGCCGCTCAAGACGCCGAGCGAAAGGCCGAGGGTGCAGATCAGGGCGGCAGGCAGTCGGTGTTGCATGGTGGGCTCCTCCAATAAGTGCGCCGAATGTAGGCAGGTGCCCGATCACCCGCACGCGCCGTGCGACAGACTGCATATCCGCCGGGACAGGCTACATCCCCAGCCCCGGCTGCACCATGCCGCCATTGGCGCCGCGCCAGTCGTAGTCCATCTGGCGTGCGGTGCGCAGCGCCAGCTCCGGCGAGGCTAACTCCGAGACCAGATGCAATGAAAGATCGATGCCGGCCGAGATCCCCGCCGAGCTGAACAGCCGGCATTTGCCGCCGTGATGGACCCAGGGCTTGGCCTCGACCCAGCGTTGATTGCTGAGCACTTGCGCCAAAGAGCCGGAGGCGCGCGCCGCGGCCTTCAGCTCGTCGATGTCCTCCCAATGCGTGATCACCTCGCGCTCGTTCAGCAGGCCGGCTTTCTCAAGCAGAAAGGCCCCTGTGCAGATCGAGGCCAGCACCTTCAATTGCAGGCTCTGGCGCACCAGCCAGTCGGACAGGCCTTCGCGCGCCAGCTCCGCCGTGACGACACCGCCGGGCACGATCAGCACGTCGAACTCCGGATGCCGCGCCAGCGTGTGCTGCGGCACGACCTGCATGCCGGCGCGCGCCTTGACCGGCCTGGTGCTCGGCCCCAGCGTGGAGACCGCGAACGGCCGCGGCACGTTGTCACGCTCGGCCATGCGCGAGGCGGTCGAGAACACCTCGAAAGGTCCGGCGAAGTCGAGCACCTCGACCTCGTCGAACAGATAGATGCCGACTTTCAGTGTCATCAATATTCCCTTCCTCAAGCGCAAGCATGCCATGCCTCCCTACAATCGCCCCGAAGCCCCTTCCCGGGGCTGTTGTCATTTGTAGCCATGGATTTACCGCTGATCGCCCCCGGCAAGAAATTCACCCAGCCGCGCCCTACGGGTTCGGCCGATGCGCTGTTGCTCGCGCGCTTTGCCACGAGCCAGCTCGAAGCCGGCCGCATCACCGCCATCATCACGGCCGAGCCGGGCGATACGCAGCGGCTCGAGGCCGAGCTCAAGGTGTTTGCGCCGAGCTTGCGCGTAGCCGTCTTTCCCGACTGGGAAACCCTGCCCTACGACAGCTTCAGCCCGCACCAGGACCTGATCTCCGAGCGCCTCGCCACGCTGTGGATGCTTTTGCAAGGCCAGGGCAAGCCAGCCGACCAGCGCGAAGTCGACGTGGTGCTGCTGCCGGCCACCACTGCGCTGACACGGCTGGCGCCACCGAGCTTCCTTGCCGGTACGACCTTCAATTTCAAGCAGAAGCAGAAGCTCGACGAAGGCAGCCTGAAGCGCCAGTTGGCGCTGGCCGGCTACTCGAACGTGAGCCAGGTCGTGCAGCCCGGCGAGTACGCGGTGCGGGGCGGCCTGATCGACCTGTTCCCGATGGGCTCGAACGTGCCCTACCGCGTGGACCTGTTCGGTGACGAGGTCGATTCGATCCGCACCTTCGATCCCGACAGCCAGCGCAGCCTCTACCCAGTGCCGGCCGTGCGCTTGCTGCCGGGCCGCGAGTTCCCGATGGACGAAGCGGCGCGCAAGGCTTTCCGCTCGCGCTGGCGCGAGAAGATGGAGGGCGACCCGACGCGCGCCCGCCTCTACAAGGACATCGACCAGGGCATCGCCACCGGCGGCATCGAGTACTACCTGCCAATCTTCTTCGAGCAGACCGCCTCGATCTTCGAGTTCCTCGGCGCCGATTGCGCGCTGGCCCTGCATGGCGAGGTCGATGAGGCGCTGAACCGCTTCTGGACCGACACCCGCGAGCGCCACCGCTTCATGCAGCACGACCCCGAGCGGCCGATCCTGCCGCCCGAGGAGATCTATCTGAAGATCGAGGAGTTCTTCGGGCTCACGCACACGCATGCCGTGCTGGCCGTGCGCGGGCTCGAGCCCGTCGACTACGCGCGCCCGCTGCCCGATGTGAGCGTGGAGCGCGGTGCGCAAGAACCCCTGGCCCGCCTGGCCGCGCATCTGCAGGAGACGAAGCAGCGCGTGCTGATCCTGGCCGAGAGCGAAGGCCGCCGCGAGAGCCTGCTCGAACTGCTGCGCGACAGCCGCATCGATCTGCCCACGTTTGCCAGCATTGCCGAATTCGAGGCCAGCGACGAACGCGTGGCCATCACGGTCGCGCCGCTGGCCGCCGGCTTTTTCTGGCGCGATGGCGAGCATGAGCTGCAGCTCTTCACCGAGACCGAGCTCTTCGCCACCACGCCGACCACGCGCAAGCGCCGCAAGCAGGAGCAGGTCTCCGACGTCAATGCGCTGATCAAGGACCTGTCCGAGCTGAAGGTCGGCGACCCGGTCGTGCATGTGAACCATGGCATTGGTCGCTATCAAGGGCTGATCCACATCGACCTCGGTGACGGCCCGAGCGAGTTCCTGCATCTCGAATACGCGGACAAGGCCACGCTCTACGTGCCGGTCGCGCAGTTGCACCTGATCGGCCGCTACACCGGCGTGAGCGCCGAGGAAGCCCCGCTGCACCGCCTCGGCTCCGGCCAGTGGGAAAAGGCCAAGCGTCGCGCCGCTGAACAAGTGCGCGACACGGCAGCCGAGCTGCTCAATCTCTACGCTCGCCGAGCCGCGCGCGAAGGCCACGCCTTCCGCTACTCGCCGCATGATTACGAAGCCTTTGCCGCCAGCTTCGGCTTCGAGGAAACGCCCGATCAGCGCGCTGCGATCCACGCGGTGATTCAGGACATGATCTCGCCGAAGCCAATGGACCGTCTGGTCTGCGGCGATGTGGGCTTCGGCAAGACCGAGGTCGCGCTGCGCGCTGCCTTCGTGGCCGTGATGGGCGGCAAGCAGGTCGCGATCCTGGCGCCCACCACCTTGCTGGCCGAGCAGCATTTCCAGAACATCAGCGACCGCTTCGGCAAATGGCCGATCCGCGTGGCCGAGATGAGCCGCTTCCGCTCGGCCAAGGAGATCAAGGCCGCGATGGAAGGCCTGGCCGACGGCACGCTCGACATCGTGATCGGCACGCACAAGCTGCTCTCGGCCGACGTGAAGTTCGCGCGCCTGGGCCTGCTGGTGATCGACGAGGAACACCGTTTCGGCGTGCGCCACAAGGAGGCGATGAAGGCGATGCGCGCCGAGGTCGACGTGCTGACGCTGACCGCGACGCCGATCCCGCGCACTCTGGGCATGGCGCTTGAGGGTCTGCGCGATTTGAGCGTTATCGCCACGGCCCCGCAGCGCCGTCTGGCGATCAAGACCTTTGTGCGCGCCGAGAGCAGCGGCACGATTCGCGAGGCAGTGCTGCGCGAGTTGAAGCGCGGCGGACAGATCTACTTCCTGCACAACGAGGTCGAGACGATCGAGAACCGCAAGCAGAAGCTTGAGGAACTCGTGCCCGAAGCACGCATCGTGGTGGCCCACGGCCAGATGCCGGAGCGCGACCTGGAGCGCGTGATGCGCGAGTTCGTGGCCGGCAAACACAATGTGCTGCTGTGCTCGACCATCATCGAGACCGGCATCGACGTGCCGCAGGCCAACACCATCATCATCAGCCGCGCCGACAAGTTCGGCCTCGCGCAATTGCACCAGTTGCGCGGCCGCGTCGGTCGCTCGCACCACCAGGCTTATGCCTACCTGTGCGTGCCCGACATCCAGGGCCTGACCAAGCAGGCGGCGCAACGCCTGGATGCGATCCAGAACATGGAAGAACTCGGCGCCGGCTTCTACCTCGCCATGCATGACCTCGAAATCCGCGGCGCGGGCGAGGTGCTGGGCGAGCACCAGAGCGGCAACATGATGGAGGTCGGCTTCCAGCTCTACAACGACATGCTCTCGGAAGCCGTGCGCTCGCTGAAGGCCGGCAAGGAACCGGATCTGCTGTCGCCGCTGTCGGCCACCACCGAGATCAATCTGCACGCGCCGGCGCTGCTGCCCGATGTGTATTGCGGCGATGTGCAGGTGCGGCTCTCGCTTTACAAGCGCCTGGCCACGGCCGAGAAGCCCGAGCAGATCGACGCGATGCTCGAAGAGATCACCGACCGTTTTGGCAAGCTGCCCCCGCAAGGGCAGACGCTCTTCGACACGCACCGCCTGCGCGTGCTGGCCAAGCCGTATGGTGTGGCCAAGATTGACGCCTCGGCCGCGATCATGAACATCAACTTCCGCCCCAACCCGCCGATCGACGCGATGCGCGTGATCGAACTGGTGCAGAAGAACCGCAACATCAAGCTCGTTGGCAACGACAAGCTGCGCATTGAGAAAGCGCTGGCCGACCCCAAGGACCGCGCCCAGGCGATCCGCGAGGTGCTGCGCCTGCTCGGCAAGCCGGTCGCCCAGAACTCTTAGACATATGCCAAGGCATAGGCTAGACTGAAACCCCTGCTGTACCCGGGAGACGATCATGCCCAATGCCGAGGAACCTACTGTCCGCTACGAGGTTGAACGACAAGCGCGGCATGTGCGCCTGTTCCGCAATGGCGCGAACCAGGCCGTGCGCATCCCGCGTGAATTCGAGCTGCCTGGCACCGAGGCCGTGATGACGCGCGACGGCGACCGGTTGATCATCGAGGCGATTCAGCCGAAGTATGAGAAGGGTTCGGCGCAGGCCGTGCTCGCGGCGCTGAAACGGTGGGCCGCCGAAGGGCCGATCGACGAAGAATTTCCTGATGTGGACGAGGGTCTGCTGCCTCTGGACGACATCGTGCTCGACGGGCCTGATGACTGATCCATGGCGCTCTACCTTCTCGATACCAACATCATCTCAGCCCTGATGCAAACGCCCGAAGGGCCGGCCATGACGCGCGTGGTGAGCCTCTTGCAGGCCAGCTCGCCGGCCCGCATAGGCTTGAGCGTCGTCGTGCAATGTGAACTGCGCTTCGGCCTGCGTCGCAAGTCCCATCCGCGCTGGCAGCGCCGTTATGAAGAGACGCTGGAGTTGATGGAGCTCTTCCCTCTGGACAGCGCAATTGCCGAACCCTATGCCGAATTGCGCCGAACGCTTGAAAGCGCGGGCACGCCCATCGGCGCGAACGACACCCTGATCGCCGCCCACGCTTTGGCGCTCGACGCCACGCTCGTCAGCGCCGACGCCGAATTTGCGTGCGTGCCCGGCCTGCGCCTTGAAAACTGGTTGATATGAACACGCCCACCGAATTCGCTCCCGATCTCATCACGCGAGGCTTCACACCACCCCTCGTTCTCAGCGACTTCAAGCTCGCCGCCTTCGACATGGACTCGACGCTGATCAGCATCGAATGCATTGACGAGATCGCGGCGGTGGCGGGCAAGAAGGCCGAGGTGGCGGCGATCACCGAGGCCGCCATGCGCGGCGAGATCACCGACTTCAAAGACAGCCTGCGGCGCCGGCTGGCGTTGCTCAAGGGTGTGCCTGAAGCGGCGCTGCAAACAGTGCTGGATGAGCGCCTGCAATTCAACCCGGGCGCGCGTGAGCTGTGCTCGGTGCTGAAGCTCGCGGGCTTGAAGCTCGTGCTGGTCTCGGGCGGCTTCACCTATTTCACGCGGCATGTGGCCGCGCACCTGGGCATGGATTTCGTGCGCTCGAACGAGCTTGAGATCATTGATGGCCAGTTGACGGGCGGCCTGCGCACGCAGCCTTGGGGCGACATCTGCGACGGCGAGGAAAAACGCCGCATGCTGCTGCAATGCTGCGCTGAAATCGGCTGTACGCCCACGCAAGCGATCGCGGTGGGCGATGGCGCAAACGATCTGCCGATGATGGGCGCGGCCGGCCTCTCGGTTGCGTACCACGCCAAGCCGCGCGTGCGCGAGCAGGCGATGGTGGCGATCAACGCGGGCGGACTCGATCGACTGCTGAGCCTCTTTTCCTGAGGCAGCGCCGCCGTCTTCATCAAGAGTGGGGAAACCGAATTCGGCGTCCCTGAGACAACGCTGGGCGATTGGTGCAACAAGACGGGCGAATATCGCGATCGAACGAGACGCCGGGCGTGCATGCCTGTAAGCTGACTTGGCTCGCGCAGCAGAATCAGCGTCAACCCTCACGCAGTGGGATCTCGATGTCGCCAAGCACCGTCGAAACCAAGACCCCGTCCTCGCCGTCCGGCGGGTCCAACAGCGCCAGCCCGACCACCATCGATGCCTTGCAGCGCGAGGTGCTGGAGGCCGTCGCGCTGAGCCTGCCGCTTGAACGGATCATGGTCTTGCTCTGCGAACGCATGGAGGCCTTGGCGCCCGGCGTGATCTGCACGGTGTTGACCATTGATGCCGCAGGCCGCGTGCATCCGATGGCGGCGCCCAGCCTGCCCAAGGAATTCAGCATCGCCATCGAGAATGCGCCGATCGGCCCCAGGGCCGGTTCCTGCGGCACGGCGGCCTGGCGCGGCGAGTCGGTGGAGGTCAGCGATATCGCGAGCGACCCGCTGTGGGAAGACTACCGCGGGCTGGCCCAGGCTTTCGGTCTGGCGGCCTGCTGGTCCACGCCGATCTTCGATGCCGCCGGCCAGGTGGCCGCCACTTTCGCGCTGTACTACCGCCAGCCGCGTCCGGTCGAGCCCTTGCATCGCGCGATGGTCCAGGCCTGCGTGCACCTGTGCCAGATCGCACTGCGCCATGCCGAGCATGAGCGCCGCATCGAGCACCTGGCTTCGTACGACAGCGTGACCGGCCTGCCCAACCGCAGCCTGTTTGCCGACCGTGCGCGGCAAGCCCTGCAAATGGCCTTGCACATGGGCACGCAAGGCGCCCTGCTGCTGCTCGATATCGACCGCTTCAAGACCTTCAACGATTCGCAAGGCCACGGCAGCGGCGACCGCCTGCTGTGCGAGCTCGGCAAGCGGCTGCAAAGCGTGCTGCGCGCCACGGACACGCTGGCCCGCCAGGGCGGCGATGAATTCGTGCTGGTGCTGCCCGGTTGCGGCCCGGTCGAGGCGCAGGCGATGGCGAGCCGCCTGCACGCACAGATCCGCACGCCGCTGCTGCTGTCCGGGCCAGAGAGCGGCGTCGAGGTCAAGCTGACTGCAAGCATCGGCATCGTGGTCTTTCCGGACGATGGCAGCGAGCTCGACGTGCTCATGAAGAACGTCGATCTGGCCATGTACGGCGCCAAGGGCGCGGGCCGCGACTGCACGCGCTTCTTCCACCAGGCCATGAACCAGCAGTTGGACCGGCGCCTGCGCATTGAGGCCGGTTTGCGGCGCGCGCTGCGCCTCAACGGCTTCCGCCTGAACTTCCAGCCCAAGGTCAGCCTCTCCGACGGCGTCTTGCGTGGCGTGGAAGCCTTGCTGCGCTGGACCGATGAGGAACTGGGCCCCGTGGCGCCCGACGTGTTCATCCCGGTGGCCGAAGAGGCAGGCCTGATCACGGCGATCGACGCGTGGGTGCTGGCCGCAGCCTGCGAGCAACTGGCGGTTTGGCGCGCGGCGGGCGTGCCGGTGCCGACGCTGGCAGTCAACGTCTCGCCGCCGCGTTTCCGCCTGGACGATCTGGCCGGCGATGTGGCGGCCCTGCTCAGGCGTCACGGCTTGCAGGCGCAGGATCTGACGCTCGAAGTGACCGAGCGCTTGATGCTGGAGGACGACGAACATGCGCGCGACCAGTTGCAGCTCCTCGACGCGATGGGCGTGCGGCTGTCGGTCGATGATTTCGGTACCGGCTATTCGAGCCTGTCCTATCTGAAGCGGCTGCCCGTCACCGAACTCAAGCTGGACCGCAGCTTTGTGCGCGATCTGGAGACCGATGCGAACGACCGCGCGCTGGCCGCAGCCATCGTCGGCATCGGTCGCTCGCTGAGCCTGACGGTGGTGGCCGAAGGTGTGGAGACGCCCGGCCAGCGCCAGGCCCTGCTGGACATGGGTTGTGAGGTCGCCCAAGGCTGGTTGTTCGCGCGCGCCATGCCGGCGCAGGAACTGGCGGGCTGGCTGTCGAACCGCTGAACCGGCCGACTTGATCAGGGCCATGGCGGCCCGCATCGCTCCCTCAATTCAGGGTCCGCTGGCGGCAGATCAAGGCCACAAATGGGATCGCCGAACTCCAATGCGTGAGACCACGGGCACCCCCTAGTTTGCTCGGGTTCACTCATTACAAAGGGCTACCCATGCGAGCCAATCTCCCCGTCACCCAGCGCGAATACGATTTCCCAGCCGATGCCACCCTGATGTCCACAACGGACACCCAAAGCCATATCGCCTACGCCAATGCAGCTTTTATCGCGGTCAGCGGCTTTGAGCGCGACGAGGTGCTGGGCCAACCTCACAACATGGTGCGCCACCCGGACATGCCGCCCCAGGCCTTCGCCGACATGTGGGCCACGCTGAAGGCAGGGGAATCCTGGACCGCACTGGTCAAGAACCGCCGCAAGGACGGCGACCACTACTGGGTGCGCGCCAATGCCGCGCCGGTGGTGCGGGGCGGCAAGGTGATGGGCTATATGTCGGTGCGCACCAAGCCGAGCCGGGCCGAGATTGCCGCCACCGAAAAGCTCTATGCAGATTTTCGCGAGAACCGCGCCGGCAGCCAGGCATTCCATCAAGGCTTGATCGTCCGCACCGGCATCATGTCCTGGACCTCCATTCTCCAGACCATGCCAGTCCGCTGGCGCCTGCGCTGCGGCCTGGGAGCTCTCGCGATGACCAGCATCGCCGCAGCCGCCCTCGCGGGTCTCGACGGCATGGCCGAGGCAGGGTTGGCCGCCGCGGTCCTGGTCGTGACGGCCCTCGTGGCCGGGTGGCTCGAAGCGCAGATCGCCCGCCCGCTTCAACAGGTCAAGCGCCAGGCCCTCAGTGTCGCCTCCGGCCAGCCGGGCGAGAACGTCGTGCTCAATCGCGTGGATGAAATCGGCATGATCCTGCGGGCCGTGAATCAGGCGGGCTTGAACCTGCGCTCGCTGGTGGACGATGTCTCCGGCCAGATCTCGGGCGTGCGCCATGTCAGCGCCGAGATCTCCAGCGGCAACCTGGATCTCAGCTCGCGGACCGAACAAGCTGCGGCCAGCCTGGAAGAAACCGCCAGTTCCATGGAGCAGATGACGGCCACGGTCAAGAACAACGCCGACACCGCGCACCAGGCCGCTCAACTGGCCAGCGCGGCCAGCCTGGCGGCCGCGCGGGGCGGTGACGTGGTGGGGCAAATGACGGGCACGATGAACGACATCACCGCGTCGAGCAAGAAGATCTCGGACATCATCGGCGTGATCGACGGCATCGCCTTCCAGACCAACATCCTGGCGCTCAACGCCGCGGTTGAAGCCGCGCGCGCGGGCGAACAGGGTCGCGGCTTCGCGGTGGTCGCCGGTGAGGTGCGAAACCTGGCACAGCGCAGCGCTTCAGCGGCGAAGGAAATCAAGACGCTGATCAGCGACAGCGTGGACAAGGTGGAGGCCGGCGCCCATCTTGTGGAGCATGCAGGCCGATCGATGGGCGAGATCGTCGACCAGGTCAACCGCGTCAACCAGCTGATCAACGAGATCAGCGATGCCACGCGGGAACAGTCGAGCGGCATCAGCCAGGTCAATGTCGCGGTGACGCGTCTGGACCAGATGACGCAGCAAAACGCCTCGCTGGTGCAGGAATCCTCCTCCGCCGCGGATCGCCTGAAGCAGCAAGCCGGCATCCTGGTCGAGGCCGTGAACGTTTTCAGCTCGCGGTAAGGCTCAGGACTCCAGCGCTGCGGCGCTGATCACGGTGCCGTCTTCATCGGCATAAAGCCAATCGCCGGGCCGCACCCAGACGCCCAGCACCAGGACCGGCAGGTCGCCCTGCCCCTGGGCTTTTCGTTCGGTCGGCATCGGCACGTTGCCCAGCGCGAGAATGCCGACGGCGGCCGCACGCAGTTCCGTCAGATCGCGCACGCAGCCATGGATCACAAGCCCGGCCCAGCCGTTCTTCACGGCGGCCGCAGCGAGGTTGCCCCCGAGCAGCGCGCGCTGAAGCGAGCCCGCGCCGTCGATCACCAGCACGCGGCCCTGCCCCGGACTTTCGACCGCCGCCTTGACCAGGCTGTTGTCCTCGTAGCACTTGACGGTCGCGACTTGGCCGGAGAAAGACGTCTTGCCGCCATAACTGCGCATTCCGGCGGGCAGCACGCGAAAGGCGCCGCTCGCGTCTGCCTTGTGGGCATCGCAGAAATCGCAGGTCGAGAACGCGGCGCTCATGCCACGACGTTGATCGTCACATCGGGTACGCGAACGATCTGGCCCGCGCGGATCTTGGCGGTCTTGCGGCTCTCGGGTTGGCCGTCGACGGTGACGAGGCCCTCGACCACCATCATGCGGGCGCGCCCGCCGCTTTCGGCCACGCCCGTGGCCTTGAGCAGGCTGTCCACGGGGATGAACTCGCCGCGCAATTCAAAAGTTATTTCTTGCATGGCTCGATTGTCGCTTCAGTGGTCCGCGTGGAAATACGGAATTTCCGGAACGCAGAGGGCGCAAAGGGACGCAAAGGGACGCAAAGGGACGCAAAGGCCGCAGAGAGTTTGAAGCCAATACTCTGCGAACTCTGCGTCCCTTTGCGCCCTCTGCGTTCCGGAAACTGAATGGAGGTATTGAGTTACTTCAGCGCAGCAGCCCGCAAAGCCGTGAGCGTCGTGCGGCTGGTGGACACATCGCTCGACAGGCGCAGATGGATCAGCGTGGGCTTGTCTGCCGCCAGCGCCGCGCGCAGGGCCGGCTCGAAAGCCTCGCTGATCTCGACCACCGTGCCGGCCGCCCAGCCATAGGCGCGTGCCAGCGCGGCGAAGTCGGGATTGAACAGATCGCTGCCCGAGACGCGGCCCGGGTACTCGCGCTCCTGATGCATGCGGATGGTGCCGTAGGTGCCGTTGTCCACCACGATGCTGATCAGCTTCCTGGCGCCGTAGCCCGTGGCCGTGGCCAGCTCCTGGCCGGTCATGAGGAAGTCGCCGTCACCGGCGATGTTGACGACCCAGCGGTCCTGCAGGATCGCCGCTGCGACGGCAGCCGGCACGCCATAGCCCATCGCGCCGGAGGTCGGCGCCAGCTGGTTCTTGCCATGCTGATGCAGGCCGGTGTACTGATGAAAGCGATGCAGCCATCCGCTGTAATTGCCGGCGCCGTTCGTGTAGATCGTGCCTTCGGGCATCAGCGTGCCCAGCACCTTGACCACCTCGGTCATGTCCATCGGCGTGACCGGCTTCTGCACGAGATTGGCTTCGTAATCGGCATGCGCGGCTTCGGTCCATGCGGCCCAGCTCACTTCCTTTGGCGCAGCCAGCGTGGCCAGCGCGGGCGCGGCGCACGCCATGCTGGCGTTGATCATCAGATCGGCGGTGTAGACGCGGCCGAGTTCTTCGGCACCGGCGTGGATGTGGACCAGTTGCTGCGCAGGGCGAGGCGCTTGCAGCAGCGTGTAGCCGCTGGTCGTCATCTCGCCCAGGCGTGGGCCGACCGCAATGATCAGGTCGGCATCGCGGACGCGCTGCGCGAGCTTGGGATTGATGCCGATGCCCACATCACCGGCGTAGAGCGGATGGCGGTTGTCGAACAGATCCTGGAAGCGGAAGGCGCAGCCGACCGGCAATTGCCAGTCTTCGGCAAAGGCTTGAAGCGCGCCGCAGGCGGCAGGCGTCCAGCCGCCGCCGCCGGCGATCACAAAGGGCTTCTTCGCAGCCAGCAGGCGCTCGCGCAGGCTCGCAAGATCGGCCGGCGCGGGCCAGGCCAGGGCAGGTTCCACACGCGGCAGCACCGGCGCGCTGGTGGCCTGCGTGAGCATGTCTTCGGGCAGCACGAGCACGACGGGGCCGGGGCGCCCCTGCATGGCCGTGTGGAAGGCTCGCGCCACGTATTCGGGCAGGCGATGCGGGTCATGCACCTCGCCAACCCACTTGGCCATGCCGAGCGTGCCGGGGCCGAACATCTGGCGGTAGTCCACCTCCTGGAAGGCCTCGCGATCACGCTGGTCGCTGGCCACCTGGCCGATGAACAGGATCATCGGCGTGGAATCCTGGAAGGCCGTATGCAGGCCGATCGAGGCATTGGTGGCGCCCGGGCCGCGCGTCACGAAGCAGATGCCGGGTCGGCCTGTCAGCTTGCCTTGTGCCTCGGCCATGAAGGAGGCGCCGCCCTCTTGCCGGCAGGCAATGAAACGGATCTTGTCGTGATGCTCGTGGAAGCCGTCGAGCACGGCCAGAAAGCTTTCACCGGGCACGCCGAAGGTCGTGTCCACGCCTTGCGCAATCAGCGCTTCCACCAGCGCGTGGCCGGCCAGTCTCGTGTTTGTCGTCGTCATGTCCGTGACTGTAGCGCCGGCGCCGCGCGCCGCGCTCATTCCGTCTCAGGCGAGGGCCATAAGCAACTGCAGCGGCGACTCGATGATCGCGTCGGCCGGCCACTCGCCGATCGGCTTGCCGGTGCCCAGATAGCCCCAGGCCACGGCGATGGTGCGCATGCCGGCGGCGCGGCCGGCCATCATGTCGCGCTCGTCGTCGCCGACGTACACGCATTGCGCGGGATCGATGCCAGCGCGGCGCGCGGCCTCCAGCAGCGGCGCGGGATGCGGCTTGCGATGCGGCGTGGTGTCGCCCCCGATGATGACGCTGGCGCGTGGCGTTAGCCCCAGGCCATCGCAAACCGGGTGGGCATAGCGTTCGGCCTTGTTGGTGACGATGCCGATGCGCAGCGCCTTGCCGGCAAGCGCATCGAGCATGGCCTCGACCTCGGCAAACAGCCGCGTCTCCTGCAGCAGCCGCGGCTCGTAATGAGAGAACCATTCGGCCTTGAGCGCCTCGAACTCGGGATGCGCCGCCGTCACGCCAAAAGCGGTGCCGACCATGCCGCGCGCGCCCGAGCCGCCATGCGGCCGGAACACCGAAAGCGGCAACTCGGGCAAGCCGCGCGCACGCAGCATCGCGTTGGCCGCGCCGCCCAGATCGGGCGCGCTGTCGACCAGCGTGCCATCGAGGTCAAACAGGATCACGGTGGTCAGCCCGGCTTGCGGCAGGCGATCAGATAGTTCACATCCGTGTCGCCGCCGAGCTTGTAGACCTGGGTCAGCGGGTTGTAGCTGAGGCCCTTGCTCGAATGCAGCTCCAGCCCTGAAGCGCGGCACATGCCGGCCAACTCACTCGGCTTGATGAAGCGCGCGTATTCATGCGTGCCGGCCGGCAGCATCTTGAGCACGTACTCGGCGCCGACGATGGCGAGCAGGAAGCTCTTCACATTGCGGTTCAGCGTCGACAGGAACACCCAGCCGCCGGGTTTCACGAGCTGCGACAGCGCATTCACGATCGAGGCCGGATCGGGCACATGCTCCAGCATCTCCATACAAGTGACGACGTCGAAGGACGCGGGGCGCTCGGCCGCCAAGGCCTCAACCGCGATCTCGCGGTATTCGACGTTCTCGGTGCCGGCTTCCATCGCATGCAGTTGTGCCACCTTCAAAGGCTTCGTGGACAGATCAATGCCCAGGGCCTTGGCGCCGCGGCGCGCCATCGAGTCGGTCAGGATGCCGCCGCCACAACCGACGTCGAGCACCGTCTTGCCAGCCAGGGGGCTCAGCCCATCGATCCAGTTCAGGCGCAAGGGGTTGATCTGGTGCAGCGGCTTGAACTCGCTTTCGGGGTCCCACCAGCGGTGGGCCAGCTCGCCGAACTTGGCGAGCTCAGCCGGGTCGGCGTTGACTTCAGCGTTCATCTTGATTGATCTCCATCATAAAAAAACCCCGCTGGAGCGTGAGCCCGAGCGGGGTTTGGTCACCAGCAGCGGCGCATTGGAGCGCCGTGCCAGATCACTTGATGACGGTGTGCGTCCCGACGACTTCGATTTCAACGCGACGGTTCTGGGCGCGGCCCGCTTCCGTCTTGTTGTCGGCGACGGGCTGCTTCTTGCCCTTGCCTTCGGTGTACACGCGGTTCTTCTCGATGCCCTTGCCCACCAGGTAGGCCTTGACCGATTCAGCGCGGCGGACCGACAGCTTCTGGTTGTAGGCGTCGGAGCCGATCGCGTCGGTATGGCCGACGGCGATGATGACTTCCAGCGTCACATGGCTGATCTTCTCGACCAGGTCATCCAGCTTGGCCTTGCCTTCGGGCTTGAGCACAGCCTTGTCGAAGTCGAACAGCGCGTCAGCGTTGTAGGTGATCTTCTCGCTGACAGGCACTGGCTTCGGAGCCGGCGGCGGGGGAGGCGGAGGCTGCACAACCGGCGCGGCCGGAGCCGAGGCCTGAATGGCAGGTGGCGGGGGCGGCACGGGCACGCCGTCGCAGCCCTTGACGCCCGTAGCCGGCGTCCAGTTGGCATCGCGCCAGCACAGTTCGTTGGTGCCGTTCTTCCACACGGTGGCGTTGTCAGCGGCGCGCCAGTTGTCAACGGTCTGGGCGGATGCGCCCGAGGCTGCAACAACAGCGACTGCAAAGAGCGACGCCACACGATTCAATTTCTTCATGATTCTCCTCTCACGGATTTGCCGCAGTTGCCCTGCGAGTGTCCTTTGGTACTTCAACAAAACCTCAGTGAATCCCACGCGGCAGTGTTTCCAGAAAAGAAAACAGTGCATGCGGGTTTCTCCCAGGGACCCAAACATTGTGCCACGCAGGCATTCAGACAAATGCATTGTGGCGGCGCCCTTCGCAGGGCGTTGTGACGCTGTTGCACGGCTGCGACATCATCCTGGCACTTAGAATCTTTCCTTTCGGCCATATCAATAAAAGCCGGTTGATGCCCAGAGCATCAGCCGCCCCATGCGCATGACCCAGTTCGCCAAGGAAACCTTGCCCATCAGCCTCGAAGAGGAGATGCGGCGTTCTTACCTGGATTACGCGATGAGCGTGATCGTCGGGCGCGCCCTGCCCGATGCCCGGGACGGCTTGAAGCCGGTCCACCGCCGCGTGCTCTACGCGATGAACGAGATGGGCAACACCTACAACGCCAAGTACCGCAAGAGTGCGCAGGCCGTGGGTGAGACGATGGGTAAATATCACCCACACGGCGACTCGGCCATTTACGACACGATTGTGCGCATGGCGCAGCCTTTCAGCTTGCGTCACATGCTGATCGACGGCCAGGGCAACTTCGGCTCGGTCGACGGGGATAACGCCGCGGCCATGCGGTACACCGAAATCCGCCTCGACAAGATCGCGCACGAGTTGCTGGCTGACATCGACAAGGACACCGTCGACTTCGGCCCCAACTACGACGGCAGCCACAAGGAACCGCATGTCCTGCCGACGCGCCTGCCCAATCTGCTGATCAACGGCTCGACCGGCATTGCGGTGGGCATGGCCACCAACATCCCGCCGCACAACCTGAACGAGGTTGTGGACGCCTGCCTGCATTCGCTGAAGAACCCCGACTGCTCGATCGATGAGCTGATGGAAATCATCCCGGCGCCGGACTTCCCGACCGCCGGCATCATCTACGGCATCAGCGGCGTGCGCGACGGTTATCGCACCGGCCGCGGCAAGATCGTGATGCGCGCGAAGGTCCACTTCGAGGACATCGACAAGGGCGCGCGTCAGGCCATCATCGTTGACGAGATTCCCTACCAGGTCAACAAGAAGACGCTGCTGGAGCGCATCGCCGAACTCGTCCACGAGAAGAAGATCGACGGCATCAGCCACATCCAGGACGAGAGCGACAAGTCCGGCATGCGCGTGGTGATCGAGTTGAAGCGCGGCGAAGTGCCCGAGGTCGTGCTGAACAACCTGTACAAGCAGACGCAGCTGCAGGACAGCTTCGGCATGAACATGGTGGCGCTGATCGACGGTCAGCCCAAGCTGTGCAACCTGAAGGACCTGATCACGGTCTTCCTGGAGCACCGCCGCGAGGTGGTGACCCGCCGCACGATTTTCGAGCTGCGCAAGGCGCGCGAACGCGGCCATGTGCTCGAAGGTCTGGCCGTCGCGCTGGCCAATATCGACGAGTTCATCGAGACTATCAAGACCTCGCCCACGCCGCCCGTCGCCAAGGCCGCGCTGATGAGCAAGAGCTGGGATTCCTCGCTCGTGCGCGAAATGCTGACGCGCACCGAAGGCGGCGGCGCAGCCTACCGCCCCGAGGGCCTGCCCGCCAACTACGGCATGCAGCCCGATGGCCTCTACCGTCTCTCGGACGACCAGGCCGGCGAAATCCTGCAGATGCGCCTGCAGCGCCTGACCGGTCTGGAGCAGGACAAGATCGTCAGCGAGTACCGCGACATCATGGCCGAGATCGCCGACCTGCTGGACATCCTGTCCAAGCCGGAACGCGTGACCACCATCATCAGCGAAGAGCTGCTGCAGGTGCGCCAGGAGTTCGGCCAGACCAAGCTCGGCGCGCGCCGCAGCGTGATCGAGCACAACGCGCAGGAGCTCGGCACCGAAGACCTGATCACGCCGACCGACATGGTCGTGACGCTCTCGCACACCGGCTACATCAAGAGCCAGGCGCTGAGCGAATACCGCGCGCAAAAGCGCGGTGGCCGCGGCAAGCAGGCCACGCAGACCAAGGACGACGACTGGGTCGACCAGCTCTTCATCGCCAACACGCACGACTGGATCCTGTGCTTCAGCAACCGCGGCCGCGTCTACTGGCTGAAGGTCTGGGAAGTGCCGCAAGGCTCGCGCAACTCGCGCGGCAAGCCGATCGTCAACATGTTCCCGCTGCAGGCCGAAGAGAAGATCACCGTCGTGCTGCCGCTGACCGGCGAGTTCCGCAGCTTCCCTGAAGATCACTTCATCTTCATGGCCACGGCGATGGGCACGGTCAAGAAGACCTCGCTGCAAGATTTCAGCAACCCGCGCAAGGCCGGCATCATCTCGGTCGACCTCGACGACGGCGACCACCTGATCGGCGCCGCGCTGACCGACGGCAAGCACGACGTGATGCTGTTCAGCGACGGCGGCAAGGCCGTGCGCTTCGACGAAGACGATGTGCGCCCGATGGGCCGCACCGCCCGCGGCGTGCGCGGCATGATGCTCGAACCCGATCAGCGCCTGATCGCGATGCTCGTGGCCGAGGACGAAACGCAGAGCGTGCTGACCGCCACCGAGAACGGCTTCGGCAAGCGCACCAACATCGCCGAGTACACGCGCCACGGCCGCGGTACGAAGGGCATGATCGCGATCCAGCAGACCGAGCGCAACGGCCGCGTCGTGGCCGCAACGCTGGTGCGCCCGGCGGACGAGATCATGTTGATCACCGACAAGGGCGTGCTGGTGCGCACGCGGGTCAGTGAGATCCGTGAACTCGGCCGCGCCACGCAAGGCGTAACCTTGATCGCGCTTGACGATGGTTCCAAGCTCTCGGGCCTGCAACGTATCGTTGAGAATGATGCCAATGAAAATGCCGGCGACAACCTTGACGGCGCAACCGATGGCAATGATCTTGCCGATGACTCCACTCCAAAGGAATGATTTTGAATAAGTCCATCAAGCTCCTGGCCGCCACCGGCCTGCTCGCCGCCAGCACGCTCGCTCTGGCCCAGGCCAGCGCACCCGCGCCCGCGCCTGCACCGATGTCGGCCGCCAAGAAGGAGCTGATCAACAAGCTGCTGACCCTGCAACAGCCGGGCCTTGACCTGCTGGCCCGCGAGCTGGTGCAGCGCCCGGTGCAACCGCTGGCTCAGCAAGCCGGCGCCGCGCTGCAGAACGTGGCGGCCGACAAGCGCGAAGCCGTCGGCAAGCAGCTCGAGGCCGAGCTCAAGAAGTTCGTCGACGAGAGCATCCCCGTCGTCAAGGCGAGCGCCCAGAAGAACGCCCCGGCAGCCATCGGCGGCCTGCTCGACGAGCGCTTCACCGAAGACGAACTGCGCGTCGTGATCGCCTGGATGGAATCGCCCGTCAGCAAGAAGTTCGGCGCCGTCCAGCCTGATCTGCAAAAGGCGATGGTCGAGAAGATCATGGCCGAGACCGGCCCGACGCTCGACGCACGCTTCAAGGCGCTGCAAGGCGACATGACCAACACGCTGAAGGCTGCCGCGCCGGCTTCCGCCACGTCGGCCGCGCCGAGCAAGACCGCTCCTGCCGCCAGCAAGGCTGCAGCCCCCGTCAAGAAATAAGTGAGCTGACAACGTCCCGATGAGCCATCCGCCCGCCACCCTGCGCCCCTTCAATTTCTCCGCCGGCCCCGCCGTGCTGCCTGAGGCAGTGCTGAGCCAGGCGGCGGCTGAGATGCTGGACTGGCAGGGCAGCGGGATGAGCGTGATGGAGATGAGCCATCGGGGCCGCGAGTTCATTGCCATCTACGAAGCCGCGGAGCGTGATCTGCGCGAGCTTCTGCAGGTCCCGTCCGAGTTCCGCATCCTGTTCATGCAGGGCGGCGGCCTGGGCGAGAACGCGATCGTGCCGCTCAACCTCTCGCGCGGCGGCAAGGTCGACATGGTCGTCACCGGCTCCTGGTCGCGCAAGTCTGCCGCCGAGGCTCGGCGTTATGCCGACACGCGCGTTGTGGCCGAGGGTGAAAACCACCGCACGCTGCCCAAGGAATGGCATCTGCGTGCCGATGCGGATTACGTCCACGTCTGCACCAACGAGACCATCGACGGCGTCGAGTTCCACGAACTGCCCGATCTGAAGGCGATGGGCAGCGATGCCCCGCTGGTGATCGACTGCTCCTCCCATGTGCTCTCGCGCCCGATCGACTGGTCGCGCGTGGGCTGCGCCTTTGCCGGCGCGCAGAAGAACGTCGGCCCGGCCGGATTGACGCTCGTCTTCGTGCGCGAAGACCTGCTCGACCGAGCCCTGCCCATCTGCCCGAGCGCCTTCAACTACCGCACGGTGGCCGATGCGGACTCGATGTTCAACACCCCGCCGACGTATGCGATCTACATTGCCGGCCTGGTGTTTCAGTGGCTCAAGCGCTTTGCTTACGCCGGCAAGACCGGTCTGGCGGCCATCGAGCAACGCAATATTGACAAAGCGACGCTACTCTACGCAGTGCTGGACGCGTCAGACTTTTACGAAAACCGCGTGGCGGCGAACTGCCGCTCGCGCATGAACGTGCCCTTCTATCTGAAGGACGAACGTTTGAACGACGCCTTCCTGGCCAGCGCCAAGGAGGCCGGACTGCTGCAACTCAAAGGCCACAAGTCGGTGGGCGGCATGCGAGCATCGATCTACAACGCGATGCCGCTGGAGGGGGTGCAAGCCCTCGTGAGCTTCCTGTCGGACTTTGAGAAAAAAAATGGCTGATGATCCCTCGACCCCGGCACCCGTGGCGGACCCCGCCCTGCTGGCCCTGCGCGACCAGATCGACGCGCTCGACTCCCAACTGCTGACGCTGCTGAACCAGCGCGCCCATGTGGCCGAGCAAGTCGGCGAGATCAAGCGCCGCGACGGCACGCCCTTCTTCCGCCCCGACCGCGTGGCGCAAGTGATTGCCAAGATCAAGGCCACCAACCCGGGTCCGCTCAAGGACGAGCATGTGGCCGCAATCTGGCGCGAGATCATGTCCGCCTGCCTCGCGCTCGAATCGCCGCAACGCGTCGCCGTGCTCGGCCCCTTCGGCACCTTCTGCGAGCAGGCCGCGATCGAATACTTCGGCGGTGCGGCCGACCTGATCTATTGCGCGAGCTTCGATGAAGTCTTCCACGCCACCGCCAGCGGCAGTGCGCAGTACGGCGTGGTCGGCGTCGAGAACATGACCGAAGGCGTGGTGACGCGCTCACTCGACCTGTTCCTGCACACGCCCACGCATGTGGTCGGCGAGGTCAGCCTGCTGATCCGCCACAACCTGATGCGCAAAGAGAATTCGATGGCCGGCGTGCAGGCCGTGCTGGCGCATCCGCAGGCCCTCGCCCAATGCCAGAACTGGCTCGCCAAGAACCTGCCCAATGCCGAACGGCGCGCCGTCTCCAGCAATGCCGAGGGCGCCCGTCTGGCCGCCGAAAACCCGGCCTGGGCCGCGATCGCCAGCGAACGCGCGGCAACGCTCTTCGGCCTGCACATCACGGCGCATGCGATCCAGGACGAAGCCTACAACCGCACCCGTTTCGCCATCATCACGCTGCCGCAGACCATGGCCACGCCGCCGGCCAGCGGCCGCGATTGCACCAGCCTGATCGTCTCGGTCGCCAACAAGCCCGGCGCGATGCATGACCTGCTGGTGCCGCTGAAGAAACACGGCGTCTCGATGACGCGGCTGGAATCGCGCCCTGCGCGCACCGGCCAGTGGGAGTATTACTTCTACATCGACCTCGACGGCCATCCCTCGCAGCCTAACGTCGCGGCTGCGCTGACAGAATTGCGTGAGCTGTGCGCCTTCTACAAGGTGATCGGCTCTTACCCGTTGAAAGCCTGAATCTTATGTACCAGCAACTCGGCGTCATCGGATGCGGCCTCATCGGCGGCTCCTTCGCGCTGGCCATGAAGAAGGCCAAGCTGGTCAAGAAGGTGGTCGGCTACAGCAAGAGCCCTTCGACGACGGAGCTCGCCAAGAAGCTCGGCGTGATCGACCGCATCGCCGAGTCGGCGCTGCTGGCGGTTTCGGGCTCCGACATCGTGCTGATCGCCGTGCCTGTGGCGGCAACCGAAGACACCTTCAAGGCGATCCGCCACCTGATGAAGACCGACGTGCTGTTCATGGACGTCGGCTCGACCAAGGGCAGCGTGGTCGAGGCGGCCAAGCAGGCGCTGGGCACCAAGCCCCATTCCTTCGTGCCCGCGCACCCGATCGCCGGCAAGGAGAGCGGCGGCGTGCAGCATGCCGATGGCACGCTGTTCCAGGGTCGTCATGTGATCCTCACGCCGATGCAGCAGACGCTTGAAGTGCAGGTGCAACGCGCGACGGATGTGTGGTCTGCCCTAGGCGCGCAAGTACTGCGCATGACGCCCGACAACCATGACCAGGCCTTTGCCGCGGTCAGCCATCTGCCGCATCTGCTGGCCTACGCGTATTTCCAGTCCGTGGCTTCGCAGCAGGATGGGCGCGATTACCTGAGCCTCGCCGGCCCGGGCTTCCGTGATTTCACGCGCATCGCCGCGAGCGAGCCGGCCGTCTGGCGCGACATCCTGATGGCCAACGCCGCCGAAGTGCTCGTGCAATCGCAGCGCTTCCGCCAGGCGCTCGACAGCCTCGAAGCCATGATCAAGAGCGGAGACACGCTGGGCCTTGAAGCCCGCATCCGCCAGATTTCCGAAGCCCGCGCACAGTGGCAGATGAACGTGCCTCGCGTGCCCGGCCCTCCGGGTAAATAACTCCTTATGTACAAGATCCCGTTTCTCGATGTGCCGCCGCTGCGTTCAGCGGCCGGCACCGTCCGCCTACCCGGTTCCAAAAGCATTTCCAACCGCGTGCTGCTGCTGGCCGGCCTGGCCGAAGGCACGACCGCCGTGCACGACCTGCTCGACTCCGACGACACCGCCCGCATGCTGGAGGCGCTGACGCAACTCGGCTGCCAGATCCGCAAGGAAACCCAGCGCGACGGCAGCCATGTGCTGCAGGTCACCGGCATCGGCGGGCGCCTGCTGCCGCGTGCGGCCAATCTCTTCCTCGGCAACGCTGGCACGGCCATGCGCCCACTGACGGCGGCGCTGTCCCTGCTGGCCGCCACGCAAGGTGGCGACTTTGAACTCTCGGGCGTGCCACGCATGCATGAGCGGCCGATCGGCGATCTGGTCGACGCGCTGCGTGCGCTCGGCTGCAAGATCGAATGCCTCGGCAATGAAGGCTATCCGCCGCTGCGCCTGAGCGGCCCTTCGCCGCTCTCGCTGGACCAGCCCGTCAAGGTGCGTGGCGATGTGTCGAGCCAGTTTCTGACCGCGCTCTTGATGGCCTTGCCGCTGGTGTCCAAGCAGGACGTCGTGATCGAGGTTGTGGGCGAGCTGATCTCCAAACCCTACATCCACATCACGCTGGAGCTGCTCAAGCGCTTCGGCATCGAGGTGGTGGCCGAAGGCTGGCAGCGCTTCACGATTCCTGCCGGCAGCAAGTACCGCTCGCCGGGTCATATCCATGTGGAAGGCGATGCCTCGTCGGCCTCGTACTTCGTCGCGCTCGGCGCCATTGCCGCGGTCGATCGGCCTTTGCGGATCGAAGGTGTGGGCAGCGCCTCGATGCAAGGCGACGTGAAGTTCGTGGCTGCCGCCGAGATGATGGGCGCGAAGGTGAACTCCGGCGAGAACTGGCTTGAAGTGCAGCGCGGCGCCTGGCCGCTCAAGGCCCTCACGCTCGACTGCAACCACATCCCCGATGCGGCCATGACCCTGGCCGTGATGGCGCTCTACGCCGACGGCCCGACCACGCTCAGCAATATCGCGAGCTGGCGCGTCAAGGAAACCGATCGCCTGGCCGCCATGGCCATCGAGCTGCGCAAGCTCGGCGCCGAGGTCGAGGAAGGCCCCGACTGGCTGCGCGTCCAACCGCTTCAGGATTGGAAGGCCGCCAGCATCCACACCTACGACGACCATCGCGTCGCCATGTGCTTTGCCCTCGCCGCCTTCAACCCGCTGGTGACCGAGCACACGCAGCCGGTGCGCATCCTGGATCCGCAATGCGTGGCCAAGACCTTCCCCGACTACTTCGAGCAATTGTTCGAGCTGGTCAGCACCAGCCGCAGCGATATCCCGGTCATTGCCATCGATGGCCCCACGGCCTCGGGCAAAGGCACGTTGGCTGACGAAGTGGCGAACGCCCTCGGCTATCACGTGCTCGACTCCGGCGCGCTCTACCGCGCCGCCGGTCTCGCCGCCAGCCGCGCGGGCGTTGATCTCGACGATGGCGCCGCCGTCGCCAAGATCGCGGCCAGCATGGACCTGCGCTTTGCCCAGGGCCGCGTCTTCCTGGCCGATGAAGACATCAGCGATGAATTGCGCCTTGAAGCGAGCGGCCTGAGGGCTTCGCAGGTCTCCGTCCACGGCGCCGTGCGCCGGGCGCTGAACCAGTTGCAGCTCGACTTCCGCCGCCTGCCGGGCCTCGTGGCCGACGGCCGCGACATGGGCACCGACGTCTTCCCCGACGCCGGCCTCAAGGTCTTTTTGACCGCCAGTGCCGCCACCCGGGCCGAAAGACGCCATAAGCAGTTGATCGCAAAGGGAATTTCGGCTAATATCGAGAGCTTGCGCCAGGATTTGGAGGCAAGAGACTTGCGCGACAAGACGCGCGCAGCCTCTCCGCTACATCCGGCACAAGATGCGCTGATGCTCGACAACTCGGCCCAGACCATTGAGGAATCAAAGGAATTGGTGCTGGATTGGTGGCAGAAGCGCAGGCCGTTTGCGGCGTAGTTTTCGAAATACGCCGCAAATAGCGCAACCGTTCCAAGACCCGGCGTTGGGTCTTGAAACGGACGGGCCCGCTGCCCTTCCCTTCTGAACGTCAGTTCACCGAGGGCAGCGAACTCAACAACCTTAACCCGCAAGACCGCCGCAAGGCAACTTGCACCCAGCGCCTTTGAAGCTAACGCAGGGCTTCAGCGCATAGGAAACTCAATGTCCCAAGCTCAAACCGCCATCCAAGGCAACCAAGACTTCGCGGCCGGCTCTTTTGCCGCCATGTTCGAAGAATCGCTGCAGAAGTCCGACATGCGCGCCGGCGAGGTCATCTCGGCCGAAGTCGTTCGTGTTGAACACAACTTCGTCGTGGTGAACGCTGGCCTCAAGTCCGAAGCCTACGTCCCCATCGAAGAATTCAAGAACGACCAGGGCGAACTGGAAGTTCAAGTCGGCGACTTCGTCTCGGTGGCCATCGATGCCATCGAAAACGGCTACGGCGACACCATCCTGTCGCGCGATAAGGCCAAGCGCCTGGCTTCGTGGCTGAGCTTGGAAACCGCTCTCGAGTCCGGCGAATTCGTCGTCGGTACCGTCAGCGGCAAGGTCAAGGGCGGCCTGACTGTCCTTGTGAACGGCATCCGCGCCTTCCTGCCGGGTTCCCTGCTGGACACGCGTCCGGTCAAGGACATGAGCCCGTTCGAAGGCAAGACCATGGAATTCAAGGTCATCAAGCTCGACCGCAAGCGCAACAACGTCGTGTTGTCGCGCCGTGCTGTGGTTGAAGCTTCGATGGGCGAAGAACGCGCCAAGCTGCTCGAAACCCTGTCCGAAGGCGCGATCGTCAACGGCGTGGTCAAGAACATCACCGAATACGGTGCGTTCGTGGACCTGGGCGGTATCGACGGCCTGCTGCACATCACCGACATGGCATGGCGCCGTGTCCGTCACCCGTCGGAAGTGGTCACTGTCGGTCAAGAGCTGACCGCCAAGGTCCTGAAGTTCGACGCTGAAAAGAACCGCGTCTCGCTGGGCCTGAAGCAACTGGGCGACGACCCGTGGTTCGGCGTTGCTCGCCGCTACCCGACCAGCACCCGTCTGTTCGGCAAGGTCACGAACATTGCCGATTACGGCGCGTTCGTCGAGATCGAACCCGGCATCGAAGGCCTGGTGCACGTCTCCGAAATGGACTGGACCAACAAGAACGTTGCGCCTTCGAAGATCGTCTCGCTGGGCGACGAAGTCGAAGTCATGGTCCTGGAGATCGACGAAGACAAGCGTCGCATCTCGCTGGGCATGAAGCAGTGCCGCGCCAACCCGTGGGAAGAGTTCGCCGCCAACGTCCATCGCGGCGACAAGGTGCACGGCCCGATCAAGTCGATCACCGACTTCGGCGTGTTCGTGGGCCTGGCCCAGGGCATCGACGGCCTGGTGCACCTGTCCGACCTGTCGTGGCACGAAACCGGCGAAGCCGCCGTGCGCAACTACAAGAAGGGCCAGGAAGTCGAAGCGATCGTCCTGGGCATCGACGTCGAGCGCGAGCGCATCTCGCTGGGCATCAAGCAGCTGGACGGCGACCCGTTCGCCAACTACACCTCGGTCAACGACCGCGGCGCGCTGGTGACCGGCAAGGTCAAGACGGTCGACCCGCGTGGCGCCGAGATCCAGCTGACGGAAGACGTCACCGGCTACCTGCGTGCCTCGGAACTGACGCGCGACCGCGTGGAAGACGCCCGCACGATCCTGAAGGAAGGCGACGAAGTCAACGCCATGATCATCAACGTCGACCGCAAGACGCGTTCGATCCAGCTGTCGATCAAGGCCAAGGACAACGCCGACCAGCAGGAAGCCATGCAACGCCTGTCGGCCACGTCCGAGCGCGAAAACGCCGGTACCACCAGCCTGGGCGCATTGCTGCGCGCCAAGCTGGACAACCAGAACAACGGCTGATCGCCGTTGGCTGGTGCTGACTCGTCTCTAGCGGACCAGGAACCGGACCACCTGCAACGGAACGGGA
>DASYBU010000033.1:0-33904 GCA_036500605.1 Burkholderiaceae bacterium
CTCAAGCCCTGCTCGCGAATCATCTGCACGACCTGCAGCTTGAATTCCGCGCTGAATGTCCTTCGTTCTCTCTTGCTCATGTTTCCCGTCCAGGTGGTTTCCACCTATCGAGGTGTCCGGGGAAATTAGACCAGCACAAACGACCAAAGAGCTATGTTGGGCCCGTCGACCATATCCCAGTCCGTGAGTCCCAGCAATGACAACGAAACTCCACGATTGGTTGCTAGTGGCTTGCCAAGCGTCGAACCTGGAAGTTCATCTTGGGTTTCCGATCGCCATTGGCGGTCGCAAACTTATTCGGCCTGTTGCTCGCATTCGAGGCCTTGGTGCTGCGAATGGCATGCTGATTATTCCGATTACGAGGATGTTCGTTTCTGCCTCGAAGATTTGAGGGGAGCCGGTTTTGTCTTCTCCGTCATGAATGAGCCAGGGGCAGATGAGATCTTCGACCTACAGTCGTTCCAAGAAATGTTTATGGACTGGGGTTGTTCCAAATCGGAAGAGTGATTTCGGTTCCAGGATTCCGTGGGAGACCAGCTCATCGAAACCGCGGGCGAGACCGCGGTCCTGAGCAGATCGGCCTTTGTCAGGGGGCGGTGCTGCAGCGGGCGCATCGGCACTCGGCAAGCGGTGTCCGATCCGGCCAACGCCCTTGTCGCCGATCAGCGCAAGCATGTGCATGGCGGTCGTTTGCTGCTTGGGAAACAGAGCCCGAATCCGCTTGTACAAGTCACCCTCGGGCAGGTTCTGGTCCATCGGCGGGAAGAGTTCACCGGCGGTCCATGTGAGCTTCGTTGCGGCCGGCATCAGCAGCGCCACCGAGGCTTGTTCGGTGGCGCTGCTCAGATATCTGAATTCATAGATCGAGGCCTTGAGCAACTGACCGGCGTTCGCATGCTCACCGATCGAAACGTCGAGCTGCTGAATTCGTTCAGGAAGCATCGTCATCGTCCTTGTTGAACGCGCTGGCGACTTCTTCAAGACTGGGCAGACCTGCGGGCTCGATGTGCATGACCAGATTGAGGGCGCGCAGTACGTCGAACAAGGACGACACCGAGGCCTCGTCGCCGCCCTCAAGTCGGTAGATGACTTCGCGCACGCGGCCCGCGCGTTCGGCCACCGCTTTCTTGCCCAGGCCGAGATCGTCTCGGCGTCGCCGCAGCAACTCGCCAAGTTCGGAGGGGAGTCTAGGTCTGTCAGTCATGGCTTGCATAATGCCGAAAAATACTTGAATGTGCAAGCCATGGCGGGCACGAACGCGAGCATCGGCAGCTCAAGCCAGCTTCTGGCCGTTCCCATTCACCCCCACCCCCACCCCCGGCCTCGTCAACCGATGCCTCGCCAACGCCGCCCCACCCACCGCCACCGCGTCCACCCCGAACCTCGAAACCCGCACCTGCGGTGGCTCCAGATTCGCCGCGGCCGCGTAGCCGTTGAGCGTGTCCAGGGCCGGCTGCAGATACTGATCGCCCAGATCCACGATGGAGCCGCTGAGCACGATGCTCGCGGGGTCGTACGCGACCGACAGGTTGTGCAACAGCACGCCCAGATAAGCCCCTGCCTTCTTGACAGCCTTGAGCGTGCGCGCATCCTTCGCCTCAAGCCGCTTTTGCAACTCCGCCAGCGATGCGGCCGGCAATTCATCTTCCGCCGTGTCCGGCGTGCGGAGCAGGGCGCGCAGGCCGATCAGCGCGGCGGCGCAGCCGTGGCGGCCGCAGGTGCATAACGGGCCATTCACCTGCAAGATCACGTGGCCGACTTCGCCGGCAAAGCCGCGATGGCCGGTCAGCAGGCGGTTGCCGACGATCACGCCGGCGCCGACGCCCTGGTTGATGCTCACGAAGAGCAGCGGGTCGGCCACCTGTTCGGGGTTGAACTCCAATTCGCCCAGCGCCGCCACATCAGCCTCGTTCTGCACGAGCAGCGGCACGCCGGCCAGCAGCGTGCCGGCAAGCTTCTCGGTGAGCAGGGCGCCGAAGGGCACATCGCGCCAGCCGAAGTTGGAGGCGAAGTGCAGATAGCCGCGTGCTTCATCCACGCCGCCGGGCAGGCCGATGCCGATGCCGATGACGCGGTGCTGCGCTTCGTCGATCTTCTGCCTGTGCAGCTTCAGCAGCGTGGTGGCGACGAGGGCAATACAGGCCTTGGCCGATTTGCTGGCGCCGTAGTGGGCCACCGTGCTGGCCAGCACTTCGCCGGTCAGCGAGGTGAGCACGACGCGGACCGACTCGATGCCGACCTCGACGCCGATCAGTTGGCGGTTGGGGCCGATGAAAAGCGGCGTCGGGCGCCGACCCAGATCGCCGGTGGCGACGATCTCGCGTTCGACCAGCCAGCCTTCGTTGATCAGCTCGGCAATCAGCAGGCTGACCGTGGACTTGGTCAGGCCCACGGCGGCGGCCAGATCGGCGCGCGAGAGGCCGGGGCTTGAACAGAGTTGCCGCACCAGAGCCATCCGGTTGATGTGCTTGTGCAGGTGTTGGTTGCCAGCAGTCTCGGGGGCCAAGCCCGTCTCCTCGCCCGGCGCGCATGCGCTCAGTCTTATCGTTATGAATTGCAACCTGCCATATTAGTTTGTGCATCAAACTAAGTGCGCGGGGGAAATACCTAGCGCCTCAAATGTCGGGAGGGTCTCCGAGCGCAAACCACAGCTTGCGCGTTGGGCGCGCCTTGCGATACTGGGCCTGTGCCTGGAGCACGGGAGATTTCGCAACCGATGACGGGATACTCGACACTCACCAGCCGCTGGCGCCAAGAACTGGCGCGAGCCTGTCGTTGCACCTTGACGGTCGCGCTTGCCGCGATTGCATCAGGCCTGCTGATCATGGCGAGGGCCGGCGCCGCCGAAATCGTCGTGCGCTACCCGCCGCCCGAGGCGAATTCCGACACGCGCAATTTCTACCAGGTGGAACTGCTCGCGCTGGCGCTGCGCCTGGGGGCGGCGCCAGGTGACCAATACCGCATGGAGCCGGCAAACCTGCCGTCGATGCAGCAGATCCGCGTGGTGGAAGAGCTCAAGCGCGGCGAGCTGGTCGACGTGATGTGGACGGTGACCAGCATCGAGCGTGAGAACGATCTGCTGCCGATCCGCATCCCGCTCGCCGGGGGCACGGCCGGTTGGCGCATTGCACTGGTACGCGCTGCCGATGTGGACAGGTTTGCCGACATCAAGACGCTGCGCGAGTTGCGCAAGGTGCAGATGGCGCAAGGCCATGACTGGCCGGACCTGAAGATCCTGCGCTCGAACGGCATCCCGGTGCAAGCGAGCACGCAGTACCAATCGCTGTTCCGCATGCTGGCCTCCGGCCGGTTCGATTACTTCCCGCGCAGCCTTGACGAGATCTGGGGCGAGCAGCGCGAGCACGCCGACATGAAGCTGGTGGTGGAGCCGCATATCGCACTGCACTACGCCTCGGCTTCGTACTATTTCGTGAACCGCCGCAATACCGCCCTGGCCGAGGCCATCCGCCGCGGCCTGGAGAAGACGCTGGCGGACGGCTCCTACGACCGGCTGATCGAGAAGTATTTTGGCGACATGTTGCGGCGGGCCCGGCTCAGCGAACGCACGGTGATCGAGATGGAGAACCCGGTGCTCCCGCCGCAAACGCCGCTGAAACGGACCGAGCTCTGGTACGACCCGAAGCGCGTGCGCTGAGCGGCCCCCTATCAGCGCGACAGCGCGAAGAAAAGCCCGTCATCGCGTTTGCCGACGAGTAAATCCCCAGCCCGGCTTGTCATTTGATTGATTTAAGGTTAAATTGCGCGCCGAGGCTTTCGGGGCGTGTTTGCCCCTGTCCGGCCCTTCGACTCGACCCTGATAAGAACGACTTTTCTGTCTATGAAATTCACCGATGGCCAATGGATGCTGCAACCGGGTGTTGCGGCGCACTATGCAACCGAGGCGTATGCCGTACAGGTTTTTGAAGACCGGCTCGTGGTGCTGGCCACCACGCGGCCGATCAAGCACCGCGGCGACACGCTGCAAGGCCCCACGCTCACGATCACGATCAGCTCGCCCATTGCCGGCGCGATCCGTGTCAGCGTCGAGCATTTTTCGGCCTCGCAGCCGCCGCGCCTGCATGTGCCGATGCCGGGGGCTAACGCTCCGGTCGTGCGGATCGAGGAGACCGACAAGCTCGCCACGCTGACCTCGGGCACGCTCTCGGTCGATGTCAAGAAGGGCGACGGCTTCGGCCTCGTCTTCCGCGAGGGCGACAAGGTGCTCACGCGCAGCGACTGGCGCGGCCTCGGCTACCTGCAATGGGCCGGCAAGGGCAACTTCATGCACGAGCAGCTCTCGCTGGCCGTGGGCGAGAACATCTACGGCCTGGGCGAGCGCTTCACGCCCTGGGTCAAGAACGGCCAGGTGGTGGAGAACAGCAACCGCGACGGCGGCACCGCCTGCGAGCAGGTCTACAAGAGCGTGCCCTTCTACCTGAGCAGCCGCGGCTACGGCGTGCTGGTGAACGAGGCCGGGCCGGTGTCCTTCGAGGTCGGCTCCGAAAAAGTGGCGCGCGTGCAGTTCAGCCGCGAGGGCGAAAGCCTCGACTACGTGGTGCTCGCCGGCCCGACGCCAAAGGCCGTGGTGCAACGGCTGACCGCGCTGACCGGCCGCGCCTCGCTGCCGCCGGCCTGGAGCTTCGGCCTGTGGATGACGACCTCGTTCACCACGCAGTACGACGAGGCCACGGCCACGCATTTCATTGACGAGATGAAGCGCCGCGAGCTGCCGCTGGCGGTGTTCCATTTCGACTGCTTCTGGATGCGCGAGTTCCAGTGGTGCGATTTCGAGTGGGACCGCCGCGGCTTCCCCGACCCCGAAGGCATGCTGGCCCGCCTGCGCGCACGCGGCCTCAAGATCAGCCTTTGGATCAACCCGTATGTGGCGCAGCAGTCGCCGCTGTTCGCGGTCGGTGCGCGCGAAGGCTACTTCATCAAACGCAAGGGTGGGGCGCAAGACGGCCTGGTCTTCCAGACCGACCAATGGCAGCCCGGCATGGCCATCGTCGACTTCACCAACCCGGCCGCTGTGGCCTGGTACCAGGGCCATCTGCGCCGCCTGCTGGCGATGGGTGTTGATTGCTTCAAGACCGATTTCGGCGAGCGTATTCCCGATGCGGGCGTGCAGTACTTCGACGGCTCCGATCCGGTCGAGATGCACAACCTCTACGCGCTGCAATACAACGAAGCGGTCTACAAGCTGATCGAAGAAGTGCGCGGCAAGGACGATGCGGTCGTCTTCGCGCGCTCGACCTACGCCTCGGGCCAGCGCTTCCCGGTGCACTGGGGCGGCGATTGCTGGTCGACCTTCGAGTCGATGGCCGAGAGCCTGCGCGGCGGGCTTTCGCTCACGTCTTGCGGCTTCGCGTTCTGGAGCCACGACATCGGCGGCTTCGAGGGCAACCCGCCGCCGGCCGTCTACAAGCGCTGGGTGCAGTTCGGGCTTCTCTCGTCGCACAGCCGCCTGCATGGCAGCAGCGGTTATCGCGTGCCATGGCTGGTGGATGAAGAGAGCTGCACTGTGCTGCAGGCTTTCACGCATCTCAAGCACCGGCTGATGCCGTATCTGTACGCCAAGGCGATCGAGGCGACCGAAACGGGCGTGCCGATGATGCGCGCGATGGTGCTGGAGCATCCCGATGACCCGGCTTGCGCGACGCTCGACCGCCAATATCAGCTCGGTGAATCGCTGCTGGTGGCGCCGGTGTTCACCGAGAGCGGCGAGGTGGATTTCTATCTGCCAAACACGGGTGGAGGCCAGTGGACCCATCTGCTCTCCGGCGAGACCCAGGCCGGCGGCCGCTGGCACCGTGAGACGCACGACATGCTGAGCCTGCCGCTCTACGTGCCCGGCAACACCGTGCTGCCCTGGGGCGCTGAAACCGAGCGGCCCGACTACGACTATGCCACCGGCGTCACGCTGCGCGTGTTTGCGCTTGAAGACGGCGTTAGCGCTTCGTTCGCGGTGGCGGCGGTCGACGGCAGTATCGCCGCGCGCGGCACGGTCAGCCGCGATGGCCGGCGTTACGCGGTGCGCGTCACCGAAGGCGCCTTGCACGACTGGTGCCTGGAGGTGAACGGTCGCCGCAGCCCCGTGCAGGCCAAGGCCGGCGCGCTTGACTGGGCCGCCGAATGAGCGCGGCCGAGCAGGTCGGCAAAGTCCAGCATCAGGTAAATCAAACAGAAGGCGGCGCGGCCCCGCGCCGTCAGCTGCATCCGCTCACCTGGGTCCCCACGCTCTACCTCGCGATGGGCCTGCCCAATGTGATGGTTGGCGTGGTGGCGGCCATCCTCTACAAAAACCTCGGCGTCTCCAACGCGGACATCGCGCTCTACACCTCGCAGATGTACCTGCCCTGGGTGCTCAAGCCCTTGTGGGCGCCCTTGCTGGAGCTGGGCCGCAGCAAGCGCTGGTGGGTCATCAGCATGGAATTCGTGATGATGGCCTCGCTGGGTCTCGTCGCCTTGTGCCTGCCGCTCGAAGGCTTCTTCCGGCTCTCGCTGGCCTTCTTCTGGATCACGGGCTTTGCCTCGGCCACGCAGGACACGGTGGCCGACGGCGTCTTCATGACCACCGTCAGCAAGACCGATCAGGCCCGCTATGCCGGCTTGCAAGGCATGTGCTGGAACATGGGCGCGGTGATCGCCTCGGGCCTGCTGGTCTCGCTGACTGGCTGGCTGCATGACCACCAGGGCATGGCCTGGGTGCAGTGCTGGGTGATCGTGGTCAGCGGCACGGCCGCGATCATGGGCCTGTTCGGGCTTTGGCATTTGCGCGTGCTGCCGCCGGGTTCACCGTCGACGCTGCAAGGGCAGGGTGCCAGCGCGGGCCTGCGTGCCACGCGCGAAGCCTGGGTGAGCTTCTTCGCCAAGCCGCACATCTGGATGATGCTGGCGGTGATCTTCTTCTACCGCTTCGGCGAGGGCTTCATCGAGAAGTTCGGCCCGCTCTTCCTGCTCGATGATCGCAGCGCGGGCGGCCTGGGCCTGAGCAACGAGGCGCTCGGCCACATCAACGGCAGCGTGGGCACGATCGCCTTCATCGTGGGCGCCTTCCTCGGTGGCTTTCTTGTCGCGCGCCGCACCTTGCCGCGCAGCTTCTTCATCCTGGCCGTGGTGCTCAACATCCCGCACCTGACCTATTTCTACCTGAGCCAGTCCACGCCCGACAGCACGCTGTGGATCGCCTCGATCGTGGCGCTCGAGAAGTTCGGCTTCGGCATGGGCTCGGTCGGCCACATGCTCTACATGATGCAGCAGATCGCGCCCGGCCCCTTGCGCATGACGCACTACGCGATGGCGACCGGCGTGATGGCGCTGACCAAGTGGGCCACGGGAACGGCCAGCGGCTGGCTGTGGGCCGGCGTGGGCCAGACCTATGTGAGCTTCTTCGGCTGGGTGCTGGTGTTCTCGATCCCGCCCATCGTGCTGGCCTGGTTCGCGCCTTTTCCGCACCGGGATGAAGGCGGTGGCGAGGCCGTCATAGGGCATTGATCAGGCATTGATCAGGCACTGATCAGGCACTGATGCGCCCATGAAAATCACCAACGGCGCGGTCGCAGCTTGGCCATGACGAAGTAGATCGTGCCGCTGATGGCAACGCCGAAGAACCAGCCATAGGTGCCCCACCAGACCGGCAGCAGCTGCGTGAAATTCGGCAGCACGGTGGAGAACAAGGCGCCGATGCCGACGGCGATCAGTGCGTTGATGTTCCAGCCGCTCTCGTAGCGGTAGGGGCCGTGCTCCTGATAAAGGCCCGGCACGTCGATCCGGCCGCCGGCGATCAGGTAGTAGTCCACCAGGATCACGCCCAGCAGCGGACCCATCGTGGCGCCCACGCCGTTCACGAACTGCGCCGCGCCGCCTTCCCACGGCGCGAAGGGGTAGAGCACCAGCGCGATCACGGCGGCGATATAGCCGCCTCGTTTGAAGCTGATCTTGCGCGGGAAGGTGTTGGAGATGTCGAAGGCCGCGCTGACAAAATTGGCCACCACATTGATGCCCAGCGTGGCCACGGCCAGCGTCACCGCGGCGATCGTGGCCAGCACCCAGCTCTCGAACTTCACCGAGATCTGCTCGGGGTGCAGCAGCACCTCGCCGTAAACCTTGTAGGCCGCGATGGTGGTGACGCCGGCCACCAGCGAGAAGGCCATCAGGTTGATCGGCAGGCCCCACAGATTGCCGTGCGTCACGGCTTCCCTGTCCTTGGCGTAGCGTGAGAAATCGCAGAAGTTCAGGTAGAGCGCGGCAAAGTAGGTGATCCAGGTGGCGCCCACCGCCATCAGCGCCCAGAAGGAACCCGGGGCGCCGTAGATGCCGTTGACGCCGATGTCCTGCGTCACGAACAGCAGCACGTGCATCGGAATGCCATGCTCGAACGAGAAGCCGCCGGCCTTCACGCACAGGCCCACGGCGAGCGCCAGCATGGCCACCCACACGGCCGGCCCGGCCCAATCCTGGAAGCGGCGCACCGTCTCCATGCCGCGCTGAATCACCAGCAATTGCAGCGCCCAGATCATCACGTAGCAGATCAGTTCGAGCGCCGAGTGGCCGAGCCAGTGCGTGTGCTGATGCAGGCGGAGCATGTCCTCGTTGCGAACCAGCAGGGCCACGATGGCTCCCGCGGCGGCGGCCGTCTGCGCGCCGTACCAGAAGCAGGCCACCACGGCCCGCACCAGCGCCGGCAGGTTGGCGCCCCACACGCCGAAGGAGGCGCGCGCCAGCACGGGGTAGGGCACGCCGGTTTCCTGGCCGGCGCGGCCGATCAGGCTCATCAGGATGTAGATGATCATCGAGCTCAGCCCGATGGCCAGCACGAAGTTCAGGAAGCTGCCGCACAGCAGGAACAGGCTGGCCGCGAGGTAGTAGCCCCAGAGGCTGTGCACGTCCGAGGTCCAGACATTGAAGATGCTGAAGGCGCCCCAGCTGCGCTCGCGCTCGCGTGCGGGGGCCAGGTCTTCGTTGTAGAGGGCGGGGGACGGGTTGCTTACTTCCATGTTCTTGCGGGCTCCGTGGCGTGGCCCAGTGTTTCACCGGCCCAGCTCCCCGTCTAGCGAGGGAGTTAGGGGCTTGCCCGCAGGCGTTCAACTCTTCTGCGCCGCATCAAGGGAAGGCTTCCAGTCGTCCACAATCGCGCTGCCATCAACCCTGGACAGAACAATGAAGACGAGACACCTCATCGCCGCCGGTAGCGCCGTGTTGGCGAGTTGCTTCATGGCGAGCCCCGCGCTGGCCGACTGCGGCCCCGATGCGCTGGGCACCTCGCGCACACTGACGCTGCCGCGCGAGGCCGCCGGCTACGGCCTCACGCAACACAAGGCCCTGCCTTTGCAGCCCGGCGAAGTGGTGCTGACCTTTGACGATGGCCCGGCCCCGGCCACCACGCCGCAGGTGCTCAAGGTGCTGAAGGAGCAATGCGTGCGGGCGACCTTCTTCATGAACGGCGTGCCGCTGCTGCACGCGCCCGAGCTGGCCCTGCGCGTGCGTGCCGAAGGCCACTCGGTCGGCATGCACGGCAACACCCACGCGCATGCGCCGCAGGAAAGCGTGGCGGAGCAGATGGCCGATCTGAAGGCGATGGACGCCGCCTACCGCAAGGTCTTAGGCACGGCGGCCGCGTCCTATCGATTCCCGTTCCTGGAAGAGACGCCCGAGATGCTGGCCGAGCTGGCCGCAAGACGCGTCACCGTCATGTCGGTCGACCTGGCCATCGACGATTGGGTGCCCGATCAATCACCGCAGGCACTGACCGAGCGCCTGCTCGCGCGCCTCAAGCAGACGGGCGGCGGCATCATCCTGATGCATGACATCCAGCAGCAGACGACCGATGCCTTGCCCACGCTGCTCAAGGCCTTGAAGACGAACGGCTATCGCGTCGTGCATCTGGAGTGGCAGCCGGAGTAAGGGCATGGAAGTACCCCGAGCTTCTTCAATGCTGCTCGTGGCGCTGGTCTTCCTTGCCTTCGCGGCGTTGCGGCTCGCCATGCCCTTCCTGTCGCTGTTGCTGTTGCTGTTGCGGAGGCTGCGCATGCGGACGCTGCTGCGCTTGAGGCGGCGGTGAATGGGGCTGTTCATGCGGCTGTTCATGCGGCTGCTCGCGTGGTTGCGCACGCTGGGGCTGTTCACGCTGCGGCTGAGGGTGGGGTTGCGGAGCCGGCTGTGGATGCGGTTGCGGCGGCTGTGCGGCTTGCGGATGCGGTTGGGGAACCGGCTGCGGACGTGCTTGCGGTTGTGCTTGCGGTTGTGCCTGCGCTTGCGGCCGTGCCTGCGGACGCTCGGGCTGATTCGGTCGGCCCTGCCGCATGTGCTCGCCCCCCTTTTCCTCGAAGCCCGAAGGCCGCGGCGTGGCCGCTACCTGGGGCGCACCATGGGGCCCGGTGGCGCGTTGCGTCGGGGTGCCCATCGCGGCATGCTCATGCTGCATCTGATCGGCGCTCGGCCCCGGATGCTGCGCCGCCTGGAACCGGCGCTGGGCCGCCGTGGGGTGCGCCTGCCAACCGCCCCGGCCGCCATTGAAGCTGACGCGGCTGGGGCGGTTGTTGTGCGGCACCGGCGCGTTGTAGACGTTGTGCACGACGCGCGTGTTGATGTGGGTGACCGCGCGGTTGTAGCGGAACACGCCGCGATCCCAGCGCCCGCCCACATAGCCGGTGCCGAAGTAGCCGTAGCCATAGTTCAGCCCGCCGTAGAAGCCGACCTGCGGGCCCCAATAGCCGGTGTGCCAGAAGTAGCCCGAGTCCTCGTAGGCCCAGTAGCCTGGCGTCCACAGATCGCCCGGCTCCGGCGCGATCACCCAGGTGCCGGGCACCCAGAAGTAGTCGCGGTCCTGCGGGCTCCATGCCCAGTAGCCCGGCGTCCAGATGTAGCCGTCAGCGGGCGGTGGGGGCTGCGCATAGTCGGGCAGCGGCGGCGGCGCGATCTCGACGGAGACCGAGATCTGCGACCAGGCGGCCGGCGCGAACAACAGGGAGACGGCCAGCGCGGTGCCGGCGAGCAGTGAGTGTCTGGTTTTCATGGTCAAGCCTCGTGCCTTGAGTTGGATCGTGAGGTCCAGTCTGGACATGCACCGCAGGCCCGTCGGTGCGCCGCCGCACGCACGCTGACCGCGGCGATGGGCGCGGCGATCGCTGCCGTCAGCGGTTCTCGAGGCGGGCCAGCCGCGCTCGCAAGCTGCCGATCTCATCGAGCAGGTCCATCACGATGCCGGCGGCGCCGAAGCTGATGTCCAGCTCATGCGCAAGACGCAGCGCCGTGCGTGCATGCCGCAGCGAATGGCCGCCGAAGCGCCAATCATCGGGCGCTGCGCCCTCGGGCTCCAGCAGCCCTTCGACCACGAGCGCATGCACCTCGCCGGCCTCGGCACCGCAGGCGCGGCACAGTTCGGCGAGCGTGAAGACGACCTGTTCTTCGACGATCAGGATTTCATAGCTCGCAGGAGATTGAGGAGATTGAGGGGATTGAGGGGGTTGCGGGTCCGGCATGATCTTCAAGCCTCCACGGTGGTGGTGCGTGGGTCGTAGTCGGGGAAGGCGCGCGCCAGCACTTGGTACGCATTCTTGGCCTCGTCCGAAGCCGGCGGCGGCAGGGCGATGTTCAGCACCACGTACAGATCGCCCGGTGTCTTGCCCGGCAGGCCCTTGCCCTTCAAGCGCAGCTTGCGGCCCTGCAGGGAGTTGGCCGGCACGCTCAGGATCACGTCACCCAAGGGCGTGGGTGCGGTGACCTCCGCGCCGAGCGCGGCCTCCCAGGGCGCGACCGGCAGGTCGACGTAGACATCAGCTTCATCGAGCCAGAATTTCGGATCAGGCCGCAGTTTGATCTCCAGGTACAGATCGCCGGGCGCGCCGCCCTCCATGCCTTCGCTGCCCTGGCCCGCGAGGCGCAGATGCTGGCCGGGGCGCAGGCCCTTCGGGATGGTGACATCGAGCTGTTTCTCCTGCAGCGTGAACTGGCCCTGCGTGTCGCGATGCGGCACGCGCAGGTTCAGCGTGCGCTTGGTGCCCTGGTACGCCTCGCGCAGATCGATCTCGACCTCGGCATGGTGATCGCCGCCTTGCGCGGTCATGCCCGTTGCCGCGCGTCGCGCGAAGGGGCTCGCGCTGCGGCCGAACAGCGACTCAAAGAAATCGCTGAAGGCCGCATCACCGCTGCCGCCGGGCATGCCCGATCCCTCGGCGAAATCGAAACCCTGGCGCCAATCCGAAGGCGGTTCCGAGGGCCCGGCCTGGCGTCGCTGCCCGATCGCGTCATAAGCCGCACGCCGCTGAGGTTCGTTCAGCGCTTCATAGGCCTCGGCGACCTCCTTGAAGCGCGCTTCGGCATCGGTCTCCTTGCTCACGTCGGGGTGGTACTTGCGCGCCAGCTTGCGGTACGCGCGCTTGATGTCGTCGGGGCTCGCGCTGCGCTCCACGCCCAAGGTGTTGTAGTAGTCCTTGTAGTCCACGGCTTGTGCGATTCATCCGCTCAGCGCGCGAGCAGCCCGCTGCTCAGGCAGTCCGGCGTGAAGGTGAACACCAAGCGCTGGTCGGGCTGCACGAGCTTGGCTTTCTTGCCCGGGTAGTCGAGCCGCCAGAGCAGGTCGCGAATCAGGTTGAGCCGCGCCATGCGCTTGTCGTTGCCCAGCAGGATGTGCCAGGGCGCGGCTTCGGTGTGCGTGCCCAGCAGCATCGCGTCGCGCGCCTGGGAATAGTCCTTCCAATGCTTGACCGCCACCGCATCGATCGGGCTGTTCTTCCAGCTCTTGAGCGGATCGCGCTTGCGATCGGCCAGCCGCTGGATCTGCTCTTTCTTGTCGATGTCGAGGTAGTACTTGAACAGCTGCACGCCCGAGTCCACCAGGATGCCTTCGAGCTTGGGCACGGCCTGCATGAAGTCCTCGTACTCCGACTCGCTGCAAAAGCCCATCACTCGCTCCACGCCGGCGCGGTTGTACCAGCTGCGATTGAACAGCACGAGCTCGCCGGCCACCGGCAGGTGCGCAACATAACGCTGGAAATACCAGGCGCCCTGCTGCCGCTCCGAAGGCTTGCCCAGCGCCACCACGCGCGTCTCGCGCGGGCTCAGCGATTCAACGATGCGCTTGATGCTGCCGTCCTTGCCGGCCGCATCGCGGCCCTCCAGGATCACCAGGATGCGCTTGCCTGCACGGATCACATGGCGCTGCAGCTTGACCAGCTCGATCTGCAGCAGCGTCATCTGCGCTTCGTAGTCTTCGTGGTCGAGGGTCTCTACGGGTTCAGCGTCGGCGTGACCGTGGGTTTGCTCTTGCTTCTGATGCTTATGTTTTTTTCCCATGAGGATGAGCGTAGGAACAAGGCGGGGCGGGGTCTGTGCGGCTGCGCACTGAGTGGAGGCTTTCAGGTCTCACGCCTGAAGATGCGCTTACGATGCCAAGAGCGCGACGATGGCGTTGGGTCGCCATCCGCGTTTCCCAACCTTTTGACACGAGCCTCCATGCGCGTCTCTTTGTTGCTGTCATTCATGGTCTCGATCAGCGGTTGCGCCGCGCATCAGTTGCCCCTGTATCAGCCGCCCCCGCCGCAGGCTGCTTCGCCCTTTTGCTCCGAACCGATACGTGGCGAATCTTTCATCGGTCCGCTTGCGCTCGTCGCCGTCCCAGCAGAGGTTTCAATCCTTGCGAAGGACCACCATGCAGACGACCTCAAGCAGGAGTCACCTATCGGTGGTTGGTATCGAGGATCAGGGGGCTCCTATCTTTTCTGCAGGTATCGGCCGAATACCGCGAAAGCCTGTGGCTCCGAGAGGCAGGTCTATCGCGTGTCTGGTGACGGCTGGGCGCCGGCCGAAACGGACAGGCGTGTTTGTCAGTGAGCCGGCCTACCGGAAGCAGCCTGTGGAAGGGCAAGACGTCCTTGCTCCTGAGAAGAAAGCCTCGCTTCTTTGGAACCGCGACATCACGCAGTTCCGCAAGCGCAACGCGAGCTATCTTGACGAAACGGGGCGATGTCAGACATGGGCAATCAGTCCACCACGACCGTATTGAACGCGCCCACCACGCAGCCATCGCGCACAAGCAGGTAGCCGCCTAGCGCCGCCCCCTGATATCGAAGCAACACGTCGCCGTCGCGCGTTTTCTTCTTGAAGATCTCCCAGTATTTGTTGGCAAAGCCTAGAGGAACTTGCGGCACTCTGCCTGCCTCCTTGGCAAGCTCGGTCAGAGACTGCGCTTCCACTTGGGCGACCGTCTGGGGCGGGCCTTTCAGATGAACGTTGTCAGGGACCTTATCGCAACCGTCGGCGTGTTGGGCCTCTACCTCTACCGGCGGCGAAGGGAAACATGCAAGACGGTCTTCGGCGCTCACGTCCTCAATGGCCTCGATACCGGCCTCCCAGGTTCCTCGAAGCCCCGTCTGCCGCGGATTGAAGCGTCCTTGAATGACCACGCATCTTTCCCCGTAGAGGCGGGACCAGGCCTGCATCCGTTGCCTGTCGATTTCCATGTTGCGCTTGGAGTAGTTCGGGCCGCTGCCGTAGAAAGACAGCCAGACCGTGTCTTCATTGAGTGCCAGGTTGTCGCCTTCAAATTGCGGATGGAAAACGCCCACGGCGCAGACGACTCGATTCGCGTAGGCGTCCTTGTTCGCCAGGAGTTGCTTGACCGTCACTTTGAGGTCACACGTCGCGGCTTGTGCCTCATCAGGCACGGCCAACGCGAAGATTCCAATGCAGGCGGACAGGATGCGGGCAACGATTCGCACGGGGACCTGACGTTGAGGTTGAGCGGAATGCAGCCCGCTTGATAGCCGACCGTTCGCGGTCGCCAACTGCCGATGGATTTGAGCACAGGGCCGCCTCCGGCAGATGCTGGTGTTTCCCGCGATGGCGGGTGCGCCGGGAGCGATTCAAATCAGCGTCACAGAACCAGGATCATCATGCTTCCCATGACGCTGAAATTCACCGTTTTTGCCGCTGCGTTTGTTGCTGCGTTTGCCGCACCTGGCCGAGCCCGGGCCGACACCTCGACCGATTTCGACCGCTGGGCCGACAAGATCGCCGCCGAAGCCGTGCGCTCCGAGCCGGTCCAGGCGACGCTGAGTCAATACTTCCAGGGCGAGGAGCAGGCGACGCTCGACGGCAAGCTCGCTCCGATCAACAAGGCCTGGCAGTTGCAGGAGCAGGCGCGCCGTCGCGAACTGCTGGCCGACTTGAAGAGCTTCAACCGCGAGCAGCTCACCGCAGCGCAGCGCACCTCGGCCGCCTTGATCGGCTGGTCGCTGGAGCAGGACATTGCCGGCGCGGACTTTATCGACGACCGCTTTGTCTTCAACCAGATGAGCGGCTTGCAGGTCTCCTTCGTCGGCTTCATGAGCCAGCAGCAGCCTCTGCGCAACGCGCGCGACGTGCAGAGCTATCTGGAGCGCCTGGCCGCCGCGGGCGCGGTCATCGATGAAGGCGTCGAGCTGACCAAGACTTCGCAAGAGCACGGCGTGCTGATGCCGCGCTTCATCACCGAGAAGGTGATCGCGCAATTCGACAGATTCCTGGCCGACGCGCCCAACAAGAACCTGCTGGTGACCTCGTTCAGCGAGCGCCTGGCGCGCCTCAATGATGTTTCACCCGAGCAGCGAGAAGCCGCCCGGGCGCAGGCCGAGAAGATCGTGGCTGAATCGGTGATCCCGGCCTACCGCCGAGCTCTGGCGCTGCTGCAATCGCAGCTGCCGCTGATGAACAACGACGCCGGCCTGTGGCGCCTGCCGAACGGCGACAAGGTCTACGCCGCCGCGCTGCGTCGCGCCACCACGACCGACTACACGCCGCAGCAGATCCACGCGATCGGCCTGGCTGAAGTCGCGCGCATCGAAGGCCAGATGGACGGCCTGCTCAGGAAGCTCGGCTACAAGGACGGCAGCGTGAAGGAGCGCTATGCCAGGCTCGAAGCCGATATCCAGCCCAAGGCGGTCGACCCGCGCCCCGAACTGCTGGCCCGCTACACCGACATCCTGCGCGACGCCGAGCGGCGCGCCAAGCTGATCTTCGACATCACCCCCAAGGCGCCGATCGAGGTGCGCCGCGAGCCCGCGCTGACCGAAGCGACCGCGGCCGCGCACTACACCGCGCCCGCGCCCGATGGCTCGCGACCCGGCATCTTCTGGGCGCCGCTGCCGGGCCCGAGCTTCGAGATCGCCGGCATGCGCACGCTGGTCTATCACGAGGGCGTGCCCGGCCACCATTTCCAGATCGCGCTGCAGCAGGAAGAGACGCAGCTGCCGCGCTACCGGCGTCTGGGCGTCTACCGCAACAGCTCGGCCTACACCGAGGGCTGGGCGCTCTACGCCGAGCAACTGGCCGCCGAGAACCACTGGTACGACGGTGACGATGTCGGCCTGCTGGGCCAGCTCAACGATGCCCTGTTCCGCGCGCGCCGCTTGGTGGTGGACACCGGTCTGCACGCGATGAAATGGACACGCCAGCAGGCCATCGACTACGGCATGCCCGCCCAGGAAGTAGACCGTTACGTGGTGTGGCCCGGCCAGGCCTGTTCGTACATGCTGGGCCGCCTGAAGATCGAGGCGCTGCGCGACAAGGCGCGCAAGGAGCTCGGCGACAAGTTCGAGATCCGCAAGTTCCACAACCTCGTGCTGCAGACGGGCGATGTGCCGCTGATGGTTTTGGAGACGGTGGTGGATGAATGGATCGAGGCGCAGAAGGTGGGCGCGAAGCTCAAGTGAATGACGTGGTGACGGCTCCGGCGCCCTGGCAGCTCAAGGGCCGGGGCTACATCCTGGCCGTGCGCCTGCCAGCGCTCGTTCTCAAGGAGCAGTCCTTCATCGACAAGGCCTTGCAGGCCACACGCCGAGGCCCGCTCGCCTATGTGATGTTCGTCGACTACGAGAGCTCCAATGTCGGCCCTTACCGCGAGCTGTTGTTCATCCCCGGCTCGCTGCAGTTCAGCGATGGGCGCTACCTGTCTGTCAGCAAGATCTATGTCTCCGCCGAGGCCTCTGTCGTCAACGGCCGCGCCAACTGGGGCATCCCGAAGGAGCGTTGCGATTTTGGGGTGCGGTATGGTGATGATGGCGCCGGGGGCGCCGACCAGATAACGCTGATGTTGGACGGACACATCCTCGCCGAGTTGAAGTTCCGCCAACGCCGATCTTGCAAGCTGCCGTTCAACACCGGCTGGCTGCCGAAGCGGTGGGTCACGCTGGCGCAGCAACTCGGTGGCCGCGAGTTTCACTATGCGCCCGCGGCTCGCGGCTCCATCAAGCCGGCGCGCCTGCTGGCATCGAACTTCAACAGCGCGCTTTTTCCCGATATCAGCCAGGGCAGGGTGGTGGCCTGCGTGAAGGTCACGGGCTTTGAGATGACCTTCCCGTTGGCAGAAACACGCGAACTCTGACGTGGCTTGTGGAAGCCAGTAGGATGGCTGTTCCATACGAACTTCAGCCGATTCAAGCGAGAGCTCCCCATGAAAACCAAAGCCGCCGTCGCCTGGAAATCGGGCGCTCCCCTGACCATCGAGACCGTCGATCTGGAAGGCCCCAAGTTCGGTGAAGTGCTCGTTGAAATCAAAGCCACCGGCATCTGCCATACCGACTACTACACGCTCTCCGGCGCCGATCCCGAAGGCATCTTCCCGGCCATCCTCGGCCATGAAGGCGCGGGCATCGTGGTGGACGTCGGCCCCGGCGTGACGACGCTCAAGAAGGGCGATCATGTCATTCCGCTCTACACGCCCGAATGCCGCCAGTGCAAGTTCTGCCTGAGCCGCAAGACCAATCTGTGCCAGCTGATCCGCGGCACGCAGGGCAAGGGCCTGATGCCCGATGCCACGAGCCGCTTCAGCCAGGGCGGCAAGCCCATCTTTCACTACATGGGCACCAGCACCTTCAGCAACTACACGGTCGCGCCCGAGATTTCGCTGGCCAAGATCCGCGAGGACGCGCCTTTCGACAAGGTCTGCTACATCGGCTGCGGCGTCACCACCGGCATCGGCGCGGTGATCTTCACGGCCAAGGTGGAGGCGGGTGCCAATGTGGTCGTGTTCGGCCTCGGCGGCATCGGCCTCAACGTGATCCAGGGCGCGAAGATGGTGGGCGCCGACAAGATCATCGGGGTGGACATCAACCCGGCCCGGCAAGCGATGGCGCGCAAGTTCGGCATGACGCACTTCATCAACCCCAAGGAAGTGCCCAACGTGGTGGATGCGATCGTCCAGTTGACCGACGGCGGCGCCGACTACAGCTTCGAGTGCATCGGCAACACGCAGGTGATGCGCCAGGCGCTCGAATGCACGCACAAGGGCTGGGGCCGCAGCATCATCATCGGCGTGGCCGAAGCCGGTGCCGAGATCAGCACGCGGCCCTTCCAGCTGGTGACGGGCCGCAAGTGGGAAGGTTCGGCCTTCGGCGGTGCGCGCGGCCGCACCGATGTGCCCAAGATCGTCGATTGGTACATGGAAGGCAAGATCAACATCGACGACCTGATCACGCACACCATGCCGCTCGAAGACATCAACAAGGGCTTTGATCTGATGAAGAGCGGCGAGTCGATCCGCGGCGTGGTCATTTACTGATCGGCATGAAAGTCCTCAACGAGCACCGCATCTTCGGCGGCGTGCAGCGCTTCTACGAGCATGATTCCAGCGTGATCGGCCTGCCGATGCGCTTCTCGGTCTACCTGCCGCCGCAGGCCGAAGCCGGCCTGGTGCCGGCGGTGATGTGCCTGGCCGGGCTGACCTGCAATGAAGAGACCTTCATGACCAAGGCCGGCGCGCAGCGGGCCGCGGCGCGCCTCGGCCTGGCGCTGATCGCACCCGACACCAGCCCGCGCGGCGCGAGCGTGCCGGGTGAGAGCGAGAGCTGGGATTTCGGCGTCGGCGCGGGCTTCTATCTCGACGCCACGCAAAAGCCCTGGGCGCATTACTGGCGCATGGAAAGCTATCTGATCGAGTCGCTGCTGCCCACGCTGGCCGCGTGCATGCCGATCGATCCGCTGCGCCTGGGCATCCTCGGCCACTCGATGGGCGGCCACGGCGCGCTGATGCTGGCGCTGCGGCACCCGAGCCTGTTCGTCTCGGTCTCCGCGCTGGCGCCGATCTGCGCGCCGATGCAATGCCCGTGGGGGCAAAAGGCGTTCACGAACTATCTCGGTGAAGACCGCGCGCAATGGGTCGATCACGACGCCACCGAGCTGATGCGCAAGCAGTCTTCAGTGCCGTATCCGCAAGGCATCCTGATCGACCAGGGCCTGGCCGACAAGTTCCTCGCCGAGCAATTGCATCCGCATCTGTTCGATGAAGCCTGCCAAGCCGTGGGCCAGCCGCTGACGCTGCGAATGCACGAGGGCTACGACCACGGCTACTATTTCATCTCGACGTTCATCGAGGAGCATATGGGGCATCATGCGCGGGGCTTGAGCAGTGGCTGATGAACGCGCCCTGCGTTGAACGTCAGGGGTTGAACGAACGCCAGAGCGCGGTTCTGGTGAACCACAGAGGCAGCGTGGCCGCCTCGATTTCCATCTGGTGCCCGTCTACGATCTCGACGAGAAGTTTGTGTCTCGCCCCCGAGTTGTCGAAAACGTAGGCCCGATGGGCGACCCCGCAAGCCTCGGTCATCAGTGCGATCGACCGGACGTACCGCTCGCGAACCTTCTTTGCAGGCACTGGGTGCCCGCCTCGTTTGACGCGTCGACGGACCCGGTCCACATTGATGGCTGGATCGTCGGTTGCCACGAAGTACACGTACACGCGGTAGCCGCGTTGTCGCGCCTCCCTCATGAAGTCAACCTTGTCTCGCGAGGACATGACGGTCTCGAAGGTGAAGGTCTTTCCTTCATCGAGCAGCTCTCGCCGGATGGCGTCTGCCAACACGGATGCGAGATAGGAGTTGTAGGGCGGAGGAACCCGCAGGCGCATGCTGTCGTCAATCGTCATTTGGCCAATCAGCGCGTGCAGCCCAAGCGCTTTGGCAAAGGATGAGTTCCGAAGATGGGCTTCCAATCGCGTCAGTACCGCTGCGGGATCTTCCGTGATCCCAAGGCCTGTCAAGTCGAGCGATCCGGTCGTCTCGCGCAAGCTGCGCTCAATCTCATCGGCGTTCACGAAGACGCCGATCCAATTGGGCTTGAGGTCGCCCTTGATAGTGCTTTTGCCCGATCCGTTCGGGCCGGCCAATATTCGGAGCCGCGGTTGAGCGACTCTCTTGCTATCAGGCCGCGATGTCTTGCTTGGCACGCTTGAGTACCAGGCCGACCTTGACGCGTTTGCCTGGCGACAAGGTCTTGATCACTCTTGAGGTGCCATCGGCTCGGCGCTCTACCAGGAGACCCTTGCTGGTCTTGACCATCACGGCGCCGGTCTCGGCCAGCGCTGCCTTGTAGGCGGCATGTCCCGCCTTGGCCGCAAGCTCCGGTATCCGTCGCTCGGCGGCCAGCATGGCTGCTTCAGTGAGTGGGGGGCTGCGTCGTGGCATTTGCTGGGGCTTAGACGGGTCTGGAAGATTGAAGGCAAGTCTACCAGCCAAGGCAAAAGGCCGAAGGCACGTTCAGGCCCTATGTCATAGTGCAGCCCACTATGGCGATCATTGTTTACTGGCTCGAACAAGTCGAAGACGGCTGGCTGCCTTGCTGCGAGGAGTTCAGCGGCGATCAGTTGACGCAGACGCTGGCGCGGGCCGAGGCCTTGCGCAAGCTTGGTTGCCGGCATGTCAGCATCTCGACCGAGCTTGATGAACACGTCGGCGCGGCCGGGGTCAGTTCGGTGGAGGCGGGCAGGACGCCCGATGGACACCATTACGAATGGTCGAAGGCCGGGCGCGCCGGCAAGATGCGCCGCGGCAGCAAGTCCTAGATCAGGCCTTCGCGTTCCAGGCCTTGACGGCCGCGTGATCGCGCACGGCTTCGTACACCGCCATCAACTTCGGATAGCCCGCGAAGATCGTCGCCGGGATGTGGTCGACCTTGCCGTTGATGAACCAGCGCACGACCATGTGCAGCTTCAGGTCCACGACGTTGATCTTGTCGCCCGCGAAGAAGGGGCCGGCGATGTTCTTCTCGGCGGCGGCAGCCCAGGCGGGGAAGGTGTCGGCGACGAGCTTCTCGCGCGCACGCTGCTTCTCGGCCGCTTCCATGCGGATGGTCGGGCCGACCATGCCGCGCAGGTCTTCCACATGCTCCATCATCCCTTCGTGCAGGGCGGCTTGGATGTCGTCGGTCGGATGCAGTCCGTGGCGGCGGCCGATCAGGACGAGGATCGCGTTGGCATGCGCCACCGCCGGTTGACCCGGCAGTTGCAGGACGGGCATCGCGGCATACGGCATGTCTGCCTTCATCGCGGGCCAGTCGGCCGAGCTGACGCGCACATCGTCGAAGTCGACGCCGGCCAGTTGCAGGGCCAGGCGGCACTCCTCGCCGCGGCTGACCGGGGCGTCGAAGTAGAAGAGTTGGGGCTTGTTGTTGCTCATATCGGCGAGGTTCAAAGGCTCAATCAAAAGAGCCCGACGATACGCCCATCGTCGGTCACGTCGATGCGTGCCGCGGAAGGCACCTTGGGCAATCCGGGCATTGTCATGACGTCGCCACACACCATCACCACAAAACCGGCGCCGGCGGCGAGGCGGACCTCGCGGATGTCGAGGATGTGACCTTCGGGCGCGCCCATCAGCTTGGGGTCGGACGAGAAGGAATACTGCGTCTTCGCGATGCACACCGGCAGGTGGCCCCAGCCCTCGGCCTGCAGCTCCTTGATGCGCGTCTTGACCTTCGCGCTGGCGCTGATGTCGGCCGCGCCGTAGAGCTTGGTCGCGACGGTGCGCACCTTCTCCCACAGCGGCAACTCGTCTTCGTAGAGCAGGCGTGCCGTCGCGGCCGGCTTCTTCAGAATTTCGTTGACCGCAAGCGCCAGTTCTTCAGCGCCCGCACCGCCATGCGCCCAATGCCGCGCCACCACGGCCTTCGCGCCGTGGCGTTCGGCGCAGGCCTGGATGATCGCGAGTTCGGCCTCGGTATCGCTGGTGAAATGGTTGATAGCGACCACGCAGGGCAAGCCGAAGTGCTGCGTCACATTGCGCAGATGGCGCTCCAGATTGACAAGGCCGGCTTCAAGCGCGGCCAGGTTCTCCGCGCCGAGTTCGGGCACCGGAATGCCGCCGTGGAACTTGAGCGCGCGCACCGTCGCCACGAGCACGACGACGTTCGGCCGCAGGCCGGAATGCCGGCACTTGATGTCGATGAATTTCTCGGCGCCGAGGTCCGCGCCAAAGCCCGCTTCGGTCACCACCACTTCGCCGAGCTTCAAGCCCGCGCGCGTGGCCATCACCGAGTTGCAGCCATGCGCGATATTGGCGAAAGGTCCGCCGTGGATCAGCGCCGGGTTGTTCTCCAGCGTCTGCACGAGATTGGGCTTGAGCGCATCGCGCAAGAGCGCCGCCATCGCGCCATGCGCCTGCAGCTCGCGGGCGCGCACGGGGCGGCGGTCGGTGGTCTCGGCGACGACGATCTCGCCCAGCCGCTTTTTCAGATCGGCGAGCGAGGTCGCCAGGCAGAAGATCGCCATCACCTCGGAGGCGACCACGATGTCAAAGCCGCTCTCACGCGGAAAGCCGTTGGCCGTGCCGCCGAGCGCGATCGTGACGTCTCGCAGCGCGCGGTCGTTCATGTCGAGCACGCGCTTCCAGGTGACGCGCCGCACGTCGATGCCCAAGGCATTGCCGTGATGGATGTGGTTGTCGATCAGCGCGGCCAGCAGGTTGTGCGCGGCGGCAATCGCGGCGAAGTCGCCGGTGAAATGGAGATTGATGTCCTCCATCGGCACGACCTGCGCGCGCCCGCCGCCGGCCGCACCGCCCTTCATGCCGAACACGGGGCCCAGCGAGGGCTCGCGCAGGCAGATCACTGCCTTGCGGCCGATGCGGTTGAGCGCGTCGCCGAGACCGACTGTCGTGGTGGTCTTGCCTTCGCCGGCCGGCGTCGGGCTGATGGCGGTGACCAGCACCAACTGGCCGTCGGGCCGGTCGTCATGGCCGGCCAGCCAGCCCAGCGCGATCTTGCCCTTGGTGCGGCCATACGGTTCGATGGCCTCCTCGGGGATGCCCAGTCGCTCGGCGACGTCGGCGATGGGCAGCAGGGTCGCGCCTTGCGCGATCTCGATATCTGATGGCATGTGTTTTGAACTCCTCAAGCCGGCATTGTGGCCTGAGGCGGATGGCCGAGAATCAGGCCCTTTGCGCAAAACCCAGCCGGGAAAAACATCATGGACAGACCGCGGTTTCGAGTGGGGCAGGCGATCACGCCCGAGCAGTTCGACGAGCTCAGCGACGAGCAGCTGGAGCGCCTGATCCCGCGCGCTTACCGCGAATATTTTCCGGGCAAGGACGGCTGTGCGGACGGGTTCTTCTACCTGCACGACGGCACGGCGTGGAGCTTCTACAAGGGTGGTTTGCTGGACGAGTAGTTCGGCACGGCGTTGAAGGCGATGGCGATGCGCGGCTCATCGCTTTCATGTGGCTCGACGTAGTGCTCGAGCCAGCATGGGAACAGCACCAGCAGGCCCGGCTCCGGCGTGAGCTGCACGTCGCTGTAGCCATTGGGCACGGCGCCTTTGATTTGGCCATGCACGACCCCGGCGCGCGGATCGCGGAACACGAGCTTGCCTGACCCCGGCGGCACCTTCAGGTAGATGCTGCCCGACAACAGCGAGCCTTCGTGCACATGCAGGAAGTTGAAGCCGCCGCGGTCGTGGATGTTGATCCAGGCCTGCAGCTCAAAAGACGCCTCGCGCATGCCCATCTCGCTCAGGGCACTGGTGCATGCGGCCCTAACGGCGTGTCTCAGCGGATGCAGGGCCGGCTGATCGAGCACGGCCATGTCCTCGCTGTTCCAGCCCTGGCGGTTGGTGCGCCCGGCCGGGCTTGGTTGGGTGGCCCGCATGGCCAGCGCCGTGGCGACCCAGGTCTCCAGGTGCGGTGCCAAGCTCGGCATACGGGCTTGCCAGATGCGGGTTGGGAAAAGCTCGTAGGGCCGCAGCATCGGCGCGGCGACGGGGCTGGGCGAAGGAGCCTCGCCCAGCTTGAAAGTGAAATTGATATTGCCAGCCATCTTGATTTCATGAAATAACGATGACGAAAACAACAAGAATTTGTTTCCTTTGTCACCACGGGTTTCAAGCTCGTTCGTTTGCGCTTATATAACCGACCGCACCCGAAGATTCTATGGCAGCGGCATCACCAGTTAGGCCGCCACCATAACCCTCGCCTATATCTGCGGCTCGGCTTCCGGTTGATTCTCCAATGGAGCGACACCCCTCCGGGCGTCAGGGGTTCGCGGCGCATCGATGCGGTCGACTCATTGTTGCCACGTCACGCCATCTACATACTGATGGCATCGGGTTTACACACAAGGTATCCAGAATCTCTGGCTGTAGGCATTCATATTCTCTGCTGAGTATGAAATGCCCCGGCTTTTCAACTCTGGAGTACTCCATGAAACGTACCATTCTGTGTTTGTCCATCGCCAGCGCCTTGCAGTCGGCGGCATTTGCCGCCGTGGCGGCGCCTGCGGCCAACGAGCCCGAAGCCAGCGCCGACGTCAGCGGCGACAGCGGCAGCGACAGCAGCAGCGACAAGGTCAAGAACACCAGCCTCGGCACCGTCGTCGTGACCGGCCGCGCCGGCGTCAAGCAGCGCACGAAGGAAGAGACCAGCTACTCGGTCACCACCATCGACGAAGGCACGCTGCGCCAGCAAGCGCCGACCAGCGTCACCGAATCGCTGAAGTCCGTGCCGGGCTTCTGGGTCGAGTCCTCGGGCGGCGAGGCCAGCGGCAATGTGCGCGCACGCGGCATCCCGGTCGACGGCTTCGGCTCGATCACGCTGCTCGACGACGGCATGCCGGTGCAGAACGATCCGGCGATGGGCTACCTCAACGCCGACCAGGCTTTCCGCCTCGACGAAAGCGTGGACGGCATCCAGGTCGTGCGCGGCGGCCCGTCTTCGATCTTCTACACGAACGCACCGGCCGGTGCGGTCAACTACCTGCAGCGCAAGGTCGGTGACAAGGCCTCGGGCCTGGTCAAGTTCACGGCCGGCGACTACGGCCTGGGCCGCAGCGACTTCTGGTTCGGCACGCCCGTCGGCAATGGCCTGAAGGCCTCGATCAGCGGCTTCTACCGCCAGGACAACGGCATCCGTGATCCGGGCTTCAAGGCCGACCAGGGCGGCCAGGTGCGCGTGATGCTCGAGAAGGACTGGAACAGCGGCTCGCTGAGCTTCGACGTGAAGCGCCTGGACGATCGCGTCTTCTTCGACCTGGGCATCCCCATCTACCGCAACAGCGGCGGCTCGCTCGTGGCCGCGCCCGGATTCGACGGCAACTACGGCACCGTCGCCGGCCCGGAAACCCAGCACCTGACGCTGCGCACCGCCACCGGCAATTTCGACTTCGACAACAGCAAGGGCACGCAGGTCAAGCGCACGCAGTCGACGCTGAAGTTCATGCAGAAGCTCGACGAGAACATCCGCTTCACCGACAACCTTCGCGTTAACAAGGAAACCGAGGTCCGCAACGGCGTCTACCCGAACTCCGTGCAGACCGCCGGCAGCCTCTATACGCAGGCCGCACCGCTGCTCGCGCTGTACCCCGGCGCCACGCAGCTGCAACTGCGCTACACGAATGCGCCGGGCACGCTCGTCACCGACCCGAACTCGCTGACCCTGGTGGACGGCCTGCGCAGCCTCACCATGCCCGTCACGGAAACCATGAACGACGCGCGCCTGTCGATGCGCTTCGACGCGGCCGGCACGCATGACTTCACGGTCGGCTACTACCTGGCCAATGTCAACGAGACCTTCACGCGCTTCTCGTCCTCGGTGCTCAGCGATGCGCAGAGCAACGCTCGCCTGCTCGATCTGGTCGCGACCGACGCGCAAGGCAAGGTGCTGGGCTCGGTGACCAGCAACGGCGTCTACCAGAACGGCTACGAATTCGCCAACGCCTCGGGCCACGGCCTGACCACGGCGCTCTACCTGGCCGATGAATGGCAGCTGACCGACAAGCTGCGCATCGACGCGGGCCTGCGCCGCGAGCACATCAGCCTGACGGGCTGGAACGAGGGCAAGCAGAAGGTCAACCTCAACGACGGCCAGTACGCCGACTCGCAGATCCTCGGCGGCACGGGCGTGTTCACGCCCTACAAGGGCTCGTTCAGCAAGACCGGCTGGACGCTGGGCGCCAACTACCAGTTCGACAAGCAGTCGGGCGTGTTCTCGCGCTGGACCTCGACCTTCCGCCTGCCCAGCAACAGCTCCTACATCGACAACCCGACCGCCTCGCCGATCGTGCAGACCATGCAGCTGGGCGAGGCCGGCTACAAGTGGGCCAACGAGGTGGCCGAGCTCTACGCCACGGTGTTCTACACGAAGTACGACAACGTCCAGTTCACCAACTACGTGAGCGGCCTGAACGGCGTGTCCACCAACCAGACCGGCTTCGCCAACACCAAGACCAAGGGCATCGAGTTCGAAGGCGGCCTCTACCCGGTCGAGTGGTTCGACGTCACCGCCAGCGTCACGATCGAGCAGCCGAAGTACGAGAACCTGGTCTACACCTCGCTCGTCAACGGCGCGCCGGTGGTGAGCAATTTCCAGGGCAACCAGCTGATCCGCGTGCCCAAGAGCAGCCTGCGCATCGTGCCGGGGCTGAACCTGTTCGAGAACAAGCTGCGCGTGCAGATGAGCGCGGAGTTCGAAGGCAAGCGCTACTCCGACACGGCCAACTCGGTGGTGCTGCCCGCGTACCACACGCTCAATGCGAGCGCGAGCTACCAGGTCGACAAGCACTGGTCGCTGTTCGGCTACGTGGACAACCTCAACAACTCGCTGGGCCTGACCGAAGGCAACCCGCGCGCGGGCGAGGTGCAGAGCGGGGATGCCTACAAGAACGTGTTCATCGCGCGCCCGCTGCTGGGCCGTTCGTACCGCGCGGCGGTGATGTACAAGTTCTGATGACCCTCTGACATCTCTGACAGCCCGCTGAACCTTGGCGCCGCGCAGTCTCGCCACTGCCGGCGCCATCTCCATGCAGAGAAGAGCACCGATGCCTTCCTTGTTTCAAACCACCGCGCTGGCGAGCCTGCAAGGCCTCGCACTGAATGAGGATCAGCCATGAAGATTTCCGTTTATTTCAATCGCGCCGTGAGCCGGCTGCTCGCGCTTGCTTTCGTCTCGCCCGTCTTGGTCTCGCTCACGCCGGCTCTTGCGCACGCCGCGCCGGACCTGGTCATCGAAGGCGACTTCAGCGGCGTCGATCACCAGACCTACCGCTACCTGCCTTTCAAGGTGCCCGCCGGCGTGACCCGCGTCTCGGTCGAGTTCAGCTACACCGGCCAGGAGCAGAAGAGCACGATCGACCTCGGCCTGTTCGACCCGCAGGGCTTCCGCGGCTGGAGCGGCGGCAACAAGGCCGCGTTCACGCTGTCGGCCAGCGATGCCACGCCGTCCTATTTGCCCGGCCCGATCATGGCGGGCACCTGGCGCCTGGCGCTGGGCGTGCCCAATCTGCGCAAGGACGGGCATGCGCATTACATTGCGCGCATCAGCTTCGCCCACGCCGGCGACCCGCTGCCCGATTCGGTCTTCACGGAGGCGCCGCTCAACCCGCTGCCCGGCTGGTATCGCGGTGACCTGCACGACCACACCGGCCATTCCGACGGCACCTGCCCCTCGCTGACCGGCCACAACGTCCCGTGCCCGACCTTCATCACGCTCCAGCAGGCCAAGGCCCACGGGCTCGACTTCATCGCCGTGACCGATCACAACGGCGTCTCGCAGTACAACGACCTGCGCGAGCTGCAGCCGTATTTCGACAACCTGCTGCTGATCCCGGGCCGCGAGATCACCACCTTCTACGGCCACGCGAATGTCTTCGGCACGACCGAGTACATCCCCTTCCAGCTTGGCAGCGCCGAACTGCCGACCGTGCGCGACCTGACCGCCGCCGTCCACGCCAAGGGCGCGCTCATCTCGATCAACCACCCCAAGGTGCCGTCGGGCGAAGCCTGCATGGGCTGTGGCTGGACCGCGCCGGATACCGACTTCGAGGACTTCGACGCGATCGAGGTTGTCAACGGCGGTGCCACGATTTTCCAGGGCGGCAATGTGGAAGGTCCGCTCAATGGCATTCCCTTCTGGGAAGCGCGCCTGAACGCCGGCGACCGACTCGCGGCCATCGCGGGCAGTGATGACCATCGGCCCTTGGGTCATGACGGCAAGCCCGGCCGCGAATCCGGCGTCGGCTTCCCGACCACCGTCGTCTACGCGGAGAAGCTCAGCCAGAGCGCCTTGCTCGACGGCCTGCGCCACGGGCGCGTGTTCATCGACTTCAGCCCTTCGACGGTGCCGTCTCATCCGCATGTGCTCGATCTCGAAGCGGTGGCGGGCGGACAGAAAGCCCTCATGGGCCAGGGCCTGAAGCTCTCGAAGGGTGAGCCGCTCGCGATAACGGCGCACATCGACGGCGCGGCCGGCGATCAGCTCGAGGTGATCCTGAACTCGCAGCCGGTGCAGCGCCTGGCCATCGCTGACGATCAGGCTTCGATCGCGTTCTCGATCCCGGCGGCGCAACTGGACGACGTGAAGGGCGCGGCCTGGGTGCGCGTCAACGTTCGCGATGCGAAGGGCCGCATCGTGATGATCTCGAACCCGGTGTATCTGCAACGCGGGGGATGACCGTGGCCGGCAATGTCGGGATTTGGCGCTCAGTTCCGTTCTACATCAGGTACAGCCTTGACGAACACCGCTCGGCGCCTTGCCGAGCCAGCGAGGGCAGCCATGAGCGAGAAGAACCTGAGCGAATCGGAATGGAAGAAGTTCGCCAAGAGCCGTGATCTGAAGGACACGCTCTTCATCAAGGCCCTGATCGCGCTGGAGAAGGCGCGCTCACCCGACGACGCCCTTGCCGCGCTGGACGACATCGGCAAGCAAGCCGAGGCCTTGCGCAAGAGCGCCAAGGCCGACAAGGAGCTGACGGCCTATCTCGACGGCGTCGACAAATCGCTGGACAAGGAGCGCAAGCTCAACAGGGCCGCGCTCAAGGAAGCCGAAGCCTCCGAGGATGAGGAAGAGGAATCGCCCGCGCTGCTGACCACCAAGATGCTGCCGCTCGTGCGCCAGGTGAAGAAGGGCGATGAGATGCAGGTGCTGCTGGCCAGCACCGGCAAGGAAGTGGCGGTGCTGCTGTCCCGCCGCTCGATCTCGCCATCCAGGCGCAAGCTGATGACCGAGTACCTGAACAGCGGGGCGCCCAAGTTCATTGCGGGCACCTGCATTTTCGAAGAGAACGCCTACACCTTCGTGGTGAAGACGCAGGCGGCAGGCCTGGCCAAGCGGGTCAAGGCGGCGCTGCTGAAGCAGGTCGAGCTGCGGCTGAAGGTGCGTGTGCGCGGCGAGGATCCGAACGACGTCGACGATGACGGCGAAGAGGACACGCAGGAGGAATCCGTCGCCACGACTTCAGGCAAGCCTGCCAATGCACGGGCTCCAGCCGTGGCGAGTGAACGCCCCGCTGCAGCGCAGGGCAACGCAGAAAACCTGGAGGCCCTGTATGCAAAACGGATGGCCGCCCTGCAGCCCCGGTTGCTGGCCGCGATCAGGGCCAATGGCGCCACCGCGTCGAAGCTCAGAGCTGTGGCTGAGTTTGCGCAGGAGAAGGCGACGGCCGGCGGCTTCAAGGCAGCCTTGCAGGCGCTGGAGTCGGCTGAAGCTCTGCTGAAGCAGGAGTCCGCAGCCTCGCCGAGTGCCAGTGCTGGAAGCGACGAATTCAAGGCCCGGCTGCTGATGTTGATGCCCGAACTCAAGAATGCCGTGGCGGCGGGCGGGCTCCTGGCATCGCGGGTGAAACAGCTGACGGACGAGGCTTCCGCGCTGGCGCGGGACGGCGACTTCAAGGCGGCGCTGGCCCGCCTTGAAGAACTGCCCAAGGTGCAGGCGTACGTGCGCAAGGAGGAGGTCGACCGCCGTCTTCAAGCGGAATTGAAGCAGGTCCACCAAGCGCGGCGCGCCGAACTGCTCGGGCAATGGAAGAAGGCCGGTGCCGAATCCGGCGCGCTGCTCTCGCGTCTCGTTGCGGCGATCAAGGAGAGCGAGCATGAAGAGGCCGACGAGGCGGCGAAAGAGGTGGACCTGATCCTCGCCCGCCTGTCGGAAACCCCCGACAGCCTGGCTCGGGTTCACGCACTCGTGGACTTCCTGCTGACCGACGAAATCCTTGCCGATGCCGAAGAGGACAACATCTACGACATCAAGATCGACATCCGAAGACCGCTGCTTGAAATCCTGTTCGAGCTGGAAGAGGTCGAGCGCTGAGGAGGCGATGGATATGGACAAGAACGACAAGGGTGATAAGGGCGACAAGAGAGGGCCACGCAGGCCGGTCCCCGAATTGCGGCGGGGCAGAGGCAAGTCGTATCTCGCCCTGGTTTCGGGATCACGTTCGGCCAAGAAGGCGCATCGGGGCGGGCCGCTCTACCGGCCTGATCCGCAAGAGGTGCGACATCGGTTCAGCCAGGAGGATGCTCTGGCGGAGGAAGACCTCGGCGAGGAATTCGAGGAGCAGGAGCCTGTCCTTCGAGAGGCGGAGCGAGAGCCCAAGGTTGAGGTGCAGGACTCAGGTGACAAGCGGGTGAAGGCGGAGAAACGCACACAGGACGAGATGAAGTCTTCTGCCGACCACGAAGCCGAGGGCAAGAAGAGGGCCGAGCGTCGTGAGGAGACCTATCGCCCGACCAACGATCGGCAAGCCCCCCTGGGCCAGCCAAGACCCTTCGCGCCTACGCTGGCGCCCGTCCGGGCCAGCGCGGAGACGGCCCCCGAGGACATCGTGACTCAACGCACCAAAGGCGGGGCAACGGTGACCTTGACGACCGAAGGGGGCCTCACCACGGTCGCGATGAAGAGCGGCCCGCGATACCAGAAGAGGGGTGGCAAATACATTCCGATCGCGGCTCACATTGCACCTGGGAACTCACACCGGGATTCCGGCAAGCGCACGAACAGCCGGGTTGAGCATACGCCGCTCGACATGGATGAGCGGCAGGTCGACAGACATCTCAGAGCCATCAACAGCGGTGAGGCCGACCTCGTGCTCGATGGATCGGAATGTGAATACGTCAATGTGCGAGTCAGGGTCTTCGGCAAGCTCTGGGGCGTCCACTTGATCGATAAACGACAGATCTTCCCGATCGGGGATCAGGGGCGTTGAGACGCCGGGAGGCGAGAGATCACGCCGCCAGCGAGCGCTCCAACCCCGCCCTGAACAACGCCGCCACCATGTCCGACTGCGTGATCATGCCGACGAGTTTGCCGCCGTCGCCGGTCACCGGCAGGTGATGGCGGCCGCCGTCGGAGAAGGCGTGCATCAGGTCGACCAGTTCCTGGTCCGGCTTCGCGGTCAGCACGTCGTGGGTCATGATGTGCCCGACCAGCAAGGACGCGCTGTTGGCGACGCCCGACACGAGTTCATGGCCGAGGAAGAAGTCGTGCATGGTCACGATGCCGACCAGCGTGTCGTCGGCGTCGACGATGGGCAGCGCCTTCACGGCGTGCTTGATCATCAGCTGCCAGGCTTCCTGCGCCGGTGCCGAGGGCAGCACGGTGATCACGTCGCGCGACATCACGTCCTCGCAGCGGATGCTGCCGAAGCGGCGCTTCCATGCCAGGTTCTCGGCCGTGAGGAACAGCTCTTCGAGGTCTTCCTTGCTGACGTCCAGCAGCTCGCCGTGCGTGCGCAGCGCGGCGTCCAGATCGGCCGCGGTCAGGCCCAGGCGCGCGCTTGGCGGTTCATCGCGGGTCAGGTGCGGGCTCGGCGGCGGGCTGGCCTTGTGCGGGTAGCGGCGCCGCGCCGAGACGTTGAAGACGAGCGCCGCCACCAGCAGCACGAGCGAGTTGATCGCCACCGGCCAGACCACGAAGCTGTAGCCCAGGCTCTTGACCACCGGCCCGCCGAGCACGCAGGTCAGGGCCACCGCGCCGCTGGGAGGGTGCAGGCAGCGCAGCGCGAACATCGCGCCGATGGACAGCGAGGCGGCCAGCGCGGCGGCGACGGCGATATCGTCGATGTGGGCAGCGCAGGTCACGCCGATCAGGGCCGAGACGATGTTGCCGCCGATGATGGACCAGGGCTGCGCAAGCGGGCTCGAAGGCACGGCGAACAGGAGCACGGCCGAAGCGCCCATCGGCGCGATGAACCAGGGGTTGAGCCCCACCAGCATCCGTTGGCTCAGCCAGGCCGCGCAGAAGATGCCGAACAGGGCGCCCAGGCAGCTGAGCGTGATCTCTTTTCGGGAGACGCTCACCGGCGCGGGCGCGAAGGCGCCGAGCCATTGGGCGAAGGTCTGGTCATTCATGGGACGGATCCTCACCAGCATCCTTGCGAGCCGAGCCCGTCAGCGAACGAAAACGCGACCTCGCGGCATCGAGCGGCAGCTCGAAGAAGCGCTCGGAGGTGTGCTCCTCATCGCCGATCGCCAGTGAGGGCTTGATCAGATCGCTGCGGGCGATCAGGCCGACGAGGCGGCGCGATTGCGGGTCGCTGACCACGGGCAGGCGCTCCAGGCCATGCACGGCAAGGCGCATGGCGATGATGCGGCAGTTCTCGTCGGGCAGCGCCATCGCGGGCACGTTGGCGCCGAACAGATCGGCCACGCGCTCCACGCCGGCATGCTGCATGCCCTTCGTCAGCGCATCGCGGTCGATCATGCCGATGAAGCGCGCGCCGACGATGACGGGGAAGGCGCGGTGGCGCTGATCGGCGCCGAAGTGGCGCTGCAGCGCGTCGGCGATGCTCGATTCACCGTCGATCGTGACGATCTCCCGGCTCATCACCTCGGACACGATGTGACGCTCGAGCGGATCAATGCCGTACTCGCGGTAGATGTGGTGGCCGCGGCGCGAGATCTTCTCGGTCAGGATCGAACGCGGCATCGTCATGACCGTGAAGCCGTAGGCCACGGCGGAGGCGATCAGCAGCGGCAGCAGCGCATTCACGTCCTGCGTCAGCTCCAAGGCAAACATGACGGACATGATCGGCGCACGCATCATGCCGCCGAGCGTGGCCGCCATGAAGACCAATGGCCACAGGCCCGGCTGGCTGCCCGGCAGCAGCGGGCCGACAAGCACGCCCAGCGCCGCACCCATCATGAGCAGCGGCGCCAGCACGCCACCCGAGGTGCCCGAGCCCAGTGCCACGACCCACATCACGGCCTTGCAGATGATCAGCGCCAGCACCACATCGGTGGCAAGCCGGTTGCTCAGCAGATCGCCGATCACGTCATAGCCCACGCCCAGCGCGCGCGGCTCGAAGTAGCCGCCGATGCCCACCACCAGTCCGCCCAGCGCGGGCCACCACATCCAGTGGATCGGCAATTTCAGGAAAAGGTCCTCGCAGGCATAGACCAGGCGGGTCAGCACGCCGGACAACAGGCCGGACAACAGGCCGACCAATATCCAGCATCCCAGCCCGCCCAGGGTAATGGCTACTGTGCCATGGAATGGAAACAGTGGAGATGGCAGGCCGATCGCGGTGCGTTCCACGTCGGCGACGATTGCCGCGGCGGCGACCGGGATGAAGCTGCGGGGCGTCCATTCGAACAGCAGCAGTTCCACCGCCAGCATGATGGCGGCGATCGGGGTGCCGAAGACGGTGGTCATGCCGGCCGCCGCGCCGGCGACCAGCAGCGTCTTGCGCTCGTTGTCGCTGACCGGAAGCCCCTGGGCGATCAGCGAGCCGATGGCGCCGCCGGTCATGATGATCGGTCCTTCGGCCCCGAACGGACCGCCGGTGCCGATGGCGATCGCCGACGACAGCGGTTTCAGAATCGCGACTTTCACGTCGAGGCGGCTGCGGCCGAGCAGGATCGCCTCGATCGCTTCGGGAATGCCGTGGCCGCGGATTT
>DASYBU010000034.1:0-162956 GCA_036500605.1 Burkholderiaceae bacterium
CATCGCCTTCGAGACCCGCCATCTCCGCAATGCCGCCCGCGTTGTCCGTGACCGGACCGAACGCGTCCAGCGCCACGACCATGCCGGCGAGCGAAAGCATCGTCGACACCGCAATGGCAATACCGAACAGCCCCGCCAGCGAGTAAGTGACGATAATGCCGACACAGATTACCAGCGCCACCGGCGCAGTGGATTCCATCGAGATCGCCAGGCCCTGGATCACGTTGGTGCCATGACCGGTGACCGAGGATTTGGCGATGGACTGGACGGGGCGGAAGTTGGTGCCCGTGTAATACTCGGTGATCCAGATCAGCGCCCCGGTCACCGCCAGACCCACCAGACCGCACCAGAACAAAGTCATGCCGGTGAAGCTGACCGAACCGGTAGTAAGCACGGTGTCCATGCCGATCAGCCAGTTGGTGAGCGGCCAGAGCCCGATCAAGGACAGGATCACCGTGGCGATCACGCCCTTGTAGAGCGCGCCCATGATGTTGCGCGACGCGCCCAGGCGCACAAAGAAGGTGCCGATAATCGAAGTGACGATGCTCATGCCGGCGATCGCCAGCGGATAGAGCATCGCCTGCGCGAGGATCGGCTGGCTGGCGAAGAAGATCGAGGCCAGCACCATCGTCGCGACGGTGGTCACGACGTAGGTCTCAAAGAGATCGGCTGCCATGCCCGCGCAATCGCCGACGTTGTCGCCCACATTGTCGGCGATGGTGGCGGGGTTGCGCGGATCATCCTCGGGGATGCCGGCTTCCACCTTGCCCACCAGGTCGGCGCCGACGTCCGCACCCTTGGTGAAGATGCCGCCGCCCAGGCGCGCGAAGATCGAGATCAGCGAGGACCCGAAGGCCAGGCCCAGCATCGGCTTGAGCGCCGCCGAATCGGTGTGCACCGCGCCGCCGGTCACATGCCAGAAGAAGATGCCCACGCCCAGCAGACCCAGGCCCACCACCAGCATGCCGGTGATGGCGCCGCCCTTGAAGGCGACATTCAGCGCCGGGGCCATGCCCTGCGTTGCGGCTTGCGCGGTACGCACATTGGCGCGCACCGAGACGTTCATGCCGATGAAACCGCAGGCGCCCGAAAGCACCGCGCCCACGATAAAACCATACGCCGTCTGGTGGTCCAGAAAGACAAAGATCAGGATCGCCAACACCACGCCCACGATCGCGATCGTGCGGTACTGGCGAGCGAGGTAGGCGGCTGCCCCCTGCTGGATCGCCGAGGCAATCTCCTGCATGCGGGCATTGCCCGCGTCTTGCCCGAGGATCCAGGCGCGTTGAATGAAACCATAAAGAACTGCCGCCAGCCCGCAGGCCAGTGCGAAATACAGCGCTACTTCCGTCGACATGTACACGTCTCCTTTGTTGCTTCTCTGCCTGTATGCATCTCATCCGCTGTGTCTTGGGATGGATCGGCGGAGCTTACGGGAGCGGTGTGTCATGACGATAGGCGTTTTCGCCAGTGTGGCCCGTTAGAATCCGGGTTTCCCCTGTCAGTTGACCCCCACCATGAGCCTTCATAACGTCAAGCCGGGCGACAAAGCCCCTGAGCAGTTCAACGTCGTCATCGAGATCCCGATGAACGCGGATCCGATCAAGTACGAAGTGGACAAGGAAAGCGGCGCGCTGTTCGTGGACCGCTTCATGACCACGGCGATGCACTACCCATGCAACTACGGCTACATCCCGCAGACGCTCTCTGACGACGGCGATCCAGTGGATGTGTTGGTGATCACTCCCTTCGCCCTGACGCCGGGCGTGGTTGTCACTTGCCGCGCGATCGGCGTGCTCAAGATGAGCGACGAAGCCGGCGGCGACGCCAAGCTGCTGGCCGTGCCCACCACCAAGATCCTGCCGATCTACGACCACTGGCAAAAGCCCGAGGACATCAACCAGATGCGCCTCAAGGCCATCCAGCATTTCTTCGAGCACTACAAGGATCTTGAAGCCGGAAAGTGGGTCAAGGTCGATGGCTGGGAAGGCCCCGAATCCGCCAAGGCCGAAATCGTGGCAGGCATTGAGAACTACGCCAAGGCGAACAAGTAACTTGTTATTTGCTTAGTCTTGAGCTTTGAGAGTGGCGCCTTCGGGCGCCATTTGCTTTTTGAAGGCTTGGTGGGCTTCGAGCTCGTTCACGTAGTGCTCCATCGCCAGGCCTTCACGTGTGAGGAAATCGCTCACCGCGTCGCGGAAATCCGGATGCGCCAGCCAATGGCTTGAGTGCGTTCCCACGGGGCCGAGCCCACGAGCCATCTTGTGCTCGCCCTGCGCGCCGCCCTCAAAGCGCTGGTAGCCGTTCTCGATGCACCAGGCCAAGGGCTGGTAGTAGCAGGCATCGAAGTGCAGGTTGGGAATCGGCTCGACGCAGCCCCAGTACCGGCCGAAGGCAGATCGCTGTTCGGGATCGAGCGCAATCAATGAAGCGGCCACACGCTCGTCACCGCGCTTGGCAATGAACATCAGCCAATGCTCGGCCATCTGCTCGCCCATCAGTGCAAAGAACTCGCGCGTGAGGTAGGGCGTGCTGTGATGGGCGCGGTAGGTCAGGCGGTAGCAGCGATAGAAAAAATCCCAATCCTCGTGCGTGATCTGCGCGCCTTGGCGCACCTCGAAGACGATGCCGGCATCGCGCACCCGGCGCTGCTCCTGCAGGATCTTCTTGCGCTTTTCGCGCTGCATGCTGGCCAGATACTCGGCAAAACTCGCGTGACCGGCGCTTTGCCAATGGAACTGCACACCCTGGCGCGCCAGCCAACCCTGGCCCTCGGCCGCCGCGTGATCGTCGGCGTCGCCGAACAGCAGATGGACTGAGGAGAAATGCTGCTGCAGCGCCAGCGCCTGCAAACCCTGGACGAGCAGTTTGCGGGCGGCGTTGTCGCGCGCCAGCAGGCGGCTGCCCGGCACCGGCGTGAATGGCACGGCGACGAGCAGCTTGGGGTAGTAGTTCAGGCCGTGCCGCTGGTAGGCATCGGCCCAGGCCCAATCAAAAACGTACTCGCCGTACGAGTGATCCTTGACGTAGGCGACGCAAGCTCCCCTCAGCTCATCGCCTTCCCACAAACTCAGGACGAGCGGCACCCAGCCTTTGTCGGCGACGGCTGAGCCTGACGCCGTCAGCGCTGCCAGGTATTCATGCCGCATGAAGGGGGTCGGCCGCGAACTGGCTGCAAGCAGCGCGTTCCAGGCCTCGGCGGGCAGGGCGGTGATGTTGTCGTCAATGCGAAGCTCGGCCATACGGAGCAAATGCTAGCGGTTTGATGGCAGGATGCGGGCTATGCACTTCGATAACCTTTATTCCCACGACTTCGCGCGCATCGCCGTCGCGGTGCCTTTGTGCAAGGTGGCCGATCCGACCTTCAATGGCGAGCAGACGGTGGCCTTGCTGCGCGAGGCGGCGGCGCGTGGCGCGGCCTTGGTGGCCTTCCCGGAATTGGGTCTGTCGAGTTACAGCTGCGATGACCTGTTCCATCAGCGCGCCTTGCTCGACGGTTGCGAACATGCCTTGGCGGCTGTGCTCAAGGCCAGCGAGGATCTGGCCACGGCAGCCATCGTGGGCATGCCGCTGCGCGTCGATCATCGCCTGTTCAATTGTGCGGTCGCGCTGCATCAAGGCCGCATCCTGGGCATCGTGCCCAAGACCTATCTGCCCAATTACGGCGAGTTCTACGAGGCCCGCCAGTTCAATTCGGCGACCGACGCGCTGTGCGATTCGGTGACGCTGCTGGGCCAGACCGTGCCTTTCGGCGCGCAGCTCGTGTTTGCGGCCGAGGATCTGCCGCTGCTCCGCTTTGCGATCGAGATTTGTGAAGACGTCTGGACGCCGGTGCCACCTTCCTCGTTCGCCGCACTGGCTGGCGCGACGGTGCTGGTCAATCTCTCGGCATCCAATGCCTTGGTCGGCAAGGCCGGCTACCGACGCCAACTCGTGTCGCAGCAATCGGCGCGATGCCTCGCAGCCTACGTCTACAGCTCGGCCGGCCCGGGCGAGTCGAGCACGGATCTGGCCTGGGACGGCCAGGCGCTGATCTGCGAAAACGGCGAGATGCTGATCGAGAGCGAGCGCTTTCAAGAAGACGCTCAGCTGATTGCGGCCGACGTCGATCTGGAGCGTCTCTCGCGCGAACGCATGCGCCAGACCAGCTTCGGGCAGTCAGTGCGCGTGCACGCCGCTGAAGTAACGCGTTATCGCACGGTCTCCTTCACAGCGGGAATCAAGGGCGAGCAGGCTTTGGCCCTGGAGCGCCGTGTCGAACGCTTCCCATACGTGCCGGCCGATCGCAGCCGCCGCGACGAGCGCTGCCACGAGGTCTACAACATCCAGGTGCAGGCGCTGGCGCAACGCCTCAAGTCCAGCGGCATCCAGAAACTGGTGATCGGCATTTCCGGCGGGCTTGATTCAACCCACGCCTTGCTGGTGGCCGCGCAGGCGATGGACCGTCTGGGCCTGCCGCGCAAGAACATCATTGGCATCACCATGCCGGGCTTTGCCACGAGCGAGCGCACGCGCGAACAGGCTCTGCGCCTGATGGCGGCCGTGGGCTGCGAGGCGCGCGAGATCGACATCCGCCCCAGCTGCGAGCTGATGCTCAAGGACCTCGGCCATCCCTATGCTTCGGGCAAGCCGGTCTACGACGTGACCTTCGAGAACGTGCAGGCCGGTGAGCGCACCAACCATCTGTTCCGCCTCGCCAACCATCTGGGTGCGCTGGTGCTCGGTACCGGTGACCTGAGCGAACTGGCCCTGGGCTGGTGCACGTACGGCGTGGGGGACCATATGTCGCATTACAACGTCAACGGCAGCGTGCCGAAGACGCTGATCCAGTACTTGGTGCGCTGGGTCGCCGAGACGAGTCAGTTGGGCGGCACCGACCCGAAGGTCTTGATCGACGTGCTCGAAACCGAGATCAGCCCCGAGCTGATCCCCGGCGGTATGCAAAGCACCGAAAGCACGATCGGCCCCTATGCCTTGCAGGATTTCAACCTCTACTACACCTTGCGCTTCGGCTATGCACCGCGCAAGATCGCCTTCCTGGCGCGCCACGCCTGGGCGGGCGAGGGCGGTCGCGATCTGGCCGAAATCAAGCGCGTGCTGCGCATCTTCGTGAGTCGCTTTTTCAAGGGCAGCCAGTTCAAGCGCTCCTGCGTGCCCAATGGCCCCAAGGTCGGCACGGGTGGTTCGCTTTCGCCGCGCGGCGACTGGCGCGCTCCCAGCGATTCAGAGGCCAGCGTCTGGCTTGAAGACCTGGAGCGGATTCCTGACTGATCGAAGATGGATCGAGGAATCGTGCTAAAACGATGTCAATTTAATGCGATTGGAGCAGGATATGAAGCAGATCACCGCCGTCATCAAGCCGTTCAAACTCGATGAGGTCCGCGAGGCCTTGGCTGAAGTGGGCGCCTCGGGTCTCACGGTCACGGAGGTCAAGGGCTTTGGCCGCCAGAAGGGGCACACGGAGCTCTATCGCGGCGCGGAATACGTGGTCGACTTCCTGCCCAAGGTGAAGGTCGAGGTGGTGGTCAAGGACAGCGAGGTCGACGCCTGCATCGACGCGATCGTCAAGGCCGCGAAGACCGGCAAGATCGGTGACGGCAAGATCTTCGTTACCTCGGTCGAACAGGTGATCCGTATTCGCACCGGCGAAACCGACGAATCCGCCGTCTAAAAGAACTTGTGCCAGAGCGCTGCGGCCCAGACGCTGGCGCTCAGCAGCAGCGAGAGCAGGACCGCCGCACTGGCGATGTCCTTGGCGCGCTTGGAAAGATCGTGGATCTCGAACGAGACACGATCGACCACCGCCTCAATGCCGGAGTTGAGCAGCTCGACGATCAGCACCAGCCAGAGCGAGCCGATCAGCAGCGCGGTTTCCACCCAACCATTGCCCAGCCAGAAGGCCAGCGGGATTGCGATCACGCAGAGCCAGACTTCCTGGCGGAAGGCGCTTTCGCCGGTGTAGGCCGCGCGCAGGCCGTCCCAGGAGTAGCCGGCGGCACGGATGATTCGATCGAAGCCGGTGCGGCCCTTGTGCGGATTGCTCATGGTGTTTTGGCGGGCATTTGAGTGATCAGCTGGGTGCCGCAGATCAGGTCGTGCAGAAACTGGCGACGCGGATGCAAACGCGCCATCAGCGCGTAGGTCACCACGCCCGCGAGTATGCACACGAAGATGCGGCTGCCTTTGACATCGATGGCCCAGGCGCCCGCGAGCGCTGGCACAAACCACAGATAGCTCAGCACATAGCGCGCGAAGGCCCGCATTTCCGTCAGCGGCCGGCCAGCGGCATCGACCACGCGCACATGCCAGGCCTTCATCGCGACCGTCTGGCCGCCATGCGACCAGAACCAGCTGAAGTAGACGCCCAGCACCACGAACAGGAAAGCCTGGCCGGCGGTGCGCCCCTGCATCGCGTTGCGCTGCTGGGTCAGGGCCGAGAACAGGTAGTCGGCGATGAAGACGACGCCAAACAGCAGCACGCCTTCATAGGTCATGGCAGCCAGACGGCGCGCCAGACCGGGTGTCTCACCGGACACAAGGGACTCACTCATAAACGACTCGGGCAGGTTCAGCGGGATTGCGCTGGACTGGGTTTCTTCGGCAGCAGGGTTTTGCTGTCCACCAGCTCGGGATCGGCCCAGACCTTGGTCTGACCGGCTTGCTGGTGCGCGGGCGGCATTGTCGCCTGAGTGATGAGGATTGTGCTCGCGCCCGGTTTGGCTTGCACGACCGAAGGCGCCACCGGCTTGGCCGGTTCGATTTTCGGCGGCTGGGGCACGATATTGGATTTGGGCGTGGCCTCGAGGCTGGTTTCCGTGCAGCGCTTGCCTGTCAGGCATGGTTTCTTGGCGACCTGCTTCTGCGCCGCCTTCTCGGCCAGCTCGTGCCGGCGCTCCGGCGAAAGCGCCTGGTACGCCTCCCACTTCGCCTCACGATCGTGGGTCTTGAGCTGCTGGATCATCTGATAGCCGACGCGAGCCTGCTGACGCTCAACGGGTGAAAGCGCCGCCCAGGCGCGCATGCGCTCATGGATGCGTTCGCGTTCCTGCTGGGGCAGGGCAGCAAAGCGCGGCGCGATCTCCAGCCACTTGCTCTTGCGGGCGTCGTCCAGGCCGTTCCAGTCATGCTCCAGCGGCGACAGCGCGTCTTTCTGGGCCGGGGTCAGGCCGATCCAGTCGGGCGCGGGCAGCATGGGGCTCGGTTTGGCGGGGACCTGGCGACTGGTGGCCTGGAAAACTGCCGGAGCCGAGGCGGCCTCCGTTTGAGCCCGGGCCAAAAACGGCAAAGCCGCCAGCAAGCCGGCGGCCAGGACCGAGACGGGGAGGGTGAACTTGCGCTTGGAGCCGGTCATGCAACCATTGTCATTGTTCTTGCTCATCGCTGAGGTATTCCGAAAAGCCGGGGTCGCTATAAGCGGCCGGAGGGAGCTTGTCGGACAGCAGAGCCGTGTCGATCTCGGCGGCGGCGGTCACTTGCTCGTACCACTCGCTGTGCTGGATCAGCAGCAGGCCGGCGAGCAGGAACAGCACCGGCAGAACGGCGGCCAGCTTGAACCAGCGGCCCGGGCCCGAACGCGGGCCACCGCCCAGGGCCAGCGTCTGGCCCATCGCCACTGCGGCGCCGCTGGTTGTGGAGACGGTTTGCAGCTTGCGGCTGGCGCGAGCGGTTTCAATCGCCTTTTCGCGGGCGAAGCGCAGGCGCTCCGACACGTCAGCGGGCAGGGCTTCAGCCTGCTGGGACAGGCTCGCCGCCACACGCAGGCCGAATTGGGCCATCGCGGTGTCCAGATCTTTGGTCGCTTTGTTGCTAGCGTGCGGCGTGTTCATAGTGTGATCCCCTTGGCCGAGAGTGATTTCGCCAGTGCATGAACGGCTCGAGAACAGTGAGTTTTGACACTGCCCTGCGAACATCCCATGACTTCAGCCGTCTCGGCGACGTCCAATTCCTCCCAGTAACGCAGGAGGAAGGCTTCGCGTTGACGCGCCGGCAACTGCGCGACGTCTTTCTCGATGGCCCGCAAGATCTGTTCCCTTGAAACCTCGTCGGCCGCAGAGAGCGTCCCCAGGGCGCCATCCTGAGATTCGAGCATTTCCAGCAGGTCGAAATTGTCCTCGCCATTGCCGGATTCGAAATCCGACATATTGCTGAACAGTGCATTGCGCACCTTTTTGCGCCGAAACCAGTCCATCGTGGCGTTGGACAGGATGCGCTGGAACAACAGCGGCAGCTCGGCCGCAGGGCGATCGGCGTATTTCTCAGCCAGCTTGATCATGGCGTCCTGCACGATGTCCAGGGCGCCGTCATCGTCACGCACCAGATAGGCGGTGCGCTTGAAGGCGCGTCGGTCGACCGTTCGCAGGAAATCGTTGAGTTCTTTGTCAGTGGCCAAAACACTTAGACGGGTGTGGCCCGTGAGGCGCAAAACGGGTCGGATTATGCATCGGAGCCTGCTTTGCAGGGCTTCCCCTGAGCGAATGTGGCGCGACAGTGCATAATCCACGACTCGCACAAAGAAGTTTTGGTCTTGAGTTGGCCGCCCACCAGGGGCCAGGTTTTTAGATCGCGCAGGTTCCGAGTCCGCCTCACGAGGGCGCGAGAAGGAGCACCAATGGTTTTTCGTTAGAGAAATTCACAGAGGTTCGAAAATGAACATGTCTAGCGCGGAAGTCAAGCGCGTTCCCGGCCATGCCGAGGCGACGCAACAGAATTCCTCATCCCCCTCCTCCGCAGAGCTCAACGGCTCTGAAATTCTCGTTCGCTGCCTTCAGGCCGAAGATGTTCGCTATCTCTGGGGTTACCCCGGCGGTGCGGTTCTCTACATCTACGACGCCCTGTACAAGCAGGAGACCATCCAGCACGTCCTGGTCCGTCACGAACAAGCCGCTGTCCATGCCGCTGACGGTTATGCCCGCGCCACTGGCGAAGTCGGCGTAGCGCTCGTCACCTCGGGGCCCGGCGTCACCAATGCGATCACCGGCATCGCCACGGCCTACATGGACTCGATCCCGATGGTGATCGTGACCGGCCAGGTGCCCACGCCCGCGATCGGTCTCGATGCGTTCCAGGAATGCGACACCGTCGGCATCACACGCCCCATCGTCAAGCACAACTTCCTCGTGAAGGATGTGCGCGATCTGGCAATGACGATGAAGAAGGCTTTCCACATCGCCCGTACCGGCCGCCCGGGCCCGGTGGTGGTGGACATCCCCAAGGATGTCTCCATGCACAGGTTGCCCGGCGCCTTCGAGTACCCGAAGACCGTGGAGATGCGCTCCTACAACCCGGTCAAGAAGGGTCACTCGGGGCAGATCCGCAAGGCGGTGCAACTGCTGCTGACCGCCAAGCGCCCCTACATCTACACGGGCGGCGGCGTGATCCTCGGTGAAGCGAGCGCTGAACTGCGCGAGCTGACCAAGCTGCTCGGCTATCCGGTCACCAACACCTTGATGGGCCTGGGCGCCAGCGCCTCCAGCGATCCGCAGTTCCTCGGCATGCTGGGCATGCACGGCACGTATGAAGCCAATATGGCCATGCAGAACTGCGACGTGCTGCTGGCCGTGGGCGCACGTTTCGATGACCGCGTGATCGGCAACCCCAAGCATTTCGGCTCGGTGGAACGCAAGATCATCCACATCGACATCGACCCGTCCTCGATCTCCAAGCGCGTGCGCGTGGACATCCCGATCGTCGGCGACGTCAAGGAAGTGCTGCTCGAGCTGATTCACCAGATCCGCGAAGCCCAGGCGCGGCCCGATGCCATCGCGATCAACGCCTGGTGGAGCCAGATCAACGAGTGGCGCCGCCGTGAGTGCCTGAGCTACAAGAAGTCTTCCGAAGTCATCAAGCCGCAGATGGTCGTCGAGACCCTGTGGAACCTGACCAAGGACCGCGACACCTACATCACCTCCGACGTCGGCCAGCACCAGATGTGGGCCGCGCAGTACTACCGCTTCGAGCAGCCGCGCCGCTGGATCAATTCCGGTGGCCTGGGCACGATGGGCGTCGGCCTGCCGTATGCGATGGGCATCAAGCTGGCCAAGCCGGAGTCGGATGTGTTCTGCATCACTGGCGAAGGCTCGATCCAGATGTGCATCCAGGAGCTGTCCACCTGCCTGCAATACAACACGCCGGTCAAGGTCATCTCCTTGAACAACCGCTACCTCGGCATGGTGCGGCAATGGCAGGAGCTGGACTACGGCAAGCGCTATTCACACAGCTATATGGAAGCGCTGCCCGACTTCGTGAAGCTTGCCGAGGCCTATGGCCATGTGGGCCTCAAGGTCGAGAACCCGGCCGATGTGGAAGGCGCGTTGCGCGAGGCGATCAAGCTCAAGGATCGCACCGTGTTCCTCGACATCCGCACCGATCCGACCGAGAACGTCTGGCCGATGGTCCAGGCGGGCAAGGGCATTTCAGAAATGCTGTTGGGGTCCGAGGACCTCTGAGTTGGCAAAGCCGTCTTGGGGCCGCTGCGTTACCGCGCACGGCTGTTGAGACGGCGGAACTAACCCGGAACCCGGACTGAATTTCTTCATTCAAACATCGAACAGCGTGGCCAAGGGCCGTCGGTTACCGCCGCCGGACTGAAGAGCGCGCCAGGACGAACATGAAACACATCATCGCTTTGCTGATCGAGAACGAGCCCGGCGCCTTGTCGCGCGTGGTGGCCTTGTTCTCAGCCCGGGGCTACAACATCGAGAGCCTCACCGTCGCGCCGACCGAGGATGCCTCGCTGTCGCGCATGACCATCGTCACGACGGGTTCGGACGAAGTGATCGAGCAGATCACCAAGCATCTGAACCGACTGATCGAAGTGGTCAAGGTGGTCGACCTGACCGAAGGCAGCTACACCGAACGCGAGCTCATGCTCATCAAGGTGCGCGCCGTCGGCAAGGAGCGCGAAGAAATGAAGCGCACCGCCGACATCTTCCGCGGCCACATCATCGATGTGACCGAGAAGACCTACACCATCGAACTGACCGGCGACGCCAGCAAGCTCGATGCCTTCATCGGCGCGATCGATCGCGCCGCGATCCTCGAAACCGTACGCACCGGCGCCAGTGGCATCGGCCGCGGCGAACGCATCCTGCGGGTCTAACCGCGTATTTCATCTGACAACCGAAGACAGATTTCCCTGGAGCACATCATGAACGTTTACTACGACAAAGACGCCGACCTCAGCCTCATCAAGGGCAAGAACGTGACCATCATCGGCTACGGCTCGCAAGGCCACGCCCATGCGCAAAACCTGAACGACAGCGGCGTCAAGGTCACCGTCGGTCTGCGCCGTGGCGGTGCCTCCTGGTCCAAGGCCGAAGGCGCAGGCCTGAAGGTCGCCGAGATCGCCGAAGCCGTGAAGGCCGCCGACGTGGTCATGATCCTGCTGCCGGACGAGCAGATCGCTGACGTCTACAAGCGCGAAGTCGAACCCAACATCAAGCAAGGCGCTTCGCTGGCCTTCGCTCACGGTTTCAACGTCCACTACGGTCAAGTGGCTCCGCGCGCTGACCTGGATGTGTGGATGGTTGCTCCGAAGGCCCCTGGCCACACGGTGCGCGGCACCTACACGCAAGGTGGCGGCGTGCCGCACCTGATCGCTGTCTACGCTGACAAGACCGGCAAGGCGCGTGATCTGGCCTTGTCCTACGCCGTGGCCAACGGCGGCGGCAAGGCCGGCATCATCGAGACCAACTTCCGCGAAGAAACCGAAACCGACCTGTTCGGCGAGCAGGCCGTGCTGTGCGGCGGTGCCGTCGAACTGATCAAGGCCGGTTTCGAAACGCTGACCGAAGCCGGTTACGCGCCGGAAATGGCCTACTTCGAGTGCCTGCACGAACTGAAGCTGATCGTCGACCTGATCTATGAAGGCGGCATCGCCAACATGAACTACTCGATCTCGAACAACGCCGAGTACGGCGAGTACGTGACGGGCCCGAAGGTCGTGACCGAAGACACCAAGAACGCGATGCGTCAGTGCCTGAAGGACATCCAGACCGGCGAGTACGCCAAGAGCTTCATTCTCGAAAACAAGGCCGGCGCACCGACGCTGCTGAGCCGCCGTCGCCTGACCGCCGAGCACCCGATCGAGCAGGTCGGCGAGAAGCTGCGCGCGATGATGCCGTGGATCAAGAAGAACCGCCTCGTGGACCAGTCGAAGAACTGATCTCGAAGCTAGCCCATGAAAGCCGCGCGCCCTTCGGGACGCGCGGCTTTTGCTTTATCCTCCCGCCCCATGAACAATCTTCCTGACAAGACGCCTGACGACGAGCCGCATGAGGCGCATGAGGCGCCGCGCCCGCGTCGCAAGGGCATCTACGTCCTGCCCAATCTGTTCACGCTGGCCGCGCTGTTCAGCGGCTTCTACGCCATCGTGATGGCGATCAACGGCCGCTTCGAACAATCGGCTTACGGCATCTTTGCCGCTGCGGTGCTCGACAGCCTGGATGGCCGCGTGGCCCGCATGACGAACACGCAGTCCACGTTCGGCGAACAGATGGACAGCCTCTCGGACATGGTCTCCTTCGGCGCTGCGCCCGCGCTGATCATGTACTCGTGGACGTTGCACACGCTGGGCCGCTGGGGCTGGTTCGCCGCCTTTGTCTACCTTGCCGGGGCGGCGCTGCGTCTGGCGCGCTTCAACACGAATATCGGCGTGGTCGACAAGCGCTATTTCCAGGGCGTGCCCAGCCCGGCGGCTGCGGCGCTCGTGATCGGCCTGATGTGGGCCTGCGAAGACCAAGCCGTGACGCATGACGCCGTCCTCGCCTGGATCACCTTCGGTTTCACGCTTTATGCCGGCCTGACGATGGTGACCAACGCACCGTTCTACAGCTTCAAGGATTTCAGCATCAAGCGCTCGGTGCCCTTCGTGACGCTGGTGGTGATCATGCTGGGCATCGGCCTGATCAACCTCGATCCCCCGCGCGTGCTGTTCGGCCTGTTCTGTGTCTATGGACTGTCGGGTTATCTGGTCTACGCCTACAAGAAGTTCAAGGGTCGGCCGGTGAGCATGATCGCCACCTCGACCGACGAGCCTGACGAACAAGGTTTGCATCGCTGATTTGATGCTATATTGGTTGAATGATCTCGATCCGCGCAGCCCTGCTACTAGCTTCCCGTCCACGGGAGCGCTGATCGCACACGCGTAAAAAACGTCGAGATCTCAACGGCCCGTATGCAACCAGCAGCGGGCCGTTTTGCTTTGTGAGTCTGCTGGATGCGAAACCCAACCCATCCACTGGACTTGTGATGCTGAAGCAACCGAATCAGAAATATCGTGCCTTTCCCCCTGTCGGCCTGCGTGACCGCAGCTGGCCCGACGCGCTGCTGACCGAGGCGCCGATCTGGCTCAGCACCGATCTGCGCGATGGCAACCAGGCGCTGATCGAGCCGATGGACATTGCGCGCAAGCTGCGCATGTTCGAGATGCTCGTGAAGATCGGCTTCAAGGAAATCGAGGTCGGTTTCCCCTCGGCATCGCAGACTGAATTCGACTTCGTGCGCCTCTTGATCGAAGGCGGGCACATCCCTGACGACGTCACGATCCAGGTGCTGACGCAGGCGCGCTCGCACCTGATCGAACGCACGTTCGAATCACTGGCCGGCGCCAAGCGCGTGATCGTCCATCTCTACAACGCGGTTGCGCCGATCATGCGCAAGGTCGTGTTGGGCACCGATGAAGACGGCATTGTTGAGCTGGCCGCGAGTCATGCCCAGCAGATCAAGGACTGCGCCGCACGTCAGCCGAATATCGATTGGCGTTTCGAGTATTCGCCGGAGATGTTCTCGGGCACCGAGCTGGCCTTCAGCCAGCGCGTGGTCGATGCGGTAACCGCCGTCTGGCAGCCCACGGCGGAACGGAAGTGCATCATCAACCTGCCCGCGACGGTCGAGCATTCCACGCCCAATATCTTTGCCGACATGATCGAGTGGATGCATCGCAACCTGGCGCGCCGCGAGCTGATCGTGCTGTCCGTCCATCCGCACAACGATCGCGGCACCGGGACTGCGGCAGGCGAGTTTGCCTTGATGGCCGGCGCCGATCGCATTGAAGGCTGCCTGTTCGGCAATGGCGAGCGCACCGGCAATGTCGACCTTGTCAACATCGCGCTGAACCTCTACACGCAAGGCGTGGATCCGCAGCTCGACTTCTCGGACATCGACGAGGTGCGCCGCTGCGTCGAGCATTGCACGCAGCTGGCGGTGCATCCGCGCCATCCGTATGTCGGGGATCTGGTCTACACCTCGTTCTCCGGATCGCACCAGGACGCGATCAAGAAGGCTTTTGCCGCACGACGCGACGGCCAGATCTGGGACATGCCCTACCTCCCGATCGACCCCAAGGATCTTGGCCGCAGCTATGACGCGGTGATCCGTGTCAACAGCCAGTCCGGCAAGGGCGGTATCAGCTATCTGCTCGAAAGCGAATACGGGCTGGAACTGCCACGCCGCCTGCAGATCGAGTTCAGCCAGGTCGTTCAGCAGGTGATGGATGACAACGGCAAGGAGCTGAGCGCGGCCGATATCTGGCAGATCTTCGAGCGTGAGTACGCCGTCGCAGATCAGCGGCAGCCGAGCGTCGCGCACCCTGTCATCACCGAGCGCGGCGAGACGGTGCATCTGCAAGCCGACGTGCAGGTCGCCGGCCACAGCGTCAAGGTGGAAGGCGAGGGCACCGGCCCGATCGATGCCTTCGTCAACGGTCTGGCAAAGGCGACCGGTCAGAACATCCGGGTGCTGGACTATCACGAGCATTCGATGGGCAGCGGTGCCGATGCTCGCGCAGTGGCATACCTGGAGCTCCGCGTGGGCGCGGGTGACGCTGGCGTAACCCGTTATGGCGTTGGGATCGACGCCAATATCGTGCTCGCATCGCTGAAGGCTATTGCTTCCGGTTTCGGCCGTATCAAGCCCGCCATCGACACCGAGCCGCAAAGCGCGCTGGCCTGAAGCCGCGAACTAGAATTTCAGGATTCAACGGGACCCATCATGGCCGACAAGCTCATCATCTTTGACACCACCCTGCGCGACGGCGAACAGTCGCCCGGCGCTTCGATGACCAAGGACGAAAAGCTGCGCATTGCGCGCCAGCTTGAGCGTCTCAAGGTTGACGTGATCGAGGCCGGCTTCGCGGCGTCGAGCAACGGTGATTTCGAGGCGGTGCGGGCGATTGCTGCCGCGGTGCGGGAGAGCACGATCTGCTCGCTCGCCCGCGCCAATGACCGCGATATCTCGCGCGCAGCGGAGGCTCTGCAAGGCGCGGAGCGTTCGCGCATCCATACGTTCATCGCCACGAGCGAGCTGCATATGGAGAAGAAGCTGCGCATGACGCGCGAGCAGGTGCTGGAACAGGCGATTCTGTCGGTGCGTTTCGCGCGCAATCTGTGCGGCGATATCGAGTTTTCGCCCGAGGATGGCTACCGCTCGGACCCTGACTTTCTGGCGCGCGTGGTTGAAGCCGTGATCAAGGAAGGCGCGACGACCATCAACATTCCGGACACCGTGGGCTACGGCATCCCGGAGCTCTATGGCAACTTCATCAAGACGCTGCGCGAACGCGTGCCCAACTCGGACAAGGCGATCTGGAGCGTGCATTGCCACAACGACCTCGGCATGGCCGTGGCCAACTCGCTGGCGGGCGTGAAGATCGGCGGTGCGCGCCAGATCGAGTGCACGATCAACGGGCTGGGCGAGCGCGCGGGCAATTGCTCGCTCGAAGAAGTGGTGATGGCCCTGAAGACGCGCCGCGATTACTTCGGCCTGGACGTGACCGTGGACGCCACGCAGATCGTGCCGGCCTCGCGCATGGTTTCTCAGACGACCGGCTTCGTGGTGCAACCCAACAAGGCGGTCGTGGGTGCCAACGCCTTTGCACATGCTTCCGGCATCCACCAGGACGGCGTGCTCAAGGCGCGCGACACCTACGAGATCATGCGTGCCGAAGACGTGGGCTGGGCGGCCAACAAGATCGTGCTGGGCAAGCTTTCCGGCCGCAATGCCTTCAAGCAGCGTCTGCTTGAATTGGGCGTTAGCCTGGAGTCAGAGGCCGAGATCAACGCCGCCTTCGTCCGCTTCAAGGATCTGGCCGACCGAAAAGCCGAGATCTTCGACGAAGACATCATTGCCCTGGTGATGGACGAATCGGTCGCGACCGAATCCGAGCATTTCCGCCTGATTGCCCTGGCGCAGCGCTCGGAAATGGGCGAGCGCCCGCATGCGCGTGTAGTTTTTACCGCCGGTGGCGTCGAACACTCGGCCGAGAGTGATGGCAATGGTCCGGTTGACGCGAGCCTGCGCGCAATCGAGTCCACCGTGCAAAGTGGCGCGGAAATGCTTCTTTACTCCGTCAATGCGATCACCAGTGGCAGTACAGAATCGCAGGGTGAAGTGACGGTCCGTTTGCAGCATGCGGGCCGTGTGGTGAACGGCGTCGGGGCTGATCCCGATATCGTCGTCGCCTCGGCCAAGGCCTACTTGAGCGCGTTGAACAAGCTGCACAGCAAGGTCGAACGGGTGGCCGCCCAAGGGTGAGGGTGTCAACCCACCGTTGAAACAAATCGTTAGGCCTGCTGGTTCGCGTTAGAAAACTCACGCAGTTGAGAGTTGAAGGGGCTTGAAGATGCCCTTCTAAGCTTTTGATCTTGTGTGAGTTTTTGTATTCGCTTAAACTCCGGCCAGATTCTTCGGGGGTGGTTTTGAAGACTTTTGCATCACTTTTCACGGGCGCAGCCCTGTGTACGGCCCTGGCACTGTGTGCCGGCGTGCTCGCACCGCAATATGCGTCGGCCCAGGGCGTTAGCAACTCCAGCAGCGCCAAGTCGTCTACCGCCAAGAAGAAGCCTGCCGTCCGCAAGACGAAGGTGGTGGCCGCCGCGCGCGTGCCGCGCCGCGTGGTTGCCGTTCCCAATTCCTTCGGTCAGCTCTATGGCCTGCACGCCGTCGAGGATCCGCTTGACCTGCGTTCCGGCGTCGCGCTGGTGATGGATCAGGACACCAACGAGGTGCTGCTGTCCAAGAACCCCCAGGCCGTGCTGCCGATCGCCTCGATCACCAAGCTGATGACCGGCCTGCTGATCGTCGAAGCCAACCAGCCGATGGATGAGAAGCTCACCATCACGCAGGATGACCGTGATACCGAAAAGGGCACGGGCTCGCGTCTGGCCTTCGGCACGACGCTGACCCGCGAAGAACTGCTGCACCTGGCGCTGATGTCTTCCGAGAACCGCGCCGCGCACGCCCTGGCCCGCAACTATCCCGGCGGCATGGAAGCCTTCATCCCCGCGATGAACCGCAAGGCCGCTGAGTTGGGCATGGTGGACACGCACTATGTGGAGCCCACGGGCCTGTCCAGCCACAACCAGTCGAGCGCCGAAGATCTGGCGCGTCTGGTTCGCGTTGCCGAGCAACAGCCGGTGCTGCGCGAGTTCACCACCTCCAAGGAAGCCAGCTTCAAGGTCGGTCGCCGCCAGATGGCCTTCCACAGCACGAACGGCCTGGTCCGCGAAGGCAAGTGGGACATCGGTCTGCAAAAGACCGGCTTCATCAACGAAGCGGGCAAGTGCCTGGTCATGCAGGCCAAGCTGGCCGGCCGCAAGCTGATCATGGTCTTCCTGGACACGACCGGCGCCCGCACCGCGGATCCGGAACGCGTACGCAAGTGGCTGGACAGCAACCCGGCTGTCCTGGCCCGCAACGAATCCAAGATCCAGTAAGCGCGCAGCCACCGGGGCTGCCGCCACATGAAGCGCCTTGAGGTCGTGAGACCCTCGGCGCTTTTCTATTTGTTGGCCTTCATGAAGGGTGCAAAGAATCTGTCGGCCAGTTCCTGCGGGAAGCCCTGCGCGTCGGTCGGGCGCAGATCGCGCATGTCGGGCTGGAAGTCGTAGCTTTTCTGCCGCCGCTGGGCGTCCTGGTGGGCGAAGACCTGGTGGTCCACCGAGTTCTTCAGCGTGCTCATGGTCTTCAGCATCTTGGCGCTGGCCTGATGCACCCCATCGATGATCTTGCTGGCATTCTCGGACGACGCAATCGACATGCCGGGGACCGCATTGACAAAGGATGCGGACAGCGCCGCGTGGGCGCTCGGGCCGAACTGCTGAACGGCGGCGCTGGCGGCCAGCAATTCCTTGGGATCGATCATGAAGTACTCCTTGAGGATGAGGCGCTGAGCGCGCGGGCGAAAACTTGAAAGGCTCGGAACTCAGCCGGCCAGGATGAGAATCTTGGTCTGGCTCGGGCTCAAGCGTGAGCCGGAAGTGTTCTGCTGATTGGGCAGGTTCACGCTGCTCATGCGCGTGATCGGGGCCCCTTGGATGATGATGGTGCTGGCCCCCGTCACATGCCGTGATTGCGCGGCCACCGTGCCTGAGGCAATACCGCCCATCGAACCCGCCTCATCGCCATGTGTGACGGGGATGACGGTGTTGAGGTTGTGCACCGGCCCACCCACGTAGATGATGGTCGGCACATTGGGGACCGCCTCCGCGCCGTTGGCGATGTTGGTGTAGGGGATGGGAATGGCCAGCGGCGGTGTCTTGCAGACATCGCAGGGCGCCAGGTCCATTCCGCCGGCTTGGCAATTGGCAAACATGATGATCGGTGGGTTGAGGCTCGGTGGAGGCTTTGGCGCGACGGCGGCTCAGCCCATGTGGATCTGCCCGCCATCGAGCTTCAGGAGCGCCGAAGCGGTCATGACGGTGCTGTGCGAATGCAGGCCCATGTGCTGGTCGGCGTGAATCTGCACGCTGCCGGCCTGGATGGCGTCAGCGCCTTCGACATGGCTGTGCCTCTCTCCGGCGTGTTGCATGCATAACTCGGCTCGGCTGTGCAGATGGGCTGCAGTGAGGCGAAGCTCTCTTTCGGCCGCGATGCAAAGGTCGCGAGCGCGGACGTGCAGGGCGCGCGTGCCGGCTTCGAGCGTCAGTGGGGCCAGGGCGTCAGGCCTCTCCAGCACGGTCAACACCCAGCAGGTATTGCCTGCCAGCAGCAGCTGTGCGGTGTCGCCATCTTCCGGCTCGATCAGGCAGCCGAGTGCGCGACGAACCGCATGCCGGGCCGCGAAAGGGTCTGCCGCTGACAGAGCACCCGCCAATGTCGGATGCCGGAACAGGCGCGCTACAAACTGCAGGCTCAGCAGTGCCGAGGCTTCTTCTGCGTTTTGGAGATCAGAGGGGTTCATGGCAGGACTCCGCGAAAGCCGGGTTGATGGATGCGCCGCCACTCGGCGTCATCGAGCGTGAGCTCTTCGCAGAAGCGAGCGCCTTCCAACTGCGCTCTGGCCCAGAGCTCAGGGTCTTGGCCGATCAGCTTGCCGCGACGGCAATCGGCACCCCGAAGCGAGACCTCGGTCAAGATCGCTCCGCGCGCGTCCAGGCCTTGCAGCCGGGCGTTGTCGAGTTGCGTCTGGTCGAGGCGCGCCTGACGCAGCGAGATCGAGGCCGCGTCGAGACCGCGCCAGTCGCAGGCGCTGACCTGGGCATGATCGAAAAGTGCTTGCGATGCGCGCAACTGCTGGAAGACCAGGCCGGACAAATGCGCATGATCAAAGCAGACTGTTTGCAGCGCGCTGTCGTTGATGGCGCCTCCATGCCAATGGCTGTGCGACCAGGCCGCACTCAGCAGCTCGCAGTCGCGAAGAGAGAAGTCGTGCAGCCGGCAACGGATCCAGCGCACATTGCTGCCGCTGCAAGCTTGCGCCAGCACGCGGCGGCATTCGGTTTTTGCCACGATGAAGCGCTGCATCCGGCAGCCCGCAAGTCGCCAATCCAGCACCTGGCCGTCGACCCAGGACGCATCGCTGAAGACGCTGTCTTCGCAGTGCAAGCCTTCTTGCCTGCAGGCGATCATGTTCAGGTGCTCGCAGCGCGACGAGTCCATATGCCAGCGCGCCATCGCGGACTTCGAGAAGCTGACGTGGCGCAGCGTGCAGCGGTCCCAGCGGAGATCGTCCTGGCGACCGGCGTTGAAGGTGCAATGCTCAAGCCGGCAGGCCGTCCATTGAACGGTGGAGAGTTGGCAGTCCTGCCAGGTGACGCGCTCGAACTGCACCTGCTCGAAGCACACCGCTGCGAATCGGCAGTTGATGAACCGGACGCCCTGCAACAAGCCTGACTTCCAGGTGAATGACTCGAAAGCGCAATCGATGAAGAGCTTGGTGTCGGCTCCGGTTGCGAGAGCGCGAAAGCACTGACCCTGCACGACGTGAGCAGGGGCGGCCGCGGAGCCAGCCAGTGTGGCGAGTTGATTCATGGTCGAGGTAGGCCGAAGTCGTGACCGCGCCGAGCATCGGCGCCTGCGTCGATGAACGGTGCTCCCGTCCAGGCCAGCCCGGCCTGGATCAGATTGCAGTACTGCAGCTGGGCGCCGGAAAGATGGCCGCCGTAGAGCATGGCTTCGCGCATCGAACAACGCGCAAACTTCGCGTCGATGAGGCGCGCGTGCATGAGCTGCGCGCCATCCAGCAGGCAGTGGCGCCATTGCGATCGTTCGGCGCGCAGACGCTGTGCGTTGAGTTGCGTGAAAGTGCAGTGGTCGGCCGTCAGTTCATCGGCCTGAGCCTCGATCAGGCAGCCTTGATCAACCTCGCAGTCCTGCCAATGCGAGCGACGCAGCTGCGTCCCCAGCGTCCAGTTGGCCGAGATCATGCGCGAGCGGAGCCAGCGGCTGTCGTCAAGCAGGCTGCCGACGGCGCTGAAGCGCTCCAAGCGACAGGCGATCACTTCAAGGCCCGGCCACTGGCTGTTGACCAGGCTGAGGCCGGTGGCCACGCAGCCCTCCCAGCGCAGGGCGCCGCGGGCCTGGACCTGATGGCAGCTCAGATGCTCCGACCGCAGGTCCAGCCAGACGCAGCCCTCCAGGGCGATGTTCTGCCAGCTCAGGCGGCACCAGGTGCCACCTTCGACGCGCAGGTTGATCAGAGCCGTCGATTCCAGCGTCAGTCGTTCGAGTGTCAGGCCGGCCCAATGCCCGTCGGCGCTGGCGCAGCGTTTCATGCCGCCGCCGCTCCAGCGCGAGTCGGTCATCCGCACACCTCGCAGGGAGCAATGGACAAAGCTCACGTTCTTCAGCTCGCAGTTCTTGAGGCTGGTGTGATCGAGGACGCAGTGCTCGAAGCGGATGTGCTCAAGCTGCCAGCCTTGCAGATCGAGGTTCGAGAGGTCTTCTGCGTGGATCACCTCGTCTTGCAGATGCCGGTCTGGGCAGGATTGAAGGCGTTGGCGCCAGGCGCCGCGAATGGCCTCTGGCCGTCCCTCCTCCAGGCCGATCGCGGCAGGCTTGTCGGTGCGCACCACCGATGCCAGCTTCTCTTGCGTCATCGCCAGCCTCGCATGGTGGCGTGCCAGCGCACTGCGCAGCGCTTCGTAGCTGGGGGCGGCGGTGCGGGCTGCGGGATGCGAGTCGCTGTCCTCGATCAGCTCCCAGGTCCACCCCTGAGCGACTGGCGGCATGAGCGCCTCGTCGGACTGCGCAGCACGCCGTTGCGAACGGCGGGAGAGCTCTTCCAGGGCGCGCGTTTGTCCGTGAGCGTGCAGGGCGGCGACGCACAGGGCGAGGCTGTCATCGAGTACGTAGGCGAGCTTGACGGCGCCGTTCCACCACAGGACGCCGAGGTCATGGTCGGGCAGGAACCAGACGGTCTGAAGTTGCAACGCCGGGCTCTCGAAAGCATCGGCATCGCGGCGTTGCACCAGCAACTGCGGTTCGAGCAGGGGCAAGCTGCCCGCGTAACCGGCACCGCCTGGACCGAAGCCCAGCAGCTCGTACGCCGTTCCCGTCGGCCATGTCGGCTCGGTGTGCCATTGGTCGGGCGCCGCGAGCTGGAAGAGCCGGCGATCAGTGCGTTCGGGCCAGCCCATGTGCGTGCCGTCGGCGATCATGGACTGCGGGTTGACGGCGAACTTGGGTGCCCATTGCGCGCGCTCGGGCCAGCGCATGTCGAGCGGCCCCATGGCGCTGCGTGGCGATGGCCGCGGCCCGAACCGCGTCATGCGCTGCAGCGGCGCAGCGTTGCCCTGCGGGCCGCGGGCGGACTGGCTGTGGTCGATCAGCAACCGAGCTCGTGGCTCGCCGATGCGCGTGGTCGCAACCTCGGCGCGACAGCTGACCGCCTTTTCGATGCCTCCGAGCGACGCCTGCGCCGCCCAGGCCACGGTGCGTCCGATCTCCGGTGGGTGCGCGCCGATTTCGCCGTGGCCGATCAGCAGCCACTCGGCGTACGACTTGGGCAACGCGGGTTCGTGAAGGGCGAGTTGGACGGGCAACGCCTTGACGGCCTCCCAGACCGTGGCCTCATGGGCGAGGACGCGCGGATCACTGAGCCGGAAGCCGACACCGATGCTGATACCGCATTGCGCCTGCCCACCGAACTGCGTCGGCGCCGTCTGGATCAACAAGGCTTGAGGCTTCACGATGCGCATGGCCGGACTCAGTTCTTGATCTGGATGCCAAAGGACGCAATCTCGCTGCCGATCTCCTTCTCGGAACTCTCTTCATTGGAGATCTTGGTGCCGATCATTTCGATCAGCGTGCCGATCGTCTCGATCGCCGTGCCCTTGGTGGCATTCAAGGTGCCGATGTTTTCGGTCAGGGTGCCGATCGTGGTGGTCTCGCTGCCCTTGGTCGCCGTGGCGGTGCCGACGGTCAAGGTCTCGGTGCCGATGTCCGCGACCGAGGTTCCAATTTGCTCAATGGAGGTGCCGGTGACCGAGAACTCCGAGCCAGTGATGCTGGTCACCGTACCGGACAGCTCGGTGGCCACACCGCGCACCGACAGCTCGACGCCGACGGTCTCGCTGCTCATGCCGATGAGCGAGGTTTCGACACCGATCATCTCCGTCGCGATGCCCGTCGTCTCGACTGACACGCCGGTGTGCTCCGTCGACAGGCCGACGAACTCGGTGCTGATGCCTTTGTATTCGGTGCTGACGCCGCGGAACTCGGTGCCGATGCCGATGAACTCGGTGCTGACGCCACGGAACTCGGTGGCGACGCCGATGAACTCGGTGCCGACGCCGATGTACTTGGACTCGGTGCCGATGAAATCCATGACGACACCGGCATGCGTGATCTCGACCCCGGTGTAGTCGATCTTGGTGCCGGTGTATTCGACCTTGACATCTTCGTAGCCGATGTCGTTGGCGGTTTCGGAGGTGGTGGTGCCTTCTACCTGTGTGTACATGTCCTGGCCGACGGACACGGCGCTGTTGCGCTCCACCGTGCTTTGCATGTCCCGTTCGGCGTGCAGCATCAGGCGCTCGGCACCGCGCTGGTCGTCGAAGGTGAGTTGGCTGGCGTTCTTGTCCAGGCCCTGCTTGAGCGAGCGCGAGACGATGCCGGAATAGCGGATGTCTTTCGGCAGGTTGTAGGGCGTCGGGTTGTCACCGTTGTAGACGGCGCCGGTGACCAGCGGGCGGTCCAGATCGCCGTCCACGTAGGTGATCAGCACCTCCTGCCCGACGCGCGGCAGCGTCAGCATGCCCCAGCCTTTGCCAGCCCAGGCCTGCGAGACGCGGATCCAGCAGGAGGCGTCTTCCTCGGTGCTGGTGTAGCGGTCCCAGTGGAAGTGCACACGCACGCGGCCGAGCTTGTCGGTGTGGACCTCCGAGCCCGCCGGCCCGACCACGGTGGCGCTCTGGATGCCGGGGACCGCAGGGCTCGGCGTGCGCAATGGCGCGCGGAACGGGACGTTGTCGGGCAAGGCATGGAAGTTCGCGCTGATGTTGCGGCCACTGGATGCGCTGTCCGGGCCGTCCTGCGCGAAGCAGAGGTCGGTGGCGGTCAGAAAGTAGCGTCGGTTGCGCAAGGCATCCGGGTGACCTTCAAGACTGAAGGCTTGCGCCACCGTGAGACCCCGCACATTGCTCTGGCCGAGCAATTGATGCGACTGCGCCTGCAGAGCCTGCAAGCGCAGGCGGGCCAGGCGATTGCCCTGCTCGACATCGCCATAACCGGCGGCGTAGTCGTAGTGCTCAAGCGGGAGGGCGTCTGCGGTCGTCGGGGCCGATGTTGCCGGCGCTTCGACCTTGGCAGCGCTGTCCAGGCGATTCGCGGGCACGAGGTAGTTGAAGTCGCGCAAGGCCACATGCGAGGCGCGCAGCCGGCGTGTGCGTTGCAGACGTTGAATGCCTTCGCGTCCGTCGATCGAGCGTTGCTCCTCGCCGTCGGGCAGGAAGCGCAGGCTCGCGTAAGGCGCCGCCATGTCGACAAAGTGCTGTGTGTCCGAGAACACGATCACATGGCGGTCGTGCTGATGTTCGACCCAGAAGTAGATGCCTTCGGACTCAAGCAGTCGCTTGACGAAGTTGAGATCGCTCTCGCGAAACTGGACGCAATACTCGCGCGGCTCGTAGTGCTGCTCAAGCTCGAAGCGATAGTCGCCCTGGTGATGCGTGGCGAAGACTTCGGCGAGGATCTCGGGGACCGAGAGCTTCTGGAAGATCCGGCAGTTCTGACGTTCCGCCAGAAAGGACAGCCAGCTGCCGAGCTCCAGCGCGTAGGTGTATTGCTCACCCTTTTGCCCCGTATCGCTGCCCGCCAGCACATGGCTGTGGAAGCGACGTGTCACGCCCTCGCTGAGATCGATGTCCGTGGTCAGGGCCTCGCCGAGCAGGGCATCGAGGTCAAGATAGGGGTCGGGCGAGAGCAACTCAAGCCGGTAGGACGGTTCGTGAGACAAGTGTTCGCTGACTTGCCAACTCAAAGCGATGCATGGGGGTTCTAATTTGGCGTTGTGGATCTCAATCAGGCGCATGGAACTTCTAACTTCAGGCTTTGATTGCAAGCAAGCAGCCGCCATCGCACGATGAACGCTGGTTCGGCAAGAACGACAAGAATTAGGGGTGTCGATGCGCTCGCGTTGGCGCCCTGTGCCCCTAAATATTGGTGTTCTTTGGCCGTGTTTATCGCATCCACGGCGCGGCGTGCCTACCCTATGAACTTGGGCCTTCGCCGTAAAGTTGTGTGCACTGGGGCCCGCTCAGCCGGCGTGGGCGCACCGCCGCTTCGTCCTCTCCCGAGGGGGCGGCGCCCGATCAAGGCATCTCAGCCGCGGTAGCCCAGGGCCGATGAAATCAGCCCTGCGGTGTCCTTCAAGCGCGCGAGCCAGGCTTCCTCCAGCCGATCGGCCGGCGCCGAGATCGACAAGCCCGCCACCAGCTTGCTCTGGTCGTCATAGATGCCGGCTGCCATGCAGCGCACGCCGAGCTCCAGCTCTTCATCATCGCGAGCCACGCCGCGTTGACGCACGACCGCCATCTCGCGTTCCAGCGCCGTGATCTCGGTCAGGCTGTTGCGCGTGTGGCCGGCCAGCCCCGTGCGCGTGGCGTAGGCGCGCACACGCTGCGGATCGTCGCTGGCAAGAAAGAGCTTGCCGACCGAAGTGAGGTGCAGCGGTGCGCGGCCGCCCACGGCGCGCACGACCTGCATGCCCGAACGTTCGGAGTAGGTGCGTTCGATGTAGACGATCTCATCGCCTTGGCGCACCGAGAGATTGACCGGTTGGTGGGTGAACTTGTGCAGCTCGCGCATGGGGCCGAGGGCCGCATCGCGCACGTCCAGCCGGGCCTTGACCAGATTGCCCAGTTCGAGGAGACGCATGCCGAGTCGATAACTACCGGCTTCGGGCCGATCGACGAAGCGACCCAGCGCCAGGTCATTGAGAATGCGGTGCGCCGTCGAGGGATGCAGGCCGGTCGTTGCGCTGATGGCCTTCAGCGAGACCGGATCCTGGTGGCTGGCCAGCACGTCCAGGAGCGAAAACACGCGTTCCAGCACCTGGATGGCCGGCGTCCGGTTCTCTTTGTCTTTCATATTTCGCATTGTGCGGGAGTTTGTTTTGTTTTGCATGGCGAAAATTCAGTCCGTTTCGAGCGCATTTCGCGCACTGCGGATGCTTGTTGCAGTCCACATCGTGCAATGTCTTCTGCTGTGCGCGCCCGCCGTGGCTCAGGAAGGCGCCGCCTCGGCGGCCTCTGCGCCGGCCGTCGTGCAAGCGCCCGTCATGCCAGCGCCTTCAGCAAGCTCACCACAATGGGTCCGCCCACCGCGCCTGCAAGGCCGGATCACGGCCAAGGAGCTGGGCCTCGTGATCAACACGGCCGATCCCTATTCGGTGGCTGTGGGCGAGTACTACATCCGCCGCCGCGGCATTCCCGAGGCCAACGTGATGCGCGTGAACCTGCCCGTGAAGCCCAAGCTGAGCCTGGCGGAATTCCAGCAGCTCGACGCAGAGATTCGCTTGCAGATGCCGGCCAACGTGCAAGGCCTGGCGCTGGCCTGGAGCCAGCCTTACGCGGTGGAATGCAACTCGATCACGAGCGCCTTGGCCTATGGTTTTCAAGGCGAGATCTGCAAGCAGACTTGCGGCGCTTCAGTGCCATCGCCTTACTTCAGCTATGCGGGCGCCAAGCCGCAGACCGATTTGGGATTGCGCCCCACGATGATGATCGCTGCGCGCAGCGTGGCCAGCGCACAGAAGCTGATCGATCGGGGCATCGCTTCCGATAGCAGCCTGCCCAGCTATTTCCTGCCGGTCAGCGCCTGGTTCCTGAGCACCAGCGACGGCGCCCGCAACGTGCGTGCGCGCATGTTCCCGCCCGCCGGCGTGATGCGGCCCTGGGGCGTGGCGGTGCAGCGGGCCGAAAGCGATGCGCTGCCTGCGGACATGCACCGCGTGCTGCTGGTGCAGACGGGCCTGGCGACCGTGCCGGGCCTGGACAAGGTCGACTGGATGCCCGGCGCGCTGGCCGATCACCTGACCTCGTTTGGCGGCCTGCTGGACGCTGCGCCGGGCGTCGGCCAGATGACGGCGCTGGACTGGATCGAGTCCGGCGCCACGGCGAGCTACGGCACCGTCACCGAGCCCTGCAATCACTGGCAGAAGTTCCCGCATCCGCAATTGCTGCTGCTTTCGTACGTTCAAGGCGTCACGGCCTTGGAAGCCTATTGGCACAGCGTGGCCTGGCCGGCGCAAGGCGTGTTTGTCGGCGAGCCGCTGGCGGCGCCTTTCGCCTCGAAGTTCTAGAGGCCGGCGGCAGCAGCGCGGCCGGCGCGCACGGCGCCTTCGAGCGTGGCGGGGTAGGGGCCTTCAACATAGTCGCCTGCGGCCAGCAGGCCCGGGGCGATGTGCATCGATGGGCGTGCGAGCCCGGGCGTGCAGGCGAAGGTGGCGCGCTTTTCGGCCAGCGTCCGCAGGAGGGTCGGCGGCGTTTGCCAACGGAGCTCGCTCAGGGCTTGCGCCAGCGCGTGCGCCGCCGTCTCGTCAAGGCCGCGCGCCACCCAAGGCGCTGCGCCGCTGATCACGCAGGCGAAGACGCCGGGCGCATGGCCGAGCTGGCCCAGATCGAAGACGAATTGCGCCGGCTCACCGGCGAGCACGATCATGGGCGCCGGCAATTTCGTGCCCGGGCTTTGCAGGTACACCGTGACGATCGGCTCGAAATTCAGGGCGCTGGCGCGGTCGGCCCATGCGGGTGACCGGGAGGCCGTGAGGCGAGCGGCCTCGGTGCTCGTGCAGGCGAGGATCGTTGCGTCGAATCCCGTGAGTTCGTCGAGCGATTGAACGCGGTGGTGTCCAACGATCTGCGCGCCGTGGCTCTCCAGCCAGCGCTGCGCCGGAGCGGCCATCAGCTGGCTCAGCGATTGGCGCGGCAAGAGAAGATCGGAACTGCCCCGTCCGCTGAACAGTGCATCGTGCAGGACGCGCAGGAACACGCTCGCGCTGGCCTGCGGTGCGGGGGTGTTGAGCGCGGCCACGCAAAGCGGCTCGATCAGTTGCTGGCGGATGATCAAGGGCAGCTCCGCGCACAACTCGCTAACGCTCAAACTCGGCGCACAGCGAAAACCTCGCACCAGCCAGCCGGTGGCCGTCACCAGCAGGTGCAGCCGGGCCGAGAGCGGCCAGGCGTGATTGGCCAATACGCCGCGCGCGAAGGCGATCAAGGGCGAGCCCGGCGGCAAGGTCAGTCCGTCGTGGTCCGGGTAGCGCAGGCGCAAGGGTTGACGCAGCAGCGCTGCATCCAGATCCACGCCCACGGTCTGCATCAGCGCGAGCGTGTCGCGATAGGCGCCGATCAGGATGTGCTGGCCGTTGTCGAGCTCGGGTTCCTGGCCGACGCTGCGCGCGCGGCCGCCGAGTTGAGGCGCCATTTCGAACAGCGTGACGTGACGGCCTTGCTGCGTGGCCGCCACTGCAGCCGCAAGCCCCGCCCAGCCACCGCCAACGATGGCTACCGTTTTCACTTGCCTCGCCAATTGGTGCGCATCGCGATCCAGAGCTTGCGCAGCGGCGTCAGCGAGATGCGCTGCTCGAGCACGCGGAAGTTCTCGGCCTCGATCTCGCGCAGCAGGGCTCGGTAGATATTGGCCATCATCAGGCCGGGCTTCTGCGCGCGGCGGTCTTCTGCAGGCAGCAGGGAAAACGCTTCGTCATACAAGGCATGTGCGCGCGCCGCCTGGAACTTCATCAGCGCGGTGAAACGCTCGCTGTAGCCCCACGGCGCTTCGCGCTTGAGGATTTCATGCGCCTTGACGTCGAACTGCTGCAGCTCGCTGACCGGCAGATAGATGCGGCCGCGGCGCGCGTCGTCGCCCACGTCGCGGATGATGTTGGTCAACTGCATCGCCTGGCCGAGCTTGTGAGCGTAGGCCAGCGTCTGCTCGCTCGTGCGGCCAAAGATATTGCAAGCGACTTCACCGACGACGCCGGCCACCAGGTGGCAGTAACGCTGCAGACCGGCGTAGTCGAGATAGCGGGTCTGGCTCAGGTCCATCTCGCAGCCTTCGATGACCGCGTTCAGATGCTCGGCGCGGATGTCGTAGGCCGGCGCCACGGGCATCAGCGCGCGCATGACCGGGTGCTGCGGCTGGCCGGCATAGGCCTGCGCCACTTCCTTGCGCCACCAGGCGAGCTTGGTGGCGGCCACCCCGGTGTCGTGCACTTCATCGACCACGTCGTCGACCTCGCGGCAGAAGGCATAGAAGGCCGTGATCGCGGCGCGCCGCTCGGGCGGCAGGAACTGGAAGGCGTAGTAGAAGCTCGATCCGCTCTTGGCCGCCTTTTCCTGGACGTAGGCTTCAGGCGTCATGCCGCCGTCCTCAAAGCGCGCCAGGCCAGCAAGGGGTAGTCAAGCGCGGTCAGCGCGGGACGTTCGTTCAAACTCGCAAATTGCATGGCGCGGATTTTCTCAAGAATGCGCAGGCCGCCCTGGATCACCAGCCGCAGCTCCCAACCGGCGCGGCCGGGCAGGCGCTGCGCGAGTGGCGCGCCGCTCAGCATCATCGTTTCGGTCCAGTCGACAAGGTTGCGGATCATGGCGCGGGCCGGCGGGTTGTCGGCACAGGCCAGCATCTGCTCGCGGCTGATGCCAAAACGGTAGAGGTCGACCTCGGGCGCATAGACGCGGCCGCGCGGGCCGTCACGGGTGAAGTCCTGCCAGAAGTTGATCAGTTGCAGCGCCGTGCAGATCGAGTCCGAGCGCTGCAGGGCCAGCCCATCGTCGATGCCGTAGAGGTGTAACAGCAGGCGCCCGACGGGATTGGCCGAACGCGCGCAGTAGCGCAACAATTCGGGACGGTCGGCGTAGGCGGTTTTCACGAGGTCCTGCTCGAAGGCATCGAGCAGGGCGTGCAGCAGGGCGGACGGCAGGCGATGCTGGCGCATGGCGCGCGCCAGCGGCTCGAACACGGCGGCCCAGCGCGGCGAGGGCGCGCGACCGGATTCGATCGCGCGCAGGTCGGCGCGGTAGGCGCGCAGGTCGGCCTGGCGCTCGGCCGTGTCGGCATCGCCTTCATCGGCCAGGTCGTCCGCCGTGCGGGCGAAGTGATAGATCGCCGCAACAGCCGGCCGCATGCGCGGCGGACACAGCCAGGAGGCGACAGGAAAGTTCTCGTAGTGATCTATGCTCACGGGCGCATTGTCTGGGCTTTTGGACGAGCTTCCTGGAAACAGGCGCTTGAACAGAAACTTTGACAGGCGCTGAAACCATTGACTACATTACTGACCGGCAAGTCAGTAATTCTGATCGAGGTCTTCATGCCCCCAGTTTCCCTTGGAAAAGTCAAAGCGCTGCTCGTCACGACGGCAGTGCTAACGCTATGTGCCTGCGGCAGGCAGGAAGCCGCGCCGGAGCCTGAACGCTCGGTGCGCACGCAGGTGATCCATGCCGGCGAGGCCGACATGCACCTGGAGTACGCCGGCGAGATCCGCGCGCGTAACGAGTCGCGGCTGGGCTTCCGCGTGGGCGGCAAGCTGCTGTCGCGCAAGGTCAACCTCGGCGACACGGTGCGCGCCGGCCAGGTGCTGGCGACGCTCGATGCCCAGGATCTGGTGCTGGCGCAGGATGCCGCCAAGGCCGCCATGCAGGCCGCGCGCGTGAACCGCGATCAGTCGGGCAATGACTACAAGCGCTTCATCGAACTGCGTGACCAGGGCTTCATCAGCGCGGCTGAACTTGAGCGGCGCGAGAACGCCTTCAAGGCCGCGCAAGCCCAGCTGGAGCAGGCGAGGGCGCAAGCCAGCGCGCAGAGCAACCAGGCGGGATATGCGCAACTGGTCTCCGATGTGAGCGGCGTGGTGACCAATGTGGATGTCGACCCCGGCACCGTGGTGGGCGCGGGCTCGCCGATCGTGCGCGTGGCACAGGACGGGCCGCGCGACGTGGTGTTCTCGGTCCCCGAGGATCAGGTGGCGCGGGTTCGCGCTGCGGCCAGCCTGCCCGGCGCGCTGAAATTGCGTCTGTGGGGCACCGGGCAGCCGGAGCGCGAGCTGAGCTTGCGCGAGGTTTCCGCGCAAGCCGATCCCGTGACGCGCACCTTCTTGTTCAAGGCCGATGCGGGTCGCCTCGATCTGAAGCTGGGCCAGACGGCTACGGTGCTGCTGACGATGCCCAAGACCGAGCAGATCATCAAGCTGCCGCTGTCCGCCGTGCTGGAGCAGCAGGGCAAGACCTCCGTGTGGGTGCTCGATCCGTCGAGCATGAAGGTCAGCCCGCAGGCGGTGCAGGTCAGCGGGGCCGATGGCAACGAGGTGGTGATCGCGAGTGGGCTCAAGCCGGGCCAGGAGGTGGTGGTGGCGGGCGTGCATGTGCTGACGCCGGGCCAGAAGGTCAAGCGCTACCAAGCCGGTGCGGCCGGTGCGTCCGACGGCAAGGCAGCCCCGCTGCCGGCCAAATCTTGAGGCGGGCCCGCACATGAGTACGCAGAAGCCGCAGGACAGCGGCCGCTTCAATGTGTCGCGCTGGGCGCTCGAGCACCCTGCGCTAACGCGTTATTTGATGGTGGTGCTGATGGTGATGGGCTTTGCCGCCTATTTCCAGCTGGGCCAGGATGAGGATCCGCCTTTCACCTTCCGGCTGATGGTGGTGCAGGCCGCCTGGCCGGGTGCCACGGCGCAGCAGATGGCCGAGCAGGTGACCGACAAGATCGAGCGCACCTTGCAGGAGGTGCCCTACGCCGACAAGATCCGCTCGTACACGAAACCCGGCATCTCGGTGACGATCCTGCAGGTCAAGGACAACGCGCCGCCCAAGGAGGTTGCCGACGTCTGGTACCAGGCCCGCAAGCGCATCGGCGACATGCGCGCCACGCTGCCGCAAGGCGTGCAGGGCCCGGCTTTCAATGACGATTTCGGCGATGTCTACGGTTCCATCTTTGCGTTGAGCGCCGATGGCTTCACGATGGAAGAGTTGCGGCAGTGGTCCGAGCGCGTGCGCTCGCAACTGCTCAAGGTGCCCGATGTGGCCAAGGTCGAGCTCTTCGGCGTGCAGCCCGAGAAGATTTACATCGAGATCTCGCAAAAGCGCCTGGCCGCGCTGGGCCTCGATTTCTCGCAGGTGATCAACCAGCTCGGCGCGCAGAACGCGGTTGAAGGCGCCGGCGTTCTCAATGCGGGCAGCGGCAATCTTGAAGTGCGCGTGCAAGGGCAATTCACCTCGGTGGAGCAATTGCGTGCCTTCCCGATCCGCGCGGTCAATCCGGCCACGGGTCAGGCCAGCAGCCTGCACCTGGCCGATATCGCCGAGGTGACGCGCGCCTACGCGGACCCGGCGGTCACGATGGTGCGTTACCAGGGCAAGCAGGTGATCGCCGTGGGCGTGTCGATGGCCAAGGGCGGCGACATCGTCGCGATGGGCAAGGCGCTCAAGAAGACGGCGGAAGAAGTCCGCGCCGCCTTGCCCGCCGGCATCGAAATGACCCAGATCCAGGATCAGCCGCAGGCGGTGACGCGCTCGGTCAACGAGTTCGTCCATGTGCTGATGGAAGCCGTGGTGATCGTGCTGGTGGTCAGCTTTCTCTCGCTGGGCCTGCACACCCAGCGCGGCTCCAGGTTCGGCTTCAGGCTCGACATCTGGCCGGGCCTGGTGGTGGCGATCACGATTCCGCTCGTGCTGGCGATCACCTTCGTCACCATGTTCTATTGGGGCGTGGGGCTGCACAAGATCTCGCTCGGCTCGCTGATCATTGCCTTGGGCCTGCTGGTGGACGACGCCATCATTGCCGTGGAAATGATGGTGCGCAAGCTCGAAGAGGGTTACGACAAGATGCGCGCAGCCACCTTCGCCTATGAAGCGACCGCGATGCCGATGCTGACCGGCACGCTGATCACGGCCGTGGGCTTCCTGCCGATCGGCCTGGCGCGTTCGATGACGGGCGAATACACCTTTGCCATCTTCGCGGTCACGGCGGCGGCGCTGCTGATCTCGTGGGTCGTGTCGATCTACTTCGTGCCGTATCTGGGCGCCTTGCTGCTCAAGAGCCATCCGGCCGCACCGGGCGAGGTGCATGAGCTCTTCGATTCGCCCTTCTACAACCGTTTCCGCAACATGGTGCACTGGTGCGTGAAGCACCGCTGGAAGACCATCGGGATGACCGTGCTGGTGTTCGCGCTCGGCCTGTTCGGCATGACGCGCGTGCAGCAGCAGTTCTTCCCGGATTCGAGCCGCCCTGAAATCCTCGTCGATCTGTGGCTGCCCGAAGGCGCGACGATCGAGCAGAGCAAGGCGGTGACCGAGCACTTCGAGAAGCGCATGTTGAAGGAGTCGAGCGTCGCCTCGGTGACGAGCTGGGTGGGCAGCGGCGTGCCGCGCTTCTACCTGCCCCTGGACAATATCTTCGAGCAGCCCAACGTCAGCCAGATCATCGTGCTGCCCAAGACGATCGAAGCGCGCGAGGAATTGCGCAAGCGTCTGCCGGCGCTGCTCGCCGCTGAATTCCCCGAAGTGCGCGGCCGCGTCAAGCTGCTGCCCAACGGGCCGCCGGTGCCGTATCCGGTGCAGTTCCGCGTCGTCGGCGAGAAGGTTGAAGAAGTGCGCGCCTGGGCCGACAAGGCCAAGGAAATCCTGCGCGCCAACCCGAACATGCGCGGCGTGAACGACAACTGGAACGAGCCGATCAAGGCGCTGCACCTTGATGTCGACCAGGACAAGGCGCGTGCACTCGGCGTGACCAGCCAGAGCCTGGCGCAAGCCTCGCGCACCTTGCTGTCGGGGTCCACGATCGGCCAGTACCGCGAGGAAGATCGCCTGATCGACATCGTGCTGCGCCAGCCGCTGGAAGAGCGCAATGTGATCACCGATATCGGCAGCGCGTATGTGCCGACCGCTTCGGGCCGCTCGATCCCGCTCACGCAGATCGCCAAAATCACCTTCGGCTGGGAGCCCGGCGTGCTCTGGCGCGAGGGCCGCAGCTACGCGGTGACCGTGCAGGGCGACGTGACCGAAGGCCTGCAAGGCGCGACCGTGACCGCGCAGATCTGGCCGCAGCTCAAGGCCTTGCAGGACAAGATGCCGACCGGCTACAGCATTCAGATCGCCGGCGCGGTCGAGGAAAGCAGCAAGGGCCAGGGCGCCATCGCGGCCGGTGTGCCGGTGATGCTGTTCATCACCTTCACGCTGCTGATGCTGCAATTGCAGAGCTTCTCGCGCGCCATGCTGGTCTTCCTGACCGGGCCGCTGGGCATTGCCGGCGCGGCCGGTGCGCTGTTGCTGTTCAACCAGCCCTTCGGCTTCGTGGCCCTGCTCGGCGTGGTGGCCTTGATGGGCATGATCCAGCGGAACTCGGTGATCCTGATCGACCAGATCGAGCAGGATCGCGCGCGCGGCGTGCCAGCCTGGGACGCCATCGTCGAATCGGCGGTGCGGCGTTTCCGGCCGATCGTGCTGACCGCGGCAGCCGCGGTGCTCGCGATGGTGCCCTTGTCGCGCAGCGGCTTCTGGGGCCCGATGGCGGTGGCCATCATGGGCGGCTTGGCGGTCGCCACGGTGCTCACGCTGCTGGCCTTGCCGGCCATGTATGCAGCGTGGTTCCGGGTGCGCAAGCCGGAGCGGTACCCGGCGGCCTGAACGTCCTCCGCGTCCCCGTTCTCGGACTCTGACCCCGGGACTTCCCAGGGGCGCGGGAATGCGGCCTTCAGGCGGCTACAATCGACGGTTTACCGAATTGCCACAGGAGTAGGGTAGCTCTGCCAAAGAGGAGAGCGGCCCTGGTTCTGTACTCCCTGCGCGGGTGGCGAAATTGGTAGACGCACCAGGTTTAGGTCCTGACGCCTTCACGGGCGTGCCGGTTCGAGTCCGGCTCCGCGCACCAGATCCTTTTGAACTTTTTTGCACTGAGTCACGAAATGGCTGTCACCGTCGAAACCCTTGAGAAGCTCGAACGCCGCATCACGCTCACGCTGGCGGCCTCTGAAATCAACACCGAAGTCGAGTCGCGCTTGAAGAAGCTGGCCCGCACCGTCAAAGCCGACGGCTTCCGCCCCGGCAAGGTGCCGATGAGCGTCGTGGCCCAGCGCTACGGCTACTCGGTGCAATACGAAGTGATGAACGACAAGCTCGGTCAAGCCTTCTCCAGCGCCGCCAACGAAGCGCAGCTGCGCGTGGCCGGTGCCCCGCGCATCGAGCAGAAGAACGAAGCCGCCGAAGGCACGATGGCCTTCGACGCCACCTTCGAGGTCTATCCCGAAGTCAAGATCGGCGACCTGGCTAACGCAGACGTCGAGCGCATCGCCGCCGACGTGTCGGACGAAGCCATCGACAAGACCGTCGAGATCCTGCGCAAGCAGCGTCGCACCTTCCAGCAGCGCGCTGCCGCTGATGGCGCCGAAGCCGGCGACCGCGTGACGATCGACTTCGAAGGCAAGATCGACGGCGAACCCTTCCAGGGCGGCAAGGCCGAAGCCTTCCAGTTCCTGATCGGCGAAGGCCAGATGCTTGAGCAGTTCGACAGCGCCGTGCGCGGCATGAAGGCTGGCGAGTCCAAGACTTTCCCGCTCGCCTTCCCTGAGGACTATCACGGCAAGGACGTGGCCGGCAAGGAAGCCGACTTCCTCGTCACGATCAAGAAGATCGAAGCCCAGCACCTGCCTGAAGTGAATGAAGCGTTCGCCAAGGCCCTGGGCATCAAGGAAGCCACGATCGAAGCGCTGCGCGCCGACATCAAGAAGAACCTCGAGCGCGAAGTGAAATTCCGCGTGCTGGCCCGCAACAAGGGCGCCGTGATGGACGCCCTGGTCGGCGTGGCCGAGCTCGAAGTGCCGAAGGCCCTGATCGACAGCGAAACCGAGCGTCTGATCGCCAATGCGCGTGAAGACCTGAAGAAGCGCGGCGTCAAGGATGCCGACAAGGCGCAAATCCCCGCCGAGATCTTCACGCCCCAAGCCGAGCGCCGCGTGCGCCTGGGCCTGGTGGTGGCCGAACTGGTGCGTGCCAACAACCTGAAGGCCAAGCCCGAGCAACTGCAAGCGCACATCGAAGAGATGGCGCAAAGCTACGAGAAGCCGGCTGAAGTCGTGCGTTGGTACCTGAGCGACCGCGAGCGCATGGCCGAAGTCGAAGCCGTCGTGATCGAGAACAACGTCACCGATTTCGTGCTGGCCCAAGCCAAGGTCACCGACAAGGTGCTGCCGTTCGACGAGCTGATGGCCACCGGCAACTGAGCTTTCGAGACTTGAGCCGCAAGGCGCCGCGCCGCGAGGCCGGCGCCTTTGTTTTTGATGCTGTAAAGCGGGTAGTCTTGTCGCGAGATAATTCGCCCCCATAACTGGCAAGATCACCGTCACAAGGATTTCTTCATGAGCGCGCTGGAAACCAACAATCTGGGCATGGTGCCCATCGTCATCGAGCAGTCGGGTCGCGGCGAGCGCGCGTACGACATCTACAGCCGTCTGCTGCGCGAGCGGGTCATCTTCCTGGTCGGCCCCGTCAACGATGCGGTGGCCAATCTCGTGGTGGCGCAGATGCTGTTCCTGGAGAGCGAGAACCCCGACAAGGACATCAACTTCTACATCAACTCGCCCGGTGGTTCGGTCTCGGCCGGCATGTCGATCTTCGACACGATGAACTTCATCAAGCCCGAAGTCTCGACGCTGTGCATGGGCATGGCCGCGAGCATGGGCGCTTTCCTGCTGACCGCCGGCGCCAAGGGCAAGCGCTTTGCGCTGCCGAATTCGAAGATCATGATCCACCAGCCGCTCGGTGGCGCGCAGGGCCAGGCGACCGACATCGAGATCCATGCCCGCGAGATCCTGAAGACCCGCGAACAGCTCAACCGCATCATGGCGGAACGCACCGGCCAGAGCCTGGAAAAGATCCAGTCCGACACCGAGCGCGACTACTTCATGTCTGCCGATGAAGCTCAGGGTTATGGCCTGATTGACGGGGTGTTGGCAAAACGCCCCTGATCTGGCGGCGCTGAGCTGTGCAACTGTTGCCGGAATGGGGGCTTTTTTACGTGAAAGCCCCATTCCTCGTTTGAACTATCATCCCTTTCAGACCACCATTGTCTGAATTTCCGAAGCGCAATCCATGGCCGAGAAAAAAGGCAATTCCAGCGAAAAAGTTCTGTACTGCTCCTTCTGCGGCAAAAGCCAGCATGAGGTGAAGAAGCTGATCGCCGGTCCGTCGGTGTTCATCTGCGACGAGTGCATTGAGCTTTGCAACGATATCGTCCGCGACGAAGTGCCCGCGGAAAGCCCGCAGGCGCGCGCCGGCAAGTCCGACCTGCCCGTCCCGAGCGAGATCAAGACCAGCCTCGACAATTACGTGATCGGCCAGGACGTGGCCAAGCGTACGCTGGCCGTGGCCGTCTACAACCACTACAAGCGTTTGCGCCACATGGGCGCCAACAAAGAGGGCGTGGAACTCTCCAAGAGCAACATCCTGCTGATCGGCCCGACGGGCTCGGGCAAGACGCTGCTGGCGCAGACGCTGGCTCGCCTGCTCAACGTACCCTTCGTGATCGCCGATGCCACCACGCTGACCGAAGCCGGTTATGTGGGTGAGGACGTCGAGAACATCATCCAGAAGCTGCTGCAGAACTGCAATTACGACGTCGAGCGCGCCCAACGCGGCATCGTCTACATCGACGAAATCGACAAGATCAGCCGCAAAGCGGACAACCCGTCCATCACGCGCGACGTGTCGGGCGAGGGCGTGCAGCAAGCCCTCCTCAAACTTGTGGAAGGCACGATGGCCTCGGTGCCGCCGCAGGGTGGCCGCAAGCATCCCAATCAAGACTTCCTTCAGATCGACACGACCAACATCCTGTTCATCTGCGGCGGCGCGTTCGATGGCCTCGAAAAGGTCATTCAAAACCGTTCGGAAAAGTCGGGCATCGGCTTCGGCGCCACGGTGCGCAGCAAGTCCGAGAAGCGTGTTTCCGAGGTGTTCCGCGAGTGCGAGCCCGAGGACATCATCAAGTTCGGTTTGATCCCTGAACTGGTCGGCCGTCTGCCCGTCGTGGCCACGCTGGGCGAGCTCAGCGAGGACGCGCTCGTGCAGATCCTCACCGAACCCAAGAACGCGCTGCTCAAGCAATACCAGCAGCTGTTCCAGATGGACGGCGTGGAACTTGAGATCCGCCCGACCGCGCTGGCTGCCATCGCCCGCAAGGCGCTGGCCCGCAAGACCGGTGCACGCGGCCTGCGTTCCATCATGGAGCAGGCTCTGATCGACACCATGTTCGAGCTGCCAGGCCTGGATGGTGTGGCCAAGGTCGTGCTGGACGAGCACAACATCGAGGAGGGCGCGAAACCCCTGCTCGTGTATCGCGAACAGCACAAGGCCAGCGCCTGAAGGTTTATTGGTGCTTCAATTGAGCGCAAATTCTCGACCTTCCTTGTCAACGGTCATTCGGCGTCTTGCATTTGTTCTCTCAGGCCGCATCTCGGCCTGAGAAAGAGAGGTTTTCATGTCCGGTCATCCCGTTCTGCCCGCCGAACCCATCAGCCTGCCGCTGCTCCCGCTGCGCGACGTGGTGGTGTTTCCGCATATGGTGATCCCGCTCTTCGTGGGTCGCCCCAAGTCCATCAAGGCGCTTGAAGCTGCGATGGAAGCCGGCCGCCAGATCATGCTGGTCGCCCAAAAGGCCGCCGGCAAGGACGAGCCCAAGCCCGAAGACATGTTCGAGGTCGGCTGCGTTTCCAGCATCCTGCAGATGCTCAAGCTGCCCGACGGCACGGTCAAGGTGCTGGTCGAAGGCATCCAGCGCGCGACGACGACCACGATTGTGGATGGCGAGGAATACTTCAGCGCCGACGTGCTGCCGATCCCGCCCGAGGCTGATCTGAAGCCCGAGGTCGAGGCCCTGCGCCGCGCCGTGACGCAGCAGTTCGACCAGTACGTCAAGCTCAACAAGAAGATCCCGCCCGAGATCCTCACGTCCATCGGTGGCATCGACGATGCCGGCCGCCTGGCCGACACGATCGCCGCGCATCTGCCGCTCAAGCTCGATGCCAAGCAGTCGGTGCTCGATCTGTCCGAAGTCGGCAAGCGTCTCGAGAAACTGCTCGACCTGCTCGAACACGAGGTCGACATTCTTCAGGTTGAAAAGCGCATCCGTGGCCGCGTGAAGCGCCAGATGGAAAAGAGCCAGCGCGAGTACTACCTGAACGAGCAGGTCAAGGCCATCCAGAAGGAACTCGGCGACGGTGAAGACGGCGCCGACATGGAGGAGCTGGACAAGAAGATCCAGGCTGCCCGCATGCCCAAGGAAGCGCGCAAGAAGGCCGATGGCGAGCTCAAGAAGCTCAAGCTGATGTCGCCCATGTCCGCCGAAGCGACTGTGGTGCGCAACTACATCGACACGCTGGTCGGCCTGCCCTGGAGCAAGAAGACCAAGATCAAGCACGACCTCGCCAACGCCGAGATTGTGCTGAACGAAGACCACTACGGCCTCGACAAGGTCAAGGATCGCATCCTTGAGTATTTGGCTGTCCAGCAACGCGTGGACAAGGTCAAGGCGCCGATCCTGTGCCTGGTTGGCCCTCCGGGCGTGGGCAAGACCTCGCTTGGCCAGAGCGTGGCGCGCGCCACCGGCCGCAAGTTCGTCCGTATGGCCCTGGGCGGCGTGCGTGACGAGGCCGAGATCCGTGGCCACCGCCGCACCTACATCGGCTCGATGCCGGGCAAGGTCTTGCAGAGCCTGGCCAAGATCGGTACGCGCAATCCGCTGTTCCTGCTCGACGAGATCGACAAGCTCGGCATGGACTTCCGTGGCGACCCGTCTTCGGCCCTGCTCGAAGTGCTCGACCCCGAACAGAACCACACCTTCGGCGACCATTACATCGAGGTCGATTTCGACTTGAGCGATGTGATGTTCGTGGCGACCAGCAACTCGCTCAACATCCCGCCGGCCCTGCTGGACCGGATGGAAGTGATCCGCCTGGCCGGCTACACCGAAGACGAGAAGGTCAACATCGCCCAGCGCTACTTGCTGCCCAAACAGCGCAAGAACAATGGCGTCAAGGACGAAGAGATGGACGTCACCGAATCGGCCATCCGCGGCATCATCCGCTACTACACGCGTGAAGCCGGCGTGCGTTCGCTTGAGCGTGAAATCTCCAAGGTCTGCCGCAAGGTGGTCAAGGGCATTGCGCTGAAGACTTACGACGGCCAGGTGGTGGTCACCGAGGACAACCTCAACGACTTCCTCGGCGTGCGCAAGTTCGATTTCGGCCGCGCCGAGAAGAAGAACCAAGTCGGTCAAGTTGTCGGCCTTGCATGGACCGAAGTCGGTGGCGATCTGCTCACCATCGAAGCGACGGCGATGCCCGGCAAGGGCAACATCATCCGCACCGGTTCGCTGGGCGATGTGATGAAGGAATCGGTCGAAGCCGCTCGCACCGTGGTTCGCTCGCGCGCGCGTCGCCTGGGCATCAAGGATGAGTTGTTCGAGAAGCGCGATGTGCACGTGCACGTTCCTGACGGCGCCACGCCCAAGGACGGCCCGAGCGCGGGCGCGGCGATGACGACGGCCTTTGTCTCGGCGCTGACGGGCATCCCCGTGCGCGCCGATGTGGCGATGACCGGCGAAATCACCTTGCGTGGTGAAGTGACGGCCATCGGAGGTCTGAAGGAAAAGCTGCTCGCCGCGCACCGCGGTGGCATCAAGACCGTGATGATCCCCGAGGACAACGTCAAGGACCTCCAAGACATCCCCGAGAACGTCAAGAACCATCTCGAGATCGTGCCGGTGCGCTGGATCGACCGCGTGCTTGAAGTGGCGCTGGAATCGATGCCTCAGCCGCTGTCGGATGAGGAGCCCGTTGTGGCGCCTGCAGCCGAGGTGGCGGCAGCGACAACGGTCGCCGCTCATTGAGATTGAATGCCGGGAGTCTTGCCGAGAGGTAGATTTCCGGTATACAATGCCAGCTTCAGCAAATCGCGAGAAATGCTGAAGTTGCCTTAAAAAAGCAATACGGCAAATGCGGGTGTAGCTCAGTTGGTAGAGCGCGACCTTGCCAAGGTCGAGGTCAGGAGTTCGAGCCTCCTTACCCGCTCCAGTTCTTTTAAAAAGGGAAGCCCAGGCTTCCCTTTTTGATCAAGCCTCACCAAAAGGCTTGATGTTGGGTTCTTAGGCGCGATAGCAAATCGGTTATGCCCCGGATTGCAAATCCGGTTAGCCCGGTTCGACTCCGGGTCGCGCCTCCAGGAAAACAATGCGGGTGTAGCTCAGTTGGTAGAGCGCGACCTTGCCAAGGTCGAGGTCAGGAGTTCGAGCCTCCTTACCCGCTCCAGAATCTGCAAAGGTTCAACCGGTTCGCACCGGTGTTCGGTCCACCAAGGCTGAACGAATACGCGGGTGTAGCTCAGTTGGTAGAGCGCGACCTTGCCAAGGTCGAGGTCAGGAGTTCGAGCCTCCTTACCCGCTCCAACATTGAAAAGGGAAGCCTCCGGGCTTCCCTTTTTTCTTGGTGAATGAGCAGAGAGAGAGCAGGGAGAGCAGAGACAGCACCGCGATAATGCGGCACCTGCCCGGGTGGTGAAATTGGTAGACACATCGGACTTAAAATCCGCCGCTTCGAAAGGGGCGTACCGGTTCGATTCCGGTCCTGGGCACCATCGATATTGAAGAAAACGAAGGCTGGCTTTGCGCCGGCCTTTATTTTTTCTGCGTGGTGGTGAGCACCAGCACCGTGGCGATCGGGTCCGGTGTCTTGGCTGGCAGGCTCACGTCAATGCCGTCTCCGTCGTGCACGACCTTGAGCGGCCTCCGGTGCACGTCGGCGAGCAGATAAGCGCCGGTCACTTCACGCGGAACCTTGTCGATGTGCAAGCGCTGTCCCGGCCATTGCAAGAGGTGGATGTAGAGCTTGTCCTCCGCCGTGGTGGAACGCCAGCTTGCACTGTCGCCAAGCACCGTGGCCTGCGTCGCATAGATCGCCTCGCCGTTGACCTTCAACCACTTGCCGATCGCCAGCATGCGCTCAATTTGGGGCTTAGGCACCTGGCCGCTCGCGTCAGGGCCGACATTGAGCAGGAAGTTGCCGCCCTTGCTGGCGGTGTCGATCAGGTTGCGGATCAGTTCGGCCGAGCTCTTGTAGTCCTGGGCATCGGCCTTGTAGCCCCAGGTGCCGTTCATCGTCATGCAGGCCTCCCAGTCACGGCCGGGCAAGCCTTGGGCCGGGATCTTTTCTTCCGGTGTCTGCGTATCGCCCGCGTAACCGCCGCCGAGACGATCATCCCAGATGAGCTTCGGATGCAGGTTCAGCACCTTGACGATTTCGCCGGCCAGTTCAGGCGTCATTTCGGGGGCCGGCGTGTCGAGGAAAAGATAGTCCGGGAAACTGCCGTACTGCGTCAGCAGCTCGCGCAATTGCGGGATGGCTTTGTGGTGAACGTAGTCCGCGAAATCGCCTTCCTGCGCTGGGTCCCAGCGCGCTGAGCTGCGCTTCATCGGCCGCTTGCCGATCGCGGGCCATTGGTTGCCGCCCGGCGCCGCCCAGTCCTGCACCTGCGAGTAATAGATGCCCAGCTTCACACCCTGCGCGCGCGCTTCGCCGGCCAAATCCTTCAGCACATCGCGCTTGAACGGCGTGGCGTCCACGATGTTGAACGGATCAGCCTTCGAGTCGTACATCGCAAAGCCGTCATGGTGCTTGGCCGTGAACACGATGTACTTGGCGCCGGCCTTGCGAGCCAGCCCCACCATCTCGTGCGCGCTGAACTTCGTCGGGTTGAACTGCCTTGCCAGCGCCTTGTAGTCGGCCACCGGGATCTCGGCCTGGTTCATGATCCATTCGCCGCCGTTGTCGCTGATCTTCTCGCCGCGCCAGGTGCCGGCGGGAATCGAATACAGGCCCCAATGGATGAACATGCCGAAGCGTGCTTCGCGGAACCAGCGCATGCGTGCGTCGCGTTCGGCGGGCGTCTCGGTATCCTGGATCGAGGGCACGGGATGCGGCGCGGTGATCGGATCGGCGCTCGCCGCATGCATCGCGAGGGCCGTCATCGCGATGCTCACCAACGCGATGCTGATCCATCCGCAAGGAGTCCTGGCCACGGCACGATCCTCTCCGCGGATGCTCCGCGTTTGGGCGGCTCAGGGCGCTACAAAAGCTCCCTTGACGACTTCGCCGCCCTTCATCACGAAGCTTACCTTGGTCAGCACAGTCACATCGGCCAGTGGATCAAAGTCAACAGCAATCAGGTCGGCATATTTGCCCACTTTCAGGCTGCCCACGCGGTCCTGCCAGCTCATCAGCTTGGCGGCGCTGATTGTCGCGGCCTGGATGGCCTGCATCGGCGTCATGCCGTACTTGACCATGTAGAAGAACTGCTTGGCGTTGTCGCCATGCGGGTAGACGCCGGCATCGGTGCCGAAGACCATGAAGTCGCCGCCCTTGAGCGCCTTGCTGAAGTTCTCGCGCTGCAGCTTGCCGATTGCGCGTTCCTTTTCGAGCGACTCGGGCAGGATGCCGACCTTGGCGCCTTCCTGGAGGATGTAGTCGTCGTTGTAGATGTCCATCACCAGCGCCGTGCCCTTGGCCTTGGCCAATGCGATGCCTTCCTCGTCGATCAGGCTCGCATGCTCGACCGAATCGACGCCGGCCTTGATCGCATCGCGGATGCCGCTCGTGCCATGCGCGTGCGCGGCGACCTTGCGGCCGAGCTTGTGCGCTTCTTCAACGATGGCCTGCATCTCTTCGAGCGTGTACTGCTGCGCACCAGCTGCATCGCCCTTGCTCAGCACACCGCCGGTGGCGCAGATCTTGATCAGGTCGGCGCCGTACTTGACCATCTCGCGCACCTTGGCGCGTGCTTCCCAGGGGCCATCGGCCACGCCGAGGCTCTTGGCCTTGTACTCGGGCGGCAGCAGGTTGTCGTCGCAATGTCCGCCGGTGATGCCGAGCGGATAGGCCGAGACCTGCATGCGCGGGCCGATGAAGTCGCCATCATTGATCGCGTCGCGCAGCGCCACATCGCCAAAGCCCGAAGCACCGACATTGCGCACCGTGGTGAAGCCGGCCAGCAGGGTCATGCGCGCAGCGCGCACGCCGTACAGCGCGGCGCGCGTGTCGGAAATTGCCAGCGAGGAATAGCCATGCTGCAAGGCGTCGCCGGTCAGGTGCGTGTGGGCATCGATCAGGCCCGGCAGCACCGTGCTGTTGCTGAGGTCGATCACGCGCGCATCAGCGGGAATCGTGATCGTGCCGGCTGCGCCGATCGCCTGGATGCGGCCGCCCTGAATCAGCAGCACCTGCTTGTCGAGCACCTTGCCGGCTTCAACGTCGACCAGATGGCCGGCCTTGATCGCGGTGATGGGTTCGGCCGCCAGCGCAGGCAGGCTGACGGCGAGGCAGACGCTCAGGAAGAGGCGGGCAGGCAGGCGGATCATGGATGGGGGACTCCGTGGAAAAGCGCGATTATGTTGTCGACAGAGCGTCGGCCTGAAGCCCGGACCAACCCAGGGCGGCATGCACGAAACGTGTCAGAGCATCAGCATCGCCCGTGCTGTGCAAACTGATGGTGTCATCGCCCGACGCCAGTCCCAGTCCCAAGCCCGCCCAGAGCCGTTCGGCCTGCTGGGCCACGGCGGATTCGATGTTGAGCAGTTTGACGTCCGCGCCCAGCGCTTCCTGCAGCAGCGGCTGAACGAGTGGGTAATGCGTGCAGCCCATCAGGACGGTGTCCACCCCGGCCGCGCGCAGGGGGGCGCACTGTTCGCTAACGAGCTTCTTCAGCGCAGGTGAATCCAATTCGCCCTGCTCGATCAGGTCGGCCAGTCCGGGACAGGGTTGGCTGACGATTTGCGCGCCGCCTGCATGCCGGTCCAGCAGCGACTGATACCGTGCGCTGGCAATCGTGGCCGGTGTTGCCAGCACACCCACGCGGCCATTGCGGCTGGCGGCGACGGCGGGCTTCACGCCCGGCTCGGTGCCCACGATAGGCATGCCGGGCCATTGTCGGCGCAGCGCGTCGACGGCATGCGCCGTTGCGGTATTGCAGGCAACGACCAGCAACTGCGCGCCTTGCGCTCTCAAATGCTCGCCGATCACGAGACTGCGCTGAACGATGAAGTCAGGTGTTTTTTCGCCGTAGGGCGTGTGCGCCGCATCGGCCACATAGCGAAGCGGCACCATCGGCATTCGCCGGCGCAACTCGCGCAACACGGTCAGTCCGCCCACGCCGGAGTCAAAAACGCCAATGCTGGGGAGGGCCGCTTGATCTTGCATAAGGTGCGGCAGTCTAGACCGATCGGACTGTCGCCAGAGCCCGACTCGTGGTTAAAATAGAACGATCGTGCTTTTTATGGTTCCGTACCTGCTCGGTAACCCCATAGAATCGGTTAACGTTTACGTCAATTAGCTGGAGACTTCGATGAAGGTACTGGTCCCTGTCAAACGAGTGGTCGACTACAACGTCAAGGTGCGCGTCAAGAGCGACGGCACCGGCGTGGATATCGCTAACGTCAAGATGTCGATGAACCCCTTTGACGAGATCGCCGTCGAAGAAGCCGTTCGCCTCAAGGAAAAAGGCGTGGTCACCGAGGTGATCGCTGTCTCCTGCGGCGTCACGCAGTGCCAGGAAACCCTGCGCACCGCGATGGCCATCGGCGCCGACCGCGCCATCCTGGTGGAAACCGACGTCGAACTGCAACCGCTGGCCGTCGCCAAGCTGCTCAAGGCCTTGGTCGACAAGGAACAGCCGCAACTCGTTCTGCTGGGCAAGCAGGCCATCGACGATGACTGCAACCAGACGGGCCAGATGCTGGCCGCGCTGACCGGCATGCCGCAAGGCACGTTCGCCTCGAAGGTGGAAATGGCCGACGGCAAAGCAAACGTAACGCGTGAAGTCGACGGTGGCCTGGAGACGGTGTCGCTGACGCTGCCGGCCGTGGTCACCACCGACCTGCGCCTGAACGAGCCGCGCTACGTGACCCTGCCCAACATCATGAAGGCCAAGAAGAAGCAGCTCGACATTGTCAAGCTGGCTGATCTCGGCGTCGATGTCACCCCACGCATCAAGACGATCAAGGTCGAGGAGCCGCCCAAGCGCAGCGCCGGCATCAAGGTGCCTGACGTGGCCACGCTGGTGAACAAACTCAAGAATGAAGCGAAGGTGATCTGATGACCGCTCTTGTAATTGCTGAACACGACAACGCCCACATCAAGGGTGCGACGCTGAACACCGTGACCGCCGCCGCTGCTTGCGGTGGTGATGTCCATGTGCTGGTGGCCGGCTCGAATGCCGCTGCCGCTGCCGCTGCCGCCGCGCAAATCGCCGGCGTGAGCAAGGTGCTGCACGCCGATGCTGCCCAACTGGCCGACGGCCTGGCCGAGAACCTCGCCGCGCAAGTGGTGGCCATCGCTGGCGGCTACAGCCACATCCTGTTCCCGTCGACCGCCTCGGGCAAGAACACCGCGCCGCGCGTGGCCGCACTGCTCGACGTGGCCCAGCTCAGCGACATCACCAAGGTCATCAGCGCCGACACGTTCGAGCGTCCGATCTACGCCGGCAACGCCATCGCTACCGTGCAGGCCGGCGACGCCACCAAGGTGATCACCGTGCGCACGACCGGCTTCGATGCCGCAGCCGCCACCGGTGGCAGCGCCGCCGTCGAAACGCTGGCAGCCGCTTCCGATAGCGGCAAGAGCAGCTTCGTCGGCCGTGAAGTCACCAAGAGCGACCGCCCCGAACTGACCGCCGCCAAGATCATCGTTTCCGGTGGCCGCGCGCTCGGCTCGAACGAGAAGTTCATGGAAGTGTTGACCCCGCTGGCCGACAAGCTCGGCGCCGCACTCGGCGCTTCGCGTGCTGCTGTGGATGCGGGTTATGCCCCCAACGACTGGCAGGTCGGCCAGACCGGCAAGATCGTGGCGCCGCAGCTCTATGTGGCCTGCGGCATCAGCGGCGCCATCCAGCATCTGGCCGGCATGAAGGACTCCAAGGTGATCGTCGCGATCAACAAGGACCCGGAAGCGCCGATCTTCTCGGTGGCCGACTTCGGCCTCGAAGCTGACCTGTTCACGGCCGTGCCGGAACTGGTCGCCGCCCTGTAAGCCGCACCAACTCGCAATCTAAAAGTAAAAGGGCGCCGTTTGCCTGAGCACGCGGCGCCCTTGTTACGTCTGGAGAGATCAAGATGACCTACCGCGCCCCCGTCAAGGACATGCTGTTCGACATGCAGCATCTGGCTGGCCTGCAGCAGCTGACCCAAGCCATTCCCGCGTTTGCCGATTTCGACCTCGACACCGCGCAAGCCGTGCTCGAGGAATGCGCCAAGCTCAATGAGGGCGTGATCGCGCCGCTGAACATCGTCGGCGATCGCGATCCGTCTTCGTGGAAAGACGGCGTCGTCACCACCACGCCGGGCTTCAAGCAGGCCTTCCGCCAATTCGTCGAAGGCGGCTGGCAGGGCTTGCAGCATTCGGCCGACTTCGGCGGACAGGGCCTGCCCAAGACCATCGGTGCGGCCTGCAGCGAAGTGGTCAACGGCGCAAACCTGAGCTTCGCGCTGTGCTCGATCCTGACCGATGGCGCGATCGAAGCGCTGCTGACGGCCGGCAGCGAAGAGCAGAAGGCCACCTACATCCCGCGCCTGATCGACGGCAGCTGGACCGGCACCATGAATCTGACCGAGCCGCAGGCCGGTTCGGACCTGGCCCTCGTGCGCACGCGCGCCGAGCCGCAGGGCGACGGCAGCTACAAGATCTTCGGCACCAAGATCTTCATCACCTATGGTGAGCACGACATGGCGGAGAACATCGTCCACCTGACGCTCGCGCGCGTGGCCGGTGCGCCCGAAGGCGTGAAGGGCATCAGCCTCTTCATCGTGCCCAAGTTCATGATCAATGCCGACGGCAGCAATGGTGCGCGCAATGACGCGCACTGCGTCTCCATCGAGCACAAGATGGGCATCAAGGCGAGCCCGACTGCGGTCTTGCAATTCGGCGACAACGGCGGCGCGATCGGCTACCTGATCGGCGAAGAAAACCGCGGCCTCGAATACATGTTCATCATGATGAACTCGGCCCGCTATGCGGTGGGCCTGCAAGGCATCGGCCAGGCCGAGGCTTCGTACCAGAAGGCGGCCGAATATGCGCGTGACCGTGTGCAGAGCCGCCCCGTCGATGGCTCGATCAAGGCCAGCGCCACGATCATTCACCACCCCGATGTGCGCCGCATGCTGATGACGATGCGCGCGCTGACTGAAGGCTCGCGCGCGATGGCGATCAATGCTGCTGCGGCCTACGACGTGGCCCACCACCACGAGGATGCCGAGACGCGTGCCCAGGCTCAGGCCTTCTATGAATTCATGGTGCCGCTCGTCAAGGGCTACAGCACCGAGATGAGCCTGGAAGTGACCGACCTCGGCGTGCAGATCCACGGCGGCATGGGCTTCATCGAGGAAACCGGTGCGGCGCAGTTCTACCGCGACGCCAAGATCCTGACCATCTACGAAGGCACGACCGCCATCCAGGCTAACGACCTGGTCGGACGCAAGACGGTGCGCGACGGTGGCGCGCTGGCCCGCGCCGTGGCCGTGCAGATCGAAGCGACCGAAGGTCTGCTGACCCAACGCGGCAGCCCCGCCGCGCTGAGCGTCGCCAAGCGGCTGCGTGCCGCGCGCGAGGCTTATCTCGACGTGGTGAGCTTCATCGCCGCGCAAGGCAAGACCAATCCGAATGCGGCCTATGCCGGTTCCGTGCCGTATCTGATGCTCGCGGGCAATCTGGTGGCCGGTTGGCAACTGGGCCGCTCGCTGCTGGCCGCTGAAGATCAACTCGCCGCCGGCAACGACGCGCCATTCATGACCGCCAAGATCGTGACCGCGCGCTTCTACGCCGAACACATCCTGCCGCGCTGCGCCGCCTTGCGTGACGCCATCGTCGAGGGCGCCGACAGCGTCACCGCCCTGGCCCTGGACGCTTTCTGAAAGACCTCGCAATGCCTTTGCCCAAGATCCTGCAGAACCTGCCTCTGCCCATCATCGCTTCGCCCATGTTCATCGTCAGCACGCCCAAGCTGGTGATCGAGCAGTGCAAGGCCGGCGTGGTCGGCTCGATGCCTTCGCTCAACGCGCGTCCGGCTGAGCAGCTTGAAGAATGGCTCGAAGAAATCACCACCGAGCTGGCCGCCTACAACGCCGCCAACCCGGACAAGCCGGCCGCGCCTTTCGCCATCAATCAGATCGTCCACAAGAGCAACACGCGCCTTGAGCACGACATGGCGATGTGCGCCAAGTACAAGGTGCCGATCATCATCACGAGCCTTGGCGCGCGTGAGGACGTGAATGCGGCCGTGCATGCCTGGGGTGGCGTCGTGCTGCACGACATCATCAACAACAAGTTCGCGAAGAAGGCGATCGAGAAGGGTGCCGATGGCCTGATCGCGGTCGCAGCCGGTGCGGGCGGTCATGCGGGCGTGAAGAGCCCCTTCGCGCTGATCCAGGAAATTCGCGAATGGTTCGACGGACCGATCGCGCTTTCTGGCGCGATCGCCACCGGCGACGCGGTGCTCTCGGCACAAGCGATGGGCGCTGACTTCGCCTACATCGGCTCGGCCTTCATCGCGACCGAGGAAGCGCGCGCCCAGCCCGAGTACAAGCAGATGATCGTCGACAGCAACAGCGACGACATCGTCTACAGCAACCTCTTCACCGGCGTGCACGGCAACTACCTGCGCGGCTCCATCGTCGCCGCCGGCATGGACCCCGAGCACCTGCCCGAGAGCGACCCCAGCAAGATGGACTTCGGCGCCGCCGTCACGGGCGCCAAGGCCTGGAAGGAAATCTGGGGCAGCGGCCAGGGCATCAGCGCCGTCAAGGAGGTGGTGCCGACGCGCGTGCTGGTGGAGCGGCTGGTGCGGGAATACGGCGCTGCGCGGCAGCGTTTGAGCCTGGGCTGAAGCGCTACTTCACCGTCGTGAACCGTGCCTCCGGTCTGTCGTTCGCGCGATAGACCGTCTCCACGTTCGTCTTCATCGCCCACGGACGCACCTGGTGGTGCAGCGGGATGAATTCGTACTCATCGCGGATGCGCAGCAACGCTTCGCGGATCAGCGCGTTGCGCTTGGTGGTGTCGGTCTCGTACTTGATCTGATCGATCAGCGCATCAAGCTTGGCATCGCTGAGCTTGCTGAAGTTGAAGCTGCCGTCGGGCCCGCCGCTGCGCGTGCGGGCCAGCGCTTGCAAGGGGTAGAGCGCGTCGAAGGTGGAAACACCCCAGCCCAGCATGTAGATCGGCTCCTCGAAGCGCTGGAAACCCTGGCTGTGCAGTGACATCGGTTGCGCGATCAGCTTGGCCTTGATGCCGACCTTGGCCCACATCGACACCACCGCCTGGCAGATCGCTTCGTCGTTGACGTAGCGGTTGTTCGGGCAGTTCAGCGGGATCTCGAAACCGTTCGGATAGCCGGCCTCGGCCAGCAGCTTGCGGGCCTTGTCGACGTTGACTTTCAGCGGCACGTCGATGTCGGGCGTGTTGCCGTTGACGCCGGGTGCCACCATGATGCCTGCCGGCAACGAGAGGCCGCGCATGGTCGCGCGCTTGATCGCCTCGCGGTCGATGGCGATGCTCAAAGCCTCGCGGACGCGCTTGTCCTTGAAGGGGTTCTTGCCTTTCACGTTGGAGCCGCGCAGCTCGTCGCTGCCCTGGTCCATCGCGAAGAAGATGGTGCGGGTCTCGTTGCCTTCGATCAGCTTGAGCTTGCCATCCTGCTTGAGCTTGGCCACGTCCTGCGGCGGCAGATCGGTCAGCAGGTCCACGTCGCCCGAGAGCAGGGCGGCCACACGCGTGGGCTCCGATTTGATCGGCAGATACGTCAGCTCGGTGACGTTGCCCTGGTTCTTGCCCCACCAATCCGGGTTGATGACCATCGTGATCTTGCTGTCAGGCACCCACGAGGTGATCTTGTACGGTCCCGTGCCCATCGCATTGTGGGCCGAGTAGGTTTCTTCCTTGGCCTTGTAGTCCTGGATATGGGTGGCGCGGTTTTTCTCGGCCCAGGCCTTGCTCATGATGCGGAAGTCGACCAGGTTACGCAGCAACACCGGCACGGGGTTTTCAAGCATCAGGTCGACGGTATAGGCGTCGATCTTCTTGATCTCCTTGATGCCGCCGACATAGATCTGCATCGTGCCCTGCGGCTCGCGGATGCGGTTGAAGCTGAAGATCACGTCGTCGGCCGTGAAGGGCGTGCCGTCCTGGAACTTGACGCCCTTGCGCAGCTCGAAGCGCACCTGCAGCGGCGAGATGTTCGTCCACTTGGTCGCGAGCGCGGGTTCGATCTCCCACTTCTCGTTGTAGCGGGTCAGCCCTTCGTAGGCATGCTGGAGGATGGCCTCGGTGGTGGCGTGGTCCTGCGAATGCGGATCCAGGGTCAGCACATCGTTCTGCGCGGCCCAGCGCAGCGAGGCGGCTTGTGCGTTGCTGATGCCGCTGCTGATGCCGACGGTGATCAGCAGGGCGGCAAGGAGGTGGCGCTTCATGACAGGCATCCCCTGAGGTTGAAAGAGCCCATGCTAGTGAAGCAGAGCCTCTGGCAACTCAGGGCTTGCCCGTAGCCTCCAGGTCGCAATCACAGCCAACACCGGCGGCGATCCAGCGCGTGATCAGGCGCTTGAGGAGCGGCAATCTTGTAGCGGCCAGCACGCCGCAGACGTAACGCGAATCGTCGGCTGACCAGCGCAGGGCCTTGCAGCGGCCCTGGCGCCGCAGGCTCACGATGATGCCGACGGGGCAGGGCTCGGCGATGCAGCAGACGCCGCAGCCGTTGCAGGGCGCGCCCACCGCCGGTTTGGGCGGTGCATCCGCGTGGATGTGGATGACGCGCCCGTCCAAGCTCACATTTTCACGCCCAGCTCGCGCAGCCGCTCTTGCAGGTACTCATCAGCCGTGTAGCGGTCCGACAGCACGACCTCGGGCCGCGGATGCAGGAACAGCGGCAGCGAGACGCGGCTGCGCTTGGCCGATTCGCCGGTCGGGTTCATCACGCGGTGCTGCGTGGACGGGTAGTAGCCCTCCGAGGCTTCCTGCAGCATGTCGCCGATGTTGATGGTCAGCGTGCCGAAGTCGCAGGGCACGTCGTGCCAGGAGCCGTCCTTGCCTTGCACCTGCAGGCCGGGTTCATTGGCGGCGGGCAGGATGGTCAGCAGGTTGATGTCGCCATGCGCGGCGGCGCGGATCGAGCCGGCGGGCTCGTTGCCGGTCAGCGGCGGGTAGCGCAGCACGCGCAGGAGGGTCTGGCCGCTGTCCTTGATCATGTTGGAGAGCGGCTCGCGGTAGTGCTTGGCGATCTCGGGCGGCGTGTACTTCTCGACCCAGGAGAGCAGTTCAGCCGCCAGCGCGTTGGCCTGCTCGTAGTAATTCATCGCATCGGCCTTCAGTTGCGGCGGGATGCGGCCCCAGGGGTAGACGTGGAAGTACTCCTTGATGTCCTTGAGCTTCTGACCCTTGGCGGTCTCGGAGATTTCGGTGGAGAACCAGCCGTCCTGCGTCGCGGCCGAGAAGGCGAACTGCGCTTTCTCGTCGCCGTTGAAGAAGGCCAGCCAGTCGGCGTAGATCTTCTCCACCAGCGATTGCTGGATCGGATGGTTGGTCAGCACACCGAAGCCGGTTTCGTGCAGGGAACGGGTGAATTGTTCGGCCGCATCGGCGGCACGGTAGTCGACAACCTTGACTTGCATGGGAGAGTCTCCGGGCGGCGCCGGGCCATTCAATAGCGGGGCCTTGGGCGCTTCAGAACCGCAAGTCTACGAGCGCTGGCCGTCGAATTGACCCAATGGGCCCAAAAATGCCAAACGTTTGGCATTCCCGCAGCAAAACTTATTGTTGCGTGGCGACCGCGCGCTTACCTAGGGTTTCCCACCGGTGCTACAGTCCGCGCTTACCGAAATAAAGGTCCTTCCCGTCCCTTTGCCTGGCAACAGGCGAGGTGGGTCGCAATCCGCCAACCGGTCGAGCCGTGTCGCGGAAGGTTTGTCAACCAGCCAACAGTCTTGGATACCGAGACAGAAGGTGAGCGAAAGATGATGCAGCAATCCAGGTCGAACTCGTACCTGTTCGGAGGCAATGCGCCCTACGTCGAAGAGATGTATGAGGCCTACCTCGACAACCCGGGTTCCGTGCCCGACAACTGGCGCGCCTACTTCGACGCGCTTCAGCATGTCCCGGCCACCGACGGCAGCGAGTCGCGCGACGTCGCCCACGCCCCGGTGATCGAATCTTTCGCTCAACGTGCCAAGGCCAATGCCTTCGGCAACACCGCCTCCAGCGCCGAGCTGTCGGTGGCGCGCAAGCAGGTGCATGTGCAGTCGCTGATCGCCGCCTACCGCAACGTCGGTTCGCGCTGGGCCGATCTGGACCCGCTCAAGCGCACCGAGCGCCCCAAGATCCCCGAGCTGGAGCCGGCGTTCTATGACCTGAGCGAGTCCGACATGGACATCTCGTTCAGCGCCACGAACACTTACTTCTCCAAGGCCGAGACCATGACCCTTCGGGAGATCATGCAGGCCCTGCGCGAAACGTATTGCGGCACCATCGGCGCCGAGTACATGCACATCACCGACCAGGTGGAAAAGCGCTGGTGGCAGGAGCGTCTGGAGAGTGTGCGCTCCAAGCCCGGCTTCTCGCCGGCCAAGAAGCAGCACATCCTCGGCCGCTTGACGGCCTCCGAGGGACTTGAGCGTTACTTGCACACCAAGTACGTCGGCCAGAAGCGTTTCTCGCTCGAAGGCAGCGAGAGCTTCATCGTCTCGATGGACGAACTGGTGCAGCGCGGCGGCGAAACCGGCGTGCAGGAGTTCGTGATCGGCATGGCCCACCGCGGCCGCCTGAACGTGCTCGTCAACACCCTGGGCAAGATGCCCAAGGACCTGTTCGCCGAGTTCGATCACACCGCCCCCGAAGAGCTGCCCTCGGGCGACGTGAAGTACCACCAGGGCTTCTCCAGCGACGTGACCACGCCTGGCGGCCCGGTCCACCTGTCGCTCGCGTTCAATCCCTCGCACCTGGAGATCGTCAACCCGGTTGTCGAAGGTTCGGTCAAGGCCCGCATGGACCGTCGTGGCGACGTGGAAGGCACCGCCGTGCTGCCCGTGCTGGTGCACGGCGACGCAGCCTTTGCCGGCCAGGGCGTCGTGATGGAAACGCTGGCGCTGGCACAGACGCGCGGCTACTACACCGGCGGCACCGTGCATCTGGTGATCAACAACCAGATCGGCTTTACCACCAGTGATCCGCGTGATGCGCGTTCGACGCTGTATTGCTCCGACGTTGTCAAGATGATCGAAGCGCCGGTCCTGCACGTGAACGGCGACGATCCTGAAGCCGTGGTGCTGTGCACGCAGTGGGCGCTCGACTATCGTCAGAAGTTCAAGAAGGACGTCGTCGTTGACATCGTCTGCTTCCGCAAGCTCGGCCACAACGAGCAGGACACGCCGGCGCTGACCCAGCCGCTGATGTACAAGAAGATTGCCCAGCACCCGGGCACGCGCAAGCTCTACGGCGACAAGCTGGTGGCGCAAGGCGTGCTGCCGGCCGAGGGCCCGGACGCGATGGTCAAGGACTTCCGCGCCGCCATGGACGAAGGCCGCCACACCGTCGATCCGGTGCTGACCAACTTCAAGAGCAAGTACGCGACCGACTGGTCGCCGTACCTCGGCAAGAAGTGGACCGACAGCTGCGACACCGCGCTGCCCGTGGCCGAATGGAAGCGTCTGGCCGAGAAGGTCACGACCATCCCCGCCGGCTTCAAGGCGCACCCGTTGGTGGAGAAGGTCATCAACGACCGCGCCGCCATGGGCCGTGGTGAAGTGAATGTCGACTGGGGCATGGGCGAGCACATGGCTTACGCCTCGCTGGTCGCTTCGGGCTACCCGGTGCGCCTGTCGGGCGAGGACTGCGGACGCGGCACCTTCGTGCACCGCCACGCCGTGCTGCACGACCAGAACCGCGACCGCTACGACGAAGGCATCTACATCCCGCTGCAGAACGTGGCCGAAGGCCAGGCGCCGTTCGTCGTGATCGACTCGATCCTGTCTGAAGAAGCCGTGCTGGCTTTCGAATACGGCTATGCGTCGGCGGATCCCGTGACGTTGACCATCTGGGAAGCGCAGTTCGGCGACTTCGTCAACGGCGCGCAGGTCGTGATCGACCAGTTCATCGCCTCCGGTGAAGTAAAGTGGGGCCGCTCCAACGGCCTCACGCTGATGCTGCCGCACGGCTACGAAGGCCAAGGCCCTGAGCACTCTTCAGCGCGCCTGGAGCGCTTCATGCAGCTGGCCGCCGACAACAATATGCAAGTGGTGCAGCCGACCTCGGCCTCGCAGATCTTCCACTTGCTGCGTCGTCAGCAGCTGCGCATGTTCCGCAAGCCGCTGATCATCATGACGCCGAAGTCGCTGCTGCGTAACAAGGACGCGACCAGCCCGATGAGCGAGTTCACCAAGGGTGAGTTCAAGACCATCATCGCTGAACGCGACACGACGATCGATGCCGCCAAGGTCAAGCGCATCGTGGTGTGCTCGGGCAAGGTCTATTACGACCTGGTCAAGGCGCGCGGCGAGAAGAAGGACGTGGTCATCCTGCGCGCGGAACAGCTGTATCCGTTCCCGCACAAGGCCTTCTCCACCGAGATCAAGAAGTACCCGAACGCGACCGACATCGTGTGGTGCCAGGACGAACCGCAAAACCAGGGCGCGTGGTTCTTCGTGCAGCATTTCATCCACGAGAACATGCTCGAAGGCCAGAAGCTCGGCTACGCCGGCCGCCCGGCCTCGGCCTCGCCGGCCGTGGGTTATGCCCACCTGCACCAGGAGCAACTGAAGGCGCTGCTGGAGCAGGCTTTCGGCAAGCTCAAGGGCTTCATCCTGACGAAGTAAGCATTGAAGACAGCCCGCCGCAGCCACAGGGCGCGGCGGGCCTCAACTCACGCAAACAAGAAGACACACCATCATGGCCATCGTAGAAGTCAAAGTTCCCCAGTTCTCCGAATCCGTGTCCGAGGGCACGCTGCTGACCTGGAAGAAGAAGCCCGGCGACGCCGTCACCGTTGACGAGACCCTTGTCGAAATCGAGACCGACAAGGTCGTGCTCGAAGTGCCCGCGCCTTCGTCGGGCGTGCTGGCTGAAGTCGTCGTTGCCGACGGCACCACCGTCATCAGCGAACAGCTGATCGCCAAGATCGACACCGAAGGCAAGGCCAGTGCGGTTGCTCCTGCCGCTGCACCGGCAGCTGCTGCTCCCGCACCCGCTGCTGCCGCGCCTGCCGCTGCAGCGTCCGCCACCAAGGGCGATGTCGCCATGCCTGCCGCCGCCAAGCTGCTGGCCGAGAAGGGCATGAGCGCTGCCGACGTGACCGGCACCGGCCGCGACGGCCGCGTGACCAAGGGCGACGTGCTCTCTTCTGGTCCGGCGCCGGCCAAGGCTGCCGTGCCCGCCGTGGCCCCGGTTGCTGCGGCACCGGCCGCCAAGCTGCTGCCCGCCGTGGCCGCGCCCGTGCAAGCCAATCTGGGCGACCGCCCCGAGCAGCGTGTGCCGATGAGCCGTCTGCGTGCCCGCATTGCCGAGCGCCTGGTGCAATCGCAATCGACCAACGCCATCCTGACCACCTTCAACGAAGTGAACATGGCGCCGGTGATGGAGATGCGCAAGAAGTTCCAGGAGAAGTTCGAGAAGGAACACGGCGTCAAGCTCGGCTTCATGAGCTTCTTCGTCAAGGCTGCTGTGGCCGCGCTCAAGAAGTACCCGGTGATCAACGCCTCGGTCGATGGCAATGACATCGTCTATCACGGCTACTTCGACATCGGCATCGCCGTCGGTTCGCCGCGCGGCCTGGTCGTGCCGATCATCCGCAATGCCGATCAACTGAGCTTCGCCGAGATCGAAAAGACCATCGCCGGCTTCGGCCAGAAGGCCAAGGACGGCAAGCTGTCGATCGACGAGTTGACCGGCGGCACCTTCTCGATCAGCAATGGCGGCACCTTCGGCTCGATGCTGTCGACGCCGATCATCAACCCGCCGCAATCGGCCATCCTGGGCGTTCACGCCACCAAGGATCGCGCGATGGTGGTGAACGGCCAGGTGGTCGTGCAGCCGATCAACTATCTGGCGATGTCCTATGACCACCGCATCATCGACGGCCGCGAAGCCGTGCTGGGCCTGGTCGCCATGAAGGATGCGCTGGAAGATCCGGCGCGCCTGCTGTTCGACATCTAAGCCGGAAAGACGAACACCATCATGAGCAAGCAATTTGATGTCGTCGTCATCGGCGGCGGTCCTGGCGGTTATGTGGCCGCCATCCGCGCGGCGCAGCTCGGTTTCAACACCGCCTGCATCGACGAATGGAAGAACGAAGCCGGCGGCCCGGCTCCGGGCGGCACCTGCACGAACGTGGGCTGCATCCCGAGCAAGGCGCTGCTGCAATCGAGCGAACATTTCGAGCACGCCAATCTGCACTTTGCCGAGCACGGCATCAGCACCGGCGGCGTGAGCATCGACGTGGCCAAGATGCTGGGCCGCAAGGAAGTCGTCGTCAAGCAGAACAACGACGGCATCCTGTACCTGTTCAAGAAGAACAAGATCACCTTCTTCCACGGTCGCGGTTCCTTCGTGGCTGCGAAGGACGGTCTCTATGAGATCAAGGCGGGCGAAGAAGACATCAGCGCCAAGCATGTGATCGTGGCCACCGGCTCGAACGCGCGCGCCTTGCCGGGTGCTCCCTTCGATGAAGAGCAGATCCTTTCGAACGACGGCGCGCTGCGTATTCCGTCGACGCCGAAGAAGTTGGGCGTTATTGGCAGCGGCGTGATCGGTCTGGAACTCGGCTCTGTCTGGCGTCGCCTCGGCGCTGAAGTGGTCGTGCTCGAAGCCATGCCGGCCTTCCTGCCGACCGTGGACGAAGCCGTCGCCAAGGAAGCCGCCAAGCAGTTCAAGAAGCAGGGCCTGAACATCGAGCTCGGCGTCAAGATCAGCGAAGTCAAGAAGAGCAAAAAGGGCGTCAGCGTCGCTTACGCCAACGCCAAGGGCGAAGCGCAGACGCTGGAAGTCGACAAGCTGATCATCTCGATCGGCCGCGTCGCCAACACCATCGGCCTGAACCCCGATGTCGTGGGCTTGAAGCTCGACGAGCGCGGCGCTGTCGTCGTGGATCACGACTGCAAGACCAATCTGCCCAATGTCTGGGCGATCGGCGATGTGGTGCGTGGCCCGATGCTGGCGCACAAGGCTGAGGAAGAAGGTGTTGCCGTGGCCGAGCGCATCGCCGGCCAGCACGGCCATGTCAACTTCGACACCATCCCGTCGGTGATCTACACGCACCCCGAGATCGCGCAAGTCGGCAAGACCGAGCAGCAGTTGAAGGCCGAGGGCCGAGCCTACAAGTCGGGCCAGTTCCCCTTCCTGGCCAACGGCCGCGCTCGCGCGCTCGGTGACACGACCGGCTTCGTCAAGATCCTGGCCGATGCCGCCAGCGATGAAATCCTCGGCGTGCACATCATCGGCCCGCAGGCTTCGGAGCTGATCGCCGAAGCGACGATGGCGATGGAGTTCAAGGCCAGCAGCGAAGACATCGCGCGCATCTGCCATGCGCACCCGAGCTTGAGCGAGTCGACCAAGGAAGCCGCCCTGGCGGTCGACAAGCGCACGCTGAACTTCTAAGTGACCTCCGTCACGGAGCTGTACGGCCAGGTCCTGGCCGAGCGCGGCTACCAGGCTGACCCGGCGCAATTGCGCGCTGTGGCGGCCTTGCAGCGCTGCCAGGACGAATGGGCCGACTACAAGGCGCGGCGCTCCAACGCCGTGACCAAGCTCCTGGTGCGGCCTTCGCTGCCGCGCGGCGTCTACATGTACGGCGGCGTGGGGCGGGGGAAAAGCTTCCTGATGGATTGCTTCTTCCAGGCCGTGCCGCTGACGCGCAAGACACGGCTGCACTTCCACGAGTTCATGCGCGAGGTGCACCGCGAGCTGCAGGATCTGCAAGGCATTGCCGATCCGCTCGAAGAGCTCGGCAAGCGCATTGCCAAGCGCTTTCGCCTGATCTGCTTCGATGAATTCCATGTGTCGGACGTGACCGACGCGATGATCCTGCACCGCCTGCTGGACTCGATGTTCCGCAACCGCGTCTCGATCGTCACGACCTCCAATTTCCGGCCCGACGAGCTCTATCCGAACGGCCTGCATCGCGACCGCATCCTGCCCGCCATCGAACTGCTGGTGGAGAAGCTTGAGGTCATCAACGTGGACAACGGCACCGACTACCGCCGCGTCACGCTCGATCAGGTCGACCTGTACCACTGCCCGCTGAACGATGCCGCGCAAGCCGCGCTAACGGAAACCTTCAACGGACTGGCCGAAGCGCGCGATGAAGATCCCGTGCTCAATATCGAACACCGCGAGATCCAGGCGCTCCGCCGCGCCGGCGGCGTGATCTGGTTCGATTTCAAGACGCTGTGCGGCGGCCCGCGCTCACAGAACGACTATCTTGAACTGGCCAGCCGCTTCCACACCGTGATCCTTTCCGGCGTGCCCGAGATGCCGCCCAAGCTGGCCAGCGAGGCGCGCCGTTTCACGCTGCTGGTCGACGTGCTCTATGACCGCCGCGTCAAGCTCGTGATTTCGGCCGCCGTGCCGGCGGAGCAGCTCTACACCGAAGGGCCGCTGGCGCATGAATTCCCTCGCACGATCTCGCGATTGAACGAGATGCGCTCACGGGAATACCTTTCGCTGGCGCGCCGCGACGTGGATACTTCGTTGACATGAAGAGAATGAAGACGCTGCTCGTCCTGACCTTGTGCCTTGCGGCTCTGCCGGCGTTCGCGGCGGATGTCGTGTCCGAGCGCAAGCAACTGGCGCAACAGCGCTCGGAGATCGAAGCGCGTTTCGCGGCCGAGGCGAAAGCCTGCACGGACCGCTTCGTGGTCAACGCCTGCCTCGATGATGTGCATGCCCGCCGCGCGACCGCGCTCAGGCCGATCGTGGCGCGTGAACAGGAAGTCGATGCCGCCGAACGACAGGCCCGCGCCACCGCGCAGCGCGAGCGCGTCCGGCAGCGCCAGCAGGATGCCGGCAGCAGCGATGCCGCGCATCGCACGGAGGTGATCAAGCAATCGATCGATCCGCAGACCCGCGTGCGCGCCGAGGCCAAGCCGCATGCCGTGATCACGCCCGAGCAGCGCCGGAAGGGAATCGCCGCCAAGACCGAGGCCAGCGAAGAGCAGGCCGAGCTCAACCGCCAGCGGCAGGCCAACCACGCCGCCGAGCTGGACCAGCGCCGCAAGGATGCCGCCAAGCGCGAGGCCCTGCGTCTCGGGAAGACCAAGGGCAAGGTGGCGACGCCGCTGCCCAAGCCGACCGAGGCGGAGATCGCGAAGCTGAAGGCGTCGGTGCCGGCGTCAGCGGCAAGCCGCTGACGCGCCTATCAAACCAGCGGCTCGATCCGCACAATCGCCACCGACAAGTTATCCCCCGCACCGCGCCCGCGCTGCTGCGCCTTCGTGAGCAGCAGTTCGGCCGCCTCGCGCGGCGGCAGGCTGTGCAGCACGGTGCCAATTTCGCGGTCGGTAAAGTAGTGCCAGAGGCCATCGCTGCAGCACATCAGCGTGTCGCCGGTTTGCAGGGCCTCGAAATGTTCGACGGTGGGTTCGGGCTCGGAGACGGTGCCCAGGCAGCCGGTCAGCAGGTTCGACTGCGGATGCACGGCGGCTTCGGCTTCGGTGATCTGGCCCTCGTTGACGAGGCGTTGCACGAAGGAGTGGTCGAGCGTGCGCTTGATCATGTTGGCGCCGCGGAACAGGTAGATGCGCGAGTCGCCCGTGTGGATCCAGTTGCAGCTGCGATCCGGGTTGACGACAAAAGCGGCGACCGTGCTGTGCGGCTCTTCCTCGGCCGAGAGCGCGGTCAGCTTGATCATCAGGTGCGCCTCTGAGACGAGCTGCAGCAGCATGTCCTGCGTGTCTTCCTCGCCGGCATCGAAGCGCTCGAACAACTGGCGCGCGGTCAGCACGACCTGGTCAGCCGCCTTGCGGCCGCCGCTTTTGCCGCCCATGCCATCGGCCACAATGCCCATCACGCAGCCTTTTTCGCGCGGATGGCTGATCACCTGGACCTGATCCTGCTGGTACTGGCGGTCGCCGCGGTGGATGCCGGTGGCGGCGGACAGTCGAAAACCTGGGTTGCTGCGCGTCATGTGCTGAACTGTAGTTCTGTAAAAGATGCCACCGCAAAATATAATGGTTATCTGCTGTTTTCTGCCATGGACGAACAACTTCATTCACCCTCGCGCCGCTTGATCGAGCTGCGCATGGAGCATGCTGACCTCGACAACATGATCGATCGCCTCGTGCAGCAGCAGCCCCTCGATGAGTTGGCCTTCCAGAGACTGAAGAAGCGCCGCCTCGCGCTGCGCGACCTGATCGTCCGCCTGGAGCGGGAAAACGACCCGGACGAGCCGGCGTGACCCTCCTCACCGAACCCGATACCCCTGCTGATAGCCCCGTCGACACCGCTCCCAGCGAGCTCGAGCAATGGGTGGCCGCTGCCTTTGACGCGCAGGGGCCGCTCGCCACATCGCAGGCGGGCTACCAGCCGCGTGAACAGCAGCGCGAAATGAGCCGGGCGGTAGCCCAGGCTATCGCGCGCCAGGGAACGCTGGTGGTCGAGGCCGGTACCGGCGTCGGCAAAACCTTTGCTTACCTTGTGCCCACCTTGCTGGCCGGCAAGCGTGCGCTGATCAGCACGGCGACCAAGAGCTTGCAGGACCAGCTCTTCCTGCGCGATCTGCCGCGCCTGACCGAAGCGCTGCAAATACCGTTGCGCGCAGCGCTGCTCAAGGGCCGCGGCAGCTATCTGTGCCTGCACCGCCTGAAGCTCGCGCGCCACAGCGCCGAGCTGCCCGACCGCCGCGCTGTCTTTGCACTCTCGCGCGTCGAGCGCTGGGCGCAGGGCACGGTCAGCGGCGACTTTGCCGAGATCGACGGGCTGGATGAACGCTCGCCGGTGATCCCGCTGGTCAGCTCCACGCGCGACAACTGCCTGGGCCAGGAATGCCCCGACTATGGCGCCTGCCATGTGGTGAAGGCGCGCCGCGAGGCCATGCAGGCCGATGTGGTCGTGGTCAACCACCATCTGTTCTTTGCCGACATGGCGCTGCGCGACAGCGGCGTGGCCGAGCTGCTGCCCAGCTGCGAAGTGGCGGTGTTCGACGAGGCGCATCAACTGGCCGAGGCCGGCGTGCAGTTCCTCGGCACGATGCTGGGCACGGCGCAGTTGATCGACTTTGCGCGCGACGTGCTGGCCTTCGGCCTGGCGCAGGCGCGCGGCCTGCAGGACTGGCAGGGCCTGCACGCGAAGATCGAACAGGCCGCGCGCGATCTGCGCCTGGCTGCCGCCGGCCCGATGCGCGAGGTGCGCGGCATGCTCAAGCTCGGCTGGAAGGAGCGGGCAGGGCGGCCCGGTTTTGCCGAGACGCTGCAAGCCGTGGGCGCGGCGATGGAACTGGCGGTCGATACCCTGTCCACGGTGATGGACAGCTCGCCCGACTTCAAGCGCCTGCACGAGCGCGCCGATGAGCTGCGCAAGCTCGTCAACATCTTCAGCGCCGATCCCGAGCCTGGCGACGTGCGCTGGATCGATCTGTCCACGCATCAGGCGCGTTTCGTGGAGTCGCCGCTCGACATCCGCGATGCGATGCATGAGCAGTTGGAAGGCCCGCCCAAGGCTTGGATCTTCACCTCGGCCACGCTCGGCGACGACGAGCGCCTGACCTGGTTCACCGAGCCCGCAGGCCTGGAGAGCGCCACGGTGCTGCGCGTGGGCAGCCCGTTCAATTACCCGGAGCACGCGCGGCTCTACATCCCGCGCGGCTTCCCCAAGCCCGCGGAGCCCGAGCATCCGCAGCAGGTGGCCGCGATGGCAGCCCGCTGCGCCAGGGCGTTAGGCGGCCGCACCTTCGTGCTGACCACGACGCTGCGCAATCTGCAGACCATCGGCGATGCCCTGCGGGCCGCCTTCGAGGCCGCCGGCGATGTGTTGACCGTCCTACAGCAGGGCGCTGCACCCAAGCGCGTGCTGCTGCAACGCTTTGTGGACGATCCGCGGGCGGTGCTGGTCGGCTCGGCCAGTTTCTGGGAAGGCATCGACGTGCCCGGCGACACGCTGCAATGCGTGCTGATCGACAAGCTGCCTTTCCCGCCGCCCAACGATCCGCTGGTGGAGGCGCGCGTGCAGCGGCTTGAGGCCGAGGGCCGCAACGCGTTTTCCGACTACTTCATTGCCGAGACCGCGATTGCGCTCAAGCAGGGCGGCGGGCGCCTGATCCGGACCGAGACCGATCACGGCCTGCTGATCGTCTGCGACCCGCGCATGGCCGGCATGAACTACGGCCGCCGCCTGCGCGAAGCGCTGCCGCCGATGACGCGGCTGGCGACCGAGCCCGAGGCGATGGACTGGTTGGCGGAGCTGGCAGCGCGGCGCTGAACATGGCGGCTTCTTTGGTACGCTCCGCCATCCCAACTGTCCCAACTATCCCAACTATCCCAACTGCCCCGCACGGCCGAGGGCGCCGTACCGTTCCGCGGTTGGGTGCGCAAGCTCTCAGGCGCCGAGAGCTATGCCAAGAGTGTGACGGCCGCGCCCTGGTGGCAGGCCATGTGCGCCGCGCCTACCTGAAGGGGCTGGGGCAGGCCCAGGGCTGCCCAGTTCCCGCACGCCCGCTCCACAAAACCTAGCCGAATCTTCCGGTGGAGGATCAATCGCTTGGCGTCACCAAGGCCTGCTTGATCGTGAACAGCGAGTGGCCTGTTTGCGCCGGCCGTATCGTCAAGGGATACACGCCCGGTGTCTTGATCGTCACCACGCCGATGGCGTGAACAAAGAGCGGCGCCGGCCGCGATTCCACGGTCTTGCCGGTTTCCAGGGTTTGAAAGCGCAGTTGCTGATCTGCGACCGTGACCAAGCCTTCCTGGCCGGCCGACTCATCGTCGGCGGTGTATTCGATATCGATGCGATAGTCACCCGGCTCCAGCACGCGCAAGCGCCAGCTCACCGTCGATTCGGGATTGTTCAATCCCGTCACGGTATCGAAGTATTTCCAGTCGCCGAAGTAGTGGTAGTACTGGACGACTGAGGCCTTGGCGGAGCCACTCAGGCTCGCAGTGGCGGGCGACAGCGCCGTGAGTCCATATTGGCGCGAGATCATGATCTCGTGCGGCACAGCGTCCACCGCGACGCTCGATTGCTTGACGACGATCACGCTGTCCATCGGATCGGGCAGCGAAGCCGGCAAGGACACGACGATGTCGTCACCCTGTTGGCGCCACTTCAGAGCTGTCGTGCTGTTCAGATAGCGCATGGAGTCAATACGGCCCTTGACGCCGGGGACGATGAGTTGCCCGTCCCTGGGGCGCTCAAGAACATGCAGATAGAGCTCGCCCGGTCGTTGCGTCATCACACCCCAGGGCAGCGGCCAATAGCTCACGGCCGAAGTGCCGTAAATGCTGCGCCCATTGCGCTTGAGCCATTCGCCAACGCGAGCCAGTCGTGTCACCGAGCCTTGCGGCATGCGGCCCGCTCCGTCCGGACCGACATTCAACATCATGTTGCCGCCCTTGGAGGCCACCGTGGCTAACAGATGCACGAGCTCAGTCGAGGACTTGAAGTGGGTGTCGAAGCTTGAATATCCCCAGCTGTCGTTGTGCGTGAAGATGGCTTCCCAAGGCAGGCCGCTGGAAGGCTTGGCGGGAATCTCGGCATCGCCATAGGTGGTGAAATCGCCGAGGCCGTTGCCGATACGGCTGCTGACCAGACAGTCGGGCTGCAGTTGCTTGACCAGGTCGTAGAGCTTCTGCGAGTCGGCCTTGGAGATCTCCTGCGGTGTGTCGAACCAGATCACGCTGATCGGCCCGTAGCGGGTCAGCAACTCCGTGATCTGCGGAATAGCCTTGCGGTGGAGATACTCCGAAAACTGCCGACCTTGTGCGGGGAAGTCCCAGTCATTGCCCTCAGCGTTCGGGTCACTCCAGTCCTGGAACTGCGAATAGTAGAAACCGATCTTCAGACCCTCGGCGCGCGCCGCGTCGGCCAGTTCGCGCAAAGGGTCTCGTTTGAAAGGTGTTGCGTCCACGATGTTGAACGCGCTCGCTTTCGAGCCGTACATGGCAAATCCATCGTGATGCTTGGCAGTGATGACGATGTATTTGATGCCGGCAGCCTTGGCGGTGCGGACCCAGGCCTTCGCGTCGAAGTCGGTCGGATTGAAGTCCTTGGCCGACAGCGCGTAGTCCGCCGCCGGGATCTTGGCCCGCCGCATCAACCACTCGGTGATGCCGTAATAGCGCTTGCCTTGCCATTCACCACCGATCTGCGAATACAGACCCCAGTGGATGAACAGGCCAAAGCGTGCATCCTGAAACCAGGCACCTTGATCCTCACGGCTGCCCGCAGGCTTCGTGTCCGCCGCTGCCGGATTGGCTGCCAACAAGAACAGCAATATCAGCAAGCCGAGCGGCGCTCTCAAACGGGAGCCCAGCCTCTCACCCAGGCCTGCGAAATGAACGGCATTCATCGTCCTGCACTTTCTATTCAGTCATACGCGACACCAGATGTCGGGCGCGCAGAGTATTGATCAACTCAAGATTCAGATTGACCTGGGCCGGGGGGCCTGAGTCAGCCCTGTCGAGACTGACGCCATCGACAGGGCTGTTGCCCCTCAGCCGGCGGTCAGAACTTCACCCGGACGCCCGCAATGACCGAGCGGCCGGAATCAGAGATGAAGCGCAATCGGTCCGGAATGTCCGAATAGAGCCGGAACTTCTGCCCGGTGAGGTTGATACCTTGCACCGTGACCGCAACACTCTTGTTGATGTCATACGAGGCGCTGGCATAGAGGAAGCCCATGGGCTTGGCGTATTCGGTATTGCCCTCGTTGCCGATCTCTCGGTAGACGTAGTTGCTGCGCCATGTGTACGACAGCTGCAGATTCAGGCCCGCCTGATCGAAATAGGCGCCGACGTTGTAGCTGTTCTTGGACAGACCTTCCAGCGCGTTGTCCGAGTGGGTCAGGCCATTGACGTAATGGGCGTCGCTGTGCACAAACGTGTAGTTGAAGTTCAGGCCAAATCCGCTCAGCGACTCATGGACCGTGGACAGCGGCAGATTGAAGGCCATCTCGCTGCCTAGAATCGTCGCGCCCTTGCCGTTGACCGGCGTCGTCACCTGGAAGGCCTGCGTCGACTGCACCGCCGGATCACCGGGGTTGACTCCCGGAATGGTCACGGACAGATTCTTCGAGACGGTCTGCTGGCTGATGAAGGAAGAAATATCCTTGTAGAAAACGCCGAAGGCAGCGGTCTGTCCCTTGTTTCCATAGTATTCAAGCGTGGCGTCGAACTGCGATGCGCGGAACGGCGACAAGTTCGGGTTGCCCTGGGTGGCCGTGCGATTGTTGACATCGTTGATGATCACACCGGGACTCAGATCCTGGTAGCTTGGCCGGGTCATCACTTTGGCGGCAGCCAGGCGCAGCAGCATCGCGTGCGGCAAGTCGAACTTGATGTTGGCCGATGGCAGGAAATCCGTGTAGTCGTGTGTGGCGTTGGCCAGGCTGACATTCCCCAGTGAGTCCTGCGAATATCCGCTGCTGGATTCCTCCGTATGCGCCATGCGGAGCCCGGCGTTGCCCTTGTACGAGAAGCCAAAAAGACTGCCGGAAAAATCGCCACGCACATAGCCGGACGTCACGTTCTCCTTGACCTTGTATGACCCCAAAGGACTGAACGGCAGCGTACCCAGGAAATTGGACCCCACCTCCGGGCTGGTCTCCATCAGGGACATGGCGGTGTTGAAGTTGAAATTCGGGAACGCTCTGGGGTAGCTGCCGGGAATGTTCTTGCCGAAATTGCTGACCGGAAAACTCTGGGAGATGACGGCTGGTGCACCGCTGACGCTGAACGGCGTGAAGGCGCCGTTGGGGGCGTAGAGATCAAACACATTCTGGATGTAATAGTCTCTTTGATAGTCGCCAGGGCGGTACTTCACGCCGAACTTCACACCGTCAATCCAGTCGGAATCTATCTTTCGCTCGGCGTCCAGCTGATAGCCGACTTCCGATTGCTTGATCAGCGCAAGATTGCCCTGCACACCTTGGCTGACGAAAGCGGAAGGATCGTTGGGCGAAACCGGTGCAGCGCCAGAGTTGACCGAGGTGGCGTTGGCGTAGTCCGAGGGGTAGTAGGTGATAGAGGGAATTCCGCCTCGGGTGGCGTCGTATACCGTGTCAAAACGGCCTCCAAAGACAACACTGCCGAAGAGATTGTTTTGCCTGGCGTTGGCAAAGGCAAGGTCACCGTTGACCGTCCATTCGTCTGCATGCCATTTGAAGTTCAGTCCCGAATTCTGTGCCTGCGTCCGGTTGTTGAAGATCGCGTTTTGCAGGGTCAGGTTGAGGTTCTGCGCTTCCAGATGGGTGATCGTGTTGTCTTTGTCGACCGTCACCTGGGTGATGCCGCCGCCATAGACGGAGTAGTTGTCCGGGTAGCTGTTCTGGAACTGAGGCACCAACTGGTTCAGCGACTCAATGTCCTTCTGCTTGGTGTACAGGACGTCGGCGTTGAACTCCAGCGAATCGTTCACCTTCCACTGGTAAGCGCCAGCGGCCGAAGTCTTTTTCCGGGTCGGCAAAACCAAGGCTGGCGTGATCGTGGTTTGCCGGAACGCACCTGCGGCGGCGGCGCCCACGGCCGGGTCGGTGAACATGTTGGCGGTGACGCGACTCCAGCCAAAACTCTCGATCTGATCGTAGCGTTGCGAGTTCTCGCTATAGGCCGCCGACAAGATGAGGCCCATCTGACCGTCGAAGAAAGTGCCGCCGCCAAATATCGAGGCTCGCGGCTTGGTCTTTCCTGCCAGATCATTGCGCTGGCCTTGCAGCGTCGAAGCGAAATGGAAGTCCTTCAGGTCCGTTGGACGGCGCGTGACCACATTGACCGTCGCTCCCAGCCCCCCTTCGTCCATATCAGAGGTCGGTGTCTTGAACACCTGCACCGATGAAACCAGCTCGGTCGGGATGTTGGAGAAGTCGAACGCGCGGGCATCACCGGTGAACCCGGTGCGGCCATTGATGGTGTAGCGATTGAGCTCCGGCCCCAGGCCGCGAACGGAAATGGTCGTGCCCTCGCCGCCGTTGGCGTCGCGCTGGATCTGTACGCCGGGAACCCGCTGCAGCGCCTCGGCGACATTCTGATCCGTGAACTTGCCGATGTCCTGAGCGCTCAGCACATCGACGACGTTGTCAGCCCTTTGCTTTTCCCGCGCGGCTCGGTCAAGGCTGCTGCGGATGCCGTTGATCTCGACTCGCTCCAGCTTGACAGACGATGGTTCGGCATCGGTTTCTTGCTTGGTGTTGTCTTGCGCCAGGGCGGGTCCGGCGATCGCGAGGCTGCATGCCTGGGCGATCAGGACTAGGCGGCCCGGGAGCTTCCCTTGTCTCTTGGTCTTCATAAAGTCTCCTGTTATTTATTGGTAGGGAACGGTATGCATCTGCGGATCTCCGGCGCCGCGAACTTGCCCTGGACAAGCATCACACCGCCGAATCCGCTCATGCCGGCGCACAGAGTCCGGGCGGTGTCCTTGCCTGGCCTCATGCCTGCATGGATTTGCCTGGCAATCTCACGACGCCGAAATTTCATACATGAATTAACAATTCACTGGAGAATGATGCGCTCGATTTACGTCATTAAATTACGGAGTTTCCCTAGTTGCAGGCGCGCGGGGTTTCGAGCCGCAAGGCGAATGACGCGAGCGTCCCCGTGGGGGATGCGGCTCGCATTTGCCGTGGTCAGGGATGGGGCGGCGTGCGGTTGCCGTGGCAACGTGCCGATGTCATGGCACACGCGGGCAGGGTCGGCCTGCTCGGGGCATGTGGCTCAATGCAGGCCTCCCGGCCTGCGCAGGTCGTCGTGAACGACCAGATCAGCATCCGATGGATGCGAGGGACTGTCTTGGAATGCGATCTTGCCAGTCCGCAGCTCGCAGCTCGCGCTTGGGGCGCGCCTGCGGCCGGAATTCAATCAACGTCGCGCGGAATTCACCAGAATTTCCACCACGGGTGCTTTTTCAGAGCCGGGTCGTTCAGGAATTCGCTGTTCGGGTAGTTGAGCTTCATGACGCGCTCGGAGTCCGCCTCAAGCTCGGGCAGGTTGAGCTTCTGGTAGCTCAGCATCATCAGATGCAGGGCTTCCTCGCCGCTCGGCGCGTGCGGGAATTCGGTGATCGCGCGCTGGGCGCGGTTGGCCGCGGCCAGCGGGGCGCCGCGGTTGTAGTAGTACCGAGCCACGTGCACTTCATAGGCGGCCAGTGCGTTGGTGATGTAGTCCACGCGCACGGCGGCGTCGGGCGTGTACTTGGAATCGGGGAACTGCTCGACCAACTGCTTGAAGGAGAGGAGCGCGTCACGCGAGGCTTGCTGGTCGCGCTCGGTGATGTCCTGGTTGGCGAGGCGGCCGAACAGGCCCAGATCCTCGTTGAAGTTGACGATGCCCTTCATGTAGAGGGCGTAGTCCATCGCCGGGCTCGAGGGGTTGAGCTTGATGAAGCGGTCGAGCACCGTGAGGGCTGCGGCCTTTTCACCGCTCTTGTAGTTGGCCCAGGCCGCATCGAGCTGTGCCTGCTGCGCCATCACCGTGCCGGCGGCGCGGCCTTCGATCTTCTCGAAGGACTTGATCGCGCGGTCGTAGCTGCCCGAGTCCATGTCGGCCTTGGCGTCTGCGTACAATTTGTCGAGACTGGCTTGCGAATTCGGATCATCCTTTCCGGTGGACGAGCAAGCCGAAAGTGCCATCGCGAGAGCCAATGTCACGGCGCCACCGAGGCCCGTCAACAGGCCCTTGGAGGCAAGCGCCTGAGGGTTCGGGCGGCGCTGCACGCAAATCTCGATCATGTGTCCTTCACTGGCGGCCTCGATGGGCCGCCCTGCCAAATTGGGAGCGGCGATTATATGGTTCAGGCCTTGAGGGTCCCGGAGGAGGATTCCCCGGAGGTGGGCGACGAAAGCGACGAAGGCGGGAGCGTCGAAGTGCGCGAAGCCGCAGTGGACAAGGAGGGGCACGGCCAGCGGCTGGACCGCTGGCTGGTGGGCCTGGCGCCCGAGTTCTCACGTAATCATCTGCAAAGTTTGGTCGAGCGCGGTTGCGTGACGATCAACGGCGTGGCGGTGACCAAGGATGCTCGCAAGCTCAGGGCCGGCGAGCAGGTCCGCGTTGAATTGCAGCCGACCGAGGAAAGCCGCGCCTTCCGAGCCGAGCCGATGGCGCTCGATATCCCGTTCGAGGACGCCCATCTGCTGATCGTGAACAAGCCGGCCGGCATGGTCGTGCATCCGGCGGCGGGCAACTGGTCGGGCACGATCATGAACGGCCTGCTGGCGCATCACCCGCTGGCCGCCACCTTGCCGCGCGCCGGCATCGTGCATCGGCTCGACAAGGACACCTCGGGCCTCATGGTCGTCGGTAAGACGCTGGAGGCCGTGACCGCGCTCTCGCGCATGATCGCCGCCCGCGAGGTGCACCGCGAGTACATCGCGCTGGTCTATGGCCGCTTTCCGGAATCGCAGGTGATCGACGCGCCGATCCGCCGTGATCCGGTCACCAAGATCAAGATGGCCCAGCTGGCGGGTGGCAAGCCGGCGCGCACCGATGTCTATGCGCTGGGCCAGGCCGAGGTTGAAGGGCGTTCGATCACGGCCGTGCACTGCGTGCTGCACAGCGGCCGCACGCACCAGATCCGTGTTCACCTGGCCACGCATGGGCATCCGCTGGTGTCGGACGCGCTCTATGGCGGCGTTCCGGCCCTTGGCCTGACGCGCCAGGCCCTGCATGCGGCGCGCCTGTCTTTTACCCATCCGATCACGGGCGAGGCGCTGGTCTTTGATGCGCCCTTGCCACAGGATTTACACCAAGCCTGGACCTCCGTGGGCCTGCCCGAACCGCTTCTGCCGCACCGATTCGGCTGAGGGCGCTACAATACCCTGATGATTTCTGCGCCTTGGTCGCGCAGGGTCATGGAAGCCGCATGTGCCGAGTGATTCGCGCATGCCGCACAAGTTGAGCGCCCATGCGCCGCTGACCCGCCCTAGATTGCCGCCCGAATCAGTATCTGGACGGCCCGACGGAACAGTCCGCCGCTCGTAGGTGTCGACCTGCAGACCCTTAAGCACCCCGCTAGAACCGGGACCGACTTTGAACAGTCAATGAATACACAGGATGCAAAGCGCGTCCTCGAGACCGCGCTGATTTGCGCCCAGCAGCCTATGCCCCTGCGCGAAATGCGCAGCTTGTTCGACGATGAGCTCGGCGCTGACACGCTGCGCGCGCTGCTGGACGAGCTGACCCGCGACTGGGAAGGCCGCGGCGTGGAATTGGTGGCTGTCTCCACGGGCTGGCGCTTCCAGAGCCGCCCCGAGATGCGCGAATACCTCGACCGCCTGCACCCCGAGAAGCCGCAACGCTACTCGCGTGCGGTCATGGAAACGCTGGCCATCATTGCGTATCGCCAGCCGGTGACGCGCGGCGATATCGAGGACATCCGCGGCGTGGTCGTGGCCACGCAGATCGTGAAGCAGCTTGAAGATCGCGGCTGGATCGACGTGATCGGCCATCGCGAAGCGCCGGGCCGTCCGGGGCTGTACGCCACGACGCGCCAGTTCCTGGACGACCTGGGCCTGGCGAGCCTGGAGCAACTGCCTTTGCTGGAAGTGGGGGGCGCCGAGCCTGCCGCCGCCTTGCAGGGCCTGCTGTTGCCAGAAGAAGCTTCCTCGGAAGCCGCAGAAGAAACACCCGATCAGGTTCAGCAAGAGCTGATCGGCGCAGAAGACCAAGATACAAACCAAGCAGCGCCCGTCCCAGACGGTGCTGGCGCACCCCCGGCCTCGCCGGAATCCCAAGCCGATCAACAGGCGAGTGCTGACGCATGAATTCCACTGACAACGATCTCCCGAACGACACCCCCATCACCGATGGCGAGGGCGAAGCGCCCAAGAAGAAGCGCGCACCGCGCAAGACCGCTGCTGAAAAGGCGGCGGAGCAGGGTGCTGAAGCTGCGCCTGCTGCACTGGTTGAGGCCGCAGCCGAAGAGGCCGAGCCCGCGCCAAAGAAGCGTGCCCCGCGCAAGAAGGCTGTGGTTGAAGCGATGGACGGCGCCGAGCCTGCCGCAGCTCCGGCCCCGGTCGTCGCTGAGCCTGTCTTCACGCTGGCTCCCGAGCCAGTTGCTGAAAGCAAGGCTGAAGGCGGCGAAAGCGCTGATTCGGGTGAGCAAGGCGAAGACGGCGATGGCGGTGAAGGCGGCGAACGCCGTGGCCGCAACCGCCGCCGTGGTCGCAATCGTGATCGCGCTGAAGGTGGCGCTCCGGCTGCTGCCGTCGCTTCCGCCGAACCGGCGCCTGAAGTGCTGGCCGCCGTCGGAGAGCGCTTTGCTGAAGTGCTGACCGGCAGTTTCGACGCTGAAGACGAAGAAGGTCCCGCTGCCGAGTCCGCTCAAGCCGCTGCCGAGGAAGAGGAAGCCGAAGGCGAGGGCGAGGGCGAGGGCAAGCGTGTGCTCGCTCCCGAACCCGATGCGCCCAAGCTCCAGAAGGTGCTGGGTCAGGCCGGTGTCGGCTCGCGCCGTGACATCGAAGACATGATTGCCGAAGGCAAGATCGAGGTGAACGGCGAGGTCGCTCACATCGGCCAGCGCATCTCGTTCGGTGATCGCGTCAGCGTCAACGGCAAGCCGGTCAAGATCCGCATCCAGCCGCCGACCGCGCGCATCCTGGCGTATCACAAGCCGACCGGCGAGGTCGTGACCTTCAACGATCCGGAAGGCCGCCCGACCGTGTTCCGCCATCTGCCCAAGCTCTACCAGGGCAAGTGGCAATCGGTGGGCCGTCTGGACATCAACACCGAAGGCCTGCTGCTGTTCTCCAACTCCGGCGAACTGGCCAACCAGCTGATGCACCCGCGCTTTGGCGTCGAGCGTGAATACGCGGCCCGCGTGCTGGGCACGATCACCGAAGAGCAGCGCAAGCGCCTGATCGAAGGCGTGGTCGTCGAGGGCCAGCAGGCCGGCTTCAAGAGCATCGAAGACGGCGGCGGCGAAGGCGTGAACCGCTGGTACCGCGTCGTCATCACCGAAGGCCGCAACCGCGAAGTGCGCAAGCTGTTCGAGGCCGTGGGCATGGTGGTCAGCCGCCTGATCCGCATCCGCTACGGCACCGTGGTGCTGCCGCGTGGTTTGAAGCGTGGCGTGTGGGTGGAGCTCGGCGAAGAGGACGTGCGCACGATCCGCCGCCTGGCCGGCCATCAGGATCGCCCACGTAACGATCGAAATGATCGCAATGACCGTGACGACCGCAACGACCGGAATGCGCCGCGCAATGAGCAGCGCACGGATCAGCAGCAGCGTCCAGAACAACAGCGCAATGAACGTGATGGCCGCAACGACAAGAGCCGCCGCGCCGATGGCCGCCACGCTGGCGTTGGCCCGCGTCCGAGCCGTCCTGAGCCGCGTCCGGAGCGTCAAGATCGCCCAGATCGTCAGGACCGCCAGGATCGTCCAGCCGACCGGTTCGTTGAACCGCGTGATCGTTTCAACGAAGCGCCGCGTGAACAGCAGCGTCCCCGCAACGAGGATGACGACGACTTCATCCCGCGCAACATCAACCCCTTGGAGCAGACCTTCGACCGTCGCTTCGCCACGGGCAGCAAACGCATTCCGCAGGGCTTTGGTGCCGGCGGCAGCGCGCCGGACCGTCATGGCCAGGGTGGTGGCGGTGGCCAAGGTGGCAACCGCGGCAAGCAAGGCGGCGGCAATGGCCCGCGTGAACCCGATCCGATGCAGACCTCGGTCGGCTATATCGGCGCCGATGCCTTCCAGCGCCGCAATGGTCGCGGCGGCGGCGGCCGAGGCGGGCAGGGCGGCGGAGGCGGCGGTGGTCGCTCCGGCGGTGGCGGACGTCATCGCTGAGACACAGGCCCGGGCTACAATCCCGGGTTCACCGAAATCCGCATTAACCCCTAAACATCAAATCAGGAGCTCACCATGGCTATCGAACGCACCCTCTCCATCATCAAGCCCGATGCCGTGGCCAAGAACGTCATCGGCCAGATCTATGCTCGCTTCGAAGCTGCTGGCCTGAAGGTCGTGGCTGCGCGCATGGCTCACCTGTCGCGTGGCGAGGCTGAAGCCTTCTACGCCGTGCACAAGGCCCGTCCGTTCTTCAACGACCTGGTCAGCTTCATGATCTCGGGCCCGGTGATGATCCAGGCTCTCGAAGGCGAAGGCGCCATACTGAAGAACCGCGACCTGATGGGCGCGACCGATCCGAAGAAGGCCGAGAAGGGCACCATCCGCGCTGACTTCGCTGACAGCATCGATGCCAACGCCGTCCACGGTTCCGACGCTGCCGAAACGGCCGCCGTCGAAATCGCGTTCTTCTTCCCCGGCATGAACGTTTACAGCCGCTAAGGCAACAAGGGCCCCGAACGGGGCAACACACCATGGATGCGGTCAACCTGCTTGGATTCGATCTTGATGGGCTGGCCGCGTACTGCGAGGGGCTGGGTGAGAAGCGTTTCCGCGCCACCCAGCTTTTTCGTTGGATCCATCAAAAAGGCGCCTCTGATTTCACCCAGATGAGCGACCTGGCCAAGTCCCTGCGGGACAAGCTGGCCTCCCGGGCGCGCGTTCAGGCGCTGCCGGTCATTTCCGAACATGTCTCCACCGACGGCACGATCAAGTGGCTGTTCGACGTGGGCGCGGGCAATGCGGTCGAGGCGGTCTTCATCCCCGAGGATGATCGCGGCACGCTGTGCATCTCGAGCCAGGCCGGTTGCGCCGTGGGCTGCCGCTTCTGCTCGACGGGCCATCAGGGCTTCAGCCGCAATCTCGAAACGTCGGAGATCACCGCTCAGCTTTGGTATGCCGAGCACAGCCTGCGCAAGCGCTTGGGCAAGGACGAGCGGATCATCTCGAACGTCGTGATGATGGGCATGGGCGAGCCGCTGCAGAACTACAGCGCGTTGGTGCCGGCGCTCAAGACCATGCTGGATGACCACGGCTACGGCCTTTCGCGCCGCCGCGTGACGGTCTCGACCTCGGGCGTCGTGCCCATGATCGACCGCCTGCGTGAAGACGTGCCGGTGGCGCTGGCGGTCTCCTTGCACGCGCCGACCGATCCGCTGCGCGACCAGCTCGTGCCGCTGAACAAGAAGTACCCGATTGCCGAGTTGCTGGAAGCCTGCAACCGCTATCTCGAAAAGGCGCCGCGCGACTTCATCACCTTCGAATACTGCATGCTCGACGGCGTCAACGACACGCCGGAGCAGGCGCAGGAACTGGTGAAGCTGCTCAAGGGCAAGCCGCAAGTGCAGGGCCGCCCCAAGCTTGCGGGCGCCCCCTCGGGGGGCAGCTCGCCGAACGGCGAGCGTGGGGGCTCAGGGATCTCCTGCAAGATCAACCTGATTCCCTTCAACCCGTTCCCGGCCTCGGGTTTGAAGCGCAGCAGCAACGAACGTGTCAAAGCGTTCGGTGATGTGCTGCTGCAGGCCGGCATCATCACGACGATCCGCAAGACCCGTGGCGACGACATCGACGCCGCTTGCGGGCAGTTGGCGGGGGAGGTTCAGGATCGCACCCGCGCGCATGTCCGCATGGTGAGAGCCCCGGTGGTAGTGGTAAAAGGCGCGAGCCCGTCTTGAAGACGTTCATTTCCACTGAGAGTACCCCTCGATGAACACCACCCGGCTGATCCGTGTACGACACTGGATTGTCTTGAGTCTGCTGGCCCTGCTCTCGGCCTGCGCCACCACGGATGCGCCGCGCAACGCGCCGCGCACCGACAGCGACCAGACCGCGACCGACCGCCGCGCCGGCGTGCGCATGGAGCTGGCCGCCGGCTATTTCTCGCGCGGCCAATACAACACCGCGCTCGATGAGGTCAAACAGGCGCTGCTGCTGAGCCCGAACATGCGCGAGGCCGTCAATCTGCGCGGCCTGATCTACGCCGCGATGGGCGAGCGCCAACTGGCCGATGAGAGCTTCCGCAACGCGCTGTCGCTCTACCCGAACGACGCCGACACGCTGCACAACTACGGCTGGATGCTGTGCCAGGAACGGCACTTCGCCGAGGCCGATGAAAAGTTCGAGGCAGCTCTTGCGCAGCCCACCTATCGCGCTCCTTCGCGCACGCTGCTGGCGAAGGGCGTCTGTCAGGCCCGCAACGGCCAACTGGATCTGGCCGAGAAGAGCCTGAGCAAGGCTTTCGAGTACGACCCTTCGAGCCCGGCCGTGTCGGTCAATCTGGCTGAGGTGCTGTTCAAGAACAAGCAGTACGAACGTGCGCTGTTCTACATCAAGCGCGTCAACAGCCAGCCCGAGCAAGCCAGCGCCCAGAGCCTGTGGCTCGCGCTGCGCATCGAGCGCCGCATGGGCAATTCGGTGGGCGTCAGCGACATGGCGCGCCAGTTGCACGCGCGCTTCGCCGATTCGCCCGAGACCCAATCCTTGAATGCCGAGCGTTTCGATGAGTGAGGGGGAGCCCATGTCGTCTGTCGCGAGCGATGCGCTGCCGGAAGCAGACGCCGCCCCGGCCCGCCCGCAAACCGCTGGCCAATGGCTGCGCGCCACGCGCCAGCAGCGCGGCCTGCATATTGCTGCCTTGGCCGCGATGCTCAAGGTGCCGCAGGCCAAGCTCGAAGCCCTCGAAACCGACCGGTACGAGGATCTGCCCGATGCGACCTTCGCGCGTGCCCTGGCCAAGGCCGTCTGCCGCACGCTGAAGGTCGATCCCGCGCCGGTCATGGCCTTGCTGCCGCGCAGCGACGGCCGTGAGTTGCACGTGTCGCTCGGTATCAACGAACCATACCGCGAGCATGGCTCGCAAGGCGAGGGCGTGTCCTTTGCCTTGCTGCAAAGGCCGATCGTCTGGGGCCCGGTCTTGCTGCTGCTGGCGGCGGCGGGCGTGTATCTGATGCCTTCGCATTGGCTGGAGCGCTCTGCCGAGCCTGCGGCGGTGGCGGCATCCGCACCGGCTTCGCTGCCCGAGATGGCGGCGGCCAGTGCGCCGGAGCCTGTCGCGAGCGAAGCCTCCGTGATTGTTCCGACGCCGACGCCCGTCGTGGCGGCGCCGGCCACAACGACGGTCGCGCAGTCTGCCAGCGCGCCGGTCAGGGCCTCGTCGGTTTCTGCTTCGACGCCCGCGCCGGTCAAGCTCGCCAGTCCTAACGGCCAGGTTCCCCTGACCCTGAAGACCACGGCGGCGTCCTGGGTTGAAGTGGTCGACGGCTCGGGCCAGACCCTGATTTCGAAGATCATGCCGGCTGGCGAGCAAGAGCAGGTGGCCGGTGCGCCGCCGCTCAAGGTGAAAATCGGCAATGTCGCCGGCACCCAGCTGCTGCTTCGCGACAAGCCTGTGGACCTGGTCTCCCAGGCCAAGGACAACGTAGCCCGGCTGGAACTGAATTAAGAGTTGTACGCATGATTGATACGCAAACGACGGTTGAAGAAGCGATCGCCGCGGCGAACCCCGCACAGCGCCGTTCGCGCCAGGCCCGGGTGGTCTGGGGTTCGCGCGTGGTGACCGTGGGCGGCGACGCGCCGGTGCGCGTGCAGTCGATGACCAACACCGACACGGTCGACGTGATCGGCACCGCCATCCAGGTCAAGGAGCTGGCGATTGCCGGTTCGGAGATGGTGCGCATCACCGTCAATACGCCCGAGGCGGCCGACGCCGTGCCGGATATTCGCGAGCAACTCGACCGCATGGGCATCGACGTGCCCTTGGTGGGCGACTTCCACTACAACGGCCACCGCCTGCTGACCGAGCACCCGGCGATGGCGCAGGCGCTGTCCAAGTACCGCATCAACCCCGGCAATGTGGGCAAGGGCGACAAGAAGGACCGCCAGTTCGCCATGATGGTCGAGGCCGCGATCAAGTACGACAAGGTCGTGCGCATCGGCGTCAACTGGGGCAGCCTGGATCAAGAGCTGCTGGCCAGCATGATGGACGAGAACGCCGTACGGGCCGAACCCTGGGACGGCAAGCAGGTCATGTATCAGGCGCTGATCCAGTCGGCGCTGAGCTCGGCCGAATATGCCGCCGAACTCGGCCTGAAGCGCGACAACATCATCATCAGCTGCAAGGTCAGCGGCGTGCAGGACCTGATCTCGGTCTACCGCGCGCTGGCCAAGCGCTGCGATTACGCCCTGCACCTGGGCCTGACCGAAGCCGGCATGGGCACCAAGGGCACGGTCGCTTCGGCCGTGGCGCTGGGCATCCTGGCGCAAGAAGGCATCGGCGACACCATCCGCGTGTCGCTCACGCCGCAGCCGGGCGAGTCGCGTACCCAAGAGGTCGTGATCGCGCTGGAGATCCTGCAATCGCTGGGTCTGCGCCATTTCAACCCGAGCGTCACCGCCTGCCCCGGCTGCGGCCGCACGACCAGCACGACCTTCCAGGAACTGGCCAAGCAGATCGACGACTATCTGCGGGCGCAGATGCCGGTCTGGCGCGCCAAGTACCCGGGCGTCGAGAACATGAAGGTGGCCGTGATGGGCTGCATCGTGAACGGCCCCGGCGAGAGCAAGCATGCCGACATCGGCATCAGCCTGCCCGGCACCGGCGAAGCGCCGGCGGCGCCCGTCTTCATCGACGGCGAGAAGGCGCTGACGCTGCGCGGCGAGAACATTGCCAGCGAGTTCCACGCGCTGGTCGAAAACTACATTGAAAAGCGTTTCGGCACCGTCGCCGCATAACGCCCCGCTATGACTGACAAGAAGTTGCAGCCGCTCCAGGCTGTCAAAGGCATGAACGACATCCTGCCGCCGCAAAGCGCGCGCTGGGAGTGGTTCGAGGAAAAAGTCCGCTCGGTGATGGCGCGCTACGGCTTTGCCAATGTGCGCGTGCCCATCGTCGAGCCCACGGCCCTGTTTGTGCGCGGCATCGGCGAGGTGACCGACATCGTCGAGAAGGAGATGTACGCCTTCCAGGATCGCGCCGACAAGCATGGCCAGGCCGAGCATCTGGCCCTGCGCCCCGAAGGCACGGCCGGCGTGGTGCGCGCGATGATCGAGCACAGCTTCCTGCGTGACGGTGGCCGCCGCCTGTTCTACATGGGCCCGATGTTCCGCCGCGAGCGTCCGCAAAAAGGTCGCTATCGCCAGTTCCACCAGGTCGGTGTCGAGGCGATGGGCTTTGCCGGTCCCGACGTCGATGCCGAGGTGATCCTGCTGACGCGCCTCCTCTGGAAGGAGCTGGGCCTGGTCGAAGGCCGCGATGTGCGCCTGGAGCTCAACTCGCTGGGCCAGCCGGCCGAGCGCGCGGCACACCGCGAGGCGCTGATCAAGCATCTCGAAGCGCATGTCGACGTGCTGGACGAGGAAGCTCGCAGCCGCATGTACACGAACCCGCTGCGCGTGCTCGACACCAAGAACCCGGCCATGCAGGCGATGGCGGAGAACGCGCCCAAGCTGATCGAGTATCTCGGCGAGGAGTCGCTGGCGCATTTCAACGGCGTGCGCGCCATCCTCGATGCCGTCGGCCTCGAGTACACGATCAACCCGCGTCTGGTGCGGGGGCTGGATTACTACAACCTCACCGTTTTCGAGTGGATGACCGAGCGTCTGGGTGCGCAAGGCACGGTCTGCGCGGGCGGCCGCTACGACGGTCTGACCGAGCAACTGGGCGGTAAGCCCACGCCGGCGGTCGGCTGGGGCATGGGCATCGAGCGCATGCTCTTGCTGCTCGAGGAAGTCGGCATTGCGGCTGAGGTCAAGACGCCGGACGCCTACGCCATCGTGCCCTCGGCTAACGGATTACCTCAGGTGATGGCGGCGCTGGAAGGCCTGCGCGCGGCCGGCGTGTCCGTCGTGCTGAACCCGGGGCAGCCCAGCATGAAGTCGCAATTCAAGAAGGCCGATGCCAGCGGCGCGGCCTGGGCGCTGATCTTTGGCGAGGATGAACTCGCGCAAGGCCAGGTCGCTGTCAAACCGCTGCGCCAGACCGGCGAGCAGGCTTTACGTCCGCTTGCCGGGGTGGCCGACTGGGCGGCTTCGCTGCGCAAAGCATAATCCCGCCTTTGATCCCGGTTTCGATCCCGATTCAACCCAGCATTTAGCGGCCGCTGCGGCCGCGCTCTCAAAGAAGAAACGAATTCGCCATGGCGTCGCAACTCGATCTCGAAGAACAAGAACAACTGGAACAGCTCAAGGCCTTCTGGAAGCAATGGGGCAATCTGATCACCTGGGTGGTGACGATCGGGCTGGCCGCGTTCGCCGCCTGGCAGGGCTGGAATCTCTGGCAACGCAACCAGGCCGCCAAGGCCGAGGGCATGTTCGCCGCGGTGCAGAGCGCTGCGCAGGCCGGTGATCTGTCCAAGGTCGACGCCGTGCTGAAGGATCTGCAAGGTCTCTCCAGCACCAGCTTCGCCGCACAAGGCACCTTGCTGGCTGCCAAGGCCGAGTTCGACAAGGGCCAGCTCGATGCGGCGCGCGCCAACCTGAACTGGGTGGCCGCCAACGCGAACCAGAACGAATACCGCGATGTGGCGCGCCTGCGCCTCTCCGGTCTGCAACTCGATGCCAAGCAGTACGACGAAGCTGCCAAGACGCTCGATGCTGTCACCGGTCCTGAATTTGCCGCGCTCGTGGCCGATCGCCGCGGTGACCTGTTCACGCTGCAGAACAAGCCGGCAGAGGCCAAGGCTCAATACCAGAAGGCCTACGCCGCAATGGACAAGACGGTCGAATACCGCAAGCTGATCGAATCGAAGCTCGCCACCTTGGGTGTCGCGGCGCCGGACGAGGAGGCCGCCAAATGAGGGCTTCTTTCTTCGTGAAGCCGGCGCTGGTCGCCGTGGCCGTGATCCTTTCCGGCTGCTCGCTGTTCAGCACCGACGGCCCCAAGCTGGCACCGCTTGAAGCCGGTATCGGCCAGGGCACGGTCAAGGTCCTGTGGAACACCCGCATCGACGGCCCCGAGTTCCCGCTCTCCGTGGTGGCTCATGGCGACCAGTTCCTGGTGGCCGGCAATGACGGCGTGCTGCAATCGCTCGCCGCCAACGACGGGCATGTGGTGTGGCGCGCCGATGTCGGCCGCAAGCTGACCGCCGGCGTGGGCAGCGACGGCCGCTTCTCGGCGGTCGTGACGCGTGACAACGAGCTCGTCGTGCTCGACGGCAGCAAGATCACTTGGCGCCAGATGCTCAACACCCCCGTGGTGACGGCGCCTTTCGTGGCCGGTGAGCGCATCTTCGTGTTGACCGTGGACCGTCAGGTTCAGGCCTTCGATGCGATCGACGGCAGCAAGCTGTTCGTGATGCAGCGTCCCGGCGATGCGCTGACGCTGGCCAAGGAAGGCGTCCTCGGCGCCTACCAGGACACGCTGATCGTCGGCCAGGGGCAGCGCCTGACGGGCGTTGACCCGCTCCGCGGCATCGTGCGCTGGGAGGCCAGCCTGGCCAACCCGCGCGGCACCAATGAAGTGGAACGTCTGGCCGATCTGGTCGGCCCGTCGGTTCGCGTCGGCAGCACCATTTGCGCTCGCGCTTTCCAGTCGGCGATCGGTTGCGCCAATGCCGAACGCGGCGCTCCGCTGTGGATCCGCAATACCAGCGGCAATGACGCCATCGGCGGCGATGCCGAACAGGTCTACGGCGGCGACTCCTCCGACCGCCTGACCGCCTACAAGATCGCCAATGGCGACACCGTCTGGCTGGCCGAGCAATTTCTGAATCGCCAGCTGGGCACGCCGCTGTCCCTGGGCAAGACCGTGATGGTCGGCGACATGGAAGGCTGGCTGCACTTTGTGGACCGCACCACCGGCAAGACCGTGGCGCGCGTCCAGACCGACGGCTCGCCGATCCTGGTCACGCCCGTGCTGCTCGGCAAGACGGCGCTCGTGGTCACCAAGAAGGGTGGCGTCTACGCCATCCAATCCGAATGAAGCCAGTTCTCGCGCTCGTCGGCCGGCCCAATGTGGGCAAGTCGACCCTGTTCAACCGGCTGACCAAGAGCCGCGACGCCATCGTGGCCGACTTTGCCGGCCTCACGCGCGACCGCCACTACGGTGACGGCCGCCTCGGCGACCGCGAGTTCATCTGCGTGGACACGGGCGGCTTCGAGCCGGACAGCACCACCGGCATCGTCAAGGAGATGGCCAAGCAGACCAAGCAGGCCGTCGCCGAGGCCGATGTGGTGATCTTCGTCGTCGACGTGCGCATGGGCCTGTCGGGCCAGGATCAGGACATCGCGCGCTATCTGCGCACTGCCAACAAGCGCATCCTGCTGGCCGTGAACAAGGCTGAGGGCATGAGCGATTCGCCGCTGCTCGGTGAGTTCCATGAGCTGGGCCTGGGCGAGCCGCATCCGGTTTCGGCCGCGCACGGCCAAGGCATCCGCAGCCTGCTCGAAGCGGCGCTGGAGCCTTTCGAACTTGAAGAAGACGAAGCCGTCGACGAAGACGACGGCGTGATCCGCCTCGCCGTGGCCGGCCGCCCGAACGTGGGCAAGAGCACGCTGATCAACACCTGGCTGGGCGAAGAGCGCCTGGTCGCCTTCGACATGCCTGGCACCACGCGCGATGCGATCAGTGTCGATTTCGAGCGCGATGGCCAGAAGTTCAAGCTGATCGACACCGCCGGCCTGCGCCGCAAGGGCAAGGTCTTCGAGGCGATCGAGAAGTTCTCGGTGGTCAAGACCCTGCAGGCGATTTCCGATGCCAACGTGGTGCTGCTGCTGCTCGACGCCACGCAAGGTGTGTCAGATCAGGACGCCCACATCGCCGGCTACATCCTGGACAGCGGCCGCGCCGTGATCCTGGCCGTCAACAAGTGGGATGCGATCGACAGCTACCAGCGCGAGACGCTGCAGCGCTCGATCGAGCACCGCCTGGCCTTCATGAAGTTCGCGCCGATCTTCAACATCTCGGCGCTCAAGCGCCAGGGTCTGGGGCCCGTGTGGGGCGGTCTTGCCGATGCCTATTCGTCGGCCTACAAGAAGATGACCACGCCGGTGCTGACCCGCCTGATCCACGAGGCGGTGGAGCACCAGACGCCCAAGAAGAACGGCCATTACCGACCCAAGCTGCGCTACGCGCACCAGGGCGGCATGAACCCGCCGATCGTGATCGTCCACGGCAACTCGCTCGAGGGTGTGACCGAGGTCTACAAGCGCTATCTGGAAGGGCGCATCCGCGCCCACTACAAGCTTGTCGGTACGCCGCTGCGTATCGAGATGCGCTCGTCGAAGAATCCCTTCGACGAAAAGGACTGAGCAAAGTCAGCCGTCGTCTTACGGCCATGTCCGCCACCCTGTGTTAAGGTGGAACCCTAATCAGCCCTCCTACAACACGGAGTCAATATCGTGAGCAACAAAGGCCAACTCTTGCAAGACCCTTTCCTGAACCTCCTTCGCAAGGAACATGTGCCCGTTTCGATCTACCTGGTCAACGGTATCAAGCTGCAAGGGCATATCGAGTCGTTTGACCAGTATGTCGTGCTGCTGCGCAATACCGTGACCCAGATGGTCTACAAGCATGCCATCTCGACGGTGGTGCCAGGTCGCGCGGTGAACTTCCACGCCGCCGAAGGCCAGGGCGACGCCGCCTGAACAGGGCGTTAGCGTCCTCGCCATAAAACCTTGACCTCTTCCTTTCCAACCACCGCGACGCCGCCCTCCGAGGCGGCGCGCGCCATTCTCGTGGGCGTCGAATTTGCCCGCGGCGCCCATGCCGCGGTCGGTTTTGACGCCAGCCTCGACGAACTCGCCCTGCTGGCCGAATCGGCCGGCGACACCCCCGTCGCCAAGGTCGTGACGCGCCGTCAGGCCCCTGATGCCGCGCTTTTCGTGGGTTCCGGCAAGGCCGACGAGATCAAGCTCCTGGTGCAGACGCATCAGGCGCACACCGTCTTGTTCGACCAAGCCATCTCGCCCGCACAGCAACGCAATCTGGAGCGCGTCCTCGGCGTGCCCGTGGCCGACCGCACGGCGCTGATCCTCGAGATCTTCGCCGCGCGCGCCAAGAGCCACGAGGGCAAGCTGCAGGTCGAGCTGGCCCGGCTGCAATACCTGGCCACGCGCCTGGTACGCCGCTGGAGCCATCTGGAGCGCCAGAGCGGCGGCATCGGCATGCGCGGCGGTCCGGGCGAAGCCCAGATCGAGCTGGACCGTCGGATGATCGACGAGCGCATCAAGGTCACCAAGGAACGGCTCAAGAAGGTGCAGCGCCAGCGCGGCACCCAGCGCCGCGCCCGTTCCCGCAATGGCGTGTTCAAGGTCTCGCTGGTCGGCTATACCAATGCCGGCAAGTCGACGCTGTTCAACGCGATGGTCAAGGCGCGCGCTTACGCGGCCGACCAGCTCTTCGCCACGCTGGACACCACCACGCGCTCGCTCTACCTGGAGCAGGCCGGCGCCAGCGCCTCGCTGTCGGACACCGTCGGTTTCATCCGCGATCTGCCGCACAAGCTGGTCGAGGCTTTCCGAGCCACGCTGCAGGAGGCCTGCGATGCCGACCTGCTGCTGCATGTGGTCGACGCGGCCAGCCCGATGCTTGACGAGCAGATGCTCGAGGTCGAGCGTGTGCTTGAGGAAATCGGCGCCGGTGACGTGCCGCAGATCCTGGTCTACAACAAGCAGGACATGCTGGACGAAGACCAACGCCCGCGCGTCAACCCCGACGTGCTCGAGCGCGACGGCCGCATGACGCCGCGCGTTTTCGTCAGCGCTCTCGAAGGTTCGGGCATCGATCTGCTTCGCGCGAAAATCGCCGAGGCGATGCTGGCCGAACCGGCCGCGGCCCTTCAAGAATTCGATCCCCGCATGCGCCATCTGTCGGACGAGGAGTCCGACGCCCCATCATCACCAGAATGAGCATGAACATCATCTCTCGCGCTCTCCACGGCGCCGGTCGCCACGCCGGGCGTATCTTCAACGGCCGCAACGAAGGCCCGCCTGACCTGGACGAGGTCTGGCGCGACTTCAAGCGCAAGCTCTCCGGCATGTTCGGCGGCAAGGGCAAGAGCAATGGCGGAGACGGCGGCGGCAATGACTTCCAGCCCGACATGAAGAGCGCCGGCATCGGCGTGAGCCTTGTCGGCGGCGTGGTTGTGCTGGCCTGGCTCGGCAGCGGCCTGTACACCGTGCAGGAAGGTCAGCAGGCCGTCGTCACCTCGTTCGGCAAGTACAGCGAGACGCTGGACGCCGGCTTCCACTGGCGCCTGCCTTATCCCTTGCAGTCGCATGAGATCGTCTCGGTCACGCAGCTGCGCCAGGTCGACGTCGGCCGCACGACGGTCGTCCAGGCCACGGGTCTGAAAGACTCCTCGATGCTGACCCAGGACGAGAACATCGTCGACATCCGCTTCACCGTGCAGTACGTGGTGAAGGATGCGCGCGATTTCCTGTTCAACAACCTCGAGCCCGATGACGCCGTGATGCTCGCGGCCGAATCCGCCGTGCGCGAGATCGTCGGCAAGAGCACGATCGACTCGGTGCTCTACGAGCAGCGCGATGCGGTCACGACCGAACTGGCGAAGTCGGTGCAAGCGCAGCTTGACCGCCTCAAGGCCGGCATCCTGATCAAGAACGTCAACGTGCAGAGCGTGCAGGCGCCCGAGCAGGTGCAGGCCGCCTTCGAGGACGCCTTCCGTGCCAGCTCCAACCGCGAGCAGACCAAGAACGAGGCCCAGGCCTACGCCAACAACACGATCCCTCGCGCGCAAGGCGAAGCCTCGAAGCTGCAGGCGCAAGCTGAAGGCTACCGCGCGCAAGTGGTGGCCGTGGCTGAAGGCGATGCGCAGCGTTTCAAGAGCGTGCTGGCCGAGTACCAGAAGGCGCCTGCCGTGACGCGTGACCGCCTCTACATCGACACCATGCGCACGGTCTACAGCAACGTCACCAAGGTGATGGTGGACAGCCGCAGCGGCTCCAACATGCTCTACCTGCCGCTGGACAAGCTGCTGCAGCAGACCAACAACGCGGGCACGGTGTCGGTCACGCCGCCGGTGGCCCAGCAAGCGCCTGCCGCCGATGCTTCCACTTCGGCCAACAACTCCACTGATGCGCGCTCGCGGGACAACCTGCGCGGCCGTGACGGTCGCTGAAGCGCGGGAGACACAGACATGAATCGCATCATCTCCATCGTGCTGGCCGTGCTGGTCATCGGCCTGCTGATCAACTCGACCGCCTTCATGGTCGACCAGCGCAGCTACGCCGCGGTCTACTCCTTCGGTGAAATCAAGGAAGTCATCACCGAGCCGGGCCTCAAGTTCAAGCTGCCGATCATCCAGAACGTGGTGTTCCTTGATCGCCGCATCCAGACGCTCGACTCGCAGGAATCGCGCGCCATCTTCACGGCTGAGAAGAAGAGCCTGGTGATCGACTGGCTCGTGAAGTGGCGCATCGCCGATGCGCGCCAGTTCATCCGCAACGCAGGTGGCAGTACCGGTGCCCGCAATGTCGAGAACCGCCTGAGCCCGATCGTGCAGGCCGCCTTCAACGAGGAAGTGACCAAGCGCACCGTGATCGCCGTGCTGGCCACCGAGCGCGAGAAGGTCATGAACGACGTGCGCAAGCGCCTCGAAGACGAAGCGCGCCAGTTCGGTATCGAGGTGGTCGATGTGCGCATCAAGCGCGTGGACTTCTCGGCCAATATCGCCGAAGCCGTCTACGGCCGCATGCGCGCTGAACGCCAACGCGTCGCCAACGAGGCTCGCGCCACCGGCAATGCCGAGGGCGAGAAGATCAAGGCCGACGCCGACCGCCAGGCTGTCGTGATCCAGGCCGATGCCTACCGCGAAGCCCAGAAGATCCGCGGCGAGGGCGATGCCAAGGCTTCGACCATCTACGCCGAATCGTTTGGCCGCGACCCCAGCTTCGCCCAGTTCTACCGTTCGCTCGAAGCCTACCGTCAGGCCTGGGCCAACAAGGGCGACGTGATGGTGCTGGACCCGAGCAACAGCGATTTCTTCAAGACCATGCGCGGCCCCGGCGCCGCGACCGCCGCACCCGCGGGCAAGAAATAAACCCCGCCCCAGGTGCATCGATGAGCGACATGCTCTGGGGCGCGCTGGCGCTGATGCTGGTGTTCGAAGGGCTGCTGCCTTTCCTGAGCCCCCAGCTCTGGCGCCAGGTCTTTGCCCGCATGCTGGCGATGAAGGACGGCCAGATCCGCTTCATCGGCCTCAGCAGCATGCTGGGCGGCGTCGTGATCTTGTATGTGCTTCTGAATTGATCCGCGGCAAACCGGCCACGCAAGGCCGGTACAATGCCGTTTTTAACCGCCCTGCACATCTCCCATGTCCTCTGCTTGGCTCCTGCCAGAGCACATCGCCGATGTCCTGCCTTCGCAGGCGCGCCGCATTGAAGAGCTGCGCCGCGAGCTGCTCGACATGGCCCGCGGCTACGCCTGCGAGCTCGTGATGCCCCCGCTGCTCGAGCATCTGGAATCGCTGCTTTCCGGTGCCGGTCACGCGCTGGATCTCAAGACTTTCAAGCTCGTCGATCAGCTCTCCGGCCGCTCGCTCGGCCTGCGTGCCGACACGACGCCGCAAGTCGCCCGCATCGATGCTCACCTGCTGAACCGCGCCGGCGTGACACGCCTGTGCTACTGCGGCCCGGTGCTGCACACGCGGCCCGATGGCATCAATGCGAGCCGCGAGCCGCTGCAGTTCGGCGTCGAGGTCTACGGCCATGCCGGCCTGGAAGCCGATCTGGAAGTGCAGGAGATGGCGCTCGACGCCATCCAGCGCGCCGGCCTGACGGACATCGTGCTCGACATGGGTGACGCGCGCCTGCTGCGCGGCGTGCTCGGTGAAGCGGTGCTCAGCGAAGAAAAGCTGATCGAGATCGTCGCCGCGCTGGCCGCCAAGGATGCGCCGGCCCTGGCTGCGCTAACGGCTGAATTGCCCGCATCCGCAGCTCTTGGCTTGCAAGCGCTGCTGCGCCTCTACGGTGGTGTTGAAGTGCTGGCTGCGGCACGCACGCAACTGCCGCAGAACGCGGCCGTCAGCGCCGCGCTCGATGATCTGCAATGGCTGGTTCGCCATCTGCAAGAGGCTCATCCCGGCGTGAGCCTGGGTCTGGATCTGGCTGACGTGGGCGGGCACGATTACTACAGCGGTGCGCGCTTCGCGCTCTATGCCAAGGGTTCGAGCGATGCCGTCCTGCGCGGCGGCCGCTACGACGAGGTGGGCGCGGTGTTCGGCCGCCGCCGCCCGGCGGTCGGCTTCAGCCTTGATCTGAAGGCGCTGGTGGCCTTGAGCCCCGCGCATCCTCTGCGTGCTGCGGTGCGCGCCCCCTGGGGCGAAGACGCGAGCCTGCGCGCCGCCGTGCGAGCCTTGCGTGAGAAGGGCGAGACCGTGGTCTGCATGCTGCCCGGCCATGAGCACGAGGGCGATGAATTCGATTGCGACCGCGAACTGGCGCAGGTCGGCTCACAGTGGGTGGTGCGCGCGCTTTGAGCGAGCGTGCATCGCCGGACAACGAAACAAATCAGGAAATCGGGAAGATCGATATGCAAAGCGAAATCTCGCACGGCCGCAATGTGGTGGTCGTCGGCACCCAGTGGGGCGACGAAGGCAAGGGCAAGGTGGTGGACTGGATGACCCCGCACGCGCAAGGCGTGGTGCGTTTCCAGGGCGGCCACAACGCCGGCCACACGCTCGTGATCAAGGGCGTGAAGACCGCGCTGCAACTGATCCCTTCGGGCATCATGCGCGACGGCGTGGCCTGCTATATCGGCAATGGCGTGGTGGTCGATCCGACGCACCTGCTGAGCGAGATCGAGCGCCTGGAAAAGGCCGGCGTGGAAGTGCGTTCGCGCCTCTACATCAGTGAGTCCTGCCCGCTGATCCTGCCCTTCCACGTGGAAGTGGACAAGGCTCGCGAAGCCCTGCGTGAAAGCAGCGGCAGCGGCAAGATCGGCACCACCGGCAAGGGCATCGGCCCGGCCTACGAAGACAAGGTCGCCCGCCGCGCCCTGCGCGTGCAGGACCTGAAGCACCCCGAGCGTTTCAGCAAGAAGCTGAAGGAATTGATCGAGCTGCACAACTTCGCGCTGACCGGTTATCTGAAGGCCAGCGCGCTGGAGTTCCAGCCGATCTTCGACCAGGCCATGAAGATGGCCGAGGCGATCAAGCCGATGATGGCCGACGTGGGCTACATGATCCACAAGGCCCACAAGGCCGGCGCCAACATCCTGTTCGAAGGCGCGCAAGGCACGCTGCTGGACATCGACCACGGCACCTACCCGTACGTGACGTCGAGCAACTGCGTGGCCGGCAATGCCGCCGCCGGTGCCGGCGTGGGCCCGCAGATGCTGCACTACATGCTCGGCATCACCAAGGCCTACACCACGCGTGTCGGTTCGGGCCCGTTCCCGACCGAACTCGAATGGGAAAAGGAAGGCACGGTCGGCCATCACCTGGCCACCGTCGGCCAGGAAAAGGGCACGGTCACCGGCCGCGCCCGCCGCTGCGGCTGGCTCGATGTGGCCGCGCTGCGCCGCTCGACCATCATCAACGGCATCACCGGCTTGTGCATGACCAAGCTCGACGTGCTCGATGGCCTCAAGGAAATCCAGATGTGCGTGGGCTATGAGCTCAACGGCCAGCAGATCGACATCCTGCCGCTCGACGCCGACGAGATCAGCGCCTGCAAGCCCGTCTACGAAACCTTCCCCGGCTGGACCGAAACGACCTTCGGCGCCACCAGCTGGGACGCGCTGCCCGTCAATGCGCGCCGTTATCTGGAACGCGTGCAGGAAGTGATCGGCACGCCGATCGACATGGTTTCCACCGGACCCGACCGCGAGCACACCATCGTGCTGCGCCACCCGTATCAAGCCTGATCAACCGATCATCGATAAGCCGATACACCCGATAGACCCGATACACCCGATAGACAGGAGAACCCACAACATGCTCACCGACGACGGCAAGCACCTCTACGTGTCCTGGGACGAGTACCACCTGCTGATCGAGCGGCTGGCACTCAAGGTCCACGCCTCGGGCTGGGAGTTCGACCAGATCCTGTGCCTCGCGCGTGGCGGCATGCGCCCCGGCGACGTGCTCTCGCGCGTGTTCGACCGCCCGCTGGGCATCATGTCCACGAGCAGCTACCGCGCCGAGGCCGGCACCATCCAGGGCCGCCTCGACATCGCGCAATACATCACCATGCCCAAGGGCCAGCTGGCGGGCCGCGTGCTGCTGGTGGACGATCTGGCGGACTCGGGCATCACGCTCAAGGCCGTGGTCGAGCGCCTGCGCGGCATGCCGGCCATCACCGAGCTGCGCTCGGCGGTGCTCTGGACCAAGTCGGTCTCGGCCTACACGCCCGACTACTACTGCGAAATGCTGGAAACGAGTCCGTGGATTCACCAGCCGTTCGAAGACTACGACGACATGCGTCCCGACGCGCTGGCCAAAAAGTTCGTCGTTTGATGAACCACACCCGAAGCATGCCGCGCCTCCTTGGAGAGGCGCGGCATGCTTCGGATTGCGCGTTCAACTCATTCAATAGGGCTCACAGCGGAATTCGAGTCCGGAATTCGATTCAACTCGGAGCCCAAAATGCAGCCCATAATGAAAAAGGCCAGCACATGTGTGCTGGCCTTTTTGAATTTTGGTGCCCAGGAGAGGACTCGAACCTCCACGGAGTTACCCGCTAGTACCTGAAACTAGTGCGTCTACCAATTCCGCCACCTGGGCTAGTTTGCTTCAGAACGTTTTAAGCTCTGTTGCATTTCAGGAAAGACAAGGATTCTATCATCAAAAACTATAAGAACGCAAATGGATCGGGGAGTGAAATTGGGGCGGGGCTGCTCGGCGAAGTCGAGGGCACGCTGCAAGGCCACCGCGATGGCCACGGCTTTCTGATCCCCGACGACGGCTCCTCTGACGTCTACCTCTCATCGCAGGAAATGCACGCCGTCATGCACGGCGACCGCCTGCGCGTGCGCATCATCCGCATGGACAAGCGCGGCCGGCCCGAGGGCAAGGTGCTTGAGATTCTCGAGCGCAAGAAAAAGCCCATCATCGGCCGTCTGCTGCTGGAGTCGGGCGTTTGGCTCGTTGCTCCTGAAGACAAGCGCATGGGCCAGGACATCCTGATCCCGAAGAACGCGATCGCCAATGCGGCCGCGGGCCAGGTGGTCGCGGTTGAGCTGACCGAGCCGCCTTCGCTGTACTCGCAGCCGGTCGGCCGCGTGGTCGAGGTGCTCGGTGAGATCGACGATCCCGGCATGGAGATCGAGATCGCCGTGCGCAAGTACGAAGTGCCGCACCGCTTCTCGCCGGCCACGCTGGCGCAGGCCGCCAAGCTGCCTGAGAAACTGCGCGCTGTCGATCTGAAGAACCGCATCGACCTGCGCGATGTGCCGCTGGTCACCATCGACGGTGAAGACGCGCGCGACTTCGACGATGCGGTCTACTGCGAACCCTGCAAGCAAGGCCGCGGCAAGAACGCCTTCACCGGCTGGCGCTTGCTGGTGGCGATTGCCGACGTGAGCCATTACGTGAAGCCCGGCGAGGCGCTCGATGAGGATGCTTACGAGCGCGCCACCAGCGTCTACTTCCCGCGCCGCGTGATCCCGATGCTGCCGGAGAAGATCTCCAACGGCCTGTGCTCGCTGATCCCCTACGAGGATCGCCTGTCAATGGTCTGCGACATGCTGGTCGACGAGGCCGGCGAGGTGCGCGCCTATCAGTTCTATCCGGCCGTGATCCGCTCGCATGAGCGCTTCACGTACACCGAGGTGGCCGCCATCCTTGGCAATACGCGCGGCCCCGAGGCCAGCAAGCGTCGCGAGCTGGTGCCGCATCTCCTGCATCTGCACGAGGTCTATCGCGCGCTGCTCTCGCAACGCGCCAAGCGCGGCGCGATCGACTTCGAGACCACCGAAACCCAGATCGTCTGCGACGAAAACGGCCGCATCGAGAAGATCGTGCCGCGCACCCGCAATGAGGCCCACCGCCTGATCGAGGAGGCCATGCTGGCCGCCAACGTCTGTTCGGCCGACTTCATCGCGCAAGCCAAGCATGCGGCGCTGTTCCGCGTGCACGAAGGCCCCACGCCCGAGAAGCGCACGGCCCTGCAGGCTTATTTGCGCACGCTGGGCCTGATCAACCTCGGCATCAGCGACGATCCCAAGCCGGCTGAGTACCAAGCGATTGCGAAAGCAACGAAGGACCGCCCCGACGCGGCGCAGATCCACAGCATGCTGCTGCGCTCGATGCAGCAGGCGATCTACACCTCGACCAACTCGGGGCACTTCGGCCTCGCGTATCCGGCGTACACGCACTTCACGAGCCCGATCCGCCGCTACCCGGACCTGCTGGTCCACCGCGTGATCAAGGCCATCCTCGCCAACAAGCGTTATCACCTCGACGCGGGCAAGATGAACGTGCCGATGCCGGCCAAGCGCCCGGGCCGCGCCGCCCCGATCGACCCGGCCACGGCCTCGACCGAATCCGAACGCTGGGACGTGGTCGGCGCGCATTGCAGCGCCAACGAACGGCGTGCCGACGAGGCCTCGCGCGATGTCGAGGCCTGGCTCAAGTGCCGCTACATGCGCGAGCATCTGGGCGAGGAGTTTGCCGGCACCGTCAGCGCGGTCACGAGCTTCGGCCTCTTTGTGCAGCTCGACGCGCTCTATGTCGAAGGGCTCATCCACATCACCGAGCTCGGCGGCGAGTACTACCGCTTCGACGAAGTGCGCCAGGAACTGCGCGGCGAACGCACTGGCATCCGCTACAGCACCGGCGCGCGCGTGCAGGTGCAGGTCAGCCGCGTGGATCTTGACGGCCGCAAGATCGATTTCCGCCTCGTGCGTGATGGCGAGCAAGCGCCGCGTCACAGCACGCGTGCCGCGCGACCTGCACCGGCGAGCGCCAAGGAGGAACTCGAGCAGGTTCGCCAGAGTGATCGCGAGGTCAAGGCCACGCGCAAGAGAGCCAGCAAGACGGCCAAGCCGGCTCCTGGCCCCAGTGCCAAGTCAGCCTTCAAGAAGGCTGCCAAGGTCGGGCGGCATGCGGAGGTGAAGGCACGCAAGCCGAGGTGATGACGCGGAGCCTGGGCGGCTCCGCGTTCATGCCAAGGCTCTCTGCTGTTAGTTCGCGGCGCTGAAACCGTGGGCCAGTGCATGGCCCAAGGCATAGCCCAGGATGACGCCGATGCCGATGATGACGGCCGCCAAGCCAAGCGTCTTGGCGGTATCCCCGCGCGTTTGCTCGATATGCGCGACGTCCTTGAAGTCGACGTGGACCTTGGCGTCGGAGCCCTCAACGTGGCTTTCGAAAGAGTCGCTTCCGATCGAGGTCACAACGAGGTTCTGCGTGCTGCCGGACTTCAGCGTGACCTTCACGAGGTGACCGACCACCAGGGGTGCTTCTTCAGGCGTTGCACCAGCCTGGGCGCCGGACGCGGCAGCCGCGGCGGCTGGCGGCATGGCCGCCCCATTCGGCAGCCCCACCGACTGCACCGTCGTACAAGCCACCAGACTCACGCAACAAGCGGCCACGACCGCACGCACAACTGCACTTCTCATCGATTCCTCCCAGAATCATTTTTGAACCCGCAAAGGGTTGGAAAGCTTCAAGCAAGGTTATCGCAGGTGCAGCCCGAACGCGCTCCGGTGAATCCCGCTCATCAAAGTTGATGAGATCTGGCGTCGGTCTTGAACAAGCCGTGCATGCGTTCGATCAGATCGTTAGCACGCAAAGGGCCCGTCGCCTGTGATTCACCGGCGCGGCCGTGCCAGTACACGCCGGCGCAGGCCACGTCGAAAGCGCTGTTGCGCGGCGCCTGTGCCCACAGCCCGCCCAACCAGCCGGCCAGCACATCGCCGGTGCCTGCGGTGGCGAGGGAGGCATTGCCGCTGCTGTTGACGGCCGGCGTTCGGCCCGGCGCAGCAATCACGGTGCCTGAGCCCTTGAGGACGACCGTGGTGTTGAACTGATTCGCCAATGCCGAAGCTGCGCGGAGCCGGTCGGCTTGCACGCTGGCGGTGTCGGTGCCGAGCAGGCGCGCGGCTTCTAGCGGATGCGGCGTGAGCAGCGTGGGAGCTGGACGCGCATTCAGCGCTGTGGCGAGCGAGTTGTCGGCCGCGACGGCATTGAGCGCATCGGCATCCAGCACCAGGCGCTGCGAGCCGGCGAGCAGGGCAGGGAGACGGGCCGCGATGCGCTGGCCACCGCCGCAACCGCAGACCACGGTTCGGCCGTCGAGCTCGGTCCCACCACTCCAATGCATCAACTCGGGCCTTGTCAGAGGCGCATCGGTGAGCAAATCAACATAGACGCGGCCGGCGCCCGCCGCCAAGGCCGCACCTGCCGCCAGGGAGGCCGCGCCTTGCATGTTGGCGGCGCCGCCGATAACGATCACGTCGCCGCGGCTGCCCTTGTTGGCCGAGTGCGATGTCGGAGTTAACCAGGACCGCATGACTTCGCCGCCCAGCAAGTGAGCCGTCGGAGCCGGTTCGGGTTGCACATCCAGATCGTCGAACCACAACTCGCCACAATGCTCGCGCCCTTCGGCCGTGAACAGGCCGGGCTTGAGCGTGAGCAGCGCCAGCGTGTGGGTGGCGCGCACCGCAGGGCCAGCCAATGCGCCCGTGTCGGCCAGCAGGCCACTGGGCAGATCGAGCGCAAGTACCGGCACGTTCAGTGCGTTGATGCAAGCGATGGCGTCGGCGATGGCGGGCGCGGGTGCCCGGTTGAGTCCGAGGCCCAGCAGCGCGTCGATCACGAGGCCGACGTTCGGCGGCGGGCTGACGCCATCCTTCAGCGGATGACTGACCTGCACCGACCAACCCTGGGCGATCAGATGCCGCGCCGCGATCTCGCCGTCGCCGCCGTTGTTGCCGGGGCCGCAGACGATCCAGATCGTGCCCTGCGGCTGCAGCGCCTGCGCGAGCTTGGCGATGGCGAGGCCGGCGCATTCCATCAAACCGGCCGGACCGCTCGCTTCGATATCGCGGCTGCTCGCCACGTCGAAGAGCGGCAAGCTCTCTTCGAGGGGCAGCAGCTTCGTGAGCATGCTCAGAACCGCGAGATGTCGAGCCCGGCGATGTCGACCTCGGGCTTGAGGCCGGCCACGCTTTCAGCGAGCACGCGCGCGGCGCCGCAGGCCAGCGTCCAGCCGGCGTCGCCATGCGCGAGATTGAGCCAGATGCCGGGCATGCCGCTGCCGCCGATCACCGGCAAGGCGTCGGCCGTCTGCGCATGCGGGCCGTTCCAGCGCTGCGATTGCGCGGCGAGCGTGGCGCCGGGGAACCAGTCGTGCAGGGCCTTGTGCAGATCGGCTTCCTTCGGGCCGGTGGCGCGGACGCGCTGGCCGATGCGGCTCAGCGAGACGCCCAGTTGCTGATCGAGCAGGCCGGCGCGCGGACCCAGGTCGGGATGGGCTTCGAGCTGGCGTAGTGGCGCGGTGACGGAGTGCGTGACTTCGGCGCGCAGGTTCAGCTTCTTGGCGGTCGCTTTGCCCAGCAGGCCGGCGCCATCGAGGCCCGCGCAAAGAATCACGGCGTCGAACTTCTCGTTCTTCGGGCCGATCGAGTCGGCACCTTGCGGCACCGTATCGCCGGCGCTGACGGCGTCTTCATGCGGCGTGTATTCATGCATCACATGGCCACTCGCGCCGAGTTCTCGCACGGTCGTATGGAAGCGGAAACGCGCGCCGAGCTTCTGCGCTTCGAGGCGCAACAGATGCGCGAACTGGCGGCAATTGCCCACCTCGGCCAGGGGCAGCTTGATGCCGCCGAGCAGCGGCGTGTCGGGGTTCAGGCCGGGCTCGGCCGCGCGGCAGGCTTCGGCATCGAGCTCGCGCGTGACAAAGCCGAATTGGGCGAGCCGCTCAAGACCCGGCGCGATCTCGTCGCGATCGGCCTTGTCGCGCAGCAGCACGAGCTGGCCTTCGGCGCTTTCAAAATCGAGCTGCAGGCCGCGCCGCAGCGTCTGCAGGCGCGTGTGGCTGTAGACGGCCAGGTGCAGCAAGCGCTCGGCGCGCTCGGCAGCGGCGGGATCGCGCGAGGCTTTCCATTGCTGGCCACGCCAGCCCAGGCCGAAGCGCGGCTTGGTCCAGGGCAGGGCGAGGGCGGGCGCGATGGTTCCTGCGTTGGCAAAGCTGGCCTCGGCGGCCACGCTGCCGCGACGCTCGAAGACGGTCACTTCATGGCCGTCGGCGGCCAGTTCGTACGCACAGGTCACGCCGGCGATGCCAGCTCCGATGATCGCGATGCGAGGCATTCAGTGTGCTCCGCTCATTGTTTTTTCGACTTGCAAGGAAGCATCCAGAATCGTGTCGTCTTGAAGGGCCGTGCTCCACAGCATCAGGCCCACCGGGAGTTCGCCCGGCGCATGGCAGGGCAGGGAAAGGGCGCAGCCGTCGAGCGCATTGACGACGGCGGTATTGCGCAGAAGCAGGCCGTTAGCAGCGAAGTACGCTTCGTCGCTGTCGATCAACGGCTGCAGCAGCGGCGCCACCACCGGCACGGTGGGGCTGAGCACGGCATCAAAGCCGCTCAGGCAGGCTTCCATTGCGGCGATCCATTGCCGGCGGCCTTGCAGGCGGTCGATGTAGTCGGCGGCGCTGACGTCCTTGCCGGGCAGGATGCGCTGCGCCACGCGCGGGTCGTATTGATCGGCGTGCTCGGCCATCAGGTGGCGGTGCCAGGCCCAGGCCTCGGCCACGGTCATCAGGCCGCTCGGAGGCAGACCGCGCAGCGGCGGGAGAGCGATGGTTTCGACGCTCGCGCCAGCCCGGCTGAGCGCTTGCAGCGCGCGCTCGAAGGCCGTCGCCACGGCGGCGTCCATGCCGTCCTGGAAGTAGTGCGAGATGACCGCGAAACGGCAGTCGCGCAGGGGCTTGCGGGCGAGGCTGACGCGCCGCGCCGCCAGCACTTCGTGCAGCAGCACGGCATCACGCACCGAGCGTGTGATCGCGCAGGCCGTGTCCAGCGAGGTGGACAGCGGAATCGTGCCTTCGATCGGTGTGAGCCGCGCGGTGTTCTTGAAGCCGACGAGGCCGTTCAGCGCGGCCGGGATGCGGATCGAGCCACCGGTGTCGGAGCCCAGCGCGGCCCAGGCGGCGCCGCTTGCAACGCTGACCACGGCGCCCGAGGAGGAGCCGCCCGGGATGCGCTCCAGTCCGTCGAGTTTGAAAGTTACGGGGTTGAGCGGCGTGCCGTGATGCGGGTTGAGGCCGAGACCGGAGAAGGCGAACTCGGTCATGTTGGTGTGGCCGATCAGCGTGGCGCCGGCCGCGCGCAGGCGCGCCACCGCCGGGCAGTCGGACTGGGCGGCAGGTGCCTCGGCCAGCACGCGCGAGCCGGCTGAGGTGGTCTGGCCCGCTACGTCGAACAGGTCCTTGATGCTGATGGCCAGCCCGCCCAGCGGCGATTGCACAGGAGCGCTGGGCCCCGGCGTGTCAAAGCGCCGGACAAAGGCCAGGCGGCAGTCGTCAGACTCCGCCGCAGCCAGGCTTTGGGTCAGCATTTCTCCCGCGTCGGCGCGGCCGTCTCTCAGCTGCTCCAGGGCGGCACTCAGGTCGTGGGGCATCAATCGTGTATACTCTTTGGGTTTTGCCGGGATGGGGCTCGTATTGAGCATCCGCGAAAGCAGAGCAAATCGCGAATCCGGCACTCGAAAGGTGTCTCGTTGTTTCAGCAGTAGCTCAGAAGTCGCCGAAAGGTAACCCGAAGCAACGCGATCCGAGCCGGATTTTAGACACAACCCTTCGGAGTTAATTATGTCCGTCACTATGCGTGAGATGCTGGAAGCCGGCGTCCATTTTGGTCACCAAACCCGTTTCTGGAATCCCAAGATGGCACCGTATATCTACGGCCATCGCAACAAGATTCACATCATCAACCTGGAAAAGACGCTGCCCAAGTTCCAGGAAGCGATGAAGTTCATTCGCCAACTGTCCTCCAAGCGCGGCACGATCATGATGGTCGGCACCAAGCGCCAGGCCCGTGAAGTGATCGCCCTGGAAGCGCAGCGCGCTGGCGTTCCTTACGTCGACCAACGTTGGCTCGGCGGCATGATGACCAACTTCAAGACGGTCAAGGGTTCGCTGAAGAACCTCAAGGACATGCAAGCCCAGGTTGATGCCGGCACGCAGCCCGCCATCAAGAAGGAAGCGCTGATGTTTCAACGCGACCTGAGCAAGCTGGAAAAGAACATCGGCGGCATCCAGAACATGAACGCCCTGCCGGACGCGATCTTCGTGATCGACGTGGGCTTCCACAAGATCGCCATTGCCGAAGCCAACAAGCTCGGCATCCCGGTGATCGGCGTGGTTGACACCAACCACTCGCCCATCGGCATCGACTACATCATCCCCGGCAACGACGACTCGGCCAAGGCTGTGGCGCTGTACGCCAAGGCTGTTGCCGACGCCGTGATCGAAGGCCGCGCCAACGCCACCAACGAAGTCGTGCAGGCCGTGGCCGCCGACGGCGATGAGTTCGTGGAAGTCAACGAAGGCGCCTGAGCCTTTTGACGCTCATACGAAAGGGGCAGTTTCTGCCCCTTTTGTTCAACAGAATCTGAATTTCGGAGATTGAAATGGCTGCTATTACCGCAAGCATGGTCGGCGAACTGCGCGCCCGTACCGACGCCCCGATGATGGAGTGCAAGAAGGCACTGACCGAAGCCGAGGGCGATCTGTCCCGTGCTGAAGAAATCCTGCGCGTCAAGCTCGGCAACAAGGCCGGCAAGGCTGCCTCGCGCATCACCGCTGAAGGCGTGGTCGCCACGGCCGTGGTCGACGGCGTGGGCGCCCTGGTTGAAGTGAACTGCGAAACCGACTTCGTGTCGAAGAACGACGCCTTCATGGCTTTCGTTAACGCAGTCGCTGGCCTGGTGGCCACCGCCAACCCGGCTGATGTGGCTGCGCTGTCGGCTCTGCCGCTGTCGCAAGAAGGCTTCGGCCCGACCGTGGAAGACGTGCGCAAGGGCCTGATCGGCAAGATCGGCGAGAACATGACGATCCGCCGCTTCCAGCGCTACGCCTCGGGCGCCAAGCTGGCTTCCTACCTGCACGGCACGCGCATCGGCGTGATGGTCGAGTTCGACGGTGACGAAGTCGCCGCCAAGGATGTCGCCATGCACGTGGCGGCCATGAAGCCGGCCGCGCTGTCGTCGGCCGACGTGTCGGCCGAACTGGTCGCCAAGGAGCGCAAGATCGCCACCGAGAAGGCGGCCGAGTCCGGCAAGCCGGCCGACATCGTCGCCAAGATGGTCGAAGGCTCGGTACAGAAGTTCCTGAAGGAAGTTTCGCTGCTGGACCAGGTCTTCGTGAAGGCCGCCGACGGCAAGCAGACCGTGGCCGGCATGCTGAAGGAAAAGGCGACCACGGTGAAGGGCTTCACGCTCTACATCGTCGGTGAAGGCATCGAGAAGAAGGTTGACGACTTCGCTGCCGAAGTTGCCGCCCAGGTGGCCGCCGCCAAGGGTCAATAAGCCCGCCAGCAAGCCCCTGCAAAAATCGAAGGGCGCCATCATTCGCGTGATGGCGCCCTTTACACTTGTGCCCGCGGTGGACAGGCCCACAAGGTAAGTCCACCCTCACAATCACGTTCATTCCAAAGAGGTTCACCGAATGCCCGCGTACAAACGCATCCTGCTCAAACTCTCTGGCGAAGCCCTCATGGGCGACGACGCTTTCGGCATCAACCGCGCGACCATCGTCCGCATGGTGCAGGAGGTCCGCGAAGTGGTGCAGATGGGTGTTGAAGTCGCCGTGGTCATCGGCGGCGGCAACATCTTCCGCGGCGTCGCGGGCGGCGCCACCGGCATGGACCGCGCCACGGCCGATTACATGGGCATGCTGGCCACGGTCATGAATTCGCTGGCCCTGGCCGACACGATGCGCCAGGAGGGCATGGTGGCCCGGGTGATGTCGGCCATCGGCATCGAGCAGGTCGTCGAACCCTATGTGCGCCCCAAGGCGCTGCAATATCTCGAAGAAGGCAAGGTCGTCGTCTTTGCCGCCGGCACCGGCAACCCCTTCTTCACGACAGACACGGCCGCCGCGCTGCGCGGTGCCGAGATCGGTGCCGAGATCGTTCTCAAGGCCACCAAGGTTGACGGCGTGTACAGCGCCGATCCCAAGAAAGACCCGAACGCCACGCGCTACACGCGCATCAGCTTCGACGAAGCCATCACCAAGAATCTGCAGGTGCTGGACGCCACCGCCTTTGCGCTGTGCCGCGACCAGAAGCTGCCGATCAAGGTGTTCAGCATCTTCAAGTCGGGTGCGCTGAAGCGCGTCGTTATGGGAGAGGACGAAGGCACGCTGGTGCACGTCTAAAGGAAATCAGATCATGACAATCGCAGACATCAAGAAGAATGCCGAAGCCAAGATGGCCAAGTCCATCGAATCGTTCAAAGGCGATTTGCAGAAGATCCGCACGGGTCGTGCGCATCCGGGCATCCTGGACCAGGTGCAGGTCGACTACTACGGCTCGATGGTGCCGATTTCGCAGGTGGCGAGCGTTACCTTGCTTGATGCCCGCACCATCAGCGTCCAGCCCTGGGAAAAGAACCTGGGCCCCAAGATCGAGAAGGCCATCCGTGAGTCGGACCTGGGCCTGAACCCCGCCAGCCAGGGCGACCTGATCCGCGTGCCGATGCCGGCCTTGAACGAAGAGCGTCGCAAGGACCTGATCAAGGTCGTCAAGAACGCCGGTGAAGACGCCAAGGTCGCCGTGCGCAATGTGCGCCGCGATGCCAACGAGCAGGCCAAGAAGATGCTCAAGGACAAGACCATCACCGAGGATGACGAGCGCCGCAGCGAAGGTGATGTGCAGAAGCTCACCGACAAGACGATCGGCGACATCGACCGCCTCATCGCCAGCAAAGAGCAAGAGATCTTGGCAGTCTGAGCGTGAGCGACGACATTCAGGCAGCAGTTCCGCAGCACGTGGCCATCGTGATGGATGGCAATGGCCGCTGGGCCAAGAAGCGCTTTCTGCCGCGCTTCTTCGGGCACAAGCAAGGCGTCGATGCGCTGGTCAAGATCATCCAGGCCTGCATCGACCGCGACATCCAGCACCTCACGGTGTTCGCGTTCTCGAGCGAGAACTGGAAGCGCTCCGACGAGGAGGTTTCCGGCCTGATGGGCCTGGTGCTGGCCGCCGTCTCGCGCTACCTGAACAAGCTGCACAAGCTGGGCGTGCGTGTGCGCGTGATCGGCGATCGCGACATTGCACCCAAGCTGCGCACGGCCTGGGACGAGGCCGAGGCGCTGACTGCCGGCAACACCAAGCTGCAACTGAACGTGGCCTTCAACTACGGTGGCCGCTGGGACATCGTGCAAGCCGCGCAAGCCGCCATGCGCGCGGGCGTGCCGGCCGATGAGATGAGCGAAGACAAGCTCTCGCAGTACATGGCCCTGGCGCATGCGCCGGATCCTGATCTCTTCATCCGCACGGGCGGTGAGGTGCGCATCAGCAACTTCATGCTCTGGCAGGTCGCTTACAGCGAGTTCGTGTTCTCAGACTGTCTGTGGCCCGAGTTTGGCGAGGCGCAACTGGATGCGGCGATTGAATCCTTCCGCCAGCGAGATCGCCGATTTGGCGGTGTCAAGGAAGCTGCGACCGCAGTCTGACATGCTCAAACAACGAATCATCACAGCCGTCGTCTTGCTGGCCCTGCTGTTGCCAGCGCTCTTCGCGGCTTCGCCCTGGCCCTTCGCCGGCCTGACGCTCATCCTGATCGGTGCCGCCGGCTGGGAATGGGCGCGCTTGAACGGCGTACCGGGCGTGCCCGCGCAACTGTTTGGCGCGGCGCTGGCGCTGATCTGCGTGGCCTCGCTGCTGACACTCGGTCAGGCCGCAGCGCCGGCCTGGTGCTGGTGGCTGGCCTCGGCTACCTGGGTGCTGGGCGGTTGCTACGCGCTGCGCGGCGGGCCATCGGCTTGGCCTCACCTGGCGAAGTTGCCGCGGCTCGTCCTTGGCGCCGTCGCGCTCTGGGCGGCCTGGCTGGCGATCCAGCAAGCGCGCACGCTGGGTCTCAACTATCTGCTCTCGATCTTCTGCCTCGTGTGGATGGCCGATGTGGCCGCCTATTTCGGCGGCAAGGCTTTCGGCAAGAACAAGCTGGCACCGGCCATCAGCCCGGGCAAGAGCTGGGAAGGCGTCTGGTCGGGCATGCTGGGCGTGCTGGTACTCGCCTATGTCTGGTCACATGTGATCGACTACCGCTTGCCCGTCGATTCACCGAGCCTCTACAGCCGCCTGCTCTGGAACCAGCATGGGTTGGTCGTGGCGCTGGAGTTGATCGTGCTGGCCGCGATGAGCGTGGTCGGCGATCTGTTTGAATCTTTGATCAAGCGTGCCGTCGGCGCCAAGGACAGCAGCGGCCTGCTGCCGGGCCACGGCGGCGTGCTCGATCGCGTGGATGCCTTGCTGCCGGTGCTGCCGCTGGCGCTCGCATTGAGCACGCTTTGAATCGCTGTACTTTATGAAGCAACGCATCAGCATCCTGGGCTCGACGGGCTCGATCGGCACCAACACGCTCGACGTGCTGGCTCGCCATCCCGATACGTACGAGGTCTTCGCGCTGAGCGCCATGAGCCGCGTCGATGAGCTGCTGGCCCAGTGCCTGCAATGGAAGCCGCGCTTCGCCGTGATGCCCGATGAGGCCAAGGCCGCGCAATTGCGTGAACATCTGAAGGGCACCGGCACCGAAGTGCTCGGCGGCGCGCAGGCGCTCAGCGATATCGCTTCGCACCCCGATGTTGACGCCGTGATGGCCGCCATCGTCGGCGCGGCGGGGCTTGAACCCGCGCTGGCAGCGGCTCGCGCGGGCAAGCGCCTGCTGCTCGCCAACAAGGAGGCCATCGTCGTCGGCGGCGCCTTCTTCATGCAGGCGGTGGAGCAGGGCGGTGCCACGCTGCTGCCGATCGATTCGGAGCATTCGGCGATCTTCCAGTGCCTGCCCGAAGATCGCAGCGCTTGGTCGCAGCGCATCGACCACATCGTGCTGACCGCCTCGGGCGGCCCGTTCCGACAACGCGATCCGGCCACGCTGGCCGAGGTCACGCCCGATCAGGCCTGCGCCCATCCAAACTGGGTCATGGGCCGCAAGATCTCGGTCGACTCGGCCACCATGATGAACAAGGCGCTCGAGGTGATCGAGGCGCGCTGGCTGTTCAATCTGAAGCCTGAACAGATCAAGGTGCTGATCCATCCGCAAAGCATCATCCACTCGATGGTCGTGTGCCGCGACAACTCGGTACTGGCGCAACTGGGCACGCCCGACATGCGCGTGCCGATCGCCTACGGCCTGGCTTACCCGCAACGCATTGAATCGGGCGCGAGCCAACTCAATCTGCTGAGCACGCCTTCCTTGAGTTTTGAAGTCGCGGACGAGCAACGCTTCCCGGGGCTTTACCTTTCTTGGCAAGTGCTGCGCGGACCCGAGGGCGGCACCGCCGTGCTCAATGCCGCCAACGAAGAAGCCGTCGCGGCCTTTCTGGAGCGGCGCCTGCGCTTTGACCAGATCCATCGCATCAATGCGCAGAGCATTGACGAAGTGGCGCCGACGGCCGATGAATGCCGCAGCGTCGAAGGCCTGCTCTCGCTCGATGCGCGCGCGCGTCGCCATGCTCAAGCCCTGATCGCGAAGGTGGCGGCATGATCACCGTCGTCTCGATCCTGTTTGCCCTGGCCCTGCTGATCGGCCTGCACGAATACGGGCATTTCCGCGTGGCCAAGGCCTGCGGCGTCAAGGTGAAGCGCTTTTCGCTGGGCTTTGGTCCGGTGGTGGCCCGCTGGCAGAAAAGCCCGCAGGATACCGAGGTCGTGATCAGCGCCATCCCGCTTGGAGGCTATGTCCGTTGGGCTGACGAATCCGATCCTGACCACGATCCGGCCGATCGCGAGCGCATGTTCAAGAACCGGCCGCTGCTTCAGCGAGCCGCCATCGTGGCTGCCGGGCCGATCGCGAACCTCCTTCTTGCGGTGCTGCTGCTCAGCATGACCGCCTGGATCGGCAGCCAGGAGCCTCGTGCTGTGCTGGGATCGCCGTCGGCCGGGACGCTGGCCGAGCGAGCGGGCTTGCGCGCCGGTGATCTGGTTCGGGCCAGTTCGACGGATGGTGTCGAATGGAAAGAGCTGCGCTCGCTGCCGCAGGCGCAAGGCGCCTTGGTCGAGGCTGCGCTGGCCGGTATTCCGCTGACTTTCGAGGTTAGCGATGCGGACGGTCGCGGCAGGCGCGAGGTCAAGCTCGATACCCTGGCGTTTGGCGGACGCGAGTTGAACGACACCACCCAGCGTCAACTGCTGCTGACAGGCTATGCCGAGCCGGTGATCACGCAGGTCATTCCCAACGGTGCGGGCGCCAAGGCGGGCTTGCAGGTCGGTGACCGCGTGCTGGCCATCGATGGTGTGTTGCAGGCCGATGCCGTCGCCGTACGCGACCTGATCCGCGCTGCGGTGTCGGGGAGTACGGGGCGCGTGATGCATTGGCAGGTCGAGCGTGCCGGGCAGACGGTCGAGCTCACGGTGCAGCCGCGCGTGATTGAAGAAGCGAGGGAATCCATCGGGCGCCTCGAGGTCTTCATCGGCGCCATGCCAAAGATGGTCGAGGTGCGCTACGGCCTGGCCGACGGTCTGCAGTACGGCGCGGAGCGCACCTGGCAGATGTCCGCGCTGACGCTTCGCATGATCAAGCGGATGCTGGTCGGTGAAGCTTCGGTAAAGAACATCAGCGGCCCCGTCAGCATGGCGAGTTATGCCGGGCAGGCCGCACAGGCAGGATTGGTCACGTATCTGGGCTTTTTGGCTCTGATCAGCGTGAGTCTCGGCGTGCTGAACCTGCTGCCATTGCCGATGCTCGACGGCGGACACCTGATGTATTATCTTTTCGAGGGTCTTTCTGGCCGCGCCGTCTCTGAACGGTTGCAGCTACAACTCCAGCGCGTTGGCTTTCTGGTCCTGGTGCTGGTGATGGGACTGGCCCTGTCCAACGATGTGGCCCGCATGGTCCAACACTGACGGCTCACACACAGAATTCCTGATCACACGGCATGTCCATTTTTTTTAGAACGGGAGCGTTCACGCGCCCCTCAGTCCTGGCTTTGGCCCCTGTCGTGATTGCGGCATCCCTGTACTCGGGATCCGCATGGGCGGTTGATCCGTTCGCGATCAAGGACATCCGCGTCGAAGGCCTCTCGCGGACCGACCCCGGCACCGTGTTCGCGTCGCTGCCTTTCCGCATCGGCGACAACTACAACGACGAAAAAGGCGCCGCCGCATTGCGCGCCTTGTTCGCCACCGGCCTGTTCAAGGACGTGCGCATCAACATCGACGGCAATGCCGTGGTGGTGGTGATCGAAGAGCGTCCGATCATCTCGAACGTCAGCTTCGTCGGCCTGCACGAGTTCGACACCGAAGCGCTGAGCAAGTCGCTGAAGGACGTCGGCATCGGCGAAGGCAAGCCTTTCGACAAGGCCCTGGCCGATCGCGCCGAGCAGGAACTGAAGCGCCAATACCTGACCAAGGCCTATTACGGCGCCGCGGTCACCACCACCATCACCCCGATCGAGCGCAACCGCGTCAACGTGGTGTTCACGGTGGTGGAAGGCTCGCCCGCGAAGATCGGCGAAATCCACATCACCGGCAGCAAGGTGTTCTCCGAGAGCACGCTGCTGGGCCTGATGGACCGCACCACCAGCGGCTGGCTGACCTGGTACACCAAGACCGACCGCTACTCGCGCACGGCCCTGAACGGTGACCTCGAAACCATCCGCTCCTACTACCTGAACCACGGCTACCTTGAGTTCGCGGTGACGGGCACGCAGGTCACGATCTCGCCGGACAAGCAGCGCATCAACATCGACATCGTGGTCAGCGAAGGCCAGCAGTACACGGTCACGGGCGTCAAGCTCGAAGGCGAGTACTTCGGCCGCGAAGACGACTTCAAGCGCCGCATCAAAGTCCAGCCGGGCAAGCCCTACAACGGCGACGAAGTCGCGCAAACCACGCGCGCCTTCTCCGATCTGTTCGGCACCTACGGCTATGCCTTTGCCCACGTCGATGCGCGGCCGGATATCGACCGCGCCACCGGCCAGGTGGTGGTCACGCTGGTGGCCGAGCCTTCGCGCCGCGTCTATGTGCGCAAGGTGCTGGTGGCCGGCAACTCGCGCACCCGCGACGAAGTGATCCGCCGCGAATTCCGCCAGTTTGAATCGAGCTGGTACGACGGCCAGAAGATCAAGGCCTCGCGCGACCGCGTGGACCGCATGGGCTACTTCAAGGAAGTCACCATCGACACGCAGGAAGTCGCTGGCGCGCCTGACCAGGTCGACGTGATCCTGCACGTGGAGGAAAAGCCCACCGGCAATATCAGCGTGGGCGCGGGCTACTCCAGCCAGCAGCGCCTGTCGCTGACCGGATCGGTCCGTCAGGACAACGTCTTCGGCACCGGCAACTACCTGGGCCTGGACGTGAGCACGGCCTACACCGGCCGCTCGGTCGTGCTGTCGACCGTCGACCCGTACTTCACGGTGGACGGCGTGTCGCGAGCAGTCGACCTGTTCTACCGCACCATCAAGCCCTACAACTCGCTGGGCGAGCAGTACGAGCTGATCAGCCACGGCGCTTCAGTGCGCTTTGGTGTGCCGTTCTCCGAGCAGGACACGGTGTTCTTCGGCATCGGCTACGAGAGCACCGCGATCAGCACCGACAGCGGCCTGCCCAACAGCTACCTGCTGTACGAAGAGCAGTTCGGCCGCAGAAGCGCGTCCTACCCGTTCACGATCGGCTGGCAGCGCGACAGCCGCGACAGCGTGGTCTCGCCGATGGCCGGCAAATACTCGCGCCTGAACTTCGAACTGAGCCCGGTGGGTGATGCCGAATACGGCCGCATCAACGGCCAGTACCAGCAATTCTTCAGCCTGACGAACAAGATCACGGTCATGTTCAACGCTGAGTTGGGCTGGGGCCTGGGCCTGGCGGGCAAGCCGTACCCGATCTTCAAGAACTTCTATGGCGGCGGCCTCGGCTCGGTCCGCGTCTTTGAAGCCGGGACCCTGGGCCCGGTCGACGTGACCGGGTCCTACAGCGGCGGCAACCGGCGCCTGAACATGAACACCGAGGTCTACCTGCCGGTGCCCGGCGGCGGCAACGACAAGACTTTCCGCCTGTTCGGCTTCATCGACGCCGGCAACGTCTGGGGTCCCAGCGAGAAGATCAGCTGGAGTTCCCTGGCCTCGGGCAAGAGCATGATCCGCGCCTCGGCCGGTATCGGCCTCTCCTGGGTTTCCCCAATGGGCCCCTTGCGATTGAGTTACGGGACGCCCTGGCGCTCGGATCCGCACGATAGAATCGAGAAATTCCAATTCCAGATCGGGACTGCATTCTGATGAAGAGCTCGTTGTTCAAAGCGGCCGTTGTGTCGGCCCTCCTGTCGGTGTCGGCCCTGGCCGCGCATGCACAAGATCAAATCAAGATTGGCTATGTGAATAGCGAACGCGTGATGCGCGAGTCCAATCTTGCCAAGGCCGCGCAGATCAAGCTCGAGACCGAGTTCAGCAAGCGCGAGAAGGAATTGGCCGACATGGAAGCCAAGCGCCGCGCCACGGCAGAGAAGCTCGAGAAAGACACGCCGCTGCTGAGCGAGGCCGACAAGACCCGCCGCCAGCGCGACTTCGCCGAAATGGACCGCGACTTCCAACGCAAGGGCCGCGAGTATCAGGAAGACCTGAACCGCCGCAAGAACGAGGAGCTGCAAAACATCGTCGAGCGCGCCAACAAGGTCATCAAGCAGATCTTCGATAGCGAGAAGTACGACCTGATCTTGCAAGACGCGATTCTCTTCAGCCCCCGCGTGGACATCACCAAGAAGGTGATCGACACGCTGAACGCGCAGAAGTGATCAGCACGACACTCAGCGAAATCGCCGCCGCTCTGGGCGGCGATCTTCTTGGTGCTGGCAGTGTTTCGGTGAACCGCATCGGGCCGCTCGAGTCGGCCGACGCGAACACCATCGCCTTCCTGGCCAATCCGCGCTACCAGTCGCAGCTGGCCACCACGCAGGCCGCCTGCGTGATCGTGGCGCCGGCCTCGGCCGAGGCCGCTGCCGCTCGAAGCGGCGGGCAAGGCGCGGCGATCGTCACGCCTGACCCCTACCTCTACTTCGCCCGGCTCTCGCAATGGTGGGCGGCGCGCGTGCGTCCGCTCAGCCCCGCACAGATCCATCCGAGCGCCGTCGTGGCGCCCGATGCGCAGATCGGCGCCAACGTCGACATCGGCCCGCTGGCCGTGATCGAAAGCGGCGCCGTGATCGGCGAGGGCGCCCGCGTCGGCGCGCATTGCGTCGTCGGCGCTCGCGCCCAGGTCGGTGCCGGCACACGCCTCTCGCCCAGCGTCAATCTCGGTTTCGACTGCGTGATCGGCGCGCGCTGCATCGTGCACAGCGGCGTGGTCATCGGCGCTGACGGCTTCGGCTTCGCCCCGAACAAGGGTGAGTGGGAAAAAATCGAACAGCTCGGCGCCGTGCGCATCGGTGACGACGTCGAAATCGGCGCCAACACCTGCATCGACCGCGGCGCGCTCGACGACACCGTGATCGGCAACGGCGTCAAGCTCGACAACATGATCCAGGTGGCGCATAACGTGCGCATCGGCGATCACACCGTCGTCGCGGCTTTCACCGGCATCGCCGGCAGCGCCGTGATCGGCAAGCACTGCCTGATCGGCGGCGCCGCGCGCATCCAGGGCCACATCGAGATCTGCGACCACGTGCAGGTCTCCACCTGCACCTTCATCAGCCACTCCATCAAGAAACCCGGCAATTACAGCGGCGCCTATCCTTTCGAGGAAAATGCCAGCTGGGAGAAGAATGCCGCGACCCTGCGTCAGCTGTACCTGCTGCGCCAGCGTGTGCGCGCTCTCGAAAAGAAGACTGATCCATCATGAACATCCACGACATCCTCAAGAAGCTCCCGCACCGCTACCCGATCCTCCTGGTGGACCGTGTGCTGGAAGTGCTGGAGGACAAGAAGCGCATCCGCGCCATCAAGAACGTCTCGATCAACGAGCCCTACTTCGTCGGCCATTTCCCGCACCGCCCCGTCATGCCGGGCGTGCTGATCATTGAAGCGCTGGCTCAAGCCGCGACGCTGCTGGCGCTCGAAGCCACCGATTCGGTGCTGGATGAAAACTCGGTCGTCTACTTCGTCGGCATCGACAACGCGCGCTTCAAGCGCCCGGTCGAACCCGGCGATCAACTGATCCTCGACGTGACGCTTGAGCGCGCCAAGGCCGGCATCTTCAAGTTCAGCGCCAAGGCCCTGGTCGGCGATCAGGTGGCCACGGAGGCCGAACTGATCTGCACCATGCGTCGCATTGGTTGATCTCCAGGAATGATCCCCGGATGATTCACCCCACCGCCATCGTTGACCCGAAGGCCGAGCTCGACAGTTCGGTCGAGGTCGGTGCCTACAGCCTGATCGGCCCGCACGTGAAGATCGGCGCCGGCACCAAGGTCGGCCCGCATGTCGTGATCGAGGGCCACACCACGATCGGCGAGGGCAACACCTTCTTCCAGTTCAACTCGATCGGCGCGGCCAACCAGGACAAGAAGTACGCCGGCGAGCCGACGACGCTCGTGATCGGTGACCGCAACACGGTCCGCGAGTTCTGCACGCTCAATATCGGCACGGTGCAGGATCGCGGCGAGACCAGGATCGGCAACGACAACTGGCTCATGGCCTACTGCCACCTGGCCCACGACGTGGTGCTGGGCAATGAATGCGTGCTGGCCAACGGCGCCACGCTGGCCGGCCATGTGCAGGTCGAAGACTGGGTGACCATCGGCGGCCTGACCGGCGTGCTGCAGCGCATGCGCATCGGCGCGCACGCGATGGTCGGCTTCCAGGCCCATGTCTCGCAGGACATCCCGCCCTACATGACCGTCGACGGCAACCCGCTCACGGTCCGCGCCGTCAACCTCGTCGGCCTGAAGCGCCGCGACTTCACGGACGAGCAGATCAGCGTGATCCGCCAGATGCACAAGCTGCTGTACCGCTCCTCGATGACGCTTGAACAGAGCGTTACCGCCATCGCCGAGTTGCGCGGCAAAGGCGGCGATGCTGACGTCGACGCCATGCTGAACTTCATTGCCGCGTCCAAGCGCGGGATCGTGCGCTGATGGACCCGCGGGCTGCCGCGCCGGGCCGCCCCAAGCAAGGCCCGACCCTCTTGGAGGGTCGCTCGCCGTACCCGGCGGGCGGGGAGCGGACATGACTGCGCCTCGCTTCGGCATGGTGGCCGGCGAGGCCTCCAGCGATTTGATCGCGAGCCTGATGCTTGCTGGGCTCAAGCAGCGCTGGCCGGGCCTCACCGCGATGGGCATCGGCGGCCCCAAGCTCAAGGCCGAGGGTTTTGAAGCCTGGTGGCCCAGCAGCAAGCTCTCGATCTTTGGCTATGTCGATGCGCTGCTCAACATCCGCGAGCTGCTCTCGATCCGCAAGCAGCTCGGTGACCTGCTGTTGAAGGATCCGCCGAGCGCCTTCATCGGCATCGATGCGCCCGATTTCAATTTCGGCCTCGAAACCCGGCTGCGCGCCGCCGGCATCAAGACGATCCACTTCGTCTGCCCGTCGATCTGGGCCTGGCGGCCCGAGCGCATCGAGAAGATCCGCGCCGCGGCCGACCATGTGCTGTGCCTGTTCCCCTTCGAGCCCGCGCTGCTGCGCAAGCATGACATCGCGGCCACCTATGTCGGCCACCCGCTGGCCGACGCGATCCCGCTGCGGGTTTCGCAGGAAGAGGCGCGGCGTGAGTTGCAGTTGCAGGGCGGCCGCGAGGCCCTGATCGCGCTGCTGCCGGGCAGCCGCAAGAGCGAGATCCGCTTCATCGCCGAGCCCATGCTGGCCGCCGCCGCGCTGATGCAGAAGCAGCGGCCCGGCCTGCGTTTCATCCTGCCTGTGGCACCGGGCCTGCATGAGCTGCTCGAGCCGATGGTGGCCCGCTACCCGGGCTTGCATCTGGCGCTGCTGGACGGCCAATCGCATCGCGCGCTGGCAGCCTGCGATGTGGCGCTGGTCGCCAGCGGCACCGCCACGCTGGAAGCGGCGCTGTTCAAGCGCCCGATGGTGATCGCCTACCGCGTCAGCCGCCTCAACGCCTGGCGCATGCGCGGTCGCAATCTGCAGCCCTGGGTGGGCCTGCCCAACGTGCTGGCCAACGAATTCCTCGTGCCCGAGCTGATCCAGGAAAACTGCACCGCTGAGAATCTTGCGCGCGAAGGCCTGGCCTGGCTCGACGATCCCGAGCGCTGCGTGCGCGTGCGCACCCGCTTTGAACAGCAACACCAGATGCTTCGCTGCAATACCGCGCAAGCTGCCGCCGATGCGATCGCGCAAGTCCTCAGTGCCTGAGCAACTGGGCCTGTCCTGGTTCGCGCCCGGCCTGATGGCCGGCGTGGATGAAGCCGGCCGCGGCCCGCTGGCCGGCCCGGTGGTGGCGGCTGCCGTGATCCTCGACGACGAGCAACCGATCCGGGGCCTCGCCGACTCCAAGATCCTGAGCGAGAAGCGCCGCGAAGCGCTGTTCGACGAGATCCGCGCCAAGGCCCTGTGCTGCTGCGTGGCCGAGGCCAGCGTCGAGGAGATCGACCGCATCAACATCCTGCAGGCGACGATGCTGGCGATGCGCCGCGCGGTCGAGGGCCTGCGGCTGCTGCCGGCGAAGGTGCTGGTTGACGGCAACCGCCTGCCGGTGCTGCGCGTGCCGGCCGAGGCCATCATCAAGGGCGACGCGCTGGTGGCCGCGATCTCGGCGGCCAGCATCCTCGCCAAGGTCACGCGTGATCGCCAATGCCTGGTGATGCATGAGATGCACCCGCAATACGGCTTTGCTTCGCACAAGGGCTACGGCACCGTGGAACATCTGGCTGCTCTGCGTGAACATGGCGCCTCGCCTTGGCATCGCACCAGTTTTGCGCCGGTGCGCGAGGTCATGAGATGACTCAGGTGCTGCACATCACCTCGCGTGATAACCCCGCGCTTCAGCGCATCCGCAAGCTCAGCCAGGACGCCAACGCCTATCGCAAGATCGGCAGCATCTGGCTGGAGGGTGATCACCTCGCTCGTGCGGCCCGGCAACGCGGCCATGCGATCACGCTGGCCGTGGTCACGGAAACCGCGTACGCCGAGCCGGAGATGCGCGCGCTGGCCGATGCCGCGCCGAAGGTACTGGTCGTACCGGGCGAGTTGTTCAAGGGCCTGAGCGGGCTGGAATCACCGGCGCAGATCGGCTTCGAGGTGCCGCACGATGCCGCGCGCGCGATCACCGCGGGGCTCGATTCGGTCGTACTCGATCGGCTTCAAGATGCGGGCAACGTCGGCACGATTCTGCGCAGCGCCGCCGCTTTCGGCTTCAAGCAGATCCTGGCGATCAAGGGCACAGCGGCGCTGTGGAGCCCGAAGGTGCTGCGCGCCGGCATGGGCGCTCACTTCGGCCTGCGGCTGATCGAAGGCCTCGCGCCCGCTGATCTGGAGGCCTTGCAAGTGCCGCTCGTGGCCACGAGCTCCTATGCGCCTGACGCGCTCAATCAACTGACCTTGCCCCAGCCCTGCGCCTGGGTGATGGGCCACGAAGGGCAGGGCGTTTCGGCCGAACTGATGGCCCGCTGCGCGCAGACTGTCTGCATTCCGCAGCCGGGTGGGGAAGAATCGCTGAATGTCGGTGCGGCCGCCGCGATATGTCTTTACGAAAGTGCTCGCCAGCGCTGAAATCCACGCCTGCAATCGACGTTTCACCGTCGAGACCTCTACAAAGGAAGCCTGATGATTTCCAGATTGCGTGGTTTGGCCTGCGTGGCGTGCTTGATCGTTGGTGGCGCGGCAGAGTCCGCTCAGCCGGCGGAGTACGCAGTGCAGCAGCGTTTCAGCCTGGGCGGTGAGGGCGGCTGGGACTATCTGCAATACGACCCCAAGACCGCGCGCCTGTTCATCGCGCGCGGCACGCATGTGCAGGTGGTCAACCCCAAGACCGGCGAACTGATCGGCGATATACCCGACACGCCCGGCGTGCATGGCGTGGCCATCGCCGCCGGCATGGACAAGGCCTACGCCAGCAATGGCCGCGACAACTCGATCACCGTGTTCGCGCCCTCCAGCCTCAAAACGCTCGCGAAGATCGACACACCGCTCGGTCTGAACCCTGATTTCATCGCCTTCGATGCCCTGACCCGGCGCGTGTTCGCCTTCAACGGCAAGTCGAGCAACGCCAGCGTGATCGACGCCCGCACCGATCGCCTGCTGCAGACGATCGCGCTGGCCGGCAAGCCCGAGGCGGCCGTGTCCGACGGGCTCGGCGCGATGTTCGTCAACATCGAGGATGCGAACAGCCTGCAGCGCATCAATGTGCGCTCGGGCAAGGTCAGTGCCACCTGGAAGCTGGACGGCTGCGAGGAGCCGGCCGGCCTGGCGATCGACGCCGCCAAGCGCCGCCTCTTCGTGGGCTGCCACAACAAGGCGATGCTCGTGGTGGATGCGGACAGCGGCAAGGTGCTCGCCACCTTGCCGATTGGCGAGGGCGTGGATGCGACGGCCTTCGACGTCGAGAAGCGTCTGGCCTTCAGCTCGCAAGGTGATGGCACTTTGAGCCTGGTCCACGAGGACAGCCCCCAGAAGTTCACGCTGCAGCAAACCGTCGAGACGCAGCGCGGCGCACGCACGCTGGCGCTCAACCCCTTGACGCACCAGGTCTACCTCGTCACGGCCGAGTTTGACGAGCTTCGCCCCGCGCCCGGCGAGAAGCGCGGCAAGCGCTTGATGAAGCCTGGCAGCTTCACGCTGCTCGTCGTGGGTGAGCCCAAAAAGTAGGCGCAGGAAATCCGCGCCGGAAAGCCTCTTGAAAGCCCGCTGAAGGCCAGCCCGAAAGGCTCGGCCTGAAGCGTCGTTTCTTGAGTGGAAAGCCCGGCCCTTATCCCCTTCAGATGCGGGTTTCGCCCCGCGTCGCATGAGCCTAGATTCGGGTCATGGGTCAGTGGATCCAGATCGTTAGGTTTTCGGCGCGAACCAGCACACAAAAAGGGGCGCCGGCGGGTTGACTGGAGGTCACCATGACGGGCGTATTTCAATCCCTCGATGCCGCGCGGCATGAGCAACACGATGGCACGGCTGCCTGTGGCGGCTGGGTGGAATCGAGCTTCGACCTGCACCGCGGCATGGAGGTGACCGAGGACGTCGGCTTTGACGAATTCGAGCGCCTGCGCGAACTGGGGCCCACGCCGCAAGCGCCCATCAACCCGTGGACAGAGCCATCACGCCGCCGGCGATAAACGCGGCGCCGAGCAGGCGCCAATGCCGCTCGCCCTCCTTGAGCAACTGGCCGCCGAGCAGCGCGGCCACCAGCATCGACAACTCCCGCATCGGCGCCACGCGCGAGATCGGCGCCAGCGTCATCGCGTAGAGCACCAGCACATAGGCCGCCGGGCTGAACACCGCCATCATCAGCAGATAGGGCCATTGCCGGCGCAGCGCCGGCATGAAGCCCGCACGATCACGCAGCACGGCCGGCAGCATGAAGGGCACGCGCAGCACATTGCCCATCCAGTCGATCACCAGCGGCGAGACCAGCAGCATCTTGACGGCGTAACCATCCACGAGCGTGTAGCCGGCGATCATCAGGCCGGTCAGCGCACCCCAGGCGATGCCGACATTGCGGCGCGGATCAGCGCCGCCGCGCCACAGGCTCGGCCCCGCCGCGATCAGGAAGATGCCGCTGACGATGGCCGTTAGCCCTGCCACGCCGGTCAGCCCCAGATGCTCGCCAAACAGCAGCGTGGCCGCGACGCTCGAGACCAGCGGGCCGCTGCCGCGCGCCACCGGATAGACCACATTCAGATCTGCCGCGCGATAGCCGGCCAGCAGCGCATTGAAGTAGACGAGGTGCAGGATCGCGCTCGCCATCGCGCAGGCCCACGCCGCGGCGGGCCAATGCGGAACCTGGTTCCAGCCGAAGTAGAAGGCGGCCGGCGCCCACAGCAACGCCACGCCGGCGGCGCTCGCGAGCACGAAGTGATGGTCGGCCCGGGCCTTCTTGGCGCCGAGATTCCAGGCCGCATGCAGCACCGCCGCCAGCAGCACCAGCCCGATCGCGAGCGGGCTCAATAGATCAGCCGGTCGGGGCGGATGTCACGCAGGATGGTGGTGGCGATCTCCTCGATCGACTTGTGCGTGGACGAGAGCCAGGCAATGCCCTCGCGCTTCATCATCTTCTCGGCCTCGTTGACCTCGTAGCGGCAGTTCAGCAGGTCCGCGTATTTGCTGCCGGGGCGGCGCTCGTTGCGGATCTGGTGCAGGCGCTCGGGATCGATGGTCAGGCCGAAGCATTTGCGCTTGTGCGGCAGCAAGGCCGGCGGCATCTTGCCGCGCTCGAAGTCCTCGGGGATCAGCGGGCAGTTGGCGGCCTTCACGCCGTGCTGCATCGCCAGGTAGAGCGAGGTGGGCGTCTTGCCCGAGCGCGAGACGCCGAGCAGGATCACGTCGGCAATGTCGAGGTTGCGCGAAGACTGGCCGTCGTCATGCGCGAGCGAGAAATTGATCGCCTCGATGCGGTCGTGGTATTCCTGGCTCTTGGCGATATCCGAGAAGCGGCCCACGCGGTGGTTGGAGGTCATCGCGAGCTCTTCTTCGAGCGGCTCGATGAAGGTGCCGAACATGTCGAGCATGAAGCCCCGGCAATGCTCGCGCACGACGGCCAGCACCTCGCGGTTGACCAGGGTGGCGAAGACCAGCGGGCGCTTGGCCTCGCGCGCGCAGGTCTCGTTGATCTCGGCGACCACCTCAAGCGCCTTTTCGGCCGTGTCGATGAAAGGCCTGCGAACGTGCAGGGGTTTGATCGGGAACTGGTTCAGGATCGAGTTACCGAAGGTTTCGGCGGTGATCCCGGTGCCGTCAGAGACGAAGTAGACGATGCGATCTGACATGACATGAAACTCCTGCGGGTTTTTCCGAGCTTACCCGTAGAATCGCCGCCAACTCATCCAGACGCCTCATGCACGCCGCTCTCCTCCCACAAGAATCCAGAAATGGGGAGTTGCTGCGCGTCCTGGAAACACCGGTTTCACAACATCACGGAGTTTCCCCATGTCTGCACGTTTTGAGCCGACCGCCCTGGTCGTGCCGTTTGAACATCTGAGAATGACCGACGTCGAGGCGGTTGGCGGCAAGAACGCCAGCCTCGGCGAGATGATCTCGCAGCTGGCCGCCTCGGGTGTGCGTGTGCCCGGCGGCTTCGCCACCACGGCCCACGCCTTCCGGGAGTTCCTCAAGCATGAGGGCCTCGACAAGCGCATCCAGGATCGCCTGGCCACACTCGATACCGACGACGTGAAAGCCCTGGCCGAAGCCGGCGCGGAGATCCGCGGCTGGCTCGAGGCGCAGCCTTTCCCGGCCGCGCTCGAAGCGGCGGTGCGCGAATCCTTTGCGCAGCTGACCGCAGGCAACCCTGACGCTTCGTTCGCCGTGCGTTCTTCCGCGACCGCGGAAGACCTGCCCGATGCTTCGTTCGCGGGCCAGCAGGAGACCTTCCTGAACGTGGTCGGCATCGAGGACGTGCTGCACAAGATGCGCGAAGTCTTCGCCTCGCTCTACAACGACCGCGCCATCAGCTACCGCGTGCACAAGGGCTTTGCCCATGCCGATGTGGCGCTGTCGGCCGGCGTGCAGCGCATGGTGCGCTCCGACCTCGGCTCGGCCGGCGTGATGTTCACGATCGACACCGAGAGCGGCTTCAAGGACGTGGTCTTCATCACCTCCAGCTACGGTCTCGGCGAGACGGTGGTGCAGGGCGCCGTCAACCCTGACGAGTTCTACGTTCACAAGCCCGCATTGAGGGCCGGCAAGTCGGCCGTCATCCGCCGCAACCTCGGCTCCAAGCTGATCCGCATGGAGTTTGCCAGCGCCGAAGAGAAGGCCGCTAACGGCAAGCTCGTGCGCACGGTCGACACCGTGCCCGAAGCGCGCAACCGCTACTCGCTGAACGACACCGAGATCGTCGAACTGGCGCGTTATGCGCTGATCATCGAAGAGCACTACCAGCGCCCGATGGACATCGAGTGGGGCCGTGACGGCGTCGATGGTCAGATCTACATCCTGCAGGCGCGCCCGGAGACGGTGAAGAGCCAGGCCGAGGGCCAGGTCGAGCTCAGCTACAAGCTCAAGGGCCAGAGCACGGTTCTCGTCGAAGGCCGCGCGATCGGCCAGAAGATCGGCACCGGTCCGGTCCGCATCGTGCACAGCATCGCCGAGATGGAGCGTGTGCAACCCGGCGACGTGCTGGTGGCCGACATGACCGACCCGAACTGGGAGCCGGTGATGAAGCGCGCTGCCGCCATCGTCACCAACCGAGGCGGCCGCACCTGCCACGCGGCCATCATTGCGCGTGAGCTCGGCATCCCGGCCGTGGTCGGCTGCGGTGATGCCACCGAACTGCTCAAGGACGGCCAACTCGTCACCGTGGTCTGCTCCGAAGGCGACACCGGCTACATCTACGACGGCCTGCTTGAAACCGAAATCAGCGAAGTGCACCGCGGCGAGCTGCCGTATTGCCCGGTCAAGATCTCGATGAACGTGGGCAACCCGCAACTGGCCTTCACCTTCGCGCAGATGCCTTCGGCAGGCGTGGGCCTGGCGCGGCTCGAGTTCATCATCAACAACAATATCGGCGTCCACCCGAAGGCGATCCTCGACTATCCGAACATCGATGCCGACCTGAAGAAGGCCGTCGAATCGGTGGCGCGTGGTCACGCCTCGCCGCGCGCCTTCTACGTGGACAAGCTGGTCGAAGGCATCGCGACGATTGCCGCCGCCTTCTTCCCGCGCCCGGTGATCGTGCGTCTGTCGGACTTCAAGAGCAATGAGTACCGCAAGCTGATCGGCGGTTCGCGCTACGAGCCCGATGAAGAGAACCCGATGCTCGGCTTCCGCGGCGCCTCGCGCTACATCAGCGGCGAGTTCCAGGATGCCTTCGCGATGGAGTGCGAAGCGCTCAAGCGCGTGCGCAAGGACATGGGCCTCGACAACGTCGAGATCATGGTGCCCTTCGTGCGCACCGTGCGCCAGGCGCAGCGCGTGCTGGAGATGCTGGCCGAGCGCGGCCTCAAGCGCGGCAGCGATGGCCTGCGCGTGATCATGATGTGCGAAGTGCCTTCCAACGCCATTCTGGCCGATCAGTTCCTTGAACACTTCGATGGCATGTCGATCGGCTCTAACGACCTGACTCAGCTGACCCTGGGCCTCGATCGCGATTCAGGCCTGGAGCAACTGGCCGGTGACTTCGATGAACGCGATCCGGCCGTCAAGGCCATGATCTCGCGCGCCATCAACGCCTGCCGCGCCACCGGCAAGTACGTCGGCATCTGCGGCCAGGGCCCCAGTGACCATCCGGACTTTGCCGACTGGCTGGTGGCAGAGGGCATTGGATCCATCTCGCTGAATCCTGACTCCGTGATCGAAACCTGGCAGCGCATCGCCTCGCGCAAGTAATCAGGTCTTCCGATAGGCACGGCGCACGGCCGCATCAGGGATGATGCGGCCGTGCCTTCTTTTGTCTCTCGTCTCAACCGCATCTACGCCTGGTACACGCTCGGCTTCGTGTTGTTCGTACTCGTGCTTGGCTTGCTCGAGCAGATGGGCCTGTCCAAGACCTGGATCGGCTTTTCTTTCCTGGCCGGCACGGTGGGCGTCTATGCGGTGATCGGCGCGCTGAGCCGCACGACCGATCCCGACGAATACTTTGTGGCCGGCCGCCGCGTGCCGGCCTTCTATAACGGCATGGCCGCCGGTGCCGACTGGATGAGCGCGGCCTCGTTCATCGGGCTGGCGGGCACGCTCTATCTGTCGGGCTTCGGCGGCCTGGCCTATGTCCTGGGCTGGACGGGCGGTTTCTGCCTCGTCGCGATTCTGCTGGCGCCGTATCTGCGGCGCTTTGGCGGCTACACCTTGCCGGACTTTCTGGCCGCGCGCTATGGCTCCGGCGCTGTGCGCTTGATGGCGGCGTTATGCACGGTGCTCGTGTCCTTCGTCTACCTGGTCGCGCAGATCTACGGCGTGGGCCTGATCATCACGCGGCTGACCGGCATGAACTTCGAGATCGGCGTGTTTGTCGGCCTTGGCGGTGTGCTGGTGTGCTCGTTCCTGGGCGGCATGCGCGCGGTCACCTGGACGCAGGCGGCGCAGTACGTGATCCTGATTGCGGCTTATCTCGTGCCCGTCGTGTGGCTCGGCATCAAGCAGACCGGCACGCCGGTGCCACAGGCCGTGTATGGCCAGCAGATGAAGACGCTGGCCGAGCGCGAGCAGGCGCTGATCAACGACCCGGCCGAGTTGGCCGTGCGCGCCGTCTACGCCAAGCGCGCCGACGTGCTGCGGGCCAAGCTCCAGGATGTGCCCGACGCCTTGGCGCAAGATCGCCTGGAGGCAGCCAAAGCGGTGGCCCAGCTCAAGACGCATGACACCGCGCTGGCGCAGATCCAGGCCGCCGAGAAGCGCCAGGCCGCCTTGCCGCGCACCGTGGCTGAGGCGACTGAGCGCTGGCAGCGCGAGCTGGCCATGAATGAAGCCGGCACCCAGCCGCTGGCCGGCATGCCGCCGCAGGCCCAGGCTTTTGCGGGCGACCCGGAAGGCACGCCCGAGCAGGTGCAGCAGTTCGACGATTCGCGCCACAACTTCGTCGCGCTGGTGTTCTGCCTGATGCTGGGGACGGCGGGCCTGCCGCACATCCTCACGCGCTACTACACCACGCCCTCGGTGGCCGAAGCGCGCCGCTCGGTGGCCTGGTCGCTGTTCTTCATCGCGCTGCTGTACCTGACCGCGCCGGCGCTGGCGGTGATGGTCAAGGCCGAGGTCTTCAACCATCTGGTCGGTACGCCGATCCACGATCTGCCGGCCTGGATCGGGCAGTGGTCACGCGTCGACCCTTCGCTGCTGTCGGTGCAGGACGTCAATGGCGACGGCATTCTGCAGCTCGGCGAGCTCAAGCTCGGCGGCGATCTGGTGATGCTCGTCACACCCGAACTGGCGGGGCTGCCGTATGTGATCTCAGGCATGGTCGCGGCCGGCGGACTCGCGGCCGCGCTGTCCACGGCCGACGGATTGCTGCTGACGATCTCCTCGGCGCTTTCGCATGATGTCGTCCATCGCGCGATCAACCCGGTCGTGCCTTCGGCCGGCCGCGTGACCTTGTCCAAGGCCATCCTGCTCGCCACCGCGCTGGCCGCTGCCGCCGTGGCCACGCAGAAGCCGGCCGACATCCTGTTCCTCGTGTCTGCGGCCTTCTCTTTCGCCGGCGCGGTGTTCTTCCCGGTGCTCGTGCTCGGGATCTTCTGGCGCCGCGCCAATGCGGCCGGCGCGATGGCCGGCATGCTCGGTGGCCTGCTCATCACGGCTTACTACATGGCGATCGCCCAGCCCTGGCTGCATGAGCTGCTGGGCATGCACACGGCGCCCAAGCTGTGGTGGGGCATCCAGCCGCTGTCGGCCGGCGTGTTCGGCGTGCCGGCGGCCTTTGCGGCCGTCGTCCTGGTGAGCCTGGTCACCCGGCCGCCCGGCCCGCAGCAGGCGCGGATGCTCGAGTCTTTGCGCAAACCCTGATTCCTGCTAGAATCCTCGGTTCCCCCTTGCTGTGCCTATCGACATGACGCTTAGGCACAGCTTCCACGAGCTTGGACGCATCCCGCGACCGAGCCCGGAATCCACAAGGAGTATTTATGCGTCACTATGAAATCGTTCTGCTGATCCATCCGGATCAAAGCGAACAAGTTCCGGCCATGCTGGAGCGTTACAAGGGCTTGATCACCACCGGTGGTGGTGTGGTTCACCGCGTCGAAGACTGGGGCCGCCGTCAACTGGCGTACCTGATCCAGAAGCTGGCCAAGGCCCATTACCTGTGCCTGAACATCGAATGCAGCAAGGAAACCCTGGCTGAACTCGAAACGGGCTTCCGCTTCAACGACGCCGTCCTGCGCCACATGACCGTGCTGCAAGACAAGGCCATCACCACGCCGTCCGTGATGATGAAGGCCGTTGAGCGCGAAGAGGCTCGCAAGGCCCCGCAAGAAGCCACTGCCTGAAGTATTGGGTGATTGACACAAACGGTTTGCAGCAAAAACTCTCGGCGTGAATCAACTGATTCTTCGCGCCCAGGTGCTGCAAGCAGGAGCGATCCGCTACACCCCGGCCGGTTTGATGGCCCTGGACCTCGGCTTGAAGCATGAGGGTCAGGCGCAAGAAGCTGGCAAGCCGCGTCAGGTCTCCCTGGAGATCAAGGCGTTCGGGGTCGGAGAGATCTGCAAGCGATTGCAAGCGTTGGGAGTCGGCGCCGAGGCCCTGTTCACAGGGTTCCTGAGCCACCAGCGCAATGGACGAGGAATGATTTTCCACGTCACATCGTTTGAGATCGTGCCCCAAGCCGTTGAAGTCACCGCCTGAATTGTTCGATCCGGATCGTCACAAATTTAACGAGGTTCAAAATGCCACCACCACGCGGTAAAGGTCGCTTCTCCAAAGACAAGAAGCCCAAGCGCAACCAACAATCCCTGCTGTTCCGTCGCAAGCGTTTCTGCCGCTTCACCGTCACCGGTGTTGAGCAGATCGACTACAAGGACATCGACACGCTGCGCGATTTCATCGGCGAAAACGGCAAGATCACGCCGGCTCGTCTGACTGGCACGCGCGCTTTCTTCCAGCGTCAGCTGACCGTCGCCATCAAGCGCTCGCGCTTCCTGGCCATGCTGCCGTACAGCGACCAGCACAAGGTCTAAGGAGTCACCACCATGCAAATCATCTTGCTTGAAAAAGTGGCCAACCTGGGCGGCCTGGGCGATGTGGTCAAGGTCAAGGACGGCTACGCCCGTAACTTCCTGATCCCGACGCGCCAAGCCCGCCGTGCTACCGCTGCCGCCATCAAGGAATTCGAAGCCAAGCGCGCCGAACTCGAAAAGCTCGCCGCTGAAAAGCTGGCCGCTGCTCAAAAGCTCGGCGAAGGCCTGGCCGGCAAGACCGTCACCATCGCCCAGAAGGCCGGTGTTGATGGCCGCCTGTTCGGTTCCGTCACCAATGCTGACATCGCTGAAGCGATCAGCAAGCTCGGCATCGAAGTGACCAAGTCGCAGGTTCGCCTGCCGCTGGGCCCGCTGAAGGCCGTCGGGGAGTTCCCCATCAGCGTTGCCGCTCACACCGACGTCGTCGTCGAAGTGACCGTGCAAGTGGTTGCCGAAGCCGAATAAGCTTCAGCTTCCCGCTGCAAAAGCCGATGGCGCAAGTCATCGGCTTTTTTCATTCCGGCACAAGAGCAATGCCGGAAGAAGGCGGAGTGTTCCTGCCCCTGACTGCCGACATCAGCGGGTTCGGAGGTCGTTAGGGGCAGGGACGCTCCGTCTTCATTCGCCCGCTCGTCGCAGAATGAATTCTTTTGCCACGACCTGCACGCCATACCGCCAGCACGTCCCGGCCCGTATCCACCTCCGAACCCGCTGATGTCGGCGGATACGGGCCGGAACATGCTGGCTGCGCACCGAGGTTTGTTGAGACGACGGGCGCCCGCGTGAGGGCTCGCCGAAGAACACCAGTGCTGGAAGAAGCTGGAGTGTTCCTGCCCCTGATGGCCGACATAAGCGGGTTCGGAGGTCATCAGGGGCAGGGACGCTCCGGCTTCAATCGCCCGCTCGTCGCAGAATGAATTCTTTTGCCAAGACCTGCGCGCCATACCGCCAACACGTCCCGGCCCGTATCCACCTCCGAACCCGCTGATGTCGGCGGATACGGGCCGGAACATGCCGGCTTCGCACCGAGGTTTGTTTAGAAGCGGCGACTGCCCGCTAACGACGATATACAGCGCAATCCACCGTATTCCCACAGGCTTATCCACAGGCCTTTGTGGGTGCCCGACTTATAGTTCCCCCTATGTCAGCGATCTTCTCGAATCCCCCGTTGCAAGACGACGAAATTGCCCGCTTGCGCGTGCCGCCGCACTCGGTTGAAGCCGAGCAAAGCGTGCTCGGCGGCCTCCTGATCGACAACTCGGCGTGGGACCGCGCCGGCGATCTGGTGGTCGACGGCGACTTCTATCGCTACGAACACAAGCTGATCTTCGCGGCCGTTGGAAAGCTCATCAGCGGCGGCAAGCCCGCCGACGTGGTGACGGTGTTTGAAGAGCTCACCTCGCTCGGCAAGGCCGACGATTGCGGTGGTCTGGCCTACCTCAACGCCTTGGCGCAGAGCGTGCCCAGCGCCGCCAATCTGCGCCGTTATGCCGAGATCGTGCGCGAGCGCGCCATCCTGCGCAAACTCGTCAGCGTGAGCGATGAGATCGCCACCGCCGCTCTGCAGCCGCAAGGCCGTGCGGTGAACCAGATTCTTGACGAGGCCGAAGGCAAGATCTTCCGCATCGGCGAAGAAGGCTCGCGCAGCAACCAGGGTTTCCACAGCATGGATAACCTCGTGGTCGCGCTGATCGACCGCGTCAACGAACTGGCCGAGAACGGCGCCGAAGACGTGACCGGCGTGCGCACCGGCTTCTACGATCTGGACCGCATGACCGCCGGCCTGCAAGGCGGCGACCTGATCGTGCTGGCCGCGCGTCCCTCGATGGGCAAAGCCCAGCCGCTCGATGCTCAGGTGCGTACGCGCACGGGTTGGAAGCGCATGGGCGAGCTGGAGATTGGCGATGCCTTGGCCTCCGTGGATGGCCGTCCGTCCATCGTGCAGGGTATCTATCCGCAGGGCAGCAAGGCCGTCTTCCGCGTTCAGTTCTCCGATGGCCGCTCGGCCGAATGCTGTGACGAGCATCTGTGGCAAGTCATGTGCCGGCACTGGCCGGCTCCCCGCGTCTTGAGTACGGCCGAGCTGCGCGTGCTGCTGGGCAAGAAGCGCTATCAGAATCGTGTGTGGATCGAGCGTGCCAGTGGCGATTTCGGGCATGACGATGACTTGCCCATCGACCCGTGGCTGCTGGGCTGCCTGCTGGGCGATGGCAACCTCACGGGCACGGGCTCCGTGCGCTTCTCCACGGCTTCACCGGAGATCGTCGGCCGCGTCAATGCACGCATTGGCGAGGGCATGATGGTGACGGAAGCTGGTGGCTATGACTACCGCATCGTCCGCGAAGATCGCGGTCATGTGCCGGGCATCGCCGGATCGCAGGCCAATCCGCTGCGCGTGGCACTTCAGGCGCTCGAACTTTCGGGTCTTGCCAGCGATCAGAAGTTCATTCCGCGACAGTACCTGACCGCCAATCGCGAACGGCGTCGGGATGTGCTGCGGGGCCTGCTCGATACCGACGGTTGGGTTGAGCGTTGGGGCAGCGTGCGTCTGTCCACCAGCAGTGCGCGCCTGGCGGCTGACATCGCCGAACTGGTGCGATCGCTCGGCGGCTGGTGCAGTGTCAGCATGAAGCAGCCGCACTATCGCGATGTCGCGGGCATGCGGATCGCGGGGCTGCCAGCACATGTCCTGCACATTTCGCATCCGGAGCCGCGCTCGCTGTTCTTGCTGTCGGAGAAGCAAGTGCGCTTGCCGGAGCGGTGGGCGCGCGAGAAGCGCCTGAACATCGCGAGCATTGAGCCGAGTCGAACGGCAGAGTGCCAGTGCATCGCGGTAAGCCATCCCTCGCATCTGTACATCACCGATGGCGACGTGCTCACGCACAACACGGCCTTCGCCGTGAACATCGCCGAGAACGTCGCGATCAACGAAGGCCTGCCCGTTGTCATCTACTCGATGGAAATGGGCGCGGCGCAGCTGGCGTTGCGGATGGTGGGTTCGATCGGCCGCATCGACCAAAGTCATCTGCGCACCGGGCGCCTGGCCGACGATGAATGGGGCCGCCTCAGCGAGGCCGTCGACAAGCTCGGCAAGTCCAGCATCTTCATTGATGAAAGCCCGGGCCTTTCGCCGAGCGAGGTGCGTGCACGCGCGCGACGGCAGGCACGTATCTGCGGCAAGCTGGGCCTGATCGTGATCGACTATTTGCAGCTGATGAGCGGCAACGGCGGCAATGAAGAAAACCGCGCGACCGTGATCGGTGAAATCTCTCGCGGCCTGAAGGCGCTGGCCAAGGAACTGCAGTGCCCCGTGATCGCGCTCTCGCAGCTCAACCGCTCGGTGGAAACGCGGCCCGACAAGCGACCGATGATGTCCGACCTGCGCGAATCAGGCGCCATCGAGCAGGATGCCGACATCATCATGTTCATCTACCGCGACGAGTACTACACCAAGGACGAGTGCAAGGAGCCCGGTGTGGCGGAGATCATCATCGCCAAGCAGCGTAACGGTCCGGTCGGCACGGTGAAGCTGCACTTCCAGCGCATGCATACCAAGTTCGAGAATCTCGCACCGGGCTACAGCGGCGGCGGCGACGCGTACTGATCGGTCGGCACCGGCGCTGGCGTCACCCCATGATGAAGAAGCCCCGCGAGGGGCGTTTTCTTTTCACTCACTCATTCGTTCGTTCGTTCATTCATTGGGTGTGCCGATGAAGGCTGCATCCGTGGCACCGATCATCGCGGGCGACCGGGCGCCGAGCTGTTGCGGTGATTGCTGCAGCACCGTCTCCTGACGCGCCAGTTGCGGTGCCTCTTGCCGATGCGTCCGCGGCGCCTTGGCGAGCAAGGCTGCGCTGTCGGGCTCATCACCTCCGGGCAGATGCCAGTAGCGCAACAGCGCGAAGGACAGGCTGAAGGTCACGCCGACCACCAAGGTCGTGCCCAGTGCTCTCGCCAGAGCGAGCGCTGCTGCACGGGAGACGATGGAGAGTTTCATGAGCCGCTTGAAAATCCGTTGAAAGAGTTCAGCGATCGTCCGGCTATTTACATTTTGTGACAGTCGGCCTCGGTGACGTTGAGGCGTAGGCGCAGGCCTACACAGCGCCGACGGCGCAACAAAGCATCCGTCAAGCCTTATTTCTCGGAGGGCAGCACGAAGTCGAGCACGCGCATCGCCGTCTTCAGGCTCTGGCGGCCGGCCGTTGAATAGCCGTGCCACGCGTCCTTCAGGGCGAGGCGTTCAGCGGCATCACGCACCGTCCAATGCGCGCCGCTCTTGAGCGTCTTGAGTTCGCTCCATTCGACCGGTACCGACACACCCATGCCCGGTCGCGCGCGCGCCGACCAGGCGCTGGCCGTGGTCGCTCCGCGGCCATTGCGCAGGTAGTCGACATAGATCTTGCCGACACGATTCTTCGGGCCGCTCTTGGCGACGAAGCGCTGCGGCAGCGTCGCCGCCATGTGCTGCACGACGGCCTGCGACAAGCCCTTCATCGCGGCCCAGCCGAGGGTCGGCCGGAACGGCACGATGATGTGCAGGCCTTTGCCGCCGCTCGTCTTCAGGAAGCCGACCAGCGAAAGCTCTTCGAGCAGCGTCTGCATCAGCTGAGCAGCCTCCTGAATTCGCGGCCAAGCCACGCCCTCGCCGGGGTCGAGGTCGAAGGTCATGCGGTCGGGTTTCTCGATGGAAGCGGCGCGTGCGTTCCAGGTGTGGAACTCGATCACGTTCATCTGCACCGCGCCGAGCAGGGCGCCGGCGTTGGCGATCTCGAGCAGAGGCGCATGCCCAGGGTCGAGCCTGCGATCGAGCAGCTTCAAGCCCGGCACCTTCAGGCCCTCGGCGTGCTTCTGGAAGAACAGCTGGGCGTGGTCGATGCCGTCGGGCGCTCGCACCAGGGCCACCGGGCGCTCCTTCAGGTGCGGCAGCATCAGCTTGGCGGCGCCGGCGTAGTACTCGGCCAGTTCGAGCTTCGTGATGCCCGTGCTCTGGTCGATCACGCGATCGGGATGGGTGAGCTTGAGCTTGGCCGGCAAGGCGGTGGGAGCACTCTTCGTTTTCGTCGGCGTTTTCGTCGGCGTCACGGCCTCTTCACGCGAAATCACACTCGCGGGCTTGTCACCGCGCAAGCCGTGAAAGACGGCGTGGCGGACGCGGCCTTCCTTCGTCCATTCGCTGAACGAAACCTCGGCGACGAGCTTGGGCTTGACCCAATGCACCTTGCCGCTGATCGGGCTCTTCTCGCCCGCTTCAAAGGGCGGGCGTTCCGCGGCCTGCTCCTTCAGCTTCTCGGTGAGCGAACGCAGCGCGAGATCGCTGAAGCCGCTGCCGACATCGCCCGCGTAACGCAGCGCACCGGTCTTGTCGTGCACTGCCAGCAGCAAGGCGCCCAGCCCCTGCCGGCTGCCCTTGGGATCGGTGTAGCCGGCGATCACGAACTCCTGGCGCTGCGTGCATTTGAGCTTGATCCAGTCGGCCGAGCGGCGCGACACATAGCTCGAATCCGCGCGCTTGCCGATCAAGCCTTCCATGCGCAATTCACAGGCCGTATGCAGCAACTCCGCGGGTGCGACGGCGAAGTCCTCGCTGTAGCGAATGCGCGCGGCCTTCACGTCATCGCCCAGCAGTTCGCGCAGCCGCGAGCGGCGCTCACGCAAGGGCCGCGAACGCAGATCCTCGCCCGCGTGAAAAGGCAGGTCGAAGACGTAGTAGACGATGTCCTCCGTGCGCGCACTGTCGAACGCGTTCTGCAAGGCCTGAAAATCTGGCGCGCCCTTGGACCCGAGCACCACGATCTCGCCGTCGAGCCAGGCGCTGCCAAGACTCAGACTGGCGATCTGCTTGGCCAGGCCTTTGAGCTTGCTCGTCCAGTCGTGACCGTTGCGTGTGAACAGGCGCACCTCGCCGCCGTCGACGCGCGTCAGCAGGCGGTAGCCGTCGAACTTCAGTTCCCACAGCCATTCGTCGCTCTTGGGGACGGCATCGACGAGCGTCGCGAGCTGCGGCGCCAGCGTCAAGGGCAGCGCAGCCGATTTGCGCGGTGTCTTGCCCTTCTTCTGCGTCTTCACGCTGTCCGGCTGCGCTTCCACGACGTTGAATTCCGACGCGGGCCGGGCTTCCTTGTCGCGCTCCTTGATCAGCAGCCAGGGCTCCTGCTTCTCGGTGCCGCGGCCGCGCATGCGCACCAGCGTCCAGTGGCCCTGCAACTTCTCGCCGTGCAGCTCGAACTTGAGCTTGCCGGCCTTGTAGCCGGCGTGCGGATCACCGATCGGAAGCCAGGTTCCGCGGTCCCACACGATCACCGTGCCGGCCCCGTATTGGCCGGCGGGGATCGTGCCCTCGAAGCTCGCGTAAGAGAGCGGGTGATCCTCGACATGGACCGCCATGCGCTTGTCCTGCGGATCGAGGCTCGGCCCCTTGGGCACGGCCCAGCTCTTCAGGCTGCCGTCGAGCTCAAGGCGGAAGTCGTAGTGCAGCGCGCGTGCGGCGTGCTTTTGAATCACGAACGAGAGCGCCTTGGCTTTTCGCCCAGCCGCGTCCTCCTTGCCTGAAGGCTCGCTCGTCAGATCGAAGTTCCGCTTGCGGCGATAGTCCTGCAATCGGTCGCTCATGGGCTTCAATCCCTCAAGCCTTCTTGCGGGCGGACGTTGTCTTGGCAGCGCTCTTGCCCTTGGCCAGGCTGCGCTTGAGCAGGTCGCTGAGATCAACCACATTCGAGGGCGCGGTGGCATCACCGTCGGCGGTTTCCAGTACCGTGACCTTCTCGGTCTTGCCGGCCTTGGCCTTCTGGTCGATCAGGGCCTGGATGGCGTCCTTGAAGCTGTCGGCGTAATCGTCGGCGTGGAACTTGGTTTGCATGTCGGCAATCAGTTGTCCGGCCATCTTCAGCTCGGCTTCCTTGAGGCCTGCGGCGCTCTTGCCCTCCGGCGGGAACTTGAGTTCTGTCCAGGGACGTATTTCGTTAGGCCAGCGCAAGGTGTTGAGCAGCAGCGCGGGCCCGGTCGGGATCAGCGCGGCCAGATGCTCCTTGTTGTGCATCACCACTCGCGCAATGCCGATGCGGCCTGCGTGCGCCATGGCCTCACGCAGCAAGGCATAGACCTTCGCGCTCTTGCCCAGGGGTTCGAGGTAATAGGGTCGCTCAAGAAACAGGAAGGGAATTTCATCGGCGCCGACGAAGGCCTCGATTTCGATGGTCTGCGTGGTCTTGGGATAGGCCTCGCGGATCTCTTCATCGCTGACCAGCACGTAGTCGCCGTCTGCCTGCTTGACGCCCTTGACGATGTCGTCCTTGGCAATCTCGCGGCCCGTGCGCTTGTTGACGCGCTTGTAGCCGACCGGGTCCATCGAGCGGCGGTCGAGCCAGTCGAAGTCGATGTCGTCTTCGCGCGCCGCCGGGTAAAGGCTCACGGGAATGTGCACCAGGCCGAAGCTGATGGCGCCTTTCCAGATCACGCGAGCCATGCTCGCCTCAACTGCTGCTGTTGGCGCGCTGCGCAGGCGGCTCGTAGGCCTCGTCGCCGGACGATGGGCCGAAGCCGTCGCGTGCCTGCAGGTCCTCGTCGAAGTCCTCGTCGAAGTCGACGGCGTGGCCGCCATGCCGATAAGCGTCGTGGCGCGGATGGCCGCGGCGGTTGGTGGCGTGCCGAGGTTCGTCGTCCGGACGATGGTTGTGGCTGTGACTCATGATCAGAAATCTCCTGGGAAGAGGAAATGCCAGCTTCCACGCCGGCGATGGAACGAGCAGCAATGCTCGAAGGCATTTATCGGGGAAGCGGCGCTTGAGCGGTGTCGGGCTGCAAGCCTAGTGTTTGTAGGAACTTGCTGACGCGTTTCCCGGCGTGCCGTCGGTGGCAATGCTTGCCGCAGCATTTGCCAGAAGTCCCGCTCCAACTCAAGCTGAAACATGGGCTCGCCAATTGCCTGTTCATGGCATCCGCCACAAGAGGAGAAATGCATGAACAGGACTGAACTGGATTCGATCGATCAAACCTATCGCCTGCTGCTCCGCGGCATCGGCCACGAGCAGGTCAACGACGACAACGTGGACGCGCTGATCAAGCGCGCCGAGGCAGACGGTTATGTGCTGCTGGCGACCGAGTTGCGCGAGTGGCAGGCGCCTTGCGTCGCGGAAACGAAGCGTTGACCGAGGCGGCACGCCGCTTGCCGAAAACGACTCGATTCATACAAAGATTGGAGCCCACCATGAAATACATCCGTTCCCTGATCGTGCCCCTGATCTGCCTGTCTGCCGTGATGGGCAGCGAGAGTGCCGTGGCCGACAGCGTCGCCCACCGCGATGCCGCCTTCATGAAGGACGCCGCGCACGCCGGCCAGATGGAGATCGAAGGCAGCCGCCTGGCGCTGACGAAATCCTCGAACCCGAAGGTCAAGGAGTTCGCGCAGAAGATCATCGATGACCACACGCAAGCCGGGCAGGAACTCGCCACGCTGGCGGCGGCCAAGGGCGTGAAGTTGCCCGACGAGCCTTCACTCACGCAGAAAGCCAAGCTGAAGATGCTGGGCACGCACGAGGGTGCGAAATTCGATGAAAAGTATGCGGAGACCGTTGGCGTCGACGCTCATGAGGATGCCGTCAAGCTCTTCACGAAGGCCTCCAACGATGCGAAGGACGCTGATGTGAAGGCTTTCGCCGCCAAGACGCTGCCCACGCTTCAGCACCATCTGCAAATGGCGCAGGATCTGAAGGCGGCAACAGCGCAGAAATAGGGCGGCAGGCATCCATCAGCATCCATCAGCATCCGTCTGGCGTTTGAATCTGGCCTCGCGATTGCCCATACTGAATCATGGACTGCCAGGAACCCTATTCACAACCCGACGCGCCGGAGTTTCGGCGCTCGGGAGTGGGAACGCCGCCGGCCGTCCATCCGGTTCTGCAGACCTGGGCTGACGTGGCGCGGCAGCTGTTCTCAGCCTACCCCGGCAGCGTGGGCCTGCGCATGGATGACAGCCCCGGAGTGATGCTGCTGGGGCAGAGAGCCGGGCAGACGCGCGAACCCGATTTCACCTTGAACCTGTCGGACGCCGGCCTGCTGCACCGCCTCGTGGCGGGCCGCGATCCGCTGCGTTTCGCGGACGCCTATTTTCGCGGCGATCTTGAGATCGAAGGCGACTTCTTTGCCGCGCTGAGCCTCAAGGATTTTCTGCAGGACCTGCGCTTGCCGGCGATGCAGCGCTTCAAGGTGCTGCTGCGTATCCTGGGCTTGAGCGGTGGCATGGACGTGAACGGTTCCTCGGAGCTGGCCGCGCCCAATGTGCGCGAACACAGCAAGGCCGAGAACCGCGAGGCGATCGCCTTCCACTACGACGTCTCGAATGATTTCTACGCGCTGTGGCTCGACCCGGCGATGGTCTATTCATGCGCTTACTTCGAGCGTCAGGACGCCACGCTGGCCGAGGCCCAGCAGGCCAAGCTGGACCACATCTGCCGCAAGCTCCGGCTCGCGCCCGGCGAGCGTTATCTGGACATCGGCTGCGGCTGGGGTGCGCTGGCCATGCATGCGGCGCGCCACTACGGCGTGCAGGCTTACGGCGTGACGCTGAGTGCGCGGCAACTGGCGCTGGCGAAGGAGCGCATCGACGCGGCGGGCCTGAGCGGGCGCGTCAACCTCGAACTGCGTGACTACCGCGACCTGCACTGCGAGGGCGAGGAGCTTCGCTACGACAAGATTTCCAGCGTCGGCATGTTCGAGCATGTGGGTCTGAAGAACCTGCCGCAGTACTTTGCCAAGGTGCATGAGTTGCTGAAGCCCGGCGGGCTCTTCTTGAACCACGGCATCACGCACGATGAAGAGGGTTGGGGCCAGGCCCTGTCGGCGCAGTTCATCAACCGGTATGTGTTCCCCGATGGCGAGCTCGATCTGCTCAGCAATGTGCAGCGCGAGATGGAGCTCAAGCGCTTCGAGATTCTCGATGTCGAGGGCCTGCGGTCACACTATGCGCTGACGCTGAGGCAGTGGGTCAGCAATCTCGATGCGCATCATGAAGAGGCGCTGAACTATGTCAGTGAATCGACCTATCGAATCTGGCGCCTCTACATGGCGGCCAGCGCGATGGAGTTCGAGTCGGGCAGTCTCGGCATTTACCAGATCCTTGCCGGCCGCCGTCCTGAAGGCGGTGGCTCATCGGGGCAGCCGCTGACGCGGCGCTACATGTACGAAGATCCCGGCGCCTAGACCTTGCCCTCGGCCAGGGCGTTGATGCCGGCCGCCTCGATGATCTTGCCGCCCGAGCCGCGGCGTGCCATTGCCAGCATCGCCTGGCCCAAGGAGCGCGTGGTCGCCATGCCCGGCATGAAGCGGCGGGCCAGTCGCAGCAGTGGGCCGAGGATGTCGTAGAAGATCCGATAGGCCCGCGTCTTCGATTGAATGCCGTCCATCGGCAAGATCAAGCCCGGACGGAACATGTAGGCGGCCTTGAAGGGCAGCGCCATCAGCCGGTTCTCCGTGGCGCCCTTGACGCGCGCCCACATGCTGCGGCCTTTCTCGCTCGAATCAGTGCCGGCGCCCGACACGTAGGCGAAGCTCATGCCGGGGTTCAGCCGCACCAAAGTCTCGGCGGCGCTAATGGTCAGGTCGTACGTCAGATTGCGGTACTGCTCTTCGCTCATGCCGGCCGAGGAAACGCCGAGGCAGAAGAAGCAGGCATCGAAGCCGCGCAGTTGCGCTTCGACGCTGGCGAGATCGTGCAGGTCGCGCGTCACCAGCTCAGCCAGCTTCGGTTCTTGCCGTCCCAGCGGCGTGCGCCCCACGCAAAGCACCTGCTCGACATCAGTCGCCTCCAGGCATTCACGCAGCACGCCTTGGCCGACCATGCCGGTCGCGCCGAATATCAAGACTCGCATCTCTATCCCTCATTCTGTTCTGGCGATCATATTGCGCGGCCGCCCTCGATACTGTATAAATAACCAGTATGCCGACCAAGCCGCCTCTTTACGTCCAAGCCGATGCTCTCAAGGGCCGCGGCAGCGCCTGGGCGATCGCTCATCGCTTCGAGAGCCGCGAGCGCGAGCAGTTCGATGATGGCTGGGGTTCGCTCGACCAGGAGGCGACCGAAGAGCACCTGCCGCCGAGCACGCAGATCATCGAGGAAGCGGCGCGCAGCATCCTCTCCAGCAACCAGTCGCCCGACATTCCGTTCGACCGCTCGATCAATCCCTATCGCGGCTGCGAGCACGGCTGCATCTATTGCTTCGCCAGGCCCACGCACAGCTATCTGAACCTCTCGCCGGGCCTCGATTTCGAGACCAAGATCATCGCCAAGACCAATGCGGCCGAGCTGCTGCGCAAGGCGCTGGCGAGCCGGGCCTATGAGCCCAAGGCGATCTGCATCGGCACCGCGACCGATGCTTATCAGCCGGTGGAACGCAAGCTCGGCATCACGCGGGCTCTGGTCGAGGTGCTGGCCGAATGTTCGCACCCGTTTTCGATCGTCACCAAGTCGAGCGGCATCGAGCGCGATCTCGATCTGATCACGCCGATGGCGGCGCGCAATCTGGTGGCGGTCTACCTGTCGGTCACGACGCTCGACGCTGATCTGGCACGAAGGCTGGAGCCGCGCGCGGCGGCGCCGCATCGGCGCATCCGCACGATCAAGACCTTGGCGGAGGCGGGTGTGCATGTCGGCGTGAGCGTCTCGCCGGTGATCCCGTTCCTGAACGAGCCCGAACTCGAGCGCATTCTTGAAGCCGCAGCCGAGGCCGGCGCGCGCTCGGCCTTCAGCATCCCGCTGCGCCTGCCTTGGGAGGTGGCGCCGCTGTTCAAGGATTGGCTTCAGCAGCACGAGCCCGCCAAGGCCGCGCGCATCATGGCGCGGCTGCACGACATGCGCGGCGGGCGCGACAACGATCCCGATTTCGGCACGCGCATGCGCGGCGAGGGCCTGTGGGCCGAACTGCTGCGGCAGCGGCTCCGAAAAGCCAGCGCGCGCTTCGGCTTGAATCACGAGCGCGCCCCCTTGAGCCTTGCGCATTTCCAGCCGCCGAAAGTGAAAGAGGCGAAAGTGAAAGAGGCGAAGGATGCGAAGGACGATATGCAGGGCAGCCTGTTTTAGGCCGCGGCCGCGGCCGCTGGCGTCAGCGCCACGCGATGCAGCAGTAAGGCTTCCAGCGTGAAGGGTGAAAGGCCGATGCCTGCACCTTCACCATCCGCGAGATGCTGCAGCAACTGCCGGCGCATGCGCGGATCCCAGTAATTGCGCAGGTGCTGCATGACGCCGGACATGCCTTCGGCACGGTCCGGCATGTCCTCAAAGAAGCCGCCGATCTGGTTGGCCATCTTGACCAGTTGTTCGAGATGCATGGTCTGTGGTTCTCTCGCCTTACTTGCCCATCACCGGCACGGGATTGCGCCCTTGCGCCAGCAGGTCGAGCTGCTGTTCGCTGAAGACCTTGTACTCGCGCTGCCATTCCGAAGGCTGTGCCACCTTCGAGACCTGCGCCGCCGTCACCTTGTACTCGGGGCAGTTGGTGGCCCAGTCGGAGCTGTCGGTCGTGATCACGTTCGCGCCCGACTCGGGGAAGTGGAAGGTCGTGTAGATCACGCCCGGCTGCATGCGCTCGCTGACGATGGCGCGCAGCACGGTCTCGCCGGCGCGGCTCGCGATGCCGACCCAGTCGCCGTCCTTGATGCCGCGGTCCTGCGCGTCATGCGGATGGATCTCCAGGCGGTCCTCGTCGTGCCACTGGTTGTTGGGCGTGCGCCGCGTCTGCGCGCCGACGTTGTACTGCGAAAGGATGCGGCCCGTGGTCAGCAGCAGCGGGAACATGCGCGTGACCTTCTCGTCGCTGGGCTGGTATTTCGTGATCAGGAAACGGCCCTTGCCGCGCACGAATTTGTCGGCGTGCATGGTCGCGGTGCCGGCTTCGTCGGTGTTCTCGTTGCAAGGCCATTGCACGCTGCCCAGGCGCTCGATCTTCTCGTAGCTGACGCCGTGGAACGTCGGCGTCAGCGAGGCGATCTCCTGCATGATCTGCTCGGGGTGCGTGTAATTCATCGGGTAGCCCAGCGCGTTGGCGAGCTTGACCGTGACTTCCCAATCGCCGAGGCCCGACAAGGGCGGCATCACCTTGGTGACGCGCGAGATCCGGCGCTCGGCATTCGTGAACGTACCGTCCTTTTCGAGGAACGACGATCCCGGCAGCAGCACGTGCGCGTACTTCGCGGTTTCGTTCAGGAAGATGTCCTGCACGACCACGCATTCCATCGCCATCAGCGAGCTGGCCACGTGTTGCGTGTCCGGGTCGGATTGCACGATGTCCTCGCCCTGGCAGTAGAGGCCGCGGAAGCTGCCGTCCTGCGCCGCGTCGAACATGTTCGGGATGCGCAGGCCCGGCTCGGGGTTGAGCTCCACGCCCCAATGCGCCTCGAACTGGCTGCGCACCGTGGTGTCGGAGATGTGGCGATAGCCGGGCAGCTCGTGCGGGAAAGAGCCCATGTCGCAGGAACCTTGCACATTGTTCTGGCCGCGCAGCGGGTTCACGCCCACGCCTTCGCGGCCGACATTGCCGGTGGCCATCGCCAGGTTGGCGATGCCGATCACCATCGTCGAGCCTTGTGCGTGCTCGGTCACGCCGAGGCCGTAATAGATTGCACCGTTCACTTGCTTGCCGGTCTTCACGCCTTCGGCATTGCCGGTGGCATAAAGACGTGCGGCCTGGCGCACCAGCGCTGCGGGAACGCGCGTGGCGGCCTCGAAGGCTTCGGGCGAGTTCTCTTCACGCGACACGAACTCGCGCCATTCGCGGAAGCTCTTGTCATCGCAACGCTCGGCGATGAAGGCTTCGTCGGCCAGGCCCTCGGTCATGATGACGTGAGCCATCGAGGTGATCATCGCGACGTTGGTGCCCGGGCGCAGCGGCAGGTGGAAATCGGCCTTGATATGCGCGCTGGCGACCAGCTCGATCTTGCGCGGGTCGACGACGATCAGCTTCGCGCCTTCGCGGATGCGCTTCTTCATGCGCGAGGCGAACACCGGGTGCGCGTCGCTCGGGTTGGCGCCGATCACCATGATCACGTCGGCTTGTGCGACCGACTTGAAGGTCTGCGTGCCGGCCGAGGTGCCGAAGGTCTGCGAAAGGCCGTAGCCCGTCGGCGAATGGCAGACGCGCGCGCAGGTGTCCACGTTGTTGTTGCCGAAGGCCGCGCGCACGAGCTTCTGAACGAGGTAAGCCTCTTCGTTCGTGCAACGCGAGGAGGTGATGCCGCCGACCGAATCGCGGCCGTACTTGGCCTGGATGCGCTTGAATTCGGAGGCGGCGTGGCCGATCGCTTCGTCCCAGCTGACTTCCTTCCACGGATCGGTGATCTTGGCGCGGATCATCGGCTTGGTGATGCGGTCCTTGTGGGTCGCATAACCCCAGGCGAAGCGGCCCTTGACGCAGGAGTGGCCTTCGTTGGCCTTGCCGTCTTTCCACGGCACCATGCGCACGACTTCATTGCCCTTCATCTCGGCCTTGAAGCCGCAGCCCACGCCGCAATAGGCGCAGGTGGTGATCTCGCTGTGTTCGGCCTGGCCGAGCCAGATCACGCTCTTCTCTTGCAGCGTGGCGGTCGGGCAGGCTTGCACGCAGGCGCCGCAGCTCACGCATTCGCTTTCCATGAACGATTGGCTCTGGCCCGCCGACACGCGCGACTCGAAACCGCGGCCCGAGATCGTCAGCGCGAAGGTGCCTTGCGTTTCCTCGCAGGCACGCACGCAGCGGTTGCAGACGATGCACTTGCTCGGGTCATAGGTGAAGTACGGGTTGGACTCGTCCTTCTGGTCCTTCAGGTGGTTGGCGCCGTCGTAGCCGTAGCGCACATTGCGCAGGCCCGTCACGCCGGCTTGCGTCTGCAGCTCGCAGTCGCCGTTGGCGGCGCACGTCAGGCAGTCCAGCGGGTGATCGGAGATGTAGAGCTCCATCACGCCCTTGCGCAGCTCCTGCAGCTTCGGCGTTTGCGTGCGCACGGTCATGCCGGCTTCGGCCGGTGTCGTGCACGAAGCCGGGAAGCCGCGGCGGCCTTCGATCTCCACCAGGCACAGGCGGCAGGAGCCGAAGGGCTCCAGGCTGTCAGTCGCGCAGAGCTTGGGGATCTGCGTGCCGGCATCCATCGCCGCGCGCATCAGCGAGGTGCCTTCGGGCACGGTCACCTGCATGCCGTCGATGGTCAGCGTGACTTCCTTGGTGGAAGTGCTGGCGGGCGTTCCGTAATCGATATCGTGATCAAGCATTTGGGTCTCCAGTGCTGCTGAACCTGGGTTCAGGCGGCCTTCGTATCGGGCACGGCGGACAGACCGAAGTCTTCCGGGAAGTGATTGAGCGCGGACAGCACAGGGAAGGGCGTCATGCCGCCCATCGCGCAGAGGCTGCCGCTGACCATCGTGTCGCAGAGGCTGCGCAGCAGGATGGTCTGCTGCTGCTTCTCGTTGCTTTGCGGCGCGGCCTTGATGATCTTGTCGATCACCTCCACACCGCGCGTGGAGCCGATGCGGCAGGGCGTGCACTTGCCGCAGGATTCGATCGTGCAGAACTCCATCGCGTAGCGCGAGAGCTTGGCCAGATCAGCCCTGTCGTCGTGCACGACGATGCCGCCGTGACCCACCACCGCACCGACGGCCGCGTAGGCTTCGTAGTCGAGCGGGATGTCCCATTGCGACTCGGGCAGGTAGGTGCCCAGCGGGCCGCCGACCTGCGCGGTCTTGATGGGCCGGCCCGAGCGGCTGCCGCCGCCGAAGTCGACCATCAGCTCGCGCAGGGTGACGCCAAACGCTTTCTCGATCAGGCCGCCCTGCAGGATGTTGCCGGTCAGCTGGAAGGGCAGGGTGCCTTGTGAGCGGCCCATGCCGTAGTCGCGATAGAACTGGGCGCCGCGCTCCAGGATGATGGGCACGGTGGCCAGCGTGATCACGTTGTTGATCACGGTCGGCTTGCCGAAGAGGCCCTGGATCGCGGGCAGCGGCGGCTTGGCGCGCACGATGCCGCGCTTGCCTTCGAGGCTTTCCAGCATCGCGGTTTCTTCGCCGCACACATAGGCGCCAGCGGCCATGCGCACATGCAGGTTGAAGGTCTTGCCGCTGTCGCAGATGTTGGCGCCGAGGTAGCCGGCTGCGGTTGCGATCTGAATCGCTTCGCGCATCGTGCGCACGGCATCGGGATACTCGGAGCGGATGTAGACGTAGCCTTCGGTGGCGCCGACAGCGATGGCGGCGATCGTCATGCCTTCGATCAGCATGTAGGGATCGCCCTCCATCACCATGCGATCGGAGAAGGTGCCCGAGTCGCCTTCGTCGGCATTGCAGCAGATGTACTTCTGCGCGGCTTGCGCCTTGCGTACGGTCGCCCACTTGATGCCGGCCGGGAAGGCCGCGCCGCCGCGACCGCGCAGGCCGGACTTGGTGACCGTGTCGACGATCGCTTCGCCGTCCATTGCCAGCGCATTGCGCAGCCCGGCCCAACCGCCGTGGTCTTCGTAGTCGAGCAGCGAGAGCGGCGCGGTCAGGCCCATGCGGCGGAACGTCAGGCGCTCCTGCTTGGCGAGGTACGGCATCGCTTCGGTCAGGCCGTGCCCAAGCGCATGGGCGCCGCCGGTCAACAAGCCGACATCCAGCAATGCAGCCACGTCGCCAGCATCGACCGGCCCATAGGCCACGCGGCCTGCGGGCGTCTCGACCTCGACCAAGGGCTCCAGCCAGAACATGCCGCGCGAGCTGTTGCGCACGAGCTCGATCTCAAGGCCGCGCTGCGCGCACCGCGCTTGCAGCGCCGCCGCGACTTCATCGGCGCCGACGGCTACTGCAGCGGAATCGCAGGAAACAAAAATGCGCGTGCTCATGCTGCCACTCCCGCGTCGATCAGGCGATCGAACTTCTCGGGCGTCATGCGGGCATGCAGGCGCTCGCCAATGCGAATCGCCGGTGAGGAGGCGCACAAGCCGAGGCAATACACGGGTTCGAGCGTGAACGAGCCGTCTTCCGAGGTGTGATGCGAGGAGCAGGCCAGGCGTTCTTCCGCATGTGCGAGCAACTCGTCGGCGCCGCAAGACTGGCAAGCCTCGGCACGGCAGACCTGCACCACCGTGCGGCCCGCGGGCTCGCTGCGGAAGTGGTGATAAAAAGTGATCACGCCATGCACTTCGGCGCGCGAGAGATTGAGGGCCGTGGCAATCGAGGGCACGGCGCTGTCGGGCACATAGCCGATGCTGTCCTGCACCGCGTGCAGCAAAGGCATCAGCGCGCCGGGCAGATCCTTGTGCTGTGCGATCAAGGTATCGAGCAAGGCGCGATGGGCTGTGGAAGGCTGGTCTGGCATGGGGTCTCCGGGGCTGGCGGCTGGCTGAAAAACGGCGGGCTGCTCACTTTGTAATATGCTTTCGACGGCACAATTGAAGGCCGTTTCCACGGCTCGCAATCTACGTGAGCTCCCTCTGTGACGCAATACGGCGTGGGCGGCATGAGGCATATGCTGTGGATGACTTAAGGAATAACCCGAATGCATCAGGTCACCATCCAACCGCAGTGGACGATCCGCCGGCCCGGTGGCGAGGGTCTTTCGCCGCGTCTGCTCGAGCTGCTGGCCCAGGTGCATCAGGAGGGTTCGCTGTCGGGCGTGTGCAAGAAAATGGGCGCTTCCTATCGCCATGCCTGGTCGCTGGTGCGCCAGGGCGAGGAGCAGCTCGGCGCGCCGCTGCTGCTGATGGAGCGCGGCAAGGGCTCCAAGCTGACGCCGCTGGCCGAGAAGCTGGTCTGGGCCAGCCACCGCATCAATGCGCGGCTGAAGCCGGTGCTGGATACCTTGGCCTCGGAGCTGGAGGTCGAGATCGAGCGCGTGGTCGGCACCGCGCCTGCGCAGCTCAGCATCCACGCGAGCCACGGCTTTTCGATCGAGCTGCTGCTGGAGAGCCTCGCCACCGCTAACGTCACGGTCGAGCGCAAGTACGTGGCCAGCCAGGAGGCCGCGGCGTCGCTGCACGACGGCGCCTGCGATCTGGCCGGACTGCCCATCGCCGAAGGCGTGTTCGAGCAGCGCACGCTGGCCTATTACCTTCGCTGGCTTGATCCGCGCAGCACCCGCCTGATCCATATGGCCACGCGCCACCAGGGCTTGATGGTCGCGCCGGGCAATCCGCGCAAGATCTATGGCGTGGCCGATCTGGCCCGGCCGGACGTCCGCTTCATCAACCGCCAGCGCGGCTCGGGCACGCGGCTGCTGCTCGATTGCCTGCTCGAAGACGCCAAGATCGCGCCGGAGCGCATCGCCGGCTTCGAGCAGGGCGAGTTCACGCACGCAGCCGTGGCGGCCTACGTGGCCAGCGGCATGGCCGATGCCGGCCTCGGCGTGGAGACGCCGGCGCGCCGCTTCAAGCTCGACTTCGTGCCCTTGGCTTCGGAGCGCTACTTCTTGATGTGCCATGAGCAGAGCCTCAGCAAGCCGGGGATCGAAGCCGCGCTGAAGATCCTGCGCAGCGCCGAGTTCCAGCAGGCGGTCAACGGCTTGTCGGGTTACTCGGCCCTGCGTTGTGGCGAGGTGGAGACGCTCAAGCAAGCCTTCCCAGGCCTCGCAACGCCAAGAAAATCACGCGCTGCCGGCGACCGGCCCGCATAATGCTGCACAGCACCATAAATCTTTGAAAAATTGACTCAGGTCAATTACTTGACTTTGGGGTAAACCCTAAACTGCGTCCAATCGCTGAGGGCACGGCAGGCAAGTAGCAGCCGCAAGAAGTCGCCAACAGCACACAAATTCTTTTAACTTCCTCATCGAGGCTTCTTATGCAACCGTCCCTGAATTCGCGTTCCTTCAAGGCTGAACCGGTTTTTGTCCTGAGCCCGACCGTGCTCGCCGTCTTCAACGCCCTCCCGGCCGTGATCTTCTACAAGGCGATCCGCCAGGCTTTCTTCAGCGGCAAGCGCTGAACGGCCCTAACGACCTGTTCACAGGGCGCCTTTGGCGCCCTGTTTGTTTTGGAGTCCGCTTTCTCAACGTGGTTGCGGCGTCGGTCGTGTCAGCCTTTCAGTACGCTCGCCGAAACTCTTTGGCGCATGACATGAGCATAAAAGCCTGCTTCCCTCGCACTTTGCAAACCCCTGCCTTGGCTTTTGCCTTGCTCATGTTGTCCGCGCCGATCGCCAGGGCGGCGATTGACCCGGCGCAGGCGGCGTTCATCTTCAAGCAGGCGCGAGCGATTTGCTCGCGCGATGCCGGCGCACTGTGGGGCCAAACCCTGTGTGGTCCGATGCTGCTGGTTGATCCCGATGATCTGACCGTCGTGGCCAATGTGGCCGATGCCGGTGGCCTGCTGACGCGGTCGGGTGCCGTGTTCGTCGGCCACCTGCCACCCTCGGTGACGGTTTCCGACACCACGGTGCTTTGGTCCGGCACCCGTTGGTGCGAGCTCATATGGCCCTGGCCCATGCGCCTGGATCCCGACATGCGCGAAGTCACGCTGGCGCATGAAATGTTCCACCGGATTCAAGAGGATCTGCACATTGAGAGGCTCGATGGCGACAACCGCCATCTCGACACCCTGGATGGGCGCTATCTGATGTTGCTGGAGTGGCGTGCTCTTGCCGCAGCATTGCAGGCTAAAACCCCCGAGAACGGGCGCATTGCCATTGCCGATGCCATCCTGTTCCGCCGTCAACGCTATCGCATCTTCCCGGATGCCGAGGCCAACGAGACCGCGCTCGAATCCAATGAAGGCGTTGCCGAATACACCGGCGTCAGACTCGGCCTGACCACGCCTGAAGCGCGCACCTTGTACGCGATACGGGACCTCTCGGCCTACACGGAGGTTCCAAGTCTGGTCCGCTCGTTTGCCTACGCAACAGGCCCCGCTTACGGCCTCTTGATGGACGAGGTCAGTCCAGCTTGGCGCAGCGACTTCGCTGGACACCAGCTTGCACAAGGTTTTGACCGGCGGCTCGGCGCGGCGCTTCATCTTGCGCCGTCGGACTTTGACCAGTTGAAGGTGAGAGAGGCTGTCTACGATGGCGACGGTGCCCTGCTTGCCCATGAAATCGAACGCGATCAGGCCAGGCAGGCTCGGCTGGCTGAATACCAGGCCAGACTGGTGGACGGCGCCGTGTTGACCCTGCCCCTGGCAAAGTCGAACTTCGAGTTCCAACCGCAAAGCCTCGTGCCGCTCGGCGATCAGGGCACGGTCTACCCGACCATGAGGCTCACCGACGTCTGGGGCACGCTGACGATGAAGAGCGGTGGCGTTCTGATCCGCAAGCAAGCCAAGATTGCCACGCTTTCGGCCATCGGATTTGACGGCGTCTCTGGCAAAGGCCCAGGGTTCGAGCTTGTCTTGAAGCCCGGCTGGACGATGGTGCCCGGGCCACGAAAAGGCGACCTGGCGCTTCAGCGGATCGAGAAGGTCGTGCCGCAGTAGCGGCCCTGGGCGGGGAACGTCAGGGCATGGCTGCCGCACCTGCCACGGCTCAACATCAAACCACCTTCGCGGCCCGCAGCGCCGCGAGCGCTTCAGCGCTATAGCCGAGCTCGCGCAGCACCTCCTCGGTGTGCTCGCCCAGCAGCGGCGAACGCGTGACCTCGACCGGGCTGTCCGACATCTTGATCGGCATGCCGACGGTGGTGTACTTCCCGCGCGTCGGATGATCGACTTCGACGATGGTTCCGCTGGCACGCAGCGCCTCGTCCTCGGCGATCTCCTTCATCGACAGGATCGGCCCGCAAGGGATGTCGTACCGGTTCAGGATCTCCATCGCCTCGAACTTGGTCTGGGTCATCGTCCACTGCTCGATGCGGGCAAAGATCGGCTTCAGGTGCAAGAGGCGCGCGGCGGGTGTCTTGAAGGCCGCATCCTCGATCCAGCTCTCCTCGCCGATGACCTTGCACACTGCCGGCCACACGGCGGCCTGGGTGATGAAATAGATGTAGGCATTGGGGTCGGTCTCCCAGCCCTTGCACTTCAGGATCGAGCCGGGCTGGCCACCGCCCGAGGCATTGCCGGCGCGCGGCACGGCCTCGCCGAATGGCTGGTCGGGGTACTGCGGATACTCCTTCATCACGCCGGTGCGCTCCAGGCGCTGCTGGTCGCGCAGCTTGACGCGGCACAGGTTCAGCACCGCATCCTGCATCGGCGCCAGCACCTTCTGGCCGCGGCCCGTGGTCTCGCGCTGGAACAGCGCAGCCACGATGCCCAGGGCCAGATGCAGCCCGGTGCCTGAGTCGCCGATCTGTGCGCCGGTCACCATCGGCGGGCCATCGTCAAAGCCAGTGGTCGAGGCAGCGCCGCCGGCGCATTGCGCCACGTTCTCGTAGACCTTGCAGTCCTCGTACTGGCCCGGGCCGAAGCCCTTGACCGAGGCCAGGATCATGCGCGGGTTGGTCTCGTGGATGTGCTCCCAGGTCATGCCCATGCGGTCGAGCGCGCCGGGCGCGAAGTTCTCGACCAGCACGTCGCAGTGGCGGATCAGCGAATCGAGCACCTCGCGGCCTTGCGGCGTCTTGGTGTCGAGTGTGATCGAGCGCTTGTTGTGGTTCAGCATCGTGAAATAGAGGCTGTCCACGTCGGGGATGTCGCGCAGTTGTGCGCGGGTGGCGTCGCCCTCGCCGGTGCGCTCGACCTTGATCACGTCGGCGCCCATCCAGGCGAGCAGCTGGGTGCAGGTCGGGCCGGACTGCACATGGGTGAAGTCAAGGATCTTCACCCCGTCCAATGCCTTGCTCATCAAAAACTCCTGAGATCATTCCACCCCTAAGCATGCCATGCTTACAGGGGAAGCAAAGGGGAAGCAAAGGGGGTGCAAGGCGGATGTTGTTGTCGCTAGAGTTTCAGCGCTGCAAGCTCAGCCTCGGCCTCGGCCAGGCGTTTGCGCAGCGCGCGGTCCTCGGTGAAGCGGGCGGTCTCATCGCGGATCACGGCGGCGATCGCCGAAGGCTTGCCGTCGGCGCCATGCAGCATGGCCACCGTGAAGGCGATCGACAGGCTGCTGCCGTCCTTCGTGACGGCGGGCACCTTGAGCAACGTCGTGCCGTACTTGGTCACGCCGGTGCTCATGGTGTGCTCGTAGCCTTCGCCGTGGCGCTTGCGCAGCCGCTCCGGGATGATCAGGTCCAGGCTTCGGCCCAGCACCTCCTGCTCGCTGTAGCCGAACAGGCGTTCGGCCGCAGCATTCCACAGCAGGATGTTCCCGGCACCATCGGCGACGACCACGGCGTCGCCGACGGCGGCGATGAGTGCGCTCAGGTCGAGCGACTCATGAACGCTCAGCATGCTCAGACGGCCTTGGCGGCGTGGATCGAGGCGATCTCGTCCTTGTTGTAGCCGAGGCCGGCCAGCACTTCATCGGTGTGCTCGCCCAGCAGCGGGGCTGCGGTCACGACCGGCTTCAGGTCCGAGAACTTGATCGGGCAACCGACGGTCCAGTAGCTGCCGCGCACCTTGTGCGGCACTTCCACGATCGAGCCGCTGGCGCGCAGCGACTTGTCATGCAGCAGTTCCTTCATCGAGAACACCGGAGCGCAGGGAATCTCGAACTGGCTGAAGTACTTGACGGCATCGAGCTTGTTGAATTCCTTCTTCAGGATGTAGGCCTCGATGGCCATGAAGATGTCCATCTGATGCGGCTGGCGTGCCTTCGGGGTCAGGTAGTCAGGGTTGTCGATCCAGTCCGTGTGCTCGATGGCCTTGGCGATCGGGTTCCACACGGCGTCCTGCACGGTGAAGTAGATGTAGGCGTTGGGGTCGGTCTCCCAGCCCTTGCACTTGAGGATCCAGCCCGGCTGGCCGCCGCCGCCGGCATTGCCGCCGCGCGGCACCACGTCGCCGAACTTCTCATGCGGGTACTGCGGGTACTCTGACAGGTAGCCGACCGAGTCCAGGCGCAGTTGGTCGCGCATCTTGACGCGGCACAGGTTGAGCACGGCATCCTGCATCGAGCAGGCAACCTTCTGGCCCTTGCCGGTCTTCTGGCGGCCGATGTAGGCGGTCAGGATGCCGATGGCCAGGTGCATGCCGGTGTTGCGGTCACCCAGCGCAGCGGCCGAAATCATCGGGCCCGAACCCGCACCCTTCTCGCCCGTGGGCGAGCCGGCACCAGCCCACCAGCCGGTGGTGGAGGCGGCGCCGCCCGCGCATTGCGCGACGTTCTCGTAGGCGCGCAGGTTCTCGTACTCATGGCCTTCGCTGAAGCCCTTGACCGAGGCGAGGATCATGCCGGGGTTCAGTTCCTGGATGTACTCCCAGGTGAAGCCCATGCGGTCAAGCGCGCCGGGGCCGAAGTTCTCGACCATCACGTCGGATTCCTTGATCAACTTGATCAGGACTTCCTTGCCCGCCGCCGTCTTGGTGTCCAGCGTCAACGAGCGCTTGTTGCTGTTGAGCATGGTGAAGTAGAGCGCGTCGGCATCGGGGATGTCGCGCAGCTGGCTGCGGGTGATGTCGCCGGAGCCCGGGCGCTCGATCTTGATCACGTCGGCGCCGAACCAGGCCAGCATCTGCGTGCACGCCGGTCCCGCCTGGACGTGGGTGAAGTCGATGATCTTGAGGCCTTCGAGGGGACGGGTGTTGCTCATGGTTTTATCTCCGTGGTGCTGAATGCGTAATGCGTAATGCGTAATGCGGGTAATGCGAGGGAGGCGAGGTTTACTTCTTGATCGCCTTGGCAGGATTCAAGCTCGTGATGCGGCCGCTCTCCGTGCCGGCGGTCTCATCGATCACGGCGTTGATCAGCGTTGGCTTGCCCGAGGCGATCGCCTCGTTCATGGCCTTGTGCAGCTCTTCGCAGGTGGTGGCGTGCACGCCGACGCCGCCGAAGGCCGTCATCATCATGTCGTAGCGCGCGTTCTTGGTGAACACGGTCGGGGCCACATCGGTGCTGCCCGATGAATTCTTGTCGGTGCCCTTGTAGATGCCGTTGTTGTTGAACACGACGACGCAGACCGGCAGCTCATAGCGGCAGATGGTTTCGACCTCCATGCCGCTGAAGCCGAAGGCGGAGTCGCCCTCGACCGCGATCACCGGCTTGCCCGTGACCACGGCAGCACCGACCGAGAAGCCCATGCCGATGCCCATGATCCCCCAGGTGCCCACGTCGAGGCGCTTGCGCGGCTCGTACATGTCCACAATGCTGCGGGCGAAGTCGAGCGTGTTGGCGCCCTCGTTGACGAAGATGGCTTCGGGGTTGGCCTTGACCACGTCCTTCACCACGCTGAGCGCGCTGTGAAAGTTCATCACGGCAGGCCGTGCGGCCAACGTCTCGGCCATCTTGCCGAGGTTCTTGTCCTTGCGCTCGGCGATGGCGCCGGTCCAGTCGCTCGGCGGCTTGGCCCAGTTGGAGCCGAGGCCGGCCAGCAGGGCGCCCACGCAGGAGCCGATATCGCCGATCAGCGGCGCGTCGATGGCGACGTTGCTGTCGATCTCGGTCGGCGCGATGTCGATCTGGATGAACTTCTTCGGGCCCTTGTCCTGCGCCCAGGTCTTGCCCTTGCCATGCGAGAGCAGCCAGTTCAGGCGCGCACCGACCAGCACGACCACATCGGCTTCCTGCAGCACGTAGGAGCGGGCCGCGGAGGCCGACTGTTCATGGGTGTCGGGCAACAAACCCTTGGCCATCGACATCGGCAGGTAGGGAATGCCGGTCTTCTCGACCAGCGCGCGGATGTCGGCATCGGCGCGTGCGTACGCGGCACCCTTGCCGAGCAGGATCAGCGGCTTCTTGGCGCCCTTGAGCAGGTCGAGCGCACGGGCCACGGTGTCAGGCGCGGGCAACTGGCGCGGCGCCGGGTCGACGACCTTGATCAGCGAGGCCTTCCCGGCCGCGGCTTCCATGGTCTGCGAGAACAGTTTGGCCGGCAGGTCGAGGTAGACGCCGCCCGGACGACCCGACAAGGCCGAGCGGATCGCGCGGGCGATGCCGATGCCGATGTCCTGCGCATGCAGCACGCGGAAGGCGGCCTTGCACAGCGGCTTGGCGATGGCGAGCTGGTCCATCTCTTCGTAATCGCCCTGCTGCAGATCGACGATCTCGCGCTCGCTGGAGCCGCTGATCAGGATCATCGGGAAGCAGTTGGTGGTGGCGTTGGCCAGCGCGGTCAGGCCGTTCAGGAAGCCCGGTGCCGAGACGGTCAGGCAGATGCCCGGCTTGGCGGTCAGGAAGCCGGCGGCGGCGGCGGCATTGCCGGCATGCTGCTCGTGGCGGAAGGAGATCATGCGCATGCCTTCGGCTTGCGCCATGCGGGTCAGGTCGGTGATCGGGATGCCGGGAACGCCGAAGATGGTGTCGATATCGTTGAGCTTGAGGGCATCGATGACGAGATGGAATCCATCGGTCATGGCCGGGGCTTCAGCCGCGGCAGTGGCCGGGCGGGTTTCGAGCACGGTAGACATGTCTCTCCTTCATGCTGGCGGGCCGCTTCCGACAGGGCCCGCAGCTATTTTTTGAATCGGAACTCCCACGCCGGGCATGGGAGGCACTACAAGCTCGAGGAGCTCTGCGTCGAACTATGATCGGATGGATTCGCCAATGCCGTTGACTCCGGTCAAGATTCGAAAATTTCCACATTCATGACGCCTCTGGTCAGCCATCCCGAACGCAACGTCATCCGCCTTCAGCTGAAGCAGAACGTTATCCTGGAGAGCCTCACCGATGAAGACCGGGCGGAGCTTGAACCGCATCTCGACATCGTCGATGCGCCCAAGGGAAAGTCCCTGGTGGCGCAGGGGGTGCGCGAGATGGAGCAGTACTTCATCCTTGACGGCATCCTGAAGCGCTCGGTGTCCAACAAGGACGGCAAGGAAATGATCCTGCGCTTTGCCGATGAGCGCGAGGGCGAAACCAGTTATGCCGCATGGCGCCTGGGCACGCCGACGCCTTACAGCATCATCTCGGTCACCAAAGCCCGCGTGGCGCGCATGCCTTTGCAGGACTGGGCGGCCTTCCTGGCCAAGCGCCCGCAGACCAAGGAGCTGTTCGAGTTCCACGTCATGGAAGTGATGAGCGAGATCATGGCCCACACGATCACGCTGCACATGCTCGACGCACCGGGCCGCGTGCAACGCTTCTATCGCAAGCATCCCGAACTCGTCGATCGCGTGCCGCAGAAAGAGCTGGCCCATCACCTCAATCTGTCTGCGGAAACGCTGAGCCGGCTGCGCCAGAGCGGCAAGATCTGAGCGGCAAGATTGAGCGGCCGAGGCTGCGTTTGTAGGACAGCGCGTGCGGGTCTCGCACCGAGTTGTGCCACCGGGTGACTTGAGCGTTAGGGCGGAGCCGTGAGGCTCAGTAGTTCCACCCACATTTTTTGAAAATTGACCCGAGTCAAGAGGATTTGCGGAGAGTCGTCCGACATTGAATCTCTGTGGGAGAGCAGCCCACGTTCGTATAGACCCGATCCAGCACCCCCAACGGGGCGCCGAGACGGGCACAAGAGAGACATGACGAGACAACTCTTTTCCATGGTGGCGCACCCAGCGCCGCGAGATCACCAAACGACCCGTGACTGCGCTCACGCCGGCCGCTGCCTTGATCGCATGGAAATCACCAAGGACCCATCACCATGATCAGTCAAGAGGCCGCGGCCGCCGCGTCACATTCGGGCGCTGACTTCACGCAGCACCCTGCATTTCGTTGGATCCAGCTTGTGCTGGGCATCGTGTGCATGGGGCTCATCGCCAACCTGCAGTACGGCTGGACGCTCTTCGTCAATCCGATCGAAGCCAAGAACCACTGGGGGCTGACCAATATCCAGTGGGCCTTCTCGATCTTCGTGCTGGTCGAAACCTGGCTGGTGCCGGTTGAAGGCTGGCTGGTGGACCGCTTCGGGCCGCGCCCGGTGGTGGCCGCCGGTGCCGTGCTGGCCGGCCTGGGCTGGTACATCAACTCGATTGCCACCACGCTGCCTGAGCTGTATGCCGGCGCGGTCGTGGCGGGTCTTGGCGCGGGCTGCGTCTATGGCACCTGCGTCGGCAATGCGCTGAAGTGGTTCCCGGACAAGCGCGGCCTGGCCGCCGGCCTGACCGCCGCCGGCTTCGGCGCCGGTGCGGCCCTGACGGTCATCCCGATTGCCAGCATGATCGCCAGTTCGGGTTACGAGGCGACCTTCTCGTTCTTCGGCATCCTGCAAGGCGTGTTGATCTTCGTGATCGCCCTGCTGCTGGTGCGCCCGAAGGCTCCGAAGGGCGTCGCCATCGCGCCGCGTCTGGTCATGTCCAAGGTGGACTACAACTCGGCGCAGATGGTCAAGCAGCCGGTGTTCTGGCTGACCTATGTGCTGTTCGTGGCGGTGGCTGCCGGTGGCCTGATGGCCACGGCGCAGATCGGCCCGATCGCCAAGAGCTACGGTCTGGCGAAGATGCCGATGAGCTTCTTCGACATCACGATGCCGCTGCTGACCATGACGCTGGCGATCGACAACCTGGCCAACGGTTTCACGCGTCCGCTGTGCGGCTTCATCTCCGACCGCCTGGGCCGCGAGAACACCATGCTGCTGGTCTTCCTCGGCGAGGGTATCGCGCTGCTGGGCATGATGATGTATGGCCACGAGCCGGTCGGCTTCATGGTGTTTGCCGCCATGATCTTCCTGTGCTGGGGCGAGATCTTCTCGATCTTCCCGGCGCTGGTTGCCGACACTTTCGGCGTCAAGAACGCCGCGGCGAATGCGGGCACGATGTACACGGCCAAGGGTACGGCAGCGCTGCTGGTGCCGCTGGGCTCGGCACTGGCCGCCGGTGGCAACTGGAACCGCGTGTTCATCTTCACGGCCGTGCTGACGATCATGGCCGGCCTGCTCGCCAAGTTCGTGCTGGCCCCGATGCGCCGCAAGCTGATCGCCGATGTGAACGCGAATCCCTCGAAGATCTAAGACGACCTATCCGGTCTTACCTGCACGCGCTCAACAGATCCCACTCGGGTTTGTAGAGCGCGGTCTTCACGCCCTCGAAGCCCATCACCGTGTGACTGATGAAGTCATGCGAGATGGGCTTCTTCAATTGCGCTTTCAGGCAAGCGCGTTGCGCCTGGGCGCTGTCGGGCACCCAAAGGATCGCCGGTACATGGGTCTGTTCTACCGGCGCGAAGGCATAAGGCACGCCGTGCAGGTAGAGGCCGTTCTCGCCCAGCGATTCGCCATGATCGGACATGTAGAGCATGGCGGTTGAATAGCGCGCCTCTTGCTGCTTCAGCCAGCCGATCACGCCGGCCAGCACATGGTCGGTGTAGACGATCGAGTTGTCATAGCCGTTGAGCACTTCCTGGCGTGCGCATTGCTGCAAGGCATTGCTCTGACACTCGGGCGTGAAGGGCTTGCTGCCTGCTGGCGAGCGCTTGAAATACGCGGGGCCGTGGCTGCCCATCTGGTGCAGGACCAGCACGACGCCGCGCTTCACGCGCTCGGGATCGAGTGCCGCGAACTGCTGCGGCAAAGCGGCGACCAGGGCTTCGTCCATGCACTCGTCGTCATGGCACAGATCCTGGTGCGGCACGCGTTCGCACACCCCCTTGCAGCCGCTCTGATTGTCGAGCCACAGCACGGCCAGGCCCGAGCGTTGCAGGATGTCGAGCAGGCCTTGCTGCGGGCGTTTCAGCGCTTCGTATTTGTCGCGGCCCAGCACCGAGAACATGCAGGGCAACGAGGCCGCCGTGCTGGTGCCGCAGGAACTGGCCTGCTCGTAGCTGAGCGCATCGAGCTGGGTCAATTCCGGATTGGTCGGCCGCGCGTAGCCATTGAGCGAGAAGTTCATGGCGCGTGCGGTTTCCCCAACCACGAGCACGAACAGCGGCGGCTTGGCATCAGGCGCACGCGGCGCGAGCTGCGCGTCTTGTCCAATTTCTTCAGGCGGGCCGCTCGGCTGCTGCTGTGACCGGATCGCCACCGCGCTCAGCGAATAGACCGCGTTCACCGGGCTGATCATGTAGCGCAGACTCTTGTGGTTGCGCATGGTGGACGAGAGATCGGCAAAAACGCTCAAGCCGAGCAGCACGGCCACGGTGATGCCGGCCACGAAGGCGAGCAGGTTGATCGTCAGTCGCCGTGTGAACGGAGCGCGGTCCAAGGGGCGGCGCCACAGCCAGATGGCGGGCAACACGCCGAGCACCAGCAGGCTGCCGGCCAGCCGAACGCTCAGCAGATCGCCGGCCTCGCGCGAGTCGGTCTGCAGCACGTTGATGATCATCGTGGGGTCGATCACCGTGCCATAACTGCCCATGAAATAGGCCAGCGCTGCAGCCGTCAAGAGCAGCAGCGTCAGCACGATCTTGAGGGCAGGGCGCCAGGCCAGCAGGCTCAGCAGAGCGCCGGTGACGGTGCACACGACGCCGCAGAACACGACGATGAAGAGCATGCCGCGCGGGCCCGCCATCTCGGGCAACTGGCTCAATTGCAGCCACAGCGGCCAGTTGCAGACCGTGCCCAGCCACAGGGCGGTCAGCCAGGCGAGGGTCAGCGGGGATTGGAGCGAGGGCTTCTTGAACAGAGTCATGCGCGGCAGGCCAAGGCGAGGGGGATTCGCATTGTGGCGCAGCCGTGTGTCAGACCCCGTCGGGGTCGGCCGTTAGCGCAACTGACGCAGTCTGCCCCGTCAGCGCCGCCGGAGTGATTTCAAAGGCCGCGCAGCGCGAGCCCGCCCGCTTCGCGCCTTTGCGGCTTGGCGGTCGGGTTCACGCCCAGCGGCTGCACAAAGCGCTCCTGCAACGAGGCGATCCTGCCGGCCAGGTCGTCGGCGTTCTCGATCTTCTCGGCCTGCCGCTTGAGCACCAGGCCGGCCATGTCGATCAGCTTGGCATTGCGCGTCGCTTCGCCTTGCTGGATCAGCAGCTCCACGCCGATGCGCGCCGTGCCGCGCATGGAGTGCTTCATGGCGGTTTCGGCAACGCCGAAGATGCGCGTGTGGCAGGCGCGCAGTTCATCCTTGGCTGCTTCGTTCTTCTCGCACATGGTGACCAGCACTTCGGTGCTCGACTTCGAGGTACAGAAGCGCAGGCCCAGGCCCGTCACCACGGTCTCGACTTCTTCCTGTGTGAGGTCGGGGCTGGAGATGCGCATCCACAGCGCCAGCAGGAGGCCGGCGGCTTCCAGGTCGAAGTCGCCTTGCTGGGCTTCGACGGTCAGCCAGCGCGTGACCTCCAGTGCCTCGCCGGTCTTGCGGTCAGCCAGGCTGCGCAGCGCGCGGAACACCATCTCGAAGCGCTCAAGCCGGCGTGACTTGGGCGAGGTCTGGTCCAGCTCGTTCACCATCGCCTCATGCGCCAGCCGCAGGCCGCGCTGGTCCTTGGTGTCGTAACGCATGATGCCGATCAGCACGAGCGACATCAGATCGAACATCTTGGACTTGATCCCCAGGCTCATGGCGCGATCGAGCAGGCGCAGGGCCTCGCCGCGCTCACCGGCGTAGTAGGCGAGCGTGCCGCAGCGTTGCAGCCGCGCCAGGCAGCCGGGCGTGAGCGAGGCAGCGCGCCGGTAGTTGCCGAGCGCGTTCTCGATCTCGCCCTGCTCGAGCAGCACATGGCCCATCACGTCGTAGGAGTCCGCGTAGTCGGGCAGCTCGCCGATCAGGTTCTCCAGCGTTCGCCGGGCTGCATGGGTATTGCCGCCGGCCAGCTCCGCCCGCGCCACGCCGAGGCGCGCCCAAGGCACGGTGCGCGCGGCGATGATCGCGTCGTAGAGCTTGCGCGCCTCTTCATGGCGGCCCTGCCGCAGCAGCAGCTCGGCACCGATCCGCGCGGCATAGAGCCAGAACTGCGTGCGCGCCTCGAAGCGTTCCATGCACATGTCGGCAGCCGCAGCATGCTCGCCTTTTTCGATGGCCTCGAAGATGTCCCGCAGGATCTTCTTGCGGTAGCGCGCCTGGGCCAGCCGCTCGGCCAACGCGGCCGTGGTGTAGGGCCGCACGAGATAGGCGTCCAGCGCGGCTTCGGCGGCCTCGGTCACGCGCGCATAGGTCGCTTCGGAGGTGATCATCACGAAGACGGTCGAGAAGGGCAGCACGTGCTCGCGGCGCAATTCGTCCAGCAGATCCTGGCCCGACATCTCGCCGGGCACGGCCTGGTAGGCGCAGATCACGATGTCGAAGCTCTTGTGCTCCAGCAGCGCGCGCGCATCGCGGGGGTGGATGGACTGGCGCACCTCCTTGACGCCGAGGTCGCGCAGTTGCGCGGCCATGACGCTGCGTGACGTCGCGCTGTTGTCGACGATCAGGGCGTTGGCTTCATAGATGCCGCTGTCCAAGGGCGGACCCTCCTCGCCGTGATCGATCTGACCGAAGCCCCATCAAAAGGTGGAGCGTCCGTCACGGCGAGGGCGCTCGGTGGGCAAGAGCCTGCTTGGGCTCGGCGCTTCTTCGAGTCATGCGCCCTTGTTGGCAGCAATACTATCAGGCGGCGGCCAAAAGAAAAGCGCCGCAACTCCTGAGAGTTGCGGCGCCTTCTTTCGTTCCGGCCTGTCAGCCGACGGACGGCGTTACTTGAAGAAGGCCTTGACCCGGTCGGTCCAGCTCTTGGCATTGGGCGAGTGGCGCTCGCCGCCTTCCTTGAGCGACTTATCCAGCTCCTTGAGCAGCTTCTTCTGGTGCTCGGTCAGCTTGACCGGGGTCTCGACGGCGATGTGCACGTAGAGATCGCCGGGATAGCTCGAGCGCACGCCCTTGATGCCCTTGCCGCGCAGGCGGAAGGTCTTGCCATGTTGCATGCCTTCGGGCAGCTCGATCTCAGCCTTGCCGCCAAGCGTCGGCACCTCGATGGCGCCGCCGAGGGTGGCCGTGACGAGGCCGACAGGAATCGTGCAATGCAGGTCATCGCCGTCACGTTCGAAGATGTCGTGCTGCTTGATGCGGATCTCGATGTAGAGATCACCCGAAGGACCGCCGTTGACGCCGGGCTCGCCATTGCCGGCCGAGCGGATGCGCATGCCTTCGTTGATGCCGGCCGGGATTTTGACCTCGAGCGTCTTCTGCTTCTTGACCTTGCCCTGGCCGTTGCAAACAGTGCAGGGCTCGGGAATGATCTTGCCGGTGCCGTGGCAATGCGGGCAGGTCTGCTGGACGCTGAAGAAGCCCTGGCGCATGTGCACCGTGCCCGAGCCGCTGCAGGAGCCGCAGGTCTTGGCACTGGTACCCGGCTTGGCGCCGCTGCCCTTGCAGGTTTCGCAGCCTTCCCACGAGGGGATGCGGATCTGCGTTTCCTTGCCGCGTGCAGCCTCCTCGAGCGTGATCTCCATCGCGTAGGACAGATCGCTGCCGCGATAGACCTGCTGGCCACCGGCACGACGGCCGCCGCCACCCGCGCCACCGGCACCAAAGATGTCACCGAAGATATCGCCGAAGGCTTCGGCAAAGCCGCCAAAGCCTTCCTGGCCCGGACCGCCCCGGAAGCCGCCCGCATTGGGGTCGACGCCCGCGTGACCGTATTGGTCGTAGGCCGCGCGCTTCTGGCCGTCGCTGAGCATCTCGTAGGCTTCCTTGCCTTCCTTGAACTTCTCTTCGGCGGCCTTCGCACCTTCACCCTGGTTGCGGTCAGGGTGATGCTTCATGGCCAGCTTGCGGTAGGCCTTTTTGATGTCTTCTTCGCTCGCGTTTTTGGCGAGGCCGAGGACTTCGTAGTAATCACGCTTTGCCATCAATTGCTTTCAATGCGCTGGCTTTTCAAATGAACTTCGCCGCGTCGCACCTTGGAGGGGGTTCGACGCGGCGTGTTGACGCTCAATTCACGCGTTACTTCGTGTCCTTGACTTCCTTGAACTCGGCGTCGACGACGTTGTCGTCAGCCGGCTTGCCTTGCTGCGCGGCAGCTTGCGGCTCTTCGGCACCGCCTGCGGCGCCCGCTGCGGCAGCGGCTGCAGCCTGCGCGCCTTGCGACTCGGCGTAGACCTTTTCGCCCAGCTTCTGGCTGGCCTTCATCAGCTCTTCAGTCTTGGCTTCGATCGCGGCCTTGTCGTCGCCCTTGATGGCTTCTTCAAGCTCCTTGATCGCGGCTTCGATCTTGGTCTTTTCCTCGGCTTCGATCTTGTCGCCGTGCTCGCTCAGCGACTTCTGCACGCTGTGCACCATCGCGTCGGCCTGGTTCTTGGACTGCACCAGCTCGACCTTCTTCTTGTCCTCGGAAGCGTTGGCTTCGGCGTCCTTGACCATCTTTTCGATCTCGGCCTCGGTCAGGCCGGAGTTCGCCTTGATGGTGATCTTGTTTTCCTTGCCGGTGCCCTTGTCCTTGGCGCCGACGTGCAAGATGCCGTTGGCGTCGATGTCGAAGCTCACTTCGATCTGCGGCGTGCCGCGCGGCGACGGCGGGATGCCTTCGAGGTTGAACTCGCCCAGGCTCTTGTTGGCCTGTGCCAGTTCGCGCTCGCCCTGGTAGACCTTGATGGTCACGGCCGGCTGGTTGTCGTCGGCGGTCGAGAAGGTCTGGCTGAACTTGGTCGGGATGGTCGTGTTCTTGGCGATCATCTTGGTCATCACGCCGCCCAGGGTTTCGATACCCAGGGAGAGCGGCGTCACGTCCAGCAGCAGCACGTCCTTGCGCTCGCCGCCCAGCACCTGGCCTTGAATCGCGGCGCCCACGGCGACGGCTTCGTCAGGGTTCACGTCCTTGCGCGGTTCCTTGCCGAAGAATTCCTTGACCTTGTCCTGCACCTTGGGCATGCGGGTCATGCCGCCGACCAGGATCACGTCGTCGATCGCGCCCACGGCCACGCCCGCATCCTTGATGGCAGTGCGGCAAGGCGCAATCGTGCGCTCGATCAGTTCTTCCACCAGCGACTCCAGCTTGGCGCGGGTCAGCTTGATGTTCAAGTGCTTCGGGCCGGTCGCGTCTGCCGTGATGTAGGGCAGGTTGACGTCGGTCTGCGAGCTGTTCGAGAGTTCGATCTTGGCCTTTTCAGCAGCTTCCTTCAGGCGCTGCAGGGCCAGCACGTCCTTGGTCAGGTCGACGCCTTGTTCCTTCTTGAACTCGGTGACGATGAAGTCGATGATGCGCTGGTCGAAGTCCTCGCCGCCCAGGAAGGTGTCGCCGTTGGTGGACAGCACTTCGAACTGCATCTCGCCGTCGACGTCGGCGATCTCGATGATCGACACGTCAAACGTGCCGCCGCCGAGGTCATACACGGCGATCTTGCGGTCGCCCTTGCCATGCTTGTCCAGGCCGAAGGCCAGGGCTGCGGCAGTGGGCTCGTTGATGATGCGCTTGACGTCCAGGCCGGCAATGCGGCCCGCATCCTTGGTGGCTTGACGCTGCGCGTCATTGAAATAGGCCGGCACCGTGATCACGGCTTCGGTCACTTCTTCACCGAGGTAGTCCTCGGCGGTCTTCTTCATCTTGCGCAGCACTTCGGCCGACACTTGAGGAGGCGCGAACTTCTTGCCGCGCACTTCAACCCAGGCGTCGCCGTTGTCGGCGGCAGCGATCGTGTAGGGCATCAGGTCGATGTCCTTCTGCACTTCCTTCTCGGCGAACTTGCGGCCGATCAGGCGCTTCACCGCGTACAGCGTGTTCTTCGGGTTGGTGACCGATTGGCGCTTGGCCGAGGCACCGACGAGGATTTCGCCATCTTCCTGGTAGGCAATGATGGACGGCGTGGTGCGAGCGCCTTCGGCGTTCTCGATCACACGCGTCGTGTTGCCTTCCATGACCGCCACGCACGAGTTCGTGGTGCCGAGGTCAATACCGATGATCTTTCCCATTTTTCTGCTCCTGAATCTGAAATCTGAATGCTTTACAACTTGTGGATAACTCGCGGCTTTTCAAGCGACGAAGTCAGCTGATTTAGCGAATTACTTCGGCGCCGCCACCGTCACCAGGGCCGGGCGCAGCGTGCGCTCGGCAATCGAATAGCCTTTTTGCAGAACCATCACGACCGTGTTCGGGTCCTGATCGGCTGGCACCACGCTGATGGCCTGGTGCTGGTGCGGATCGAACTTGGCGCCGGCGGCCGGGTTGATCTCGAGCACCTTGTTGCGTTCCAGGGCGCTGGCCAGCTGGCGCATGGTGGCGTGGACGCCTTCCAGCACGGTCTCGACCTTGGCGTCGGGCATGGCGATGGCGGCGGACATGCTGTCCATCACCGGCAGCAGGGCTTCCGCAAAAGCCTCGACCGCGAACTTGCGGGCCTTGGACATGTCGTCCTCGGCGCGGCGGCGGATGTTCTCGCCTTCGGCCTTGGCGCGCAGATAGGCGTCGCTCATCTCGGCCAGGCGGGCCTCCAGGGCGGCGATCTGAGCCTCGGGGCCGGAAGCTTGGGCTTCACCAGCGGCCTGTTCGTCGGCCGGGTTGAAGTCGTCGGGGATGGGTGTGGATTCGGTGCTCATAGTCTTAAAAAGGCAATCGCGCCCAGATGGGCGCGAAGTCCGGATATTCAAGAGGGGGATTTCGCGGCGGATTATCCGTGAAAACCCGGGCGACTCTTCATTTACTGCGGCCCAGCCCCTGGCCCTGGAGCACGGGCACCGCCCGCAGGCGCTCGGCCGCGAACTGTACGAAGGCGCGGACCTTGCCGGCCGCCGCCCGCCCGGCCGGGTAGACCAGATGAACGGGCAGGGGCGGCGGCTCGTGGGGGCTCAGCAGGATCCGCAGGCGGCCATCGCGGACTTCGTCCGACACCTGGTAGGCGAGGGCCCGCGTGATGCCTTGCCCGGCGACGGCGGCGGCGACCTTGACGGCGTTCGTGTTGACGCTGAGGCGCTCGGTGGGTTCTGCAACCAGCTTTCGATTGCCTTGGAACCAAGACGTCCGGCCTTGTCCTTCGATCATGAAGCCGATGCTCTTGTGCTGGGCCAGATCCGCAGGCGAGCGCGGCGTGCCTTGCCGCTTCAGATAGCCAGGCGAGGCGACCAGCACGAGGCGCATGGTGCCGACGGGTACGGCCGTCAAACCCGAATCGGGCAGAGGCCCGATGCGCAGGGCGACATCGAAACCTTCATCGATCATGTGTACCACGCGGTTGGTGAAGAACACGCGGGCCTGGACATCGGGATGCTGGTCGAGGAATTCAAACAGCAGGGACGCGATATGCCGCTGCCCGAACAGCTCGGGCGCGGTGATCGACAAGAGGCCCTGAGTTTTCAGACGCTGACCGGTGACCGCCGCCTCCGCCGCATCCAGCTCGGCCAGCACGCGTCGGGCGTCGGCCAGGAACTGCTCGCCAGCTTCAGTCAAACGCAGGCTGCGCGTGGTGCGCAGGACCAGCGAGATGCCCAGGTGTTTTTCAAGCGAGGCCAGCGCGCGCGTGGCGGCAGGCGGCGAGATCTCGCGCCGACGCGCCGCCTCGGCAAAGCTGCCGGCATCCGCCACCGCGACAAAGGTGCGGAGCCGTTCCAGGTGATCCATGCCCATGCGTTTATTCCTTCAAGTGGAATTCTGAACTGCCTTGTTGGATTATTCCAATCATTTGATGCAATTGATACGCTGCAGGCATTCGTCATCAGGAGTCTTTCATGTCCGTTCCGTCCCAAGCCATCCGTGTCTACAGCTTCGAGCTTTCGGGCCATGCGCATCGTGTGCGCTTGATGCTGTCGCTGCTGGGCCTGCCTCATGAGGTGATCGAGGTTGACCTCGCCGGTGGCGAGCAGAAGCGCCCGGAGTTCCTGGCGCACAATGTGTTCGGCCAGGTGCCGGTGATCGAAGACGGCGGGCTGACGCTGGCCGACAGCAACGCGATCCTGACCTATCTGGCCCAGCAGTACGACGAACAGCGGCGCTGGTGGCCGGCCGATGCCGCCGAACAGGCGCAGGTGCAGCGCTGGTTGAGCGTGGCCGCCGGTGCGCTGGCCTTCGGACCCGCAGCGGCGCGTATTGCAGTCGTTTTCCAGAAGACCGACAACCCGCAGAGCCGGGTCATCGCCGAGCGCCTGTTCGGCACGATGGAGCAGCACCTGAGCTCGCGGTCATGGCTGGCCGCTGACCATCCGACCGTGGCGGACGTGGCGATGTACAGCTACACGGCGCATGCGCCGGAGGGCGGCGTTTTGCTCGAACCCTTCCCGCATCTGCGCGCCTGGCTGGCACGTGTCGAAGCCTTGCCACGTTTCGTGGGCATGCCGCGCACCGAAACAGCCACTGCAATGCCCGCTTGAGAGAGAGGACCTCGTCATCATGAACGCTTCACCTTTCCACGCCGGCGAACAAGCCCTGCAAACCGCTGTCGGCATGCGCGAGCGCATGGAGCAGGTGGGGCGCAGCGTGATCCGCAACCACATGCCCGAGCAGCATCGCGAGCTGTACGAGAAGCTCCCGGTGATGTGGCTGGGCACGCTGGACAAACACGGTCAGCCCTGGGCCACCGCGGTGACGGGCGCGCCCGGATTTGTCGACACGCCGGACCCGCAGACCTTGACGGTTGCCGCGCAACTCGCGGAGAGCGATCCGGCTGCGGCGGGGCTGAAGCCCGGCGCAGCGGTGGGCATGTTGGGCCTGGAGCCGCACACGCGCCGGCGCAATCGCATGAACGGGCTCATCAGCGAGATCGACGGCCAAGGCTTCGCCGTCAGCGTCGTGCAGAGCTTTGGCAATTGCCCGCGCTTCATCCAGGCGCGGCAGCCGATCGCGGGCGCGCCGCATCGGCCCGGTGCGGCCTCGGCGGAGGGGTCAGTTCTGAGTGCTGCTGCGCGGCGTCTGATCGAACGCGCCGACACGTTCTTCATCGCCAGCAGCAGCGCGCCGCAGATCGAGCAGGCGGGGCAGGGCGGGGCCGGTGTCGATGTCTCGCACCGCGGCGGCCCGCCGGGCTTTGTGCAGATCCTCTCCACCGCAAGTGGCGACACGCTGACGCTGCCCGATTACCAGGGCAACGTGATGTTCAACACCTTGGGCAACCTGCTGCTCTGGCCGCATGCGGGCCTGCTGTTCGTCGACTGGGAGACCGGCGATGTCTTGCAGCTCGCGGCCTCGGCAGAAATCCACGCGGTCACGGAAGCGCAGGTCGAAGGGCAGCCGATCGTGCAGAGCCGGCTCAGCCTGAAGATCGAGCAGGGCTGGTGGCGGCCGGCAGCCTTGCCGGTGAGCTGGACGGCGCCGGTTCCCGCGCCGCAGTTCCTGAAGAACTGATCGATCAGCTCTCGTCAGCCTCGGCGGACCAGCGGTTCCACTCGGCCAGCTTGCGCCGATCGACCTTGGTCGGCCGGCCTTGGCGATTTTCGGCAATCGTCTGTGCGGGCTCGGGCGCGAGACGGCGCTGCTCGGCGGCCTTCTCTCGCGCGGCCATGCTTTCAGGTGTTTCGGCGTAGAGCGCCTGCGCTTGCGGCGCCGGGCCACGCACATGCGAGAGCCCGAGCACCTTCACCTCGCGCTCGATCTGCCCCTGACGCAGCTTGAGCGAATCGCCGATCTTCACGTCGCGCGAAGGCTTGACCGAGGCGCCGTTGATCTCGACGCGACCCTTGGTGATTTCCTCAACGGCCAGCGCCCGCGTCTTGTAGAAGCGCGCGGCCCACAGCCATTTGTCGAGACGGACCGGATCGTTGTTGTTCACGCCGACCAGCCTTGCAGATGCCTCTCCGCTAACGCGCCAAGTGCGCGCATACCGGCTTCATCGGCATTGAGGCAGGGGATGTAACTGAACTCCTTGCCACCCGCCGCCAGGAAGGCGGCGCGCGCCTCCATGTCGATTTCTTCGAGCGTTTCGAGGCAGTCGGCGGCGAAGCCGGGGCAGATCACATCGACCTTCTGGAGCCCGGCCTTGGCGCGCGCGACGAGCGTGGGCTCGGTGTACGGCTCCAGCCATTTGGCCTTGCCGAAGCGGCTCTGGAAGGTGACCAGATATTGCTCCTGCTTCAAGCCCAGCCGTTCGGCCAGCAGGCGGCCGGTTTCCAGGCATTGCGCGTGATACGGGTCGCCGAGCTCGACGGTGCGAGCGGGCATGCCGTGGAAGCTCATCGTCAGCAGCTCCGGCCGGCCGTTGGCCTTCCAGTGCTTGAGCACGCTATCGGCCAGCGCCTCGATATAGAGCGGCTCGGTAAAGTAGCTGTTCACAAAGCGCAGCTCGGGTTGCGCGCGCTCCTGCAGGGCCCAGCGCATCACTTCGTCGTTGACGGTGGCGGTCGTCGCCGCGCAGTACTGCGGATAGGCGGGCAGGATCAGGATGCGCTCGAAGCCTTCGGCGCGCAGGCGGCTCAGCTCTGCGCCGATCGCCGGCGAGCCATAGCGCATCGCGTGGCGCACCGCGACCTGCTGGCCGCGCTCACCGAGCAGGCCCTGCAGGAGCTTGGCCTGCTTCTCGGTCCAGACCTTCAGCGGCGAGCCTTCGGGCGTCCAGACGGTGGCGTATTTGGCGGCCGACTTGGCGGGGCGCGTGCGCAGGATGATGCCGTGCAGGATCGGCCACCAGATCAGGCGTGGAATCTCGACCACGCGGCGATCAGACAGGAACTGCGCCAGATAGCGGCGCGTGGCCGCTGCGGTCGGCGCGTCGGGACTGCCGAGATTGCAGAGCAGAACTGCGGTCTTGCTAAGCATCAAACTCAGCGCACGGTGTCGGCGAAATGGAGAACCTCGAAGCGCACCGACGGTGCTGCCGCATCCACAGGAGGACTGCCCAGGCCGATCACGCCGCTGCCATGCAGCGTGCAACCACCGCGCTTCAGGCTGACCATCTCGCCCGAGCCGCCAAAGCGAACATAGGTGCCGTTGTAAGACAGATCGGTGACGGAGAAACTGCCGCCGTTCCACTCGATGCGCGCATGCGAGCGCGAAACGCGGCCGTCGGTGATGCAGTAGGTGGCCTGTGTGCTGCGCCCCAGCACGATGGGCATGGCTTCGATGTCGAAGACGCGGTCGAGGTCCATCCACACGAGGCGGATGCCGTCGGGCGTGGCGTTGTGCACCACCTCGCCGAACTGCGTGGCCACGTCGCCGGCCTGCGGTTGGTCGAGCACATGCACATGCACGGGCTCGGCGCGGCCGCGCACATTGATCAGGTCAAGACTGCGGAAGCGCGATTTCTGCTGGCTGGGCAGGCCTTCGAGCACTTCGGCGGTGATCAGGGTCTCGTTGTCGCCGGCATGGTCGAGCAGGCGGGCCGCCACGTTGACGGCGTCGCCAAAGCAATCGCCGCCCATCTCGACGACCTCGCCGCGGGCTAACGCCACCTGCATGCGCAACCCGCCGAGGCCTTTGGAGGCATTGCGCTTGCCGCGCGAGACGACTTTCTCGAGGAAGTCATGCATGCGCCCGGCGGCCTTGACGGCATCGCGAGGCGAGGGGAAGACGGCCATCAGGCCATCGCCCAAGGTCTTGATCAGCTTGCCGCTGCATTCGTCCACCGCACGGCCGATCTGGCTGACCGCGTGCGTGACGACGGCGCTGGCCTCGGCATTGCCCAATGTCTCGTAGAGCCCGGTGCTGCCGCGCAGGTCGGCGAACAGGACGGTCAACTCTCGGATTTCGGTCATGGGTGCGGTGAGGGCGGGCGCTGCGCGTGTGAATTAATACCCAAGTGTAGCGGTGCGCCGCAACGAGAAAGGGGCTGGAAAACTCCAGCCCCTTTGTAAAAAACGTGTCGCAATCAGAGACCGCGACCGAACTCGATTACAGGTTGTCCAGATACGTGCGGAGTTTGTCCGAACGGCTCGGGTGCTTCAGCTTGCGAATCGCCTTGGCCTCGATCTGACGAATCCGCTCACGCGTCACGTCGAACTGCTTGCCGACTTCTTCCAGCGTGTGGTCCGTGCTCATCTCGATGCCGAAGCGCATGCGCAGCACCTTGGCTTCACGCGGGGTCAGCGAGTCGAGGATGTCCTTCACCACGTCGCGCAGGCCGGCTTGCATCGCGGCTTCGATCGGTGCGGTGTTGTTGGTGTCCTCGATGAAATCGCCCAGGTGCGAATCGTCGTCGTCGCCGATCGGGGTTTCCATGGAGATCGGTTCCTTGGCGATCTTCATGATCTTGCGGATCTTGTCCTCGGGGATCTCCATCTTCTCGGCCAGGGTCGGCGCATCGGGCTCGAAGCCGAATTCCTGCAAATGCTGGCGCGAGATGCGGTTCATCTTGTTGATCGTCTCGATCATGTGGACCGGGATGCGGATCGTTCGGGCCTGGTCAGCGATCGAGCGCGTGATGGCCTGGCGGATCCACCAGGTCGCGTAGGTCGAGAACTTGTAGCCGCGACGGTATTCGAACTTGTCCACCGCCTTCATCAGGCCGATATTGCCTTCCTGGATCAGGTCGAGGAACTGCAGGCCGCGGTTGGTGTACTTCTTGGCGATGGAGATCACGAGACGCAGATTGGCCTCGATCATTTCCTTCTTCGCGTCGCGCGAGGCCTTCTCGCCCTCGTTCATGCGCTTGTTGATGCGCTTCAGGTCGTCGAGCGGCACCACGGCGCGCGCCTGCTGGTCGGTCAGCTTCTTCTGCAGCTCCTGCACCGGCGGGATGTTGCGTTCGAGCACGGCGCTCCACGGCTTGCCGGCGGCGGCCTGCTTTTCCACCCATTTCTGGTTCAGCAGGTTGGAGGCGACCTTGTGGCCGTTCTTGTCCACGCCCGAGAAATCACGGATGAAGTCG
>DASYBU010000035.1:0-111770 GCA_036500605.1 Burkholderiaceae bacterium
TGTCGGCGAGTTCCAGGGCGCAGTGCGCCACGGCAGAGCGTTATGGGCTCGCTTGTGTCGGTGTTGCGGTTGGCGTTGGGGCTGAGGCTGAGGCTGAGGTCGGCCGCACACCCTCCAGCGGACTCACCACCTCGCGCAGCAGCTCGGTGGCCACGTGCGTGTAGATGGAGGTGGTCTCCAGCTTCTTGTGCCCGAGCATCACCTGGATCACGCGGATGTCGACCCCCTGCTCCAGCAGGTGCGTGGCAAAGCTGTGTCTGAGCGTGTGCATGGACACGCGCTTGTCGATCTCGGCGGTCTCAGCGGCGCTGTGGATGGCGCGGTTGAGCTGACGCGCGGTCAGCGGGTCCATCGGATCCAGGCCGGGGAACAGCCAGCCGCCGGGCAGCATCTTGCCCTGCGCGCGGGCCAGTCGCCACCAGGCGCGCAGACGTTCCAGCAGCAGCGGCGAGAGCATGGCGTAGCGGTCCTTGCGGCCCTTGCCTTGCTCGACCCGCAAGGTCATGCGCTTGGAGTCGATGTCGGAGACCTTGAGCGCAATCACCTCGCTGACGCGCAGGCCGGTGCCGTAGGCGATGGACAGTGCGACTTGGCTCTTGAGGTTCGGCGCTGCAGCGATGAGGCGGGCGACCTCGTCGCGGCTGAGCACGACCGGCAGCGTGTGCGGCACGCGAACCGGCTGCATCTTGGCCATCAGTTCAGCTCGGCCGAGCGTCACGTCGAAGAAGAACTTCAAACCCGTGAGGGTGGCGTTGAGCGTGATGGGCGAGGTGCCTTGATCGACTAGGTACAACTGGAAGCGGCGCAGGTCCTCCGCACTGGCGGTGTCGGGGGAGCGGCCGAGGAAGAGGGCTAACTTCTTGACTGCACGGAGGTAGGCGCTGCGCGTCTTGGGTTCGAGCTTGCGCATGCGCATGTCCTCGATCATGCGTTGGCGCAGCGGTGAGACGGTGGAAGACGATGGGTTCATGGTCCTGCTCCTGTTGAAGAGCGAGGCGGTATTGCCTCGCAGATCAACGGTGGCAGGATCGCGGCGTCGAATGACAACCGATGTTGGAAGAGGGGTTACCGCGCTAGCGGTTTAGTCCAATGGCCGGAATGCGTCATTGAACCCCAATTGGCAATTGGCCACTTCATCAGTCAATCCGGGCCAACACCGGATTCAGTACCTGTTCGATCACGGCCTTCCCGACGAGCCGAGACCCCTCCGCCACGTTCAGAACTCGACCGGGCCACAGTGAATGCGGGTAAGCCTCCGGACTTATGAACCAAACGTCGGCGATAGCGCGCCCTCCGGTTGAAACTTCCTCACCGTGTGCAAACTCGTGATGGACCGATGTCCAATAGTCTGGCCTCACGTCATATATCGGGCGATAGCCTGAAAGGACGCGTTTGACGCTGCCGTCCAACTTCGACGCCGTGATCTCAAGGATCACACGAGCATGCGGTGTGTTGGGAGGGCGACTCATCGTGCAATCTTAGCGACGAAATCAGGCGGACAGACTGCACGAAAGCTGACCGTCGCGAGCGTCTGGTCATGGCCGACAGCGGGCCCAGAGGCGGCCGCCCCCCCGGGCACGCTTCCGGCGCACGCACCGCAGCGTCAGTCAATCACCGCTACGATGTTTGTCCAGCATGAGGAGTCAAAAATGATGAACTTCGGATACAACGGCCTTTTGGGCGTGCTGATACTTGCAGGTGATGTGTGGGCAATTATCAATATCTTCCAAAGCTCTGTTTCCAATGAGAAGAAGTTGATTTGGATATTGGTGGTGGCTCTCCTGCCAGTCCTTGGATTGATCCTCTGGTACTTCCTTGGTCCGCGAGACGGCAAGCGCTAGGAAATGACGCACGGGAATGCAGTGGCGGCCCTGCGAACTTGAAATTTGACGACCTGCGTCCGCATTCGCGGCAAGCATTGGACGCACACGCCGCCAGATAGCAGTCGGTCGGCAAGGTAGGCATATGGCCGGCTCAGTCAGCTCATGAATTGTCGCTGACCTCAGAATGCCTCGTCGCAGGAAAGCCAGCCCTCGTCGCAAACACGCCTCCCGGCACTGCGAAACTCCTAGCCTTGCGGTTTTCAACGCAGGGAGACAGCCATGAGATGGGACGGACTGATCGGCGCATGCGCCATAGGTTTGCTGGTGGCAACGGTGGGCGCCACCGAACAGGACACGCTGCCCGCACCGTGGCTCCGCACCGGCAGTGCCACGCCGGCAGACAAGTGCCGCACTTCGGTGACCGACGTGAAGGCCATGCGATTCGACCGGGCACTTGTTCTGCGCTGTTCCGGCGGCGCCAGCGGCTTCGTGACGGTGATGCAGCAGATTGCTGCTGACGACTACCGAGGCAAGCGCGTGCGTCTGAGCGCCCAGGTGCGCGGCGATGTTGTCAAGAACTGGGCGGGGCTCTGGATGCGCGTCGACGGCGACAAGGGCGCGGTGCTGGCCTTTGACAATATGAAAAACCGTCCGTTGAAGGGCACTTTTGATTGGCAAGGTGCGAGCGTCGTTCTCAATGTTGCGCCGGAAGCCACTACCCTGGCCTTCGGCGTGCTTCAGGACGGCGACGGCGCGACCTTTGCGGGGCAGTTGGCCATCGAGATCGTAGGCACCGATGTCGCGACGACCAACACGATCCACACCGTGCCGAAAGCGCCTGCAAACCTGACGCTCAAACCATGACGATGCCCGCGGACCGCCCCTTGGCCCTGGAGCCGCTCGAGACAGCACTGAGCGAGCGCTTCGCATTTGACCCCCGACGCCAGTTGCCGGTCCTGCTGACCGCGCTGCTGGTCTTCGGGGCGGTTTGGCAGACACGGCAAATGTCCTCAGCCTTGGCACTCTCAGTCGGGCTTTGGTCCGGCTTTTGCGCTGCTTGCTTCGGTGTGGCCGTGGGGGGAAGACTTCGCGGCTGGCGACTGATCGACGGTCCTGGCATTGCCGCGCTGGTGTGCCTGGCGCTGGCTGCGGCGTGGATGGGGCGCGGCATCGAAGCCCTGCTCTGGACGCTGTCCGACCTGTCGCCTCTCGACCAGGCCATTCGCTACTCTTGGCATGCCGGCTTCGTTGGGGTGCTGCTCGCCTGGCCGATTGCGCAGTCGGTCGCCTCAGCCGCCAAGCTCGCCCGCGCGGAAGCCGAACGAGCTCAGGCGACCGCCAGCTTGCTCGCGCTGCAGGCGCAGATCGAGCCGCACTTTCTGTTCAACACACTCGGCGTCCTGCGTTCCTTGATTCGCCGCGACGCGGCCGGTGCCACCGAACTGCTGGACCGGATGACAGACTTCCTGCGCGCGGTGCTGCCGGGCACGCGACAGACAAGCTCGACGCTCGAACGCGAAGCAGAGATCATCGAAGCGTATCTCGCGATCATGGGATCGCGGCTCGGCGACCGACTGCGCTACCGGATAAAGCTCGAACCGGTCAGCCTGCGAGCGCTGGTGCCTCCCCTGTTGCTTCAGCCGCTGGTCGAGAACGCGATCAAGCATGGCATCGAGCCGTCCGAAGGCGGCGGCGAGGTGCTGGTCTGCTCGCGCATCGACGACGGTTTTCTGATCCTGGAAGTGCGCAACACCGGCGAGCCGTTCGGCGCTGCTCGATCAAGCGACACGCATCCCGGCACGCGGCCCGCCACGCACGCCGTGCAATCGCCCCGTATCGGCATCGACAACATCGCCGCCCGCCTGAGGGCCTTGTGCGGCTCTTCCGGCTCACTGTTTGTTGCCGGTGTCCCGGACGGAGCGACGCTGGCGACCGTGCGGCTGCCCTTCGTGGCGGGGGGCTGAAGTCGTGGCCACCGCAATCATTGCCGATGACGAACCTCTTCTGCTCGTCGAGCTGAAAGATCTGCTCGCTGATGCCTGGCCAGCCTTGCAGATCGTCGCGCAGGCGCGCACGGGCTCTGAGGCCTTGCGGATGATCGGCGAACTCCAGCCCGACGTGGCCTTCCTCGACATCGAGATGCCGCGCATGAGTGGCCTGGAAGTGGCGGCGGTGGCCAAGCCCACGCACGTGGTTTTTGTGACGGCCTACGACCGCTATGCCGTCGAGGCTTTCGAGCACGGCGCCGCCGACTATCTGCTGAAACCCCTGACACCGGCGCGGATCGCGCTGGCAGTGCAACGCCTGAAGGCCATGCTCGCACCCGCCGACGCGGCCTCGCTGCGCTTCGTGCAGGCCTGGGTGGGCAGTGCGATGCGGGTCGTGCCGATCGAGGAGGTCGTTGCATTCATCTCCGACGACAAGCACACGCGCGTGGTGACGGCCCGCGGTGATCTCTTGCTTCGACGGTCGCTTGTCGAGCTGATGCGCGAACTCGACCCGTCGCTGTTCTGGCCGGTTGCGCGTGGGACCGTGATTCACGCGCGCTACATCCAGGAGGTCCGCCGCAGTAGCGACGAGGGATTGCATTTGCGCATGGTCGGTGTGGCGACGCCGATCATGATCGGACAGCGCTACCGCGAGAGATTCCGCGGCATGTGAAGCAGACCGCAAGTCACTGAGCATTTGCGGCCGTGAGGGCGAGCGACGCCCTGCCCCCACTTACTTCCGGTCAATCTGGATGTTCTCTTTGGTGCCGCTGCGGCCGACAGCGACCATGAGACCGATACCCACCAGGATCACGACGCCGATGACGATCCACGTCGCGCCGATTTGTTGCAGGAGGCCGAGCTTCCAGAGCGCGGCAAGAATCCCACCGATCATGATGGCGAATCCGAGGAAATACATACCGGCCCATTTCATGATGTTCTCCTGAAGAGCTCAGCGTCCAGGCTGGCAGAGTGACCGCGACAATGCCCTCCGTCTGGTGGCATGCAATGGCCTGCTGCGGTTCAGACTGACGGAGGGCGCTATACGCAAAGCATGGACGAACGCGTCTGCCTTTCTTGTAGGGCGGCTCGTTCAACGCATGTAGGACTTTGCCGAAACTCGCATCGCGCGCCTTCGTGAGCGGCCGGTCAGCGTGCATCAGCCCCGGGCCCCAAGCGTCCCCCGGCGGAGAAAATGTGGCGCCCACTTTGAGACGTCATGGTGATAACCTGTCAGCATTCCTCGCGATTGCCACAAGGACCAGCATGAACAAAAACAAACGCTCCGCCGCACTGGCTGTCGCTGCCATCACCCTGTGCTCAGTCGCCTCCGCGCAAAGCCCTGGTGCCGCCGATTCCCAAGCCGGCGGTGGCGGCGTCCGCCAGGACATGCGCCAGGTCGGCCACTCCATCCACCAGGGAGTCCGCGCGACCGGCCACGTGATCCACAAAGGCGTGCGCGCGACGGGCCATGCGATCCACAAGGGGGTCCGCGCCACGGGGCACGCGATCCATCATGGCGTCGATGAAGTGACCGGAAAGTAAGAGCGTCGGAAGGCCAAGTCTTTGATTTGAACTTCAAACTCAAGACGCGCCCCCGTGTCTCGCGCACGCCGAGCACCTCGTCAACCGGCAAAGAATTTCCAACGCCCTTCCGACACCACCTCCACCCGCCCATCCACCACCTTGATCGCCGTCTCGTCGTCGATCGCATAGCTCGGGCAGCCGATGGTGGCGGCCCATTTCTCGGCCTCGGCCATCGTGTTCTCGGGGAAGGTCGGGTAGTCGAGGTGCGGGAAGATCGAGAAATCGACGACGCCGAGCGCGCGATCTTCGCCGGTGATCGGTGGCTTCATCTCGATGAAGGCCTCGCCGACCCGCGGCGTCATGACCATGCTGCCGGCGCTCAGGCCGACCCAGACCTTGTCGGGCATCGAGGCCAGCAAGTCCGCCAGGCCCGACTGGCGCATCCAGTGAGCGAGGTACAGCGCGTCACCGCCGTTGACCAGCAGCACATCCGTCTCATGGATCCAGCGCACCCAGCGCTCGCGCTCGATGCTGGGCAGCACGGTGAGTTCCAGCACGCCCAGGGTCTGCCAGCCCAGCTCGCACATCGGCGTGCCCGACTGGCCCGTGATGAAGCGCCATGCGCCGCCAGGGCTGCCCATCGGATGCCCATAGCCTGCGGTGGGAATGCACAGGGCCTTGCACTGCTCAATCGGCTTGCCGAGCAGATCGAGCAGCGCCGCGTGGATGCTGGGGTTCTTGATGCCGGCGGAGGTAAGGAGGAGTTTCATCGCTTCAATCGAACCTTGCTATACAGCCTGAGCTGCCTGCAAGCGTAGCGGGAACGTGTCAGCAGCGGCATCGGGTTAGGCCCTGCCCGGCAAGCTCACGCGTTCACCGGCCTCACGTCATCCGAACAGATCACAAACCGGTTCTTTCCCGCACGCTTGGCTTCATACATGGCCGCATCGGCACGCCGAAGCAGCAACTCCGCCTCGCGCCCGTGTGTTGGGTAGACGGCAACGCCGATGCTGGCGCCGATGGGCATGGGCGAGCCGCCCCGCACTTCCAGCGGGCGGCTCAGATCGCGCACCATGCGCGACACGATCGTCGCGAGCTCGTCGGCGCCGTCGAGTTCGCACAGCACCGCGACGAACTCGTCACCGCCCAGGCGAGCCACCAGGTCGCCCGCCCGAACGGCCGCCAGCAGGCGCTCGCCGGCTTCGGTCAGGAAGCGGTCGCCGGCCTCGTGGCCGAAGCGGTCGTTGATGCCCTTGAAACCGTCCAGGTCGATGTAGCAGACGGCCAGGGGATGCCCGCTGGCCGCGGAATCGAGCAGCTTGTCGCCCAGCTTTTCCAGCAGCGCGGCGCGGTTGAGCAGGCCTGTCAGGGAATCGTGGCTGGCCCGGTGCCGAGCTTCGATCTCGCTGTCCTTCACGGCCGTCACGTCGACCATCATCCAGAGCAATTCGCCGTCAGGCAAGGCGGCACCGCTCAGATCGATCCACATCAGGCGGCCGTCCTTGCGGACCATGCGGGTCTGCAGGCGGAACTGCCCGTGACCGGTCATGGCAGCCGAGGCGAGACCGACCTGGGCATAGCTCTCGTCGTCGGGATAGAGGATGCGCGTGTTCAAGCCCGAGAGTTCGTCTTCCTCATAGCCGAACAAGGCACTGAAAGCCCGGTTGTGCCAGACCTCCTGCCGGTTCTTGACCTTCACCATGCCCACCAACTGGTTGTCGAGAAGCGCCTGCTGCTCCTCGGCCAGGGCCAGCGCGGCGCGGCGCGACCGGACCTGATGTTCATGCCGACGGTAAAACTGGAGCGAGAGCCCGACGATGAGCGCTTCGAGTATCCCGGCGAGCACCACTTCGTTGCGGACCTCGGTGCGCCAGGGATCGTAGAAATCGTCGGTGGACACGCCAACGAGAACGAAGGGCGAGTAGCCCTGCACGCGTTCGAAGGCATTGACCCGCCGCATGTGATCCATCGCCGTCACCGAGACAAAACTGCCCTGCGCAGGGGACGATGCCACGGCTGCGCGCAATTGCGCCGACACCTCCGAGCTGCCAAGACCGGCGTAATGATCCACCACCCCCGGCGTGTAGCGGGCCACCAGGTGCATGGTGTCTGTGCGCATCGAGACCGCGCCATGCTCGCCGATGGACATGTCGTCGAAGACGTCGAACAGCCAATCGGCCGAGAGCTTCGCATACACGATGCCCTGGAAGTGGCCCGCCGCGTCGAACCGCGCGCGCGCCAGCGCGATGCCCCACTTCCTCGTGATCCGCCCTTGCACAGGCTCCGAGATCACGAGGCGGCCCGGGGCCTCGCGAGCCGCATCGAAGAAGGGCCGGTCGGCAACCGGCAGCGCCTCGCCGGCATTGAGCCGATTGCCTTGCGCATCGGTGACGCGGATGGAGTCGACCTGCGGAACCAGGCGCTGCTGCTCCATCGCCACGGCGCCGATCTCTTCGGCCGACGCGAGCTTCGGCCCGTCGAGCCGCTGCAGCTGGAGCACGACGCTCTGCAAGGCGTTGTCGATCTGCTTGATCTCTGCGCCGATGGACAGGCTCAGCGCATGGGCCAGATTGACGGAGGTCTCACGAGCGCGCGTCGAATAGGTCTGGTGACTCTGGACTAGCGAATACGCCACCGTGCTCGCAAGAATGACGAGCACCGCCACATTGGCCAACACGATGCCCATCCCGAAACGCGAGGGCTTGCGCAGGTTTTGAAAGCCGGGGAGTTTCACTCGAGCCCTCGTTGAGGAGTCGGCCAATGGTGGCACGAGAGGCGCCATCGGGCAACCTCGCGAGGAGAGACATCACCTCTGCATCCAGCTTGTCTTGCGGGCCCGGCGCATGTCAACGCGGCTTACGAATTGATTCGATTGACGAAGGAATTCGAGCGGGAATTTGTGCGCTGAGCGGACGGGTTAGGTCGCATGAGCACTCCCGTGTGCATGCAGCCCGGCGTTCAGTGCGATTCACCGCCCGCCGGCATCGGCCACAAGAGCCAATCCACCGCATCCGCGTTCTGCTTGAACAAGGGCTCCAGCAGCGGCTGCGGCTTGCCCAGCGCCTGCCGCGCCATCAGCAGCGTGCTCAGCATCTTCTCGGGCTCCGGGTGCGGTTCGGTGCTCGTGCTCTTGGTCCATTCGGCAGGCGTGAGCGCCATGCCTTGCAGCCAGGCGATCGCATGTTGCAGGCGCTCGTCGCCCCAAAGATCAACACCCTGCAAGCGGCCATATTGCGCCAGGTGCGTCATGGCTTCCAGGTTGAAGGCGCTGTAGTGGAAAGGCTTGGTGCGCGCCAGTTCGCGCGGCATGCGGCCGTCGGGCTCGATCTGTCGGGCGAAGCGGCGTGCAGCCACCGTGCTCAGCCGCTCCTTGGCCGCGGCCTCCTCGCCGGCGAACAGCAGGTAGTTGACGAACTGCATGTCGAAGAAGGTGCCGTGGTTGTTCTCGGCGGCGTCTTCGGCGCGGGCGGTCGGGCTGGTGCGCATCCAGCGCGTGAACTCGCTGAACCACTGGCGCAGCGCGGTCAGATCAGCCTCGCTCAAGGCGCCGTGCGCGCGCAGCAGCAGCGCGGCGTCGATGACCATCCAGAGGTTGCGCGTGTCGATCAGGCCCTCGGCGCGGCCTTCGACGATGCCGGGGATGCCCTGGCCGAAGCGCAGGTGCGGGTGCATGGCCGTGGCCGGTTCGAGGAACCAGTGGCGCAGCGCGCTGACCGCCTTCTCGGCATGGCGATCATCGGCGCCGAAATGGTGGGCCAGCGTCAGCTCGAAGATGTCGCGGCCCATCGCCTGCATGCGCTCGGCGTCGAGCGCGTCGCCGGCCACCTGCGGGTTGCGGTGGCCGTCGCGACGTACATAAGGCAGGCCGTTAGCGCTCGCCGGGTTGGGCCACCAGTACGGGCCCATGCTCATGTAGTCGTTGCGCGAACCCGAGGGCGGCGTCATGGTCTTGTCAACCACGCTGCGCAGCGGCGCATCGAGCGCCTTGGCGGCGCGTGCCTTGAGCGCTGCGTAAGCGGAAGCCAGTTGCTTGTCACCCGCGAGCAGGCGGTGGCGTGTGTCGGCCAGGCCTTGCGGGTCGATCGTCAGCAAGGGCGCCGCGACTTCCGCGCTCCAGCCGAAGCGGGGCATGCACAGCAGCGCGGGAATCGAAAGAAAACAAGTTCTGCGTTTCATGCAATCACCTGGCGCAAGCCGCTGTCGGAGTCAAAGAAGTGAAGACGCTCGCGCGGGGCCGAGACGCTGATGCGATCACCGGCCTTGAACGGCGGCCGATCGGCGACGCTGATCACGAGCGGGCCGTTGGCGCTTTGCAAGGCGAGCTGCGATTGCGCGCCCATGAACTCAACCGACTCCACGCTGCAATCGAAGACGGCCGCCGCATCGGCGCAGTGGCCCAGTTGCAGATGCTCGGGTCGCACGCCGAGCTGCAGGCGCGTGGCATCGAGCCGCGGCGCCAGGCCCGCAGGCAGGCTGCAGAAGTTCATCGCAGGCGAGCCGATGAAGCCTGCGACGAAGCGATTGGCGGGCCGCTCGTAGAGTTCGGTTGGGCTGCCGGCTTGCTCGATGCGGCCATCGCGCAGCACGACGATCTTGTCGCCCATCGTCATGGCCTCCACCTGGTCATGCGTGACGTAGACCGACGTGGTCTTGAGCCGCGCGTGCAGGCTGCGAATCTCCTGGCGGACCGAGGAGCGCAGCGCCGCGTCGAGATTGGACAAAGGCTCGTCGAACAGGAAGGCTGCCGGCTCGCGCACCATCGCACGGCCCATCGCCACACGCTGGCGCTGGCCGCCCGAGAGCGCGCCGGGCTTGCGGTCGAGCAGCGCGGTCAGGCTCAGCATCTGCGCCACTTCATCCACGCGGCGCTTGATCTCTTCCTTTGAGCGCTTCATCAGCTTGAGGCCGAAGCCCATGTTCTCGCGGACCGTCATCTGCGGATACAGCGCGTAGCTCTGGAACACCATCGCGATGTCGCGGCCCTTGGGCGGCTCGTGCGTCACATCGCGGCCGCCGATCAACAGCTGGCCGGCGGTCACTTCCTCCAGCCCCGCGATCACGCGCAGCAGTGTGGACTTGCCCGAGCCGCTCGGGCCGACCAGCACGCAGAACTCCCCGTCGGCGATGAACAGCGAGACATCGCGGATCACATCGATATGGGCAAAGCGCTTGCCCACGTTCTTCAACTCGATTCCAGCCACTCTCTTGTCCTATCCTTTGACGGCGCCGGCCAGCAGGCCGCGGTTGAATGATTTCTGCAGCGCAAGGTAGACGGCGATGCTGGGCAGCATCGCGATCACGCTGATGGCGATGAACACGGCCGGCTTCATGGTCTCGTCGGCGCGCACGGTGGCGAGCGCCACGGGCAAGGTGTAGAGCGCCTCGTCGTTGGTGACGAGCAGTGGCAGCAGGTACTGGTCCCAGATCATGATGAAGCCGAACACCGCCGCGCTGGCCAGCGCAGGGCGGCACAGCGGCAGCACCACCATCCAGAAGATCTGCCAGTCGTTGGCGCCGTCCACGCGTGCCGCCTCTTCAAGATCGACGGGCACCGCGCGCATGAACTCGCTGAGCATGAAGATCGAGAAACCCCAGCCCACCACCGGCAGGATCATGCCGAGGTAGTGGTCTTGCAGATTGAGCTGGCCCAGCACCAGGAACAGCGGGATCGCGATCACCTCGTCGGGCAGCATCATGGTCGACAGGATCAGGAAGCTGACCAGCGCCAAACCCCGGAAGCGCTTGCGCGCCAGCGCATAGGCGGCCAGCGCGCTAACGCTCAGTTGCAGCGCAGTGCCGACGATCACCACCACCGTCGAATTGAGCAGGTAGCGCCAGACCTTGGCCTCCACCCAGGCGTAGCGGAAGTTCTCGAGGCTCGGGTGCTCGGGCCACCACAATAGCTTGCCCGGTGCGATCGTCACGCCCGAGAGCGCCGTCATGAGAAAGGCCCAGAACGGCCCGGCAAAGACCAGCAGCACGAGGGCATAGAGCAAGGCGCTCGGGCCCTTGGTTTGAATCAATCTCAGCAACTTCATCTGAACATTCAGCGCCGGCGACGCCAGGCAAGATAGACGGCCGTGGCTGCCGCAGTGAACAGGAAAAGCAGCGTGGAAGCGGCCGCGGCAAAGCCGAAGTCCAGCTCCTGGAAGCCCTGCTTGTAGATCTGCGTCATCACGACCTCGGTGCTGCCGGCCGGCCCGCCGCCGGTGGTGGCGTAGACCTCGGTGAAGACCCGAAAACCGCGGATGAAGCCGAGCGTGCAGATCACCGTGATGGCCGGCGCGAGGCCCGGCAGCGTCACGTTGACAAAGCGTTGCCAGGCGTTGGCGCCATCGACGGCGGCAGCGTCGTACAGCTCGCTGTTGATGCCCGCGAGGCCGGCCACGAAGATCACCGTGTCATACGGCACGGCCTTCCAGACATGCATGCCGATCAGCGCGCCGAGCGCCTGCGCGGGGTCGGCCCAGAAGCCTTGCGGCGCGATGCCGATCAGCGCGAGCAGCGAGTTGATCGGGCCTTCGGGTGTGGGCGCGTAGAGGATGCGCCAGATCTCGGCGGCCACCGCCGCGCTCGTCACGGCCGGCAGGAACATCGCGGTGCGGATGAAGCGCATGTGCCGCGCCGTGCCTTGCAGCGCATGCGCCAGCACCATCGAGATCGAGGCCGAGAGCATCACCGTGATCAGCACGTAGAGCAGCGTGCGGCCCGCCGCATCTCGCATCGCCGCATCGCCGAGCACGCGCTCGAAATTGCTCCAGCCCACGTAGACATCGGGGCTGCCGAAGCGCACCTTGTGCAAGCTCATCACCAGGCCCTTGGCCATCGGGATGAACTTGAACCCCGTGAAGACGAGCAGCGCCGGGGCCAGGAAGAGCCACGGTGCGAGGCGCTCCATGCGAGAAGAAGGTCGCTTGATCGCCATCACTGCGCCTCCTGCCGTGCGAGCTCGGTCTCGATGCGCTGGTTCAGCGCCTTGAGTTCACCGGGAATGTCCTGGCTGCACCGCGCGAGGATGGCGTTGAAGCCATCGGCCGCCAGCTGCTGGATGCGCGACCAGTTGCGCACCTGCGGCATCGCATGGCCATGCGCGACGTATTCCTCGGCCACCATCGCCCAGCGCTTGTCCTCATGCTCGGCCGCGGCATCGAGCCGCTTGTTGACCGGCAAGCGCACGATCGACATGCCCGTGGGCGGCGGCCGCATGCCGAGCTTCTGGCCCTCGGGCGAGATCAGGAACTCGACAAACTTCATCGCGGCCGCAGGCTGCTTGCTGGTGCGCGTGATGTAGGCCAGCTCGCCGCCGGCCATGCTCGCCTGCCCTCGCGGACCGGCGGGCAGCGGCACCACCTCGTAGTGATCGCGGCCGGGCTCCTGGTCGAACAGGGCGATGTGATACGGCCCCGACAGATAGATGCCGGACTGGCCCGAGCTGAAGGATTTGTTGGTCTCCTGTGTGCTCGCATTGATCGCGTTAGGTTGCACGCTGTGATCTTCGCAGACGAGGCGACGGAAGAAGGCCAGCGTCTGCACGGCGGCGGGTTCGTCGAGCGAGGCATGCGGCTTGCCATCGGCACCGCGCCGCACGAAATCACCGCCGGCCTCGAACAGGAAGGAGCTCAGGTACCAGGCCGCATAGCCGCGCGCTGTGCCGCCCGGAAAGGCCAAGCCGTAGGTGTCGCGTTGGCCATTGCCATCAGGATCACGCTCGGTGAAGGCCCGCGCCAGTTGGGCCAACTCCTCCCAGTTGCGCGGCACGGGCAGGCCCAGCTTCTCGCGCCAGTCGCGGCGGATGAAGAGCACATGCGTCTGCACCGAGACGGGTACGCCGTAATAAAGACCGTCCGGCAGGCGCGCGGTCTGCCAGGCGTTTTCGAGCAGATCCTCGCCGCCAATCACCTGCTTGCGATCGATCACGGCAGCCACGCCCATATTGACCAGCTGACCGGCCGAACCGAACTCGTTGACGATCACATCGGGCAGCTTGTTGCCGACCGCGGCGCGCGCCAGGCGCTGCTCGAAATCGGTCTGCGCATTGAAGTATTCGACACGGATGCCGGTCTTGCGCGTGAATGCGGCGGCGATCGCGTCATAGGTCTTGCGACCGTCCTTGCTGGAGCGCGTCCACACATGCAAGGGCTCGTCGGCCACGGCTGTCTGTGCCGCACCGGGCAGCAAGGCCGCCAGCAGCACCATCAGGGTAAAGCGGTTAACCATTTGTCCATTGTCTTCAGTCGAACGCCTGAAGTAAACAGCGAAGATCTAGCGAAAACCCTCGATTAAATCGGCATTTCAGCCCTTCCATTTCTGAAACGTGTCGCTATCATTTAAGTTAATCGCTTGACTTATGAACACCAAACGACGCCCTCCCACCCTCCGCGACGTGGCCGCAGCCGCCGGCGTGTCGACCGCCGCCGTCTCCAAATACTGCAGCGGCGTGCAGCGCTTTTCACCGGCGGTCGAGGCCAGCATCCAGGCCGCGATCGAGGCGCTCGACTACCGCACCAATCACCTCGCGCGCTCCATCGCCACCGGCCGCACCGGCGCGGTCGGCCTGGTCGTGCTCGACCTCGGCAACCCGCACTTCACCGGCATCGTCAAAGGCGCGAGCCGCGTGGCACAGGCCAGCGACTACAGCCTGGCCTTCGTGGACACGGCCGAGAGCAAGGCGCCCGAGCGCCATCTGGTCGAGACCCTCTCAAGACGCGTGGATGGCCTCGTGGTCAGCTCGCGGCTGGCCGATGAATCGATCGAATGGCTGAAGGCGCTGGGCAAGCCCGTCGTCTTCTTCGGCCGTTACGGCCATGCCGGCGTGCACAGCGTGGGCGCCGACGGTTATCTGGCCGGCCTGATGATCGGCCGCCACCTGATGACGCTCGCGCACAAGCGCGTGGCGTATCTCGGCTTTCCGAGCTCGCGCTGGAACACCGAACGTCGCCGCGGTTTGAGCGACGCGCTCGCCGAGGCGGGCAAGAAGCTCAGCGTGTTCGAGGTGGATGCGCCCACGCCCGAAGCCGGCGAAGCCGTGGCCTCGCGCCTGCTGCTCGACGGCCAGCGGCCCGATGCGATCGTGACCTACAACGACCTGATCGCGCTGGGCCTGATGAACGAGGCGCGCAGCCTGGGCGTCAGCATTCCCGGCGATGTGTCACTGGCGAGCTTCGACGATATCGCCTACGGCCGCTACACGAGCCCCGCCCTCACTTCCGTCGCAATGAACAGCGAGCAGATGGGCGAGCTGGCGATGCAACGCTTGCTGCAGCAGATCGCGGGCGAGCTCACGCATCCGTATGACGAGGTGATCGCGCCGCGCCTGGTGGTGCGCGAATCGACCCTCAGGCGCGCAGCGTGAAGCTAACGCAGTATTCAAGCGGTCTGCGTCGAGCCCCGCACCACGAGACGCGGCGTCAGCTCATGCGCCGGCACGGGCTCCTGCTCGCCGTCGATGCTGGCGACCAGATGGCGCATCGCCCACTCGCCGAGCGCATCGGCATGCAGCTCGACGCTGGTCAGCGGCGGGCTCAGGAAGCGCGCGAAAGGCATGTTCTCGATGCCGGCCACGGAGATGTCTTGCGGGATCGAGAGCCCCAGGTGGCGCGCTTCGGACATCAGCCCCATCGCCAGCAGATCATTGCAAGTGGCCACGGCCTGCGGGCGGCGCTGGCCCAGCAGCAGGCCCGAAGCCAGGCGCGCACCGGCCTCGGCCGTGGCGCTGCTGGCCTGGTGCACTTCAAGCTCCAGGCCCGCAGCTTGCAGCGCGCGGCGCATGCCTTGCAGACGCTCGGCGTTGCCGGGTTGCGCTTCGCAGGCGATGTAGGCGATCTCGCGATGGCCCAGGCTCAAGAGATACCGGCCCAGCATGGCGGCAGCCTGCTCGTCGCCGCTGGGGCCGCGCGAGCTGTCCGGCGAGCGGTTCAGGTCGACAAAGGGCCGGCCGTAGCTGGCCAGGATCTTGTGCGCGGCCGGCGGCAAGGCGGCGGCCAGCACGATGCCATCGACCTGCATGCCGGTGACACGCGCCAGCTCGCGCTCGGGCGATTCGCTTTGCAGCAGGTCGACGAACAACAGGTCATAGCCGAGCGCTGTGGCGACGCGGCTGGCGCCCTTGATGACGGCTGCGGTGTAGGGGTTCTCGACACCGTAGACCAGGGCGGCGATGGCGCCGGAGCGCCCCGTCACCATGCTGCGCGCCGCGAGGTTCGAGTGGTAGCCGACCTTCTCGATCGCGGCCGCAATGCGGCCCTCGACGAGCGCGGTGAAGCGCTGCTTGCCGTTGATGAACTTGGACACCGCCGCCGTCGAGACACCGGCCAGTTCGGCGACATCACGCAAGGTGGCGGGGCTCTTGGGTGCGGGCATGGTTTTGTTTTTGGACTGGGTGCATCGCGCTCGGATTGGGGCGGATTCTCCTACAAGGTCGGCGTTGCCGCGCATGATGAACGCTGATCATTACGAACCACCGCTCAAGGGCGCAACCTTGAACCACCTGGTGCGCGAGCATGTGCTCCCGCAGCTGGCGCATTACTTCGATCTGCTCGACGCCGGCTTCGAGGCCACGCAGTTCAACGGCCAGCCGGTGTTCGGCCAGGGCGACAAATTCCTGCCCGGCAAGATCGCGATCGCGCTGGCGCATCTGCTGATCCTGACGCCGCGCGGCACCGCTGAACACGCACGTTATCTGGCCGGCAGCCGTCGCCTGATGCGCCTCGTCAGCAACTTGCCCAACGACAGCTGGGGCATCTATTACGCGCTGATGGCGCTGAACCGGCTGCGCAAGGCCGGCTTGCTCGAAGCGGCCGTCGAGCCTGATTGCATCGAGCGCCTGCGCGCCAGCCAGGACTGGCGACGCTTCGTCCATGAAGACGATCTGCGCCTCATCAACCTGCCGACCAACTACTACGGCGTGGCCTTCGGCATCGCGCGGTTGCGCATGCTGATGGGCTGGGAAGACGCCAGCGCCGCCGACGCGCTGCTCGCGAAAACGCTCGCGCACTACGAGCGCTACTCGGGCGAATTCGGCTTCTCGGACGAGACCGAGGGCGAAGGCCGCTTTGACCGCTACAGCATCCTGCTGGTGGCCGAGTTGTGCGAGCGCTTCATCGAGACCGAGCTCGAGGTCACGCCGCGGCTGAAGGAGCTGCTCGCGCAATCGGCACGGCTCGCCATGCAATGCGCGAACACGGCCGGCGATGGTTTCGGTTTTGGCCGCAGCCTCGGCCCGTATGGCGACACGGCCGTCATCGAGATCCTGGCCACCGCCGCCTACCTCGGCGTGCTCGACGCCGAGCAAGATGCTTATGCCTACGCTCACTGCGTGCGTGCGGCGGCCAAGGTCATGGACTTCTGGTACGACCCGGCGCTGCACTCGGTCAACCTCTGGTTCGGCGGCCGCTGCACCGACGGCTATCGCGGCGCGCACCGCATGCTGGGCGAGAATTTTTCGATCATCCACCAACTGATCTCGACCTGCGAGCTGTGGGAGAAGGCCGGCTATGCCGACAAGACACCGCCGCAAGACCTCGGCGCCTGGCTCGAGCGCCATGAGCCTGAGTTCGCGCTGACCTGGTTTGCACGCGGCGAGTACGACCGCGCGTTGGTCGTCCGCCGCGACCGCGGCCTCGTGTTCACGCTGCCGCTGATCAACGGCGGCACCAGCCAGCACGACAACGATCCCTACGCGCCGATCCCCTTCTCGCCGCGCCTGATTGAAGGCCGGCCCGACAGCGGCCCCGCGCATCCGCAGCTGAGCTTCCGCCTGGAGCTGGCCGATGGCAGCGTGCTCTTGCCCACCTCGTTCATGCAGAGGCTGCGCGTCTGGAAGGATGGCGCCGAGCATGTGCTGAGCTATGAGCAGCCCGGCCTCAACCGCGTGGGCAGCTCGCATGCGCAGCTCGACACGCGTGTGACGCTGCAGACCGAATACCGCTTCGGCGCCGGCACGATCACGCGCCGCGACCTGCTGATTCCGGCAGCGCCGCTGGCCGTCAAGGCGCTAACGCTTGAGTTCAGCTGCTTCTCCGATGAAGCCAGCGCCACCCGCACCACCGTCGATTTTGCGCAAGGCCGCATTCGACGTTTCGAGATCGAAGGCTTCGATGCCTGCAGCATCGAAGCGCCTCCGCCCGAGGCCCTGCGCGCCTCGACCAGCGGTCCGCCCCGCACTCACTTGCGGTTCACGCGCCAGGTCACGCAGATGACCGCGCCCATACCCCTCCGGTGGAGCTTCAGCTACCGGTAAGCCACAGATCAAAAAAGAGGATGGAGACGACAATGAACAAGGCAACAAGACACAAGCGCATCACGCCGATCGCAGCCGCCGCGCTGCTGGCCTTGATCGCAAAACCCGGGCATGCGCAGGATGCCCAGCAACCCGCACAGCTCGAGCGCGTGGAAGTCACCGCCAACAAGCGCGTGGAACAGCTCGAGAACGTGCCGCAGGCCATCTCGGTCTTCACCAGCGAACGGCTCGAGCGCAACAACGTGCGCTCGCTCGAGGACGTGATCGACCTGTCGCCCGCGCTGTCGGTCACCTACGGCACCACGCCCGCCAACAACGGCATCAACATGCGCGGCATCGGCACTTCGTCGATCGGCATCGGCGTGGAATCGGACGTCTCCATCATCATCGACGACGTCCCGGTGGGCATGCAGTTCCAGGCCTTCAAGGACCTGGCCGATGTGCAGCGCGTGGAAGTCCTCAAGGGCCCGCAGAGCACGCTGTTCGGCAAGAGCGCGATTGCCGGCGCCGTGCTGGTGACCACCAAGCCGATCTCCGGCCCCATCAGGGGCGAAGGCAGCTTCATGCTGACGAGCGACGGCGAGACGCGGATGCGCGGCTCGGTCAGCGGTGAGATTGCCCAGCATCTGGGCCTGCGCGTCGCCATCAGCAGCAACAGCTATGACGGCAACATCACCAACCTCTCCACCGGCGGCAAGGTCAACGGCAGCAAGGGCACGACCGCGATGGCCAAGCTGGCCTGGCACCCGACCGAGCAGGTCGACGTGGAGCTGACGCCCAGCTACAACGAGACCCGCAACGATTGCTGCGTGTTCGTGCTGACGAGCTTCTCGCCCGTGCAAGGCGCGCTCCAGAACAATATCGCCGCCCTGCCCGCGAGCAAGCTGCTGGCCGGCATCACGCCCGGGCCCGACAACCGCGACACGCGGATGGACTACCCCACGGGCATCGAGTCGCAGACCTACGGCGGCGCGATGAAGGTCAACTACTACGCGCCCAACGGCATGACGCTGACTTCGATCACCTCGTCGCAGCACTACACCGCCAACGACTACCGCGACCAGGATTTCACCGACGTACCGACGCTGCTGTACTTCCCGCTCGCCAACGGCAAGCCGGCCGGCGTCAACGGCGGCTACACGCAGTACGGCACCTACCTGATCAAGTCGTACACCGAAGAGCTGCGCCTGACGTCACCCGACAGCGGCAACTTCCGCTACGTGGCCGGCCTGTGGTGGGGCAGCAATGACATCGACCGGACTTTCGTGCGCGGCTACAACGGCATCGCGCTGACCACGCCCGTGGGCTACGCCGGCACGACCTACAACCGCAACACCGCCGCCTTCGGCCAGGCCACCTGGGAGTTCATGCCCGGCACCACGGCCGTGGCGGGCCTGCGCTTCAACCGCCAGGTCTCGGGCTACACGATGGCGCTGGGCAACCCGCCGCCGGGCGCCTTCATCCAGACCTCCTATTTCTCGAGCCTGGGCAACAAGGAGAACTCGACCACCGGCAAGCTGAGCCTGCAGCACCAGTTCACCAAGGGGCTGATGGCCTATGTGATGACCTCGACCGGCTACAAGGGCCAGGCCTACGACATCACCAGCGGCCTCAGCGCCGCCACCGCCGCCGAACAACCGGTCGCTTCGGAAACCGCGCGCAACTGGGAGCTCGGCCTCAAGGGCAACTTCCTGAACAACCGCCTGACCGTGAACATGGCGGTCTTCGACACCAAGTTCAAGAACTACCAACAGAACTCGGGCGGCTACCTGCCGGGCACCACGACCTATGTGACGCGCCTGAACAGCATCGGCGGCGTGCAGACGCGCGGCCTGGAAATGGATGTGGCGGCACTCGTCACGCCGGAGTTCATCGTCAACGCCGATGTGGCCTACACGAAGGCGACCGTCTCGGACTGGGCCAACGCACCTTGCTACAACGTGGCCGGCTCGCCCAACGGCGGCTTCAACACCTCGTGCATCCGCGCCAACCCGGCTTACGGCGGCCAGAACACGCAGGACGTGACCGGCGGCGTGATGCCCAACGCGCCGAAGTGGAAGATCGGCCTCTCGGGCCGCTACGACCTGCCGCTGCGCGACCTGCCCTTCAACGCCTTCTTCAGCGGCACGCTGCGCCACCGCTCCGACATCCTCACCAACATCAACCAGGATCCGACCCTGGCCGCACCAAGCGTGACGATCGTGAACATCGGCACCGGCATCAAGACCAAGGACGGCAAGATCCAGCTGGGCTTCTTCATCAACAACCTGTTCGACAAGCACTACGCCAACACCGGTTTCAGCGGCCTGGGCAACTGGAGTGCGAAGGCACCTAACCCCGTCGTCGCGGTCACCCAGACCACCTGGACGCCGGCCCGTGATGCCTTCCGCTACGAAGCGGTGCGCCTCGACGTGAAGTTCTGAGGATCGTGATGATGAGCACCGAGCAGTTCAGCCTCGCGGGGCGCACGGCCGTCGTCACCGGCTGCAACGCCGGCCTGGGCCGCGCGATGGCGCTGGCCCTGGCCGAGGCCGGCGCCGACATCGTCGGGTTGAACCGCTCGGCGGCCGATGAGCTGGCCGAGCGGCTGGCGCATCTCGGCCGGCGCTTTCTGGATGTGCGGGCCGATCTGGGCGATGGCAGCACCGCGGCAGCCTTGATCAAGCAGGCCACGGGCCTGACCGGCCGCATCGACATCCTCGTCAACAACGCCGGCATCATCCGGCGCCAAGCGGCGATTGATTTCAGCGAGCAGGACTGGGACGAGGTGATGGACCTCAACCTGCGCGCGGTCTTCATGCTCTCGCAGGCCGCCGCGCAGCAATTCGTCGCGCAGAACGCCGGCGGCAAGATCATCAACATCGCCTCGATGCTGTCCTTCCAGGGCGGCGTGCGCGTGCCCTCCTACACCGCCAGCAAGAGCGGCGTGCTCGGCCTGACGCGCGCCCTGGCGAACGAATGGGCAGCGCAAGGCATCAACGTGAACGCGATCGCGCCCGGCTACATGGACACCAGCAACACGGCACCGCTGCGCGCCGATGAAGAGCGCAATAACGCCATCCTCAAACGCATCCCGGCCGAACGCTGGGGCGCGCCCGAAGAACTCGCCGGCCCGGTCGTCTTCCTCGCGTCCAGCGCGTCGGACTATATGCATGGGCATGCGCTGGCGGTGGATGGGGGATGGTTGGCGCGGTGAGGGGCTGCTGAGCCTGGACGGGCAACACTTGGCCGGCGCAATTCCCGCTGGCGTGCCATCCGATTTCTTAGAGCCATTTGAATGTCTCTTATCGATTGATTCGGGGCTTGGCGTTCACAAAAACGGCCCTTAAAGCTCCGGTGCGCAGACTCACCCCTTCTTCTGCGCGCGATGTCGGACAAAGAAAAAGGCCTAGAGGTTTGAGCCTCTAGGCCTTTGATACTTTTCTTGTTCTGGTGCGGCTGGCAGGATTCGAACCCACGACCCCTTGGTTCGTAGCCAAGTACTCTATCCAACTGAGCTACAGCCGCTAATTTTTTGCTTCGGTTTTTCTTCTTTTTAGATTCTCTGGTGCGGCTGGCAGGATTCGAACCCACGACCCCTTGGTTCGTAGCCAAGTACTCTATCCAACTGAGCTACAGCCGCGCTGAGCCTTGCACTATAGCATGGATTTCCCGGACATAACAAGATTGTCCCCATGACACGGTCCCATCGCCGCGCCCCTTATTGAAGATGGGCGGCCGCCTCATAGCAGCGCGCGCGGCGCTCGGCATCGCCATCGTTTTCGGCCAGTTGGGCCAGGCGCAACCAACTGCGGCGGCGGGTGGCCACGGGCATGACGTGGTCGTCGGCGACGGTTTCCAGCATCAGGCGGGCCTTGCCCCAAAGCTGGCGTTCGGCCAGCGCGTGGCCCAGCGCGTAAGCCAGGTGCTTGTCGCGCGGGAAGGCCTGCATGGCCGACTCCAGACGTTGCAGCCACTCAGGGCCAAGGCCCACGAGCACAGGCACGAGGGCTTCGGCGAGGCACGCGCGTTCATCGGCGGCGAGCTGGCTGATGTTGTCCCAGAAGGGGCGCAGCCAGCCGCGGCCATCGTCGGGCGCGCCGAGTGCGAAGGCGCAATGCGCGGCACGCGAGGCCACGAAGGCATCGCGGCGGTCGGCGGGGTCAAGCTGCAGCCAGACATGGCGCAGTTGATCGACATCGCGCGCGCCTTCGAGCGCCTCGAAAGCGAGTGAGCGCAGCAGGCCCTGCGCGGCGATCTTCGAGAAGCCCTGGTGCTTGGCCAGCAGCCGCGCGGTGCGCAGCGCTTCGAGCGGGTGCTTGTCCAGGCGCGCGGCCTGCAGCTTGAGGCGCAAGGCCTGCGTGCGGCGGGCCACGCCGGGGCCGAGTTCGGCCAGCAGTTCGAGCGCGCGGCCGGCATCGCGGTCATCGAGCGCCCATTCGGCGGCGAGCAGGCGCGTGCCCTCTTCCATCGCGCCGCGGCGTGAGCATTCGAGTGCGCTCTGCAGCTGCTCGTCGCGCTGGCGGCGGTCTTGCAAACGGTGCGCGCTGCTGGCGGCCATCAGGTGGCCGAGGGCCATGAAGTCGTTGTCGCGATTCTCGTCAGGCAACGAGGCCTGGATCGCCAGCGCATTGCGCGCCGCCTTCTGCGCGCGGCTGTAGCGGGCACCGAAGAACTCGCTCAGCGATTCGCGCAGCTCGGCTTGAGCGCCGCGCTCGCGCTGCGCGAGGCGCCATTCACGCGCACGGCGCGGCAGGCTGATCAAGGAGTTGATCGCATTGATGGCCGTGACCAGCGCGAAGCAGCTGCCGATCAGCACGAGCAGGAAGAGATTGAGCGAGACGTCGAGCCGCCAGCCGCGGAAATAGAAGCTCGCGAGGCCGTCGTTGCTGCCGAGCGTGAGCGCGGCCACCACGGCAGCGGCGAACAGGAGAACCAACCAGATGATGCTGCGCATGCTGGGACCTGTCACTCAGCGCCCTGCCGCTGCGGCGGTCAGAGCCGCCAGCGTGTCGTCGGGCCGCGGCACCACGACCTGGCGCGCCTGCCCGCTGACCTGGCCCAGCAGCTCGGAGGCGGCCATCACCTTGCGCGAGCGCATGTCGAAGTAGCGGCCCAGCATGTCGCGGCTTTCGCGCAGATCGAATTGCGCGGTGTCGAACTGGCGGCTCAGCAGCGCGAGGCGCGCGTTCAGCAGGCGCAGCTTGAGGTTCTCGCGCAGGAAGAAGCCCTGCTCCGGCGTGATCAGCGCGGCCTCGGGATGATCGATGCGCGTGACGCGGACCAGGTTGCGGGTCTCGCCCCAGACGGTCTGGGCAAACTCATCCCAGGTGGTTTGGACTTGCCACCAACCGTGGGCCCAACGCCCCGCGTCGGCATCGGGCTCGGGGCGTTTCGTCGCGGGCTTGACGCTCGTCGTCGTGGCCGCGGCGGTCTTGCTCTCGGCGCGGCGCACATGGGTGTCGCTCGCGGCATCGCTTTGGAGCGGCAATTCGTCGAGCAGGCGCGCCACTTCGTCGAGCTTGATCGTCAGCGTGGACACGTCGACCACGCTGACGGCCTTGACGCGATCGAGGTCGCGCGCCACCGCGCGGCGGATGCCTTCCAGGCGCGGCTGCTTGTAGCGTTGCAGGCGTTCATCGGCCTGGCGCAACGTGGCCACCAGGGGCTCGGCGCTGCCGGTGATGCTGGTCTGCTGCATGGCGACCTGGATGGCGGCCTCGATGTCGCCGACCATGTTCTCGTCCCGCGAGCGCGACATGGACTGCATCAGTTCTTCCAGCTGCGTGCGTTGCAGCGCCACCTCGGCGAGCTTCGCGTCAAGCAGCGCGACCTTGGCCGCCGTGTCGCGCGATTGATCGAGCGCCTGCGTGGCCGCCACGCGCGCCTGGCCGACGCTGACCTGTGCGGCCTCCTGCCGACGCACGAGCTCCTGCTCCAGCGATTGCTGGCGCGACCAGCTTTGCCAGGCCATGACAAAGGCCGTCATCGACACCAGGAAGACGACCAGTGCCACGGGAATGGCCCAGGAAGGCAAGGCGCTGCGGGGGCCCGCGTCGGCGGCGGTGGCGTTGGCGGTGGGGGGTGCTTCAGATTCAATCACGGTGAAACGATTCTAGAGTTCCCGGTATGCCTCGCTCACCGCGGCGGCATCGGGTCGCGCCAAAACCACATGACCGAAGCCCAGTGTGTGCGCTGCCGCACCGATGCGCTCATGCGTGGCAATGGCGCGTTGCGCCGAAAAATCGAAGCCGGCGGGTGCCAGACTGCGCAGATGGCCGAGCGCCTCGGCACTGCTGAGCAGCCAGACATGGCGGCCCGGCTCCTTGAGCGTTTCAGCCAACAAGGCTTGTTCGGCGGCATCGAAGTGCGGGCAGACGCGGCGGTAGAGATTGAAGGCTCGCGTCTGGGCGCCGCGTTCGCGCAGGCGTTCGCCGAGCCAGTCACGGCCACCTTCGCCGCGCAGCATCAGCGCCAGACGCCCTCCCCAATCATGAGGAGAGAGCTGCGGCCACAAGTGCTCCGAGTCAAGGCTCTCCGAATCGGCCGGCGGCTGCACGATCAGCGGATCGGGCACGCCGGCCTCGCGCAGGGCCTGTGCGCTGCCCGGACCGACGCAGGCCGCCAGCGTGTGGGCAGGCCAAGGCGATGTGTCTTGAACCGCGAAGAACGCGGCCACTGCGTTGGGGCTCACAAACATCGCCAGGGCGGCTTGCGGCAACAAGCCCCAAGCCTCGCGCGCCGCCACGCCGTCACCGCGCTCGATCTCGATCAGCGGCAGGCTTTGCACTTCCAGGCCCAAGGCCCGAAGACGCGCCAGCCATTCCTGCGCTTGAGGGCGTGGGCGCGTGAGGATCAGCATGCGGGAGGCAGATAGCCTTCGGCGCCCAGATTGCGCAAGGCCAGCGCGGCCTGCTCTCCGAGGTTGCGGGCTTGATCGGTGCGCTCGACCGGCGCGCTGACGCGGGCCCTGAGCAACTCGCGCTCGGTGCGCTCGCCATCGCCCAGCGCCACCTCAAGCACCAGCTCATCGCCCGACCACTGCGCATGCGCGGCCAGCGGCATGCTGCAACTGCCGCCCAGCGCACGCGACACCGCGCGTTCGGCCTGGGTGGCCAGCCAGGTGTGCTGATGCGTGAACTCGGCCAGCAGGGCCTTGAGCTCGGTGGCATCGGAGCGCACTTCAATCCCCAAAGCGCCCTGCCCCGCGCAAGGGATCATCTGATCCAACGTGAAATGGCTGCGGATGCGCGCCGCCAGATCGAGCCGCATCAGGCCGGCGGCCGCCAGCACGATGCCGTCATAGCCGCCCTCATCGAGCTTGCGCAAGCGCGTGTCGAGATTGCCGCGCAAAGGCTCGATGCGCAGGTCAGGCCGCAGCGCCTTGAGCTGCACCACGCGGCGCAGGCTCGACGTGCCCACGCAAGCGCCTTGTGGCAGCTCGGCCAGCGAGCCGAAGTGATGGGAGACCCAGGCGTCGCGCGGGTCCTCGCGCTCCAGGATCGCCGCGAGTTCGAAGCCTTCGGGCAGCTCCATCGGCACGTCCTTGAGCGAGTGCACGGCCAGATGCGCGCGGCCGTCTTCCAGCGCGGTCTCGAGCTCTTTCACGAAAAGGCCCTTGCCGCCGACCTTGGACAGCGTGCGGTCCAGGATCTGGTCGCCACGGGTTGTCATGCCCAGCAGGGCCACGCGCTGGCCGCTGCCTTCGAGCAGCGCTTTCACATGCTCGGCCTGCCACAGCGCGAGTCGGCTTTCGCGGGTGGCGATCATCAGGGTTTCAGTCATACGAAGGATTATCTGGGCTCCTCATGCCTTGCCTACAGACTGCCATGAAATCAGTGGCTAGCATCCAGCATTCGCTCGCACGGAACGCACGACCCTCGGCCCGCGGCAGCCAGGCGGAAGAAACTGATACCATCAGATTCTAGTAACCTGGTTACATCGTTGTTTCAACGCCCCTCACTGAGACGAGCCCCGCCATGCCCGCCGCCAAGTCAGCTCCTGCCGTCAAGAACACGGCCCAGAACACGGTCAAGAACGCCGCCCAGACTGCCGTCAAAGCCGTCGCGAAATCCATCGCCAAACCCCACGACAAGAACCAGCCGCTGATGGATGACATCCGCCTGCTGGGCCGCATTCTGGGCGAGGTGATCCGCGAGCAGGAGGGCCGCGATTCCTACGAGCTGGTGGAGCGCGTCCGCAAGCTCTCGGTGGCCTGCCGCGTCAAGCGCGATGCGCAGGCCGGCAAGACCTTTGACAAGCTGCTCAAGAGCCTGTCCGGCGAGCAGTCGGTGATGGTCATCCGCGCCTTCAGCTATTTCTCGCACCTGGCCAATATTGCCGAGGACCGCCATCACGTGCGCCGCCGCGAGGTGCACGAGCGCGCGGGCAGCATGCAGGCGGGCTCGCTGGCCTATGCGCTCGACCGCCTGCATGAAGCTGGCGTGCGCCCCGCCGAGATTGCCCGCACACTTTCGCACGGCTTTGTCTCGCCGGTGCTGACCGCGCACCCGACCGAAGTGCAACGCAAGAGCATCCTCGATGCCGAGCGCGCCGTGGCCGAACTGGTGAGCCAGCGCGACACGCTGCACACCGAACGCGAGAAGCGCGACAACGAGAGCATGATCCGCGCCCGCGTCACGCAGCTCTGGCAGACGCGCATGCTGCGCTACTCCAAGCTGACCGTGGCCGATGAGGTCGAGAACGCGCTCTCCTACTACCACTCGACCTTCCTGCGCCAGATTCCCAAGCTCTACGGCGAGCTCGAAGAAGCGCTGCCCGGCCACGAGCTCAAGAGCTTTCTGCGCATGGGCAACTGGATCGGCGGCGACCGCGACGGCAACCCGAACGTGACCGCCGCCACGCTGCGCCACGCGCTCAAGCGCCAGAGCGAGGTGGCGCTGCGCCACTACCTGACCGAGGTGCATGAGCTCGGCGCCGAGCTCTCGATCTCGGCCCGCCTCGCGCACATCACGCCCGCCATGCAATTGCTGGCCGAGCGCAGCCCCGACCAGAACGCGCACCGCATGGACGAGCCCTATCGTCGCGCGCTGACCGGCGTCTACTCGCGCCTGGCCGCCACGCTGCACGAACTGACCGGCACCGAGGCGCTGCGCCATGCCGTCGCGCCGCAAGATGCCTATGCCTCGCCCGAAGATCTGCTGATGGACCTGCGCACGATCGAGATCTCGCTGCGCAGCCACCATGCCGAAGCGCTGATCGCGCCGCGCCTGAAGCCGCTGATCCGCGCCGTCCAGGTGTTCGGTTTCCACCTCGCCACGCTCGACCTGCGCCAGAGTTCCGACCAGCACGAGGCCGTGATCGCCGAGCTGCTCTCCACCGCGCGCCTGGTGCCCGACTACAGCGCGCTGAGCGAAGTCGAGCGCCGCACGCTGCTGATGATGCTGCTCAACGATGCGCGCCCGCTGCGCGTGATGGGCGCCAGGTACAGCGAGAAGGCGCAAGGCGAGCTGGCCATCTTCGAAGCCGCGCGGGAATCGCTGCAGCGCTTCGGCCATGAGGCGATCCGTCACTACATCATCTCGCACACCGAGTCGGTCAGCGACCTGCTCGAGGTGCTGCTGCTTTTGAAGGAAGTCGGCCTGCTGCGCGGCACTTTGGATGGCCATGCGGTCAGCGACCTGATCGTCTCGCCCCTGTTCGAGACCATCGGCGACCTGCGCGAAGCGCCGGCCATCATGGCCGAGTTCTACGCCCTGCCCGGCATCCAGGCGCTCGTGAAGGCTTCGGGCAACGAGCAGGACATCATGCTCGGCTACTCCGACTCCAACAAGGACGGCGGCGTGTTCACCAGTTCCTGGGAGCTCTACCGCGCCGAGATCGCGCTGGTGAAGTTCTTCGACAGCATGCCCAAGAACCGTCCGGTGCTGCGCCTCTTCCACGGCCGCGGTGGCACGGTCGGGCGCGGCGGCGGCCCCAGCTACCAGGCCATCCTGGCCCAGCCTCCGGGCACCGTTAACGGCCAGATTCGACTGACCGAACAAGGCGAGGTGATCGCCTCGAAATACGCCAACCCCGAGATCGGCCGCCGCAACCTCGAGACCCTCGTGGCCGCCACGCTCGAGGCCAGCCTGCTGAACCCGACCAAGGCGGCGCCGCAGAGCTTCCTCGATGCCGCGCAAGTGCTGTCCGACAAGAGCTTCGCGGCCTACCGCGAGCTGGTCTACGGCACCAAGGGCTTCACCGATTACTTCTTCTCCGCCACGCCGCTGCGCGAGATCGCCGGCCTGAACATCGGCTCGCGCCCCGCGGCGCGCAAGGCCACCAGCGCGATCGAAGATCTACGTGCCATCCCCTGGGGCTTCAGCTGGGGCCAGGCCCGCGTGGCGCTGCCGGGCTGGTGCGGTTTCGGCTCCGGCGTGCTGCAGTTCCTCGCCGGGCCGGATGGCAAGGGTGAAGAGCGCGCGCAGCGCCTCACGCTGCTGCGCCGCATGTTCAAGCAATGGCCTTTCTTCAGCACGCTGATCTCCAATCTCGACATGGTGCTGGCCAAGACCGATCTGGGCATTGCCGCGCGCTATGTGGAGCTGGTCGAAGACAAGCGCGCCGGCAAGAAGATCTTCGCCGCCATCCAGGAAGAATTCGCCCGCACGCAGGAAGCGCTCACGCTGATCACCGGCGAGAAGAACCGCCTCGCCGCCAATCCGGCGCTGGCACGTTCGATCCAGCACCGCTTCCCGTACATCGATCCGCTCAACCACCTGCAGGTCGAACTGCTGCGCCGCTTCCGTGCGGTGCCGGCGGAACAACGCGATGCCGATCCGACGATGGAGCGCGTGCAGCGCGGGATTCATTTGTCGATCAATGGGATTGCGGCGGGGTTGCGCAATACGGGTTGAGACTCCTGCGCAGGCTAAGCAGGCGCAGCGAATTGCTGGGCGTAGGCGGGTGACATCAGCTTGCGCAGCGAGGGCCAACGCTTGGTCCAGAACGCGCCGGCCGGGATCAGGCTGGGGTCGATGACATCGGCCACATGCAGCGCGTATCGCCTGGCAATCTTGCGGCCCCCATCGCTCTTGGCCATGCGTTCAATCTCGGACACCATGGCCTGCAAAGGGCTGCGCGCGGCCTGACCGCCAGACTTGATCGAGACCGCCTCGGCACGCAGGAACTCGCGCGCCATGTCGATGGCCATCGCCATCTGCATGACGCCTTTGGGAGTTTGCTTTTCTGCGAGCTTGTAGAGATTGACCTGCCGGCTCAGCAGCACATGCAGCGGGTGCATGACGAGAAATGACCGTGTGCCATGCGCCACTCTTACGGCGTGGGCACGCACGGTCTCGGCCTTGATGCCGAGCACCTTGAAGACGACGTCCACATTGATGAACTCGTCGTCGGAAATGTCGAAATAGGCCTGCCCCACCAAGGCGGTGAGCGCTCGGTCGCTCGGGAACAAGGACCGACCGCCCATGACATCCGCGAAACGCTCCACGACCGGCTTGTCAGCAGCTGAGCGCGTCAGAAAGTCTGTGTCCGCCGAGACCGCGACCTCATCAGGCGGCAAGGCTACGCCAAAGTATTGAAGCCAGAAGCCCAGGGCCTGACCGCCGACCAGGACGACCTCCTCGCCGGCTGAAAGCACCAGGCGTTCAAGCAGCGCAGGCGGCGTCACCGCCTCGGTTCTCTTCTTCTTGTTCACCACGCTTCATCGCTGAAGGCATCGACCGGGAAGGTCAGCTTGGCGGACTGAACGAACTTCTTGGAGAAGACGATCAAGCTGGCCGCATCGCGCTGCTTGGCGGCCACCTCAGCCTCAACTCTGGCATGCCGCGCGGCGATCTCCTCGCGAAGCGCCGCATCATCCGTCAAGCGTTTCTCCAGCTTGGACGAAGCCCCTTCGCCGCCCAACAAGTCGAGCACCTCGGCAGCCGTCAAACCCATATCGGCACGGGCGCCCAAGCGCACCCAATACTCGATCTGCTGCGCCAGCGAACGCCCGAGGCTGGCGCTCGCCGCCTGAGCGAGTTCATAGACTTCATCAGAGACGCGGATGGATTGGGCCATGCCCAAGTATAGTGAGCATGTGGCAAATTGCCACACGAGAACTCTGCGAAGCCGAAATGTACGGAATGCAACATCAGCGGCACGTGGCGAAGATTTCGGGGCAGCTCACCGCGGGTGCCCGAGGCCGGAGTGTTCCTGGCCCTAACTGCCGACATCAGCGGGTTCGGAGGTGGTTAGGGCCAGGGACGCTTCGGCCGGCCGCGCGATATCAGCAAATGTCATGAAAACTCGGTCGCCCGCACGCCACACCGAGCACAGCGCAATCTGGCAACATCCGGCCAACCCTGTCAGCAAAGGAATGCGCGCCTCATGTTCTCGCACGTCTTCATCGGCATCAACGATTTCGAGCGCTCCCATCGCTTCTACAAAGCCTTGATGGACCTGCTCGGCAACGAGGTGCGTTTTCATGATCCGGTCAAGGGGTGGTCAGGCTGGTACAGCGCCGGCAAGACCCGCCCCTTGCTGGTGATCGGCAAGCCCTACGACGGCGATCCGGCGGCCGTGGGCAATGGCCAGATGGTGGCGCTGCTGGCGGCCAACCGGGCGCAGGTGCATGCCTTGTACGACGCGGCGCTCGCGCATGGCGGCAGTTGCGAAGGGCCGCCGGGGCTGCGGCCGCAGTACCACCCCGATTACTATGGCGCCTATCTGCGCGACCCCGAGGGCAACAAGCTCTGCGTGGTTTGCCATGCTCCCGAATGAATTGAGAAGATGAGCCAGCACCTCTTGATCATCGATCCGCAGAACGACTTCTGTGACATCCCGGGCGCCGCGTTGCCCGTCACCGGAGCCGATGCCGACATGCGCCGGCTTGCGGCGCTGATCCGCGAACCGGACGCTCAGATCGATGCGATCACGGTCACGCTCGATTCACACCAGCGGCTGGACATCGCGCATCCCGGTTTCTGGCAAAAGGGAACAAGCGCCCAGGGCGAGTCGCCAAGTCCTTTCACGCAGATCACCGCCGCGCAGATCCGATCCGGCGAGTTCGTGCCGCGCGACGCGAACGCCCTGCCCCGCGCGCTGGCCTATGCCGAAGCGCTCGAAGCTCAAGGGCGCTACACGCTGATGATCTGGCCCGTGCATTGCGAGATCGGCACCTGGGGCCATAACGTCCATGCTGAGCTGCATGCGGCGCTGGTCGGCTGGCAACTCGCGCACCAACGCAATATCAGCTACGTGATCAAAGGCACCAACCCGTGGACCGAGCATTACAGCGCGCTGCAGGCGGAGGTGCCCGACGATGATCCCGGCACACAGCTCAACCGCAGCTTGATCGAAGCGCTCAAAGGTTTTGATCATGTGCTGGTGGCCGGCGAGGCCAGCAGCCATTGCGTGAAGGCCACGGTCGAGCATCTGGTCGAACACCTCAAGCCCGCACAGTTGACGCTGCTGCGCGAGTGCATGAGCCCGGTCGGCGGCTTTGAAGCGCAGGCCGCGAACTTTCTGGCCGATATGCAGAAGCGAGGCGTTGTCCTGGCATGAAAACAGTCGCATGAAACCCGTCATCACCAGCCTGCTCGAGACCGATCTCTACAAGTTCACGATGTGGCAGGCGATGCTGCATCGGCACCCGCAGACGCACGCCGAGTACGCCTTCTGGTGCCGCAACGAGCCGGCCTTTCCGCTGGCCGAGCTGCTGCCGCAGATCAACCGCGAGCTCGACTATCTCTGCTCGCTGCGTTTCACCGAGGGCGAGCTGGCCTATCTGACGGGCCTGCGCTTCATCAAGAGCGATTTCATCGACTTCCTGCGCATCTTCCGCTTCCAGCGCGCCTTCATCACGGCCACCGCCAACGGCCCGCATATCGAGATCGTCGCGCGCGGCCCGCAGGTCCATGTGATGGCCTTCGAGATCTTCGTGCTGGCGATCGTCAATGAGCTTTACTTCCGCCGCTTCGACTCGGAACGCGCGATCGCCGAGGGGCGACGCCGTCTGGATGCGAAGTTAGGCGTGCTGGAGGCTTTCCGCGATGAAGCGCCCCGGCCCGTCCCTTTCGAGTTCTTCGACTTCGGCCTGCGCCGCCGCTTCTCGGGCGATTGGCACCGCGAGGTGTTGTCGCGCCTAGCCACCGAAGGCAAGCCCTGGTTTCGGGGCACCAGCAATGTGAAGCTGGCGCGCGAGCTGGGGCTGGTGCCGATCGGCACGATGGCGCATGAGTACTTGCAGACCTTCCAGGCGCTCGATGTGCGGCTGCGCGATCACCAGCGCGCGGCGCTTGAAAGCTGGGTGCAGGAGTACCGCGGCGACCTCGGCATTGCGCTGACCGATGTGGTCAGCATGGATGCCTTCCTGGCTGATTTCGACCTCTACTTCGCCAAGCTCTTCGACGGCCTGCGCCACGACTCCGGCGATCCGATCTGGTGGGGCGAAAAGGCGCTCGCGCATTACGCCAAACTGCGCATCGACGCACGCACCAAGCGGCTCGTGTTCTCCGACAGCCTCACGATCCCGAAGGCGCTGGAGCTCTACCGCTATTTCGCGGATCGCACGCAGTTGGGTTTCGGCATCGGCACCTCGCTGTCGAACGACATGGGCCTGCAGACGCTGCACATTGTCATGAAGCTCACGAAGGCCAACGGCCAACCGGTCGCCAAGCTGTCGGACAGCCCGGGCAAGACCATGTGCGATGACGAGACCTTCCTGGCCTATCTGAGGCAGGTGTTCAACGTGCCGACCCAGGCCGCTAACGGTTGAGTTGCACGGAGGCGCGGAGGCAAGATGAACGCCGGATCAGCTCCAGACAGACGCGGGCGGCGCTTGCTTGCGCTGCTGATTCCTGTTGCCCGTTCGCATCCCGACCGAGGCCGCCGCCGACAAGCCCGGCCTGATCGGAATGCTGGCGAGGGCTCGGTTCGATTACTTCCCTCGCGGCGTCTTCGACACGCGAACCAAGACGGTCCGAGTGAACCACCGCCCGGCGCTGGTCGAATAGTTCTGCCGGCGCTGGAGCCTCGTCAGCGTGGCGCCGGTGCGCTGGATGGATCGTCGTCAGCGATTTCGACAGCCTCGCGGTCCTCGAATGCCGATTGGATGGCCTCGACAGCGCGCAGCTGCATCGCTTCCTCCTGCAGGAAAGGATATTCGCCGCTCAGCTTGTTGGACACCTGCCAGTGGTTGTCCTTGATCGAGCGAATGATCCGGCCGGCGTCCTGGTTGGGCATTTCCACCAAGTCCTTCAGTCGGCTCGTAGCGTGATCGAACCGAACCAGGATCCGCGCCTCGTTGGCCATCTCTCGCGTGATCGTCTTGTTCACGAGTGCGGCCGTGTAAATCGCATGCTGAGTCAGGTCTGGGAAGCGCCAAGCATGCGACGCATCCTCGTAGGCATCGAAGTAGAAGTTCGTCGGCGTTCCATCCTCAGCGATGTACTGATCACCGAAGCGGTAGGCCGTGCTGTAGCGGTCCATGAATGGCTTTGAAAATGCCTCCAGCACGCGGTCATAGTCGGCGCGCTCGCGGGTCGAATGGGTGATCGTGGCTGACACTGGCAGGATGACGCCAACGGGGATTGCCTTGTCGCGCTGCAGCGTGTCGTTGATCAGGAACCTGTGGATACGGCCGTTTCCATCGCGCATTGGATGGATGTAGATGAAGGCAAAGGCGATTGCTGCCGCACGGATCAGCGGTGAGGCGTTGCGCGTGGCCTCCTCGAACGTCTGCAGGCCTTGCAGCATGGCCGGAGCGTCCTCGTAGCGTGGTGCCACGTAGTGGACGATGTTCTGATGCATCGTCTCTTGTCCCACGAAGATCGGCGACCGCCGGCGGCCCTGGCGCAGTGCGTTGTCGCCAAGAATGCCCTGTTGAAGTGTCTCCAGAGAGCGCAGGTCCAGCGGGTTCTGGATTCGGCCCGAGTGCTCGGCGATGACGTGTGCGAAGCGTTTGATGCGATCAGACTTGTCGGCCTCGCGTTCAATCAGGAAGCTCGCCTGGGATTCCTTGAGCGTCAGCCAACTGGCGCTCCGCATCAACACGTCGGTCCCGAACTCGACGTCGAGCCGATCCAGCGCGGCCTGAGTATCGAACGCTGAAGCAGCCTGAAGATCCCGCGTCAGACGCACCAGCGGGCAGAAGGCTGCTGTGCCGGGCAGGTTGTCCTGCATGCGCCAGCGCCGATTGCGCTGTGCCTCGGCGCGGGTCAGGTATTGATCGGCGGGGATCGCATCTACATAGTTGCATACGGGGCGATCCGGTACCGCCAACTGCTTGGCGGTGAGCCATTCGTAGAGGAAGCCCGCTCGTCGGGCGTACTGGCCAGTGGGCTCGTCCCCGATCCACGCCTCCAGCCCTTGCGGGTCGAGCTTGCCAAACAAGCGCGAGAGGAACTCGAGGTGGATTTCTTCGTACTTCAGGCCGAACTCGAAGTGGCCGGCGAACGTGTCGTCGGGCTGGTAGGCAGCCGGGAACACGCGGAGCACCTGGTGATTTGTCTGCGTCTCGCTCCTGGACTTGCCGATGTAGGAGAGGGTCCGAAGTGGCTGCGCGGTTTTGATATCGAAGTCGACTGCCAACTTCCCGAAGCCGACAATGTTGTTACTCATTTCCGCCATAACGAGCCCCGAAACACTTTGGTTCTGACGATTGTTGGTCAAAACGATTTGCGTCGCAACAGCGTAAAGGATTCAAAACGCATTAGATCCATCAAAAATGCTTTGCCGTTACATAAATCCTGCAAATACGATTTTTCATTCTTCGCACCGGCAGAGGCGTGTCGCCCGAGATTTGGGACGCCCTCGTAAAGACAGAGCAAGGTGACGCCCAGTTCGGTCAGCCGCTCGGCCAAAATCGCGTTCTGCCGCGCCATGCCCGTGCAGGCGGATGCAGTCGCCGATGTCCGCGGGCCGGGCGGCCGGTAGTCAACAAGCATGCACCCCTGCGCGCGTCTTGTGCGTCTTACTTCTTCGCGTAAACAATCTTCTTGCTGCCCGCCTCGCAGCTGCCCACCACCGTCTTGCCTTCGGCGTCCGCCGTGGCCACGATGTCGAGCGAGTAGTCCTTGACGCCCTTGGCATCGAGCTTCTGCGCGATCTCGGTCTTGAGCTCGTCGCAGGGCTTCATGGCGAAGGCCTGCAGGCTGGCGGCGGCGAGGATGGCGAAGGCGATGGTGCGTTTCATGAAAAGTTCTCCCTGATGGCTCGTTGGAATGGGTTTGTTGAACGGATCAGATTTCATCCTGCTCCGGCAAATGGATCAAGCCCGTGTTGTAGTCGTACTCAAACACCTCGCCGTGCCGCGCCCACTCGATCGCGACCTTGAGCACGCGCTCGGCCTCTTGCGATTCCATGCTTTCCTGCAGGAGCTTGAGGAAGGGTTCTTCCTTCAGCTGGCCGCTGCTTTCCTGCTCCAGGCTGTGGCGCACGTAGGCGATCAGCGGCACATGCTCGAGCACCTGCTGGCCGAAGAGCTGCCGGCGAAACTCGTGTTCGCCTTCCACATAACGCTGTCCCAGGCCGGTGATCACCAGGTCGCCGCGTTCGAGCTTGGCCAGGCCCAGGCGGTGCAGCGCGTCGGACAGCGGCAGCAGTTCCTCGTCGGTCAGCTCGCTCTCGTCGGCGATCTTGGGCAGGTCGGCGTGGCCGTTGAAATCGGAGACCAGCAGCTCGAGCAGCGATTCCATGCTGCCCACGTCGGCTTCGGGCAGGCGGTCGCTCAGATGCGGCTTGACCGGCTCGGCGGCACCGGCCACGGCGGCGGTGCCGGCGGTCATGAGGCTGTAGACCTCGTCGATCAGGGCGCGCACTTCAAGGCTGTCAGGATCGCGCGGGCGCGGCAAGCTGATCGGCAGCTCGGCACGCACGCGGCCAGGGTTGCTCGAGAAGATCAGCACGCGGTCGGCCATCATCACGGCCTCCTCGATGTTGTGCGAGACGACGAGCATGGCCTTGGTCGGCATCTCGCCGCTGGCCCAGAGCTCGAGGATCTCGTTGCGCAGGCGCTCGCCGGTCAGCACGTCCAGCGCCGAGAAAGCTTCATCCATCAGCAGCACGGCCGGCTCGGTCACCAGCGCGCGCGCCAGGCCCACACGCTGGCGCATGCCGCCCGAGAGCTCGCGCGGCAAGGCGCCTTCAAAGCCGGCGAGGCCGATCAGCTCGATCGCGGCTTCAGCCCGCTTCTCGCGTTCTTCCGGATCGACGCCGCGCGCCTCCAGGCCCAGCTCGACGTTCTTCTGCACGGTCAGCCACGGGAACAACGCGAAGGACTGGAACACCATCGCGATGCCGGCTGCGGGGCCGAACAGCGGCTGGCCGCGGTAGCGCACATCGCCGCCATCAACGCCGATCAGGCCGGCCATGATGCGCAAGAGCGTCGACTTGCCCGAGCCCGACTGGCCCAGCAGCGCGACGATCTCGCCTTCTTTGAGCGTGAAATCCACGCGCTCGAGCACCGAGCGCGGCGTGCCGTCCGAGGACTTGAAGCTCTTGGCAACGTCTTTGAGTTCAACCAATGCGGTCATATCGCAATCCTAGAAATGCATGCGCGATTCGGCAAGGCGGTACAGGCGCCGCCACAGCGTGTGGTTCATCGTCATGACGAAGATACACATCACGCCGATGCCCAAGGCAAGGCGCGGGAAGTCACCCGCATCGGTCATCTGCTTGATATAGCTGCCCAGGCCGTGGGCCTTCAAGGTCGTGTCGCCCCACTGCACGTATTCGGCCACGATGCTGGCGTTCCACGAGCCGCCGCTGGCGGTGATGGCGCCCGTCACAAAGCTCGGGAAGATCGCCGGCAGAATGTAGCGCCGCCACTTGATCCAGCCTTTGAGCCCGAGGTTCTGCGCCGCAAAACGCAGCTCGGCCGGAATCGTGGAAGCGCCCGCAATCACGTTGAACAGCAGGTACCACTGCGTGCCCAGCACCATCAGCGGGCTCAGCCAGATGTCGGGGTTCAGATGCCAATAGACGATGCCCATCACGGCCACCGGGAACATCAGGTTGGTCGGGAAGGCCGCGAGGAATTGAGCAATGCCCTGCACGCGGTTGGACCAGCGCGGGTTCATGCCCAACCACACGCCCACCGGCACCCAGACGAGCGAAGCCAGCGCAATCAGCACCATCACGCGCGTCAAGGTCACCAGGCCCAGACCGACCACGTGCGCCGCCTCGCCCCAGCCCACCTCGGAGTGGATGAAGATCAGCAGCCGCACCGTGGCATACATCAGGCCGGCAGCCAGGATTGCATCCCAGGCGCGTGCCCAGAGCGGGTTGACATCGGTCTCCCGCGCGCGGATCGAGGTGCCGTCGTAGTCGCGGCGGAACCATTTGAAGCTGCGCACAAGCATGAAGTTAGGCCATTCGCCCACGCGTTGCAGCAGTTGCGTGCGCAGCAGCCAGGTCAGCATCCAGGAGCTCGGCGCGTTCTCGCTGCCCGACTCCTCGAAGCGGAACTTGTCGGCCCAGGCCAGCAGCGGGCGGAAGAAGAGCTGGTCGTACAGCACGATGCCGACCAGCATCACGCCGATGGCGTAACCGATGGCGGGCATGTCGCGCGCCTCGATGGCGGTGGCAATGTAGGAGCCCACGCCGGGCAGCTTGACGTCCTGATTGGCAATCGTCAGCGCTTCCGCAGCCACCACGAAGAACCAGCCGCCGGACATGCTCATCATCATGTTCCACAGCAGGCCGGGCATGGCAAAGGGCAGCTCCAGCCGCCAGAAGGTCTGCCAGCCCGAGAGCTGGAACACGCGCGAAGCTTCCTTCAGCTCAGCGGGCACGGTACGCAGCGACTGGTAAAGGCTGAACGCCATGTTCCAGGCCTGCGAGGTGAAGATCGCAAAGATCGCCGCCAGCTCCACGCCGAGCAGGCTGCCCGGGAACAGCGCGATGAAGGGTGCGACCGCAATCGCCTGGAAGCCGAGGATCGGGATCGACTGCAGGATGTCCAGCAGCGGCACCAGCACCTTCTCGAGCGCCTTGACCTTGGCCGCCAGCGCTGCGAACACGCAGGCGAAGACGAGCGAAGCGCCTAACGCAATGAACATGCGCAAGGTGGTGCGCAGCAGGTAGTAGGGCAGCACGGCCGGCTCAAGGCTGATCGGCGTCGACTCGCCCAGGTGAAACGGCCGCGCCATCTGCGACGCCGCCAGCGCCACCAGGGTCACCAGCGCCAGCACGATGGGCAGCATCACCCAGTCCCAGCGGTTGCCTGAGGCTTCCACCACCTGGCGGGGGAAAAATCGCTTGTCTTTCATGGGGTGGGCGTGGGGGTGTTTACTGCGGCGGGCGCAGGATGCTAAACGATGTGTGTGACGGTTCCGTCATGAACCGGGCCGAACGGCGGAGGCCGGATTGTCCCGCGTCCGGGCCTCGGCCATGCCTTCTCGATACTTTCGGGCCAACGCGGCCACATCGCGGCCCTCAAGCCGCGCGCGCAAGGCGCCCCATTCGCCGAGACTGGCCTGGGCCTTCAGGCGCCGCTCCAGGAACGGCAGCAGCGAGCATGGCGCGCCGCCTTCGTTCAACTCTTCTGCGTTTTCTCGCGAAGCGACCATCATGGCGTCGCGCTCGTCGGCGCGCGCCGTCCAGCGGGCCGCCTCCTCGCTTGGCAATCGCCTGGCGATGGCCAGCGCTATCGAGCGATCCAGCAGCGTGTCCGTCTGCCCCCACAAGGCCTCGGCCACATTCGTGCAGACCGCCGCGCGCGCCGGGTCCGCGGTGCTGGTCGAGCAGTATTGGGTCACGGGCGCGTAGCTCGGCAGCATGTAGATCCAGGTCATGCTCATGGGGACGGCCAGTTCCGCCATCATCTGCAAACCCGGCGCCGTGGCTTCGCGCTGGCCGTCCATCACCTGCAGCAAAGGGCCGACATAGCGTTCGCTGCGGCTTGAACGGCTGATCTGATAGACGGCCTCCTGCACGCCCTGCTCGTCCTTGCGATGGCGCGCGTCGCCGGCCTCGTAGATCCAGGGTGTCATGTTGCCCGGATCGAGTTGCGCCCAACGCCGTGGCGACAAGGCTTCGCAGGGGCCGGTCGCCCTGCACATGCCCAGAGCCCAGGCATACACCGCCGGGTCGCGGGTGTGGCGGGCCATGTCGAGCAAGCGCCCTTGCGCCTCGGCACTCCCGTCAATCAGGGCCGCCATCGCCAGCGAGCGCTCATCACCGCGCTGTTTCAGGTCTTGCGCCCAACGCTTGGTGAGCCGATCCGCCTCAGCCGTCAACTGGCGCTGCGCCGGCATTTCCTTCAGGCGGGCCTCGATCTGCTCGGATGACACCGCCTCCGCCCCCTGACCCCAGTCAGGCTCTTTCAAATTGCACCACGCGGCATCCGCTGCGGACTGCGTCCATCGAGCAGCCGTCGCCGCGCTGGCCGCCAAGGCTTGATCGAGAGGCGCCGCGCTCGACACGCGGGGAGGCGGGATCAAGGCCAAGTTGCCTTGCGTCTCTATCACTTGAGGACGCAGGAACCACCACCCTGTCGCCGCGATGACCCCAACCGCCGTCGCTGCGACAAGGGCCTTTCTTTGCATCAGTCCTGCGCGCCCAGCGCCTCCCGCACCACCGCCACCTGCCGGCGCGAGACGGCGAGCCATTCGTCGACCTTGGCGATGCGCACGGCCCAGCCGTCGATGCCCTCGCCTGCGTCTGCATCGAGCGCTGCCGCTTCGCTGAGGGGCGCGTGCCGCTGCAACTCACGCACCGCCGATTTGGCCACCAGCGCGTTGCGATGCACGCGCAGGAATTTTTCGCCGAGGCGCTGCTCGAAGTCGGACAGGGCGCCGTCGAGCACCAGGCTTTGCGTGGCGGTGCGCAGGGTCAGGTATTTGAGCTCGGCCTTCAGATAAAGCACCTCGGTCAACGGGACGCGGCTCATGCGGCCGCGATCGCTGACGACGATGAACTGGCCGTCTTCCTCGTCAAGCGCCGGCGAAGGCTCCTGCCGCGCCGCGGCCCGCTCGCCCAAGCGCTGCACCGCGCGTGCCAATGCGGCCTGCAAGCGCTCGCGGCGGACCGGCTTGGTCAGGTAGTCAAAGGCGTCGAGCTCAAAAGCCTGCAAAGCGTGTTCGGCGTGCGCCGTCACGAAGACGACCGCGGGTCCGGCCGCACGTTCACGCAAGGCCCGCGCCAGTTGCAGCCCGTCGGGGCCGGGCATCTGGATGTCGAGCAGCACCAGATCGCAATCCGCATGGTCGCGCAGCGCGGTCTCGGCCTGGCTCGCGCTGCCGGCCTCGGCCAGGACCTCGACGCGCGGATCGGCGCAGGCTTCCAGCAGGCCGCGCAGGCGCAGGCGCGCCAGCGGCTCATCATCAACGATCAGAACCTTGAGGACGGTGGATGTCATCGGGGAATCGAAATGCGGACGGTGAAGCGGCCGGCCTCAAGAGGCAGTTCCAGTTTGGCGGCCACGTCGTGCATCAGCAGCAGACGTTGCCGGACATTGTCCAATGCCAGGCCGTGGCCGGGAATGCGCGTGGGCGCCGCCACGCTGTTGCTGACGCGGATCTCGACCTCGCCGCCGCGCATCTGCGTGAGCACCTCGACCTCGCCGCCTTCGGCGTTCGGTTCCACGCCATGACGCACGGCGTTCTCCACCAGCGGTTGCAGCAAGAGCGGCGGCACGCGTGCCCCGCCGGCTGCGGGATCTAACGTCCAGTTCAAGCGCAAGCGCTCGCCGAAGCGGATTTGCTCGATCGCCAGGTAGCGGCGCGCCAGTTCCACCTCCTGGTCCAGCGTGACCGCCGAGCCGGTGTCTTCGAGCGTCACGCGGAACAATTCGCTCAGGTCTTCCAGCACGCTCTCCGCGCGCTGCGGGTCGACGCGCACCAGCGCAATCGCGGTGTTCAGCGTGTTGAACAGAAAGTGCGGGCGGATGCGCGACTGCAGCTCGGCCAGCCGAGCCCGCGTGTCGGCCGGCAATTGCTGGCGCGCGCGCTGGCGCAACCAGGCCAGCACCACGCCGGCCGCGCTCGCGCCGGCCAGGGCCAGGCCGGCGAGGCGCCAGCGGCCGACCGGGTCGAAACTGGTCAGCACCAGGAACTGCCAGCTGAGCAAGGCGCAGGCCGCGCCCAGCCCGCACAGCAACAGCGCCTGCAGCGGCAGGCCCGCACGTGCCAGCAAGGATTTGAGCCCGCAGGCCAGCAACAACCAGGACAGGACGGCCGGCAAGGTGATCAGCGTGCCCATGGACAGCGCCTGCATCCAGCTTTGCGCGTCAGGCGTGATCAGCATCAGGACCAGGGCCAGCGAGCCTTCGACACCCAGCACCACGCGCATCACGACGCCGACGTGGCAGACGTCCAGGAGTTGTTCAGCGTCAGAAGTACGATGCATGCGCCCGATTGTGTCCTTGAACTCATGCTCCTCCCCCCACTGAACACCCTGGCCCGCGGCCCGCAACGCATCGTTTGTCTCACCGAGGAGACGACCGAGTGGCTTTATCTCCTGCAGGAGGAGGCGCGCATCGTCGGCATCTCGGGCTACACCGTGCGGCCAAGGCGCGCGCGCGCCGAGAAGCCGAAAGTCAGCGCTTTTCTGTCGGCCAAGATCGACCAGATCCTCGCGCTGGAGCCCGACTGCGTGTTCGGCTTCTCCGACCTGCAGGCCGACATTGCGAGCCAGTTGATCCGCCACGGCGTGCAGGTGACCGTGTTCAACCAGCGCTCGGTGGCCGAGATCTTCACGATGCTGGCCCAGGTGGCCGGCATGATCGGCTGCGCGGAGAAAGGCGACACGCTGATCGCCCAGATGCATGAACGGATTGCCGCTGTTCAAGAGGCGGCTGCCGCCCTGCCCCGCCGCCCGCGCATCTACTTCGAGGAATGGGACGAGCCGCAGATCAGTGCCATCCGCTGGGTTTCGGAGTTGCTGACGCTGGCCGGGGGTGACGATTGCTTCCCCGAGCTGGCCACGCAGTCGCTCGGCAAGAACCGCATCATTGCCGATCCGATGGAAGTGCCGCGCCGCGCGCCCGACATCATCATCGGCTCCTGGTGCGGCAAGAAGTTCCGCCCCGAGAAGGTGGCCGCGCGCCCCGGCTGGCAGGACGTGCCGGCGGTGCGCAACGGGCAGCTCTTCGAGATCAAATCGCCCGACATCCTGCAGCCCGGCCCGGCCGCGCTGGGCGACGGGCTGGAGCAACTGCACAAGATCATCAAGAACTGGGCGACGAATTAGAATCGCGGGCTCTGCCTCCGCTCTTTTTTCCTTTCCTTCTCCTCTTCCGCCCATGCCTTCCGACAACCAACTCGCCAACAAGTCCCAAGCCTGGTCCGCGCTCTTTTCCGAGCCGATGAGCGATCTGGTCAAGCGTTACACGGCGAGCGTCGGTTTCGACAAGCGCCTGTGGGCCGCCGACATTGCCGGCAGCCTGGCCCACGCCGAGATGCTGCAGGCGCAAGGCATCCTGAACGCTGAGGACCACGCGGCGATCGAACGCGGCATAGCGCAGATCAAGAGCGAGATCGAAGCCGGCAGCTTCGAGTGGAAGCTCGACCTGGAAGACGTGCACCTGAACATCGAGGCGCGCCTGACCGAGCTGGTCGGCATCGCCGGCAAACGCCTGCACACGGGCCGCAGCCGCAACGACCAGGTCGCCACCGATGTGCGCCTGTGGCTGCGCGGCGAGATCGACGAGCTGACTCAGCTTCTCAGCGCATTGCAGCTGGCCCTGGTGGCCGTGGCCGAGCAGAATGCCGAAGTGATCCTGCCCGGCTTCACACATCTGCAAGTGGCGCAGCCGGTGGCCTTTGGTCACCATCTGCTGGCCTACGTGGAAATGTTCGCCCGTGATGCCGAGCGCATGATCGACGTGCGCCGCCGCGTCAACCGCCTGCCGCTCGGTGCCGCCGCGCTGGCCGGCACCAGCTACCCGCTGGACCGAGAACGTGTGGCCGCCACGCTCGGCATGGAAGCCGTCTGCCAGAACAGCCTCGACGCCGTGAGCGACCGCGATTTCGCCATTGAATTCAGCGCCGCTGCTTCGCTCGTGATGGTGCACATCTCGCGCCTGAGCGAAGAGCTGATCCTGTGGATGAGTCAGAGCTTTGGCTTCATCGACCTGGCCGACCGTTTCTGCACCGGCTCGTCGATCATGCCGCAGAAGAAGAACCCCGACGTGCCCGAGCTGGCGCGCGGCAAGACCGGCCGCGTGGTCGGCCACCTGATGGGCCTGATCACCTTGATGAAGGGCCAACCGCTGGCCTACAACAAGGACAACCAGGAGGACAAGGAGCCGCTGTTCGACACGGTGGACACCTTGAAGGACACGCTGCGCATCTTTGCCGAGCTGGCCGCCGGCATCACCGTCAAGCCCGAGGCGATGGAACGCGCTGCGCTGAAGGGTTATGCCACCGCCACCGATCTGGCCGACTACCTGGTCAAGAAGGGCCTGGCCTTCCGCGACGCGCACGAGATCGTGGCGCATGCGGTCAAGACCGCAATCCAGAAGGGTGTCGACCTTTCACAGCTGCCTTTGGCCGAGCTGCAGAAGTTCGACGCACGCATCAGCGACGATGTGTTCGTCGTGCTCTCGCTGCGCGGCTCGCTCGAAGCGCGCAACATTCTGGGCGGCACGGCACCGACGCAGGTGCGTGCGCAGGTGGCGCGGCATCGCGCCCGCCTGGCCTGACGCAACTGCGGGTTCAGCCTCGATAGAAATACGGGTCCAGCACGCTCACCGCCGTGATCTTGTCGATCGGCAGGCTTAGGGAACCGGCGGTCTTGCGGATGGCTTCGGGGTTCGGCGCGTCATAGATGCAGAAGGTCTTCTTCTTGTCGTCGCTGACGTAGGAGTGCACCCAGGTCACGCCGCTGCCGGCGTTGGTCTCGACGACGGCGGCGCAGGTCTGCGCGCCTTGATCGGTTTGCGGGATGTGCAGGCCTTCGGGGAATGTGCGTTCAACCATGTAGCGGGGCATGTCGGTTCTCCTGGGCAACAACGGCGGGCTTGCCGTCGTTTTCAGAATAGGCGCCCGCCCCGCAGCCGGCTTGCCTAATTTGCCGGGCCGGGTTGCCTATTTTTGAGCAGTGGCCGCGCCACCGCCACGGCCTCGGCGCGCGTCGCCACGCCGAGCTTGCCGAAGATCGAGGCCAGATGGTGATCGACCGTGCGCACCGAACGGCTCAGCCGCTCGGCGATCTCGGCATTGCGCAGGCCCTCGCAAAGCAGGTGCAGGGTTTCGATCTCGCGCGTGGTGAGCTGATGCGGGTTGCTGCGCGTCGAAGCACGCGGCGAGCGCGGCGCTTCTGTTCGATGGGCGGCGCGCAGGGCCTTGCGCAAGGGTCGCGACGCACCATAGGCCCCCAGGGACTCGAACAGCGCCAGAGCCTCCTCGCAGGCGTCAGCATCGCCCGCCGCCAGCGCGCGCGCTTGCTCGAAGGGGCAGGACAACGCGGCCCAGGCCTGCGCGGCCTCGCGCCAGCGGCCCGCGAGCTGCAGGGCATACGGCTCAGCAATGGCTTGCTCAGCCTCGACCGACTCACCAGCCAGATGCAGCCAGTAGCGGAGCTCACCCGCGAACCACGCGTGTTGCTGCCGCAGCGCCAGAGGCAGGACGGCCTGGGCCTCCGCGGCGACCTGGGCCAGATCGCCGCGCAGCCAGGCCGCTTCGGCACGCGCGCAGTGCACCGGAGCCAGGCGCTGCAAGGTGCCGCTCGCCTGTGCCAGGGCCAGCGCTTCGTTCAGCGCCTCGTCGACGCCGGGGTCACCGCGACGCGCGCGCAAGCGCCCCAGCGCGACAAGGGCCATCACGCGGCTGGTGCTGCGCTTCGAGGTCTGGCGCAGCGCCTCCTGGGCCTGCGTGGCGGCGGCATCCCAGTGACCGAGGAGGACCTCGCACAGCGCGAGCCAGGCCAGCGCGTAGTGGTGATAGAAATCGATCTCGTGCCGGCGCGCGAAGTCCACCGCTTGCTGAAGCCAGTCGCGAGCCTCGGGCAGGCGCATCAGCTCGCCCGAGCCGGAGCCCAGATTGCTCAGGCTGTTGGCGGCGATCAGCGGCAGCCCTTCGTCAAGCGCCATCCGCAACGCCTGCTGCAGTTGCGCGCAGCCGGCGTCGTAGTCGAGGAACATCAGCGCCGTGCCCAGCGTGCCGGTGGCCGCCGCCAGCACCTCGCGCTGCGCGTTCGGATGCGGATGCGGATGCGGATGCGGATGCGTCTGGGCTAACGCGATGGCTTTGCGGGCCCATTCGACGGCGGCCCGGCAGTCGCGGTTCAGCATGCGCAGCTGGGCTTCCACGCGGTACGCGCCCGCCAGGGCTGCGCCGGGCGGCAGTGCTTCGAGGATTTCAATCGCCTGCCGGCTCGCCTCGTCGGCCTTGCGGTTGCTCAGGGCTAGCACATGGGCCAGCGCGAGCTGGCTCAAGTTAGCGGCGCGGGCGGTGTCCGATGCCGCCGCGAGCAGGAGCACATTGAGCTGCTCGCGCGCCGCGATCGCCTCTTCGAGCTGATCGGTCAGCTGGCATTCGGCGGCATAGTCCTGGAGCAGCAGGCGACGCGACTCCGCATCGCCAGGATCGCTCGGGGCGAGATGCTGCAAGGCGAGGCGGCACTGCGCCGCCGCCTCGCGATGAGCGCCGCGGGCGCGGGCCTGCCGCGCGGCCTCGGGCGCCAGGCGCAGCACGGCCTCGCCGTCGCGCGCATGCGCGGCGTGATGCACGAGACGCGCCAGCGTTGCGCCGCCTCGCCGCTCCAGCGCAGCCAGCACGCGTGCGTGCAAGGCCTGCGCGCGCAAGCTGGACAAGGCGCTCTCCACCGCCACCCGCGCCAGCTCATGCCGAAAAACCAGGGCCGAGTCTGCGCTGCTCAAGAGGCCGGAGTCCAGGCATTCATCCAGGGCAGCCTCGTCCAGGCCCAGCACCTGCTCGATCAACCAAAGCTCGATGCGCGCCGGCACGATGGCCGCGAGCCGGATGATGTCCTGCGCTGCGCCACCAAGCCTGGCCGCCCGCGCGAGTACGAGCTCCTGCACAGTGCCGGGCACGCCCGCGTCGCCGTGGCGCAGCAGCTCCGTCACGAAGAAGGGGTTGCCTTGCGTGATCGCGTGCAGGTTGGTGGCGAGCCTCATGGCGCGTCGCGCCAACAGCTCGACCGAGGCCGGCGAAAGACGCGAGAGCGCCAGCCGGCTTGTCGTGAGGCCCGGAAGCCCGGCCAGGACCCGGCGCAGCGGATGGTTCAGGCCCAGCTCATCATCGCGGTAGGAAGCCAGCAGCAAGCAGGGCGCACGCTCGATGCGCCGGCCCAGGAACAGCAACAGGTCCAGCGTGGCCTCGTCGGCCCAGTGCAGGTCTTCCAGCACCACCAAGGTGGGCTCGCGCGCCTGCAGCAAGGATTGCAGGACCGCCTCGAACAAGGCGCTCCGCGAAGCGCCGTCGTTGTTCAACAGCGGTCGCCAGCCCGGCTGCGCCTCGCGGCTGATGTCCTGCAGGGGCGCGAGCGGATGCGGGGTCTGCAAGGCATCGCAAGCGCCCCACCACAGACGGCCCTGCCCTCGCCGTGCCGCCATTGCGCGCAGCAGGCTGGTCTTGCCGATGCCCGCCTCGCCCGCCAGCAGCAGCACGTGGCCCTGCCCGGCTCCGGCGGCTTGCCAGCGCGCGTTGAGCTCTTCCAGGGCGGCTTCTCGTTCGAGCAGTTCCATGCGTGCGATTAGGCCGTTACTGACAAGGCCTGACAAGCGGGACGCGACAATGCCCGCCATGCTGCCCGAGCGCCTGATCGCCCACCTCGACATGGATGCGTTTTACGCCTCCGTCGAGCTGCTGCGTTATCCCGAGCTGAAGGGCCGGGCCGTGGTGATCGGCGGGCGGCGCGAGCATGAGCCCAAGCTGCGCGCCGATGGCAGCCGGGAGTACGCGCTGCTGCGCAACTACACGGGGCGCGGCGTGGTGACCACCTCCACCTACGCGGCGCGCGACCTGGGCGTTTTTTCGGCAATGGGCTTGATGAAGGCGGCGCTGCGCGCGCCGGACGCGATCCTGCTGCCGACCGACTTCGACGCCTACCGCCGCTACTCGCGCCTGTTCAAGGCGGCGGTGGCCGAGGTGGCGCCGCTGATCGAGGATCGCGGGATCGACGAGATCTATATCGACCTCTCCGACGTGCCCGGCATCCGCGAAGCCGTGGGTCATGACCCGCTCGGCGGCGTGCGCTCCGTGGCGCGGGAGATCAAGAACTCGGTGCTGCAGGCCACGGGCCTGACCTGCTCGATCGGCATCACGCCCAACAAGCTGCTGTCCAAGATCGCCTCGGAGCTGGACAAGCCCGACGGGATTTCCGTGCTCACGCTGGAAGACATCCCGACGCGCATCTGGCCCTTGTCGGTGCGCAAGATCAACGGCATCGGCCCCAAGGCCGGCGCCAAGCTCGCCGCACTCGGGCTGGAGACCGTGGGCCAGTTGGCCGCCGCCGATCCCGGGCTGCTGATCGCGCAGTTCGGCGAGCACTACGGGCAATGGCTGTACGAGGCCTCGCACGGCCTGGATTCGCGGCCCGTGGTCACTCACAGCGAGCCGGTCTCGATCAGCCGCGAGACGACCTTCGAGCGCGATCTGCATGCCGTGCATGACCGCGCGGAGCTGAGCCGAATCTTCACGCGCCTGTGCGAGCAACTCGCGGGCGACCTGGAACGCAAGGGCTACTCGGGCCGCACCATCGGGATCAAGCTGCGCTTCGAGGGCTTCGTGACGGTTACGCGCGACGTGACGCTGGATTCGCCCGTCAGCGACTTTGCCGCGATCCGTGCCGCCGCAGGGAGTTGCCTCAAGCGCGTGGATCTTTCCAAGCGCCTGCGCCTGCTCGGCGTGCGGGTGGGCAGCCTGTCCAAACCTGGTGATGGCAGCCAGGGGCCGGTGCCCAAGCCTCGCGCCGCGCGCGCCCCGGCTGCGCAGCAAGCCACCCCCGAAAGTGGTGATCTCTTCTGAACACAAACCCGCTGAACTAGGGGGTTAGTTGCACGGATTGCTTTGGCATCATTGCGACCTGCATCAAACACAAACGGGAGAGAGAGTTGACCTTGTCCAAGAAGCTGGCCGTGCTGGCCGCCGCCGCCCTGTCGTCCGCCGCCGCATTCGCCACGCCGGTCGCAACGAGTTACACCACCTTCGGCACGCTTGCGGCCGCCACCTTCGGCGGCACTGGCATTCCGAACACCGATGTGGCCATCACCAGCCTGGGCAGCAACAAGCCGGTTCTGGGCCTGACCGCCACGCAACGCTACAACAACGCCGCCGTGATCAGCGATGACAACGGCGTGTTCCATGCCGTGGCCGGCGGTGACAGCCTGGACAGCAACAGCAGCGACTTGGCGCGCTGGAACTTCGACTTCTACATCGGCGGCAGCAACCTGATCAGCTATACCTACAAGCTGCTTGTCGATTTCGACCCAGCCACTGGCACGGACCTGTCGAACTACGTCAACATGTCAGGTCAAGTGGCGTTTGCTCCGCTCGGCCTCCATCGACAGGACTCGCTGAACCTGGGCCAGTTGCTGAGCAGCTTCGATCCCACGGCCCCTGGCCAATACGGCGTCGTGCTGGAAGCCCTGCAGAATGGACGTGAAGTCGCCCGCTCATCGATCCTCATCGACGTGGGCAATGTGCCAGAGCCTGCCAGCTACGCCCTCGTCGGTATCGCACTCGCCGGCATGGGCGTCGCTGCGCGCCGCCGCAAGGCCTGAGCTTCACGGCTCACGACAGGAAGCCCGGTTCTCCGGGCTTTTTTCATGGGCCTTCGCGGGCTTGAGCTGCGTCCGCGTCCCGCTGCGTCAACCACAGCCGCAGGTCGAATTCGAGCTGCGCGTAGTCCGGCTCCATGTGCTGACAGAGCTGATAGAAGGCCTTGTCATGCTCGAGCTCGCGCAGATGCGCCAGCTCATGCACGACGATCATCCGCAGAAACTCGGCCGGCGCCTCCCGGAAAAGCGTGGCCACGCGGATCTCGCGTCGCATCTTGGTCTTGCTGCCCTGCTGCACCGTTCGCCGGGTGTGCGTGCCCAGCGCGTGCTGGATGATCTTCAGCTTGGCGTCGAAGCTCACGCTGTTGAGCGGCGGCGCATTGCGCAGATAGCGTGCCTTGAGCTCTTGCGTGTAGTCGAACAGGGCCTTGTCGCTGCGGACCTCATGACCCTTCGGATATCGGCGCGCCAGGACTTCACCAAGGCGCCCTTCGGCCAGCAGGCTCGCGGCCTGTTGACACAGTTCAGGCGGATAGCCCTGGAGGTATTTGAGCGGGTTCAAGAGGAGGAATGTAGGCGGAATTCGCGGCCTCCGGGGGGCCCGCCAAACCCGGGCAACCTTAGGAGCGCTTGCAGAAGTCGTTATCGGGGGTTTCCCAGGTGTCGGAAAGCTTTACGAAAGACTTGGTCGCGCGCAGGGTGTTCGGGAATAACGGCTGTATGTCATTGATTTGTCTAGTCAATTCTATGGAAATATCAACTGGCACGGGCCTTGCTCAGATTGATACATCCGCAATTTCATCTAGGGATTGACCCATGAAGAGCTTCAGCCGTATCGCCATCGCCGCCGCCGCCCTGACCGTCGCCAGCCTGAGCCAAGCCGCCGCGCTGGTGCCGAGCTTCGACAACTTTGGCGCCAACGCCCCATCGAACGACTTCGCCTCGCCGGGCATGTCGATCTCGACCGACAACGTCGCCATGACCAGCTATGACGGCGGCAACGGCGCGCTGTTCCTGTCGGCCACGCCGCGCTATTCGTCGCCGGCCCTGACCAACGACGGCAAAGGCACCTTCCACGCCGCGACCGGCGGCAACGGCGAAGGCAACACCTTCGGCCGCACCAACCTCGCCCAGTGGAACTTCGACTTCGAGATCAACCGCGGCGAAACGGACTACACCTACAAGCTCTTTGTCGACCTCGACGCTGGCTTAGGCACTGACCTGAGCCAGTACGCCGTCTTCACGATGGACCCGTCGGCCTCCGACTCGTCGAATCTGGGCTTCTTCAGCACGCTGTTCAACCCGAACGCTGATGGCGAATACGGCTTCATGCTGGCCGCCTTTGACGATGCCGGCCTGCAAGTAGCCGACGTGTCGATCCTGGTTGACGTGGGCAACCCCACTTCCAACGTGCCTGAGCCCGCTGGCCTGGCCCTGGTCGGCATCGCGCTGGCCGGTGCTGGCTTCGCATCGCGCCGCCGCAAGGCCTGAGCCCTGATCTGATTGAAGCTGAGCGCGTCAGCACTCCAGCAAAAGCCCGGTTCGCCGGGCTTTTTTGCGTCTGCATTAGAGTTCCGCCCATGATCGAACAAACCGTCTCTTTTGACTACGACTTGCAGGACGCCTCGGGCGCCACTTGCACGGCCCACGCCTGGGCCAAGGTGCCTGCGCCGCTGAACAAGGATCAACGTTCTGAGCTGAAGGCTCGCGCCGCCGCTCTGCTCAAGAAACACAACGCCGTGCTGGTGGCGCACTACTACGTGGACGGCGATCTGCAAGACCTCGCGCTGGAGACCGGTGGTTGCGTGGCCGACTCGCTCGAGATGGCACGTTTCGGCCGCGATCACGAGGCCCGGACGTTGGTGGTGGCCGGCGTGCGCTTCATGGGCGAAAGCTCCAAGATCCTCTCGCCGGACAAGCGCGTGCTGATGCCCGACCTGGACGCGACCTGCTCGCTCGACCTCGGCTGCCCGGCCGATCAGTTCGCGGCCTTCTGCGACGCCCATCCCGATCGCAAGGTCGTGGTCTACGCCAATACCAGCGCCGCCGTGAAGGCCCGCGCCGACTGGATGGTGACCAGTTCCTGCGCGCTTGAGATCGTGGCGCATTTGAAAGCCCAGGGCGAGAAGATCCTCTGGGCGCCCGATCGCCATCTCGGCCGCTACATCCAGGAGCAGACCGGCGCGGACATGCTGATGTGGAACGGCGCCTGCATCGTGCACGACGAGTTCAAGGGCCTGGAGCTCGACCTGCTGCGCGAAAAGCACCCCGACGCGCAGATCCTCGTTCACCCCGAATCACCGCAGAGCGTGGTGGCACAGGCGCATGTGGTCGGTTCCACCTCAGCGCTGATCAAGGCGGTCGTCGAAGGCACGGCGCAGGAGTACATCGTCGCCACCGATAACGGCATCCTTCATCGCATGCGCCAACTCGCGCCCGGCAAGACGCTGATCGAGGCCCCGACGGCCGGCAACAGCGCCACCTGCAAGAGCTGCGCGCATTGCCCGTGGATGGCGATGAACGGCTTGCAAGGCGTGATCGACTGCTTGGAACAGGGCTACGGCGAGATCACCGTCGACGAACCGGTGCGCGTCAAGGCGCTGGGTTGCATCGAGCGCATGCTCGATTTCACGGCGGCGGTCAAGGCGGGCAAAATCCCCGGATTTGTGCCCCATCTCGGCGCCGCTTGAAATTACAGTTGGCAAAGAATTCCCAGGAGACTCCTCATGGCCACCTACGACTTCAGCTCGCTCTACAACCACCACGAACGCGAAGTGTTCGCCGCGGTGCTGGCCGCCACGGACAAGCACCCCAACCTGGCGCTGACCAACGACATCCTCTGCGACGTGGCCTGCGTCGCGCTGAACCGCCTGCCCCCGCGCTACATCCGCCACGAGGTCGACTTCTCGTTCTACATGACCGGCTCGGAGCGCCAGGAGATCGACAACGCGATCAACGAGGCGGTGACGTTTGCGTATCAGTTCGTGGAGGCGCGGACGGCGCTGAGGAAGAACGCGGCTTAGCTGGCGATGGGGTCCTCATTCGCGCAGCCCCCACTCGGCGAAGCAGCAGGTAGCGGCCTGGTTGCTACTTGCCGCGCGGCCATCAGTTGCATTGGCTCTTGGGCGTCAGGAACGTTGCTTCCGGGGTTGCGTTCGTAAGAGCCCCGTCGTTGTAATTGTTTTTATCTGATGGGTTTGTGAGCTCACAGGCTCCTGGCTTGTCCGTCGCGAGGTCATAGCGCGGTTTCGATGTGTCACCGCCATAGAGGCCCTGCAACGGTCGCCCACCGTTCCAAGCCCAGCCAGCAGCAATCGTCGCCCTCGACCCTGCAAACGAAATGCCCTTGCAATCCCGATTCGTAGAGGTATTCGTGGCCTGGAAGGGCCACGAAGTCTCGCTGTCCTGATTGGGGCCGCGCTGATCGACGACGTTGTTTTCAATTCGAGTGTCGTGGCCGCCCGAAACAGCGATCGCGACGTTGTTCGCCAAGACTACGGTGTTGTCGTGCACGTAGAAATATCCGGAGTCGTCGGTGACGTGGGTAGTTGGCCCATCCCCCACGTTGATACCGGCGCCGGTTGGACCCGACCCGGACCGCATGCCTCGAATTCTGTTGTATGCGATCTCGATGGGTGAATCAGCGCTCACGCCCATCGTCTCGTACATATTGATGTGATCCTCAACCCGGGCCGCACCGACAAAGACGGGCGGCGTGTAAGCCGCATCACTGACATTGCATGTGATCTTGGTCGTTCCGCTTCCGCCGCGTACTTCGTTGAACTGAACGCCTGAGGCCTCGTAGCCAGTCTTGCGAATGTTGTAAACGTAGTTTCTGTCTATGACCAAGGGATGCAGCGCCTTAAAAACGGCCACTCCGATGCTCATGTCATGAATCACGTTCCGCTGCACCGTGATTCTTGAGGTTTTGTAGCCCCCATCAATAATCGAAACGCCTGTGTCACCAAGAGCATTGCTGGTTGTGCCGCAGGGTCCAATCTCTGAGTCCCGGATAGTGACATCCGTGACGCCTGAAGGAATGATGACGCACGGCCCGTTCTTGGACGTGATGTGCTTGTTGTGAATGACTTGGTTGTTCATGGCGGTGATCGGCCCAACAAGATCCTTCCCTGCAATGTTGTCCGGTGTGGGGATTCCGGCGCTGGACGGCGAAACCCAGCAGAACTTCTCCTCGTTCTTTGCGGGATCAGCAAGGCTTGTGTCATCGCAAACCATCCCGCCGTTGAAGATCATGGAGACGAACTTCTTCAGGGTGCCAATCCGAACTTCGCGAGCACCGGAGAACGGACATTGATTCCCTTTCCACCAGCCGGTACACCGCACCCAGCCCGTCCAACTGGGCGCCGACGTCTCGTCATACCAGCACTTCTTTGACGTCCCAGGGGCCGGATCGCCAAATGTCGAGTTGTCGCAGAGCACCGGGTCCGTAAACGTCCGAATGTAGAAGAAGGTCGTCGGATTCGGGTTGCCAGCCGAGTCAGCCACGCCGTACCGTACCCGTCGCGTGGTCGTTCCCAACGGTCCGGGAATTGTGCAAGTCTTGCCTTCGTCTGCACAAGCCTTCCACGAGGGCACGATTTCCGCGCCGTACCAGCAATGTTTTGCGACGCCCAATTTCGGGTCACCGAATACTTCGTTGCTACACGGCACAGAGCCGGTAAACGTCCCCTTGAAATATTCGACGGCCGAGGGCTGCCCGTTGGCCTCAGCCACGGCGTAACGCACTTCGCGAGTTCCAATAAAGCTGCATGTCGTACCAGCGTCACCACAAGCCATCCATGACGGCGCCGCCACGATCAGCGCGTGCGCGCGAGCCTCGGTGCTTTGATGGGTGGCTAGCGCTTGCGAGCCACCGCCTCCCCCGCCACAGGCAGTTGCGAGCGCAGCAACAACAAGCGCAATGAATGTCCGGATCACGCGCAAGACCAACTTCATATCATCCTCCGTGGGTTCGTGAACAGCATCGTGCCGCCACAGCGCCAAAGAGATATGAGAGCTTTCTAGAAACGCTTTTCAGGGACCAGAAGAGAAATGGCCGACGGCCGTGTCGACAAGCATCAGAGTTGACATCGCTCCGCGATTTATCGCCGCTGCTCCGACACCAACACCGTCGGCAAGCTCGCCGGCAAGGTATTCGGATAGTCACGGCTGTAATGCAACCCGCGGCTCTCGCGGCGCAGCAGTGCTGAGCGCACGATCAGCTCGGCGCAGTCGACCAGGTTGCGCAGTTCCAGCAGGTCGCGATTGACGCGGAAGTTGGCGTAGTAGTCGTCGATCTCGCCGCGCAGCATCTCGATGCGGTGCAGCGCGCGCTCCAGGCGCTTGGTGGTGCGCACGATGCCCACGTAGTTCCACATCAGGAGGCGCAGTTCGTCCCAGTTGTGGGCGATCACGACCTGCTCGTCGGCGTTCTCGACCTGGCTTTCATCCCAGGCCGGCAGCGGTGCGGGCGGTGCCTCGTCGTGCGTCAGGATGTCGTCCGCACAGGAGCGGCCCAGCACCACGCATTCGAGCAGCGAATTGCTAGCCAGACGGTTCGCGCCATGCAGGCCGCTGTAGCCGGTCTCGCCGATCGCATAGAGGCCCGGCAGATCTGCGCGGCCCTGGCTGTTGGCCACCACGCCGCCGCAGGTGAAGTGCACCGCCGGCACGACCGGGATCGGCTGGCGCGCGATGTCGATGCCCAGGGCCAGGCAGCGCGCGTGGATGGTCGGGAAATGTTCCTTGAGGAAGGCTTCGCCCAGATGCGTGGCGTCGAGCCACACGTGGTCGAGGCCGTGCTTCTTCATCTCGAAGTCGATCGCGCGGGCGACGATGTCGCGTGGCGCCAGTTCCAGGCGCGCATCGTGTGCGGCCATGAAGCGGGTACCGTCGGGCAACTTGAGATAGCCGCCCTCGCCGCGCAGCGCCTCGGTGATCAGGAAGCTGCGTTCCTGCGGGTGGTAGAGGCAGGTCGGATGGAACTGGATGAATTCCATGTTCGCCACGCGGCAGCCTGCGCGCCAGGCCATCGCGATGCCGTCGCCGGTCGAGGTGTCGGGATTGGTCGTGTAGCGGTAGACCTTGCCCGCGCCACCCGTGGCCAGCACCACGGCACGCGCTGACACGGCCTCCACACGTTGCGCGTCAATGTCGAGCGCGTAGATGCCGTAGCAGCGGGCGGATTCTTCGCGCTGCACATGACGCGAGGTGATCAGGTCCAGCGCCATCCAGCGTTCGCGCAGCGTGATGTTCGGGTGCGCCTTGGCGGCGGCCAGCAGTTGATCGTGGATGGCCTTGCCCGTGGCATCGGCCGCATGCGCGATACGCCGCACCGCGTGGCCGCCTTCGCGCGTGAGGTGCAGGCCCAGCGGGCCTTCCTCATCGGTCGTGAAGGGCACGCCCTGCGCCACCAGCCATTCGACGGCGGCCGCGCTGCGCTCCGCAATGTAGCGCGCCATGCCTTCATCGACGAGCCCGGCGCCGGCATCCTGCGTGTCGTGGACATGGCTCTCGATGCTGTCGTCACTGCCCAGCACGCCGACGATGCCGCCCTGCGCCCAGGCCGTGGCGCCCACCTCCAGCTCCCGTTTGGCCAGCACGACCACGGGAACATGGTCGGCCACATGCAGGGCCACGGTCAAACCGGCAAGGCCGGCACCGACGATCACGACGGGGGAGGATTGAGGCATGCGGGATTCTAGGCAGTAGGCAATTGCAGGACACGCGACAGGGGGAAGCGCTTGAAGTCGGCATCGAAAGTCACAAGGCGAAGCCCGGCGGATTCGGCCTGCGCGGCCAACCAGGCATCGGGCCACAACCGGGCAGGCATGGGAGGCTTGGCGCCTACCCAAGCAGCGAGCAAGGCATCCGAAGTTTCGCGATCAACCAGAAGACCAACGCCGGGCTGTTCGCGCAGCTGGCGATACACGTCAAAGGCGGCGGCCAGATCCAGCACGCCTGCGCCCATGACTTTGGGCTGACAGAGCAGGCGCACCAGGCCCAGCATGGTGGCGCGATTGAAATGCACTCTGTAGCCGGCAGCACGCAAGCTCTCGCATTCGGCCCAGTATTGGCGCGCGATGGCGTGGTGCGGGTGATCTTCAATGACCAGCGCGAGCCAGATGTTCAGATCGGGGAGATCGCCACCCAGCGTCCAATTCGGCGAAGGCTCAGCCGCGTGGAGAACCGTCGCGCTCATTCCTCGGCCAATTCGCTCAGCGCGGCGTGGCTCAGATGCTTGCTCGCCAGCTTGGCGCCCAGGCGAAGCGTCGGCAGGGGTGGCGCCGCCACGGGAGCGACGGCCGGTGCGCGCAGACCGCGCTCAAGCAGCTCGAGCGTGAGATCGCGAAGGCTCCGCCCTTCCATCGCAGCGCGGGCCTTGAGATGGCGCATCAGCTCGTCGGGAAGGTCGAAGGTGGTTCGCATAAAAGCAATTTAGCATATTTATGCAATTGTGACTTTCTTGAGGCCGGTGCGACTCCTTCGGCCTTCAGAAATTCAGCTCCGCTTCCAGGACCTCACCCTCCTGCAGCACGACGCCGCCGGGCGCGCGCGCATAGACGCCGAAGTACGACGGCCCGCCCGGATAGCGCTGCGCGCTCAGAGCCGCCACCGTCTCGCCCACCGCTGGACTCACCTCAGCGCTGAGCGGATCCACATTGGGCATGATGCAGCGCACGCAGCGCTCGCCCACCGTCATCTGCCCGCCGGCCCAGCGCAGCGAGCTGATGTTCTCTTCCATGAAGGGCAACAGCTCCTCCCCTTCCAGCACGATATTGGCGCGGAAGCGCTCGATCGCCAAGCCCGGATCGAGTTCCCTCATGGAAGGCCGGCCCAGCAGATGCAGCTGGTTGTTGGTCGGCCGCAGCGGCGCGGCGGGAGTGAGCCGTACCAGACGCAACTCGGCGCCGCACAAGTAACGCAGCAGCTCAGCGGCTTGATCACCGGCGTCGAAGGCATCGAAGCTGTCGGCGCGCTTGTCCACGTCGTTCCAGATCTTGACCATGCAGGGCTGGCCGCCATCGCGCGACACGCTGACCGGAGCGCGATCAAGCGCGCGCAAGACCAGATGCTCACCTTCAAAGGCCGGATGCAGCAGGGCCAGGCGCGGGAACGAGCCCTGCCAGGTCACGCCGTTCTCGGCATCGACGATCGCCCATTCGCGGTCGCCGAGCACGCGGCCGTCAGCGGCGATCTCCAGCCTGGAGACGCGCAACGGCGCGCAGGTCTTGATCGGGTGGATGTACAGCGCGGCGGCGGAGAGTTGCATAGCCACGAAGGATAAGGGCTGTTCCTCTTATCCTGTGCATCCTGTGCATCCTGTCCATCCATGTTCAAAGCTGAATTCTGTTTTCTACATGGATGAACAGGATGCACAGGATGAATGCAAGATGCCTGGCATGGCCTCAGTGCACCACGCGCCCGAAGCTGAACTCGCCGCCCTCGACCTGCACCGGGATCACATCCTTCGGACCAAAGCGGCCCTGCAGGATCAACCGTGACAGCGGGTTCTCGATCCTTTGCTGGATCGCGCGCTTCAGGGGCCGCGCGCCGAACACCGGGTCGAAGCCGACCTTGGCCAGTTCGGCCACCGCCTCGTCGCTGATGTCGAGCTTCATGTCCATCTGCTCGATCCGCCGTGCCAGCACCTTGAGCTGGATCTTGGCGATCTCGGCGATGTGCTTGCCGTCGAGCGCATGGAAGATCACGGTCTCGTCGATGCGGTTCAGAAACTCGGGCCGGAAATGCGCCTTGACTTCCTTCCACACCGCCTCGCGGATGACTTCGTCGCTCTCGCCGGTCAGCGCCATGATGTGCTGCGAGCCCAGATTGCTGGTCATCACGATGACGCAGTTCTTGAAGTCCACGGTGCGGCCCTGTCCATCGGTCAGGCGGCCATCGTCGAGCACCTGCAGGAGCACGTTGAACACATCGGGGTGAGCCTTCTCGACCTCGTCCAGCAAGAGCACGCTGTAGGGCCTGCGGCGCACGGCTTCGGTCAACGCGCCGCCTTCCTCGTAGCCCACGTAGCCGGGCGGCGCGCCGATCAGGCGTGAGACCGAGTGCTTCTCCATGAACTCGCTCATGTCGATGCGGACCATCTGGTCCTCGCTGTCAAACAGATAGCCAGCGAGCGCCTTGCAGAGCTCGGTCTTGCCGACGCCGGTCGGGCCAAGGAACAGGAACGAACCCAGCGGCCGATTCGGATCGGACAAGCCCGCACGCGAACGGCGGATCGCGTCGGACACGGCGCGGATCGCCTCGTCCTGCCCGACCACGCGCTCATGCAGCTTGCTCTCCATCTGCAAGAGCTTTTCGCGTTCGCCGGACATCAGCTTGGACACCGGAATGCCGGTGGCACGCGCCACCACTTCGGCGATTTCCTCGGCGCCGACGAGCGTGCGCAGCAACTGCGGGCGCCCCGCCGTCTTGGCCTTGCCGGCCTCCTTGGCCTGCGCTTCATGCAGACGCTTTTCGAGCTCGGGCAGGCGGCCGTATTGCAGCTCGGCCACCTTGTTGAAATCGCCCTTGCGCTTGAACTCCTCGATCTGCGAGCGGATGCGGTCGATCTCTTCCTTGACATGGGCCGAGCCCTGCGCCTGCGCCTTCTCGCTCTTCCAGATCTCTTCCAGGTCGGCGTACTCGCGCGCCAGCTTCTCGATCTCTTCCTCGATCAGGCTGAAGCGCTTCTGCGAGGCCTCGTCCTTTTCCTTGCGGACGGCTTCGCGTTCGATCTTCAGCTGGATCATGCGGCGGTCGAGCTTGTCCATCACCTCGGGCTTGGAGTCGATCTCGATCTTGATCTTGGCCGCGGCCTCGTCGATCAGGTCGATCGCCTTGTCGGGCAGGAAGCGGTCGGTGATGTAGCGGTGCGAGAGCTCGGCCGCAGCCACGATGGCCGGGTCGGTGATCTCCACGCCGTGGTGGACTTCGTACTTTTCTTGCAAGCCGCGCAGGATCGCGATCGTCGCCTCGACGGTCGGTTCATCCACGAGCACCTTCTGGAAGCGGCGCTCCAGCGCGGCATCCTTCTCCACGTACTTGCGGTATTCATCGAGCGTGGTCGCGCCGATGCAATGGAGCTCGCCGCGCGCCAGGGCGGGCTTGAGCATATTGCCGGCGTCGATCGCGCCTTCGGCCTTGCCCGCGCCGACCATCGTGTGGATCTCGTCGATGAACAGGATCACGCGGCCCGCTTCGGCCGAGACTTCCTTGAGCACGCTCTTGAGCCGCTCCTCGAACTCGCCGCGGAACTTGGCGCCGGCCAGCAGCAAGGCCATGTCGAGCACCAGCACGCGCTTGTCCTTGAGGCTGTCGGGCACCTCGCCGTTGATGATGCGCTGCGCCAGGCCTTCGACGATGGCGGTCTTGCCCACGCCCGGCTCGCCGATCAGCACGGGGTTGTTCTTGCTGCGGCGTTGCAGCACCTGGATGGCGCGGCGGATCTCGTCGTCGCGACCGATCACCGGATCGAGCTTGCCTTGTCGGGCGCGCTCGGTCAGGTCGAGCGTGTATTTCTTGAGCGCCTCGCGCTGGCCTTCGCTCTCGGCGCTGTCCACCGGGGCGCCGCCGCGCACGGCGGCAATGGCGGTCTCGAGCGCCTTGCGGCTCAGGCCGTGGCCCCGCGCCACACCGGCCAGATCGGTCTTGGAATCGGCCAGCGCCAGCAGCACCATCTCGCTGGCGATGAAGCTGTCCCCGCGTTTGCCGGCCTCCTTCTCGGCCGCCTGCAGCAGCGCCACCAGATCGCGGCCCGCGCCGATCTGCTGGTCCGTCCCCTGCACCTGCGGCAGGCCGCCGATGATCGTGTCCACGGCCGTCTTCAAGGCCGGCACGCGCACGCCGGCGCGCTCCAGCAAGGCGCGCGGCCCGTCGTCCTGGGTCAGCAGCGCGCTGAGCACGTGAACGGGCTCGATGTAAGGGTTGTCGCGGCTCAGGGCCAGGCTCTGGGCCTCGGCCAGGGCTTGCTGGAGAGTCGTCGTGAATTTATCTGGACGCATGGCTGAATTTCCTTTGCACCAGCAAATGGGCACGCTGGCCCCATTTTCAAGACAATCGGCCGCATGACCTCAGAAAACCTAACGGCACTCCTGTGCGCCATGCCCAAGGCCGAGCTGCACATCCACATCGAAGGCTCGCTGGAGCCTGAGCTGATCTTCGCGCTGGCCGAGCGCAACCGCGTCAAGCTCCCTTACGCCAGCGTGGAAGCCCTGCGCGCCGCCTACGCCTTCACCGATCTGCAGAGTTTCCTGGACACCTACTATGCCGGCGCCAGCGTGCTGCTGACCGAGAGCGATTTCCACGACATGGCGATGGCCTATTTCCGTCGCGCGGCGGCCGACAACGTGGTCCACGCCGAGCTCTTCTTTGACCCGCAGACTCACACCGAACGGGGCGTCAGCATGGCCACCGTCGTGAACGGGCTGGTCAGCGCCTGCGACACAGCCGAGCGCGAACTGGGCGTCAGCAGCCTGCTGATCCTGTGCTTCCTGCGCCACCTGAGCGAGGAATCCGCTTTGGAGACGCTCGACGCCGCCCTGCCCTTCATCGAACAGCACCGCCAGCGGTTGGTTGGCGTGGGGCTGGACAGCAGCGAGCTCGGCAACCCGCCGGAGAAGTTCGCCCGCGTGTTTGCCCGTTGCCGCGAGCTGGGCTTGCGTTTGGTGGCTCATGCCGGCGAGGAAGGTCCGCCTGAATACATCGTTAGCGCCCTGGATGTGCTGCATGTCGAACGGATCGATCATGGCGTGCGCTGCGTGGATGACCCGGCGCTGGTCAAGCGCCTTGCCGAGGCGCGCGTGCCGCTGACGGTCTGCCCGCTCTCGAACCTGAAGCTCTGCGTCTATGGCAACTTGTCCGAGCACGCCTTGCCCGCGCTGCTGGAGGCGGGCATCTGCGCCACGGTCAATTCCGACGACCCCGCTTACTTTGGCGGTTATATGAATGACAACTTCCTGGCGACTTTCGAAGCTTTGCCGCAACTGGGCGAGGCCCATGCCTACCAATTGGCGGCCAACAGCTTCGAGGCCAGCTTCGTGAGCGACGAGCAGAGGAACCGGTGGCTGACTCAGCTTCGCGCGGTATTTCCCAAGGGCGCCGTCAGCGCGGCTTCATAGCGCGCACATCTCCGCGTTTACGAGAGTTGATACGGAAGAAACACTTCTTAAACTGCGGCTCGACAGGGAGGGGCCGCGCGGGCATTGAGTGTCTTGGCGGGGCTCATGGCAACACTACTAAATCCAAGCCCGCCAATGACGACATCTCGTAATCCGGCCTCATCAACGTTCGGGCTGATCGCCTCAAATTCCTCGCAAGCAGCACGTCAAGAGAGTTCTTCCACGAAGGGTCACCGGCTGGGGGTCTTGAGTGCGGCGCTGATGGCATGTTTTCTGTCGCAGGGCGCTTCGGCTGCAATGGTCACGTGGCTGGGCGGCAGCGGCGATTGGGAAACATCGACTTCGTGGAGTTCCCTGGCCGTGCCCAATGATGTCCAGACGGACATCGTCATCGGCTCGTCGCCCACCGGGCTCTCGAGCGTCAAGCTCCACACACAAGCTTCTATCGGACAACTGACCGTCAACGTTGGCGACGCGCTGACGCTGAACAACGGCGGTCTGCTCATCTTGAATGGCGGCGTCATCGACAACCGCGGCACGGTCTCGCTCAGCGCATCGGGCGCGGCGGCGCGGATCGCCCTCGCTGCGGACACCGTGCTGAGCGGCGCGGGGCAGACCCTCCTCGGCAACGACCCGGGGAATGCCCTCACCAGCATCGGCGGCTCGCATGTGCTGACGATTGACAGCCTGCACACCGTGCGAGGGGGCGGCAATCTGGGCTCCTCGGTCTACGGCGCGCTCGACGTCGTCAACAAGGGCACGGTGATTGCGGAGGCCCCGGGTGGCATGACCACCTTTGGAAGCAGCTTCGACAACCACGGGGGGACCGTCCAGATCGCAGCAGGCTCCTCCTTCAACCTGTCGGCGGGTATTTTCGCCGGAGGCGTCATCACCGGCAGCGGCAATGCAAGTTTCGGGGGCGCAGGGGTCTACACCAACCTGACGCTGGCGGGCAATCTGGGCATCACCAACACCCGTTCGGCGCATATCAGCGGCAATATCGTCAATCAGGGCTCGCTGTCGTTGCAGGACAGCGCATCGCTGATCCTCAATGGTGACACCACGCTGTCCGGCAGCGGTCAGATGGTCATCGCCAACGGGACTTCTGGAGGGATCTACGGCAACTCAGCAGGTCCGACGGTGCTGACCATTGGCGCGGGCTACACCGTCCGTGGCGGTGGCACCTTGGGGAGCACGTTCCTGGGTGGCGTCAATGTCGTCAATCGGGGCACCGTCATTGCCGAGGCCGCGTCCGGCATGGAATCGTTCGTCGGCAGCTTCGACAACCAGGCGGGATTGATCAGCATCGCCAACGGATCGGCCTTCCGCTTGACGGGAGGCGTCTTGTCCGGTGGAACGATTCAAGGAACGGGTTCAGCTGTCCTGTCGGGAACGGGAACGTATCGCGACCTGACCTTGACCGGAAACCTCACGACGGGCCGGGACATCACGATCGCGGCCCTGGGTGGAACCATCACCAACCAGGGCAGCCTGTTGATCGCGGGCAGCAGTCCGCAGTCCCCCGGCTACGTGCGCATTGCCGCGGACACCACGCTGGCGGGCACGGGCCAGACCGTGCTGTCCAACGGCGTCATTCAGGGCACGCAGGGCTCGTCCTCACATCTCACGATCGAGAGCGGACACACGCTCCGTGGCAGCGGCGTCGTCGGGCAGTACCTGGATGTGGTCAACAAGGGCCTGATCATTGCAGAGGGGGCATCAGGCTTCGTTGCCAGCGGCACCAGCTTCGACAACAGCGCCGGCGTGATCCAGGTCGCGGACGGCTCGGCATTTGGAGCGGGCGCGGACGTCTTCTCGGGCGGTGTCATCCGCAGCGCCGGCAACGGATCGCTGTCCGGCGGTGGCACGATGCGAGATGTCGTGCTCGAAGGCAATTTCAAGATCAACAATGGCCTCCAGATTGGCGGAACGGTCACCAACAACGGGGCGCTGACACTGGCGAGTGGCCAGTTCATCACGCTTGGCAGCGACGCGACCCTGGACGGGACCGGCCAAATCGTCTTCAGCCCAGGTGCTTTCACCGAAGTTATCAACAAGGGATCGGAAGCACGAACCCTGACCATCGGCGCGGGTCAGACGCTGCGCGGCGACGTGCAGTTGGGTGATCCCTTTTTCGGCATGCTCAATGTCGTCAACAAGGGCACGATCATTGCGGAATCCGGCCTGCCCGGGTCTCAGGCACTCAGCTTCGACAACAGGGGCGGCCTGATCCAGATTGCCGATGGCATGAGCTTCACCTTCCGAGGTGTCACGCTGTCAGGCGGGCGTATCCAGAGCCTGGGTAATGCCACACTGGATGGCAGCGGCATCTATCGCGATGTGACCTTGCTCGGGCCGATGGCATTGGCGCCCACATCACAGGTCCAGGTGGCCGGCAAGATCACGGTGCAGGACTCGCTGAACCTGGGCAGCAGCAGCTTCGGGAGTCCGGTCCTTCATTTGGCGGGCGACACCACGCTCTCGGGAAGTGGCCAGACGGTTCTCTCGCCCAATGCCATCGATATCAATATCCAGAACAGCGACTTCACGACCAAGACATTGACGATCGACGCCGGTCACACGCTGCGAGGCGTTGGCAGCGTGGGAGGCTTGGGGACAATCAACGTCATCAACAACGGCACCATCCTGGCCGACGGGAGCAGCGGCAATCACGTCCTGGCCTTTGGGAACTCAACGCTGCCGCTCGTCAATCATGGCCTTCTGCTGGCTTCCGAGCAGGGCAGCCTTTCCGCTGGCTCGATCCTGCAAGACTCGGCCAACGCGGAGATGCGCGTCCTTGGCAACCTTGGGGCTTCCGTCATCACGCTGCAAGCCGGCTTGCTCAGGGGAACGGGCACCGTGGGCGGCGTCATCAACAGCACGGGCGGCACCATTTCCGCCGGCATCGACGTTGGCCAGTTGAACATCGCTGGCCAGCTCAATCTGGGCGATGCCTCCACACTCAAGGTCGACGTCGCCGGGCTTTCCCAAGGCAGCTTGTACGACTGGCTGGCGGTGACGGGCAACGTCTCGCTCAACGGTGACGTGCATTTCGACTTCGGCAGCTTTATCCCGCAAGTGGGCGAGCGGTTCACTTTCCTGACCTTTGCGGGCAGCAAGACCGGCAACTTCGACAGCGTCAGTGCTGACGGCTACCAACTGAGCTTGAGCTACACCGACCACGCCGCTGTTGCGACCATTGCCGGTATATCGGCCGTGCCCGAACCCGCGGACTGGATGCTCTGGCTGGCCGGTGCCGCCCTCCTCGGTCTCGCGCAACCCGCTGTCAGGTCGCGCCGCCGCGGTTGATCGGCGTTCACGCTTCCAGCAGGCGCTGCATCATCGTCAGGCCGATTGCGGCAGCGGCGAGGGCGCCGAACAGGTGCGCTGCGGCATGCGCCAGCGCCATCCCGAAGGCGCCGCGCTGCAACATCACCAACGATTCCCCCGAGAACGAGGAAAACGTCGTCAGGCCGCCCAGGAAGCCGGTCACCACCAGCAGCTTGAGTAACTCGTTAGGCTGACGGGAGAACCAGGCCAAAGCCATCCCGATCAGGAAACCGCCCACCACATTGACGGCCAAGGTCCCCAGCGGAAAACCACCCCAGCGCGCATTGAGCCACAGGCCCGCTCCCCAACGCGTCAAGGCGCCCAGGCTCGCGCCCAGGGAAATCATCAAGACCTGCATGATTGAAAACGAAGGCGAGAAATTCAAGACGCGTTCTCCGCTTTGATGCCCCAGCGCGCCAGGGCGGCGTCATCGGTCACGCGGGCGTCCACCCATTGCGCGCCTTCGGGCGTGTACTCCTTCTTCCAGAACGGCGCCTGGGTCTTCAGGTAGTCCATCAGGAACTCGCAGGCCTGGAAGGCCTCGCCGCGGTGGCGCGAAGCCACGAGAACGGCCACGATCTGCTCACGCGCGGCCAGCTTGCCCACGCGGTGGATCACGGTGGCACCCAGGATCTCGAAGCGTTGCTGCGCCTGCACAACCATGTCCTCGATCGCCGCTTCGGTCATGCCCGGATAGTGCTCGAGCTCCATCGCCTGCACGCCGCCGCTGTCGCGCACCGTGCCCACAAAGCTCACCACGGCGCCGATCTCGCCGCTGGCCGCCCGCAGGGCCGCGGTCTCGGCGCTGAGGTCAAAATCGGCGGGCTGTATTCTTACGCTCATGGCGGTGATTATTGCCCCGCCAGACAAGCCGCAAACGGCCCAAGCTGGCGGATACTTCCCCGCATCACACCGCATCCCGCGCATCCGATACCGAGGAGACACCCATGAGCCTGATGAGTTTCATCAAGAAACAGTTCATCGACATCATCCAATGGACCGAAGACGGCGACGACACGCTCGCCTGGCGCTTCCCCATGCAGGACATGGAAATCCAGAACGGCGGCTCGCTGACCGTGCGGGAATCCCAGATGGCGATGTTCGTGAACGAGGGCAAGGTCGCCGATGTCTTCGGGCCCGGAACCTACAAGCTCAGCACGCAGACGCTGCCGGTGCTGACCTACCTGAAGAACTGGGACAAGCTCTTCGAGAGCCCGTTCAAGAGCGACGTCTACTTCTTCAGCACGCGCCAGCGCATTGACCAGCGCTGGGGCACGAGCCAGCCCGTCACGATCCGCGACAAGGATTTCGGCGCCGTGCGCGTGCGCGCCTTCGGCAACTACGCCTACCGGATCGCCGACCCGAAGGCCTTCCACACCGAGATCTCGGGCACGCGCGATCGCTACACGGTGCAGGATCTCGATGGTCAGCTGCGCGGCCTGATGCTCCAGCACATCAGCGACGCGGTGGCGCAGAGCGGCATCCCCTTCCTCGATCTGGCGGCCAACCAGGTCGAGTTCGCGCAGCAGCTGCAAACCGCCAGCAACCCCTCGTTCGAAAAACTCGGCCTCAAGCTCGAAGCCGTGACGCTGCAGAACGTCTCGCTGCCCGATGAGCTGCAGAAGATCCTCGACCAGAAGATCGGCATGGGCATGATCGGCCAGAACATGGGCCAGTTCATGCAGTACCAGACCGCGCAGGCGATCCCCAAGCTGGCCGAGGGCATCGGCCACGGTGGCGGCGGCGGCATTGCCGGCGACGCGATGGGCCTCGGTGCCGGCCTGGCTTTGGGCCAGACGATGGCGCAGCAACTGAGCCAGGGCCTCGCAGCCGCGCAGACACCGCCCAATGCCGCCATCACGGGCGCCCCGACGCAGACCTCGGCCGACATCATGGCCATGATCGAGAAGCTCGGTGACCTGAAGGCCAAGGGCATCCTCACGGAAGAGGAATTCAATGCCAAGAAGTCGGAGCTGCTGAAGAAGCTGATCTGAGTTCGCTGCCCACGTGACAGAGCCCACCGCCCAAAGACACTGGCAGGCGGCGTGCCCGAATTGCGGCGCGCCGGTCGAGTTCGCCTCGGCGGCCAGCGTCTGCGCGGTCTGCAGCTTCTGCCGCAGCACGCTGCTGCGCGATGGCGAGTCGCTCAAGAAGATCGGCGTCAGCGCGGAACTGTTCGAGGACTACTCGCCGCTGCAGATCGGCAGCGCCGGCCGCTTCGCCGGCGAGGCCTTCACGCTGGTCGGCCGACTGCAACTCAGCTACGCGCAGGGCAGTTGGAACGAATGGCATGCGTTGTTCGATTCCGGCCCAAACGGACAGAAGAGTGGCTGGCTGTCGGAAGACAACGGCAGCTTTGTCTTCAGCTTCGACGCGCCGCTCAGCGAGGCGATCCCGCGCGCCCATGAACTGACGCTTGGCGAGCGCCGCATCCTCGGCGGCCAGGGCTGGAGCGTCGCCGCGTTGACGATGACGACGCTGGCCGCCGCGCAAGGCGAGCTGCCGCGTCCGCCCGTCCCCGGGCGCAAATACCTGGTGGCCGAGCTGCGCAATGCGCAGGACGAAGTCGGCTCGCTCGAATACAGCGACGAAGAGCATCCGCAATGGTCGGTCGGCCGCTCGGTGCGCCTGGCCGATCTCGCCTTGACCAACCTGCGCGAAGAGCAATCGAAGAACCTCGCCAGCCGCTCGCTGCCCTGCCCCAACTGCGGCGCGGCGCTGGAGCCGAAGCTCGAGTCCACGCAATCGATCACCTGCCCGCAATGCTCGTCCGTGGTGGACATCAGTGCCGGCGCGGGCGCCGAGCTCGCGCACTTCAAGCAGCAGGCCGGCCGGCCGCCGCAGATCCCGCTGGGCAGCACCGGCACGCTGGCACTGGGCGATGGTCAGGCCGTGCCGTGGCAGGTCGTCGGCTACCAGGAACGCTGCGACATCCCCGAGACCTCGGACGACGAAACCAGTTTCTGGCGCGAGTACCTGCTGTTCAACAAGACCGAGGGCTTTGCCTTCCTCGTCGACGCCGAGGACGGCTGGAGCCTCGTGCGCCCGCTCACCGGCGCGCCGCAGCTCGGCGGCAGCAGCGTGGAGTGGCAGGGCCAGCGCTACGCCCTCAAGTACCGCTACAAGGCGCGCACGACGCATGTGCTGGGCGAGTTCTACTGGCGCGTGCAGAAAGATGATGTCGCCGACGTAACCGATTACGACGGCGGCGCGATGCTGATGTCGCGCGAGCAGACCGGCGAGGAAATCACCTGGAGCCAGGGGCGCAAGCTGCCGGCCAGCGCGGTGATCAACGCCTTCCGGCTGCAATCGAGCGCCGCGGCGTTGGCGCGTGACGCCACACCCGGCAGCGGCACCTCGCTGATCAAGCGCATCATGATCGCGCTGATCATCATCCTCGTGATCATCCTGCTGGTGCGGGCGTGCTCACATGACGACTGCGACTCATACAAGAACACCTACGGCGCCAGCAGCACCGAATACGCACAATGCCTGAACAGCCACGGTGGCGGCCGCATCTATCCGAGCGGCGGCGGCTTCTTTGGCGGCGGCTCGTTCGGGGGCTCAGGCAGCGGTGGTGGACACAAATGAAGAAGGAGAGACGGACATGAACGGAATCGCATGGCTCAATCCCGGCATCATCCTGGGATCCATCCTCTACGCCGTGATCGGCGTGCTGATCTTCTGGATCAGCTTCGTCATCATCGACAAGCTCACGCCCTATGACCTGTGGGGCGAGATCGTCGAGAAGAAGAACGTGGCGCTGGCCCTGGTCGTGGCCGCCATGTGCATCGCGATCGGGATGATCGTGTCAGCGGCTATTCATGGTTGATTGATGGCTGAACTACGGTTGAGCGACGGCTGAGCTCCGCTCCTGCTCGATCCGGCGCGCAAAGTCCTCGGGGCTGCCGCCGGCCGGCAGATTGCTGTTGAGGGCCAGCCAGCGTTGCCACGGTGGCTGCGCCATCACCTCTTGCACGGCCGCGTTGAGCCTGCGCAGTTGCGGCTCGGGCAGGCCGCGCGGCGCGAAGATGCCGAAAGTCGACACCAGATTGGCCTGAGGAAAACCGAGCTCGGCCAGCGTGGGCACCGCAGGCAGCGCCGACACCCGGTGCGAGCCGCCAACCGCGATGGCGGTCAGTCGCCCCTGCTGCACATAGGCCAGCTGCAGGCTCGCCACATTCGACGAGAGGATCTCGAACTGCCCGCTCAGCGCATCGTTGAGCTGCCGGCCGCCGCCCTTGTACGGCACATCGGTGAACTGCACGCCGGCCGCGCGGCCTAACGCCTCCATCACCCGGTGCCCGGTCGTGCCCAGGCCCGAATTGCCCCAACGCACTGAACCGGGATCAGCCCGCGCGGCGGCCAGCACGTCCGCCAGGCTGCGCACATGAAAGCTCGGCGTGGCCAGCAGGAGCACGGGCGTTTCCATCACGGCGACGAGGGGCTGAACCTGGCGCAGCAGCTCGACATGAGCGTCATGCACCCACGGCCCATGGAGCAAGGGGCTGATCGCTGCGAAGCACAAGGTCTTGCCATCGGGCACGGCGCGTGCCAAGGCCTGGATCGCCACCACGCCGCCGGCTCCTGCGTGGTTCTCGACGATCACCGGCCTGTGCAGATGCTCGCTCAGCAGCGAAGCCAGCAGTCGCGCGCTGGCATCGCTGACGCCGCCGGGCGGATAAGCCACCAGCAGGCGGATCACGTCAGACGGCGCTGCGCCCGCGCCGACGGGGGCGGCCGCTGCGGCCAGCAACAGCTCACGCCTTCGCATGATCGGCCGCGATGCGCCGCGCCAGCTTCAGGAAGATAGCCAGGGGCCCCGCCTGATCGGCGGACCGGTAGGCCAGTGTCAGCGGCGCCTCAAGGGCCGTGTCGCGCGGCAAGGGACGGTAGACCACCGAATGCGCGTGCACGCCGCGCATGGAGGCCGGCACGATCGAGATGCCCGCGCCCGCCGCCACGAGGTTCAGATTGGTCATCATCCGATCGACCTCGGCCGCGACGCGCGGCTCAACACCGGCGCGAGCACACACCGCCAGCAGGTTCGCGTAGAGCCCCGGCGCGCCGGGCCGACGCACGAGGATCAGCGGCTCGTCCTGCAGATCGCGCCAGGCGATCGGCGTGGTGCGCGCGCGCGGCACCTTGGCCAGCGCGTGGTCGAGCGGCGCGACCAGCAAGGCTTGCTCGCTGAGCAGCGGCTCGAAGACCAGGCCCTCAGGCCGCGCCACGGGCACGCGCAGAAAGGCGCAATGCAGCCGCCCCTTGGCCACGCTCTCGGTCAGCGTCGCCGCGTTGTCTTCGCTCAAGGTCAGCTCAATGCCCGCATGCCGGCTGCGGCAGGCGCGCAGCACCGCCGGCGTGTAGGCATGTGCGGCGGCCGAACTCGTGAAACCGACGGACAGTTGGCCCTGCTCGCCGCTGGCCACGCGGGCCATGCGCGCCTTCATGTCCTCGAAGTCCTGCAGCAGGCGCTGCGCCTCGAGCTGGAACTGGCGGCCCGCGTCGGTCAGGCTCACGCCCTTCGGATGCCGTTGAAACAGCACCACACCGAGGGTTTGTTCCAGCGCCTTGATCTGCTGGCTCAAAGGCGGCTGCTGGATGCCGAGCTGCGCCGCCGCACGCGTCATGTGCCCCGTGTCGGCCACGGTCACGAAGTAGCGGAGCTGGCGCATGTCCATATGCAAAACGTATCAGGAATTGAGGCTCAGTATATTTGACCTGAACTCCGTTCAATCCTAAGGTTAGGCCAGAGGCACAGACCTCGCAGCAACCAAAATCGACCGGAGACATTCTCATGCGCATTTTCCGACTGGGCCTGGCCGCCCTGCTCGCCCTCGCCGGCACCGCAGCACAAGCCGACGACCCCATCAAGGTGCTCTTCGTCGGCGACAGCCTGACCTTCGGCCGGATCGACCCGGTGATGAGCTACAACGCCGCGAACGTCCACGACCTGACCGCGGCCATGTGGGCCGCGAACGCCGACGGCTCCAACACCTTCGAGCCGCATCCCTGGGGCGGCGTGCCGGGCATCTTCAAGCAGATGACGGTCGATGCCGGGCTGGACTATGACGTCTCGCTTTCCACGCGCAATGCCGCCACGCTGCGCGGCCAGTTCCTCAACAGCAACCCGGCCAACTGGGATCTGCGCGGCAATATCGCCTCGCAGACCTGGGACAAGGTGGTCCTGCAGGAACAGAGCAGCGAGCCGCTGCCGCAGCAGGCCGGCCTTGACTCCAGTCCCGCCTACTTCAGCACCTACGCCAACCTGATGGAGAACTGGGTGCACCAGGGCACGGCGCTGACGTATCGCGAGCGTGACCTGATCGGCGGCACCAACGCGGCCTGCGCCACGCTGACCGGTTCTTCCACCGGCACCTGCAGCCTGCAACGCAGCATCCCGGCCAACCCGAATGCCAGCGCCAACACGCAGATGTATCTGTACCAGACCTGGGCCCGACCCAATCTGGTCGACGCGCCCTTCACCACCGTGACCGATCCCGTCACCGGCGCGGTCACCAACACGACCACGCCGGCCACCTCGTTCTACAGCTCGCTGCAGGCCCAGAGCACCGACATCCACAACGCCTTCCTGGCCGCCGCGCAACTGGCCGCGGCTGACGGCAGCGGTGGCTTTGCCGGCATCGCGCCGGTGGGCGACGCCTTCCAGCTCGCCGTCAACAGCGGGCTCGTCACGGCTGATATGTACGCGGCCGGTGCGGGCAGCGACGGCCTGATGGACCTGTGGTTTGACGACGGCCTGCATGCCAGCAAATACGGTTCGTACCTGAGCGCGCTGACGCTGTTCGGCAGCCTGACCGGTCTCGATCCGCTCACGCTGGGCATTGACGAAAAGGCCGCCGCCGACCTCGGCATCACGCCCGATCAGGCGCTGGTTCTCGAGCGCGTGGCCAGCGCCGAGCTGGGCTTCACGACGGCCGTGCCTGAGCCGAGCTCCGCGGCGCTGCTGCTGCTCGGCGTCGGCTTTGTGGCATGGCGCAAGCGTCGCGCGTGAGTCGACTGCTCGGGCTTGCCCCTCTTGCGCTTCTTGCCGCGGGGCTGGCGGCGCAAGCCGAGCCCCAGCCGCGAGCCTGCCCGGCCGGCGTGCCTGAATCCGTCCGCTGCCTCGGCGGCCAGGACAGCGCCGGCGCCTTCTACCTGATCGCCGTCCCGAAGGACTGGCAGGGCGTGCTGGTGCTGCACGCCCACGGCGGCCCCGAGCTCGGCGCGCCGCTGATGAAGCGCGTGGAGGAAGACCTGCAACGCTGGTCCATCGTGCCGCGCGCGGGCTATGCCTGGGCGGCTTCGAGCTACGCGCAAGGCGGCGTGGCCGTGCATGCGGCGGCCGAAGACACCGAGCGGCTCCGTCAGATCGCCATCAAGGCCCTGGGCCAGCCCAGGCTCACGATCCTGCATGGCCAATCCTGGGGCGCCAGCGTGGCTGCCATCGGCGCCGAAACCTACACCGCCGGCAAGCCCTACGACGCCGTGCTGCTGACCAGCGGCGTGCTGGCCGGCGGCAGCCGCGCCTACGAATTCCGGCTTGATCTGCGCGTGGTCTATCAGTACCTTTGCCATAACCATCCTCGCCCCGATGAACCGCAATACCCGCTGTGGCAAGGGCTGCCTGCCGGTTCGCCGTTGACTGCGGCCGATCTGCGGCAACGCGCCAATGAATGCGTGGGCCTCGACAAACCTGCGGCCGAGCGCAGCCCGGAGCAAGCCCGCAAGTTGAAGACCTTGCTCGCCGTTGTGCACATCCCCGAACGCAGCGTGCAAGGCCATTTGAGCTGGGCCACGTTTTTGTTCCGCGACATCGCCACGAAGCGCACCGGCGGTGCCAACGTCTTCGGCAATCTCGATGCGCACTATCGCGGCTCGGACGACGATGCGGCGCTCAACGCCGATGTGCTGCGTTATGCCGCCGATCCGGCTGCCGTGGCCCGCTTTGCAGCCGACGCCGATCCGAACGGGCGCATCCCGGTGCCGGTCTTGAGCGCCCACGCGATCGACGATCCCACGGCCTTCGTCGAGATGGAGAACACCTTCGCGCAGACGATGGCGCGCGCCGGCCATGCCGACAGCTTGCTCCAGGTGTTCAGCGACGATCATGAGCACAGCTACCTCAGCGATGCGACCTATGTCGCGCTGCTGGACGCGCTGGTCGGCTGGGTGCGCGAGGGGCACAAGCCATCACCGGCAGGCATTGCCCAGGCTTGCGCCAAGGCGCAGCTCCGCTTCCCCTCAAGCTGCCATATTGAACCGGACTACAAGCCAGCGCCGCTGGAATCGCGCGTGACGTCTCGCTGATCAGCGGTGCGGCGGCACCCACGGGTCGCGCATCGGCGTTTGCAAAGCCTCCTGCTGGATCGGCGTCTGACGCGTCGTCGGCTGCGTGCCGACCGTGATGGCGCGCGGTTTCTCGGTCGCGGCCATCGCTCGCGCATTCAGACCCGCAGCGCTGACGTGCAAGCTCAGCGCACTCGCGTAGAAGGCCGTGAGATCGGCCTTCTGCAACGGTCGGGCCGTGTCGTCCAGATAGCTCATGTGGCCGCCGCTGTAGGTGTGCGTCTGCACCTTGGAGCCTGCGGGCAGGCGCGCCAGATCGTTCTCGGTCACATGGAAGGGCGTGACCAGATCGTTGAGGCCCAGTCCGGCCATCACGCTGAGCTTGGCGTCAGCGGCCAGCGCGGCGGCCAGGTCAGGCACCGTGTCGGGCAAGGCCAGGCCCGCATGGCTGAAGTTCCAGGTGTTGATCGCATTGCTCAGCAGCACGTAGGTGGAGTTGTTGTCGTAGCGCAGCTGTGTGTGCAGATAACTGCCTATCTGCGTGGCAAACGAAGAACTCAGGAAAGTGCTCGAAGGATCACCTTCAGACGCCAGCGAACTGCCCGCCGCGACCGACATGCGGGCGTCGTACAGGCCCGTGATCTTGCCGGGCAGCAGCAACGATTGGAACTGGCTGATCGAGAGATTCGGGTGGGCGCTCCAGTTCGCGCTGCTGATGCCGGTGTCTCCCGCCAGCAAGGGCGGCAGGTTGCTCGGGAAAGCGCCGCCGGCCAGGAATTGCGTGAGCCCCGGTGCGTACTTCGTGTCGTCGAAGCTGCGCATCTGGGCCATGAAGCTGGCCAGATCGGTCGGTGCCGGCGTGACCAGTTGATACCAGGCGCCCGTGGCCGCATAGCTCGGCGTGTTGCCGATGCAGGCGCCCTCGCCGGTGACGCCGCAATTGCTGTTGTAGTTGAGTGCCGGCGATTGCAACACCAGGCCGGTCAGCGTGACGCCGGCGTTCTGCAGCGCGCGCGCCAGCACCGCCGTGCGCGGGCCGCCGTAGCTTTCGCCGTACAGGAACAGCGGCGAGGCCGTGCGCTGGTTGACGCTGAGCCAGCGCATCACGAAATCGCGCATCACGCCGGCATCGATGTCCACGCCCCAGAAAGTCTGGTTGGTGTTGGGTGAGACCGCTTCAGACAGGCCGGTGCCGACCGCATCGACGAAGACCAGATCACTGACATCGAGCAGGCTCTCGGCGTTGTCCACCAGCGCGAAAGGCGTGGTCGCGGTCGTGGCCGGGATGCCCGTCACGAGGCGCTTGGGCGAGAACGAACCCAGGTGCAGCCACACGGTCGCCGAGCCCGGCCCGCCGTTGTAGAAGATCGTGACCGGCCGCGTGCCGGGTGCGGCGCCGTCGAGCGTGTAGGCCACATAGAACATCGAGGCCTCGGGCGCGCCGCCACCCGGCGCACTCACGATCAGGTGGCCGGCTGTGGCGGTGTAGGCCAGGCTGTGCCCGCCGAGCGTGAGGGTGTGCTTGGTGACGGCCGCGCCTTCGTTGGCCGAGCTCAGCGATGCGCTGGGCGCCGTCGAGTAGGCCAGCATGTCGGTATAGGCCGACTCGCCGGCGCCGAGCGGTGGCAGCGTACCGGTGTTGCCACCCGACCCCGTGGAACCACCGCTGCTGTCGCCGCCGCCACTCCCACCGCCACCACCGCAGGCGGCGAGACAAAGCAAAAGCAACAAGGACAGCAGGCGCTTCATACCGGCAAGTTTGGCTCAATTCGAGACCCATGCCAAAAGATTTACCCGCGCCTCGAACCGACCGAACATGCAGCCAAAATGCCCGCATGAGCTCCACGGCCCCGCACCCCGACACCCCTCCCAGCACGCATCACCGCATCGCCCCCGCCGAAGCCCTGCTGCTCGTCAGCGTCTTCCTGATCGCCGCCTGCGGCCTGGTCTACGAGCTGGCGGCGGGCGCGCTCGCCAGCTATCTGCTGGGCGATTCGATCCTGCAGTTCTCGACCGTCATCGGCACCTACCTGTTCGCGATGGGCCTGGGCTCCTGGCTGAGCCGCTATCTGGAGCGGCAGCTGGTGGCGCATTTCCTGCGCATCGAGCTGATGGTCGGCCTGATCGGCGGGCTGATGCCGGCCGCGCTCTTTTGCTCGCACAGCTTCCTGCCGCCGACGGCGCTCAGCGCCTTTCGCACGCTGCTCTACGCGCTGGTGCTGCTGGTCGGCGCGCTGGTGGGGCTCGAGATCCCGCTCGTGATGCGCATCCTCAAGCGCAAGTTCCGCGATCGCTATGGCCTGAAGGATCTGGTCTCGCAGGTGCTGACCTTCGACTACCTCGGCGCGCTGATCGTGGCGCTGGCCTTCCCGCTCGTGCTGGTGCCGCAGATGGGCCTGATCCGCACGGGCCTGGCCTTCGGCCTGCTCAACGTGCTGGTGGCCGTGTGGGCGCTGTTCCTGTTCCGCAATGAGCTGCGCGCGTGGAAGCAGCATGCGCTGGCTTGCGGCGTTAGCGTCGCGCTGCTGCTCGGCGCCTTCATTGGGGCCGATCAGCTCACGCGTTGGTCCGAGGATCGTTTCTATGGCGAGAGCATCCTGGTGCGCGAGAGCAGCGACTACCAGCGCATCGTGGTCACGCAGGGCCATATGGGCGTGCGGCTCTTCCTGAACGGCAATCTGCAGTTCAGCTCCAAGGATGAATACCGTTATCACGAGTCCCTGGTCCACCCGGCGATGGCCGCGCAGGGCGCACCGAAGAACGTGTTGATCCTCGGCGGCGGCGATGGCATGGCGGCGCGCGAGGTGCTGCGCTATCCGAGCGTCGAGCATGTCACGCTGGTCGAGCTGGACCCGCACATGACGCGGCTCTTCACCACGCTGCCGCTGCTCACGCACCTGAACAACAACTCGCTGCTGAACCCGAAGCTCAAGGTCGTCAACGCCGATGCGTTTTCGTGGCTTGAGCAAAACGAGGCGCAGTTCGACGTGATCGTGATCGACTTCCCTGACCCGAGCAATTTCGCGCTGGGCAAGCTCTACACCGAGAGCTTCTACAAGCTCGTGGAACAGCACCTCTCGGCCTCGGGCTATTGCGTGGTGCAGACCACCTCGCCGCTGGTGGCGCGCCGCAGCTTCTGGACCGTGGTGACCACGCTCGAAGCCGTTGGCTTCCAGACCACGCCCTATCACGCCAATGTGCCGAGCTTCGGCGAGTGGGGCTTCGTGCTGGCCGGCCGCCGGCCCTGGCACACGCCGCAGCAGTTGCCGCCGGGCATGCGCTTCCTGACGCTCGACGGCCTGCCCGCGCTGATGAACTTCCCACCCGACATGAGCCGCGTGCCGACCGAGGTGAACCGGCTCTCCAACCAGGTGCTGGTGACCGAGTTCGAGAAGGAGTGGGGGCAAGTGCATTGATGATGAAGCGCCGCGCCCTCCTGGCAGCCTCTTCGGCCTCTTCGGCCTCTTGGCTGGCCGGCTGCAAACCCGGCAAGCCTTTTTTTGGATCACGCACACCGCTCGAAGGCGGCTGGCTCGGCGCCACCGCCACACGCGGCCATCGGCTGCGCGCGCCTTTGCCCAAGGCCGGCGACGGCCCGCTGCGGCGCAGCGATGTGCTGATCATCGGCGGCGGCGTGGCCGGCCTGGCCTGCGCTCGCGCGCTGGCGGCCAAGGGTGTGGACTTCACGCTGCTGGAACTCGAAGACGAAACCGGCGGCAATGCGCGGGGCGCGACGGTTGGCGGCCGGGCCTGCCCGCTGGGTGCGCATTACCTGCCGCTGCCGGGCGCCGAGGCACGCGAGATCTACCAGTTGCTTGAAGAGCTGGGCCTCGTGAAACAGACCCTCGGACGGCCCGTCTGGGATGAGCGTTATCTCTGCCACAGCCCGCAGGAGCGCCTGCTGTTTCAGGGGCAATGGGTCGAGGGTCTGCTGCCGCCCGCGCTCGATGCCGCCACCAGGATCCAGTACACCCAGTTCGCGCGTCTCGTCGAAACGGCGCAGCGCACGCTCGGCTTCGCGATGCCTTCGCTGCGCGCGCCGTGGACCGCGGCGCATGCCGCGCTCGACGCGCAGTCCTTCGCCGCCTGGCTCGATCACCAGGGGCTGACGAGCCCGCCGCTGCGCTGGTATCTCGACTACTGCTGCCGCGACGACTACGGCGCGCCGGCCGCGCAGGTCTCAGCCTGGGCCGGCCTGCACTACTTCGCGAGCCGCCACGGCTTTCACCCGCCGGGCATGGAGACGCAGGAGCGCGACGCGGTGCTGACCTGGCCCGAAGGCAATGCGTGGCTGACACGCAAGGTGGCCGCGCCGCTCAAGGACCGCCTGCTGGCCGCCCGCACCGTGTTGCGCGTGACTGAGGACAAGCATGAGGTGCAGGTGCTGGCCTGGGACGAAAAACGCAATGTGCCCGAGCGCTGGGCCGCGCAGCGCGTTGTGCTGGCCACGCCGCTGTTCATCGCCAGGCATTTGCTGGCCGAGGCGCCGGCCGCACTCGATGCCGTGGTCAGCCAGCAGCGCCACGCACCCTGGCTGGTCGCGAACATGCTGTTGAACGCCGCGCCGCTGGAGCGCGTCGGCCTGCCGATCGCGTGGGACAACGTCCGCTACGGCGCTGAATCTCTCGGTTACGTCAACGCCAGCCATCAGAGCCTGCGGCCCGATGCCTCCGCGCGCCTGCTGACGTTCTATTGGGCCTTGCCCGAGGCGCAGCGTGGAGCGCTGCTGCAGTCTTCCTGGCAAGACTGGGCACAGCGCAGCTTGAAAGAGATGGCCCAGATCCATCCCGAGTTGCCGGAAAGCGTTCGGCGTATCGAACTGATGCGCTGGGGTCATGCAATGAGCATCCCGACGCCGGGCCTGCGCGGCTCTGCGGCGTTGGCCGCGTTGCAGCAGCCGCAAGGCCGCATCACCTTCGCACACAGCGATCTGGCGGGCTACTCGGTGTTCGAGGAAGCCTATGTGCGCGGTGTGAGCGCCGCACGCGCGCCGGCCTGAGTCGATCTTTCACAAAGGCCAGTCCTTTCGGACTACGCGGCGTAGGATCCCTGTTCACCCACTCCATCAACACATCGTTCATGCGCGTCTGCCACCCAGCTCCGGTCGACTTGAAGTAATCAAGCACCTCCGGGCTGAACCTGACGCTGACCAACTGCTTGGTCGGAGTTTGTTGAGGGCCCCGCTGCCCCGGTTTGCGCCGGCTCGCCACAGCGGCACGAACAGCGGCATAACCGCCCTTCTTGACGACCAACGCGTTGGACATGGCCGCCTCTTCTTCACGCTTGAGCGGTCGGTCCTTTCCCGGCGCGGCGGCAATGGCTGTCTCCCACTCCGTGGTGTCAGCTGGAAACTTCTTTCGCGTAACGCCTGGCTTCATTGATGTTCAAGCCGTCAACGGCGCCCGCTTCCCGGGCTCCAAACGACCGAGGCGGATCAACCGCGAACGGACACCGCCCTTGGCGCGCGCGTGCTTCTCAGCCAGCTCCGCAATCGACAAGCCACGCTCAAAGCCCTCGCAAAGCAGCCGATCCTCCTCGGCCGTCCAGGGCTTGCCCACATTCGCGGGCAGCTCGCGCGGTTTCCTCGCCGCAGCGGCATCCGCCAAAGCATTGGCCGCCATGAACAGCGCGCGGATCACGTGCCGGTTGTGGACCGGGCTGTCTTCTCCGAGTGCTTCGCCGGTTTCCGGATCGACTCCGCGGGCGAGGACTTCAACGATCTGCTTGGCTTCGGCCGGTGTCATGCGGGACCTCTGATTCAGTGGGTGGACGCCGCATCTGAAGTGAAGGGCCCAACACTGTCGAGACCCAAGAGCCCCTTCGTCGCCGGCTTCCGCGACACGCAGGAAATAGCCGTTAGCATCCCTCGCCATGATCGACACCGCGCTCACCCTGCCCTGCGGCCAAGTGCTGCCCAACCGCTTCTGCAAATCGGCCATGACCGAAGGACTGGCCAGCCCCCGAGGCCATGCGACCCAGGCACACCAGCGGCTTTACAGCACCTGGGCCCAAGGCGGCGCGGCCCTGCACATCAGCGGCAACATCATGATCGACGGCCGCTACCTCGAGCGGGCCGGCAATGTGGTGGTCGAAGATGAATCGGGACTGTCCGAGCTGACGGCCTGGGCCGACGCCGTGCATGCCAAGGGCGCGCTGCTGTGGGCGCAGATCAGCCACCCGGGCCGCCAATGCCCGCGGCTTGTGAACCTGACGCCGCTGGCGCCTTCCGAGGTGCAGCTCAACATCATCGGCAACTTCGGCAAGCCGCGCGCGGCCAGCGAGGCCGACATCCTCGATGTGATCGAGCGCTTTGGGCGCACGGCAGGCGTGCTCCAGAAGGCGGGCTTTGACGGCGTGGAGATTCATGCGGCACATGGCTATCTGCTGTCGCAGTTCCTCTCGCCACGCACCAATCTGCGCACGGACCGCTGGGGCGGTTCGCTGCGCAACCGCTCCAGCCTTTTACTGGCCGTGGTGCGGCGCGTGCGCGAGGTCGTCGGGCCAAGCTATCCGGTGGTCGTGAAACTGAACTCCTCGGACTTCGTCAAGGGCGGCTTCACGCTCGAGGAGTGCATTGAAGTGGTCGGCTGGCTGCGCGAGGCCGGCATCGATCTGCTGGAGATCTCGGGCGGCACCTATGAGGCGACCGAGTTCTTCAAGGCGCATGCCGAAGACGAGATCCGCGACAGCACTCGCCAGCGCGAAGCCACGTTCCTGCGCTACGCAAAGGCCATCAAGGCCGCGGCGCAATTGCCCGTGATGGTGACCGGCGGCTTCCGCACGCTGGCCGGCATGCAAGCGGCCTTGACCGAGGGCGATACCGACATGATCGGCCTGGCACGGCCCTTCTGCCTGGACCCGGACTTCCCGGCGCGCATGCTGGCCGGCACGCTCGATGTGCTGCCGGTGCCCGAAGACCGGCTCGTGCTGGGGCGCGGCTGGTGGGGGCCGAACAGCAGCTCGGGCTCGATGCGCGGGCTCAACAACCAGGCGCAGGCCGGCTGGTACTACCGGCAGATCGAACTGCTGGGCACAGGCGTGGCGCCGCAGCGCGATCTGGCGCCGTGGCTGGCCCTGCTCGGGCATTTCTCGCATGACTTCGAGCGCGCGATGCGCCGCAAGTTCAGCGCCTAGCTCAACCGAGGGCCAGCGCCGCAGCCTGACGCCAGCGTGCATCGGGCTTGAGCCAGTCCTCCTGGCGGCAGGCGTGCACGAGCTTGATCACATGCTCGTCGAATTGCGCCAGTGCAGCCGCCTGGAGCTCGGGCCAGGGCGGCGGTTCTGCGTGGCTTTTCCGCTGTTCAAGCCCGCCGATGTTCGCTCCCATCCAGGCCCCCGTGAAGGCACGTGTCAACCAGGTCTGCACATCGGGCCAATCGGGCACGAAGGGCCCCAGCACACGCAAGGCGCGCAGGCCGGTGATCAGGTGCAAGACCACGAAGTTGCGGCTGCCCAGATAGCCGTCCAGAGCGAGGCCGAGCAGATGTTCGCGCCGCAAGGCCCAGTGCGTGGCGGGCGCGAGCGCATCGCACAGCTCGGCATAACGCGCTGATTGAGCGGCCTCCCGCAGCCGCGCCTGTCCCATGCGGTGATCGCTGTGGCGACCGGCTTCCTGCAAGGAGCGCTGCCAGTCTTCGGGCGACATCACCGCGACGCGCGAGCCGCCGGGCAGCGTCTCCCAGGTGCAGGCCCAGGCAGCCAGCGCCGAGGCCAGCTCTTGCGCATGACGACTCTCCCAGGCGTGCGCCGTACGGATCAACCCGTGGAACAGTGCGGCGTGGGACGCTGAAATGAGCACGGGCACATGGCTGCGCAGCACGGCCTCGGCGCCCCTCTCTTCAATCTCGCTCTTGATCAGTGAACGCAGCTCGGCATGGGCCTCACGCCGGCCGAGCAGCTCGCGCCAATCGTGGGCGACGCTGGCGCCCGATGGCGGCGCCGCGGACAACTCGGGTGCATCGTGATGCACCTGCGCCGCCAGTCTGGCCCCGTCGGCGCCCAGCTCCCACGCCGCATGCAGGGCCATTGGCAGATGGTTGAAGAAGCCGCCCTCGTAAAAGGGCCCGAAGGCCTGTGCTTGATCGAGCGCGCGGTGCAGTGCGGTGATGGGGGTCATGGAGCAGCCTTCGGGTCGTGGTTTCGCGAATGCCCGCATACTGCAAGTTCAAGTGAACTTGAAGTCAAGCCCCATGAACTCCCAAGACTCGATCGCCATCGGTGAACTGGCACGGCGCAGCGGCGTGGCCGCCAGCGCCCTGCGCTTCTATGAAGAGCAAGGCCTGATCCAAAGCCATCGCAATGCGGCCGGGCGGCGCCACTACGCGCGCGGCGAGCTGCGGCGCGTGGCCTTCATCGGCGCGGCGCAGAACGTCGGCCTGAGCCTCAACGACATCCGCGCGGCGCTGGCCACCCTGCCCGACGGCCGCGCGCCGACCGCCGCCGACTGGACGCGGCTCTCACGCGGATGGCGCCCGCTGCTCGATGCGCGCATCGCCGCGCTCACGCGCCTGCGCGACCAGCTCGATGCCTGCATCGGCTGCGGCTGCCTCTCCTTGAAGAAATGCGCGCTCTACAACCCGAAAGATGCGGCGGCGGGAGCGGGCAGCGGGCCGCGTTATCTGCTGGGTGACAGGATGCCGAAAGTCAAACCTTGACGCGGCTGATCAGGGCTTCAGATAGCGATCGAACCAGGCCAGCGTCCTGCGCTCGATGTCTTCCCGCGTCTTCGGCCCGCGCAAGGCATGGCCTTCGCCGGGATAGAGCACGGTCAGCGCCGGCACGCCGAGGATCTGCAAGGCGCGGCCGAACTCGAGGGTTTGCGCGGCCGGGCATTCGATATCGGCCTCGCCCACAAAGCTGAAGGTCGGGGTCTTGACCTTGCGGATGAAGTTGATCGGCGAGGACTTGGCGTAGACCGCCGGGTCGTCGTAGACGCTGGCGCCGAAGTACGGAATCATCCATTCGTTGATGCCGTTCTGCCCGTAGTACGACTGCCAGTTCGCGAGGCCCGCGCCAGCCACGGCCGCCTTGAAGCGCGTGGTCTGCGTCACCGCCCACATGGTCATGTAGCCGCCGTAGCTGTGGCCCGTGATGCCCAGCCGCTCGGGGTCAATGCCCGCTTGCTGGATGGCGGCGTCCACACCGCTCAGGATGTCGCGCAGGTCGGCGCCACCGAAATCCTTGGCATTGGCCTGCGTGAAGGCCTCGCCCTGGCCGAAGCTGCCGCGCGGGTTCGGATAGAAGATGGCGTAGCCGCGCTCCAGCAAGGCGTGCGTGCTGTCGCCGGCATTGATGAAGCGTGGGCGTGCCACGCCGGCCGGGCCACCGTGTATCTCCACAATCATCGGGCGCTTGCCGGTGCTGCCTGTGCCGGAGGTTGCGGAGGCGGCGGCAGGCAAGACCAACCAGCCCTGAATGTCGAAGCCCTCGTTGTGCCACTTCAGGCTGCGCACGACAAAGGCGTGGGTCAGACCCGAGTTGCGATGGGTCAGCGCCTTCAAGCTGCGCTCATCGCTCACGAAGATCTCGGGCGCGTGGTTGAAGTCCTGCATCACGCCGGCTTCGACCGTGCTCTTGCCCGAGGCTGCGCTGATGTCGCGCAGCGGCGCTGCGCCCGACCAGATCGCTTGGCCGGCGCCGGGCGCTGTGGCTATGCCGAAGTCCACACGCTGGGACAGGTCGGCGGCAAGCACGCTGGCCATCAGGTGACCGTCGGAACGCCAGTTGATGTCGGTGACCGAGGCGTGCTGCTGAGCCGTCAGGTTCTGCGCCGCGCCGCCTTCGAGGGGCAGCAGGTAGATGTCGCCGCCGGTGGAACCAAAGTCGCTCATCAGGCCGACGATCATCGCCACACGGCGACCATCCGGCGAGACACGCGGCGTGGCCAGTTGCTCGCGCGCCGTCTGCGGCGTGTACAGGATCCGATCACTTTGGCCGTTAGCGGCAAAGGCGTGGAGCTTGGCGATCCACCAGTTGCGGTCGCCATCGCCTTGCGCGGCGGTGCCGACGTAGCCGCTGCCGTCGGGCAGGCCGTCAAACTCATAGACGTACAAGCCGGCCGGTGAGATCCAGCGCAGGGCCCTGGCACCGGGTTCCAGCACAGCCAGGCGCTGAACAGGACTCTCCGCATCGATGTCGCCGGTCAGCGGCGAGCCGGCCTCCACTGCGCCCACTTCCTTGGTGGCGCCGGGCGTAGCCAGCATGGCGAGCGTTCCGTTGGCGCTGTAGTGCAGGCCCTTGAGCGTGCCGTCAAACGCCAGCGTTTGTTCGAGATGGCCGCCGTTCGCGTCGACGCGGTAGACGGAGCGTGCATGCGAGCCCGGCGTGCGCAAGGCGAAGCTCAGGTGCTGCGCATCCGCAGTCCAGGCCAGCGCGCTGGGCCAGCATTCGGGCACCGCGCCGCATGGCAGGCGCACGGAAATTTCCGAGCGGCCGTCGAGCGAGCGGATCATCAACTCGCGCACCACGGGTGAGCCGCCTGCGGGCGGCGCATCACCTTCGACCGAGGCCATCATCCGGCCATCGGGCGAGACAGCCAATTCCTGGTAGGCCCGTTGCGCGGGCAAGGCCGTCGCCGTCATGGCGGTCAACAATGCCGCAGCACCCATCAGAAACGATCGCATCGCACCCCTCTCAAGGATATGGAGGCGATGACTCTAGCAGCGCAAGCTCAGCGTCCGCGGACCAGTTGTTGGCGATCCATCACGGTCGGCCTGAAGGCCTCGCTCAAGGCCAGCAGCAATTGCTCGGCCTTCGAACTGTTGTCCTGCCCCAGGTTGCAGACGTAGACATCGAGCGTCACGGCGCTCAGCTCGGGCCAGGTGTGCACGGCCAGATGCGATTCCGCCAGCAGCACGACGCCGGTGATACCGCCCTGCGATTGCTCCGGGGCTGGCGTGAAACGATGAAAAAGTTCGCCCACTGCGGCCAGCCCCGCGGCTTTGACGCTGCTGATGCAGAGCGTGCGCAGAGCGTCCGGCTCGTGCATCAAGGGCTGGCTGGCGTCGCAGCCTCGCAGGTCAGCGGTCAGGTGCAGGCCCTTCATGTCGGCTTCGCATTCGCTTCAAAGTACAGCATGTCAAACCACTGGCCGTGCAGCTGAAAACTGCGCTTGGAATGCCCGAACTGCTCGAAGCCGTTGGCCTTGAGCGCGCCGATGGAGCCAAGATTTTCGGGGCGGGCGTGAGCTTCCAGGCGCATCAGCGCCAACTCGCCAAAAGCGCGTTGCGTGATGAGCTGCACGGCGGCCTTCGCGATGCCGCGGCCGTTGAAATCAGCGCCGATCCGGTAACCGAGCGAGGCCGATTGCCAGTGCGTGCGCCTGAGCTGCGAAAGGTTGATGCGCCCGACCAGCACCTCGTGCTCCCGGATCAGGAACTGATAACCGCGATCTTCAGCGGACTCTCGTTCGGCGGCTTCGATGGCCCGGGCGATGCCTTCGCGCGAGTAGTAGTCGGGTGAGCGTGCGTTGATCCAGATCTCGAAGAAGGCACGGTTTGCCTGCTCGAAGGCCAACAGCGGGTCGACGTCTTCAAGCCGCAGCGGATCCAGACGCAGATCGGGCACCGGCTTCACATCAACCGCCGGTGACCGGCGGGAAAAAAGCAACTTCGGCGCCGTCGGGAACCGGCGTGTCTTCGGCGCACATCTGCTGGTTGAGGGCGCAGCGCAAGGCGCGCTCGCGGCTCAATGCCGCGTGTGCGCCGCCCTGCCCGATCAACTCATCGCGCAGCTGCGCCAGCGTGAGCCCCGCGCGCCATTCACGCGTCTCGGAAGGCCCGAGCTTCTCGCGCAGCGAGGCGAAATAGCGCACGCTGATCGTCACGACAGCAGTTCCGAGAAAGGCAGGAACTGGACCGTATCACCGGCCGCGATGGTCTGGCCGGCCGGCGTGTCCACCAGGCCATCACCCCAGACCGCCGAGGTGAGCACGCCCGAGCCCTGGTTGGCGTAGCGGTCGAGCCCGCCCTGCGCGTTGAGCCGCGCGCGCAGGAACTCGCGGCGCTTGTCGGGCTTACCCCAGGTGAAATCGGCGCGCAAGGCGTAGCGGCGTGGGGCCAACTCCGTCGCACCTTGCAGGCGCAGGATCACCGGGCGGACCAGCATCAGGAAGGTGACGAAGCTGGAGACCGGGTTGCCCGGCAGTCCCACGAAATAAGCGTTAGCGACCTTGCCAAAAGCCAAGGGCTTGCCGGGCTTGAGCGCGATCTGCCAGAGGTCGAGCGAGCCTTCGGCCTGCACGGCCGGGCGCAGGTGGTCTTCCTCGCCGACCGACACGCCACCCGAGGTGATGATCAGATCGGCGCGGCTCGCGGCCTCGCGCAAGGCCGCACGCGTGGCATCGAGCTTGTCGGGCACGATGCCCAGATCGACGACCTCGCAACCCAGGCCCTGCAAGAGCCCGTGCAGCATGTAGCGGTTGGAGTTGTAGATCGAGCCGGGCTTCAGCGGTTCGCCAGGCATGACGAGTTCGTCGCCGGTCGAGAACAGTGCCACGCGCGGGCGCTTGGCGACCTTGAGCTTGGCCGCGCCGACTGCGGCCGCCATGCCCAAAGCCGCAGCATCGAGCTTGTGGCCGGTCGCAAGCACGGTGCTGCCGCGCTGCACGTCCTCGCCACGCAGGCGGATGTGCTGGCCGCTGTTCACCTCGCCGGTGATGCGGATGGCATCGCCCTCGACTTCGCAGAACTCCTGCATCACCACGGCATCCGCGCCAGCGGGGATCTGCGCGCCGGTGAAGATGCGCGCGGCCGTGCCGGGCTTCAATTCGGTGCCGACAACGCCCGCAGGAATGCGCTGGCTGATGGGCAGGAGCTGGCCGATATCGGCCGCGCGGACCGCGTAGCCGTCCATCGCCGAGTTGTCGGCCGGCGGCACGTCGAGCAATGACACGACGTCCTGCATCAGCACGCGGCCCAAGGCTTGCGCAGTCGGCAGTTCCTCGCTCGCGCCAAGCGGCGCGGTCGATTCGATCAGGCGCGCCAGCGCTTCGTCAAAGCTCAACATGGCGGGCAATGTACTGTTTGATGGCATCCGCGTCGACCGGCATCACCTCGAAGCGCTTGGGCAGCGCCTCGATGTTCTCCAGGCCGTGCGGGCGCGGGGGCTGGATGCCGACGGCTTCGACGATGGTGTCCGCGAACTTGGCGGGCAAGGCGGTCTCCAGCACGATCATGGGCACACCCGGTTGACGTCGTTCCAGCGCGACCTTGAGGCCGTCGGCCGTGTGCGTGTCGATCAGCAAGCCATGCTTCTCGTGGCAGAGGCGGATCGTCGCGAGACGGTCGGCATGCGTGGAGCGGCCCGAGACAAAACCGAAGCCGGCAATGCGGGCCTTCTCATCCGCAGTCAGCGTGAACGTGCCGTTAGCGAACAGCGCCTTGGTGCGCGCGCCGTCGCGGCCGAGCAAGTCAAACACGAAGCGCTCGAAGTTGCTGGCCTTGGAAATATCCATCGAGGGGCTCGACGTCTCGTGCGTGTGCTCAGCGCCGCGCGGTGCGTACGTGCCCGTCTTGAAGAACTCGTCGAGCACGTCGTTCTCGTTGGTCGCCACCACGAGTTGCGCAATCGGCAAGCCCATCATGCGCGCCACATGGCCCGCGCAGACGTTGCCGAAATTGCCCGAAGGCACGGTGAAGCTGACCTTCTCGGCATTCGACTTCGTGGCCTGGAAGTAGCCGGCGAAGTAGTACACGACCTGGGCCAGCAGGCGCGCCCAGTTGATCGAGTTGACCGTGCCGATGCGGTACTTGCGCTTGAAGCCCAGGTCGTTCGAGGTGGCCTTGACGATGTCCTGGCAATCGTCGAACACGCCTTGCACGGCGATGTTGTGGATGTTGGCGTCCTGCAGGCTGAACATCTGCGCCTGCTGGAAGGGGCTCATGCGGCCGTGTGGCGAGAGCATGAAGACGTTGACGCCCTTCTTGCCGCGCATCGCGTACTCAGCGGCGCTGCCGGTGTCGCCGCTGGTGGCGCCCAGGATGTTGAGCGTCTGGCCGCGGCGGCCCAGTTCGTACTCGAACAACTGGCCGAGCAACTGCATGGCCATGTCCTTGAAGGCCAGCGTCGGGCCGTTGGACAGGGCTTCGAGGGCAATTCCGTCGGCTAAAGGCTTGAGCGGCGTGATCTCGGGCGTGCCGAAAATCTCGGCCGTGTACGTGCGCCGCGTGATCGCATGCAGGTCTTCAGCCGGGATGTCGTCGATGTAGAGGCTGAGGATCTCAAACGCCAGATCGGCGTAGGCCAGACCGCGCCATTTCGTCAGCGTCGCATCGTCGATCTTCGGATAGCTGGTCGGCAGGTACAGACCGCCGTCGGGCGCGAGGCCTTCGAGCAGGATGTCGCAGAAGTGGCGCGGCGTCGAATCACCGCGGGTGGAGAGGTAGAGCATGTTTGTGATTGTTTCAGGACCAGGGATTCACAAGCTCAATGCCCGTGTCCTGGAAATGTCGAATGTTGCGGGTGACCAGGGCGAGTCGATGAACGCTGGCGGTCGCGGCAAGAATCAGGTCGAGGTCTTCCTGTGAGCGACCTATCGCCTGCACGGAGGCCCGCAGGCTACCGTATCGACGCAGGATGGCCTCATCGGCCACCAGAATGCGAGCACTGAACTGGGCGCCGATGCCCTCGAACCAATGCTGGAGGAGGTTGCGGGTGCGCCCGGACGGCAATCTTTCGACGCCGAACTGGAGCTCGCCGATGCTGATGACCGATACCGCCGACTCCGCAGAGTGGCGAGAAAGCCAGTCCAGCACGCCAGGGTCCGGCTTCTTGCGCACCAACTCGGAGAGCGCACAGGTGTCCAGCAGCCAATGCACCCGTCAGCGCTCGTCAAATGGAGAATGCTTGCGGCTACGCCGCTTTGGCAACTCCAAACCGTGGTCGAGCACGCGCGGCGCGCTGAGCAGAAAAGCCGCAAAGCCGTCGTCGGGGGTGGCCCGCTCGGAGCTTCCTACAGCCACGACGCGCACCACCGCCTTGCCGTGCCGCGTCACGATTTGCGGGCCTTGCTCAATGGCGCGGTCGATGAGCTCGCTGAAGCGACTCTTGGCTTCCTGCACTTGCCAGACATCTTCCATGCGGCCTCCGATTCTGTCCAGAATGACTAGAATTATAGTCCGCACCCGCGCATCAACGAGCGGGAGGGTCTCGCGATTGCAGAGCCAGGATCTCTTGCTGTCGCTGCGCAAAACCCTCGCGCGCATGCTCGCTCGTCGCCGCATCGAGCAACTTTTCATTCAGTTGCGCCGCTTCAGCGATGAGGCTTTCTGCAGGCCCGCCTGGACTGGACAATTTCGCCGATCGCAGCAGGCCCTTCACCAAATCATCCAGCACCAACGGTGCATCGCCCTGCATGTCGCGCAGGGTACGTCGCAGATCGAGACTTTCACCATAGCTCACCGAGGCTGCATCCTCATGGCCCAGGCTGCGCTCCGCATCTCCCATTCTTTGCAAGACAGTCGCCACGTCGCGCAGGGCCTGCGCCGTGTCGCCGACGGTCGCTCGCACGTCGCGCCGCAAACCAAGGCTCTCGCCATAGGCCTCCAGCGCATCCACGGTCTCGCCCCGATCGTGCAACACGTCGCCCAGTTTGTTCAAGGAAACGGACAGGTCGCGCAAAACCTGTGGGCTATCACCCAGGTCGGCGCGCAGTTGGCGGCGCAAGGCGAGGCTTTGACGGCAATGCACCAAAGCCTCGTCAAGTTGGCCCAGATCGCCCAGCACCGTTGCGATCTTGTTGTGGACCACAGTCAGGTCGCGCAGAATTTGAGGGCTGTCACCCAGACTCGCTCGCAGTTGACGCCGCAGCGTCAAAGCCTCCGAATAAGCCAGCAAGGCAGACTCCGAGGATCCCATGCGACGCAAGGCATCGCCGAATCGATTCAAGGAGACAGACAGGCCGCGCAGAACATCGGGACTGTCACCCAGGATTTCGCGCAGATTGCGCCGCAGTTCCAGCCCCTCGCGATAGGACTCCAGCGCAGCCTCATATTGCCCGTCGCGCCGCTGGACATCGCCCAGGCCATTCAATGCAATGGCGAGGTCGCGCAACACCTGAGCGCGGTCACCTTGTTCCAAGCGAACCTTGCGCATGCGTGTGACGGCGTCGCCTGCGGCGGCCTGAGCGGCGTACGAATCGCCTGAAGCCTGCGCGGCCAGCGACCAATTGCTCAAGGAATGGACAAGTTCGATCTGGTCCGCCAGGCTGCCACTCTGTTCCACACGTTCGTGAGCCCCCGCCAAGCTCTGCGAGGCGGCCTGCATGGAAGGCACGTCCAGCATCTCGTGCTCGCCCAGGTCGAGCAGGGTCGACAGCGACATGCTTGGCTGGGACTCAGCCAACAATGTCGCCGTGAAAGACCGTACATGCCAAAGATCAGGAGCCTCCGTGTATACACGGTCGGCCCAGGCAAGCGGCAGACACAGCACCAGGGCTTGGCCGTAGTCCTGCTGCAGCCATGAACGCGCCTCGTTCAGCCGGGCAAGACAGCTCGCCCGTGCCAACTCCCATTCATCATCACCGTCAAAATCTGCCGCCGTGAGCTCAAGCCAGACCAAGGCGTCTCGGCCCGATGCTGCTTGCGCGAAGGTGGCAAGCGTGCCGAAAACGTCGGCAAGCACGTCGCTTCCCCGTCTCGGATTGAGCCCTATGACCGGATCGCCGCGGCCCGTCCAGGTCTCGTCGACCGACTGACGCACTTCGCGGAGGGCCACGCTCGAATCGCTGAAGAGTACGCACAGACGGAAACCCTCGGTCCATTCCAGATGCACGCGCATCTCGCGCCAAGCTGCGTCTGGCGTCAGGGTCTGGCTCACTGCTCGGACGGCGCCTCGGCTGCCGGCAAATAAGGCGCGACCTGCTCATGGAGCAGGTATTGCACCTCGCACCAATCACCGATGCCATTGCGATAGGAGAGGATCAGCCCGCCATCAAACAGGCGAGCCACCTTGTGCAGATTGTCCATGCTGTCCAGCGCCACGCCATGCTTGGTGCGCACCAGGGCAAGATGCTGGAGATCCTCGACGGACAAGGGCATTTCATCGCGCAGCACGCGCTCGGCGGTCGCGGCCAGCGTATCGTCTTGCAGCGGCAAGCTCGGCCGCTGAACAGCCGCCTTGGCGCACACGGACTTGAGCAGGCGGAAATAGTCGCGCACGCTACCGCTGGAAGCCAAGGCCAGCCGCCGCAATTGCGCGAGAGGGATGATGGATTCAATGTCCGGATAACGTTTCCTCGCGCTACTGACCAGGCCATTGATGCCCGCAGCATGCGGATGGACCGGCTGGGCGCCCTTGTTCAGGTCCGGCGTTTCAAACACCTTCACATGCGGCAGCTTGCAGACCTCGACACCAAAATAGCCCCCGATGCGCGGCACCAGGAACGGCAGAAAGGGCGGCACGCTGTAAACCGTGTGCACATGATCCAACTTGAGGAATTGGCCATTGACGTCGAAGACCTGGATGATGGCCTCATAGCTGTCCTTGGCGTTGGGTCCGGAGACTCGCAGCCGCTCCAAGGAATCAAGAACCAGCACGACTTGCGTGCCTTGCCCTCTCGCTTGCCGGATGTCATCCACCACGGACTTGATAAAGCCCTTGACCTGTTCGAACCAGCCGCCGCGCGATGACTCCAGGGCGCGCTGGACTTCCGCACGGAAGCTCGGGTTGGTCTGCATTTGCGCCGTGAAGCTGGCCCCGCCGAGGTTGGCGCCAAGCTGGGTGAGATTGACTTCGGTCTGGGTCAGCCATTCCCACAAGCGCTGGCCATAGGTGCCCGTGGCACGGCTGGCGCCAAAGTCTCGATCGGCTTCGTCAGCCAGGGCCGCAGCCAGCGAAACCAGCAAAGACTCCAGTTTGACTGGCTCACCGAGATTGAGGCGCTTTTCCATGTCGGCAACGACCACATAAAAATCGCCCTGACGCAGTTCATGCGCCATCCGACGAAGCTCGGTGGATTTGCCGACGCCGCGATGTCCCGTGAACAACCATGTGCCCGGCCGTGCCGACAGCTCGATATTCGCCTTCAGCTCGTCAACCGCTGAAATGCCACCATCCTCATGCATACCCGCAACGTACAGCAGACGATCTGCCGGATGATCCAAATCCAGCGTCCGCTCAAAATCGAGCGCCTGGAAGAGCTTCTTGATGTCGTCGATATTTGCCATGCCCCGAGTGTGCCAGCCGAGCCAAACTCAGGCCAGCTCTTCCTTGCGGATCCGCACGATCGGCGCCAGCACGGTCGGCAGCGCCTGCATCTGCGCCAGGGCCTTGTTCATGCGGCCTTCAACGGTTTCGTGCGTCAGGATGATCAGGTCGGTCTGCTTCTCGCCCTCGTTCGATTCGCGTTGCAGCACGGCGTCGATCGAGATGTCGTGCTCGGCCAGCGTCGTGGTGATCTTCGAGAGCACGCCGGCTTCGTCGGCCACGCGCAGGCGCAGGTAGAAGCTGGTCTGCACGTCTTCCATCGGCAGGATGGGCAGGCTGCTCATCGCGTCGGGCCGGAAGGCCAGGTGCGGCACGCGGTGCTCGGGGTCGGCGGTGTGCAGGCGGGTGATGTCGACCAAGTCGGCCACCACGGCCGAAGCGGTCGGCTCGGCGCCGGCGCCCTTGCCGTAGTAAAGCGTGGTGCCAACGGCATCGCCCTGCACCACCACGGCGTTCATCGCGCCTTCAACGTTGGCGATCAGACGGTTCGTCGGAATCAGCGTCGGGTGCACGCGCAGCTCGATACCGTTCTCACGGCGGCGCGTCATACCCAGCAGCTTGATCCGATAACCGAGCTGTTCAGCGTACTTGATGTCGGTGGCCTGCAGCTTGGTGATGCCTTCGACGTGCGCCTTGTCGAACTGCACGGGAATGCCGAAGGCGATGGCCGACATGATGGTGGCCTTGTGCGCGGCGTCCACGCCTTCGATGTCGAAGGTGGGATCGGCCTCGGCATAGCCCAGGCGCTGCGCTTCCTTGAGCACGGTCGCAAAGTCCAGGCCCTTGCCGCGCATTTCGGACAGGATGAAATTGGTCGTGCCGTTGATGATGCCGGCGATCCATTCGATGCGGTTGGCGGTCAGGCCTTCGCGCAGCGCCTTGATGATCGGAATGCCGCCGGCCACGGCCGCTTCAAACGCGACGATCACGCCCTTGGCGTGCGCGGCCGCGAAGATCTCGGTGCCGTGCACGGCCAGCAACGCCTTGTTGGCGGTGACCACATGCTTGCCCGCGGCGATCGCCTCCAGCACCAGGGTCTTGGCGATGCCGTAGCCGCCGATCAGCTCGACGACGATGTCGATCTCGGGGTTCTTGATGATCTCGCGCGCGTCGCTGACCACGGGGCAGGCGTCGCCGACGATCTGCTTGGCGCGGGCCACGTCGAGGTCGGCAACACAAGCAATCTCGATGCCGCGGCCGGCTCGGCCGCGAATCTCCTCCTGGTTGCGACGCAGAACATTGAATGTGCCGCCGCCGACGGTGCCGATGCCAAGAAGGCCTACCTTGATCGCGTTCATGAGCTTGTCTGTCCGGAAATGATTTATGCGTAGCGCTTGCGGTATTGCGAGAGAAAACGTTCGATGCGGCCGATGGCTGTGCTGAGGTCGTCCACATTGGGCAGGAAGACCAGGCGGAAGTGATCGGGCGCGATCCAGTTGAAGCCGGTGCCCTGCACGATCAGCACCTTCTCCTCGGCCAGCAGCTCATAGGCGAATTGCTGGTCGTCGGTGATCGGGTACATCTTGGGGTCGAGGCGCGGGAACATGTAGAGCGCCGCCTTCGGCTTGACCACGCTGACGCCGGGAATCTGTGTGAGCAGCTCATAGGCAAGATCACGCTGGTGGCACAGGCGGCCGGTCGGCGCGACCAAGTCCTTGATGCTCTGGTAGCCGCCCAGTGCGGTCTGGATCGCGAGCTGGCCCGGTGTGTTCGAACACAGGCGCAGCGAGGCCAGCATGTTCAGACCCTCGATGTAATCGCGGGCATGGCGCTTCTCGCCCGAGACGATCATCCAGCCCGCCCGGTAGCCGCAACTGCGGTAGTTCTTCGAGAGGCCGTTGAAGGTCACGAACAGCACGTCGTCGGCCAGCGATGCCATGCTGGTGTGCGTGTTGCCGTCGTAGAGCGTCTTGTCGTAGATCTCGTCGGACAGGATGACGAGCTCATGCTGGCGGGCCAGCTCGATGATTTCGAGCAGGACCGAATCGGGATACAGCGCGCCCGTCGGGTTGTTCGGGTTGCAGACCATGATCGCGCGGGTTCGCGGTGTGATCTTGGCGCGCATGTCGGCCACATCGGGCATCCAGCCGGCCTGCTCGTCGCAGATGTAGTGCACGGGCTTGCCGCCCGACAGGCCCACCACCGCGGTGTAGAGCGGGAAGTCGGGTGCGGGAATCAGCACCTCGTCGCCGTCGTTGAGCAAGGCGCTGATCGACATCTGGATCAGCTCGGAGGCGCCATTGCCGAGGTAGACATCATCAACCGAGACGCCCTTGATGCCCTTTTCCTGGCAGTAGTGGACGACCGCCTTGCGCGGGGCAAAAAGCCCTTTGGAATCGGTGTAGCCGGCCGCCGCCGACAGGTTGCGTATCATGTCCTGGACGATCTCGTCCGGGGGTTCCAGGCCGAAGGCGGCAACATTGCCGATGTTCAGCTTGATGATCTTCTGGCCTTCTTCTTCCATCGCTCGCGCCTTGTCGAGCACGGGTCCGCGGATGTCGTAAGAGACATTGGCCAGCTTGCTGGACTTGGCGATGGGCTTCAAGGCGTGGGCTCCAAGTGATGGGAGAAATGACCGGTCGAATGACGAGAAAATCGATCAAAGATTAAAACACAGGGTTTGCACTGGACCCCCGCTGCAAACCACAAGCCAGCCTCCATGAAATTTCAACTCGACGAACAACAAGGCGGCAACGCCATCTCGCGTCACGATGGGCAATGCGTCTGGGTCAACGGCCAGCCCTGGCGCGCCAGCCTGCTGGTCCCTTGGCGCGGCGAGGTGCAGGATTGGGGTCTCTCAAAGTTCGAGGACTTCACCGAAGCCCATTTCGAGCAGATCCTTCAACACAAGCCCGAACTGGTGATCCTGGGCACCGGCCCGAAGCTGCGCTTTGTAAAGCCAGCCCTGTACCGCAGCCTGATTGCCGCCGGCATCGGCATGGAAACGATGGATCTGGGCGCCGCCTGCCGCACCTATAACGTGCTGGCCAGCGAGGGTCGCGCGGTGCTCGCCGCCCTGCTGATTGAGCCGCCCTTGATCCAGACTGAGACAGTGAACTAGGGGGGCTAGCCGGATCAACGTATAATTGCGGGCTATTGCCCACCCCAGGGCACAGACTCTAAAGAACGCCCACATGACGCCAGCGCTCAACAAACCTCTCCCGGAAATTGAAGCTCTTGCCACCGGCGGCGTGAAGTTCACACCCCACACCTACCTCGGTCATTCGGTGGTGCTGTACTTCTACCCCAAGGACAATACGCCCGGTTGCACGACAGAAGCCATGCAGTTCCGTGATCGTCACAAGGATTTCGTCAAGGCCGGCGCTGTCGTCCTCGGTGTTTCCCGCGACAACATGGTCTCGCACGACAAGTTCAAGCAGACGCTCGAACTGCCTTTTGAGCTGATCGCCGACACTGAAGAAAAGCTTTGCCACATGTTCGGTGTGGTCAAGAACAAGATCATGTACGGCAAGAAGGTCAAGGGCATCGAACGCTCGACCTTCCTGATCGACCCCCAGGGCGTCCTGCGCGCCGAATGGCGTGGCATCAAGGTGGCCGGTCACGTTGACGAAGTCCTGAAGGCCGTCAAGGCTCTCAAGAAGGAAGCCGCCTGATCTGCTGAAACGAGCTCAGCCGGGCTCGCCAGTATGACCCCAAAAAGCGCCTGCCCAGGCGCTTTGTTGCGTCTGGGCTGCGTCAAAAAAGCGCCGCTTGTGGTCATGGTCGTTTGTGCATAATGGGCTCATGCCCCAGTGCCGTAACCCCCAGATTCAGCAGCCAAGCCGCACAGTCGCCTGTGCGGCTTTTTGCTTTTCTGGCCTGGAGAGCTATCTTTCCTTACTGAGCCCCAGCCGCCACACATGCCACTGCCCAAAGCCCCAGCCAAGCGCGCCAGCCGCCTAGATTCCTCTGCCTTTGCCCAGACGCTCGCGGTGAGCAAACCCGACACCTCCCGCGAACCTTCAAGATCCAGCCCCGCCGCTCACGAGTCGGCGCACACCCCACCTGTGCTGAAGCTGGCCAGCACCAAACCTGCCGCCTTGTTCAGCCCCGCGCCCACGGTCGCCAAGCTGCCTGAAAAGCAGCCCGACCTGATGGCCGTGCGCCCCGGCACCCCGCCCGGGCTCGACAAGACGCCAGCCCGCAAGACGCCCAAGAAGAAGGTCACCGGCCCGGCCAAGCTCTTCGTGCTCGACACGAATGTGCTGATGCACGATCCGATGAGCCTGTTCCGCTTCGAGGAACACGACGTCTACCTGCCCATGATCACGCTCGAGGAGCTGGACGGGCACAAGAAGGGCATGACCGAAGTGGCGCGCAATGTGCGCCAGATCAGCCGCGAGCTTGACGCGCTCGCCGCGGGCATGAAGACCAGCAGCATCGCCGAAATGGCCAAGGGCCTGGCCCTGGATGGCACCGGCCGTCGCGAGGCCGGCGGCAAGCTGTTCTTCCAGACCGAGCTGGTCGACATGCCGCTGCCCGTGGGCCTGCCGCAGGGCAAGGCCGACAACCAGATCCTGGGCGTCGTGCAGGCGCTCAAGAATCAGCATCCGAACCGCGAAGTCGTGCTGGTGTCCAAGGACATCAACATGCGCATCAAGGCCCGCGCGCTGGGTCTGGCGGCCGAGGACTACCGCAACGACAAGACGCTCGAAGACTCCGACCTGCTCTACACCGGCGTGCAGGCCCTGCCCGCCGACTTCTGGGAGCGCCACGGCAAGACGATGGAGAGCTGGAGCCAGGGCGGCATCACCTTCTACCGCATCAGCGGGCCGCTGGTGCCCTCGCTGCTGATCAACGAGCTCGTCTATCTCGAAGCACCGGGCGCGACGCCGCTCTACGCCAAGGTGCTCGAGATCACCGGCAAGACCGCCGTGCTGCGCACGCTCAAGGACTACGGCAACCAGAAGCACGCGATCTGGGGCGTCACCGCGCGCAATCGCGAGCAGAACTTCGCACTCAACCTGCTGCTTGATCCGGACTGCGACTTCATCACCCTGACCGGCACCGCCGGCACCGGCAAGACGCTGCTCACCTTGGCCGCCGGCCTCTCGCAAGTGCTCGACGACCGCCGCTACACCGAGATCATCGTCACCCGCGTGACCGTGCCCGTGGGCGAGGACATCGGCTTCCTGCCCGGCACCGAAGAGGAAAAGATGAGCCCCTGGATGGGCGCGCTCGACGACAACCTCGAAGTGCTGGGCAAGGGCGAGAACGGCGCCGGCGAATGGGGCCGCGCTGCTACCAATGATCTCGTGCGCAGCAAGATCAAGATCAAGAGCCTGAACTTCATGCGCGGGCGCACTTTCTTGAACAAGTTCGTCATCATCGACGAGGCGCAGAACCTGACGCCCAAGCAGATGAAGACGCTGATCACGCGCGCCGGCCCCGGCACCAAGATCGTCTGCCTGGGCAATCTGGCGCAGATCGACACGCCCTATCTCACCGAAGGCAGCTCAGGGCTGACCTACGCCGTCGACAAGTTCAAGGGCTGGGCTCATAGCGGGCACATCACCTTGGCGCGTGGTGAGCGCTCACGATTGGCTGATTTCGCATCCGAGGTTTTGTGACTCCGTGACGCTGTACGTTTCCGATCTTGATGGCACCTTACTGAACCCGCAAGCCGAGCTCTCCGCGCCCACGCGCGCGGGGCTCGTGCGGCTCCTTGATGAAGGACTGCACTTCACCGTCGCGAGCGCGCGGCACATTTCCTCGATCGGCCAGATCCTGGCCGACTTGCCGCTCAAGCTGCCCGTTATCTCCAGTAATGGCGCCTTCCTCAGCGACCTGACGAGTGGCCGGCATGAGCTCGTCAACGCGATGGAGCCGGCGCTGGCGCAGGCCATCTTCGCGCTGATGCGCCGGCATGGCTTCATGCCGTTCGTGCAGATCCACGGGCCGAAAGGCGACCGGCTTTTCTACGAGCGTGTGGAGAACGAAGGGCAGCGGCTGTTCGTCGAAGCGCGCCAGAAGGCAGGCGACCCTCGCCTGACCCATACGGCGCATATCGCGAACGAGCTCCACGATCCCGCGGTGACCATGCTGGTGATTGCGGAGCAGGCGCCGCTGGCCGCGCTGCGCGACGCGATTGCCGAACTGTGTGGCGACCGCATCGAAATGCATCTGGCCGACGATCTCTACATGCCCGGCTGGCCCTGGCTCAACATCCACGACGCCACGGCCAGCAAAGACCAGGCGATCCATGCGCTGGCTCAGCGCTACGGCCTGGCCGAGCGCGAGCTGGTGGTGTTTGGCGATCAGGTGAACGACCTCTCGATGTTCCGCAAGGCCCACCGCGGGATTGCGGTGGCCAATGCGATCGACGAGGTGCGCGAGCTGGCCCATCACGTGATCGGGCCGCACCATGAAGACAGCGTGCTGCGCTTCATCGAGGGCGACTTCCGCCGCCCCCTTGCCTAAGACGCTGCTTCAGGCCGGCATGGCGCCCGGCATCACGCCCGGCACGCCGCTCGACTGGGCGCCGCCGCCCATCAGCTGACCCAGCACGCTCGACAACACGTCGCCGCCGGGCATCTGTCCATTCGGCGTGATGTGATTGATCAGCCCAGGCAGGACCTGGCTCAGCTCAGCGGCCAGATCGCCATGCGAGGCACCGATCTGTTGCGCCATCTGGCCCAGCGCGCCCGAGTTGCCGCCCAAGGCATGGCTGATCTCATCCGCCGAGACCGGCATGTTGGCGCCTTGCGCGATCCATGACTGCACATGCTCGCCCAGGCCACCCGCTTGCAACTGCTGCAGGAGCGCCGGCAAGCCACCCTGCAAGACGCCGCTGTTGAGCAGGCCGCCCACCAAACCACCGAGGTTCAGGCCACCCGCCGTCGTTTGCGCGGTCTGGCCGCCCATCAGCGCCTGTTCGGCCGCGCCGACCAATGAATCCAACAGTCCCATGATTCAACTCCTCATGCCGCGGCCAGAGCGGCCGCCAGCCGATGCTAATCCTCTGGCAAGACAGAAACCTCAGCATCCACCCTGCCCTCGCGCGGCTGTAGCTGGGAAAAGATGAAGGCGGCCAGGGCGGCCATTGCACCGATCGAGATATAGGTCAAATGAAACGCGGGAACGAGATCCACCCCGATGCTGCCCGCAACATGGCGATCCACGGGCGCGCCCGCGTAAAGCAGCAGGAAGAGGCTTGAAGAAGCGACGCCCAGGCTCATCGAGAACTGCATCACCACGGACAGCAGCGTGTTCCCGCTGCTGGCGGTGCGAGCATCGAGCTCGCTCAGCGTCAGCGCATTCATGGCCGTGAATTGCAGGCTGTTGATCACGCCAAAGACGCCCAGCTGGATTGCCAGTTGCAGATGCGTGACCTCATGGCCGACCAGCGCGAAGCTCGCGATCATGCCGCCCAGCAGCAAGGTGTTGGCCGACAGCACGCGGCGGTAGCCCAGATGCTGGATCAGCTTCGTAGCGATGGTCTTGGTCAGCATGGCGCCGAGCACCGAAGGGATCATCGACAAGCCGGCCTCGCTCGGCGAATAGCCGAGCCCCAGTTGCAGGAACATCGGCGTCAGAAAAGGCGTGGCACCGCTGCCCAGGCGCGCGAACAGATTGCCGAGCAGGCCGATGCGGTAGCTCGGGATGCTGAACAGCGCCATGTCGAACAGCGGCCTGGCATGGCGCGCCGCGTGCAGCCAGTACGCTGCCGTGCAGGCCAAGCCCGCAGCCACGCTGAGAATTGCCAGCGCGGAGTTGATCGTGTGCTCACCCAGCCCCTGCAGGCCGATCGAACACAGCATCAGCCCGACGCTGAAGAGCCCGAAGCCGATCCAGTCGAAAGCCGTGCGTATCACGCCGCTGAACTGCGGCATGAAGCGCATGGCCGCCACGATGGCCACCGCGCCGACCGGCAGGTTGATCAGGAAGATCCAGTGCCAGCTCACGTACTGGACCAGGAAGCCGCCGAGCGTCGGGCCGAGCAGCGGACCGACGAGGCTCGGGATCGCGATGAAGCTCATCACGGGCAGGAACTCGTTGCGTGGGAAGGCGCGAAGCACCGCAAGGCGGCCCACCGGCAGGAGCAGCGCCCCGCCTGCGCCTTGCAGGATGCGAGAAAGCACCAGGGCATGCAGGGACGGACTCAAGGCACAGGCCAGCGAGCCCGCGCTGAACAGGCCCAATGCCCACAGGAAGCAGATGCGTGTGCCGAAGCGATCGGCCAACCAGCCCGAAGCCGGGATCAACAGCGCGACGGTCAGCATGTACGCAATCACCGCGGACTGCATGCGCAGCGGGTCTTCGCCGAGCGAGCGCGCCATGCCCGGCAGCGCCGTATTCAGGACCGTCAGGTCCAGCGATTGCATGAAGAAGGCGAGCGCGACGACCCAGGGCAGGAAGCGGCGGGTGCGGTCATCGAGTTCATGCATGAACCCAGTATCGCGAAAAAACGAGGGCTGTTGTCTTGGGCCGCGCGCTGGGCCGCTCCCGAGGGCGGCTCATGCCGATGTCATTGCCGGCCCACGCCGGCGATGATCGGCGTCCCCTCGGGGGACCGACCGTGTACCCACGGGCGAGGGGCGGACAGTCCATGAAAAACGCCCGCCGGCGGGGCCGGGCGGGCGCAAAAGCCGATAACGGCTTGAGGACTCAGCAGGAGACTCCTGAAGCGGAAAGTCACTACCGCTTCAGGTCTGCGAAGAATGCTCCCGAATTCCAGGGTCTGCCAAGGAAATCGTTCACAAGTTCGGGCGCTGGACGCTGTCCACCTTGCGAGAGAACCTTGTTTCGGTAGTTCATCCCGGTCACCGGATCGAGTTTGTCATGTGCGAATGCCGTACGCAGGTCCATCGCGATCACCAGGCTCCACAGATAGCCGTAGTAGCCGGAGCCATAGTTGTCAGACATCAGGTGCGCGAAATGGGCCGGGAACAGGCTGCCCTTCTCGTAACCGAGCGGCGTGGCGGCCTCCATCTTGGCCCATTGCGCGAGCGGCTCGGGCGTGTCCTTGCCGTTCAGTGAAAGGTCGTAGCTGGCATACAGATGCTGGCGCGCAAAGCGCGAGCCCTTGCCGAAATCGCGCGCGGCCACGGCCTTGTCGACCAGTTCATCGGGCACCGGCTTGCATTCGGGGCAGACCTCGGCCATCACCTTCAAGACCTTCTTGTCGTAGACCCAGTCTTCAAGCATCTGCGAAGGCGCTTCGACGAAGTCTTGCAGGACCGCCGTTCCCGACTGCAGCAAATGGCGGGTCCGCGAAAGATCGACGTGGACCGAGTGGCCGAACTCATGCAGCAGTGTTTCCATCTCGGCCAGGGTCAGGCCCTTGCTGTCGAGATTGACCACGAGCGCGGCCACGGGGTTGCGGCCCTGCTCGGTGCTGCCCGAGCGCACCTGCCAGACCGCCGCGTGGTTGTACTTGCCTTCGCGCGGGTACAGGTCGACATAGAGCTGCGACAAGTCCTTGCCGCTGGCGACATCGGTGACCACAAAGGCCTCGACGCCCGGCGCCCACAGCGGCACATCGACCTGGCGATAGCGCACGCCCATCATCTTCTCGACCACCTTCATCACGAAGCGCAGCGATTGCTCGGGCGGGAAGTAGGGTCGGAAAGCTTCCTGGTCGACGCTGAAGCGCTCGCGGCGCAGGCGCTCGCTGTAGTAGCCGGTGTCCCAGGCCTTGAGCACGGTGCTTTCGAGCGGCTGGCCCAGGTCCTTGGCCTTGGCCGCACGCAGCGCCTCGGTGTCCTTGATGTCGCTGACGGCCACGGCGTCCTTCACGCCATCGAGGAAATGCCACGCGGTCTTGGCGTCATGCGCCATCTTGTTGCGCAGCTTGAAGTCCACGAAGTTGTCGTAGCCGAACAGGCCCGCCAGTTCGTGGCGCAGCTTGCCGGCCTGGGCCATCAGCTCGAGATTGGCGGCGCCGCCTTCGTTGGCCTTGGCCCACCACATGCGCTCGCGCGCGACGGGCGATTCAGCACTTTGCAGCACCGGGCCCACGACCGGGTTTGAGATGCCCAGCACCACGCTGCCATCGGGATCGCGCGGCGCCTTCTGCCAGACGTTCTCGGGCACGCCCTTGAGCTCGGCTTCGGTGAAGCGCACCTTGATGCCGGCGTCGCGGATGTTCTTGTTGTACTGCTGCTCCAGCGCGGTCAGCTTGTCGAGGATTTCCTTGGCGCGGGCGCGCTGGGCGGGGGGCAGCGAAACACCGCCCGCCTCGAACTGCGCGAGCGCCACGCGCTGCAGTTCCTTGTCGATCGCGTCCTTGGCCGGCGCGGCCTTCATGGCCTTGTAGAGCGCGACGTCCTGGTTGAGGCCCGAATTGAACTCCGCCCAGCGCAGCGAGCAGGCCTGCGCCGCATCGCGCAGCGAACCTTCGGTCGCCACGTATTGCAGGAAATCGATCGCGTTCGCCGAGTCCTCGGTGCCTGCGAAGAACTTGTCGTAGGCGCTGATCCATCCGGCATCGCTCTTGCGCTTCTCAAGCGTCTTGAGGTTCGCAGCAGCTGCGGTCAGGCCGGTGCTGCAAGCCTGCTCGATGGCGGCGGCATCCCTGAAGACCGGGAAGGCGGGCGCGGGCAGTTGGACCTGCGCCAGAGTCGCGGTACTGGCCAGCAGGCTGGCCGTGAGCAGCGTGAGATTCTTGAACATGATGGGCGAACTCTGGGAGTTGAGTGCGCGCATTGTCCGGCCGTTGTCACACCCTGCCCGGGTGCGGTTCGTCATGCCAGCATGTCGCGAATCTGTTGCAAGGCGCCTGGATCCTCGATGGTGGAAAGGTCGCCCGGATCGCGCCCCTCACAGACGGCCTGGATCGCGCGGCGCAGCAGCTTGCCCGAACGCGTTTTCGGCAGCACCGACACGAAGCGCACCCGTGCCGGCCGGGCCAGCGCGCCGAGCTGCTTGTCCACAACCTGCATGATGGCGGCCTCTTCCTTCTGCGCGTCGTCGACCGGCCGCTTGAGCACGGCGAAGGCCATCGCAACCTGTCCTTTGAGCTCGTTCTGCACGCCGACGACGGCGACCTCGGCTATGTTCGCGTAGCTGCTGATGCACTCCTCGATCTCGCGCGTACCCAGGCGGTGCCCGGCCACATTGATCACGTCGTCGGTGCGGCCCATGATGAAGAAGTAGCCGTCGGCGTCTTTCGTCGCCCAGTCGAAGCTCGAGTAGACCTGCTGCCCCGGCACCGATTGCCAATACGTGGACACGTAACGCGCGTCATCGCCCCAGATGGTCTGCAGGCAACCCGGCGGCATCGGGTAATCAAGCACCAGCACGCCCTTCTGGCCTGGCGTGGTGATCTCTTCGCCGGTGTTCTCATCGAGCAGGCGCACGCTGTAGCCATACATCGGCTTGCCCGGTGAGCCGAGCTTCGGAATCTGCGGCTCGATGCCGGGGATGTCGCGCGCCAGCGTGAGCACGGGCCAGCCGGTCTCGGTCTGCCAGTAGTTGTCGATGATCGGCACGCCGAGGCCGTTGCCGATCCAGCGTGCCGTGGGCTCGTCCAGCGGCTCGCCGGCCAGGAAGAGCGCGCGCAGGCTGCTGAGGTCGTAGCGCTTCAGCTCGGCTTCGTCATGTTTCTTGAGCACGCGGATCGCGGTCGGCGAGGTGAACATCACGTTGGCCTTGAAGCGCTCGGCCAGCCGCCACCAGATGCCAGCGTCAGGGTTCACCGGCAGCCCTTCGTACATCACCGTCGTCATGCCCATCATCAGCGGCCCGTAGACGATGTAGCCGTGGCCGACGGCCCAGCCGATATCGCTGGTGCAGAGGTAGGTCTCGCCCGGCTTGCACCCATAGATGTAGTCCATGCTGGTCGCAATGGCGACGGCGTGGCCACCCGTGTCTCGCTGCACGCCCTTCGGCCGGCCGGTCGTGCCGCTGGTGTAGAGCGTGTAGCTCGGCTCGCTCGATTCAAGCCAGACGCAAGGCACGCGGTCGCCCCAATGCTGACGGCGTTGTTCGGCGTAGTCGAGGTCACGCCCCTCGGTCATTTCCATCTTCGTCAGACCGCGATCGAGCAGCAGCACGCTCGGCGGCTTGTGCGCCGCCAGGCGGATCGCCTCGTCGAGCAGCGGCTTGTACGGGATCACCTTGCCACCGCGGCTGCCCGCATCGGCGCTGACGATCAACTTCGGCGTCGCGTCGTCAATGCGCGTGGCCAGGCTCACGCTGGCAAAGCCGCCGAACACGACCGAATGGATCGCCCCGATGCGCACGCAGGCCAGCATCGCGAACACGGCCTCAGGCACCATCGGCATGTAGACCAGCACGCGGTCGCCCTTGCTCACACCCTGCGCCTGCATCACCGCCGCGAGGCATTCGACCTCGGCCTGCATTTGCGAGTACGTGTAACTGCGCTCCTGGTTCACCTCGGTCGAGACCCACTGCATCGCGACCTGATCGCCACGGATCGACACATGACGGTCGACCGCGTTGTGGCAGAGGTTGGTACGCCCGCCGACGAACCAGCGTGCGAAAGGCGGCTTGCTCGTGTCGCAGATCTGTTCGGGTGCTTGCTGCCAGTCGATCCGCCGGGCTTCCTCGCTCCAGAAGGCTTCGGGATCGGCCAGCGAGCGGGCGTGGAACTGCGCATAGGTCTGGCTCATGGTGTCTCCAACGGCTTGTTTTGTGCAATACGCCATAGTCTCTCGCCAGTCTGACAAGAGCCAAACAAAAAGCCTCGCGCAAGCTTGTGTTCCAATTCAGGGTTTGCCCTTGGCTCCACGTGTCTCGCTGCAAGCGAGAGACGTAAAGCCATACCGGAATTACCCGAAGTTACCAGCCTGAAGTCGCTTCTTGGGTTGACGCTGCAATTCAGCGCCGCCTACAGTCGCGCCGAACGCCATGAACGACGCTCGTCCTCAAATCTCCCCGTCCCTCACCTCGCTGCTGCGCAAGACACGTGTCTGCGCGGTGGGCGTGTGCCTGGGCACCGGGCTGATCGCGGCTCAAGCGCAACAGCAGCCACAAGCGCCGCTGGTGCCGCCGCCGAGCATGGTGATGGGTGCGTATGGGCAGAGCCTTCAAATCGCCGCCACGAGCGCTGTAGCGGCCTTGCCGACCGGCAGCCCATTGCAGGCAAGCACGGCTGCCGATCCGGTCAGCCGCTTCCTCAAGGATCAGGGCATCCTCGCGCAAGCGCAGGAAGCCAGCCCCAAGCTGATCGACAAGGTGCGCGACAAGGCGTCGGATCTGGTGCTCTCGGCCATGAACTTCCTCGGCGTGCGCTACAAGTTCGGCGGTACCACGGCCGAGAACGGTTTCGATTGCAGCGGCTTCACGCGTCACATCTTCGAGATGAGCGTGGGCCTCGTGCTGCCGCGCCGCGCCGATGAGCAGGCGCGCTCCAACAGCCTGCTCTCCGTCAAGAAAGAAGAGCTCAAGCCCGGCGATCTGGTGTTCTTCAACACCATGCGCGCCACCTTCTCGCATGTGGGCATCTACGTGGGCGACGGCAAGTTCGTGCACGCACCGCGCACCGGCAGCGCCATCCGCGTTGACGACATGCGCGAAGCCTATTGGTCCAAGCGCTTCACCGGCGCACGCCGTGCCAATGAAGTGCACGGCGCGGCCGCGGTGGACACGACGGTTCATTGAATCTCGGCCGAGTCCGCGGATTCAAGGAAAAGGGGCTGTTTTCAGCCCCTTCGCGTTGGAATCAATGACTGCGACTCAGGACTGACGGCGGCGGGTGCTCACGAAGGCGCCGATGACGGCAACGCCCAGCAGCGTCATGCCCCAGGTGGCGGGTTCCGGCACGGGCATGGCGGCGGTCAGGGAGACGCCGTCGATGGCCGCCATGATCACCGGCGTGCCGCCGGGGCTGCCGTTGCCGAAGAAGCTCAGCAGTTGCGAAGTGCTGGTCGCCGTGAAGCTCATCGTCACCTTCTCCCACGGCGTGCTTGTGTTGTACGCGGCAGTCATCAGCGGCGATACCTGCGTGCTGTCGCCAAACGTGACGTCCCACTGCGTGGTCTGCACGCTCGCACCCTTGGCCTGGTATTTGCCGGATGAGGCTTGATAGAAGGTCAGCGTGTAAGACTGCCCGATCGCCAGGCCATTGATCTGCTGGGCAATCTCGCCGCTGTAAGCCGGGGCTTCCGTCCGGTCTGTATCCGCAATGACGAAATTGCCGCCGTCCGGCGTCGTCAGCTGAAAGTCGGTGGCGACACCCACACCGCCCCAATCGTTGCTGTAGGGGTTTGCGGCGGTCTGCGAGACGACGAGATTGCCGTAGTACGTACTCGAGGCCAGCCACCCGGTGGGCGCAAAACCGTTGAAGGTATTCAGGCCATAGGCGGCGTAAAAACCTGACCCCGAACCCTGTTCAAAGCCGCCGTTGACGACCAGATTGGTCTGCGCGCAGGCTGCGCCGGCGGTGAGCAGCAAGCAGGTCAGAATGGCGGGACGGGCAAGGAGGCGGTACAAGGTTTTCATGGCAACTTCAACTGGCAGGTTAGGGATGCCTCCAGCTTATTGAGGCAGCCTCCGCAACGACATCCCCGGATCAAGCGACACCGCACAGCCTTCATGCGCTAGATCACGCTTTCATCACTCAGCTCGACAACTTGGCTACCAAGGTGAGGATGTCGTAGCTCGCCACCAGCTCGCCGCGCTGGTTCATCACCTGCACGTCCCAGGCCACCACGCCTTGCGGCGGCTGATCGGGCCGATTGCCACGGTCGATGCGGCGCTTGCAGGTCAGACGTGCCTGGATCGTGTCACCAATCGCGACCGGATTGACGAAGCGCAGCGTGTCGAGCCCATAGTTGGCCAGCACCGGCCCCGGAGCGGGCGAGACAAACAAGCCCGCCGCCGCTGACAGCACGAAATAGCCATGCGCGATGCGCTGGCCGAACTGCGTGTCCTTGGCCGCGATCTCGTCGAAGTGCATGTAGAAATAGTCGCCCGAGATGCCACCGAAGTTGACGATGTCGGCCTCGCTGACCGTGCGGCGATGCGTGAGCAGCGAGTCGCCGATCCGGATCTCCTCGAAATGCTTGCGGAAGGGATGCAATGCCTCTTCCTGCACCTTGGCGCCGCGCTGGTATTCGCCTGTGATGGCGGTCACCATCGTTGGCGATCCCTGCACGGCGCAGCGTTGCAGATAGTGCTTGACCGCGCGGATGCCGCCCAGCTCTTCACCACCGCCCGCGCGGCCCGGGCCACCATGCTTGAGCGCCGGCATGGGCGAGCCGTGGCCTGTCGATTCCTTCGCGGCCTCGCGGTCCAGCACATGCAGGCGACCGTGGAAGGCGCCCGCATGCAGCACAGCCTGCGCGGCGATGGCCGGCGTCTTCGTGATGATCGAGCCGACGAGGCTGCCTCGACCCATCGCGGCCAGCGTCAGCGCTTCATCAAGCTCGTCGTACGGCATCAGCGTGGAGACCGGGCCGAAGGCTTCGACGCTGTGTACGGTCTGGTTCTTGAGCGGATCGCGGCAGAGCAGCAAGCTCGGCGCAAAGAAAGCACCTTCGCTAACGCCGTCTCCCAGCGGACTGAAACCGTCCCGCGCGGACAGCAGCGTTTCGCAACCCGCGCTCAGCAGCGCCAGGCGTTCAGCCACGTCAGCCTGCTGCGCCTTGTTGGCCAGCGCACCCATCTTGACGCCCTCCACCGCCGGGTCACCCACCTTGATGCGCGTGAGCCGTTCGCGCAAGCTCGCGGCCACGGCATCCACATGGCGCGCCGGCACGATGGCGCGACGAATCGCGGTGCACTTCTGGCCGGCCTTGGCGGTCATTTCGCGGGCCACTTCGCGCACGAAGAGTTCGAACTCCGGATCGCCGGGCTCCACATCAGGCGCAAGGATCGCGCAGTTGAGGCTGTCAGCTTCTGCGTTGAATGGCACGCTGCGCGCGATCAGGTTCTTGTTGACGCGCAGCATCGCCGCCGTATCTGCCGAACCCGTGAAGGTGACGATGTCAGTCTCCTCCAGGCGGTCCAGCAGATCGCCCGAGCTGCCGATCACCAGCTGCAAAGCGCCGGCGGGCAGCAGGCCCGACTCCATCATCAGGCGCACGCAGGCTTCGGCCACATAACTGGTCGCCGTAGCGGGCTTGACGATGCACGGCATGCCGGCCAGAAAGCTCGGCGCGAACTTCTCCAGCATGCCCCACATCGGGAAATTGAAGGCGTTGATGTGCACCGCCACGCCGCGCTTGGGCACGAGCACATGGGTGCCGATGAACTGCCCTTCCTTGCCCAGCGGCACGGCCGGACCTTCATGCACGAGATTGCTGGAAGGCAGCTCGCGCCGGCCCATGCTGGCGTAGGCAAACAAGGTGCCGGTGCCGCCTTCGATGTCGATCCAGGAATCGGCGCGCGTAGCGCCGGTATGCGCCGAGATCGCGTAGAGCGACTCCTTGCGCTCGACCAGATAGTTGGCCAGCGCCTTGAGCCGCGCGGCACGCTGCTGGAAGTCCAGCGCGAGCAGCGCCGGCAAGGCCGTGCCACGTGCATAACTGAGAGACTCGGCGAAGTCGAGCGCCTCCTCATGGGTTTGCGCCACGGTGCGGCCATTGATGGCGCTGTGCAGCGCCTTGGACGCTTGTTGGCCGATCCAGCGATCGGCGATCAGGCTTTGCAGAACTTGCATCGAGACATACTCCTAGGAAGTCTTCACGGCACCGAGGCCGCCAAAAAACAGATCGGCCACGATCGGCGCCATCGCCTCGTAGCTCAGCTCGCCGTCGGGGCGCAGCCAGGTGAAGGTCCAGTTGATCATGCCGAACAGCAGCATGGTCAGCGGCTTGTGCAACTGCGCGCCGCGCAGCTCGGGTCGCACGGCGGCGACCGCATCGGCAAAGGCGGCCACCACGCGGCGCTGCACTTCGAGCACGCGCTCGCGGTCCTCGATTTGCAAGAACTTCACGTCCTCGGTCAGCACGCGGTGTTCATGCTCGGCCTGGCCGTACTCGCGCACGAAGCGCTGGATCAGCGCGCGCAGCTTCGCCTCGGGCTCCAGGCCTTGGGCCTCGACCTCCTGCACCAGCGTGGCCAGCAGATGGACATGGCCCTCGCAGATGTGCAGCGCCAGCTCATGCTTGTCGCGGAAGTAGTGATAGAGCGTCGGCTTGCTGACCGAACAGGCCTCGGCCACCTCATTCATCGAGGTGCCGGCAAAGCCCTGGTTGGCGAACAGCCGCGCAGCCTGCTCGAGGATCTGCTCGCGGATCGTGTCGAATTCGGGGGAGCGGCTTCTAGCCATCAGCGTTCATCGAAGGAGATCACGACGCGGGGCGTCAGGGCATGCGCTTGGCATGAAAGGATGAAGCCGGCCGCGACCTCATGCTTGTCCAGCGCGAAGTTCTTGTCCATGCGCACCTCGCCTTCGATCAGCTTGCAGCGGCAGGTCGAGCAGACACCGCTCTTGCAGGAGAACGGCACTTCCATGCCCGCGCGTGCGGCGGCATCGAGGATGCTCGGATCATGGCGGTTGAATTCGATCTCGCGGCTGATGCCGTCGCGCACGATCGTGATGATGCTCTCGGCATCGCCTTCCTTCACCTCATGTGGCGCGGGTTCGCCGCGCTGCATCTCGGGCGTGCCGAAACGCTCGATGCGGATGTGCTCCTCGGGCACGCCAGCTTCCTTCAATGCGGCTTCGGCCTCATCGTTCATCTGGAACGGCCCGCAGACAAAGGCTTCGTCGATCTGCGCCGCCGGCACCAGCGCGTGCAGGAACTCGGCGAGCTTGGCGCGATCAAGACGGCCGGCCATCAGCGGCGAATCCATCGCCTCGCGCGAAAAGACCGGATGCAGCGTCAGCCGCGTCATGTAGCGGTTCTTCAGGTCTTCGATCTCTTCCTTGAACATCGTCGAGGCCTGGCGGCGGTTCGCGTAGATCAGCGTGAAACGGCTGCGCGGCTCGCGCGCCAGCAGCGTCTTCATGATCGACAGAATCGGCGTGATGCCCGAGCCCGCCGCGATGCCCAGCACGTGCCGGCCCTGCTCCGCTGAAGCCAGACAGAAGCGCCCTTGCGGCGGGAAGACCTGGATCTCGTCGCCGGCCTTGAGGTCGGCATGCACGAAGCTTGAGAACGCGCCGCCGTCGACCTTGCGCACGCCGACCCGCAGCTCACCGTCGTCAGCGCCTGCACAGATCGAATAGGAACGGCGTAGATCCTGCCCTTCGACCTCATGGCGAAGCGTCAGGTACTGGCCCGGCGTGAAGCGGAACGCGTCCTGCAGCGCTAACGGCACATCAAAGCTGACCACGACCGCCTCTTCGGTGTCGGGCCGAACCTCTTTGACGCGCAGCGAATGGAAATGAAGACTCATAGCGGCTTGAAGTATTCAAAGGGTTCAAGACAGTCCAGGCAGCGGAACAGCGATTTGCAAGGCGTAGAGCCGAAGGCGCTGAGCCGCTCGGTCTTGGCCGAGCTGCAGCGCGGGCAGTTCAGGCGCGGATGAAAGTGCAGGACGCTTTCGCCCGCTGGGCCCGGCGGCACCACGCCGTAGTCACGCAACTTGCGGCGGCCTTCCTCGCTGATCCAGTCGGTGGTCCAGGCCGGCGCGCGTTGCAGCGTGACCTCGATCTCGCCGAAGGCGGCCAGCGCCTTGCGCACGTCGTCGCGGATCAGCTCGGTGGCCGGGCAGCCGCTGTACGTCGGCGTCAGCACAACCTCCAGGCCACCTGCCGTCTCACGCAGATCGCGCACGATGCCAAGCTCGTCGAGCGTGACTACGGGCACCTCGGGGTCGGGGAGTTGCCGCAGCACCTCCCAGGCCGCTTCGAGCCGCGTGCAGGCGTTGAACTCCATTGTCATCACCAGACGCCGCCCGGATAAGCGCGTTGCAGGTATTGCAGCTGCGCGAGCAGCGGGCCCATGTGCTCACTGTGCACACCGTTGCGGCCATTGCTCTTGTAGGCGCTGGGCTTGGGCACTTCGAGCGAGGCAGCCGTCAGCAGTTCGGTGAAGCGTGCGGCCCAGGTTTCGCGCAGCTCGCTCCACGCCGGGCCGAGACCCTGTTCGACTGCAGCCGCGTCGATCGCATCGGCCTCGAACAGCTCGTTGAAATAAGGCCAGAGCGTTTGCAAGGCTGTCTTCATGCGCGCAGCAGATTCGTCGGTGCCATCGCCGAGTCGTACGACCCAATCCGAAGCGTGCTGCCAGTGATACGAAGCCTCCTTGACCGCCTTGCCGGCGATCGCCGCCACTTCGGCGTCTTTAGAGGTTCGCAGACCTTGCCACAGCAGTGAGAGCCAGAGCGCCACGCCCGCATTGCGCAGCTGCGTGAAGGCGAAATCACCGCGCGGCAACTCCATCAGCACCGGGTTCAGGTAGTGGCGTTCCTCGCGCAGGAAGGCGAGCTGGTCTTCATCGCGGCCAGCGCCTTCAAGCTCGCCGGCGCGCGTCAGCAGCCCGCGCGCCTGACCGATCAGATCGAGCGCGAGATTGCTCATCGCGATGTCCTCTTCCAGGATCGGCGCATGGCCGCACCATTCTGAGAGGCGCTGGGCAAGGATCAGGCAGCTGTCGCCAATGCGCAGCAGGTATTGAGTCTGAGCGTTCATCACATGTGGTTCAGTGATTCGGGCAGTTCATAGAAAGTCGGGTGGCGATACACCTTGTCTTCCATCGGATCGAAGTAACTGCCTTTTTCAGCGGGGTCGGACGCCGTGATCTGGTGGCTGGGCACGACCCAGATGCTCACGCCTTCCTGCCGGCGCGTGTAGACGTCGCGGGCCAACTGGATCGCCTGCTTGGAGTCCGCCGCGTGCAGGCTGCCGCAATGCTTGTGATCGAGGCCGGCCTTGCTGCGGACGAAGACTTCCCACAGCGGCCATTCATTTTGGGTACTCATGCAGCCTCCTTCATGGCTTGTTTCTTCGCGTGGGCCAGCGCGGCCTCGCGCACCCAGGCGCCGTCGTCCCAGGCTTTGACTCTGGCGTTCAGGCGCTCGCGGTTGCACGGGCCTTCGCCGCCGACCACGCGCCAGAACTCGGCCCAGTCGATCGCGCCAAAATCGTGAGCGTCGCGCTCGGCGTTCCATTTCAGCGCTGCATCGGGCAGCGTCACGCCGAGGATCTCGGCCTGCGGCACGGTAGCGTCCACGAACTTCTGGCGCAGGTCGTCATTGCTGATGCGCTTGATGCCCCAGCGCATGCTCTGCTCCGAGTTCGGTGATTCATCATCGGGCGGGCCGAACATCATCAGCGAGGGCCACCACCAGCGGTTCACCGCGTCCTGCACCATCGCCTTCTGCGCTGCGGTGCCATTCTTCATGATGGTCAAGAGCGACTCGTAGCCCTGGCGCTGATGAAAACTCTCCTCGCGGCAGACGCGGATCATGGCCCGCGCATACGGCGCATACGAGCAGCGGCACAGCGGCACCTGGTTCATGATGGCCGCGCCGTCCACCAGCCAGCCGACCACGCCGACATCGGCCCAGGTCAGCGTCGGGTAGTTGAAGATCGAGCTGTATTTGGCCTTGCCCGCGTGCAGCGCGTGCAGCATCTGGTCGCGGCTGGTGCCCAGGGTCTCGGCCGCCGAGTAGAGATAGAGGCCGTGGCCCGCTTCGTCCTGCACCTTGGCGAGCAGGATCGCCTTGCGCTTCAAGGTCGGCGCGCGGCCGATCCAGTTGCCCTCGGGCAGCATGCCGACGATCTCGGAATGCGCGTGCTGGCTGATCTGCCGCACCAGCGTCTTGCGGTAATGCTCGGGCATCCAGTCCTTGGCTTCGATGAAGTCGCCGGCGTCGATGCGCGCGTCAAAGGCGGCGACGCGCTCGGCGTCGTCCTTCTGCGTGGCCGCGTCCTGCGGGCCGACGCTCATGGCTTGCGTGTACATGGAAATAACTCCTTATTTCTTGCGCAGGTCGATGACCCGTCGCGCCTTGCCGGTCAGCGTGCGCTCGATCGATTCGGGCGCACCGACGTTGACTTTGCTGGTGACGCCGATCAGGGTCTTGATGCGAGCCTGCAGCGCCTCGCTGAGCGCAGCGGCATCACCTGCCGCGCGCACTTCACGGCGCAGTTCGCAGTGCACTTCGAGTGCGTCGAGATTGCCGTCGCGGCTGACCACCAGCTGGTATTGGCCCGAGAGCTCGGGCATCTGCAGCACCAGCTCCTCGATCTGCGTGGGGAAGAGGTTCACACCGCGAATGATCAGCATGTCGTCGCTGCGGCCGACGATCTTGCCCATGCGGCGCATGCTCCGCGCCGTCGGCGGCAGCAGGCGCGTCAGATCGCGCGTGCGATAGCGGATCACCGGCATCGCCTCTTTCGTCAGCGACGTGAACACCAGTTCGCCCAGTTCGCCATCAGGCAATACCGCGCCGGTCTCGGGGTCGATCACCTCCGGATAAAAATGATCCTCCCAGATGGTGCAGCCGTCCTTGGTCTCGATGCACTCGCAGGACACGCCGGGACCGATCACCTCCGACAGCCCGTAATTGTCGATGGCGTGCAGATCGAAGGCGTCCTCGATTTCCTCGCGCATCGCGTTGGTCCACGGCTCGGCGCCGCACATCGCGATCTTGAGCGAAGACTTCCGCGGATCGACGCCCTGCGCGTGGAATTCGTCGAGGATGGCAAGCAGGTAACTCGGCGTGACGAAGATCACGTCCGGCTTGAAATCGCCGATCAACTTCACCTGCCGCTCGGTCATGCCGCCGGACACCGGCACGACTGTCAGGCCGAGCAATTCCGCGCCGTGGTGGAAGCCG
>DASYBU010000036.1:0-74094 GCA_036500605.1 Burkholderiaceae bacterium
AAGGTTCGGCTCCGAACATACCGATCTTGAGCGAGGTCTTGCGCGGATCGATCCCTTTGGCGCGGATCGCGTCGAGGATCGCGAGCAGATAGGACGGCGTGATCGAGATGATATCCGGCTCGAAGTCCGTGATGAGCTGAACCTGCCGGTCAGTCATGCCGCCGGACACCGGGATCACCGTGCAGCCGAGTTTTTCCGCGCCGTAGTGCGCGCCGAGCCCACCCGTGAACAACCCATAGCCGTAGGCGTTGTGCATTTTCATGCCCGCCCGCGCGCCACCCGCACGATACGAGCGCGCCATGACATCGGTCCACATATCGAGGTCTTCCCGCGTGTAGCCCACGACGGTTGGGCGGCCGGTGGTGCCAGACGACGCATGGATTCGGATGATCTTCTCCCGCGGCACCGCGAACATGCCGAACGGATAGTTGTCGCGAAGGTCGCTTTTGGCCGTGAAGGGAAAGCGCGACAGGTCGGCGTGATTCTTCAGATCGCCAGGCTTCACGCCGGCCATGTCGAACTTGGCGCGGATCGGCGCAACGTTGTCGTAAGCGTGCTGGAGAGACCATCGCAGGCGCTTGAGCTGCAACGCGCTGATCTCGTCGCGCGAGGCCTTCTCAATCGGTTCGAGGCCATAAGGCTGGTAGGATTTGAGATCAAATTTCATGGCTGTCACAGCCCAGGACGAAGATCGTTGATGCGTTTGGCCTTGCCGGCGGAGCGCTCGATGGCGCCGGGCGCGCCGACTGCGATCTCGGCGCTGAGACCGAGTGTCTCGCGAAGATAATTGCCCAGCAGCTTCGCTTGGCCGTCGCGCGCGCCATCGGCGGCGTGGCTGGGCTTCGCCTCCGTCAGCACGCGCATCACGTCGAGACGGCCGTCACGGCGCAGCTCGATCAGGTAGTGCGGGGTCAGCCCCTCGCAGCGCAGCACCTGCTCCTCGATCTGGTTCGGAAACACGTTGATGCCGCGCACGATCATCATGTCGTCGGAGCGGCCTGTCACCTTCTCCATGCGGCGGAACGAGCGGATGTTGCCTGGCATCAACCGGGTCAGGTCGCGGGTGCGATAGCGGATCACCGGCATCGCCTCCTTGGTCAGCGACGTGAACACCAGTTCGCCCTCCTCACTGCCCTTGGATTCGTCATACGGCAGCACCGCACCGGTTTCAGGATCAATGATCTCGGGATAGAAATGGTCTTCCCAGATCACGGGACCGTCCTTGGTCTCCACGCATTCGCTGGCCACGCCGGGGCCCATCACTTCGGAGAGGCCGTAGATATCGACCGCATCAATGCGGGCCTTGGCCTCGATCTCGCGGCGCATCGCCTCGGTCCAGGGTTCGGCGCCGAAGATGCCGAGGCGCGGCGACATTTCGCGCGGGTCAAGGCCCTGCCGCGCAAACTCCTCGATCAGCACCTGCATATAGCTGGGCGTGACCATCAGGATGTCGGGCCTGAAATCCTGCATCAGCTGGACCTGCTTCTCGGTCTGCCCGCCCGACATCGGGATGACCGTGCAGCCGAGCTTCTCGGCGCCGTAATGCGCGCCGAGGCCGCCGGTGAAGAGGCCGTAGCCGTAGGCAATGTGGATCATGTCGCCGGGCCGGCCACCGGCGGCGCGGATCGAGCGTGCCACGAGCGTGGCCCACCGTTCGATGTCGCCTTCGGTGTAGCCGACCACGGTCGGCTTGCCCGTCGTGCCCGAGCTGGCGTGCACGCGCCGCACCTGCTCACGCGGCACGGCAAACATGCCAAACGGATAGTTGTCGCGCAGGTCCTTCTTGGCGGTGAAGGGAAAGCGCGCCAGATCGGCCAGCGTCTTCAGATCATCGGGATGCACGCCGTGCGCATCAAAGGCGCGGCGGTAGTGCGGCACGTTCTCGTACACATGCCGGAGCGTGTGCCGCAGGCGCGTGAGCTGCAAGGCGCTCAGCTCATCACGGCTCGCATGCTCAATTGCCTCCATCATCACGGCGCGTCCTCGATGACCTTGCGGCCCTTGATGCGGTACGAGTTGCCGCGGAACACCGCGATCAGTTCCTCGTGCTGGTTGCGCACCTCGACGTCGTACACGCCGGTGCGGCCGGCCAAGGCGACTTCCTTCGCGACCGCCGTCAGCACATTGCCCACATAGGCCGGTGCGATGAAGTCGACGCTGAAGCCGGAGGCGACGGTCATTTCATTGTGCGAGTTGCAGGCAAAGGCAAAGGCCGAATCGGCCAGCGTGGCAATCAGGCCGCCGTGGCAGATCTCGAAGCCGTTGCACATGTCGGCGCGCACGGGCATGGTCAGCGTGGCCGTGCCGGGGCCCATGGCTTGCACCTCGATGCCAAGAGATTGGCTGGCGCGATCCTGCGCAAACATGCGCTCGCAGACGGCGTTAGCAATATCGGCGCTCATCGCTGGGTCACCTGTCCTTGAAGCGCGGGCCGCGCTTCTCGGCAAAGGCGGCCACGCCCTCGGCGTAGTCGCCGGCAAAACCGAGATGGCTTTGCAGCACGGCCTCGGCACGGAGCGCTTCCTCGAAATCCATCAGTCCCGCGTGATCAAGGGCACGGCGTGTGGCGGCCAGCGCGCGAGCGGGCATTTGCGCCAGCCGCGTGGCCAGCGCCTGCGCGTGCTGGGTCAGCTCCTCATTCGGAACGCAGCGGTAGATCAGGCCCAGGCTCTCGGCCCGCGCGGCCGACAGCTTGTCGCCGAGCAGCGTGAGCTCCAGCGCACGCGCCCGGCCCACCAGGCGCGGCAGCAGCCAGGTGCCGCCGCTGTCCGGTGCGAGGCCGATGCGCGTGAAGGCCTGGATGAAATTGGCGCTCTCCGCGGCCAGCACGAAGTCGCAGCACAAGGCCAGATTGGCACCCGAGCCGGCAGCCACGCCGTTGACCGCAGCGATGCTCGGCACCGGCAGCTCATGAAGCACGCGGAGCAGCGGGTTGTAGTAATCGCTCAGCATGTGACCGAGATCCTTGCCCGTCGCGACGAGCGGATCGTTCAGGTCCTGGCCCGCACAGAAGGCGCGGCCGGCGCCGGTGATCACCACGCAGCGCACTTGCTCATCGCTGGCGGCGGCTTCAAGCGCCTCACGCAGTTGCACCAGCATCGCGCCGGTGCAGGCGTTGAGCGCGGCCGGGCGGTTCAGCGTCAGCGTGCGCACCCCGTCTTGCTGGCCGATCTCGATTTGCGGCTCCTGCATGTCTTGTCTCCTCGGCATCCGCCTCAAATTTAATTCATCTACCGAACGGTCGGTAAATCATAAATGAGCCGGGAATCGCACGCAAGAGGCCAGAAAGCTGCCGGAGAACACTGAACAGCAACAAGAGGTCGGAAACACCCTCTTTTTCAAGCTTTGAGGGTTTGCGAGCAAAACCTAGAGTCATCGGCACAGCAGCCCAGAACTTGAGAGCCTTGCATGTCGGCCTCGTCCAACACCATCCAGAACACCCTCATCTCGCAGTGGACCGCTGCGTCGATCAGCGCGTTCAGCACTTCCGATTGGCAGGGCATCACGCCCGACCAGCTCGCGCAATTCGGCAGCGCGCAGATCGCCGCCATCTCGGTCGCGGCGTGGTCGGTCATCACGCCGGACATGATCTCGAGCATCGCCGTCACGGCCGTGCCCGGCATCAACGCACGCGCCATGCCGCACCTGTCCAGCCAGCAGTTCGCCGCGCTGTCGAACGACCAGTTGCCCGCACTGAGCAACTCGGCGCTCAACTCGATGACCAGCGCGCAGGCGCCGGCCTTGAACGATTCGAGCATCGGCGCGCTGAACTCCAGCCAGGTCCAGGCCATCAACCCCGGCACGATTGCCGCGATGACGCCCGACCAGGTCGGCAGCCTGAGCTCCGACCATCTGCAGGAGCTGTCCTCCCGCCAGGTGGCGTCGATGAACACGGCGCAAGTCAGCGCGATCAGCGATGACGGCATTGCGGCGTTGACGACCGCCCAGATCGCCGCGATGACGCCCGCGCAGATCAGCGCGCTGTCGGCGGATCAGGAACAGTCGCTCTCGCCCACGCAAGTGGCCGTGCTGAGCGGCGCCCAGCTCTCCAGCCTCAACAGCAGCCAGTTCTCGCTGTTGAACACCGATCAGATCGGCGCACTGAGCACGCAAGGCTTGCACATCCTCGGTACCGGCGGCGTCGCCGGCCTCAGCGCCGATCAACTGGCCGCATTGAACGACTCGCAAGTCGCCGCGCTCAGCACGCGTGCGCTCGCTGCGTTCTCGCGCGACCAGATTCAGGAACTGAGCGTCGAGCAGGTCTCTTCGCTGACCTGCGCGCAGATCGGGTCGCTCAGCACCTCGCAGTTCTCCGCCCTGAGCCTGGCCGACCTGGCCTCGCTGAACAGCGCGCAATTGCGTGGCCTCAGCAGCACGCAGCTCGCCGCGCTCGGCGACAGCGCCGAGGCGCTGAGCCCCGACCAGCTTGCGATGCTGACGCCCAAGCAGGTGATCGGCATCAGCGCCAACGCGCTGGCCAATCTCTCGGGCTACCAGCTCGAGGCCATCACCAGCATCGCGATCCCCGGCCTGAGCACGCTGCAACTGCAGGCGCTGAGCGCCGACCAGATCACCGTGCTCGACCTCGACCAGGTCGCGGCGCTGAGCACGCTGCAAATGCGCGCGTTGACCGACACGCAACTCGGCGCGCTGACCGACGACCAGATGTACAGCCTGAAGGCCACGCAGCTCAATGCGCTGACCAGCCATCAGATGCAGACGCTCTCGCCCGAGCAGGTCGGCTCGCTGAGCACGCTGGCGCTGCACACGCTGGCCTCGATGGAAGCGGCCGCGCTGAACGTGCAGCAACTCGGCGCGCTCTCGCCCGACCAGCTCGCCGCACTGAGCACCCTCGCGATCCGCGCCCTGTCGCCGAGCCTGCTGGGCCAGCTCGACGGCGGCATCCTGCAATCGATGAGCAGCGTGCAGATCGCGGCCTTCAGCACCGCGCAGATCGAGGCACTGAGCACCGATGAAATCCAGTCGCTGAGCGACCTGCAGATGCACGGTCTGACCAGCCTGCAGATCGCGCACCTGAGCGCCGATGATCTGACCGTGCTGAGCCCCGACCAGCTCTCGATGCTCAACTCGGTCCAGGTCGCCGGCCTGCGCGGCGATGCCCTGGCCAGCCTCACCGACGATCAACTGAGCGGCCTGACCAGCGTCGCGCTGCGCGGCCTCAACATGACGCAGCTGTCCGCGCTGAGCCCCGACCAGATCGCCGTGATCGTGCCCGACCAGTTCTCGGGCCTCAGCACCGCGCAGTTGCGCATGCTGCCCGATGCGCTGCTGTCCGCACTCACGCCCGACCAGATCTCCACGCTGACCGCGCTCCAGCTCAACAGCCTGACGACGCACCAGTTCCAGCAGCTCACGGCCGAGCAGATGGGCGAGATCAACACGATCGCCCTGCACTCGCTGGCTTCCAACGAAGCGATGGCGATGAGCGCCGATCAATGGGCCGGCCTCTCGGCGCCGCAGTTCGCCACGCTGAGCACGCAAGCGATCCGCGCGCTCTCCACCGACATGCTGAACCAGTTGAGCGACGACCAGATCGGCTCGCTGGTGCAGGCGCAGATGCTCGCGCTGTCGACCACGCAATTGGCCGGCTGGAGCGCCACGCAGGTCGACAAGCTGCAGACCTTGCAGCTGAGCTACCTCGGCAGCGTGCAGTTCGCGCATCTGAGCAGCGATGCGATCACCAGCCTCACTGCAGACCAGCTCAGCGCCCTCAGCAGCCGCCAGACCCGGGCGCTGACCAGCGACCAACTCTCCCAGTTCACGGCGGACCAGTTCTCCGAGCTCTCCACCAGCGTGCTGCACGCTTTCACCACGGTGCAGTTGCAGGGCTTCGGCGTGGATGACTTCGCCGCGCTCGACACCGACCACATCCGCGCGCTGAGCAGCTCGCAGCTGCGCAGCTTCAGCGACGCCGAACTGGCCGCCCTGGGAGACGACCAGGTCGGCGCCCTGCAGGCGATCCAGATGGTCGGCCTGAACACGCATCAGATCGCCTTGCTGAGCCAGGACCAGATCTCGATGCTGAGCACGCAGGCCCTGGCCGGCCTGACCAGCGCGGCCGGCGCGGCGCTGCACAGCGACCAGTTCGTCGGGCTCACCGCTGACCAGGTCACCGCGCTGAGCACGGCCGCCATGCGCAACCTCAGCGTCGACGTGATCGAGGCAATGACACCGGCTCAACTGGCCGCGCTGACCACGGGCCAGCTCGCGGCCCTCGGCACCGCGCAGATGGCCGCGCTCGACGCCGACACCGTGATCGCCTTCAGCACGCAGCAGATCGCAGCGCTGACCAGCGCGCAGTTCTCGCATTTCAGCGGGGACGAAGTGGCCGCGCTGAACGCCGACCAGATCGGCGCGCTGCGTTCGCGCCAGATCCTCGGCTCGGGCACGATGCAGCTCGCGGCGATGTCGCCCGAGCAGATCTCCTTCCTCAGCACTTCGGCGATCTCGGCACTCAACCCGGCGCAGTTGGCCGTGCTCTCGTCCGCCGGCGTGGACATGATGAACGAGACGCAGATCGCGGCGTTCACCCCCACGCAGCTGCACGCCATGAGCGACGGCCTGCTGTCCTCGCTCAGCATCGACCAGATCGGCGCGCTGACCGGCACGCAGCTGGCCAGCCTCAGCTCTCACCAGCTCTCGCTCTTGACCGCCGACCAGTTCGCGGCCATCAGCACCGCCGCGATCCACAGCCTCGGCGCGAGCCTGATGCCGACGCTGAACATCGCGCAGATCCAGGCGCTGCTGCCGCAGCAGGTGTCCGCCCTGTCGGCCGCGGCCGTGGCGAACCTCGGCTCGGCCCAGTTGGCCGCGATGAGCGGCGACCAGATCGCAGCACTCGGCGCCACCGGCGTCGCTGCGCTGAGCGTCACGCAGGTCAGCACGCTCGGTGCGGGCGTGTTGAGCCTCTTCAACGCCACCGAACTCGCGGCCATGAGCGCCGGACAGATCGGCAAGCTGCAGTCCGGCGCGCTGGCCTCGCTGAGCCCCGACCAGATCGCTGCCTTCACCTCGCGCCAGATCGTCGGCCTGACCGCCGCGCAGCTGCTGAGCCTGACGCCGGACCAGATCAGCGCGATCAACTCCACCGCCCTCGGCGCCTTGCAGGTGGCCCAGATCGCCTCGATCAACAGCGACCAGCTGGCCGCCCTGACCCCGGGCCAGATCCAGGGCCTGAGCGCCGCGCAATTGCACGCGCTGTCGATCCCCGCCCTGCAGGGGCTCAGCGACGCGCAGCTCTCGGCCTTCACGAGCGTGCAGCTCGCGGCGCTGACCGCCACGCAGTTCCAGGCGCTCTCGCCTGCGCAGGTGGCCGACCTGAGCAGCACCGCGATGGCGGCGCTCAGCGCCATCGGCGCACAACAGCTGACACCGGCGCAGATGCAGGCGCTGACCGTGCCGCAGCTGCAATCGCTGTCCACGCAGGCGGCGCATGCTTTCAATACCGCGCAGCTGCAAGTGCTGAGCAGCGACCAGATCGCCGCCTTCAACACCGGCGTGGTCGCGATCCTGAGCAGCACGCAGTTCAACGCCCTGAGCGTCAATACCGTGCAGGCGATGCAGACGCAGCAGGTGGCGAGCCTCTCCAGCGCCGTGATCACCGGCCTGGGCACGGCGCACCTGAGCTCGCTGACCGACGCGCAATGGGCCGCGCTGGACAGCCGTGCGCTGCGCGGCCTGACCACGCAGCAGGTCGCGGCCTTCGCCAGCGATGAAGTGGCCTCGCTCAGCTCCAGCGCCATCGCCACCTTCTCGACCGCGCAATGGCTCGCGCTCGGCTCCGCGCAATTGCAGGGTCTGGGCAGCAATGACATGCAGGCGCTCGGCTCGGCCGAGATCGCCGTCATGACGTCGACCCAGATCGGCGCCCTGTCCACGGATCAGATCGCGGCGCTGACGCCTAACGCCATGCATCAGCTGAACACGGCGCAGTGGCTGTCGCTGAGCAACGCGCAGATGATGGCGCTGACCACCGCGCAGATCGCGGCCGTACCGACCAACGCGATCCCCGCGCTGAGCGCCGATCTACAACTGCTGAACAGCCTGCAGCTCGCCGCCTTCAGCCCGACGCAACTGGCCAGCTTCACGAGCCTCGATTTCCAGAGCCTGCGCACCGACCAGATCAGCTCGCTGAGCTCCACCGCGATGATGGCCCTGCCCAGCGCCGACATCGCCTGGCTCAGCACCGCCCAGATCGCCAGCCTGAGCACCTTGCAGACCTCGATGTTCAACAGCGCGCAACTGACCGCGATGAGCACCGACCAGCTCGCCGCGCTCAGCACGGCCGAGATCAACGCGCTGCACGGCGAGGCCGTCAGCGCGCTCAGCACCTTGCAGCTCGAAGCGCTCGGCCCGGCGGGCATCGCCGCGCTCAACAGCTCGGTGTTCGGTTCTCTGAGCAGTGACGCTCTGGCTCAGTTGACCGCGCACGCCCTGCCCTACCTTGGCACGGACCAGATCACGGCACTGACCGCGCTGCAAGCGCCTGGCCTGGGCACCGCCGAGCTGGCGGTGTGGAGCTCCGACCAGATCGCCGCGCTCTCACCGAGCACGCTCTATGCGCTCAACACGCTGCAGTTCAACGCCTTGAACGATGCGCAGCTGTCGGCCCTCGGCACGCAGCAGGTCATGACCCTGCCCACGCAGGACATCCAGCTGCTGAGCACGGAGACGCTGAGCCTGATGAGCGCCGAGCAGGTCGCCATGTTCAACAGCCTGCAAAGCCAGGCGCTGAGCAGCGCGCAACTGCTGGCGATCTCGCCGGACAGCCTCTCGGGCATGTCCACCAATGCGCTGCATGCGCTGGCACCGGCGCTGTTCGGTGCGCTGTCATCCGTGCAGGTGCAGGCGCTGACCGACGCGCAGGTCGCCTCGCTCGACCCGAGCCAGCTCAAGGCCATCACGCCCGATGCGCTGCACGCGATGGACGTCGAGCAGATGTCGCAGCTGAGCGTGGCGCAACTGCAATCGCTGAGCACCGCGCAGATGGCGATGCTGATGCCGCAGCAGCTCGAGTCTTTCACCCCGCAGGTGATCGCCGCGCTGACCGCCGCGCAACTGCAGGCGCTGCACTCCGACCAGTTCGCCAGCCTAGGTGCCGACCAGCTCGCCGCCATCTCGCCCTTCCACTTGAGCGGCTTGTCGACCAGCGTGATCAGCTCGCTGAGCGCCGAGCAGCTGGGGGGCCTCAGCGCCGCCCAAGTGCTGGCGCTGACCAGCGCGCAGATCGAGAGCCTGAGCGCCGCGCAGATCCCGGGCCTCAGTGTGACCGCCTTGCATGCGATGGCGCCTAGCCAGTTCAGCGAGTTCACGCCTGACCAGATCGCCGCGCTGGACCCGAGCCAGATCAGCTACACGATCTACAACACCGCGCAGCTGGCCAGCCTGATCAACTCGGGCTTGAGCGTGATCGGCACGCAGGATTTGAGCTCACTGGGAACGATCCAGGTCAGCGTGCTGACCAACGCGCAACTCGCCACGCTGACCACCGCGCACATGCTGGCGCTGGAACCCGGGCAGCTCGAAGCGCTCACGCCTTCGCAGGTCGCGGCGCTGAACGCGCAGCAGGTCAGCGTGCTCTCCGCCAGCCATCTGGCCTTGTTCAACACCGCCCAGTTCGCCGCGCTGGGCACCGATTCGATCTCCGTGCTGAGCGGCGACCAGCTCAACGGCCTCTACACGCAGGACATCGCCGCGCTGACGCAATCGCAGATCCACGCGATGAGCACGCAGGAACTGGCCTCGCTGGACATGACCCACGCTGCCGCCTTCACCGGCACGCAGCGCGAGGCCATGACGGCCGCGCAGCTGGCCTCGCTGAGCGCCGCTTCGCCGCTGGTCGTCGACCTGTCGGGCATCGGCGTGCAGACCGTGGATGCCGCGCACGGCGTGTCCTTCGACATCAACAACACCGGCCAGGCTTCGACCATCGGCTGGGTCGGTTCCGGCAGCGGCCTGCTGGCGCTCGACTTGAACCACAACGGCAAGATCGACAACGGCAGCGAGCTGTTCGGCACCGCCACGCAGCTGGCCAACGGCCATCTCGCCAACAACGGCTTCCAGGCCCTGGCCGCGCTCGACAGCAACCACGACGGCAAGATCACCGCGGCCGATGCCGAGTTCAGCGCGCTCTCGGTCTGGACCAACGCCACCGGCGGCACGGGCACGGGCGAGCTGCACAGCCTGGCCTCACTGGGCATCGTAGAGCTCGACCTGAGCACGCATGCCAGCTCGGCAATGCAGAACGGCAACCTGATCGGGCTGGAGGCGACCTACAAGACCGCCGACGGCGTGAGCCACGAGCTGGCTGATGTGTGGTTCGCGCAGACACCGGCGACGGATGCCGCGACCGATGCCGCAGCCGCGGCTGCGACGACCACGACCGGCCACCACAGCTCGACGCCGCACCTGGGTGATCTCCTGCAGAGCGCTGCCGACCCGCTGATGGGTCACGCACACGCGAGCGCAAGCGGCCTGACGTCTGGAACGACCACCGAGCACACGCAGCAGCTCGACATGCACACGGCCCTGCTGAAACACCGCCATGACGACGAGCAGTGGAGCCAAGCGCTGATCTGAGGTTTGCGAAATTTCAAGGCTGCTTTACGCGCCTGTTGCACGGGCTTCCGGTTTTCGAGGTACACACAGACGGTGTAAAGCTCCTCAATCGGAAGCCCTCGCATGACGAACAGAAACACGCTCCTCGCCGCGGCGACGCCCCTGCTCCTGCTCTTGCTCCTCTCGGCCTGCGCGCAGTTGCCTCCCGTGCAGTTGCGCTCCGCGCCGACGCCTTCGGCCGCTGACATTGCTCAGCTGCGGGCCGCGCAAAGCCGCACGCTGGCCGTACGCCGTGAAGCGGTCTTCCCGAAGGTGCTCGATGTGCTGATCGACAACGGCTACCTGATCCGCTCGGCCAGCCCGGAGGCCGGCGTCGTGTCGTTCTCGCAGCAGTGGAACGATCCGAGCCAGTACGACGCCAACATCACGCATGAAGGCACGGTGCTCTTCGAACCCGTCGACGCCGGCCACACGAAGATACGCGTGACCTTGAGCGGCAGCTGGCAGCGGCTCGAAGTCAGCAACGGCGGGGCGCGTTCGACAGACACCACGATGATGAGCGGCGTCGCGCAGCGAACCTCGGTCGACGAGTACAAGAAGCTGCTCGATCTGATCGAGAGCGGCCTCGCGCAGTAGGTCAAGCCCTCAGCTCACCTGCGCGGCCAGCGTCGCCACCAGCGCCTCGCTCGGCGGGCTGCCCAGCGCAGCGCCCCAAGCCAGCCCTTGGGCGTGCCGGGCAAGGGCAGCAGATCAGTCAGCGCCTCGCCAAACGAGACGAAACGCGGCAGATCGGCGTGGATCAGGAAATCCATCCCGGCATTCAATCCGCAGTTGTGGGTACTGGCAAGCCACCCGGGCGGCAGCGCCCTGCCCTCGGAAGGGGCAAAATGCAGGGATGTCTGAACCCGTGCTCATCGACGCCCTCGGCCGCCCGCTGCGCGACCTGCGCATCTCGGTCACCGATCGCTGCAACTTCCGTTGCAGCTACTGCATGCCCAAGCAGGTGTTCGACAAGCATTACCAGTTCCTGCCGCATACCGAGCTGCTGAGCTTCGAGGAGATCACGCAGTTGGCGCGGGTCTTCGTGGCCCAGGGCGTGCGCAAGATCCGCCTGACCGGCGGCGAGCCGCTGCTGCGGCGCGGCATTGAGTCGCTGATCGAGAAGCTGGCGCAGATCCGCACGCCGGAAGGCCAGTTGCTCGACCTCACGCTCACCACCAACGCCTCGCTGCTGGCCCGCAAGGCCCGTGCGCTGAAGGATGCCGGTCTGCAACGGCTGACGGTCAGTCTCGATGGGCTCGACGACGCCGTGTTCCAGCGCATGAACGATGTGGGCTTCCCCGTCGCCGAAGTGCTGGCCGGTATCGAAGCCGCGCAAGCCGTAGGCCTGGCGCCGATCAAGGTCAACATGGTGGTCAAGCGTGGCGTCAACGAGGACGAAATCCTGCCGATGGCGCGGCACTTCAAGGGCACGGGCGTGGCGCTGCGCTTCATCGAGTACATGGACGTCGGCGCCACCAATGGCTGGCGCATGAACGAAGTTCTGCCCTCCGCCGATGTGCTGGCGCTGCTGCGCAGCGAATTTGACCTGCGGCCGGTGCCGGCCAGCGATCCCGGCGAGACGGCGGAGCGCTATGCGCATGCCGATGGCGGCGGCGAGATCGGCCTGATCTCGAGCGTCACGCAGGCCTTCTGCGGCGACTGCAACCGCGCGCGGCTGTCGACCGACGGCCGCATCTACACCTGCCTGTTCGCACACCAGGGCACCGACCTGCGCGGCCTGCTGCGCGAGAACGTCGACGACGCCACGCTCGCGCAGGCGATTGCCTCGATCTGGGAACGCCGTGCGGACCGCTACTCCGAGCTGCGTGCCAGCGGCGCGGCGCCCATCCAGGAGCGCCGCATCGAAATGCATTTCATCGGTGGATAAGAGCTCCATCACCGGCTTGATCCTCGCGGGCGGACGTGGCAGTCGCATGGGTGGGCGTGACAAGGGCCTGCAGATGCTCGCGGGCCGGCCGATGGTGCAGCATGTGATGGCCCGGCTGGCGCCCCAGGTGGGCTCGCTGATGATCAGCGCCAACCGCAATGTCGAGGCTTATGCCGAACTGGGCGTGCGCGTGCTGCGCGACGCCGAAGCCGATTTCCAGGGGCCGCTCGCCGGACTGCTGGTCGGTATGCGCGCTGCCGCCACCGAGTGGATCCTGTGCGCGCCCTGCGATGCGCCCTTGCTGCCGCTCGATCTGGCGGCCCGCTTGAGTGACGGAGATGAGGACGTCTCCGTGGCGCTGCCCTGCAGCTCCGATGGGCGCGTCCAACCGCTGTTCGCGCTGCTGCGTTGCGAGATTCACGAGCGCCTGGCTGCAACACTGGCACGCGGTGAGCGCGGCGCCCAGCAATGGATGAGCTCGCAACGACATCGGCTGGTGCGCTTCGAGCGGCCTGATGACGAGCGCGCCTTCTTCAACATCAACAGCCTCGCGCAGCTGCAGGCCTTGCAAACCCATGTCTGAGCCCGCTGTGTCTGCCGTCCATCTTCGCCTGTTGGCCGAATCCGATCTGCACGCCTACAAGCGGCTGCGCGACCAGATGCTGACGCGCCATCCTGATGCCTTCACCTCCGATGCCGAAACCGAACGCGCCCGTGACGCCGCCAGCTACCGCTCGCGCCTGAGCGGTGGCAGCAAGGGCACCTGCCTGTTCACGCTGGTGGCCGCCTCCGAAGGCGGCGAGCTGGCCGGCGCGATCAGTTGCGAGCGCGAGCTGCGCGCCAAGGTGCGGCACATCGCGCATGTCGCCGGCATGATGGTGGCGCCCGATCATCAAGGGCGCGGCATCGGCCGCGAGTTGCTCGAAGCGGCCATGCGTTTGCTCAGCAAACAGGACAGTATTGAACTGATCACCCTGAGCGTGACGAGCAGCAACAAAGTCGCCGTGAAACTCTATGAAACCTGCGGTTTTTCTCGCTACGGACGCCTGGGTGGAGCACTCAAATTCCCCGATGGCAGCTCGCTCGACAAAGACTTGATGAGCCGCAGATTGCGCTGATTTTCGCCCCCACAGAATCGGTTTCATGGAACCCGATTCTCTTGCCAACATCACCACCACACTGCGCGACTACAAGCCTGAATTGCTGCCCTTGAGCCAGGCCAGTGAATTCATCGAAAGGCTGCTGCTGCCCCCGCGCGAACGCGAAGTCGTCCATCTGAGCCGGGCCCTGGGCCGCGTGCTGTCCTGCGACGTCGTGGCCGGCGTTCCGCTGCCCTTGTACGACACCGCGGGCGTCGAAGGCTACGCGCTGCGCGGTGAGGAACTCGAGCTCGATGCGCCCACGCGCTTCGTGATTGCCGATCCCAGCTGGGCCGGCGATGCGCAAGGCGCGTTGCTGCCCTTGCGGCACTGCCTGCGCATCGGTCAGGGGGAACCCTTGCCGCGCGGCTTCGACACCGTGGCCCCATTCAACGCACTCAGTGATGAAGGCGACTCCATCGTGATCCCGGCCCAGGTCGTGCATGCCGGCGACTTCCGGCGCGTGGCCGGTCACGACATGCCCTTGGGCGGCGTCGCGATTCCGGCGGGCCGCCAACTGCGCGCCGTAGAACTGGCCTTGCTTGCCTCTTTGCGCATCGAGAAGATCTCGGTCTGGCGCAAGCTGCGGGTGGGCGTGATCGCCACGGGCAAGAACCCGCAAGCCAACCGCTGCGCGCTGCAGGCCTTGCTGCACCGGCTCGGCTTCGAGCTCGTCGATCTCGGCGCTGTCGAGATGGAAGTCGACACCTTGTTCGATGCCTTCCGCCACGGCGCGCGCCGGGCCGACGCCATCGTCTGCGCGGGCGGCCTTGAATACGGAGACCTTGACGATGCCAGCGATCTGATGCAGCGCGTGCTGGCCGATCTCGGCCAGGTCCAGCACTGGAATCTCGCCTTGAGCCCCGGCGGACGCATGGCCGTCGGACGCATCGGCGACTTCACCGCGCCAGCCCTGCTGTTTGCCTTGCCCGACGACCCCGCCGCCATGATCAGCACCTTCTATGCACTGGTCCGCGAAGCACTGCTGCGCATGAGCGGCACCACGCCGGGCCGGCTGCCGATGGTGCGGGCGCGCTGCCTGAACAGCTTGCGCAAGCCGCGCGGCCGCACCGAATACAAGAGCGGCACGGTGCGGCGCGAAGGTCGCTGCTGGGTGGTGGAAGCCACCACTGCGCCGGGCGCCAGCACCTTGGGCAGCATGAGCAACGCCAACGGCGTGATCGTGCTGGTCCACGACCAGGGCGATGTGCGCGCTGGCGATTTCGTCAGCGTGCTGCCGTTCGACGGGCTTGCCTGAAGAAAGAACGGGCGAGTCAGTGCGCCTGTGCGTGCATGCGCGTCTGCACGGCGAAATCGATGACCAGTTCGTCCTGCACCGCGAGCAGCCCGCCCAGCACGCTGTAGGGCCTGACGCCATAGTCCGACTGACGCACGACGAGGCTGCCGCGCACCCGCCAGCCTTGCGCTGACGGCTCCGCGTGCAAGGCGACCCATTGCCGCTCACGCTGGCCGTGCAGCTCGATCTCGATCTCGGCGGCCAGGGCCGGCGCCTCGCCCGCAATCTGCACCGACCGCAAGCGCACCCACGGGAACGCTTCGGCCTGCAGATTGTCGGCACCGAGCATGTGTTCGCGCGTTGACGCCACGTCCTCGGGAGAAAGGGTCGAGGCCCAGCCGGGACCGAGTGCCGCGCGTTGCTCGGGCGCGTCGATCAGCAACTGGTCAAGGCGGAACTCCAAGGCAAAGCGCGCTCCGCTCAAGCCCTTCTGCGGCGTCCACAACCAGCCCTTGAGCGCCGGCACCGTCAGCACATGGTTGTGCCCGACCTGCGGCGCCTTGCCGCCACGGAACACCAGGATGCGGACCTGCGAACCCTTGGCGTCGACCGCTTGAAGCTGCCCGCCTTTCGAGCTTTGTAAAGCAAGGTATTCGTCGTCGAGCGCCTGCACCTGTGCTTGCGGGCTAACTTCTGATTTCAGCGGAGTCTGCGGCCCCGCGCAAGCGCTCAGCAGAACCAGCGACAGGAGCAGGCTGCCGCGCCACAAAGTGCAGGGGAAATCCGTAGTCATGATTCGCATCTTGCCCGTTTTCCGCGCTAGCATTCCTCTCAGCCCAAAAACTGGAGATCGCCATGGCCGCCTCACCCCTGCGCCCGGCAAACGAGCTGATGGTTCAGTACGCTCAGTACCACCGCGACCGTCGCAACATCGCCACCCATTTCGTGGGCATCCCGCTGATCGTCTTTGCCATCGGTGTGCTGCTCGGCCGCGCGCAAATCCACCTGGGCGACTTCACGCTCAGCGCCGCCGGCCTGCTCTTCATCGCCGGTTCCATCTGGTATCTGACGCGCGGCAACTTCGCGCTCGGCGCGGTCACCGCGCTGGTGAACGGCCTGCTGTTCACGCTGGCTGAACCTCTGGCCGAAGGCTCGGTCGGCGCCTGGCTCGGCTGGGGTCTGGGCAGCTTCGCGCTGGGCTGGGTGATCCAGTTTGTTGGCCACTACTACGAAGGCCGCAAGCCGGCTTTTGTCGACGACATGGTCGGCCTGATGGTCGGCCCGATGTTCGTCGTGGGCGAGGGCATGTTCGCGCTCGGCTGGGGCGCCGAGCTGCTCGCCGAGATCGAACGCCGTGCCGGCCCGACCATGCTGCGCGACCTCGCACACCCGGCGGCATGACCGCTTCCGTCCTGGTGATGGGAGCTGGCTCGGTCGGCTGCTATCTGGGCGGCTTGCTGGCCGCGACCGGCCGCATCGTGCACTTCGTGGGGCGCCCGCGCGTGCTCTCCGCGCTCGCCGAACATGGGCTGCTGGTCACCGATTGCGATGGCCACAAGAAGCAGCTCCACGTCGGGCAATTCCATCTGCATGAAACACCACCCGTGGGCCTCGCGCCCGATGTGACGCTGCTGTGCGTCAAGAGCGGCGCCACCTTCGAGGCCGCGCAGTCGCTGCAACACGCGCTGCTGCCGGGTAGCCTGCTGCTGTCGATGCAGAACGGCATCAGCAATGCCGAACGCGCGCAAGCCGCCGCGCCGAGCCTCGATGTGCGCGCCGGCATGGTGCCGTTCAACGTGGCCGAACTCTCACCCGGCCATTACCACCGCGGCACCGGCGGCAAGCTGATCGTCGAGGGTTCGCCGGGCGATGCCGCCATCGCCGATCTGGCGCAGGCTTTTGCACAGGCCAGCGTCGGCCTGCAATGGCAGCAGGACCTGCGCGCCGTGCAATGGGGCAAGCTGCTGATCAACTTGAACAACCCCGTCAATGCACTCTCGGGCCGACCGCTGCGCGCCGAGTTGCTCGAGCGCGGTTACCGGCGTTGCTTTGCCGCGCTGCAGGCCGAGGCGCTTGATGTGCTGGAGGCCGCCGGCTTCACGGTCGCGCAGTTCACCCCGCTGCCGCCGCGCCGCCTGATCCAGGCCCTGCGCCTGCCCACGCCGCTGTTCCGCCTGCTGGCGCGGCGCATGCTGAAGATCGACGACAAGGCCCGCTCGAGCATGGCCGACGATCTGCAGCTGGGTCGCACGACCGAGATCGATGCGCTGTGCGGTGAGGTGGTTCGCCTCGCGCATCGCCAGGGGCGGCAGGCGCCGCTCAATGCACGCATGCTCACGCTCGTTCAAGCGTGGCCGCACGCGCCGCAGCCCTATGGGCCGCGGGAGCTGGAAGAAGCGCTCGGCCTCGCCTGAGTGGCTGAGAGGCCCGAGAGAGAACGCTCAGCTGTTCTTCGAGATCGTGATCGTCGGGAACTTGGACGAGAAGTCCTTGGTCTGAGCGGCGATCTTGACCGCCACGGCGCGGGCCAGCGATTTGTACAGCGCCGAATGCTCACCGTCGGGATCGGCCGCCACGGTCGGCTTGCCAGCATCGGCCTGCTCACGGATGCTCATCGCCAGCGGCAAGGCGCCGAGGTAGCTGATGTCGTATTGCTGCGCCATTTTTCGGCCGCCGTCGGCGCCGAAGATGTGCTCGGCGTGGCCGCAGTTCGTGCACACATGAACCGCCATGTTCTCGACGAGGCCGAGGATCGGCACATTGACCTTCTCGAACATCTTGAGGCCCTTCTTGGCGTCGATCAGCGCGATGTCCTGCGGCGTGGTCACGATGATCGCGCCCGTCAGCGGCACGCGCTGCGAGAGCGTCAGCGCGATATCGCCGGTGCCCGGCGGCATGTCGATGATCAGGTAGTCGAGATCAGACCAATGCGTCTGGCGCAGCAACTGCTCAAGCGCCTGCGTCGCCATCGGGCCGCGCCAGATCATGGCCTGGTCTTCATCGACGAGGAAGCCGATCGACATGACCTGCAGGCCGTGGCCGATGTGCGGTTCCATCATCTTGCCGTCGGCGCTCTGCGGCGGGCCGCTGACGCCAAGAAGCAGCGGCATGCTGGGGCCGTAGATGTCGGCATCGAGCACGCCCACGCGGGCGCCTTCGGCCGCCAGCGCCAGGGCCAGGTTGACGGCCGTGGTGCTCTTGCCCACACCGCCCTTCCCCGAGGCCACAGCGACGATGTTCTTCACGCCCGGCAGCAGTTGCACGCCGCGCTGCACCGCATGCGCGGCGATCTTGCTGCTGATGTTGACGGTGATGTGGCCGACGCCCTCGACCGTGCTGGCCGCGGCTTCAAGCCGCGCGCGCAGGCCGTCGACCAGGCTGGCGGCCGGATAGCCTAACTCGACATCAAAGCTGACCGCTGCACCGTTGATGCGCAGGTTCTTCAGCTGTTTGCCGGTGACAAAGTCCTGGCCGGTTTCGGGATCGACGACGGATTGCAGCGCTGCGAGCAGCGCGGTTTCGGTAGGTGCTGGCATAGCTGCGCATTGTCGCCCGGCTTGAGAGCACTTGCCGACACAGGTGCGATGGCACGCTCTTAGGGATGGCTTGCGGGCGCAGGGGCAGCCACCGTGCATCCATGGCGAACAGTCAAAAATAGACAACCATGGTTGACACAACAGAGATTCATCACCAGAATCAACCGGGTCTGCAGATCAGCAAGACCGAAGCGTTCGAGGCGTGGTTCTTGAGCTTGCGGGACCGCATGGTGCGAAGCCGGATTCAGGCTCGCATCGATCGATTAAGTCTCGGCAATCCAGGCCAAAGCCGCGCACTGACAGGTGGCGTGCATGAGATGAAGATCGACGCGGGTCCCGGCTACCGCGTGTACTACGCGCAGCGCGGCGGCTTGATGATTGTTTTGCTATGCGGCGGCGACAAAAGCACGCAGGCGGAAGACATCAAAACCGCCTTGAAGATGGCGCGCGAGCTGGAGCAAGGAACATGACCCTGAAAACAAGCCCGTGGGATTCGGCTGAATACCTGAAGACCGAGCAGGACATCGTCGAGTACATGGCCGCCTGCATGGAAGAAGGTGGCGATGATCCCGCCTTCATCGCTCACGCTCTCGGCGTCGTCGCGCGCGCCAGAAATATGTCCCAGCTGGCGCGCGAAACCGGCTTGACACGAGAGGGTCTGTACAAGGCTCTTTCTGCCGATGGCAACCCGAGCTTTGCCACGGTGATGAAGGTGGCCGCAGCGCTGGGATTGAGACTCTCGTTCACCTCCGCGTCGCGCGTTGGCTGAGCAAAAAAGGCCCGCCTTTTGTCGGCTAAAAACACAAAGGGGATCAGCCTTGCGACTGATCCCCTTGCGGATTTGGTGGGCCCTGAAGGATTCGAACCTTCGACCAACGGATTAAGAGTCCGCTGCTCTACCAACTGAGCTAAGGACCCGAATTCTTCTTGCTGACTTTGAGCCCAGCGAATTCGGCAGTGTTGAGTGGTGGGCCCTGACAGATTCGAACTGTCGACCTACGGATTAAGAGTCCGCTGCTCTACCAACTGAGCTAAGGACCCACTGAACACATTCAAAACAAACCAAGGAAACTGGTGGGTTGTACAGGATTCGAACCTGTGACCATCGGATTAAAAGTCCGGTGCTCTACCAACTGAGCTAACAACCCCACATGACTCTATGAAGCGTCTTGAGAAGCTACCGCCCCTTAAGCAGAGCCTCACATTATAGGAGGGAATTACCCTGCTTGGCAATAAGTCAGCGGGAAGTTTTCAGGAAATGTCGCACCAGTTCGGCCGCAGCCGTCATGCCGAAGGTCGCCGTGACCGCGACGCTGGAGCCGTAGCCCGCGCAGTTCAGCGTGCCGTCGACATCGCAGGCTTCGCCGTCTTCTTCCTGCGGCCGCAGCACGGCTTCGCGCGAGAACACACAGGCCACGCCGATCTTGCCGGTGCGCGGCGCCGCGTACTGCTTGCGCAGGCGCTGGCGCAGGCTGGCCAGCAAGGGATCGTGCGTGGTGTTCGCCAGGTCTTCGAGCTCGACCGCTTGCGGCAGGCGCTTGCCGCCCGCCGCGCCGACGGTCACGAAGGCGTGGTCGCCCGCGCGCGCCCAGGCCGCTAACGCCGCTTTTGCACGGACCTGATCGCAGGCGTCGATCAGGCCGTCAACCGGCGTGGTCAGCAATGCGGGCCAGTTGGCCTCTTCCACGAATTCCTCGACGAAGTTCACCTCGCAGCCGGGATGAATGTCCGCAATGCGCTGACGCAGCGCCTCGCCCTTGGACATGCCCACGGTCGAGCCGAGCGCCTGGATCTGCCGGTTGATGTTCGACTCGGACACTTGATCAAAGTCGATCAGCGTCAGCTTGGCCACGCCGGATCGAGCGAGTGCTTCGACGGCCCAGGAGCCGACGCCGCCAAGGCCCACGACCGCGAAATGCGCGCCGCGCAAGGCCTCGTAGCCCGCGTCGCCATAAAGGCGGCGCAGGCCGGCAAAGCGGCGTTCCAGATCAGCGTCGAGCATCAGATTCTCGACATCTGCCAGCGCAGGCAAGCCACCGCGCCGAGGATGATCGAAGCCAGCGCGATGAAGCTGCCGATGCTCAGCGTGGACACGCCCGAGAGCCCCTGCCCGATCGTGCAGCCCAGCGCCACCACGCCGCCGATGCCCATCAGCACGCCGCCGATCATGTGCTGAGCCATATCGTCCACGGTGCGGAAGCCTTCCCAGCGGAACGTGCGCGTGACCAGCGCATAGACGCCCGAACCCATCGCCACGCCGATCACCGAGACGATCGGGATCGTCAGCACCTTGCTCTTGTCGCTGAAGAACATCAGCCAGTCGAGGAAGTAGGCCACGGGCGCGACAAAGCTGAGGCCGTCCATGCGCTGCGGCGAGTTGGAACCCACGAAGACTTCTTCGAGCGTGTTCGGATCTTCGGCCACATGGCCCAGATGGCCGCTGACCCACCAGATGCCGGCGATCACGAGGCCGGTGACGATGCCGCCGACCAGCACATCGGCGCTGCGGCCCTCTTCACGCATCAGCACCCAGGCGATCAGAGCGAGGCCCACGACGGCGCCGATCCCCAGCGCCAGCGTCTGCTTGGCGATGCCGAAGGCCGGCGCCAGCATCGAGGGCAGATCCTGCCCGGTCGACAGTTGAGCCGACACCGCATCGACCGTGTTCACACGCACGATCGCCGTCACGCCCTTGAGCGTGGCAAAGGCCGCGATGCCCATCACGATGAACACCAGCAGCGATTTGAGATTGCCCGCGCCGAGACGCACCAGCGTCTTGCTGCCGCAGCCCGAGCCCATCACCATGCCGAAGCCGAACATGAAGCCGCCGACGATATTGGAGAGCCACAGCAGCCGGGGCGCCGCATAGATCGTCTTGCCGGCATCGAGCCAGCCGACGGCCACCATCGCGTTGAAGCCGATCATGGCCACGCCGATGGCCAGCACCCACATGCGCATGCGCGCCCAGGAGCCCATGTTGACGATGTCCGCCACCGCGCCCATCGTGCAGAAATGCGTTCGCTGCGCGATGGCGCCCATGACGAAGGAAAGCGCGAAGGCGGCCCACAGCACTTGGTGGCCCAGCGAGGCCATGTCGATGTCTTGCATCAGGGGATTTTATTCGGGCAAAAGAAAAGGCCTCCCTCGGAGGCCTTTCATGAATTTTCAGGGCTAACTTGCAAGTTCAGCGCAAAGCCGCGAGGCGTTCCTTGGCCGCTTGCGCGGCATCGGTGCCGGGGAAGTTCTTGATCAGATCCTGCAAGGTCCTCTTGGCCAGCTTGACGTCCTTGAGCTCGATCTGGCAATTGGCCACCGCCAACTGCGCTTCGGGCGCACGGGCATAGTCAGGGCGGGCCGACAGCAGGCCTTTGAAGGTCGCGATCGCGTCCTTGTACTGGCGGTTGCCGTACTGCGCGTTGCCGAGCCAGAAGGTCACCGAATCGGCATAGCCGCTGGCCGGATAACGGCGCAGGAAGCTCTGGAGCGTTTCAGCGGCCTGGGAAAAATCGCCTCGGCGCACCATGCCCATTGCCGCGTCGTACTGGCGCGATTCATCGGGGCTGACCTGGAACTGCTTGCCATCCACCGTCACCGCTTGCGGCTCCAGCGGACGCAGGCGCGAGTTGATCGAGTCGCTCTGGTCGGTCACCTTGCGTTGCGTGTCCGCCAGATCGCGTGCGAGCTGCTCGTTGTCGCCGCGCAGCTTGGCCATCTCGGCGTGCAGGGTGTCGATCTGGTTGTTCAGGTCGAGCACACTGCGGCGCAGCGGCTCGACGGACTGATTCATCGACCGGTTCTGATCCTGCAACTGAGCATTCGCGTCCTCCAGCGCCTTCAGGCGACCGCGCAGCTCCAGGATGGCGCGGCGAGCCTCGTCATCCTCGAACAGCGCCGCGCGGGCCGGAAAGCTGAGCAGGCAGACCAACGCAAGGAAAATCCCGGCGAGTGGTGCAAACCGGCCTGACTGAGCAGGACGCGCTGCCAGCATCACTTGTCCTTCAGTTCAACGCGGCGGTTCTTGGCCCAGGCGGCTTCGTCATGGCCGTCAGCAGCCGGACGCTCCTTGCCGAAGCTCACAGCTTCGAGCTGGCCGGCCGACACGCCCACCACTTCAAGCGACTTGGCCACGGCTTCAGCACGCTTCTGACCGAGGGCCAGGTTGTACTCACGGCCACCGCGCTCGTCGGTGTTGCCTTCCAGGCGCAGGGCGACCTTCTTGTCGTTGTTCATGCGCTTGGCATGTGCTTCGAGCAGGCCACGGTAGTCGTCCTTGACGGTGAAGCTGTCGAAGTCGAAGTACACGACGCGCTTGTCGGAGACGGCGGCGGTGTATTCGGCGCCCAGGTCAACGGTCTTGACCTGCGAGACGGCCGGCTGAACCGGCTGGGCAGCAGGCTGCGCCGCCGGCGCGTGGTCAACCACCGGCACCGGCGTCTTGTCCAGGTCCACCTTGGAGGCGCAACCGGCCATTGCAGCAACAGCCAACAGGGAAAGGGTATAGCGGGTCATCTTCATAGGAGTCACTCCTGTAGCAATCTTGTTAGTGTTCCCGGGTACTGCGTCGGGTGTTGGTCTCGGGCTGGTGGCCACAAAAGAACACGGCATTGTCCCGCATGTAACAGCAAGGCCGTCTTAAGGCTTGCTGAAAAGTGCTCATAAAAGTAATTATCAAGTTATACGGTGCCTGTCCAGCCACCCTAGCGCCCGGCGAAGGGGCCCCAGGTCGGCTCGCGCACATCGGCCGCCGTGGAAATCAGCTTGGCCTTGATCTTGCCGTCGATGGTGGTGGTCATCAGCACGTCGCGACCGTCGGCGCGCGAGGCGTAGACGATCATCCGGCCATTGGGCGCGAAGCTGGGCTTCTCGTCCTGCGTGGTGTCGGTGATCTGCTGCGAGGCCTTGCTCTGGATGTCCATCACGCTCAGGCGGAACACATTGCCGCCCTGGCGGGTGATGTAGGCCAGCGTCTTGCCGTCGGGGCTGAGCGTCGGGCTGATGTTGTAGTTGCCGCTGAAGGTCATGCGCTCGGGCGTGCCGCCGGTGGGTGGCATGCGGTAGATCTGCGGGCTGCCGCCGCGGTCGCTGACGAAATAGATGAACTGACCGTCGGGCGAGAACACCGGCTCGGTGTCGATCGCGTAGCTCTGCGTGATGCGGCGCACATTGCTGCCGTCACGGTTCATCAGGAAGAGCTGCGAGCCACCCGCGCGCGACAGCGTCACGGCCAGCTGCGAGCCGTCGGGCGAGAAGGTGGGTGCGCTGTTCGAGCCCTTGAAATTGGCCACCTGACGGCGGCCGCCGGTCGACAGGTTCTGCACCCAGACCACGGCCTTCTGCGTCTCGAAGGACACATAGGCCAACTCCTTGCCGTCGGGCGACCAGGCCGGCGAGATGATCGGCATCGGGCTGCTCAAGGCCACCTGGCCGCCCTCGCCGTCCGCATCGGTGATGCGCAGCGTGTAGCGGCTGCCGGCCTTGGTGACATAAGCCATGCGGGTGGCGAACACGCCGCGCTCGCCGGTCAGCTTCAGGTAGATCGAGTCGGCGATCTTGTGCGCAGCCAGGCGCACATCGTCGGGCGGCACGGCCTGGGCCTCGCCGCCTTGGTCGGCGCCCTTGACCACATCGAAGAGCTTGTAGCGCACGTCGATGCGGCCATCGGCCAACGGAGCCGCCGAGCCCGCAGCCAGCGCATCGGTGCCCTTGGTCCGCCAATCGTTGTAGTTAGGGGCCGAGCCCTCGAACATCGCCGCACCCGTGGCCGGCACGATGCGGAACTGGCCGCTGCGTTCCAGGTCGGAGCGGATGATCGCGCTGATCGGCTGCTTGGACTTGATCTCGTCGCGGAAGTCCGCGATCGCGATCGGGATCTGCGTGCCGCCGACGCCGGTGACCTCGACGCGGAACTGCGCTGCGGCGGGCAGGCAGACCAGGGTTGCAAAGCCCGCCGCCGCAAACACGCGGCGGGTCAGGAAGGACGGGAGTCGTGTGAATTCAGCCATGCGCGACATTCTGCACGATGCTTCACACCCATTTGAAGCGTCTTACAGCCAGGGCGAACAAGACCACCGCCCAGGCCCCGACGATCATCAGCGGCCGGGCCTGACTGACCAGCGTGGCGCCATCGTTGAACACCGCGCGCAAGGCCGACAACAGTGGCGCCAAAGGCAGCGCGGCGGGAATCGCCTGCAACCAGGCCGGCGCGCTGTCGAGCGAGAAATAGACGCCCGAGAGCAGCATCATCGGCATGAAGAAGATATTGGAGATGCCGCCATAGGCCTCGGGCGAGCGCGCGAGGCTGGCCAGCAGATAACCGAGGGCGATGAAGCAGACGGCACCGAGCAACATCAGCACGGCCAGGGCGCCGAGGCTTCCTTCGCAATGAATGCCGAACACCACAACGCCACAAGCCAGCAGCGCCACCGCCGCGATGGCCAGGATGATCAGCCGCATGCACATCTGCGAGGCCAGGTAGACGGCGCGCGGCAACGGCGTGACCGCCAGGCGCTTGTAGCCGCCCTTCTCGCGCAGCATCACATCGACCATGCCGGCCGAAAAAAGACCCATCACCAGCACGTTCAGACCGAGCAGGCCCGGCAGCAGAAAGGCCGCGTAATTGCGCGCATGGTGGCCACCGGGACTGCTCACCTCGACCGGCACGCGCGGCGGCGGCTGCGTGCCGGCGCGGCGTGCTTCGGAGACAAGCCAGGCCTGCTGCAACAGCGCTTCCATCTGGAAGCCCTGAGCCGCCAGATAGCTGTTGACGTGCAGGCGGTAGCGGCCACCTTCGCCTTCGAGCATGGCCGGGACCTTGCCCTGCTGCCAACGCGCCTGCGCGGCGTCAGGCGCCACGCGCTCGATCTGCACGCCGCGTTCCTTGAGCGCGGTCTGCAGGCCTTGGTCCTCGGCTGTCTCGGTCGCGCTCGACCAGACCAGCGTCGGGCCCTTGCCCTCGCCGCCGCCAAAGATCGTGCCCATGCCGAGCAGCATCAGGATCGGAAAGGCGAGCGTCCAGAAGAGGGCGGAACGGGCGCGCAGATAGATGCGCAGGCTGAAGCCGATCTGGCGCAGAAGTTTGCGGAAAAACATCGGTGGCGCTCCTTCTCAGTCTCTGAGGCTCTTGCCCGTCAATTGCAGGAATACATCCTCCAGACTGGCGCGGCGCATGTGCAACTGGCGCAAGGGCAATGCACAGCGCTCGGCACAGGCCAGCAGCGATTGCAGCTCGGTCTTGGGATCGGCCATGCGCAGCGTCCACACCTCGCCCTGCACTTCGAGCGGGCGGCCGAGTGCCTGTGCGAAAGGCTCCAGCGGTGGCGGCGTGCCTTCAAACTCGATCTCGGCCACGCTGGGCTGGCCCAGGCTCGCGATCAGCTCGCGCGGCGTGCCCTGACGCAGCACGCTGCCCTGGTCCATGATTGCGATACGGTCGCACAGCACTTCCGCCTCTTCCATGTAGTGCGTGGTCAGCAGCACCGTGCGGCCTTCGTCGCGCAGATGGCGCACGACATCCCACAGCCCGCGCCGCGCCTGCGGATCCAGGCCCGTCGTCGGTTCATCGAGGAACACCAGCTCCGGGTCGCCGACCAGCGCCAGCCCGAGCGTCAAGCGCTGGCGCTGGCCGCCCGAGAGCTTGCCTTGCAGCGCTTCGGCCTTGTCCTGCAGTTGCAGGAGCTGCAGCAGATCGGCCACCGCGCGCGGCTTGCGGTAGTAGCTGGCGTAGACCGTCAGCGCCTCGCGCACCTTGATCTTGTCGTCGAGCTGCGTGCTCTGGAACTGCACGCCGATGCGCTCGCGGATCTCGCGCCCTTGGGTCTTGTAGTCCAGGCCCAGCACGCGCACCGTGCCTTCGTCGGGCTGGGTCAGCCCTTCCAGCATTTCGAGCGTGGTGGTCTTGCCGGCGCCGTTGGGGCCGAGCAGGCCGAACACCTCGCCCTTGCGAACTTGAAGATCCAGCCCGCGCACGGCGTGCACATCGCGAAAGCGTTTGTGCAGGCCTTGTGCGTCGATCGCCCAGTTGTTTGTCAGCAAAAGATCTTGTGTCATCGTGCCTCCCCTTCCGTCGCATTCTCGCGTAACGCCCGGCGACCCGCCCGGGGCAATCGGCCGCGAAAGCCGGTGCTGGCGCCGGAGCTGTTGGGGACTCGCCATCACTGGATTTTCCGGAGCCCGGGCACCGCGCTTTCGATAGAGAATCCGCACGCCAAAAAATCTTGTGGGGGGATCGATGTTCAAGCCTGGGAAACAGCGTTCACAGAAGCGCTTGGTCATTTTGTTCAGCTTGGTCAGCGCGCTGAGCGCATGTGGTGGTGGTGGTGGTGGGGACTCAGGCGGATCAAGCGCTCCGCCGCCGCCCCCACCGCCTCCTCCTCCCGTCAAGACTTCAGGTCTGGTCCCCACAGCGCCGGCCACGGGCGCCGTGCTTGAGGCGGACGCCACGACGCTGCGCGTCCTCCGCCCGAGAGCGGTGTGGACCTATCACGGCGTTGACCAACCCTATGGCCCCAGCGGACAGTCGACGGTCTATACCGATGTCGTCAAGCATCAGTCCGGAACCTCGCAAGCGCAGTCCACGTCTCGAGCAGGCGTCAAGATCGCCAGCCTGCCGAGCGCGGCCTCGGCGAGCGCCAGCGTGACCGAGCAGGCGAGCAATCTGTTCAACACAGGCGCGGATTCATCCACCGTCCAGGCTTCGGCTGGAAGCGTCACGGAACCGGCGAGCCTGCAGCCCGTCAGCTCGATCGCGGCCGACCACAGCGATGGCCTCCAACTGCGCTCACCCGTGCTGATCAATGATCAGTACACGCTGTATGACCGGCACTTCGATGACGGCGGCACGGATGTCGACGGCGATGGCATCAAGGACGCGCTTGACGTCGCCATCTGGAATCGCGTCATCGGCGCTGAAACCATCACGCTGCCGAATCGCCGTCAGATCCAGGCCATTCGCGTTGACACGACATTGCGCGAGCGCGTCACCTTTTCGAAGACGGGCCTCTACAGCGACACCGTCGACGTCGTGCAACGGCGTTGGTATGCCAAAGGCCTTGGCATCGTGCAGATGCAGCTGGAGCAGCCCGGGCCGAATGTTCCATCTGTCCACCAGATCACGACCGAGCAACTCGACACCTGGGACGGCTTGACCGAGGGCATGGGCTACCTGCCTGTGCAGGATGTCGTCGTGCCCTCCGGCGAATCCGCCGGGCAGACGATCCTGTACGAGATCGGCGCAGTGCCTTTTGATGACCACGCCGTAGTCCTGGGCTCTGCCCCGTCGCAAACCAATCTCGCGGCCGGATTCACGCTCAATGCCTTCGACTTGAGGGGCGTGCTGCTGAGTTCGTACAACTATCGAAACCCGCCACCGCCGACCAACTTCTTCGACGCCGAGGCCTTGCTGCGGCTTGGCAATGAATTGCGTGTATTCGGACTGAACAATGACGGCATCGTCATGCAAGGCTTTGACGCGAACGGCCAGCATCAGACGCTGCAGACCACGCTGCTCATTCCAGGCTCATCCCTCACCTTTGACAGCTACTCGCCCCACGTGCTTGTGGCGTCGACGGGCAATCGTTTCTGGCTGCTCTGGCTCAAGACCAACTATGACCAGAGCGGAGGTTTCGTCTCGCTGGACCTGCGTCTGCAGCAGTTCGATGCCGCGGGGAATGCGATCGGGGCTGCGCTCGTTCTGGCGCCCGACGGTCACGCCACGCAATTGAAGCTCGCGGCCGACGCGCAGCATGTTTTCGCGGTCTGGGAAGACGGCCAATCGCAGTACTACGCGGTGGCAGATGCGGTCACGGGCGCGCTCCTTGCAAACAAGACGGTCAGCCCGTCGACCCCGGACAGCTACATCGGCCTTCAACCCTACGCCGCCGGAGGAGCCCTGTTGCTCACCTACGAGAGCGATACGCTTTTCCGCGCCGCCGCCGCCGTTGCGCTCGATGCCTCCTTTGACCCGATCCGGTCGAGCACTGGGTCCTTGGGCAATGAGCTGTTGGGCGCCGATTGGCTGCCACCCTCGAATGGCGTATTCACGTCCGGCACGATGCCAGGGCACGTGAACCTGGCGTTCAACGCGCTCGTCACGCTCTGGCCGGTGGACGGCCTGGACACAACATCGGTGGCTTACGTGACCGACCTCTCGCCGGGGTCCGGCGCACTCGCCTCAACCGGCACCTTCACCTTGCTCGCCCAGGTGCCCAACTTCAACCAGAACGCGATCATTCCTTTCAGCGATCGCCTGTTGCTGATCGGCACCAAGGCCGGAGGCGGCCTGGTCAGCACGGTGGTCTGGCGCGCCCCTTGAGGGCGACGGTGCAGCAGGTGCAGCCGACTATCGGGTCGTCGGCGGCAGGATGAGCGTGGAGCACAGCGTTGCGCCGCACTGGCTGCCGACGAAGACCGCGAGGGCGCTGCTGGCATTGCCCGCGACCTGAGTCAGTCCGTACAGGAACGGCCGTTGCGAGAAGGTCGGCAGCGCATCGAGGGCATACAGATTGTCCGGCGAACTTGCGGGGCCCGTTGCCGACCAGCTTGCATCAAGCCGGCGCAGGTAGACGCCGGATGCGGTGCCTGCGGCGAACACATTGTGGACGTCCACGATCTGACTCGTCGTCATCGCCAGTGCAGATGAATCGCGGTAGGCCGTCACGCTTGTCGTCGAGATTCCCGTCGCAGGCAATCCTGCCTTGACGGAGCCCGTTGAAGGCGAAACCAGGGTTGCAAAGATGTCTTGCGAGAACGTCCCCATGTCCGCGTCTTCGGGCGGATAGACGCCGCCGTGCGCGTCCTGCAGATGGTTGCGGTTGTCGGGCCAACTCACGACATAGTCGGTGCCGTTGAAACGCGCCTCAGCAACGCCGTGCGCGGTGCCGGCGGTGGAAAGCGCCACCGGTTGTGGATCTATCACCTGTCCATTCGTCCCAATGCGACTTGCGTAGATCGTGGCGGCATAAGCTCTGGCCAGAGTCCCGTTGTAGCGATCCGCCCAGCCCGAAAACGCCACGAGGAAGCCGTCCGCCCCTGCCACCACTCGCGGGTAGCCCACATCCGCGCCAGGAGCCGCAATGCTCACCGGCGACGAGACCGGCTGGCCGGTGGCCGCATCCAGCAGCATGGCGCGGATCTGGCGCGTCCCGTCGGCATTGCCGGTCTCCTCAGCCCAAGCCATCAGGATGCGATCGCCCAGCCGCGCCAAAGCGGGCGTGGAAACACGCACCGATCCGGTTGAATAAATGGACACCCCAAGTGGTCCGTCCAACAGCGCCCCCGCCGAACTCACGCGCTGCGCAAGAAACCCATTGTAGTTGCCGCTGACCACCAGGTAGCCGGTCCCGGTGCTCACCACGGCCGGGCTGTAACCTCCATGCGATGCGGTGAGAATCAAGGTCTTCGTCGATCCTGGCATGCCGTCGGCGCCCACCAAGGTGCCCACAACGGGGCCGCCGCCTTCAAGCGAGTTGTTCGCGACACCGGCCCCTTGCGAGAGCGCGACGAGATAGCCAACGCCGTCCGTTTCCACGGCAGGCGGCGCCTTGAGGTAGTCCAGCGTTCGATCCGAGAACAGCGGCGTGCCGGCCATGTAGCCGAAGGCTTGAGCGCCATCGCGATAGCCCGCCAACTCCTCGGTCACGACATTGTTGGGCGCGGGAGAACTGCCATCGACGTAGACCGTGCGGATCCGGCCGATGCCGCTCACATACCAGTCCGTGGACACCACGGCGACCGGCGCTTGAAGCCCTGCCTTCGTGCCAGTCACCGTCACCGTTGCCGTGGTCACGACCTTCAATGCCGTGGCGAATAAGCCGGCGGCGACCTGCGCAGACTCATTCCCGACGACCTGCACAGTCACGACCACAGCCGCGCTATCGCCACGTCCATCGCCGTCCAGATCGTCGAGTGGAATCGTCTGTTCGACCGCCTTGTACTGATCGCCCCTGAGCACCGGCGAGCGCAGGATGACGGCATCTTTCGCAATCCATTTTCCGGAAAGCTCATGCACGCCGTCGCTGGCGACAGAGATCTGGTCGTCGTCGCCCGCAGCCGTTCCATCAATGCTGGCATGCAGGGGATCCGTTTCGTGGAGGGTCCGCGCAGTCCCGCTGCCGGACCATGTTTCGATATTGGGATAGTTGCCAGCGGGCTGCAGTGAAGACTCACGGGGATCGATGCCCCGAAAGTATTTGGTCGGACCGGCGGACGGGAAATAAACGCCAGCATCGGCGGCGATCACCTCGGCTTGCGGCGGCGGAACAACCGGCGCCGAGGAATCTGGAGCGCTGCTGCCCCCACCACCGCCGCCGCAGCTGGCCAGGCTGGCAAGCACCACAAACCCGACAAGCCCGACTGACACGCGGGCAGATTGAGCCTTCTCGGTCGACGCGATTTTCACAAACTTCACGATTCCCCCTGTAGTTGCTTCCGGTCGTCAGGCGCCGGTGCATGGGGGAATTTTCTCTGCTCCGGCAGGGGCGCAAGCTCATTGCTTCCCCTAGGCCGCATCCAGCTGTGCGCAGTGCGACTCGCCCAGTGGTGGCTATGAACCCAGGCGAAGGCAGCTGTAGGCTTCGGTCCGGTACGGGAAGGCGATCTCGGTTTGCCCGCTCAGGGCCGGGTGTTGATCGATCAGCATTTGCAGGCGCTGCGCGACATGGGCCTTCTCATCGATCGACAAGGCGGCGATGAAGCTGACCGACAGGAAGCGATCGATGATCACCTGCTGTGGCGAGCCGACATGCGCGTAGCTGAACGAGGTCAGCGCCGGCGCCGTGAAGCGGCGGCCGTCGAAAGGCTTGCGCCAATCACCTTTGTAGAAGCGCGGCGCATCGCCCTCGTAGGGCGTGATGATCTTGGTGATGGCGGCGACCCAATCGACGGATTCATCGCGGACGTTCCAGACCAGTCCGAGATGAGCACCGGGCTTCAGCACACGCTGGATCTCGGTCAGTGCGGCCTCGTTGGCGAACCAATGGAAGGCCTGTGCGCAAAGCACTGCATCCATCGAGCTGCTGGGCAGCGGCATCGCATTGGCCGTGCCGGCCAGCGCGCGAACCGCGGGCAGCTTTTGCGAGAGCTCGCAGCGCATTGCCTCCACCGGCTCGATCGCCGTGACCTCGGCACCAATCGCCGTCAACAGCCGCGTGAACTTGCCGGTGCCGGCGCCAAGGTCAACGACTTGCATGCCAGCGCTAACGCCGATGTCCTGCATCAGCCAGGATTTCAGTTCTGCCGGGTACTCGGGGCGACCGCGTGTGTAGCTGGCGGCTTCGGCGCTGTATCCGTGTTGGGCGGCTTGGTGAACTTCGGACATGTCACGAAATCCGGAACGGTACTACGCCTTGGCAGACCGCCTCATTTGAGGGTCGATTGGCGCAACTCTTCCGCCGTAATGCGCAGCGGTTGTTGATCCCGCAGCACCACGATGGACGTTCCCGTCTGCATCGCCGTCTCGCGCGCCAGGCGCGCCGCTCGGCGAATGGCGATCAAAGAGGCAGGCAAATCCTTGTCCTTGGCTTGAGCGAGTTGGTCGCGGGTCATGGTGCTTCTCCCCATTCAATCAGCTGTGGCTCCTCGCCAGCGTTGTCGTACAGCGCCCAGGCATCCACAGCCGGCCGGTAGCGCACATCGAAATTCCGTCGCCCCGCGGCAAAACGCCGGCGGATGACGTCTTCTGGAATATTGTGCCCGCCCTGTCGAACGCGTTCCGCCACTCGCGCAACGGCAAAATCTGCACTGGGCAAGCTCAGAAAGAACAAGCTGACGTGATAGCCAGCGCGTCTCCACGCCTCGATATGCCGCAAATAGCCCAACCCGGACAAAGTGGTCTCGTAGGCGAAGCTCTCATGACGCGTCACGCAAACCTCAATTTCTTGAAGCATCAGTCGCCCGGCCTTGATCGCGGCGGTCTCAGGAGCGAACGGCGACAGGCCGGCGGCAATGAGGTCCGCATTGATGAATCGCGGACACTGAGCTTCCTGTGGCAGAAACGCGCGCGCAAAAGTCGTCTTGCCCGCGCCATTCGGCCCGGCAATGATGATGATCTTTGCACTGCTCACCAGAACTCACCTACAAGAGCACGATATCGTAATGCTCGGTCTGATTCGCCGGCTCCGCCGTCAGCGAGATCGGCTTGCCGATGAAGTCTGACAGGCCCGCCAGATGCTGGCTTTCCTCATCGAGCAGCATCTCGACCACATTGGCCGCCGCCACCACGCGGAACTCGCGCGGCGAGAACTGGCGCGCCTCGCGCAGGATCTCCCGCATGATGTCGTAGCAGACGCTGCGCGCGGTCTTGATCTGGCCGCGGCCTTCGCAGGTCGGGCAAGGCTCGCAGAGCATGCGGGCGAGCGACTCGCGCGTGCGCTTGCGGGTCATCTCCACCAGGCCCAGTTGCGTGAAGCCGCCGAGCGTGACCTTGGTGCGGTCCTTGGCGAGCTGCTTGCGGAACTCCGCCAGCACGGCCGTGCGGTGCTCTTCGCGCGTCATGTCGATGAAGTCGACGATGATGATGCCGCCCAGGTTGCGCAGGCGCAGCTGGCGCGCAATCGCGCCGGCGCTCTCGAGATTGGTCTTGAAGATCGTGTCGTCGAAATTGCGGGCGCCGACGAAGCCGCCGGTGTTGACATCGATCGTCGTCATGGCCTCGGTCTGGTCCACGACCAGATAGCCGCCGCTCTTCAGATCGACGCGGCGCGAGAGCGCCTTGCTGACCTCGGCATCGACGTTGTTCAGATCGAAGATCGGTCGCTCGCCGCTGTAATGCTCGAGCTTGGTCGTGGCCGCCGGCATGAAGGATTCGCCAAAGCCATGCAGCACCTCGAACTGCATCTTGGAGTCGATGCGGATCGAACCGGTGCGCTCGTTGGTCAGGTCGCGCAGCACGCGTTCCACCAAGCTCAGGTCCTGGTGCAGGATGCTGCCGGCAGCGGCGCGGTGGGCGCGCTCGCGGATCGTGGCCCAGGTCTTGCGCAGGTAGGCGATGTCGGCGCCCAGCTCCTCATCGCTGGCGTCTTCGGCATTGGTGCGCAGGATGAAGCCGCCACCGCCGCCTTCTTCGGGCAGGCCGACGAGCGCCTGCATGCGCGCGCGCAGCGCCTCACGCGTCTCGTGCGAACCGATCTTCTGCGAGATACCGATGTGATCGTCCTGCGGCAGGAAGACCAGCATGCGGCCGGCGATCGAGATCTGAGACGAAAGCCGCGCGCCCTTGGTGCCGATCGGATCCTTGATCACCTGCACGGTCAGCGATTGGCCCTCGAACACGAGCTTCTCGATCGGCACGGGCACATGGCCTTCAGCCAGATGAGCATGATGGTTGCGCGGCGTGCTGCCGTTGACATGGAGATCGGCCACATGCAGGAACGCCGCGCGCTCCAGGCCAATGTCGATGAAGGCCGACTGCATGCCGGGCAGCACGCGCGCCACCTTGCCGGAGTAGACGTTGCCGACGAGCCCCCGCTCCAACGTGCGCTCGATGTGCAGTTCCTGCACGGCGCCGTTCTCGACAATGGCCACCCGTGTCTCCTGGGGTGACCAGTTGATCAGAATATCTTCCATGGGCTGATGCCTCGAATGTTTTTGCAAGGCCCGGACCTTGCAAAAACACTCACCTCACCTCAGAACCTGACGACCCATTGTTGGAGCAATTGTGCGGTTTCATACAAGGGCAAACCCATGATGCCTGAATAGCTGCCGCCGATGTTCTTTATCCAGGCCGCCGCGTGACTCTGGATGGCATAACTACCGGCTTTGCCGAAAGGTTCGCCGCTGTCGACATAACGCGTTAGCTCGGCGTCCGATACCGGCGCGAATTCGACGTCGGAGACATTGAGCGCGGCCACACGCTTGTCGCCCAGGCCCACAGCAACGGCGGTGATGACGCGATGCCGCTGCCCGCTGAGCAGCTTGAGCGTGGCCAGCGCGTCGGCCGCATCGGCCGGCTTGCCCAGAATGCGCTGACCGAGCGCGACGGTCGTGTCGGAGCACAGCACCGGCGCAGCCGGCAAGCCGCGCGCGGCCAAGCGGGCCAGGGCCGCGTCAAGCTTGGCCTGCGTGACGCGCGCCACGTAGACCTCGGGCGCTTCGCCTTCGATCACAGCCTCGAGCGCTTCGGCATCTTCCTCGGGGCCTGCCAGCAGCAGCTCATGCTTGACGCCGAGCTGTTCAAGCAACTGCTTGCGGCGCGGGCTTTGCGAGGCCAGGTAGATGAAGTCGAACATCACTCTCGATGGTAAGGATGGCCGGTCATCACCGTCCAGGCGCGATAGAGCCCCTCGGCCAGCAGGACGCGGGCAAAGGCGTGAGGCAGGGTCAGGTCGGACAGGCGCAGCGTTTCGTCAGCCGTGCTCTTCAGCGCAGGCGACAGGCCATCGGGCCCGCCGATGACGAGCACCGCGTCGCGGCCCTCGCCCATCCACAGCTTCATGCGTTCCGCCAACGCCATGCTGGTGCGGCGCTCGCCGCGCTCATCCAGGATGATGCGGCGCGCGCCTTTGGGAATGGCGGCCTCGATGCGCGTGGCCTCGGCCGCCATCATCTGCTCGGCCGTCTTGCCGCTGGTGCGCGGCTCGGCCTTGACGGCCTTGAGCTCGAGCTTGAGCTCGGGCGGGAAGCGCTTGGCAAAGTCCTCGTACGCGGCATCGGCCCAGGCCGGCTGGCGCTGGCCGACGGCAACGAGCACGAGCCGCATCAGGCCTTCTTGGCGACCGGCTTCTTCACCGGCGCCTTCTTGGCGGCGACGGTTTTGGCGGCTGGCCTCTTCGCCGGTGCAGCCTTCTTGGCCGCCGGCTTGCTCGCCGGCTTGGCAGCACCGACGGTCATGGTCTTGGTGACCTTGCCCGGTGCTGCGCTCTTCACGCCCACGGTCTTGCTGACGCCCTTCTTGGCCGGTGCCGCCTTCTTGGCGGGAGCCTTGGCGGCGACCTTCTTGGCTGGTGCGGTCTTGGCTGGCGCCTTCGCAGCCGCCTTCTTGGCCGCGGGCTTCTTGGCCGGAGCCTCGTTGTCCTCGGACGCCTTCACCAGACGCGTCTCGGTCTCGGCCTTGGTCATCTTGATCGGCTTGCCGCCCCAGATTTCCTCGAGGTGGTAGTAGTCGCGGATGGCCGGCTGCATCACGTGCACGACGGCGGCGCCGCAGTCCACGATGATCCATTCGCCGTTGTCCTCACCCTCGCAGCGCATCACCTGCATGCCGCGGCCCTTGACCGTCTCGCGCACGCTGGAAGCCAGCGCCTTGGTCTGACGGTTGCTGGTGCCCGAGGCGATGATCACGCGCTCGAAGAGCGGCGAGAGGTGCTCGGTATTGAAGACCACAATGTTCTGTGCCTTCACATCTTCCAGACCATCGACGATGGCGCGTTGCAGTTTGCGAATGTCCATGCAGTTATTGCTCGCTGTAGAGGCCGTGCTGGGCAATATACCCGGCGACAGGCCCGCCCACCAAGGGGCTGATGTCCCCGCTGCCCAACATTGTTCGGGCTCCGGCGCGGACTGAAGTGGATGAAGTCGTCATCGCTGGCATGTCCAGCTTGATGACGCGATGAGGAATGCGCTCTAACTCAACGTTAGGTCTGATCGGCTCCCCGGCCCGGGCCGCCACGGCCAGAGTCACCAGGGGCAGCAGCGCCTGCCAGCGGTGCCAGGTGTGCAGATGCGCGTACTGGTCCTGGCCAATGATCAGGGCGAGATTGTCGCCGAGATGCGCCTCGACGGTGTCGATGGTGTAGCTGGGCCCTTGGCGGAGCAGTTCGCAGTCGTCCAGCGCGAAGCGCGGCTCGCCCGCGATCAGCAGCTCGACCATCGCACGGCGGTGCTCGGGCGCGGCCAGTTGGCGCGGCTTCTGCCACGGGTCGCCAACGGGCACCCACAGCACGCGATCGAGCTTCAGTTGGTCGAGCGCGGCATGCGCCAGCGCCAGATGGGCCAGGTGCGGCGGATCGAAACTCCCGCCGAACAGGCCGATATTCAGAGCCATAGATGCGTGGGCGTCTCATGCGCCCAATCCCGAGGACGCAGAAAGTCGCTGTAGAGCCTGGCTTCGGGCGTGCCTTCTTCGGGCGCCCAGTTGTAGCGCCAGGTCACGTGCGGCGGCATCGACATCAGGATCGATTCGGTGCGCCCGCCCGACTGCAGGCCGAACAAGGTGCCGCGATCGAACACGAGGTTGAACTCAACATAACGGCCACGTCGGTAGGCTTGGAATTCGCGCTGCGGCTCGCCATAGGCAAAGCCCTGGCGGCGCTCGACGATGGGCAGATAAGCCGGCACGAAGGCATCGCCGACCGAACGCATCATGGCGAAGGCGGCGTCAAAACCGCCCTCGTTGTAGTCGTCAAAGAAGATCCCGCCCACGCCGCGCGGCTCGGCGCGGTGCTTGAGGAAGAAATACTCGTCGCACCAGGGCTTGAAGCGTTCGTAAAGACCGGCTCCGTGCGGCGCCAGCGCGGCCTCGCAGGTGCGATGGAAATGTTGCGCATCGCGCTCGAAGCCATAGTACGGCGTCAGGTCCATGCCGCCGCCGAACCACACGACCGGCTCGCCGCCCGGCGGCAGCGCCGCGAACATGCGCACGTTCATGTGCACGGTCGGCACGAAGGGGTTGTGCGGGTGCAGGACCAGCGAAACCCCCATCGCCTCGAACGGCGCGCCGGCCAGTTCGGGCCGATGCTGCGAGGCCGAGGGCGGCAGCACGCGGCCACGCACATGCGAGAAATTGACGCCGCCGCGCTCGAACACCGCGCCGCCTTCGATCAGGCGCACGCAGCCGTCGCCCTCGAGCCGGCCGCCAGGCTCGCGCTCCCAGGCATCCTGGATGAAGGGCTGGCCATCGGCATCCTGCAGGGCCGTGACGATGCGCTGCTGCAGATCGAGCAGGTAGAGGCGGACGGCGTGGGTATCGGTCATGAGCGGAGCCTGACCGGGCCGGCTTGATCGGGGCGTTTGGCGCGGCTGCCATCCAGATGCCCGGCCATCAGCGCAAAGTCTTTCTCGGCATCGCCCGTGATCTCGATGAACTGCTTGAAGCGCACGATCTTCTCCAGATAGTCCAGGCTCGCCAGGCCGACCGGCACGGCGGCCTGCTTGGCCACCATATAGGCGCCCGAGCGCCAGCCCGGCGCGAAGGAACGCGTGCCTTCGGGCGCCACGGCGAGCCAGTACATCTCGCCAAGCTCGCGTGCTTGCACCATCTGCTCGGCGGTGTCTGCAACCATGCCGTTGCGACTGCTGCGATTGACGGCCACGCCGCCGATCCAGCGCACCCAGGGGCCGAACACCGGTGCCTTGAACAAGCTGTCCTTGGCCCAGAAACGCACCGGAATGCCGATCGCCCATTTGGCGAAGATCCCGATCACGAAATCCCAGTTGGAGGTGTGCGGGTAGAACATCACCACGCCTTGCAAACGGGGCAATCCTTCAAACTCCACGCGCCAGCCGAACAGGCGCATCAGGAATCTCGCCACGGTGCTGCCATGCAACTGCACCGGCAGCGGGCCGGGAATCAGCCTGGGTTCTGTCATCGTTTGATCGCGCGATAGCCGATGTCATGGCGGTACTGCATGCCCTTGAATTGAATGGTCTTGAGGGTTTCATAGGCGTGCTGCTGCGCGGTGCGGGCCGATTCACCCAGCGCAGTCACACACAGCACGCGGCCACCGCTGGTGCGCAGATCGCCGCCCAGGCCGGTCGTGCCGGCATGGAAGACCATCGCATCCTCGGCATCGGCCGGCAGGCCGGTGATCGTGTCGCCCTTGCGCGGCGAGAGCGGATAGCCTTCGGCCGCCATCACCACGCCGAGCGCCACGCGACGGTCCCATTGCAGGTCGACCTGGTCGAGCGTGCCGTCGGTCGCGTGCATCAGCACTTCGAACAGATCGCTCTTCAGGCGCATCATGATCGGCTGCGTCTCGGGGTCGCCCATGCGGGTGTTGAACTCAACCGTGCGCGGATCGCCATGCTCGTCGATCATCAGGCCGGCGTAGAGGAAGCCGGTGAAGGGAATGCCGTCCTTGGCCATGCCATGGATCGTCGGCAGGATGATCTCGTGCATCACCTTGGCATGCACGTTGGGCGTCACGACCGGCGCGGGCGAGTAGGCGCCCATGCCGCCGGTATTCGGGCCTTCGTCGGCGTCGAGCAGGCGCTTGTGATCCTGGCTGGTGGCCAGCGAAACCACCTGCTTGCCATCGCACAGCACGATGAAGCTGGCTTCCTCGCCGGCCAGGAACTGCTCGATCACCACGCAGGCGCCGCCCGCGTTGTGGGTCACGCCGAGCTTGTTGTCTTCGAGGATCCAGTCGATCGCCTCATGCGCTTCAGGCAGCGTCATGGCCACGACCACGCCCTTGCCCGCCGCCAGGCCATCGGCCTTGATCACGATCGGGGCGCCCATGCGGTCCACATAGGCGTGGGCCGAAGGCGCGTCGCCAAAGGTTTCGTACGCGGCGGTCGGGATGCCGTGGCGCTTCATGAAGTCCTTGGCGAAAGCCTTGCTCGATTCGAGCTGTGCCGCCGCCTTGGTCGGACCAAAGATGCGCAGGCCGCGGGCACGGAATTCATCGACCACGCCGGCCGCCAGATAGACCTCGGGCCCGACCACCGTCAGCGCGATCTTCTCGGCTTCCGCAAAGTCGGCCAGCGCCTTCACGTCGGTGATGGGCACGTTCTTCAGCACCGGATTGCTCGCGGTGCCGCCATTGCCGGGCGCCACATAGACCTGGCTCACGCGCTGGCCTTGCGCCAGCTTCCAGGCGAGGGCGTGTTCACGCCCGCCATTGCCAAGGACGAGAACTTTCATGCTTGCTCGATATTTGCGTTGTGGAAGACGTCTTGTACGTCATCGAGGTCTTCGATCACGTCGAGAAGTTTCTGCATTCTTTCGGCGTCGTCGCCGCTCAGGTCGACCGTGTTCTCGGCGCGCATCGTGACCTCGGCGATTTCGGGCTTCAGGCCCGCGGCTTCGAGCGCGTTCTTCACGGCCTCGAACTGGTTCGGCGCTGTCAGCACTTCGATGGCGCCGTCGCCATCAGTGATCACATCGTCCGCACCGGCTTCCAGCGCGACTTCCATGACCTTGTCTTCCGAGGTGCCCGGCGCGAACACCATCTGGCCGCAATGCTTGAACTGGAACGCGACCGAGCCATCGGTGCCCAGGTTGCCGCCGTACTTGCTGAAGGCGTGGCGCACTTCAGCGACAGTACGAACGCGGTTGTCGGTCATGGTGTCGACGATCACCGCAGCGCCGCCGATGCCATAGCCTTCGTAGCGGATTTCCTCGTAGACCACGCCATCGAGATTGCCCGTGGCCTTGTCGACATTGCGCTTGATGTTGTCGGCCGGCATGTTGGCGGCCTTGGCTTTCTCGATCGCCAGGCGCAGCCGCGGGTTCATGGCCACGTCGCCGCCACCGGTGCGCGCGGACACGATGATTTCACGGGTAAGGCGGGTCCAGATCTTGCCGCGCTTGTCGTCCTGACGGCCCTTGCGGTGCTGGATATTGGCCCATTTGGAATGACCTGCCATCGCCTGTTCTCTTTCTGTCTCGTAGCTTGGATAGACTGGCATTTTAGTCTGGAGCCCTCATGCCCGATCCGATCCTTCTCGCCAAGAACTCCAGCATTGAATGCGTGCTCCTGCCTGCCCTGGCCAACCGCCACGGCCTGATCACCGGCGCCACCGGTACCGGCAAGACCATCAGCCTGCAAACCCTGGCCGAAAGCTTCTCCAAACTGGGCGTGCCGGTCTTCATGGCCGACGTGAAGGGCGACCTGACCGGCATCAGCCAGGCCGGCCAGCCCAGCGAAAAGCTGCTGGCCCTCCTGAAGGAGCGCGGGCTCGACACGCCGACGAGCCTGGCCTGCCCCACCACCGTGTGGGATGTGTTCGGCAGCCAAGGCCACCCGGTGCGCGCCACGGTCAGCGACATGGGCCCGCTGCTGCTCTCGCGCATGCTCTCGCTCAACGACACGCAGGAAGGCGTGCTGCAACTGGTCTTCAAGATCGCCGACGACAACCAGTTGCTGCTGCTGGACCTGAAAGACCTGCGCGCCATGCTGCAGTACGTCGGCGACAACGCTTCGCAGTTCACGACCCAGTACGGCAATGTGTCGGCCGCCAGCATCGGCGCGATTCAGCGCGGCTTGCTGGCCATTGAAACGCAAGGCGGCGACAAGTTCTTCGGCGAGCCCATGCTCAATATCGCCGACTTCATGCAGACCGAGGGTGGCAAGGGCGTGATCAACGTGCTGGCCGCCGACAAGCTGCTCAACGCCCCGCAGCTCTACGCCACCTTCCTGCTGTGGATGCTCTCGGAGCTGTACGAAACCCTGCCTGAGGTCGGCGACCTCGACAAACCCAAGCTGGTGTTCTTCTTCGACGAAGCCCACCTGCTGTTCAACGACGCGCCGCAGGCCCTGGTCGACCGCATCGAGCTGGTCGTGCGCTTGGTGCGCTCCAAGGGCGTGGGCGTGTACTTCGTGACGCAGAACCCGCTGGACATCCCCGACAAGGTGCTGGGCCAGCTCGGCAACCGTGTCCAGCATGCGCTGCGCGCTTTCACGCCGCGCGACCAGAAGGCGGTCAAGGCCGCGGCCGAGACCATGCGTGCGAAACCGGGGTTGGACATCGCCACCGCCATCACCGAGCTGGCCGTGGGCGAGGCGCTGGTGAGCCTGCTTGACGGCAAGGGCACGCCCTCGATCACGGAGCGCGTCTTCGTGCTGCCGCCGGGCAGCCAGATCGGCCCGATCACGCCGGAGCAGCGTACCGCACTGATCCAGAACTCGCTGGTGGCGGGTGTCTATGAAAAGGCGGTCGACCGCGAATCGGCTTTCGAGAAGCTCAAGGGCGCCGCTCCCGGCGGCACGAACGCTAACCCGACGGTTCAGCAGACCGGCGGCGCGCCCACGGCGCAGGCCCCGGACGCCGGCGGCGGCTTGATGGACAGCCTCAAGGGCGTGCTGTTCGGCACCACCGGGCCGCGCGGCGCTCATCACGAAGGCCTGGCCGAGGTGGCTGCGCGTTCCGCCGTTCGAGCCATCGGTTCCAGCGCCGGCCGCGAGATCATCCGCGGCGTCCTGGGCAGTCTGCTAGGCGGGTCCAAGCGGCGGTGACAGCGCCCAGGAGTTGTTGCCAGAACAACATTGCGACAGCTTTTCAGGTGTTTCCCCGCGCTGTTCAGTGACATCATCCATAGCGCGGTGCAGTCAGGCCCGTCTCATGGCTCATTGAAGAACCCCCGAAACCGGAGCTTCCAGGAATGAACTTCCTCAAGAATCTGAAGATCGGGCCGCGCCTTGCGCTGGCCTTCGGCAGCGTGCTGGTCATGATGCTCGTGATCGCCGCGGTGGGCCTCTCCGGCATCTCCACGGTCAACGCTGGTCTCAAGTCCATGTACGAAGACCGGGCGGTGCCGCTCGCGCAACTGAGCGAGGTCGAATACATCTTCGTACGCAATCGCGTGCTGATCATGGACATCCTGGCGCGCCCCGAGGCGGCCAATATCGAGAAACGCTCAGCCGAACTCAAGACCAATATCGCGCGCGCCAGCGAGCTCATCAAGGCCTATACGGGCACCGAGATGACCAGCGAGGAAAAAGGCCTGGCGGACGACTTTACACAGAAGCGCATCGACTACAACAACAAGGGCCTGCTTCCAATCCGCGACGCAGTCGCCGCAGGAAAGATGGATGAGGCGCAGAAGATCTATCTCGATGTGGTTTCGGCGGGCGCGCCGGCCATCGAGAAGATCATCACGCGTCTGGTGAAGATCCAGGTCGAAGCGAGCCAGGCACTGTACGAATCGGCGAACCACACGAAGACCACCGCCAACACGACGGCCATCGTCGTCTCGCTGCTCGCGCTGCTGGTGGGCGCGGGCCTGGCCTGGGCCATCACCGTCTCGATCACCGGTCCGGTCAATCAGGCGGTGGACCTGGCCGAGACCGTGGCCGCGGGCGACCTGACGCGCTCCGTCCACGTCGAAGGCAAGGACGAAGTGGCCACGCTCCTGCGCGCGCTCGGCGCCATGACCGAGTCGCTGGTCAAGATCGTCGCCCAGGTGCGCGCCAGCTCCGACTCCATTGCGACCGGCTCGGCCGAAATCGCGACCGGCAACGCCGATCTGTCGCAGCGCACCGAGGAGCAGGCTTCGAGCCTCGAAGAAACCGCCGCCTCGATGGAACAGATGAACGCGACGGTCAAGCAGAACGCCGACACCGCCCAGATGGCGACCCAGCTCGCCACCTCGGCCAGCGGCGTGGCGGCCAAGGGCGGCGCGGTGGTGGCCCAGGTGATCACCACGATGGAAGACATCACGGCCAGCTCGCGCAAGATCAACGACATCATCGGCGTGATCGACGGCATCGCCTTCCAGACCAACATCCTGGCGCTGAACGCCGCCGTGGAAGCGGCCCGTGCCGGCGAACAGGGCCGCGGTTTTGCAGTCGTGGCCGGCGAGGTCCGCACGCTGGCCCAGCGCAGCGCGCAGGCCGCCAAGGAGATCAAGGCCCTGATCGGCCAGAGCGTCGAGAAGGTCGACGCCGGTTCGCGCCTGGTGGGCGAAGCGGGTACGACGATGGATGAGATCGTCGCCCAGGTGAAGCGCGTGGCCGACCTGATCGGCGAGATCGGCGCCGCCACCCGCGAGCAGACGGTCGGCATCGGCCAGGTCAGCGAGGCCGTCACGCAACTGGACCGCGTGACGCAGCAGAACGCGGCGCTGGTCGAAGAATCCGCCGCAGCAGCCGAAAGCCTCAAGCAGCAGGCTGCGCGCATGACGCAGGTGGTCGGCGTGTTCAAGCTCGATGCCTCGGCCGCGCGCAGCGTGGCGAGCGCGGCTCCCGCGCCGACGTACAAGGCACCGGCCTACAAGGCGCCGGCCGCCAAGCCCGTGGCAAAGGCGTCGCTGAAGCCGGCGACCGCTTCGCCCATTCCGGTTGCGTCTTCGGCTGCGTCGAACAAGCCCGTTAGCAAGCCGGTCAGCAAGCCCGCCATCACCAAGCCCGCGCTGCGCAAGCCGCTCACCAGTCCGACCGGCAAGTCGCCTCTGACCAAGCCCGGCGCGGCGGCGGCGCCTCGTCCGGCGCCCTCGCCCGCGCCGGCCGCTGACGGCGATTGGGAGACCTTCTAAGCACACGGCGAGCCTTCAAACGCTCCACCACTCACGCCGCCCGGCTGCCATTCGCGCAGCCGGGCGGCGTTTTGTCGCAAGGGCCTCGCGGCCGAAGCGACGCCCCAGCAACATGCAGGCATCGTTCAACAACAGACGGAGCCTCCCCATGCAACTCGCCCTCGACATCGTTCAGCACATCCCCCTCTGGGTCTGGGCCATCCTCGCCTTCATCCTCGTGATGGGCACCCGCCAGCTGCGCGAGACGCGCATGCAGCGCACCCGGTTGCTGGTGCTGCCCGCCGTCTGGCTGGTCTTCGGCGCCTGGGGCGTGACGAAGTCCTTCGGCACGGAAGCCGTGCCCCTGCTGGCCTGGGCGATCGGTCTGGTCGCCAGCCTGGCGCTGGTCAGGACCTTGAAATGGCCCGGCCAGTCGCGCTTTGAAGCAGCGACCCAGGCCTATGTCGTGCCGGGCAGCGTGCTGCCGCTGATCATCATGCTCGGCATCTTCTGCGCCAAGTTCACGCTCGGCGTCAGCCTGGCCATGCATCCGATGCTGGCCCAGGGTCTGTTGTTTGCCACCGGCTTCAGCCTGCTGTTCGGTGTTTTGAGCGGTACGCTCCTGGGCCGTTCCATCACCATCCTCAGTCGCGCCAAGTCATCATGAATCTTTCGCTCTCCAATGTGCGGCGCCAGGTGCGGATCGTCGCCGTGACCACGGCGATCTTCACCGCGATCTTCGTACTGGCCTTCAAGCAGCCCGTCGGCTCGACCCTGCTGTACTGCGCCAGCATCACGATCTGCTGCTGGGTGCTGATGCAATCGGCGCGCGTGCTGCTCTGCAAGCTGCTGCACCGCGAGAACCTGGGCTGGTTGCTGGTGATCCCGATGCTGGTGTGCGTCACGCCCCTGGGCTATACGGCCGGCACCTGGTTCGCCGACAGCATCCTCGGCGTGCACACGCCGACCCTGTTGGAGATCGACGCCCGCAGTGTGCTCTTCCTGCTGCTGATGTCCTTGCTGCCCGGCGTGGCGATTGCCTACTACCTCAGCAGCCAGGCGCAGTTGGCCAAGGCCAAGGCCCAGGCCGCCGAACAGCAACTGCGCGCCCTACAAGCTCAGCTGGAGCCACACATGCTGTTCAACACGCTGGCCAATCTGCGCGCGCTGATCACGCTGGACCCGCCGCGCGCGCTGACCATGCTCGACCAGCTGATCTCCTTCCTGCGCGCCACGCTGCAGGCCTCGCGCACCGGCACGCATTCACTGGCGGATGAATTTGCGCGGCTCGCCGACTATCTGGCGCTGATGCAGGTGCGGATGCAGGATCGGCTGCGGCCGGTGCTCGATCTCCCGCCCGAGCTGGCCAACGCCCAGGTCCCGCCCATGCTGCTGCAACCGCTGGTCGAAAACGCGATCAAGCATGGCCTGGAGCCTTCGATCGAAGGCGGCGAGCTGCGTATCAGCGCCCGCCGCGAAGGCTCGAAGCTCCTGCTCGAAGTGGCCGACAGCGGCGTCGGCCTGAGCGACGCGCCGAGCACCGGCACCCAGTTCGGCCTTCACCAGATCCGCGAGCGTTTGGCGACGAGCCACGGCGCTAATGCCAACCTCACACTGACCGCCAACCCGCAAGGCGGCGCTATTGCCACCATCACCCTGCCCTTGCCATGACCCTCACCGCCCTGATTGCCGAAGACGAAGCCCTGCTGGCGCAATGCCTGAACCAGGATCTGAAAACCCTGTGGCCCGAGCTGCGCGTGCTCTCACCCCACGCCGCGCACGGCCAACAAGCCGTGGAGCAGGCGCTGGCGTTCAAGCCCGACATCTGCTTCCTGGACATTCGCATGCCGGGCATGAGCGGCCTCGAAGCCGCCGCCGCGATGGCCGAGGATTGGCCGGCCGGCACGCCCTTCCCGCTGATCGTCTTCGTGACCGCCTACGACCAGTACGCCTTGCAAGCCTTCGAGCATGCGGCTGTCGACTATGTGCTCAAGCCGGTGCAGGTCGAGCGCCTGGCACTGACGGTGCAGCGCTTGCAGGAACGGCTCACGAAACCCGGCAGCCTCGAAGACAGCGTGGAGCAATTGCGCCAGCTGCTAACGCCCAAGACCGGCGCAGCCTCATCAGCTCCATCGGCGCCCTTGAAGCTGCTGCAAGTGAGTCTCGGCAACAGCATCCAGATGATCCCGGTCGAAGAGATCATCTATTTCGAGGCCTCCGACAAGTACGTGCGCGCCGTCACTGCCGGCAAGGAACACCTGCTGCGCGTCTCGCTGCGCGAATTGCTGCCCCAGCTCGACAACCAGGCCTTCTGGCAGGTCCACCGCAGCCTGATCGTGCGGGCCGAATGCATCGAGCGCGCCGTGCGCGACGAGTCTGGCAAGCTGACCCTGCATCTGCGCAACAGCCCCGACAAGCTGGTGGTCAGCCGCATGCATGCCCATCTGTTCAAGGGTCTCTGACGCGGCGGCGATAATTGGCGCAAACCTCCACATTGAGTTCCATGTCGCACCCGACCGAAGAGACCGTCAAGCCCAGCAACTTCCTGCGCGCCATCATTGAGCGCGATCTTGCGACCGGCACGCTCGCCGGCCGTCATTTCGCCGGCACGCCCGGCGACGCCGCCCACCAAGCCGCCGGCCCGCTGGACCCGGCCAGGATCCGCACGCGCTTTCCGCCCGAGCCGAACGGCTACCTGCATATCGGCCATGCCAAGAGCATCTGCCTGAACTTCGGCTTGGCGCGTGATTACGACGGCGTCTGCCACCTGCGTTTCGACGACACCAATCCCGAGAAGGAAGAGCAGGAGTACGTCGACGCGATCAAGGAAATGGTCACCTGGCTGGGCTGGGACTGGAACGCCAACGGCAACTCGCACCTGTTCCAGGCCAGCGACTACTTCGACTTCATGTACCGCGCCGCCGAGTACCTGGTCGGCGCCGGCCTTGCCTATGTGGACGAGCAGACCGCTGATGAGATGCGCGCCAATCGCGGCGACTTCGCCACGCCCGGCACCAACAGCCCCTTCCGCGATCGCACGCCGGCCGAGCACCTGGCGCGCCTGCGCGAGATGCGTGACGGCAAGCACGCCGACGGCACGATGGTCTTGCGCGCCAAGATCGACATGGCCTCGCCGAACATCAATCTGCGCGACCCGGCGCTCTACCGCATCCGCCGCGCCACGCATCACAACACCGGCGACAAATGGTGCATCTACCCGATGTACACCTTCGCCCACCCGATCGAGGACGCGCTCGAAGGCATCACGCACAGCGTCTGCACGCTTGAGTTTGAAGACCAACGTCCGTTCTACGACTGGCTGGTCGGCGCGCTCGCCGACGGCGGCCTGCTGGCTCGCCCGCTGCCGCATCAGTACGAATTCGGCCGGCTGAACCTCAGCTATGTGGTGACCAGCAAGCGCAAGCTGCGCCAGCTGGTGGACGAAGGCCACGTGAACGGCTGGGACGATCCGCGCATGCCCACGCTGGTCGGCATGCGCCGCCGCGGCTACACGCCCGAAAGCATCCGCAACATGGTGGACTCCAGCGGCGTGACCAAGAGCAACACCTGGCTCGACTACTCGGTGCTCGACGGCTACCTGCGTGCCGATCTTGAGAACAAGGCCGCGCGCGCCAGCGCCGTGATCGCGCCGCTCAAGCTCAAGCTGACGAACTATGCCGAAATCTTCGGCAGCCTCGATCACCGCGAGCCGTGCAGCGCACCGGCCAACCCGCACGTGCCTGAGCTGGGCCATCGCCAATTCTCACTCGGCCCGGAGCTGTGGATCGAGCAGGACGACTTCCTCGAAGTGCCGGTCAAGGGCTATCAGCGCATGTTCCCGGGCAACAAGACGCGCCTGAAGTACGGCTATGTCGTCGAATGCACGGGCTGCGAGAAGGATGCCGACGGCAAGGTCACCGCCGTGCTGGCCACGCTGGTGCCCGACACCAAGAGCGGCACGCCGGGCGCCGACGCGATCAAGGTCAAGGGCGTGATCACCTGGGTGGGCGTGCATGAAGCCGTGCCGGCCGAGATCCGCCTGTACGACCGCCTCTTCACCGAGGCGCAGCCTGAAGCGGGCGGCCGCGATTTTCTGGAAACGCTGAACCCGAATTGCAAGCAGATTGCTCAGGGTTTTGTGGAGCCTTTACTGGCGGCGCTGCCGGCCGGGGTTCACTTCCAGTTCGAGCGTCACGGTTACTTCGTGACCGATCGAGTGGATCACCAGGCGGACAAGCCCGTGTTCAACAAAATTACGGGTCTCAGAGACAACTGGGCGAAGTAACCCGTACGTTTGGGCGAATAGCGCGCTTGCGCAACGTCAGAGCCCGCGTACTAAGGCGGCCAGATGGCGCCACGTCCGGGCTATTCCGCTATTGAGATTCACTGCGGCTGGATAGAGTTGCCGAGCTCAAACTCGGCAACTCATATCCCCACACCCATGAATCTGCACATCAAACTGATCGCCCTGGCCTCCATCGTCCTCAGCGGATGCTCGAACTTCCCTGTCGGACAATACGCCCCCAGCGAACAAAACAGGGCCGCGTTGATCGCGCAGGGGACTGAGCCGCTCATCAGCGTGAAAGCGTTCACCGCAACCAAGCCGAACGTCACCAAACTCCAGTGCCGTGGCGCCGGCCATTTGGTCTTCCCGTCCGGTGAGTCGCCTGAGCAATATCTGACGACCGCGCTGCGCAAGGAGCTGATGTTCGCCAACGTCTACGCTGAGAACGGCCCCATTCAGATCAGCGGGAATGTCCAGTTCCTGGACATGAACTCGAATGTGTTCAACGCCGGCTGGCAGTTTGACGTCACTTTTTCAAACGGTGCCGACAGCTTTCAACTGCAATACCTTCATACGGTGAAGACTTCGTGGATGGCAGAACGTGCTTGCGGCGCCGTAGCCGAGCAGTTTGTAGAGGCCACCCAAGCACTCATTCAAAAGGCCATCACGAATCCGACCTTTGTGGGCTGGCGCAAGGCCGCCGCACACTGAGACGGGGCAATCTCAGTCGCAAGCCAACACGACTGGGTTGGCGTATTCATGGCCGACGACGGCGCGGGCGAACAGGTAGTTTTCCCGCGCGCGCTCGCTCAGGGCGTCGAGCGTCACATCGCCGCGCGAGTCACAAGGAAAGACCAGTGCGCGACCGCTGTGGAACAGCGACTGGAAGCGCAACAAGAACTTCTGGGAAGACAAGGTGCCGTGCATGCTCATGGTGGACTCCTGGTACAGCTACAACGCGCGAGGGCTACCTTTGGTTTATCGGCACCCTGGCGTTTAATTTAGGCGTTAGCGGGGTAAAGCAGGCGTGCAAACGTCGCGTAAAACACCCGCATTTCGGCGGGTCCCCCCCGCAGCTCAGGGGGCCCGCGCAAAGCATCACGATCTCATTCGATCGCGAGGTCGGCCATGCGCCGCACTTTGACCTTCTTGCCCTTCAGCTTGCCGTTGGAAAGTCGCTTGACCACTTCGCGAGCAATGCCTCGCTCCACCGCCACATAACTGTGGAATTCAGTGACATTGATCTTGCCGATCTGCGAGCCGGCAAAGCCGGCCTCGCCGGTCAGCGCACCGAGGATGTCACCGGGGCGGATCTTCTCCTTGCGGCCACCGAGGATTTGCAGGGTATCCATCGCCGGCAGCAGCGGGCCGCCGGGCTTCTTCTCCAGACTGTCGAGCGGCAGCCAGCGCATCTCGAAACCCAGCAACTGCTCGATGCGGCCGATGCGGCCCATCTCGTCGAGGCTGGCGAGCGTGAGCGCCAGGCCGGCGGCGCCAGCGCGGCCGGTGCGGCCGATGCGGTGGATGTGGATCTCGGAGTCCGGCGTCGTGTCCACATTGATCACGCATTCGAGTTGCGCGATATCCAGGCCCCGCGCGGCCACATCGGTGGCCACCAGCACCGAGCAGGAACCGTTGGCGAACTGGATCAGCACCTGATCGCGATCGCGCTGTTCCAGGTCGCCGTGCAAGGCCAGCGCGACAAAGCCTTGCGCCTCCAGCACATCAACCAGATCACGGCATTGCTGCTTGGTGTTGCAGAAGGCGATCGTGCTGGCCGGGCGGTAGTGGTTGAGCAGCGTTGAGACCGCATGCAGGCGATCGGACTCGGCCACTTCAAAAGCGATCTGCTCGATGGCGGCCGGTGCGGCGCTCGACGCGATCTTGACGGTTTGCGGATCACGCAGGAACTTGGCCGAGAGCTGGGCGATGCCCTCCGGATACGTGGCCGAGAACAGCAGCGTCTGCCGCGCCTTCGGGGCCTGCTTGGCCACTTTCGCGATGTCGTCGGCAAAGCCCATGTCGAGCATGCGATCGGCTTCGTCGAGCACGAAGGTGTTGAGGCCGGCCAGCACGAGGCTGCCGCGCTCCAGGTGATCCAGCACGCGGCCGGGTGTGCCGACGGCAATGTGCGCGCCAAAGCCCAGGCTTTCCATCTGCGGCTTCATGGGCGTACCGCCGCACAGGGTCAGCACCTTGATGTTGTCGGCCGCGCGGGCCAGGCGGCGGATCTCCTGCGTGACCTGGTCGGCCAGCTCGCGCGTGGGTACAAGCACGAGGGCCTGCACCTGCATGCGCGAGACGTCCAGGCGGTGCAGAAGCGCCAAGGCAAAGGCTGCCGTCTTGCCGCTGCCGGTCTGGGCCTGGGCGATCAGATCCTTGCCGGCCAGGGCCAAAGGCAGGCTAACGGCCTGGATGGGCGTCATCTCCGCATAGCCGAGCTGGGCCAGATTGGCCTGCTGGGCGGCGGAGAGCGGGAGCGCGGCGAAAGACTTGTCAGACGACGGTGCAGACGTGGAAGAAGGGGAAGAAGGGGCGTTCATGGCCCCGATTGTCAGTCACCCATCCATTCGCGCAGCAGCTCGCGCTCCACCGAGGGCATTTCATGCACCGAAACCCAGGTCGATTGCTCAGGGCGATACACATAGCCGGGGCCGCTTTCGGCCTTGATGGCGGCTTTCAGCGGCGCCACCGCACCGTCGGCTTCGGCCTTGCGATTCAGGGCCTTCAGCGCCCCGCCCTTCACGATCACGGCCAGATCGCACCAGGGCGCCTTGGCCAGCGCGGCATCGGCCTGCTTGAGTGCTCCTTGTGCGTCCTTGTTAGCCAGGGCGAGCCAAGCGCCCAGAGCGAGCAGATTGGGATCAACCGGGTCGAGCAGCAGCGCTTCGTTGAGCTGCTCGCGAGCCTGATCCAGGCGCCCGGCACGCAAGGTGTCGCGCAGCCGATCGGCACGCAAAGGAACGAGGCCCGTGCGCAGGCGCAGCACTTTGTCGTACAGCTGGAAAGCCGGATCCCAATGCTTGGCCTGGCCGAGGGCCGCAGCCTTGCCCCACAGCGACTCGGGGCTGTCGGCCTGGTAGGTCAGTGCGGCGTCGTAGTTGTGGATCGACCTCATGTTCAAGCCCAGCTTGCGCTGGCCATCGGCAATTGACAGATCGACCAGGAAGCGATCTTCGCCCTTCAAGGCGTTGCGCCGCGCCTGCAGCAGGCTAACGACCTTGTTCAACGGCGTGCCGGTATGCCACTGCGCCGCAGCCACGGCGCTCAGCACACGCCCGCTGCCCGGATGCCCGGCCATTGCCTTGGCGGCCAGCGCGTTCACGCCCTTGGCGTCACCGGCCACGGACAGCGCGAAGAGCATGCCGGTCTGCACCCGCTCATCGTCGGGTGCCAGCTTGAGCGCGCGCTCGTAGGCGGCGACCGAGGCTTTCGCGTCGCCCTTCTCCAGATGTTGGGCTGCGCCGCCGGCCAGCGCCACGGGCAGGCTGGCACTCACGTCGGTCTGGGCAAACATCTGGCGCTCCAATGCGAGCAGATCGGGGTCAAGCTCCACGAGCCGGTCCAGCAGCATCTCGCGCGGGTCGTAGATGTCGCGGCGCGGTGATTCGGCCGCATTCGCGCCCTCGGCGAAATACTCGTAGACCGAGCCGCCGGCATAGCGTGACAGGAAGGCCATACGCTCGGGCGTGTCGCGGCCCTTGGCGCGCTGGTAGAGCGCTTCGATCTTGCGATCCTGATCGGCCGGCAGCACGCTCTGCACCTGGTGCGACAGCTCGTGCAGCACGGTGTTGTAGCGGTCGAAGATCGTGCGCTCGACGTCCTCGATGCCGGTCACCGTGTTGTAGCCACCGGCACCGCGCACATCATCCCAGAGGCGCGAGTCGTATTCGATGCGCTGGTCCTTGAGCGCCTGCATGTGCGGTGCTTCGGACAGCAGCATGCCCATCGGCTTGATGAACAGCGTGGCGCCGCCTTCGGCCAGCACCGGGATGTAAGCCTTCCAGGGTGCGATGGAGAGCGCCACGCGCTTCTGGTGGCGGGGCGAGAGGTCTTTCCAGTTCAGCACATAGCGCTCGATGCCGGGGACCAGCGGCATGGGCGTGGCGGCGAAGCGGCGCTCGTAGTCGGCGCGGTGCACGTCTACAAGGAAGCGCTGCGCTTCGAGCGTGCGCGCGAGGATGGCGTGGGCGCGGCCCAGATCGGGGATGCGCTTCAAGGCTTCGAAGCAGAGATCGCGGGCGCGGTCGAAATCGTTCTTCTCGAAGGCATCCGAAGCGCTGTGCACGAGCGCCATCGCGGCGACGAAGTTCTGGCCCTCCTGCGCGGCCATCTGCGTGTAGTTGCGGCGCGAGTAGCCGTTGCCGAGCTGGTAATGCGCGAGCTCGTGATACGGGTTGAGCTTGACGGCCTCTTCCGCCGCGCTGATCGCGTCGTCGGTGCGGCCGAGGCGGATCAGCGTTTCGTTCAGCGCTTCGAGCGCATCCGCCGTACGGACGACAGCAAGGCTTGCTTGCAGCGACTTGAGCGAGCCATCGAAATCACGCTGCTGATAGGCCATCTGGCCCAGGGCACGCAAGGCGTTGGCCTTGTCGAGCGGGGTTTGAGCGAGGCGCAGCGCCTCGTCGTCTCGGCGCTTGGCCTGGACGAAATCATGCTGGTCCAGCGCCAGCTTGCCGGCGGCCAACTGATCCGGCGAGGTCTTGCCCTCGCGCGAGCGGCGATCCACCTCAGCGCTGTCGTCATGCGCGAACAGCCATTGGTAGATCAGCGTGCGCTCCGCATCGGTCGGATCGGCCTTGGCCAGCAGCGGCTTCAGCGCGGGCTCGGCAACGCGGTAGTCCTGGTGCGTCAGGGCGTCTTGCAGGGTCTGGTTGTCCGCGGCCCAGGTAGGCCCCGCCAGCACCAGCAGAGCCAAAGCGAGTTTGTGCATGCTTGTCATCCTCCGGCCCTCTTGGCCTTGTGTCCGGCAGCCTGCAAGGCCGCCATGATCTTGTCGACGTGGTCGCCTTGAATCTCGATCACCCAATCCTTGACCGTACCGCCGCTGCCGCATTGCGTGCGCAGCTGCTTGCCGAAGGCGGCCAGCTCGGCCTGCTCCAGCGGCAGGCCCTTCACGACGGTCACGATCTTGCCGTTGCGCTTTTCGCGCGAGACGCGCGCAATGCCGTCGCCGGCCGGCGCTGATTTCTTGCCGCAGGAGCACGCCGTTATGGCTTGGCGGCAATCAGGGCAGATGCGACCGCTGTCGGTCGAGTAGACGAGGCTCATGGTTTCAAGTTTTTTGCGAAGAAGGTATCCAGCGTGCGCCACAGATGCAGGCGGGAATTGGGCGTGCCGATCAGGCCATGCGCCTTGCCCGGGAAGATGTCCAGATCAAAGAGCTTGCCCTGATCCTGCAAGGCTTGGACGAGCCGCAGCGAATGCTCGAACAGCACATTGTCATCGGCCGTGCCATGAACAATCAGCAGCGGCTTGCTCAGCAGCGGAGCGCGCGTCAGCAGGTTGGCGCGCGCATAGCTCGCGGCCTTGCCGCCATCGGCGGTTTCGGGCAGGCCCAGATAACGCTCGGTATAAGCGGTGTCGTAGAGCGTCCAGTCGGTGGGCGGTGCGACCGCCACTGCGGCGGCGAGCGGCGTGTTGGCATCGAGCATGGAGCGCGCCGCCAGGAAGCCGCCGTAGGACCAGCCGAAGAACCCGATGCGCGCCGGATCCACATCGCCAACGAGCTGCGGGAGTTGGCGCACGGCGGCGAACAGATCGTCGACTTCGACCTGGCCAAAGGCGTTGGCATGCGCGCGCGTGAAGGCGCGATCGCGTTCGGCCATGCCGCGCGTGTCGATCATGAAAACCCCGTAGCCTGCGCGCTGCCAATGCGCGATCAGAGGCGTGTCGCGATACCAGGCCCAGCGCACGGTGCTGGTGCCGGGCCCGCCGTAAGCCAGGGTGATGGCCGCATGCTTGCCGGGCTTGCCGTCGAGCGGCGCGAAATAGAAGCCGTTGAGCTGGGTCTTGCCATCGGCGGCCATCACGTCGAGCGCCTGCGGCACAGGCGCCGTTTCAGCGACGAGCGGATCAGCGGCCACGCCAGGGAGATCGACGGACACGCTGCCCCCCACGGCCTGCACGGACAGGCGCGGCGGCTCGCTCCAGGCCGAGCGCGTGATCAGCAGTTGCCGGCACGCCTTGTCGCTGACCGCATCGCGCCACTCGCGCGGCTTGCCTCCTGCGACTGCTTGCGAGCGGCCTTGCAGTTCGATGCTGAAGAGCCCGCGCGAACGGCCGCGATCGCGCGCCGCCGCGTAGACCACTTGCTGCCCGTCCGTACAGACCAGATGCGCCACCGGTTCGGGTTCATCGGTCAGCGGCTTGCGCGCGCCGGTGACACGGTCGATCGTCACCAACTGGCGTCGTCCGGAAGACTCACTGCTCCACAACAGGGCCGGCTTGCCCGAGAGCGCCAGACCCTTGAGTTCGACCAGATCGCTCTGCACCTCGACCCAGGCGGCATCGCGCTCGTCGATCACCTCATGCGGCGAGCCCTTGGGCGCGAACTCGGTCAAGACCATGCGCTTCTGGTCGCGCGTGAGCCACTGCAGCCAGGGCGTGCCATCGGTGAACCAGCCGGCACGGCTGATGTATTCGGCCACCGGTGGCAGGGGCAAAGGCTGGGCCTCGGCGCTGGCCAGGTCGATGCGCCACGCCGTGACCCTGGCGTTGTTCGATCCGGCTGAAGGGTAGCGCTGCTGATACAGCTCGGTGCGATCGGCAAAGATCTGCGCGCGGGTCTTCAGCGGCACGCCGCTTTCGTCGACGCGCAAGGCGAGGATGCTCTTGCCATCGGGCGACCACCAGTAGCCGTTCTCGCGGCTCAGCTCTTCGGCGGCGATGAATTCGGCCAGGCCCCAGGTGATCGCGTTCTGCCCGCCATCGTGGCTCAACGCGCGTGGCTTGCCGCCGTCGAGCGACTGCACCCACAGATTGCCGCCCTTCACATACGCCACCTGTTTGCCATCGGGCGAGCAGACCGGGTCCTGCTCGGGCACGTCGGCGTCGTTCGTGATGCGCACGGCGGGCTGGCCGAGCCGCACCAGGTAGAGATCGCCTGAGAGCGGGAACAGCAGCTTGTCATCGCCGGTGCCGCACCATTGATAGCTGGTGATGCCGCGCTGGGTGATGCGCTTGCGTTCGAGTGCCATCCGCTCGGCTTCGCTCAAGGACTCTGCGTGGCCGGCCAGCAGCTCGGCCGCGGAGGCCAAACGGCGCGCCGCGCCGCCGCGTATCGGTCGTGCCCAGAGTTCAAGCTCACGGCTGTCGGCGCTCGAAGGCCGCAGCTCGCTGACCCAGCCGCCGCCTTTGGAGATTTCCACCTGGCGCGGCACAGCGCCGGCCAAGGGAGGATCGCTGACGATGCGTTCCAGCGTCATGTCGGCGGCTGCGGCAGCACCCGTGAGGGTCGCCAGCAGGACGGCGACCAGGCAAGTCTTGTTCTTCATCGCCGCATGTTACCGAGCCGCGAACGGCGCAGCGCCATGACCAAAGTCACGCGAAGTCGCGCGCTTCCTCGACTTCGGTCCAGGCGATGGCCTCTTCATCGCACAAGCGCTCGACGTGGGCCAGACCGATGGCCTGGGCCACGTCGTGAGGGAACTGCTCGAGCCGGGCGCTGCTCTTGATGCCCAGCTGATGCGCGCGGGCGCTCCAGCGCGCCAGGTAAAGCAGGCTCGACAGCGTGTGCTGGCCCCCGCCTTGCGGATCGCATTGATAGCGGAGCGCGTCGACGATGCTCTCGGGAAACATCCAACGCGCGGCGAACGAGGCCCCGACTTCTGGATAGGCATAGCCCAATTCGGCGATTTGCGCCGCCTCGCGCTGCTCATCGGTGGCAAAAGCCGGCTGCAGGCTGGCCAGCGCAGGCATGGCCATCTTCATGATCAGATCGCCGACGCCGTGCAGCAGGCCGGCGGTGAAGGCAATGCCCTTGTCCTGCCCGAGTTCCTCGGCCAGGGAGCGCGCGATCTTCGCAACATCGATGCTGAAGCGCCAGAACTCGGGCATGTCCACGCCGGGCACATTCTTGAAGGCGCTGCCCACGGCCGCCGCCTGCACCAACTGGCGCGTGGCGATCAGGCCCAGCATGGTGGTGGCCACGTCGACCGTGCCGATGCGCTCACCGCTGGCGCGATAGCGCGCGGAATTCACGAGGCGCAGGATGCGCACGGTCAGGCCCACTTCGCCCGACAGGAGCTCGTTGACCAGGCGCAGATCGGGCTCTTCCTTCTGCAGCTCGCCCAGGATGCGGCTGACGGCGACCGGCAACGAAGGAATCAAGGCATCGGTGGCGAGAAGGTCTTCGAGTTTCATGGATTGCCTCGCGATGATTCAGGCAAGGGTAATGGGCTTCGAGGCCAGCGATGTGGAGCGGGATGCGGGAATCGAACCCGCGGCTCTAGCTTGGGAAGCTAGGGTATTGCCACTATACGAATCCCGCGGCGAATGCATTCTAAGGCGTGCAAGCGCCGCGCCAGGGCCGGCGGCGTTCAGTTCAATTCAGCACCGCCCCGCACACACGCCCCCGCCCCTGCGCCTTGGCCTTGTAAAGCTGCTCGTCGGCCAGGCTGACGAACTTGCCGGCGTCGCCGCGTCCGCCGAGCGTGACTGAAACGCCAAGGCTCAGCGTCACGAGCGGCGCCACGTCCGACTGCGCGTGCGGCATCTGCAGGGCGCGCACCGCGGCCTCCATGCTTTCGGCCACGGCCAGGGCGCCCGCCAGATCGGTGTCGGGCAGCAGGCAGGCGAACTCCTCGCCGCCGTAGCGCGCCAGCACGTCGCCGGGGCGGCGCAGGCAGTTCTTGAGCGTGCGGGCCACGCGGCGCAGGCAGTCGTCGCCGGCCAGATGGCCGTAGGCGTCGTTGTAGCGCTTGAAAAAGTCGACATCGGCCAGCACGACGCCGAGGTTCTCGCGGCTGCGCAAGGCACGCTGCATCTCGATGTCGAGCCGCTCGTCGAAGTGGCGGCGGTTGTGCACGCCGGTGAGCCCATCGACGAAGGCCATCTCGCGCAACAGGTCGGCCTGCAGCTTGATGGTCAGCTGGGCGCGCACGCGGGCTCGCACCACGGCCGGGTTGAAAGGCTTGGTGATGAAGTCCGCGGCGCCGGCTTCGAGCGCCCGGGTTTCATCCTCGGGGCGGTTGTTGGCCGTGACGAAGATGACCGCGATCGTGCTGAGAACGCTGTCGGCCTTGAGCTGCGCACAGAGCTCGTAACCATCCATGCCGGGCATCTGCACATCGAGCAGCACGAGGTCGGGCAGCTTGTCGCGGCACAGGGCCAGCGCCTGCGTGCCGCTGGTGGCCATCAGGACCTGGCAGTCGGCGGCAAAAACCTGATGCAAGGCCTGGATGTTGACCGGCTGGTCATCGACGACGAGCAGCCTCGGGCGGCGCCCCAGCAGTTGCAGCAGCCCTTGGGGCGTGGCGGTCCAGACTCCAGGCGTCATGCGGCAATCTCTCGACCTTCCAGGGATGCAAGGGGCGCCTCGCGCAGCAAGGAGCGGCAATGGCCGGCGGCGCTGGCAAAGTCCAGGCCCGCGAGCGAAGCTTCAAGCGCCTCGGCGGTGGCCGGCCATTGCGCCCGCAGCGTGGTGCGCAGGGGCGCGTGACGGTCGAGCGCGGCCATGTCGGAGCCTTCGAGCAGGTCGATCAACTCCTGGAGCTGGGGCGCGATCTCGGTGTCGGCGCAGCCCGCACCGGCGCTCGAGTCGGGCACCACATGCAGTTGCAGCTGCGCGGCAAGCGTGCCCAGGGCCGCCAGTTGCTGGGCCAGCAGGAAGGCCCAGCGCTCGAGCCAATCCGCGCTCAGGGTCAAGCCGCCGTGCAGCGCCGTCTCCCCTTCCTGCGCCAGCGCCGCCAAGCCCCGCGCGCCGAGCTGTGCAGCCACACCGCGCAAGCCATGCAGGCCTTGCTGATCGGGTGGATCGCTCAAGGCTTTGGCGGCGTCGCTCAGGGCCTCGGCCATGTGCAGGAAGAGTTCGACATTGCCGGACAGGCGGCCCAGCGCTTCACCAAGTTCGATGCCCGAATCGCGAGCACGGGCCAGCAGATCGGCGGGCACGGGTTGAGCAGCCGCGCGCGGCGCAGGCACGGCACCCGCCACGCTGAGGCCGCAATGCCGCCGCAGCACCGCCACCACATGGTCGATGTCAAAGGGCTTGCCCACATGCTCGCTCATCCCCACGTCGAGGCAGGCTTGCCGGTCGCTGGCCATCGCATTGGCAGTCATCGCGATGATGGGCAGGGTCATGAACAGCTGGCGCCGGATCAGGCGCGTGGCCGTGTAGCCGTCCATCACGGGCATCTGCACGTCCATCAGCACCGCGTCGATATGCGGCGGCCGGTTCTTCGATTGGGCGAGCAGGCTCAGGCCTTGCTGGCCATCGCCGGCCAGCAGCACCGCCGCACCCTCGGCCTCGAGCAGCTCACGCGCAACCTGCTGGTTGTTGGGGTTGTCTTCCACCACGAGCAGACGCAGGCCGGCAAGCCGATGCGAGGCGGGCTCATCCCTGCCGCTCGGCGGTGCCGGGACGATTTCACGCAGGCCGGCGCGTGCGTCGGCCACCGCGTCGTGCAGCATGGAAGCAGTCACGGGCTTGACCAGGAAGCCATCGAGCAGGTTCTGCTCCTGTTCGTTGCGTTGCGCCAGCATCTCGCGCCCGTGGGCCGTCACCATCACCACCACGGGCGTGCCGGTGCCGGAGCTGCCGGACAGCGCGCGCAGCTCCCGGCTGGTCTGCCAGCCATCCATGCCCGGCATGACCCAGTCCACAAGCACGACTTCATACGGATTGCCGGCTTGCATCGCATCGCGCACGCGTTGCAAGGCGGTCACGCCGGAGTCGGCCGTGTCGACATGCCAGCCCAGCGATTGCGCCATCGCGCCCAGCATCATCCGCGCGGCGGCGTTGTCGTCCACCAGCAGCGCTCGCAAGCCTTGCGTGGGCGCCGCGCCCGATGCGCCCGATGCGCCTGCATGTGCGGCCGCGGGCTCGTGCAGCGGCAGGTGCAGGCGGAACGAGAAGCTGCTGCCCTTGCCAAGCGCGCTTTCCAGCATCAGCTCGCCGCCCATCATCTGCACCAGGCGCTGGCTGATCGCCAGGCCCAGGCCGGTGCCGCCGAAGCGCCGGGTGGTCGAAGCCTCGGCCTGGTTGAAGCCGGTGAAGATGCGCCGCTGGTGCTCGGGCGCGATGCCGATGCCGGTGTCGCGCACGGTGAACAGGAGCTCGACGTTGTGCTCGTCGCGCTCCAGCATGCGCAGCTGGAGCACGACCTCGCCGGCCTCGGTGAACTTGATCGCGTTGCCGGCGAGATTGATCAGCACCTGCTGCAGGCGCATCGCGTCGGCCACCACGCAGCGTGGCATCTTGGGGTCGACATCGAACAGCACTTCCACATTCTTGCGGCCCACGCTGGCGGCCAGGATGACGGAGAGCTCGCGCAGCAACTCGTCAATGCGCATCGGGTGCGGATCCAGCGTCATCTTGCCGGCCTCGACCTTCGAGAAATCGAGGATGTCGTTGAGCAGCCCGAGCAGCGAGCGCGCTGCGCCTTCGGCCTTGCCGACATAGTCCTGCTGGCGCGGACTCAGCGCGGTCTTCTGCAGCAGCTTGAGCATGCCGAGCACCGCGTTCATCGGCGTGCGGATCTCGTGGCTCATATTGGCCAGAAACTGGCCCTTGGCCCGCGAGGCCTTCTGCGCGGCCTCGGTCGCGTTCACGAGATCGGTGATGTCAAAGCGGAAGCCAGCCGTGTGTCCATCGGGCAGGCGCCGCTCGATCAGGCGCAGCCAGCGGTTGTCGCTGCCGCTCTCGGAACGCAGTTGCTCGGTGGTGTTGCCGCCGCGGTGCTGGGCCAGGCGCGCGCTGATCCACGCCTCCGGCCCCTGCGAATGACGATGGGCCACATGATCGGGGCTGCGCGAGACACGCTCGCGGATCACATGCTCGAAGCTCACGCCGGCTTTCAGGATGTCGGCCACCTCGGCGCAATCGCTGCGGAACTTGTCGTTGCAGAAGACCAGGCGATCGTCGGGATCGAACAGCACGAAGGCCTCGTTGATCGCCTCCATGGCGCTGCGCAGCAGGCGTTCGCTGCGCAGCACTTCAGCCTCGAAGCGGCGGCGATCGCTGAGGTCCAGCATGGTGAAGATGAAGCCGCCGTCGGGCATCGCCGCGCCGCGGATCTCGATCGTCATGCCGTTGGGACGCTGGCGCTCGATCACGGTCTCACCGGGGCGATCCGCGAAGCGCAGCAGCCTCTCGCGCGTCACGCGCGCGGCATCCCCCTCGCCGTACTCGCCCTTGCGGAAGTTGTATTCGACGAGCTCCGCGAAGGTGATCCGCGAGTTCGCGAAAAGCTCGTCAGGCAGATCCAGGAAGCGCCGGTAGAGCTGGTTGGCGGCCACCAGCTCCTGCTTGCCGTTCCAGACCGAGAGGCCGCAGGGGATGCATTCGACGACGCCGTTGAGGATCGCCTCGTTGCGGATCCTGGCGGTTTCGGCAGGGCTGAGCTCGCCGCGCCAGGCAGCCCGCGCGGCTCGCCAGGCGGCAATCCATCTGCCTTTGCGCTCCGACAACGGCATGCCAGTCCCCTCCGCGCTTCAGCGCGCGGTGCCGGAACAGTCTAGCGCCGAACTGTCAGGGATGTAACAGGTTACTTCCCCGCATCGTCGAGCTGCACGATGCGTCCCGGTTGGACATGTTCGACAGCCTCGGGATGCTCCGCCAGATAGTCGATCAGCGCGTCGAGATCGACGCCCAGCACCTTGCGGTCGCGACCTTCGCGCAGCACCGCAAGGCTTTCGCCGCCGTCGGCCAGGAAGCCGTTGACGACCACCCGGTAGTCGCGCGCCGGATCGAGCGGCTTGCCGTTCACCTGGATATCAAGCAGCTCCGCAACGCCATCGGCGTTACGGCGCCATTGGTAGCGCAGGCCGCCGGAAGGCTGCAGCAGGCGCGGCTGCGAGCCGGCTTTGGGCAGGCCGCGCTCCAGCACCTGGCGCAGTTGGGCGCCAGACAGGGTCAGCGCAACCAGCTCGTTATGGAAAGGTTGGATGCTGAACAGGTCGCTGACGGTCACCGGCTTGCCGGGCTTGGGCGTCAGGTCGGTGCGGATGCCGCCGAGGTTGATGAACGCCAGATCGGCCGGCCCCTGCTTGCGGGCATAGGCAAGCTGGGCGTCGGAGATCAGATTGCCCAGCGCGGCATCGCCGAACTTGCCTTCGGGCGTGCGGCGCAGGCCCTGCGTGATCATCGCCACCGGCCTGTTGCGGGCCGGCGCGGTCAGGTCAGCGGCCTTTTGTGCCAGCGCGGCAAAGGCGGGATCGGGCTCATAGGTGGCCTGCAGCACGGGTCGGTTGACGGCCTGTTCGTCCAGGACATGGCCGGCGTCGTCCACCTTGAGCGTGATCTGCGTGATCCAACCGCCGAAGCTGCCCGCCTGGGTCAGCAGGCGGCCATTGATCTTGCAGTTGTAGGCGCGATGGGTGTGGCCGCTGATGATCGCGGCGTAGGCCGGATCGAGCCGCTCGGCGATGTCAACACCGCGACCCTTGATGCCTGCGCAGACATAGCCGGGATCGTTGGCTTCGCCGTTGAACTCGGCGCCTTCGTGCATCACCGCCACCAGCACCTTGGCCCCCTTGGCCTTGAGCTCCGGCACCAGCGCGTTGAGCGCATCAGCCTCGTCAATAAAGCGCAGGCCGACCATATTGCGAGCCAGCGAGTTGGCAGGGGTGTCGCGCGTGATCGCGCCGACAAAGGCCACGGGGACACCATCCACGTTCTTGATCACGTAGGACGGCAGCACAGGCTTGCCGGTTTGCTCGTCCAGCATATTGGCGGCGAGGAACGGGAAGCCCACGCCCCGATAGCCCGGCCAAGGACAGCCGGCGGCCGGACAAACACCGGCCGCCTTGCGCTTGAATTCGGCCAGGCCGGCATCGAGCTCATGGTTGCCCAGGGCCGAAGCGGTGAGATCGAGCTGGGCAAATGCGGCCAGTGTCGGCTCGTCGGCCAGCAGGGCGGAGAGCTGAGGCGAAGCGCCGATCAGATCGCCTGCGGCCACCAGCACCGAGCCCGGCTTTTCGGCTCGCATGTGCTTGATGGCGCTGGCCAGATAGGCGATGCCGCCGGCCGGCTGCGCGGTCTTCTGGCCGGTCTTGGTGTCCACAAGGCGCGGCATCAGCGGCGTTGGCGACTCCGACTGGATATTGCCGTGGAAATCGTTGATGGCAAAGATGGTCAGTTCATGCAGCTTTGGCGCTTGCGCTGGCGGTGTGGACTCAGGCGCCGCACAAGCAGCCAGCAACAGGGTCACCCCCGAAACAAGCAAGCTGGCAGCAAGGTTGGGCAGGCGGTGGTGACTCAAAGGACGACTCCTGTTGCGATGCGATAAGGCAAGGCGGCGGATCTTATGTCTGAAAAAGACCGTGCGGTGGACGCCACGGCTGTCACGAACTGTCACGGAGTCACAACATTTGGACGCGAGACTGCGCGTCGGGCTGACTGGACGGACAGCCCGGATCTTCCGAACCATCCGCGTTGCGGACGGCAATTCGCGCACGCAGCCACAAAGCCCAACCTTTTTCAATTGATGTTCACTTCATGTTGCAAAGAGCACAAGTAAACGTTTGCGACCCCCGTCTTGGTTAAAGTAATGCTTTGTTAGTGAAGCTAGGGATTGCCCCTTTTTTTGCTCCGCGGATGCCCGTTTGCAGTCCATGTACGCCCGCAGATGATTCCCCGAGGTCTTGATTTTTATTTGAAACGCCCGCTCGCCTTGGCGGGCTCAACAGGAGTGATTGGGATGACTGAACAGAAATTCGCCCGCTTTGCGCGGACGGCGCTGAGCCTGGCTGTGGCTGCGGTGGCAGCCTCGGCTGCACATGCGCAAACCACGGACACCGCCGCAGCCACCAGCGATGCCAAGCAAACCCAGGATGCGTCGCAAGGCCAGACCGCGCAGCGCGCGAATGCCTCCAGCACTTCCAACACGACGAACGCCAACTCCTCGAAGGCCACCATCGAATCACTTGAAAAGGTGAACGTCGAAGGTCGCCAGACGCTCGGCGGCGGCCTGATGTCGGTGCAAGTCGCGCCCAAGGCCGTGTCCACGATCAGCCGCGCAGCCATCGAAGAAGCCGCAGCCGGCGTGAACTACGCGCAATTGATCGACACCATCCCTGGCGTCGTCGCCATCACCGACGACCCGAGCGGCCTGTTCGACGCCAACTACCAGATCCGCGGCTTCACCAACGACCAGATCGGCGTCACGGTGAACGGTGCTCCGGTCAACGACAGCGGCAACTACCGTGTCTATCCGACCGAGTACGGCGACACGGAGAACATGAACGACATCACCGTGCTCCACGGCTACCCGGACGTGGACCAGGCCGTGGCCGGCGCGGCTGGCGGCTCGATCGCATGGTCGACCATCGACCCCTCGCACAAGTTCAGCGTCGACACCACGCTCTCCGGCGGCAACGCGAACTATCAACGTGAATTCATGCGCGTGCAGACCGGCGACCTCGGCCCGGTGCGCTCTTGGATTTCCTACTCGCACAACAGCACCAACGTGTGGCGCGGCTTGGGCGGCGCCCAGGTCTGGAAGGTGGACGGCAAGTCGGTGTGGACCATCGACGGCAACAACTCGATCACGGCCTCGTTGCAGTACAACCACCTGATCCGCACCGGCGGCTACCAGTTCGAAACGCAAGCGCAAGCGGCCGCGAACTACTACACCAACTACGACACCACGTACAACGGCACCAACACCAACTTCTACAAGCTGCACGTCAATCCGTTCAAGGATTACATGCTGAGCCTGGATGGTGAGTTCACGCTGAACAACTCTCTGCACCTGACCGTGGTCCCCTACTTCCAGTACGGTTCCGGCGGCGGCGGCTCGGGCTACACGTTCACCGAAAATACCGTGGCCGGCAACGTCGGCCGCTTCAGCTACGTCAACTACGACCTGGATGGCGATGGTGTCGTCACCAACGGCAAGAAGGTGATGACGTATGCCTACAGCGGTTCCCAAACCTGGCGTCCGGGTGTCATCGCCAAGCTGATCCAGGACTTCGGCGATACCGACACCCTGACGTACGGCGTCTGGTTCGAGCGGCCACGTCAGGAACAGAGCCAGAACTACTCCAAGGTGGATGCTAACGGCAATCCGCTGGACATCTGGGGCCAAAGCAATCTGATCAGCTACGTCAACGGCGGTGGCCCGCAGCTCAACTACCTCGACTACACCACCACCACGCTCAAGCGTGCCTTCATCAGCAATGAGTGGGCGCCGAACGACAAGTGGACGGTGACGGTGGCGGGTGCCTACACCGAGGTCGAGCGCAAGGGCTACGGCTACCAGCACTACGGCGCGCACGCAGCGTCGGCAAGCTCGGCCTATACCAACCAGTTCGGTGGCTACGCCGATCACACCTGGAAGAAGTTCACCCCGTCGGCGGGCGTGAAGTTCCAGCTCGACCGTGCCAACCAGATCTTCCTGGGCTATGGCCGCAGCTTCCGCGCACCCGTCAACGGCGTGATCACGCAGAGCGATTCGGTGCGGGCGTTCTATGACCAGAACCCCAACGAAGTGGCCTTCAGCGGCTACACGGCGGCCCAACTGCAAGCGGCGCTGGACAACCTGTCCGTCAACAAGCCGGAAACTGCCGACACGGTGGACCTCGGCTGGCGTTACTACCAAGGCGCCTTCGCGGGCAGCCTCGACGCCTACGCCGCCAACCTGAAGAACAAGCAGGTGAATGGCTTCGACAGCGCCAGCGGCCAGACCGTGTACCTGGCGGTGCCGAAACTGCAGCAGCGCGGCTTCAACGCCGAAGGCAGCTACAAGCTGAATCGCAACCTGAGCATGTACGCGTCCTACGCGTTCACCAAGTCGACGATCATGCAGGACACCTTCGCTCTGGGCGACGGCACCTATCCCACCGCGGGCAAGTCGTTCGTGGACATCCCCAAGAACACCTTTGCGTTGGGCGCGAACTACCACCAGGGTCCGTTCTGGGTGGGCGTGAACGGCAAGTACCGCAGCGACTACTGGGCGGACTGGGTCAATACCGAAAAGGCTCCCGGCTACACCACCTTGAACCTCAACACCGGCTGGAACTTCGGCGATCTGGACGCCCATTTCCACAAGGTCAAGCTGAAGTTGAACGTGACCAACCTGACCGACAAGAAGGCGGCGACCTTTGCCAGCGCGACCAACTTCTTGTCGAACAACCCAGCTGGTACAGGTCAATTGATCGACTCGACCACCCACAAGGCCCTGTACGCCAGCGCTTCGACCTACAACCTGCTGGCTCCGCGCTCCTTCATGGTCACTGTGAGCGCTTCGTTCTACTGATCTCGCATATCAAGCAGCGCGCCTGACGTTTGCCAGCCGGCCATGCCGGATCAAGAGTCAGGCGCAGATTCAAGTTTTTCACCGGCAAATTTGCTGGTTTGGTGAGGAATCCCTTCATGAAGAAGATCAATTTCTGGATGGCTGGCTCCGCGGTGACGCTGCTGGCTACTTTGTCCGGCTGCGGTGGTGGCGGTGACAGCGGCGGCGATCACCCGTCGCCGACGCTGTCTGCAACGCTGCCGACTGCGGCCACGGCCGGCACGGCAGTGAGCATTACCGGCATCACGGCGACCAACGCCCAGGCCCTGACGGTCGACTGGGGTGACGGCACGCAGGATGCCCCGGCGACGATCCCCACGACCCTGACGCACACGTATGCCGCGACAGCGACTTGCGTGAAGGCGGCGCTTTGCACCATCGACGTCGCCGCTCTGGGCTGGGGCCCAGCCGCTGAGCAAATGGGCGCTGTCGTCCTCAGCCTTCCCCCGACGCTGACGGCCACGATTCCCGCCACCGGCACGGCCGCCGTCCCGTACAGCATCACCGGTATCGCCGCTGCCAATGGCACGGCGCTGTCCGTGGATTGGGGCGACGGCGTGAAGGAAACGCCGGCTGTGAGCTCCACGAGCCTGACCCACACCTACGCCGCCCCAGGCAGCTACAACGTCGACCTGGTATTGACCGGCAAGGGCAACACCTCTGCCGAGAAAACGGCCAGTGTCACCGTCGGCTCCGCCGTTCCACCGACGCTGACGGCGACGCTGCCCACCGTCGGCCTGGTGGGTTCGGCGATCACTGTCACCGGTGTCACGACCGCCAACGGCTCGGCGTTGACCGTGAACTGGGGCGACGGCGTGACGGAGACGCCGGCTCTCAGCTTGACGAGCCTGTCGCATACCTACGGCACGGCAGGCGGCTATTCCATCGGCATGACGTTGGCCGGCTTGGGGAACACTACGCCAGATCAGAAGAACGGCTGCATCACGATCGTCGCATCCGGCCCGTTGCCTGAGTTGTTCATCAGCGAGTACATCGAAGGCACTTCGAGCAACAAGGCGATCGAGATCTACAACCCGACCTCGTGCACGGTGGACCTGAGCGCCTATTCCTTGGAGGTGTATGCGAATGGCTCGAACACCCCGATTGCCGCTGCGACCGCGACACTGAGCGGCATGCTGGCCCCGGGCAAGACGTACGTGCTGTACAACCCCTCGGCGATTGCAGCCCTGGTGTCCGCGATCAGCTCCAACGCCACGATCGTGTTCAAGGAAGCCGCGTTCCCCGCCCAAGTGACGCAATACAACGGCAATGACGCCGTGGTGTTGAAGAAGTCGGGCGTGGTGATCGACCAGGTCGGCGTGGTTGGCAACGACCCAGGTGCTGCTGGCTGGGGCGGACTGACGATGGACCATGACCTTCGCCGCAAGGCGGGCATCGTGCGCGGAACGCCGAATCTGACCTCGCCGTGGGATCCGACCGTGGAATGGGACATCCAAGCCGAAACGTCGGCCGGCCCCTTCAATGGTCTGGGCGACCGCTAAGGTTTGATCGTATCGGGCCAGCGCCGTACGGCTGGCCCCTCGCGATGAACACGCAGCCCTGCCTCTTCGGCAGGGCTTTTTTTATTTGGCGCAACCGCGCCGTGCAGTGTCAAAGGACGGCACATGAACACCACAACATCCCGCAAGCGGCTCCGCCGCGCTTTGGCCACCGTCGTCGCGGTGACCCTGCTCGCAGGCCCCAGTGCTTTCGGTTGGAGTCACCTCGGCCATTGGCTGGTGGGCGACCTGGCACAACCGCTGCTCACGCCCGCCGCGCAGCAGCAGGTCGACATCCTGCTGAAGGGAGAGCCCGACCCGACGCTCGCTGGCGTGGCCTCCTGGGCCGATGAAATACGCGGCTCCGATTCGGACCTCGGCAAGAAGTCCGCCAAGTGGCACTACGTCGATCTCGACCCCAACCGCTGCGTCTACGTGCCGCAGGTCGCGTGCCCTGACGGCAACTGCGTGATCGCGGCGATCGACGAGCAACGCAAGATCCTCGCCGACACCACGCAAGCGCCCGAGGCTCGCCGCGACGCGCTGAAGTTCCTCGTCCACTTCATCGGCGATGTGCATCAACCGCTGCACGCCGGATCACGCCAGGATGCCGAGGGCCACACCGACGCCGGTGGCAACAAGTACCAGATCAGCCTGCGCACGGCGATCACGCAGGAGTCTCGTGGCAAGCACCACGCCGTAGGCGAGCCCGTCGCCACCAACCTGCATGCGGTCTGGGATTACTACGAACTCGAATCGGCGGCCCTGCCCCCGGACGCCTATGCCGCGAAGCTGAGGAAGGAGGGCATTCCCCAGATCACGCCAGCAGCTTTGGGCAGCCCCGCCGACTGGGCCGTTGAATCGTGCAAGGGCATCAACGCACAAGGTCTGTATTCGCAGGACAGTGACGGTCAATGGCTGCACAAGCTCGGAGGCGCGTATCTCGATGCAAAGCGCCCTTATGCCGAAGAGCGCATCCGCACCGCCGCCGGCCGTTTGGCCGCAGTGCTCAATGAAACACTGAAGTGATTCGCTCGGACGCAACGTAAAAGCAAAAGCCCGCTTCGGCGGGCTTTCTTCATGGGCGCTTCAGGGCCTGATCACTTCTGGAGATCACCCAGGCAAAGATACTTCGCCTCCACATAGTCCTCGATGCCCTGCCGACCGCCCTCGCGCCCCAGGCCCGATTGCTTGACGCCGCCAAACGGCACTTCCGCGGTCGAGATCAGACCCGTGTTGACGCCGACCATGCCGTACTCGAGCGCTTCGCCGACACGGAAGATGCGGCCGATATCGCGGCTGTAGAAATAGCTGGCCAGGCCGAACTCGGTGCTGTTGGCGAAGGTGATCGCCTCGGCCTCGGTCTGGAACTTGAACACCGGCGCCATCGGGCCAAAGGTCTCTTCGCGCGAGCACAACATGGCCGGCGTGGCATCCACCAGGAGCGTCGGCTCGAAGAACTGCGCGCCCACCTCGGTGGCTCGCTTGCCGCCCGTCAGCACGCGCGCCCCCAGCGCGATCGCATCCTGCACATGGGCCTCGACCTTGTCGACGGCTGCCGGCTCGATCAGCGGGCCGACCTGCACGCCGGCCTCGAAGCCGTTGCCGAGCTTGAGCGTCGACACCCTGGCCGCGAGCTTCTCGACGAAGGCGTCGTAGACACCGGCCTGGACGTACAGCCGGTTGGCGCACACGCAGGTCTGGCCGGCATTGCGGTACTTGCTGGCCAGGGCACCTTCCACGGCGCTGTCGAGGTCAGCGTCATCGAACACGATGAACGGCGCGTTGCCGCCCAGTTCCAGCGAGAGCTTCTTGACCGTGGGCGCGCACTGGCGCATCAGGATGCGGCCGACCTCGGTCGAGCCGGTGAAGGACAGGTGACGCACCACATCGCTGTCGCACAGGACTTTGCCGATTTCGATGGAATTGGCGCTGTCGGCCGTCAGCACATTGAGCACACCGGCCGGCATGCCCGCGCGTTGCGCCAGTTCCGCCAGAGCCAGCGCCGAGAGCGGTGTCGCCTCGGCGGGCTTGATGATCACGGTGCAGCCCGCCGCCAGTGCGGGCGCCACCTTGCGCGTGATCATGGCGTTAGGAAAGTTCCAGGGCGTGATGGCCGCGCACACGCCGACCGGTTGCTTGATGACCAGATAGCGCTTGCCGGCTTCGGTGGTGGGAATGGTCTCCCCATAGATGCGCTTGCCTTCCTCGGCAAACCAGTCGATGAAGCTCGCGCCGTAGAGGATCTCGCCTTTGGCTTCGGCCACAGGCTTGCCCTGCTCGGCGGTGAGGATGCGGGCCAGGTCATCGGCATGCTTGACCAGCAGTTGCTGCCAGCGCAGCAGGATCGCTGCGCGCTCGCGCGCGGTCTTGCTGCGCCACAGCGGCCAGGCCTTGTTGGCGGCGGCGATCGCGGTCTCGGTTTCGGCGCGGCCCATGTCCGCCACATTGGCGAGATGCTCGCCGGTGGCAGGGTCGGTGACCGCAAAGGTATTGCCGCCGGACACCCATTCCCCGTTGACCAAGGCCTGGGTTTTGAACAGGCTCGCGTCTTCAAGCGCGGCCAGGGGTGATGGGTTGCTTGTGCTGCTCATGCTGTCATTCTCGAAAAGGACTCCTTGGGCATGACTCTACCGCTAGCCGGAGAGGGTCGCCCTCTATAATCGAAAGCCCCGAAAAATCAAGCACATAAAGCGCGAAAGCCCCGGAATGAAAGCAGCAGAGATCCGTCAGACCTTTCTGAAATTCTTCGAGTCGAAGGGTCACCAGATCGTGGCCTCGAGCCCCGTCGTGCCGGGTGACGATCCGACGCTGCTGTTCACCAATGCGGGCATGAACCAGTTCAAGGATGTGTTCCTGGGCTTCGACAAGCGCGCCTACACGCGTGCCACCACGAGCCAGAAGTGCATCCGCGCCGGCGGCAAGCACAACGACCTGGACAACGTGGGCTACACGGCGCGGCATCACACCTTCTTCGAGATGCTGGGCAACTTTTCGTTCGGCGACTACTTCAAGCACGACGCGATCAGCTTCGCCTGGGAATTGCTGACCACGCACTTCAAGCTGCCGGCCGACAAGCTGTGGGTGACGGTCTACGCAGAGGACGACGAGGCCTACGACATCTGGAACAAGACCGTGGGCGTGCCCGCCGAGCGCATCGTGCGCATCGGCGACAACAAGGGTGCGCGCTACATGTCGGACAACTTCTGGATGATGGGCGACACGGGCCCCTGCGGCCCCTGCACCGAGATCTTCTTTGACCACGGTCCCGAGATCCCCGGCGGCCCACCCGGCAGCCCTGGCGAAGATGGCGACCGCTACATCGAGATCTGGAACAACGTCTTCATGCAGTTCAATCGCACCGAAGACGGCGTGATGCACAAGCTGCCCAAGCCCAGTGTCGATACCGGCATGGGTCTGGAACGTCTGGCAGCGGTGCTCCAGCATGTGCACTCCAATTATGAGATCGATACCTTTGTCGCCTTGATCGATGCGGCCAAGAAGGCGGTTGATTCGGCCGGCGGCGGCGATTGCGATCGCGAGAGCCCTTCGCTCAAGGTGATCGCCGATCACATCCGCGCCTGCTCGTTCACCATCGTCGACGGCGTGATCCCTGGCAATGAAGGACGCGGTTATGTGCTGCGCCGCATTGCCCGTCGAGCGATCCGCCACGGCTACAAGCTCGGCGCACGCAAGCCCTTCTTCCATCAAATCGTGGCCGAGCTGGTGACGCAGATGGGCGAGGCCTATCCCGAGCTGCGCGAAAAGCAGCAGCGCGTGACCGAGGTGCTCAAGCAGGAAGAGGAACGCTTCTTCCAGACCATCGCCAATGGCATGGAAATCCTTGAGGCCGCGCTGGCCACAGGCACGAAGCAGATCGACGGCGAGACCGCTTTCAAGCTGCACGACACCTACGGCTTCCCGGTAGACCTGACCGCCGACGTCTGCCGTGAGCGCGATGTGACCGTCGACCAGGCCGGATTTGAAGCCGCGATGACCCGCCAACGCGAGCAAGCGCGCGCGGCCGGCAAGTTCAAGATGGCGCAAGGCCTCGAATACAAGGGCGCGCCGACGGCCTTCCACGGCTACGAGCATCTGGTGCACGAAGGCGCCAAGGTCACGGCTGTCTATGTCGATGGCGCGCAAGTCGCGCAGGCAACGGCAGGCGACGACGCAGTCGTCGTGCTCGACCACACCCCTTTCTACGCCGAGAGCGGTGGCCAGGTGGGCGACAGCGGTGAGCTGCGCAACAACACGAGCCGCTTCGAGGTTGCAGATACCCTGAAGATCCAGGCCGACGTGTTCGGCCACCACGGCCGAGTACTCGAGGGCACGGTCAAGGCCGGCGATGTGTTCGCGGCCAAGGTCAACGCGGAAGCGCGTGGCAAGACCGTGCGCAACCACAGTGCTACGCATTTGATGCACAAAGCTCTGCGCGAAGTGCTGGGTGGCCATGTGCAACAGAAGGGTTCGCTGGTCAACGCCGAACGCACGCGTTTCGACTTTGCCCACAACGCCCCCATGACGCAGGAGCAGATCGCCAAGGTCGAGGCCATCGTCAATGCCGAGGTCCTGGCCAATGCGGCCGCGCAGGCGCAGGTGATGGCGCTGGATGACGCGCAGAAGAGCGGCGCGATGATGCTCTTCGGCGAGAAGTACGGGGACACCGTGCGCGTGCTGAGCATCGGTTCGTCGAAGGAACTCTGCGGTGGCACGCATGTGCAACGCACCGGGGACATCGGCCTGTTCAAGATCGTCGGCGAGAGCGGCGTTGCAGCCGGCATCCGGCGTGTTGAGGCCGTGACGGGAGGCAACGCCCTGGCCTATCTGCAAGCGCTGGAAGCCACCGTGCATGCGGTGGCCGGCACGCTCAAGGCCGCGCCGACCGAGCTGGAGCCGCGCATTCATGCCGTGCTCGATCAGGTTCGCCAGTTGGAGAAGGAATTGGCGGCGGCCAAGAGCCGCCTCGCTTCCGCGCAAGGCGACGAGTTGATCGGGCAAGCCGTCGACGTCAAGGGCATCAAGGTGCTGGCCGCCACGTTGCCTGGCGCCGACGCCAAGACCTTGCGCGAAACGATGGACAAGCTCAAGGACAAGCTCAAGACCGCCGCCATCGTGCTGGCCGCCGTGGACGGCGACAAGGTGCAACTGGCTGCGGGCGTGACTGCCGACAGCATGGGCAAGGTCAAGGCCGGCGAACTCGTGAACTTCGTTGCTCAGCAGGTCGGAGGCAAAGGCGGCGGCAAGCCGGATTTGGCGATGGCCGGCGGCAGCAATCCGACGGCCCTTCCCGGTGCCCTGGCCAGCGTGCAGGCATGGGTTGCTGAGCGAGCCTGATCAGGTGGCGCATCCGATCGACCACGAGAATGCCGAGGCGCTGGCCTCGATGCTGGCCATCCTCGCGCGGGCCTCGAGCTCCGATGAGGACGCGCTTCTGGTCGACACGCTGGATGGCTATCTCACCGCCCTCGCCTGCGGTCCCGTCTACGGTTACCCGCTGCAAGCGATGGACGCCTTGTTTGGCGACCATTGGGCAGCCGCGTTGGACGAACAAGAAGCGACAGAAGCCTTCATGGAGGCCTTGCACACGCGATGGACCGAAATCGGCGAAGCGTTGGAGCCCGGCCGTCTGGCGGCTGAGCCCGAACAGATGCAACTGATGCCTCTGATCACCGAGTTTGACGAAGCGGCCAAGGCCGACCTGATCACTCAGGGCGTGATGCGATTCGAGGAAATGGATGCCCTGCCGGCCGCCGGCGTGCTTTGGGTCCAAGGATTTCTGCGAGCTGTGCAGGACCAAAGCCATGACTGGCACCGCTTCGATCATGCGAGCCCGCTGGGTCATGAGCTTGATGCCATGCTGATGGCGATCGCCGTGGTCGCAATGCCTCCGGGTCAGCAGTTCAATGCCTATGTCGCCGAGGCCTACGAATCTGAAGATGTTGTCGACCAGGAGGTGCTGCTTGACGACGCCCTGTTCTGTGTCCAGGACCTCAAGCTGTTCTGGCAGCGCCCCGAGGCGAGGAAGAACTTGTCCTGAGTGCTTGCTGGCTGAGAGCCTCATCGGCATACTCAAATCGAACAAGGAATCCCCCCAGCCCGCTGCGATCCAGCGGGTTTTTTTGTCCCCTGAATGGAACCCTCGCCATGCCAGATTTCCACATCCGCCGCGCCTTGCCCAGTGATGCCCCAGGTTTCGTGCAGATGATGTCCGAGCCAGAAGTCTTCGGCGGCTTGCTGCAGCTGCCGTATCCCACCGAGGAACTTTGGCGCCAGCGCCTGGCTGAGCATGCCGCACCGGGAAAGTCTGACCTCCATCTGGTAGCAGTGCGCGGCGCCGAATTGCTGGGCAGCGCGGGGCTGCATCCGGCCGGCGCATCGCTGCGTCGCCGTCACGCGATGGGCATGGGCATTTCAGTTTGCAAGGGTGAGCAAGGCAAAGGCATTGGCAGCGCGCTGATGGCGGCATTGCTGGACTACGCCGACAACTGGGGCCAGGTACTGCGCGTGGAGCTGACTGTCTATACCGACAATGCCCAGGCCATCCGCCTGTATGAACGTTTCGGTTTCACGAGTGAAGGCGTCTTGCGCTCTTATGCCTTGCGCGCGGGGCAGTATGTCGACGTGCTCTCTATGGCCCGATTGCACCCAAGTCCGCCGAGCTTGGCCTGAGCAAATGCCCTTCAGAAGGGGCGCAAAAAGGCTTGACCGTGTGCGCCACCACCCATTGAGGTACCAACGTTCGATGTGGAGGGCTCGGCAGAGCCACTGCTCACGGTGTCTGCTACTTGGGCATTGACGGCCCCCGTGGCCGGAGTGGGCGCCGACTTGTCGCTCGCGACAGGTGTCGGCTCGCGATGCTGCGGCTCGGCTGCGACGCGTTTCCCCGTCAGCACCAGGCGTGCAAGCTTGACGACCTCGCTGGCATTGGCCGGGGCGGGTAGATTGAACGCAATTACTGCGATGACAAGGGCGATCAGAGAGCGATGCTGCATGGCCAAACGCCGGCATATTGCCAGCCTGTCTTTTCAGTGTCGGCAGTATCGCCAGATGCAGCTGTTCCAGCCATGCCGATGTGACGAAGTGCAGATTGGCGCGACCAAATGGGTGATCCTGAGGCCGGACCGCAACAAACGGGTTCTCGGATGGCTCCTATCAAACCTGCGGCCATTTTTGAAACGCGATATTCGTTTCGATTTCCCCAAAAGCAAAACCCCCACCTCTTTGGGAGGTGGGGGTTAGGCGGGGTAAATAGCCTGACGATGACCTACTTTCACACGGGAATCCGCACTATCATCGGCGCTGAGTCGTTTCACGGTCCTGTTC
>DASYBU010000037.1:0-2172 GCA_036500605.1 Burkholderiaceae bacterium
GTACGCATCCGCTGAAGGCCACGGTGTGCCGAGTTGACGAAGGATTTAGCCTCCGAAGCGCTTATGCGGCGGCGCGCAGTATCCGGGCTGCGTTCCAGTGCCAGGGCAGGAGTTCGTCGATACGCTTTGCAGGATGATCCTGGAGGCGAGCGAGGACGTCGGTGAGCCATGCGAGAGGGTCAACGTCGTTGAGCTTGGCCGTCTCGATCAGCGTATAGATGGCAGCGGCGCGATGGCCACCCTCATCGGAACCGGCGAAGGTCCAGTTGCGCCGCCCGGTAGCCACAGGCCGCATGGCGCGCTCGGCCGCATTGTTGCTCATGCAGAGACGGCCATCCTCGAGGAAGCGTCCGAGGGCGTTCCAGCAGTTGAGGCTGTAGGCGATAGCCTTGCCTGTCTTGCCGTTGGGCGAGACCCGGACGTACTGCTCGCGCAGCCAGCGGCCCAACTCGTCGACCAGGGGCTTGCTGCGCTCTTGGCGAACACGCCGCCGCTCCACCGCTACTGCGCCATTGATCTCGCGCTCGACGGCGAACAGGGCATCGATGCGGCCGACCGCCTCGATGCCGATCGGTGCCTTGTTGAGCCGGGCCAGCTCGAAGAAGTAGCGGCGTGCATGCGCCCAACAGGCGACCTCCACGATCGGTCCGGGCTGGCGCGCCGGCTCGTATAGCCGGTTGAAGCCGCTATAAGCGTCGGCCTGCATCAAGCCCTGCCAGCGAGCCAGGTGCTTCTCGGGATGAACTGCGGTGCGGTCGGGCGAGTAGAAGTAGATCGCCGCAGGCGGTGCCCGGTCTGCGAACGGCCGATCGTCGCGAACATAGGCCCATAGTCGTCCGGTTTTGGTCTTGCCGACGTCGAGCACCGGGACCGTCGTGTCGTCAGCATGGAGACGCTCGGCGGCGAAGACGTAGGCGCGAAGCGCTTCGATCAGCGGCATCAGCGTCGCCGCCGACGCGCCGACCCAATCGGCCAAGGTCGAGACGTCGAGCTCGATGCCCTCGCGAGCATAGGTCGTGCTCTGGCGGGTCAGCGGCAGATGCAGCCCGTACTTGCTGAACAGGATATGGGCCAGCAGGCCAGGACCGGCCCGCCCACGCGCGATCGGATGCGACGGCGCCGGCGGCTGGCTGATCTTCTCGCAAGTCCGGCAGGAGTACTTCTCCCGCACGTGCTGGATCACCTTCCATTGGCGGGGCACCAGCTCCAACGTCTCGGTCACGTCCTCGCCCAGCTTGTGCAGGGCTCCACCACAGCACGGGCAGACCTGCGGACCCGGATAGACGATGCGCTCGCGCGGCAGATGGTCGGGCAAGGCCCGGCGTGCCGGCTTGCGCCGCTCGAACGGCTGCACCTTGATGCCACGAGGAGCGCTGATCTCGTGCCGGGTCTCGGCCTCGGCCTGATCTTCTTCCAGTTCGAACAGGCTCAGCTCGAGCTGGCCCAGCAGCGCGCGGCGTTCCGATGAGGAGCCGAACCGGTCGTGCCGCAGCTTCGCGATCGTCTGCTTGAGCTGCTCGATGTTCAATGCCTGGTCGCGCAGCGCAACACGGTGCGCCTCGCGCTCGGCCAGCAACAGCGCTTTCAGCACCTCCACGTCGTCCGGCAAGTCATGTTCGCCAGCGGCCCTCACCCCGCCATTAGCCCCGGCAGCGCCGCTGAGTGCAATCTCTACTGTTCCACCGAGTCGCCGTGTCGCATCAACCCGCCACCTGCGGTCGCCAGCTGCGTTGCGGCAGGCGCCAGTCGATCCCCTCCAGCAGGTAACCCAGCTGCGCCGGTGTGATCGTCACCGCTTCACCTTCGGTGCGCGGCCAGATGAACTTCCCTCGATCCAGACGCTTGGCCAGCAGGCACAGCCCTTGGCCGTCGTGCCACAGCAGCTTCACCAACCCACCCCGCTTGCCACGGAACACGAACAGTTGCCCACAATGTGGATCCTGCTTCAGCTTCTCCTGCACCAGCAGCGCCAGGCCATCAAAGCCACGACGCATATCGGTCGGACCGCTGGCGAGCCACACGCGTGTCTCTACCGGAAGGCCGATCATCGACCCAGTGCCCGAAGCACCCGGCTCAGCGCTTCCTCGTCGACCCCGCCATCAACCCGAAGCCGCACGCCTTTGCCCAGATCGATCTCGATCAAGCCTCCAGCCATCGCCGGCTTCTTCTCCG
>DASYBU010000038.1:0-6411 GCA_036500605.1 Burkholderiaceae bacterium
GAAATAGCGGCCATTTGGAGGACTGCGATGACTTATTCACCCGCCAACACGCTCTCCCGGCGCGTCCGCTACGCCGCTGTCCTTGCCGGGACGCTGGTACTGGCCGGGTGTCAGGGCATGGGCAATCCTTTCGAATCCGCGCCGCCGCCCGCTGCCGCGCCGGTTGGCCGCCCGAGCATCGCGCCGTCGGACATTATCGGCCGCTGGGGCATCGCCTCGTACCACCGCGAGCAGGATCGTGCCCGCACCGAAGTGGCGGCACGCAACCAATGCAAGCAGCCCTATCTCATCAGCGGCGGACAGGCCGGCGGCGTCATGATGCTGGGTCACGACAGCCCGAATATCGTCGAACATCTCATCAAGGCGACAGCGGACAACAGGACTTACCTGGGGCCGGGCGCCGAGCCGGGCGGAGCAGACGACCGCGAGGTTCTGTCGTTCGATGGCCGCGTGCTGGTGTTGAAGTGGGTCGATCCTGAAGTGCAGGGCCGTTACGGCATCATGGTTCTGGTGCGTTGCGGCGCTGAAGGCACCGCGCCGCCACCGCGCCGTGCGGCCACGCGTGCGGCGGCTCCGCCGCCGGTCATGGCCCCGCCGCCCGCGCGATGAGCACGACGATCTGGCACAATCCGCGCTGCAGCACGTCGCGCAAAGTGCTGGAGGCAATTCGTTCGCACGGCATCGAGCCGGAGATCGTGCTTTATCTCGAAACGCCGCCCAGCGCCGCGCAACTCAAGGCCGTCTGCAAGGATGCGGGGATTTCGCCGCGCGATCTCGCGCGCGGCAAGGAAGCCGAGTTCAAGGCGCTCGGTCTCGACAATCCCAAAGTGACGGACGCCGCGCTGATCGCGGCGATGCATGAGCATCCGATCCTGATCGAACGCCCGGTCGTGAAAACGAAAAAGGGCACGCGCCTGTGCCGCCCGGCCGAAAAGCTCAACGAGATTTTGTAAGTCGCGCGAGACGCGCGGTGTAACCCTCTCCCCTTGAGGGAGAGGATCGCGAGCCTAGCGAGCGGGGTGAGGGGTAATGCTCCAATTGGAAACACCCCTCACCCGCCCTCGCGTTGCTCGGGCACCCTCTCCCTCAAGGGGAGAGGGAAGAACAGCGGCACGCGGCAACACCGCCTTTTACTTTGTCATGCCCGAAGGACGTCCCTAAATCTTCTTCGACAATCCGATGAAGTAGCCGCGGCGCGGGCCGTACTGCGGCGCGAACACGCCGATGCCGGAGCCGTCACGTAGCTGGTAGCTCTCGTCGAACAGATTGACGACATCGAAGCGCAGCGTGAGCGGAAGATTATCCGGCATCGCGAATTCGTGCGACGCGCCGACATTGACCTGCGTATAGGCGGGAACGTGATCGCCGTTCGGCGTGCCGTCGGCGCTGTCGCGCCGCAAGCCGCTGCCGTAGATGAAGTTCGCGCTGTAGCGTGTGCCGTTCCACAGATAGGACGCGCCGCCCGACATCGTGAGCGCCTGCGCATGGTCGGTGTTGACGGTGTGGTTGGCGAGATAGGCAAGATCGTCCGCCGAGAACAGGAACTGGTTCGACACCACGTTGGTGGCTTTCTGTTCCGCCATCGCGACGTTGCCGTAAGCCGTCAGGTTGCCCTTGGTGTAGGTCGCGCTGAACTCGACGCCCTTGTTGACCGCCTTCTCGTAGTTGAAGCCGGAGAGCACCAGCGCCTGGCCGAACTGTCCGTCGTCGAGCAAGTCCTGCGCGATCTTGTAATAGACATCGACGCCGACCGTCAGGCCGGGAAGCACCTTCTGCGAAATACCCGCATCGAAATAATGCGAGCGTTCCGGCAGCACCGGGTTTTGTCCCGTCCCTGCCGCGGCGCCGCTGGTGCCGGCAAAGGTTGCAAGGTTCACCGGCGTCGCGACGATCTGCGGCGGCGGCGTGAAGTAGCGCGCGTAGCCGGCATGCAGGCTGAAGGCCGGCGTCATCGCATAGACCAGGCCCAGGCGCGGGCTCAGCTGGTGTTCCTGCACGACCGTGTCGGCGCGGTCGTAGCGGGCGCCGTAGTTGAAGGTCAGCGACTTGCTGAGCTTCCACTCGTCCTGCAGATAGGCGCCCCACAGCGTGCCCTTGATGCGACCCTGGTCGACGATGTTCATCGGCACATCGCTGGTCTGGTTGCCATCGGCATCGGCCGCGAAGACCTGCGCGTTGTTGACCGAGGTCGCGTTCTCCGATTGCAAGAACAGGCCGGCACGCAGCGTGTGCGAGCTGTTGATGCGATCGCTGAGGTCGGCTTGCAGACCGTTGGCCGTGTTGCGGCGCAGGATGTCGGCGCTCACGCCGTTGTATTGCAGGTCACCGATCGCGTCGGGCCGGTAGTGCACATCGCTGACGCGGTTGAAGACCGAGACCTGATAGTCAAGATTGGCGCCCAGATTGCCCTGGTAGCTCAGCACCGCGAAGCGGTTGCGCTCGCGCTGGCGCGCATCCAGCGTGGCGGAGTCCTTGGGCGGCGTGCCGGCCAGCGAGAAGTCGGGCGTCTGGCCCGGCACATCGGGAATCTCGAAGCGGCCGTTGCTGACGCCGAGCAGCAGGCTCACGCGGCTGTCGTCATTGATCACATAGGACAGGTCGGCAAAGCCGCGCGACTGGTGCGTCTGGTCATGGATCGCGCTGGTTTCGGGCGTCGGGTTCTCGATGCCCAGGGCGCTGCCGAGATAGGAGCCGACGACGTAGTAACTGAACGCGCCGTCGGTGCCGCTGGCCTGCGCGGAGACTTCGCGGTGCTGGTTGGTACCCAGCGTCACGCCGATGCTGCCGCCGTTCTCGATCGTCTCGCCCTTGCTCTGGATGTCGACCACGGCGGCCGTGCGATAGCCGTATTGCGCGGGCAGCGCGCCGGTCAGGATGCTCAGGTGATCGGCGAAGCGCGTTTCCAGCGAGGCGCCAAAGCCGCTGATCGACTCGGGGATCACCACGCCGTTGATGCGGTACTGAATATTCGAGTGATCGCCGCGCACATGCAGTTGACCGTAGGAATCCTGCACCACGCCGGGCGTCTGCAGGATCACCTGGTTCAGCGGCGTGGCATCGCCCTGCGGCAGGTTCTTGATGTCGGAAGCGTCAAGCCGCGTGATGCTGCTGCCGGTGTCGGGCGAGAGGCCGTTGCGGGCGGCGTCGAGGCGCGCCCGCGAGCCGGTGACCTGCACGGTGCCGAGCGACTGGACATCGGCCTTGGCATCCGTCTGAGGGGCGTCGGCGGCGGGCGCCTCCTGGGCGTACAGGGCCATCGGGTAGGCCAGAGCCAAAGCTAGCGCCAGTGCGCGTTGCGGGAATGCAAACATGGGAGGAATCCTCTGAAAATAAAAGCACTCGCACGCGGGCGCTCCAGCGCCGCATGCGTCGGTCAATCAGTCAGAGGAGAGTGGGCGGGCCGCGGCTGCGCTCGGACGGCGCGGGGCCGGCATGCGATGCAACCAGTTCGCTCGCTGCCAGCACATGCTTCAGCGTGATCAGCGGCGCAGCAAACTCGGTGGCCGTGGCGCCGGAGCCCAGGTGGGCAAAGGCGTAGCAGACCTCGCAAAGCTTGTCGTTGACGGGCTTTTGCTTCGAGCCCTGTTCGGCCGGCTGCCTCGTCAAGTGGCCGATCTCGTGCCAGGCCATGCCCTGCTGCGACAGCAGCATGAGCAGGGGCATCAGAATGGACAGGCAGAACTTGCGCATGAAGCTTCCATTGTCGCCCAAGAGAACAGCGGGTGCCGCAGGTCACCCCTTTGAAACCTTGCTTCACACACCCGTCGCCGAATTCGCGTACCGTTGCGCCGCTCCGTTTATCTTCGCCCTAACGGCCAAATTCCATGCAGAACCCGACCCGTCGCCGCCTCCTTCAACAAGCCGCCAGCGCCTCGGCCCTGAGTCTGCTGCCGCCCAGCATCCAGCGTGCCCTGGCCCAAGCCCCCGCGCAGCGCGGCTCGCTCAAGGACATCAAGCACGTGGTGATGCTGATGCAGGAGAACCGCTCGTTCGACCATTACTTCGGCACGATGGCCGGCGTGCGCGGCTTTGACGATCCGGCGGCGATGAAGCTGCCGAACGGCGACTCGGTCTTCAAGCAGCCTGACGCCGTCAATCCGAGCGGTTATCTGCTGCCCTTCCATCTCGACACGACGCGCAGCAGCGCGCAGAAGATCCCTTCGACCAACCACAGCTGGGAGACGCAGCACGAGGCGTGGAATGCCGGCGCGATGGACAGCTGGGTCAGCGCGCATCGCAAGGTCGACGGCAAGAACGGCGTCAATGGCCCCTTCACGATGGGCCACTACCAGCGCGAGGACATCCCCTTCCACTTCGCGCTGGCCGAGGCCTTCACGATTTGCGATGGCTATCACTCGTCGATCATGGGCCCGACCTGGCCGAACCGCATGTACTGGATGACCGGCACCATCGATGCCGATGGCGAGCATGGCGGCCCCATCACAGCCAACAAGATGGCGCCCGGCGGCTACACCTGGACCACTTATGCCGAGAGACTCGAAGCGGCCGGCGTGAGCTGGAAGGTCTACCAGCAGGAAGATAACTACGGCACCAACATGCTGGAGACCTTCAAGCGGTTCCGCGAGGCGCCGAAGGATTCGCCGCTCTGGCAAAAAGGCATGGCGCGCGGCGCCGCTGACCAGTTCGAGGAAGACGCACGCAACGACCGCCTGCCCGCTGTCTCGTGGATCCTGCCCACCAGTTTCCAGTCCGAGCACCCGCAATACACGCCAGCCGAGGGCGCCGCCTTCATCGCCAGCAAGATCGAGGCAATTGCCGCCAATCCCGAAGTCTGGGCCAAGACCGTGTTCATCCTGAACTACGACGAGAACGACGGCCTGTTCGACCACGTAGCGCCGCCCGTGCCGCCGGCCGGCACCGCGCAGGAGTTCGTCAAGGGCTTGCCGATCGGCGGCGGCTTTCGCGTGCCGGCCATCATCATCTCGCCCTGGACGGCGGGTGGTTGGGTGTGCAGCCAGCCTTTCGATCACACCTCGGTGCTGCAATTCCTCGAACAGTTCACGGGCGTGAAGGAAAGCAATATCAGCGACTGGCGCCGGCAGACCTTCGGCGATCTGACTTCGGCCTTCCGCTTTGATGCGCCCAAGGCAAGCCAGGCGCCGGCGCTACCCGACGCGCAGACCGCGCTGGCCAAGGCGCGCATGCAGATCGCCAAATTCCCCAAGCCGAACCTGCCCGGCGCCGAGCAATCCGTGCCAACGCAGGAAACGGGAACGCGCAAGCGCGTGGGTTGACGCTGAGTTTGATCGTCAGCCCTGACCCGCCAGCGCCGCCTCGGCGGCATGCGCCTGCTGGTCTGCGTGATAGCTGGAGCGCACCATCGCACCGACGGCGGCGTGCGAGAAGCCCATCTTGTAGGCTTCCTCCTCGAACATCTTGAAGGTGTCGGGGTGCACGTAGCGGCGCACCGGCAGGTGATGTCCGCTGGGTGCCAGGTACTGGCCGATGGTCAGCATGTCGATGTTGTGGGCGCGCATGTCGCGCATCACCTGCAGGATCTCTTCATCGGTCTCGCCGAGGCCCACCATGATGCCGCTCTTGGTCGGCACGCCGGGCACGGCTTCCTTGAAGCGCTTGAGCAGGTTGAGGCTGAACTCGTAGTCGGAACCCGGGCGGGCTTCCTTGTAGAGGCGCGGCGCGGTCTCGAGGTTGTGGTTCATCACATCGGGCGGCGCGGCTTTCAGGATGTCGAGCGCGCGATCCATGCGCCCGCGGAAATCGGGAACCAGCACTTCGATTTGCGTGCGCGGGCTCAGCTCGCGCACCTTGCGGATGCAATCGGCGAAGTGGCCGGCGCCGCCGTCGCGCAGGTCATCGCGGTCGACGCTGGTGATCACGACATAACTGAGCTTCAAGGCGGCAATCGTCTTGGCCAGATTGAGCGGCTCATCCACATCGAGAGGATCGGGCCGGCCGTGGCCGACATCGCAGAAGGGGCAGCGGCGCGTGCACTTGTCGCCCATGATCATGAAGGTAGCCGTGCCCTTGCCGAAGCATTCGCCGATGTTCGGGCAGCTCGCTTCTTCACACACGGTATGCAGGTTGTGCTCGCGCAGAATCTGCTTGATCTCGTAGAAGCGCGAATTGCCGGTGGCCGCCTTGACGCGAATCCAGTCCGGTTTCTTCAGCTTTTCAATCGGGACGATCTTGATCGGAATACGGGCAGTTTTGGCTTGCGCCTTCTGCTTCGCGGTGGCGTCGTAGGCTGCGGCGGAAGCCGGCACGCCTTCGGGCGCGGGGGAAGCTGCAAGGTTCGCGGTAACGTCAGTCATTCGTTCGATCCAGTCAGGCGGTGAGCGCACCGGCCTGTGGTTGGGCGACGGCTGCGGGACTGCCGTCGAGGTTTGCGGTGAGGCATGCTGCCAGGGTACGGGCCACGTCGTCCCAGCC
>DASYBU010000039.1:0-76884 GCA_036500605.1 Burkholderiaceae bacterium
GGGCGGCCCGCCTGCGCGACGATCGCGGCCTCGCGCTCGTGCTGCTTGGCGTTGAGCACCTGGTGCGGGAGCTTGGCCTTCTGCAGCAGGCCCGAGATCAGCTCGGAGTTCTCGATCGACGTCGTGCCGACGAGCACCGGCTGGCCGCGCTCGAACGAAGCGCGGATGTCGTTGATCACGGCGTGGTCCTTCTCCTTCGCCGTGCGGTACACCTGGTCGTGCCGGTCGGCGCGCACCATCGGCATGTGCGTCGGCGCGACGATCGTCTCGAGGCCGTAGATCTGCTGGAACTCGTAGGCCTCGGTGTCGGCCGTACCGGTCATGCCGGCGAGCTTGCCGTACATGCGGAAGTAGTTCTGGAAGGTGATCGAGGCGAGCGTCTGGTTCTCGCTCTGGATCTGCACGCCTTCCTTGGCCTCGACGGCCTGGTGCAGGCCGTCGCTCCAGCGGCGGCCCGTCATCAGGCGACCGGTGAACTCGTCGACGATCGTGACCTCGCCGTTCTGCACGACGTAATGCTGGTCCTTGTGATACACGTGGTGAGCACGCAGCGCGGCGTACAGGTGGTGCATCAGCGTGATGTTGCCGGCGTCATAAAGGCTCGCGCCTTCGGCCAGCAGGCCGGCCTTGCCGAGCAGGGCCTCGGCGTTCTCGTGGCCGTCTTCGGTCAGGTAGATCTGGTGCGATTTCTCGTCGACGGTGAAGTCGCCGGGGACTTCAACGCCCTCGCCCGTGCGCGGGTCGAGTTCGCCGATCTGCTTGGTCAGCAGCGGGGCGACCTTGTTGATCGCCACGTAGACATCGGTGTGGTCGTCGGCCTGGCCCGAGATGATCAGCGGGGTGCGGGCTTCGTCGATCAGGATCGAGTCCACCTCGTCGACGATGGCGTAGGCCAGGCCGCGCTGCACGCGGTCCCGGGTCTCGTAGACCATGTTGTCGCGCAGGTAGTCGAAGCCGTATTCGTTGTTGGTGCCGTAGGTCACGTCGGCGGCGTAGGCGGCCTGCTTCTGCTCGCGCGGCATGTTCGGCAGGTTGATGCCGACGCTCAGGCCGAGAAAGTTGTAGAGGCGACCCATGTCTTCGGCGTCGCGGCGGGCCAGGTAATCGTTGACCGTCACCACATGCACGCCCTTGCCGGTCAGCGCATTGAGGTAGACCGCCAGCGTGGCCATCAGCGTCTTGCCTTCACCGGTGCGCATTTCAGCGATCTTGCCGGCATTGAGCACCATGCCGCCGATCATCTGCACATCGAAGTGGCGCATCTTGAGCACGCGCTTGGAGCCTTCGCGGCAGACGGCAAACGCCTCGGGCAGGATCTGGTCGAGCGACTCGCCGCCTTGCACACGCTGCTTGAAGGATTCAGTCTTGGCGCGCAGTTCGTCGTCGCTCAAGCTCTCGAACTGGGGCTCCAGCGCATTGACCTGCAGGACCACGCGGCGGTATTGCTTGAGCAGGCGCTCATTTCGGCTACCGAAAATCTGGGTGAGAAGCTTGGGCAACATGCGGCGTGGTCAGGTTGGGATCGGGACGATCCGGGCAATCTTGGGAGCGATCCGGCGTTATCTTGGGGAGACTTCGTGACACTTCAAGCCACGGGGTAACCCCAGGGCGAGCCTGGACGCAAAGCCGGGCAGTTTAGCATCGGGGTCTACACTGCTCTGATGCCCTCCTTAAGCCCGCCTCGCTCCGTTCCCGATCCGCTGCCGATCGGCGATGCGCTGCGCTTGCACGAGGGCCTGGCCCGCCTGGGCTGGCTGATGCAGGAGTCGCGCCGCCGCCTCGATCTGGTGACCCCGGCCCTGCCCGGCGCCATGAGCCGCTTCGTGCAGGCCGGCCCGGTGGACGAAGAAGGCTGGACGCTGCTGGCGGCCAACGCCGCGGTGGCCGCCAAGCTGCGCCATCTGCTGCCACGGCTGGAGCAGATGCTCGAAGCCGGCGGCGCGCGCCCCCCCAAGGTACGCGTGAAAGTTCAACAACGCTGAGCCGCTTGTGTTGGCGCCGACATTGACCGCAGCCAGGTTTGGCCCTATACATCGGTCTCCGGTAGCTGACTCCGCTGAAATTTCAAGTTAGGAAGGCTGGGCTCATCCTCCGGACAGGGTAGGTAAAAGACAACGGGGCGCCCTGCGCCCAGGGAGCGTTGACTGTGCCTGGGGAGGCGACGTTCGGCTCGCGCCGACTGCTTGACATCCTGTCGCTCGGCTTGGCCGGCGTGGCGGCTGCAGCTTTGCTGCTGCTGGGTCGGAACCTGCTTGTCAGCGCAGCTTGTGCGCTATGCGTACTGGTCGCAGCCTTGGCCTTGTGGCGAGCCTCCCGGCTTCAGGCCCAGGCGCGGCGCGCGGGCCTGCAGAAATTGCTGAGCGCGCAGGCGCGTCTCGGCGAAATCCTGATCCCGGTCTGGCGCGGCCAGATCGATGCCTCCTGCCGCCACATGAGCCAGGCCGCCGAGACGCTGGCCATGCGGCTCGGCACCGCCGTGCGACATCTCGGCCAGGCCTCGGACGCCGGCACTTGGCAGGCCGAGCGCAGCCTCGCGCTGGCCGAGCTGCGCGAGGCGACCTTGCATCTGCAATTCCAGGACCGCGTCTCGCAGATGCTCGGCCATGTCAGCCACAGCATCAGCCTGACCGCGCAGCGCATGGGCGAAAGCCGACGTCATTTCGAGCGCGGCGGCCTGCCGGCCGGCGTGGACGTGGACGCGCTGATCGCCGAGCTGGAGAGCAGCTACACGACGCCCGATGAATTCACCGTCCACCAGGATCAGCTGGGCGACGGCAAGCGCCAGGCCGCCATTCAAGAAGAAACCGAACACGTCACCTACTTCTAGCCGAACCCTCCATCACCTCGATGTCCAAGACCATCCTCGTCGTCGATGACTCCGCCTCCCTGCGGCAGGTGGTGGGCATCACGCTGCGCGGCGCCGGCTACGAGGTGATCGAGGGTTGCGACGGGGTCGATGCGCTCGCCAAGCTGACCGGCCAGCGCGTGCACCTGATCATCAGCGACCTCAACATGCCGAACATGGACGGCATCAGCTTCCTCAAGGAGGTCAAGCGCCTGCCGGCCTACCGCTTCACGCCGGTGATCATGCTGACCACCGAGCCGCGCGAGAGCAAGCGCGCGGAAGGCCGTGCCGCTGGCGCACGCGCCTGGATGCTCAAGCCTTTTCGGGCCGATGTGATGCTGGGCGCCGTCAAGAAGTTGGTGCTGCCATGAATGCAGTGCTCAAGCTCGATGGCGAAATGTCGATCTACCGCGCGGCCGAGTTGAAGGAGACTTTGCTCGACGCGCTGGCCGCCACCGATGCGGTGCTTGAAGTCAACCTCGCCGGCGTCTACGAAATCGACACCGCGGGCATTCAATTGCTGATGCTGGCCAAGCGCGAAGCCGCGAACAGCGGGCGCGTGCTGCGCCTCACCGCCCACAGCCGCGCGGTGGCCGCAGCTTTCGAACTGCTCAACCTGGCGGGCCACTTCGGCGACGCGCTCCTCGTGGAGGACGCCGCATGAGCGATCTCGACCGCCAGATGCAGGCCGCGCTGGTCGCGTTCATCGCCGAGAGCCGCGAGCTGCTGGTGGCGATGGAGGCGGCGCTGCTCGAAGTCGAGCAAGGCAACGAGCGCCGCGAGACCATCAACGCGATCTTCCGCGCGGCCCACACGATCAAGGGCTCGGCCGGCCTGTTCGGCCTCGACGCCATCGTCGCCTTCACGCATGCGGCCGAGAACGTGCTCGACGCGGTGCGCGCCGGCGAGCTGGGCATGGACGACTCGCTGGTGGTGCTGCTGCTGTCCTGCTGCGACCATCTGAACGGCTGCATGGACGAGCTCGAGCAGGCGCCCGACGATCCGCCCGAATGCGTGGGCGCCTCAGCGCAGGCACCCTTGCTGCATCAGCTGCGCCGCTATCTGCCCGCCGATGCGAATGACTGGAGCGCGGGCGCGCTGGTCGAACCCGTCGAAACCCTGGAGCGCATGGGCGACGGCGAGCCCGCCGACGGCAATTCGCTCTGGCACCTTTCGCTGCGCTTCGGCCCGAACGTGCTGCGCGACGGCATGGACCCGATCGCCTTCATCCACTACCTCGGCGACATCGGCCGCATCGCGCATATCCAGACCCTGCCAGATGCCTTGCCCGACGCGATGGCGATGGACCCCGAGACCTGCTACCTCGGCTTCGAGATCGCCTTCGAGAGCAAGGAGACCAAGGCCACCATCGAGGCGGTGTTCGACTTCGTGCGCGAGGACAGCCAGATCCGCATCCTGCCGCCGCACAGCCGCATCTCGGAGTTCGTCGAGCTGATGCAGTCGCAGCCGCCCGGCAACCAGCGCCTCGGCGAAATCCTGGTCGCCTGCGGCAGCGTGACCGAACGCGAACTGGCGGCGGCGCTCAGCCATCAAGCTCATCAACAAGTGGCCGGCCCGATCGGCCAGGTGCTGGTCGAGCACGACGCGGTGCAACAGGCGGTGGTGGAAGCGGCCCTCGCCCGCCAGCGCCAGATGGGCGAGAAGCAGCGCGAAGCCAAACAGGAGGCGCGCACCATCCGCGTCGACGCCGACCGACTGGACCAGCTCGTCGACCTGATCGGCGAGCTCACGATCGCCGCCGCCGGCGCGCAGCTGATGGCGCGCAGCAGCGGCGCAGCCCGCAACACCGAGCTCATCGAAAGCACCGCATTGGTGGCTTCGCTGGTTCAAGAAGTGCGCGACAGCGCGCTGCAGCTGCGCATGGTGCGCATCGGCACCACGCTCTCGCGCTTGCAGCGTGTCGTGCATGACGCGGCGCGCGAGCTGGGCAAGGACATCGTGCTCGAAACGGCCGGCGAAGACACCGAGATCGACAAGACCGTGGCCGAGAAGATCGGCGACCCGCTGCTGCACCTGGTGCGCAATGCCATCGACCACGGCATTGAATCGGAAGAGCTTCGCGTGGCCGCCGGCAAGCCGCGGCGCGGCTGCGTGCGGCTCGACGCGCAGCGCGACGCGGGCAGCATCGTGATCCGTGTCAGCGACGACGGCGGCGGCCTGAGCCGCGAGCGCATCCTCGCCAAGGCGGTCGAGCGCGGCCTGATCGCGCCCGATGCCAACCCAAGCGACAACGAGGTCAGCGAGCTGATCTTCGAGCCGGGTTTCTCCACCGCCGAGCAGATCACCAACCTGTCGGGCCGCGGCGTCGGCATGGACGTGGTCAAGCGCAATATCGCCGCGCTGCGCGGCAGCGTCAGCGTGGAAAGCTGGCCCGGCCAGGGCACGACCGTCAGCGTGCGCCTGCCGCTGACGCTCTCGATCATCGACGGCTTCCTCGTGCGCGTGGGCGACGGCGTGTTCGTCGTGCCGATGGACATGATCGAGGAATGCGTGGATTTCACGCCCGCCGACGCGACACAGGGCGAACACGAGTACGTGGATCTGCGCGGCCAGGTGCTGCCCTATATGCGGCTGCGCGAGGTGTTCGGCATCGGCGGCCCGGCGCCTCGGCGCGAGAGCATCGTCGTGATCCGACATGGAGCGCAGCGTGCCGGCCTCGTGGTCGACACCTTGCTCGGCGAATTCCAGACCGTCATCAAGCCGCTCGGGCCCGTGTTCGCGCATCTGCGTGCGATCAGCGGATCGACCCTGCTGGGCAGCGGCGAGGTGGCGCTGATTCTTGACGTGACTGCCTTGCTGGCCCGCCTGGGTGGCGCCCATCACAACATCCCGCGGCTGACCGCCGCGCACTGAGCCGGAGATAAAACATGTTCAACAAACTCACGGTGACAACCCGCCTCGCGCTGCTGGTGGGCGCGATGGCCCTGGCCATGGCGCTGATCGGGTGGTCGGGCTTGCGTGGCATGAGCTACGTGACCGAACGACTGCAGACGGTCTACGAGGACCGGGTGCTCGCGATGGGCGAACTGTTCGGCATGATCGACGAGGCCAGCCAGATCCGCGCAGCGCTGCAGATCATCTCGGATGCGCCTCAGCTGAAGCTCTCCGAGGCGGACATTCAAGCCCAGGTCAAGGAGATCACCTCCAGCGACGACAACTACAGCAAGTATCTCGCCAGCTATCTGACCACCTCCGAGACCGTGGACGAGAAACGCCTGATCGAACAGCTCAAACCGCTCTGGGCCGCCTATGTCGACGATCGCCAGCGCGCACTCGCCAAGCGAGGCACCAAGGAGTTCGAGGCGGCGGTTCTGCAGGCGCGCGGCCACTACCGCGATGCGCGCGAAGTGCTCGGCAAGCTGATGCAACTTCAGGTGACGGCGGCGGACAGCGAATACAAGGCCGCGCTGGAGCAATCGAACCAGACCTTCAAGCTCAATCTCGGGCTGTCGGCCGCGGGTCTGCTGATCGGCGTCGTGCTGGCTTTCTTCATCATCCGCAGCCTGCTGCGCCAGCTCGGCGGCGAGCCCAGCTACGCGGCCGCGATGGTGACCGAAGTGGCCAACGGCAACCTGACGGTGGACATCCATGTGCGCGACGGCGACCGCAGCAGCATGCTGGCCGCCGTGAAAAGCATGGTGGAGAAACTCTCGCAGGTGGTCTCCGAAGTGTCGGCCGGCGCGCAGGGCCTGACCGGCGCTTCCGAGCAGGTCAGCGCCACCGCGCAATCGCTGTCGCAGGCCACGAGCGAACAGGCCGCGAGCGTTGAGGAGACCAGCGCCTCGATCGAGCAGATGACCTCGAGCATCGCTCAGAACACCGAGAACGCGCGCATCACCGATGTGATGGCGAGCAAGGCCGCGGTGGAGGCCGCCGAGGGCGGCGAGGCGGTCAAGTCGACCGTGGTCGCGATGCGCCAGATCGCCAAGAAGGTCGTGATCATCGACGACATCGCCTACCAGACCAATCTGCTCGCGCTGAACGCCGCGATCGAAGCGGCGCGCGCCGGCGAACACGGCAAGGGCTTTGCCGTGGTGGCCGCCGAGGTGCGCAAGCTGGCCGAGCGCAGCCAGATCGCTGCTGCGGAGATCGGCGAGGTGGCCGCCGGCAGCGTCGAACTGGCCGAGCGCGCCGGCGCCCTGCTCGACCAGATCGTGCCCAATATCCGCAAGACCTCGACGCTGGTGCAGGAGATCACCGCCGCCAGCGAGGAGCAAAGCAGCGGCGTGGCGCAGATCAACGCCGCCGTGGGCCAGCTGAGCCAGGCCACGCAGCAGAACGCTGCCGGTTCCGAAGAGCTGGCCGCCACCGCCGAGGAGATGAGCAGCCAAGCCGAGGAGCTGCAAAGCATCGTGGCCTTCTTCAAGGTGCATGAGCAGAACCGCGATCCTGCCTCGCTCGCGCAGGCCGTGACGCGCCGCATGCAAGGCCGCCGCAACTCGCGCGGCTTCAAGCAGAACTCGAGGCTCGATGCCGACAGCGACAGCGGCGTGGATGAATCGCTGTTCGTCCGCTACTGAAGGCCCGTGCGCCCATGAACACGCAACTCGCCACCCGCACCGCTCACCCGCTGGCTGCCAGGCCCCATTCCGAGGCGGCGCCCGAGCCCGAGCTGTACCTGACCTTCATGCTCGGCGGTGAAGCCTATGCGGTGCGCATCCTCTCGATCAAGGAAATCATCGAGTACGGCGGCGTCACGCCGGTTCCGCTGATGCCCCCGACGATCCGCGGCGTGATCAATCTGCGCGGTGCGGTGGTGCCGGTGCTCGATCTCTCGCTGCGCTTCGGCCGCGAGGCCACCGTCATCGGCCGGCGCTCGTGCATCGTCATCGCCGAAACCGGTGGCAGCGGTCCCGATGATCAGCGCCAGGTGATCGGCATGGTCGTCGATGCCGTGAATGCCGTGCAGGAAATCCCGCCCGGCGAGATCGAGCCTGCACCCGCTTTCGGCATGAAGATCGCGGGCGAGTTCATCGCCGGCATCGGCAAGACCGGCGGGCGCTTTGCCATCGTGCTGGACATGAACAAGGTTCTCTCGGTGGCCGAGCTCGCGGCGCTCGTGCCTGAAGGGCTCGCCGCCGCACCCGCACTGGAGGCGCCGCGCTCATGATCGACAGCGGCCTGCTCAGCATCAGCGACGCGGAATTCGCGCGCTTCAAGGGCTTCATCTTCGACACGGCCGGCATCACGCTGTCCGACAGCAAGAAAGCCCTGGTGAGCGGCCGCCTGATGAAGCGGGTCAACCAGCTGCAATGCCGCAACTACGGCGAATACTTCGAGCTGCTGCAGCGCCAGCAGAACGCGCAGGAGGCGCAGATCGCTGTCGACCTGCTGACCACCAACGAGACCTTCTTCTTCCGCGAGAACGCGCATTTCACTTTTCTGCACGCGCAGGGTGAGGCAGCGCGCCAGGAGCGGCGCTCGCTGCGCGTCTGGAGCGCGGCCTGCGCCAGCGGCGAAGAGGCCTACAGCATCGCCATGACGCTGGCCGAGGCGCAGGGCAACCTGCCCTGGCAGGTGCTGGCATCCGACATCTCGGCCCGCATGCTGGAGAAGGCGCGCCGCGGCCACTACCCCGAATCACGCGCCCAGCACACGCCGCCGCATCTGCGCCAGCGCTACTGCCTGCGCGGCACCGGCGAGCAGCTCGGCACGCTGCTGGTGGACCGCGAGCTGCGCGAACGCGTGCGCTTCGAGCCGATCAACCTGAACCGCCCGCTGCCCGCCGGCCTGGGCGAGTTCGATGTGATCTTCCTGCGCAATGTGATGATCTATTTCAGCCTGGAGACCAAGCGCCAGGTGGTGGCGCGGCTGCTGATGCAGTTGCGCCGCGGCGGCCACCTGCTGGTCGGGCATTCGGAGACGCTCAACGATGTGAGCGATGACGTGATGCTCCTGTCTCCCTCCGTCTACCGGAAAGCTTGACCATGAGCCCCCACATGAACTTCGTTCACTGCCCCCCGAGGGGGCGGTCAGTGCCCTACGGGCGGCCGGGCGAGCACTGACATGCCCACCCCGCGCGTCAACAACGTCTTCCTGCTGCCGGGCGAGCACTTCACCGGCGATGCACGCCACCGCATCAGCACGCTGCTGGGCTCGTGCGTTTCGATCACGTTGTGGCATCCGCGGCTGCTGGTCGGCGCGATGTCGCACTTCCTGCTGCCGGGCTCGGCCACGGAGCAGGGCCAGCCGCCTAACGCCCGAAATGCGCGCTACGGCGGCGATGCGCTGACGATGATGATGGCAGACCTCGGCTTGCGCGGCGCCGACCCCGCCGAGTGCGAGGCCAAGGTCTTCGGCGGCGGCGCGATGTTCAAGGTGCCCGACCGGCTGGGCAAGGACATCGGCCGGCGCAACGGCGAATCGGCCCGCGCGATGCTGGCCGCTGCGAACATCCGCATCGTTTCGGAAAGCCTGTTCGAGGAAGGGCACCAGCGCATCGTCTTCACGATCCGCACGGGCGAGGTCTGGGTCCGCCACGCGCACCCCGAGAAACTGCACAGCGGCACCGCGCGACGGCTGCGCGAGGAACTCCGATGATGATGAAGCCCGTCTCCACCGTTCACGTCATGATCGTCGACGACTCCGCCGTCGTGCGCCAGGTGCTGAGCTCGCTGCTCAACGGCGCGCGCGGCATCGTCGTGACGCATGCGGTGGCCGACCCGATCCTCGCGATGGAGCGCATGCGCTTCGACTGGCCCGACGTGATCCTGCTCGACATCGACATGCCGCGCATGGATGGCCTGACCTTCCTGCGCAAGATCATGGCCGAGCGGCCCACGCCGGTGATCATCTGCTCGGCCCTGACCGAGCGCGGTACCGCCGCCACCGTCGAGGCGCTGGCCGGCGGCGCGGTCAGCATCATCACCAAGCCCAAGACCGATGTGCGCGTCTTCTTCCAGGAAGCCGCACTCGACCTGATCACGGCCGTGCACGTGGCGAGCAGCGTCAACGTGGCGCGCCTCGCGCCGCGCGCAGCGACACCCGGCGTGCCCGTCCCGCCTGGCAGCCCACGCGGCTTGATCGGCGAGCCGGCGCGCGCTGTGCCTGCAGGCCAGCACGTGCAGGTGATTGCGATCGGCGCCTCGACCGGCGGCACGCAGGCGCTCGAACTGGTGCTGACCGCGATGCCGCCGGAATGCCCGCCGATCATGATCGTCCAGCACATGCCCGAGAAATTCACCGCGGCCTTCGCCGACCGGCTCGACAGCCTGTGCGCGATCAAGGTGATGGAAGCGCGGCATGGCGACCCGGTGCTGCCGGGCACGGCCTTGATCGCACCCGGCGGCCGCCACATGCAGTTGCGCCGCGAGGTGGGCAACAAGCTCCTGGCCGAGGTGATCGACGGGCCGCCCGTCAACCGCCACAAGCCTTCGGTCGACGTGCTGTTCCGCTCGGTCACGCGCGCGGCCGGCAACAAGGCGCTCGGCGTGATCCTGACCGGCATGGGCGACGACGGCGCCACGGGCCTGGCCACCCTGCATGACGCCGGTGCACGCACGCTGGCGCAGGATGAAGCGAGCTGCGTCGTCTTCGGCATGCCGCGCGAAGCCATCAAGGCCGGTGCCGTGGACAGCGTGCTGTCGCTCACGGCGATCGCCAAGGAATTGCAAGAATTGACTGGAGTCCCCCGATGAATGCTGTTCCACCAAAGCCTCCCACCAGCCCCCACCCGCCCGGCGAGCGCGTGGTGCTGGTGGTGGACGATTCCAGCGTGCAGCGCGCGCATCTTGTGGGCCTGCTGCAGAGCATGAACTACGGCACCGTGCTGCAGGCCATCGACGGCGTCGATGCGCTGCATGTGATCGAAGAGCGCGGCGGCGATCAGATCGACCTGATCATCACCGACATCGACATGCCCAGCATGGACGGCTTCGAGCTGATCAGCCACCTCGCCGAGCAGCCGCACCTGATCAACCTGATCGCCACCAGCGCGCGCGATCCGCGCCTGCTCGAAACCGTCGAGGCGCTGCGCGAGGAAGGCTCGCGCGTGCGCCTGCTGGGCACGCTGACCAAGCCGGTGACGCAGAACGCCTTGGCCCGCCTGCTCGAGAACGCCGAGGTGCGCGCCCGCTCAGGCAATGGCGACAACAGCCTCGCCGATTCGATCACGCTGGCCGACATCGAAGCCGGCCTCAAGGCGCGCCAGTTCGTGCCCTATGTGCAGCCCAAGATCTCGATGAGCACCGGCTTGTTGACCGGCGTGGAATCGCTGGCGCGCTGGGTCCATCCGCAGCATGGCCTGCTGGCGCCGAACTACTTCATCCCGAAGACCGAGGGCTCGCCGCTGATGCCCGACTTCACGCTGTGCATCGTCGAGCAGTCGCTCGACCTGTTGATGGGCTGGGCGGCCGCGCTACCCACGCTCTCGATGTCGATCAACCTCTCGGCCGACGACCTCGCCGACCAGCGCTTCGTCGACCGGCTCGTGGACATGGTGCGCCAGCGCAATATCGCGCCGCGCCGCGTGATCTGGGAAGTGACCGAGACCATGATCATGCGCAGCACGGCGATGTCCAACCTCGCGCGCCTGGGCCTTAAGGGCTTCGGGCTGTCGATGGACGATTACGGCGTCGGCTACTCGAGCATGCAGACGCTCTCGCGCAGCCCTTTCACCGAACTCAAGATCGACCGCATCTTCGTGGACAACGCCTCCGAACGCGCCAACCGCCGCGCCATCCTGGTCAGCTCGCTCGACATGGGCAAGCGGCTCGGCATCTCGACCGTGGCCGAAGGCGTGGAGCGCGTGGAAGACTGGCGCCTGCTGCGCACGCTGGCCTGCGACACCGCCCAAGGCTTCCTGATCGCGCGGCCGATGCCGGCGGATGAGCTGGTGTCGTGGACGCGGGGGAATCGAACGCGGTTGAAGGATCTAGCCCAGGACTGAGGGGGCAGAGCGGAGCGCTTCTCGAACAAAGGATCACGTCCGCTGGTGGCCTTGCGCGCATCTCGGTTGCACATTCCGCTTCGCGGCACCCGCGACGCATGACGCGAATGGAAAGTTTCCGGAACGCAGAGGACGCAAAGGGACGCGGAGTGCGCCGAGACCTCCGGCGATTTCTCTGCGGTCTCTGCGCATGCTCTGCGCTCTCCGCGATCCGGAAACCGTGTTGTGTTTCATCTCAGTGGCTCGGCAGCTCTCCCCTGCAGCCCTGGAAATCTATCCGCATCCGAGGGGGACATGATCCAGCCACAGAACGTGCAGGGTCAGATGGGAAACACTCTGGATCGAACACTTCTGGCCATGTCATGAATCTGAGAACTACTGTCATTCTTGTTGCTTGCTCTGCTGTCGCCCATCTCGCAACCGCTGCTGGAGAGCCCAGTGAGAGAGTACCCGCTGGGGGGCGCGTTGTTGTTGAAGTCACGAGCCCTCCCTATTCGGCCAGAGCAGAATTGAGGACGACCTCGATGCCGGAAGCGCAGAAAGCCGGAGCGCTCCGCGCACTTGTTGAGCGTGAATGCCAAACCGAAATCGGTGGGCCGTGCAGTCTTGTGACGATGCTGGAGGTCTCTGTGAACGGCCGGAAGCTCTTCATACCGCGCTCACTGTTGGCCGGCTTGAGAAACGTTCGGCTCGCCCAGCTGACTGCGCACCCTGGGGCCTTCCACCTGACCCTTCGAGGAGGCGATGGTGCCGAGGGCTTCGTGACGACGATCTTGTTCGACAAAGAGCGTGTGCTCAAACGCTTCCTTGCGAGCACCCTGATGCCCGCCGAGGTGCTAGAGGAAATCACGTATCGGACTCAGAGCGAGTCGTTCGATCGGTAAGGCATCGCGTGAGATTGACCGGGCCGCCGAGCTACCTCGGCAAGCGCTGCAGCGCTTCCTCGGCAAACGTGCGCACATTGAGCCCTGCGGACTCCCCGTAGCTCAGGCAGGTCTTGGCGCCGCGCCAGTTGCGCTGGCTGAAATCGCCCGCCGCGTTTCGCACGGGCTCGGCATGGGCATACGTCCGCGCCTCGGCCAGCATGACGCCGCTGCGCGTGTCAGTGACGGTGACCGTGGCGCCGGCGATCCAGTGCTGGCGATCTTCGGGCGTGTCGCTGCGGGTGTAGCTCACCGCATAACGCGCAGCCTGAGCGGGGGCGATGCGCTCGATGGTCACGGCGCCCCTGGTGGAACCGGGCGCGAGGCTGTAGCGCCTAAAACTGCCATCCGCTTGCAGCACGTCGACGAAGCGGTAGCCCATCATCGTCACCTTGCCGGGCAGGCCGGGAACGCTCCAGGCCGGATTGCTGCGCCCCTCCTGGTACTCGTAGTCGAGGAAGGACTTGATGTAGTCGCTGCCCACGAGATCATCGGGAATCGCGGCTTCGGCCCAGTCTCGATCGGCAAAGGCGTTCTTGCCCGATTCGCCGCGCACGCCGGTCAGGCGAACGCCTTCGACCGCGCCGACGACATCCACACGCTTGACGCCGGCCGACCGGCAGCGGGCGTCGAACAGTGCATCTCCGGCTGCAAGCTCCTGCGCAAAGGCGTGGGCTCGTTCGTAGTGTTCGATGAGGTAGCGCGCCGGGGCCACGGCGAGGACCAGAATGAGGGCCGAGCTGAGCACGCGCACGAACGACCATCTCGCACCGAGCAGCACCGTGAACAGCGCCAGCAGCGCCATCACGCACGCGCTCGTGGCGATCAGCTGGTACCGAGCCTCGGCATTGAAGACCTGCGTCAGCGGTACCTGGGCCTTCAGCGCAGCCCGTGCCTGCTGCCCGGCCTGCCACAACTGCGCAGGGCTCAGCAGCAGATCGCGGCCCTCGGGCCGGCCCGCGAAGACCATCAGCAGGGGCAGTGCGGCCAGCGCAAGCGCGGTCAGGAGGCACACGGTCCGCCAGCTCGTCCTGCGCGTGGGGTGAAGCTGATGCCAGACGACGAACAGGAGCAGGACGCCGAGCAGGATCAACGCCGCCACATAGGGCAGGTCGGGCGAGGCGTTCAGCAGCAGGTTGATCCGCGACGTCCAGGACGGTGACGAATCCGCGCTGCCCATGGCATCCGCAGCGACCGGCGAGCTTGGTGTCGTGGCCGGCGCCGCAGTCTTCGCCTTGACCTCGGCGGCCTTGCGCAGCCCCGCCATCCTGTAGCTCAGCTGCGCCTGCCGGCTGCTCATCGCATAGGTCCAGATGTGGGTGACGTTGGCATCACGCACATTGATCAAGGCCACGAGATCGCCCTGGGCCACCAGCATCAGGCCCTCCAGGCTGCCGACGCCGCCTTCGCGCGCTTCGCTCAGCTGCGGCAGCACCTGCGCCAGCGGGCGCACATCGACCAGTTCGGCGCTCTCGTTGAAGACCAGCAGCTCGGCCTTGCCGGAGAGCGCGACATAGCCGCCCGTGAGCGCGTTGTGGGCCACGCTCATCACGTCCTGATACTTGAGCGGATGCGCATCGAGCCAGCGGCGGTTGTGCGTGTCGTAGCGGTAGAAATAGCCTCCGCCGCCATTGGAGACGACGGCCAGCACGCCGTTCCGCGTGTTCCAGGCCGTGCCAGAGCCCCACGACAACGCGGGCAGGTTCGGCGGCATCGCGATGGGCTCGGCGCCCGGGCCGTCAATGCCCTTGGGGAACCAGGTCAGCTGGCTGCTATTGCTCTCCAGTGCGTAGGCTTCGCCGTCGTCATCGCGGAGCGAAACGGCCGTCGTGCGCAGGCCGGTTCGTGGGCCACCGCCGAGCACATGGCCGGCGGAGGCTTGAGGGTCCATCGGCCCGCCGGTGCTCCACGCGAGGCGGTGGCCGTCGAGGCTGACCAGATCGAAATTCATCGAGCCCGGCGCCGCGCGCTGGACGGTGGGGCTCTCGACATCGCCGGCTTGTGAGGCGGGCGTGGGAGCAGGTGCGGCCATGCAAGGCTGGGCCTGATACGACACGCCGCCATTGGCATCGACGCAGCGATAAACCGCGGCCTGCGCGAGCGGCGCCATGGCGATGAACGTCAAGGTTAGCGCTTGGGCACTGCGACGGAACAGGGAGGACAAGGCGTTCATTCAGGAAACTCCCGGTTCAGCGCAGCCAGATCGTGTGCTGCGTCGCCGTGTGCAGATCACGCCAGACGCGATTGATCTCGGTGCGTGGGTCCGCGGCGCGCAGGCCGCAGAAGGGATAGAGCGTGTCGACGACCTCGCGCGAGCAGCGCACCATCGCATGCGCAGCTTCGCCAAGCTTGCGCTCGCTCTGCGGGTCCAGCCCTTCGCCGCCGGCCACGCGGGCCCAGGCGCGATCGAGTTCGGCATAGAAACGCGTGCGTGAATCGTCGAGCAACTGCGCGCCGGTGCGCCAGGCCTCCTGCGCCTTGGGCGAAGCGCCGGCCAGACGCGGGATCGGCCGATCGGTCAGCGCCTGTGCCAAGGTGACGAAGCGGCGCGCCAGACCGAGCACGCAAGCCCCGAGCGTGGCCAGCGCGAGCGGCTCGAACGGAAAGCGGTAGAGCGCGGCCGGGCTGGTGGCTTTCGCAGCGTCGATGTCGAAGGCCTGATCGGCACTGGCTCGTGCATGGTCGACCGAGAAAGACCGCGAGGTCGAGGCGCGCAGGCCGATGCTGTTCCAGCTGTTCAGGTCGACCTTCACGCAGGCCGCCGGCACGACAAAGGCGCGTGTGCGTGGTGCACCTTGCGCATCCAGCAGCGGCAGGCCACCCTGGCGCAATTGCGCGTTGAAGGTGAAATGCGTGGCGAGCTGCGAGCCGGTTGCGTGATTCCAGTGGCCGCTCAGCACCCAGCTCTCGCCGTCCTTGTCTGCAAAGCCCGTCGGCGCGCCGCTGCCACCGAGGCAGACCTCGGGCGTGGCCATGATCTGCCGGGCCAGCCCTTCCGGGAGAAAACCGGCGAACCAGCCCGCGCCGGCGCACAGCGTCACGACCCAGCCGCAGCTGCCGTCAGCACCGGACACGGCCTCTTCGATGCGCACCGCTTCGGGCAAGGACAACTCCGCGCCGCCGACCGCGCGAGGCGCGAGCATGCGCAGCCATTGCTGCTGATGGATCAGCTCGATCTGCTCGGCTTGCAATTCGCCCAGCTCGTCGGCCAGCGCTCCGGGGGCGCGCAGCGCTTCAACGACAGCAGCAGCCGTCATGGTCGCGTCAATCGGTAGATCAGCAAGGCCGCGCGGATTGCACCGCGCTCGATGGAGGCGGCTTCGAGATCTTCGTCATCGGTGTGCGCGCCGGAGCCTGCGGCGCCGAGGCCGTCCATGCCGACCGTGTACGGCGCGACGAACTGGACATCGCCCGCACCGCGCAGCGCCGGGTCCAGCGTGCGGATGGGGCCGAGGCCTGCGTCCTCGCTGGCCTTGGAATAGAGATCCACCAGACGCTGCCCCGCCGCCGTGGCCGGCATAGGCGGGTAGCCGTCGTCGCTGAAGTGGAGCGCGGCTTTCGCGCCGGGCAGGCTGGCCGCGACAATCTCCTGCATGCGGCGCTTCACGCGCTCGCCTTGCTCGGGGCTCAGGTAGCGCAGATCGCCCTTGGCCTCGAAGCCGCGCGCGATCACATTGGTCTTGCCGAAGGCGGTGCCGCTGGCGGTGGCTTCGGAGAAGCTGATGTCCGTGCCGCCCACCACGGTTCCCACATTGAAGGTCAGGTTCGGCTCCATCAGCTCGGTGCGGAACGCATCGATGATGCGCACGCCTTCGTAGATCGCGCCGTAGCCGGACTTCTCGGAGAACACGCCGGCCGAATGCCCCGCCTTGCCCTGCACCTGCAAGGTCCAGCCGCCCGAGGAGCGGCGCGCGATGCTGGCGGTGTCCACGCCTTCATGCTTGACGCTGCCCTCGAACGAGAGCGCGTAATCAGCCTGCCTGGCCAGCTCCACCATCGGCGCCCGCGCGGTGCGCAGCGGCGTGCCGGTGCGTTCTTCATCGCCGGTGAAGAGGATGTCGATGCGGGTGCCGTCCAGCGCGCCGACGCTGTTGAGAGCGCGCAGCGCCTCGATCATGATCACGTCGCCGCCCTTCATGTCGCTCACGCCCTGCCCGCGAATGCGCTCGCCGCGACGCTCCCACAGCGTCACGGTGCTGTTCTTCTCGAACACGGTGTCCAGGTGGCCGAGCAGCAGCAGATGCTTGCCCTGCGTGCCGGCGCGAATGGCCTCCAGATGCCCGGCGCGTTTCATGTCGGCGGGCATGTCGACCCAGCGCGTCTTGAAGCCGAGGCCTTCGAGCTCGGCGCGGAAGACCTCGCCGACAGCGCGCACGCCTTCGGTGTTCAGCGTGCCGCTGTTGATGCGGACCGATTTCTCCAGCAGCGTCAGGGCCTGCGGACTGCGCTGTTTGACGGCGTTAGCAATGCGCTGCTCGGCGTCGTTCATTTGGGCATGGGCGGAGCCCACGGCAAGGATGACCAGAGACAGCAGGCTGAGGATGCGCTTCAAGATGGAGTCTCCCGGGGATCGCGTGCAAAGATTGTTGCACGCACTCCGACGAGCTCAGGCCTGCACCGAGAGCGCGACCGCCAGTCCGGCGCGCCAGCAGGAATACCGGTTCAGGCCGCGGCGGTCTTCAACTTCTCCAGGCGCCCGAGCAACTCGGCCGCGCGCGCGCTGCCGGGGCTGAGGCCTTGCGCGGTCTGGATGGCCTGGCGGGCCTCCTTGGCAAGCTCAGGATCAGCGCCCTTTTTCTCGATCACGGTGATCGCCACATACGCGAGATTCAGCTGCGCGCGGCTGTTCTGCGGCATCAGGTCGCGGGCGCGGCGCATGCTGTCCAGCGCAGCCGGCAGATGGCCCTGGCTGATCAGCTGCACGCCCTCGTTCATCGCCACCGAGGCTTCCTTGCGCGAGGCGGTGAGCAGCTCGCGGCCGGCATCGCCCATGCCGCCGGCATCGAAGACGCGCTGTGCGCGATCGGCCACCGATTGGTCGTCATGGTTGTTGCGGCTGACGAACTGCAGCAGCTCGATGGCGGCTTCGCGCTGGCCGGTTTCCATCAGGGTCTCAGCGATCTCGAGCGCGGTGTCGGCCGACACCGGCTCCGCCGTGTGCTGGCTCAGCTCCTGCACTTCGCGGGCCACCGCCGCGACGGCTGCGGTGTTGCCCGACTTCGCGTGGGCCCGCATCTCGAGCGACTTGCCCAGCAGCTTCGTCTCAACGGCGTCGAACTTCTCTGAGAGGCCGGACAGCGTCTGCAAGGCATCGGCGGTGGCGCCAGTCTCGACCTGCACGCGCGCCAGACCCAGGAAGGGCGTAGCGCTCTTGAGCGTGCTGTGTTCGCTGAGCCTGATCGAGCGCTGGAAGGCGGCCGAGGCCAGCTCGGTTTTGCCGTTCTTCATCGCCGCGCCGCCCATCGCGGTCTGTCGCGCCGAGGAGTTGGGCGAGAGCTTGGCGGCCTGCAGCAGCACTTCGAGCTGCAAGGCCGACTTGCCCTGCTGCTCATGCACCTTGGCCAGCCAGTCATAGGCTTCGAGGTATTGCGGGTGCTTGGCGACGATGCCTTCGAGCTGAACCCGCGCGGCCGTGGCGTCGCCCTGCTGCAGGCGCAGCTTTGCCAGGCCGAGCTTGGCCCAGGCCAGGTCGGCCTTGCCCAGCACCTCTTCGTAGACGAGGCGGGCTTTTTCAAGATCACCGCTCTGCTGGCAGATCTGCGCCTGCAGGCGCAGCAGCTCGGCCACGTTCTTGCCGCCGGCCAGGCGCTGCGTGCACAGCGCCAGGGCCTGAGCGTAGTCCTTGGCTTCGGTGGCCGCGATGATGTCGGCCAGCGCGGTCTTGCGTTCGAGCAGGCGCTGCAGGCGCGTCTGCAGCGTGCCCTCGTTGATCGGCTTGAGCAGGTAGTCATCGGGCGCGTGTTCGGCCGCCACCGAGATCATGTCGGAGCTTTTCTCGGCGGTGATCATGATCCACACATTGGCCGGCGTGATCCAGCCGCGGTGGCGCGACTCCTCGAGCAGCATCTGGCCGTTGCGGCCCTCGCCGAGGTTGTAGTCGCACAGCACGACGTCATACGAATTCTTGGACAGCAGCTTGGCCGCTTCGTCGCCTGAGGCGGCGGTGTCGACACGCTGCGCACCGCAGCGCCGCAGCAGGCCGCGGATCACGCCGCGCATGGTCTCGAAATCCTCGACCAGCAGGAACAGGCGCGCGCCGAAAATATCGGGTGGAACGTTCATGGCACGGTGATGGTGAAACGGCCGCCGCCGGCGGGCAGGTTCTCCAGGCGCGTCGTGCCCTGGCGTTCCCGGTGCTGATGGAGCAAGGCCACCTGGCGGGCGAAGTAAAGACCGAGGCCGGTGGAGCCGGTCTGCGAATCGATGCCCTGGCTCGAATAGGCCTGCTCTCTCATGAAGCTCGGGAAGCCGGGGCCGTCGTCATCAACGCTGACGTGCAAACCGAGCGCATCGGAACTCAGGCGCAGCACGATCCTGGCGTGGGTGTACCGCACCGCATTGAACATGGCTTGTGTGACAACACTGAGCATCAGCTCGCGGTCGAAGAACCAGCCGATCAGGCCCGGCCCGAGATCCGCTTCCAGCGTCAGGCCCTTGATGCGCGCGAGCGGCGCCACGCGGCCGAGGGCCTCCTGTGCAAACTCCTCCAGCTCGACCTCTTCCGGGTCGAAGGGGTACATGCCGCGCTCGATCTTGTAGATCGCCATCAGCTGAACGAGATGGCCGTTGACGCGCTGCACTTCGTACAGCGTCTGTTGCAGCAGCTGGCTCGATTCGGGCGACAACGGCGGCACCGTCGCCGAGGCCTGCTGGGCCAGCATGTCTTCAAGATAGGCGGTGATCACGCTGACCGAGTTCTTCATGTCGTGGGTGGCCACCCCGACGATTGTGGAGAAATCCATCTCCCCTCCCCTGTTGCGCAAGGTCTCGCGCGTTTGGGCGCCAGTCTATGCGGCAACCCGGGCGGCGTCAGCAGGAAGTAGCCCTTGCTAACGAAATCTTCACACGGTGCGGCCTAGAGTGCGGCACCGCTGTTGTACCGAGACCCGCCTTGATCCTCGCTCCCCGCAACGCCACCGTCCGCGTGGCCCTGCTGATCCTCTTCTGCCTGGCCGTCACCGCCTGGGCGCGCCCGCTGATGTTGCCCGACGAAGGCCGTTATGTCGGCGTGGCCTGGGAGATGCTGCGCTCGCATGACTGGCTGACGCCCACGCTTGACGGGCTGCCGTATTTCCACAAGCCGCCCTTGTTCTACTGGATCACGGCTGGCTCCATGAGCCTGTTCGGCATGAACGAGTTTGCGGCGCGCGCGGCACCGATTCTCGGCAGCCTGGTGGGCGCGCTTTCGCTGTGGTGCCTGGCTCGCCGTCATGGCGGCCAGCAACGCGCCGACATGGCGCTGGTGGCGCTGCTCGCGCAGCCGCTGTTCCTGCTCGGTGGCCAGTTCGCCAACCTGGACAGCCTGGTGGCCGGCTGCATCACCGCGACCGTGGCGCTGCTGGCGCACGCGGCCTTGTGCATCGAGCAAGGCCTGCCCTCTCGGCGAGCGCTCTGGGGCGCCTATGCGATGGCCGCGGTCGGCGTGCTGGCCAAGGGCCTGATCGGCTTCGTGATCCCGGGCCTGGTCGTCACGGTGTGGCTGCTGCTGCGCGGGCGTTGGCGCGTGTTCCTGCGCTTGTTCTCGCTGCCCGGCCTGCTGATCTTCCTGGTGATCGCCGGGCCCTGGTTCCTGCTGATGCAGCAGCGCTTCCCGGACTTCCTCTACTACTTCTTCGTCGTCCAGCATTTCAAGCGCTTCGCCGCCAGCGGCTTCAACAATGTGCAGCCCTTCTGGTTCTACCCCGCAGTGCTGCTGGGGGCCACGGTGTTCTGGTGGCCGTGGCTGCGGCGTGTGTTTGCGCGCAACTATCTGTCCGATGTGACTGAGCGGCCCCTGCGCCTCTTGATGCTGTGCTGGCTCGCGCTGCCGGTGCTGTTCTTCTCCCTGCCGCAATCGAAGCTGCTCGGCTATGTGCTGCCCGCGTTGCCGCCGTTGGCCTGGCTGATCGCCGACGGCTGGGCGCTGGCGAACGCCGCCACGCGCAAGCCTTGGTGGATCAGCGCGGGCGTGGCCGCGACGCTGAGCCTGGCGGTCGTGATCGGCCTGGCCGTGAAGCCGCCGCGCAGCGAGCGCGGGCTGGGTCGTGCGCTGGCCGCACATCTGCAGGCGGGCGACGCCGTCGTGATGCTCGACCAGTACTACTTCGATCTGCCTTTCTACGCTCACCTGATCGAGCCCACGGCCGTCGTCGACGGCTGGGATGATCCGGCGCTGACCGGCAAGGACACCTGGCGCAAGGAGGTCTTCGACGCGGGCAGCTTCGCGCCTGGGCGCGCTGCGCCCTTGCTGGTCAAGCGGGCCGATCTGAACGCCCTGCTGTGCCGCGCGCCCCGGACCTGGGTGGTGGTCAGCCGCGACGCCCTGGCGCGCTATCCGGAGTTCGCCCAGCTCGCGCAGTTGCCGGCCACAGTCTCCAAGCGCGGCGTCGAGCTGCTGGCCGTGGATCGGCACAAGTTGGCCTGCCCTGTGCCGGGATAGTCACCACGCAGCCCGCCGACGGCGCTAGCATCAGGGCACCTAACTAGAAGTTCACAGGCACACTGCCCCGTGAACTCGCCGTTTTTGGAGACTGTTCATGAAGATGCGCAACCGGATCATGTCGATCGTCGCCGCGGCGCTGGTCGGCATCCTGCTGATCAGCGGCTTTGCCTTGCAGGCCTTGCGGCAGAACATGCGCGACTCGCGCGAAGAAGAGATCCTCAAGGTGGCGTGGCTCAGCATCGGTGTACTCAACCGCTACAAGGCCCAGGAAGACAGCGGCAAGCTCACACGCGAGCAGGCCCAGGCGCAGGCCGTGGAAGCCTTGTCGGGGCTGCGGCATGACGACGACTACATGTTCGTCCGCACGATGGACAACAAGATGCTCGTGCATGCCGATCAGAAGCGCGTGGGCACGGTCGACAAGGGTTCCAAGACCGCCGACGGCCGCATGACCTCGGATGTTTATGTGGAAGGCCTGGCCAAGTCCGATCACGTCTTCATGACCGCCTTCGTGCCGCGGCCCGGCGACCCGACCAAGACACCCGTGCCCAAGCTGCTGGGCGCGGTGCGCTATCAGCCCTGGAACTGGGTGGTGGGCAACGGCGTGTTCGTCGACGATCTCGATGCCGCGTTCTGGTCCTACGCCTGGCGCTTCATCGCGATGGGCGGCGTGCTGCTGGTCGTGCTCGGCGCGCTGGGCATCCTGCTCACGCGCTCGATCCTGCGCCAGCTCGGCGGCGAGCCGCAGCACGCGGCCGAGGTGGTCAACGTGATCGCCTCGGGCAATCTGGGCCAGGAGATCCATGTCGACGGGCCGCAAGACAGCCTGCTGGCCTCGATGCAGCGTATGCAAAGCGGCCTGCGCGAGATCATCACGCGGGTGCGGCAAGGCTCGGAAGCGATCGAGACCGCGACCGCCGAAGTGGCCAATGGCAACACCGACCTGTCCAACCGGACCGAGCAGGCGGCCGCCAGCCTCGAGCAGACCTCAGCCTCGATGCAGCAGCTCTCCGAGATCGTGCGCCAGAGCGCGGCGGCGGCGCACCAGGCCAACGAATTCGCGGCGACCGCCTCGCAGGTGGCGAACCGAGGCGGTGAGGTGGTCTCGAAGGTCGTCGCGACGATGGGCGCGATCTCGACCTCGTCGAACAAGATCGCCGACATCATCGGCACGATCGACGGCATCGCTTTCCAGACCAACATCCTCGCGCTCAATGCCGCGGTGGAAGCCGCGCGCGCGGGCGAACAGGGTCGCGGCTTTGCGGTGGTCGCCGGCGAGGTGCGCACGCTGGCGCAACGCAGCGCGGTGGCGGCACGCGAGATCAAGGAGCTGATCTCGAGCTCGGCCGAGCGCGTGGAGGAAGGCTCCGCGCTGGTTCAGCAGGCGGGCAAGACGATGGAAGACATCGTCGGCGCGGTGCAGCGGGTCTCGGGCACCATCGCCGAGATCTCGGCCTCGGCCGAGACGCAGAGCAACAGCATCTCGGAAGTCACCGCCGCGATCGCACACATGGACCAGATGACGCAGCAGAACGCCGCGCTGGTCGAGCAAAGTGCGGCCGCAGCGGGCAGCCTCAAGGAGCAGGCGCTGAGCCTGAACGCGGCGATCGGGACGTTCAGGCTGGGCTGAGTTGCACCGGACCCTGGCGTCGGCCCCTAGCGTCGGCCCGTCACGAAGACCTCGACGCTGCGGTCCGGCTGCAGGCAGCTCCTGAGCTTGCGCAGCGGCATCGCGCGCTTGCACTCGGCTGCGGCGATCTTCGCTGGCACATGCTTGCTGCTGGCGCGGGCTGAGCTGGCGGTCACGAGCTTGTGGGCATCGAGCCCGCAGGCCTGGACCAGATACGCCTTGACCTCGTTGGTCCGCTGCTTGATGAGTTTGCGGTTGTGGGTGGCGCTGCCCAGACGGTCGGCGCTGCCTGTCAATTCGATGCGCTCGAAGTGCAGGCCCGAGATGTCCACGCAGAAGTTCTCCAGCATGACGCGGGCCACGGGGCTCAGGCTCGACTGATCGGTGGCGAACAGCGCCGTCGCGGAGACGCTCACCGGCTTGAGCAAGGCGGGCAAGGGTCGCGCCGCTTGAATGGGCGGGGGCGGCGAGGCGACGATCAACTCGACAGCCGGTGCCGCCGGTTTCGCAGCGGGTGGCGCGGCTGGCGGCACAGGCGTGACATAAGTCGGCTCGCTCGAAGCCGGGCGAGTCGTGCTCTGCTCATGTTCGAGCGGCATCACCAGGCTCAGCGAACTCATCACCACCGGAACGCGCCCGCCGAGCGTGTCACCGATGCGGTAGCGCTCGACCTCGCCTCGCAGAATCAAACGCGGGCTCAGCGCGTACTGCAGACCGAAGCCCACCTTGGCGTCGACCCGGGATTCGCGCAGCGATGAGATGGCAGTAGCCGCTGAACCGCTGCCGTTGAAATAGGCCTCCGAGCGCGTGGCCGCAGCGCCGAAGCGGCCGATCACGGACAGGTGCTCCATCACGGGCCAGTTGCCCACCAGATCCAGGCTCAGCCCGAGGCCGCGCAGGCTGCCATTGAGCTGACCGGGCGGCATCGAGTTCTGCGCCCGAAAGCTTGATTCACCGAGCCGGTAGTAGCCCGCCTCAACACCGAAGCGCGGGCTGAACTGGTAACCCAGGAACAGCTTGAGCCCGATGTCGCTCTCATCGCTGGACAGCGGCTGGCCGTCGATCGCCGGATTCAAGGCATGCGCCATGCGGTCCGGATGCAGATCCATCTGGGTTCGCCCCAGGCCGATGCCCCCGTAGGTGTCGCCGCTGTCTTGTGCCAGGGCCGGGAACGCCAGCAAGGCGCCCAGGCTGGCCACGGGCAGCATGCACAAGAGATGTCGGCTTCGCATGGGGAGATCCTGTTGAGGTGGGCCTTGCTTTTTATCGAGCGCCGGAGGGACCGTTCGTGCGCTCGGTCAAGCGGGCTTGCGCGTCGCGAGGAGGCTGCATTCGCTGTGTGCAGTTATGTGAAGCACCGCACAGACCCGCTCGGCGCCGACGTTCACGCTTGGCCTGTCGTTCAACCGAGCAACCCCAGCCAAGAAAGGCTCACCATGAAAACCAAGATCAACATCACCCAAGCGAAGCCCTGGAAACTGCTGGCCTGCGCCTCCGTCGCAGCCGTGCTGACCGCTGCCCTGCCGCCCGCGATGGCTGCCGATCCGCCGTCCGCCGCAGACAAGACCGAGCGCGTCGCCTCGGACAGCTGGATCACCACCAAGGTCAAGTCCGAGATCCTCTCCAGCAACCTGGCGCAGGGCATGGAAGTCAGCGTCAAGACGATGAATGGCGTCGTCACCCTGAGCGGCAAGCTGCCCAACCAGGACGCCGTCCAGAAAGTCGGCCTGCTGGCCGAGAAGGTCAAGGGCGTGAAGAAGGTGGACAGCTCGGGCTTGAGCGTCGCGCCGAAGTAAGGGCGAATTGCTGGCTGACGCTCTCGAAAGGAGCGGGACCGAGCGCGCGCCGCCCGGACTTGCTGACAGATCGAGGGCTCCCGGCTAAAATGATGACAAGTGGGTTGCGACTACGCGGCCGGCGCTGGGTCACCGAAAGGTGGCCCTTCTGCTTTGTGAGGCTCAGGAAACACCTTGAGCCCCCAGCGCGCGGACAGCCCAAACGGACCGCGAGCCAGTTTTCCCTCAATGACCGCGAAGGCTCTGTTGGCTTGCTCGGGCTTCAGCACATGTCGTCCAACAGGTCTGGCGACAAGGTCGGAGATTTGCAAACCTTCTGAATTGCACTTCTTGTCCGCCATGACGATCTCAAAGCACAGCCGCTGCTTCGCAGTGTTCTGACCGTCGCAGACTCTGCGGAACGCCAGCTCAAGCTCGGCGTCCTCCTTTTCGCCGCGGCATTCGCACACCACATGGGTCAAGCGCTCCTGCTGCCCCAGATGACCGAGATGGATGTGCAAGCGTTCGAGGCCAAACTGCATGGCCAAGTGATAGGGATGCTCGGCATTCCTGTTCTTCTCGGCATGTCTTTGCTTGTCGATGGCAATGGCGATGATGGCCATATCGGCATCTCTGATCACATCGCTGAGCTTGTCCATCAGTTCTCCGCGTTGAATCTCGCTCAAACCTGCAAACGCCTTTCGCCTTCTGACAATATCGGTTTCGTGCAGCACGACGGTGTCATGTCCGAACAGCCCGAATTTCAAGCGCCGAACTGCCGGCGCAATCTTCTCGTTGTAGGCCGCAAAGGGCATGACGCAGAATGCGAGCACGAACATCGGGTAGGCCGGGTCGATCTTCTCCAGGCTGTGATCGCCGCTCTCATCCACGAAAACGATGTAGTCGCTGTGCATACTGCTTGGGGCCTGGCTTCATCGCCAATTTAGCGTCGGGAGTGCTGAAATAGCCACGTTGTAGCGATGCGCTGAGCCTCGTCACAAAATGCTGTCGCCAAACGTCTTCCTCCCATGAACGACACCCTCGACCATTTCCACCGCCTGCGCCCTCGCCTGCAAGGCATCGCCTACCGCATGCTCGGCTCCTCCGCCGAGGCCGAGGACGTGGTGCAGGATGCGTGGCTGCGCTGGCATGACGCCGATCTGGCGCAGGTGCAGAACGAAGAAGCCTGGCTGGTCTCGGTCACCACGCGCATCGCCATCGACCGGCTGCGCAGCGCCAAGGTGCAGCGCGAGCATTACGTCGGCACCTGGTTGCCGGAGCCGCTGATGTCAGATTCGCCGCCCTCGCCCGAGCAGACGCTGGAGCGCGTGGACGATGTCTCGGTCGCCTTCATGACGCTGCTGGAGCGCCTGGCGCCCGAGGCGCGTGCCGCCTATCTGCTGCGCGAAGTCTTCGATGCCGATTACGGCGAGGTGGCCGATGCGCTGGGCAAGAGCGAGACCGCCTGCCGGCAGCTCGTGCATCGCGCCAAGACCCAGCTGAAAGACGAACGGCCGCGCTACACGGTGGCTCGGGAGACGCAGCTGCGCCTGCTGCGCGGCTTTGCCGATGCGGCTTCGAGCGGGCAGTTCTCGGCGCTCAAGTCCCTGCTGGCCGCCGACGCGCAGCTGATCAGCGATGGCGGCGGTGTCGTGCCGAGCTTTGGCGTGCCGCTGGTCGGCGGGCAGCGCATCGCGCAGCTCTATCTGGCCACGCAGATGCGCTATCGGGCTTCGGCGCAATACGAGGTCGTGGTGCTCAACGGCCAGTGGGGCTTGCTTCGCTTCATCGACGGCGCGCTCGAATCGGCTCAGGCGCTCGAAACCGACGGCGAACGCATCACCGGCATCCATGTGCAGCGCAATCCGCAGAAGCTCGCGCGCATCGCACAGGTTTTGGGCCGCGAATTGAACGTCGCTGTCACAACGCCGCCCGCTCAACCGTCTTGAATCTGTGAACCCGGCAATCTCGCCGCCCACATGACTCAAGGTGAACATGATGACGATGAGCAACGAAGCCCGACTCCCCTGGACGCAGATCTCGCCCAAGTCCTACCAGGCGATGGCCGGCGCCAGCGCCACGCTCGCCCAATCCTCGCTCGGCACCACGCTGATCGAGATGGTGCAGACGCGCGTCTCGCAGATCAACGGCTGCGCCTTCTGCCTGGACATGCATGTGCGCGACCTGCGCAAGCACGGCGAAGGCTGGCAACGCATCAACAGCCTCGCCACCTGGCGCGAGACCGGCCTCTACAGCGCCCGCGAACGCGCCGCGCTGAACTGGGCCGAAGTGATGACCCGCCTGAGTGACGGCCATATCGGCCACGACGAAAGCTTCGAGGCGCTGAAGCTGCAGTTCAGCGATCAGGAAATCGTCGAGCTGAGCTGGGCGATCGCCACGATCAACACCTGGAACCGCATGGCGATCAGCATGCGCGCGCCGGTGGCGGAGAAGCCGATCGAGTGAGCTGGGCCGAGGCCGGGCCAGGGGGAAACGACAGCGGCTCTAGACTACCGCCTGGCCCATCCACCGCAAGTCACGCCACGCCATGCAAGTTCTGGAGCTCTTCCCGATCCCGGTGTTCATCACGAAGTCGACCGAGATCGACACGCAGGCCCTGAGCCGGACGATCTACGGGATCCAGCAAGATGAGCTGGCAGCGGGCGTGGCCGACAAGACGGGCTTCTCGAACATCGGGGGCTTCCGCTCCTACGACATCCTGGAGCGCCCCGGCTTCGAGGCCTTGCGCAAGTTCATCGTCACCACCTTGAACGAGAAGGTCCTGCAAGGCAAGTGGTACCTGGAGCCGCGGATCGACGAGAACTTCATCTCCGGCATGTGGACCATGATCAACAAGAAGGGGCATGCCAACAGCATGCACATCCACCCGGATTCCTGGTTCAGCGGCGTGTACTACCCGAAGGTGCCGTCCCGGCCGGAGCTGGCGGGCGAGCTGTGTTTTCATGACCCGATCACCACGCGCACCTTCACGCGCTCGTTCTACCGTTCGGTGCAGGCCGAGGTCTTCCGGCTCACGCCGGAGGAAGGGATGATGGTGATCTTTCCGAGCTGGTTCGAGCACTCGGTCCGGGCCAATCAGTCCGAGGAAGACCGGATCTCGATCGCGTTCAACATCCGCAAGCAGCAGGCATAACGCGGCGCCGCGGGCCACTCACTCGCGCTTGACGGCTCTGTGTTGATTCCGTGAACTTCCAGCCAGCGCCGCGCCAGCATCCAGCCGCCGTGTGAGACGAGCATCGAGCCCGCGGGAGCTTCAAACGAAGCCACGCGCTGCAGCATCGCGCGCAGGCTCTCGCCGCCGCCCGGCGCGTGGTCGGCGAAATCCGTCACCCAGGCATCGATCTCGACTTGCGCGATCTCGCTCCAGCACCGACCGTCCCACGCGCCGAAATCGAGCTCGAGCAGAGCGGCATCGCGGTGATGCGTCCAGCCCCAGCGGTGCAGCCATCGGCCGATGTCGGCGCAGCGCTGCAAGGGCGAGGTCCACACCACATGCGGCAAGCGCTCGCGTCGCGCGGTGGCCTGGATGCGCCGAGCCAGCCGCTTGGCGCGGCGCCAGTGCACGGGCAGATCGGAGCGCGCGCCGATGCAGCGGCCTTCGGCGCCTTGCGGGCGCGGATGCCGCCAGACGCGCAGCGCTTGCGGCTTCATTGACGAAGACCGAAGTTCCAGACGGCCAGCGTCGTGATCAGCAAGGCCAGCTCCACGAGTTGCTGCGTGGCGCCCAGCGTGTCGCCGGTGAAACCGCCGAGGCGGCGCTTCAGCCAGGCTTGCAGACGCCAGCACACGAGCGCGGCCACCGCGACCGCCCACACCAGCGGCAGTGCGAGATCCGGCGCAAAACCCAGCACCAGCGCGGACAGCAGCACCACACAGCCGGCCGCGAACAGCAGGCCGCCCTTGCCGATGCCCGTGGCCAGCGGCTTGGCTTTCGCGTGTTCGGCATCGCCGGCGTAGGGCAGGGCCCGCATGATCCACAGCGGCGCGAGGCGCGAAGCCATATGAGTCCAAACCGTCAGCAGCAAGGCGTGGCTCAAGGATGCGTGCAACCATTCCGTTAGCGTCGCTGCCTTCAGGCCCAGCATCAGGATCAGCCCGACGCTGCCGTAGCTGCCAATGCGCGAGTCCTTCATGATCGCCAAGGCACGGACCCGATCGACCGCGCCGCCGAGGCCATCACAGGTGTCGGCGAAGCCGTCCTCATGGAAGGCGCCCGTCAGCAGCACGGTCGCAGCGATGCTGAGGCCCGCCGCGATGGCATTCGGCAAGAGCTCATGCGCCGCGCCCATCACGACCGCCGCCACGCAACCCACGAACAAGCCGACGAGCGGGAAGTAGCGCACCGATTGCTGCAGCCACGCCGGCTCAAAACCGACCCAGGCCGGCACGGGCACGCGGGTCAGGAATTGCAGCGCCGTGAAGAACAGGCGGAGCTCGTGCGGCAGCTTCTTCATAATTCTTTCAATCTTCCTTGTTGCTCACCCCGGCCTGCGCGAAGCTCGCCATCTCGCGCAGGATGCGGCAAGCCGATTCGAGCAGCGGCCAGGCCAGCGCTGCGCCCGAGCCTTCGCCGAGGCGCAGGTTCAGGTCCAGCAGCGGCTGCGCGTGCAGCGCTTCGAGCATGAGGCGGTGGCCGGTCTCCTGCGAGCGATGGGCGAACACACAGCGTTGCAGCACCGCGGGCTGCAACTGCGCGGCAACGAGCACCGCGCTGCTGGCGATGAAGCCGTCCACCACGATCACGCGGCGTTCCAGCGCGGCTTGCAGCACCGCGCCGGTCATCATCGCGATCTCGAAGCCGCCGAAAGCGGCCAAGGCATCGAGCGGATCCTTCACCTGCGCATGCCGCGCAAGCACCTGGCCCAGAACGTCGGTCTTGTGGCGCAGCTGCGCATCGTCGAGGCCCGTGCCACGGCCCACGCAAGCTTCGACCGGATGGCCCACCAAGCGAGCCAGCAGCAGCGTGGCCGCCGAGGTGTTGCCGATGCCCATCTCGCCGAGCAACACGGCATTGCCCGGCCGCTCGCGCAGCAGTTCGCGGCCGCGTTTGATCGCTTCCGCGCATTGCTCGGCGCTCATCGCCGGGCCGCTTAACGCATCGGCCGTGCCGCGCGCGATCTTGGCGAGGGCCAGGCCCGCGCGCGGCGCAAAGTCGTGGCGCACGCCGGCATCAACGACGGTCAACGCGAGACCATGCTGGCGCGCGAGCACGCTGACCGCTGCGCCGCCGGCGAGGAAGTTCTCGACCATCTGCCAGGTCACGTCCGAGGGAAACGCCGACACGCCACGCGCGGCCAGGCCATGATCGCCGGCGAACACCATCATCTGCGGCGCTTCGAGCGCGGGCGTCTCGCTGCCGAGGATCAGGCCCAGGCGCAGCATCAGCGCTTCCAGCTGGCCGAGTGAACCGAGCGGCTTGGTTTTTTGATCGATGCGCTGGCGCAGCGCTTGCGCGAGCTCGGGTTGGTTGATGGATTCGATCTGCGGGATCAGGTCAGTCATGGTGATTTGGAAGTTAGGAATTGCGCGGCGGGGCGCGCTCAAGCAGGCTCAAGCAGGCTCATCAGCACGCCCGGCGCCACATGGAGGTCAAGGAAATCAGCGAGCCCATCGAACACGCTGTCGAGCGCGGGAACGGTGTTGCCGAACAGCGCGCGCAGCACCTCGGTCTGCTCGAACAGGCCGTGCACATAACAGCCCAGCACAGCGCCTTGCTGCCAGCCGATCGGCGCGCCGTGTTCATCCCACATCACCTCCTTCGCGAGAGCCAGGTCGGGATGCTGGGCGGTGCGGCCGTGGTGGATTTCATAGCCCTGCGTTTGCAGGCCGGCGAGTGCGGACCAAGGCGCGTCGAGTTTCGGGGCGAGACTGACCTTCGTCGGGCTCAGCAGCTTGTCGCGCTCGAACAGCGTGGACAGCGGCAGCAGGCCCAGGCCCGGCCCGTTGCCATCGATCTGGTGCGGGTCGACAAGGCTTTCGCCCAGCATCTGCAAGCCGCCGCAAATGCCCAGCACGGGGCGGCCCGCCTGCGCGTGGCGCGAGATGGCCTGGTCGAGTTTCTGCGCGCGCAGCCAGGCCAGATCGGCAGCGACGGCCTTGGAGCCGGGCAGAATGATCCAGTCGGCGCCATCGAGTTCGCGGGGCGTGCGCGCCCAGGTCACGCGCACCTGCGGCAGCGCGCGCAGCGGCTGGAATTCATCGAGGTTCGACAGGCGCGGATAGGCCACGATCGCGATGCGCAAGGTGTCGGCATCGGCGAGGCCGGTCGGCGCATCGTCGAACACGCCGTCTTCTTCGGGCAGCCCGTGGCCACGCCACATCGGCAGCACGGCGAGCGTGGGCACGCCGGTCAGGGCCTGCAATTGCTCGGGGCCCGGCGAGAGTAACGCCGCATCGCCACGGAAGCGGTTCAGCACGAAGCCGCGGATCAGGGCACGCTCGTTTTCGGGCAGCAACTGATGCGTGCCGTAGAGATGCGCGAAGGCGCCGCCACGGTCGATATCGGTGACCAGCAGGCAGGCGGCATCGGCTTCGAGCGCCGTGCGCATGTTCACGTAGTCGCTGCTGTGCAGATTGATCTCGGCCGGCGAACCCGCGCCTTCGATCACGACTACGTCGTTCTCGTCCATCAGCGCGTGCAGAGCCGGCCGGGCTCGCTGCCACAGGTGTTCGCTGCGTTCGCGCCAGGGCAGCTGGGTCAGCGCCTTATCCACATCGCCGAGCACGACGACCTGCGAGGCGGTGTCCTTCTCGGGCTTGAGCAGCACCGGGTTCATGCGGACCTCGGGCGTGCGGCGCGCGGCGAGCGCCTGGAAGTATTGGGCCGAGCCGATCTCGCCGAGGCGGCCGTCCAGGCCCGGCACGACACGCGCGTTGTTGCTCATGTTCTGCGCCTTGAAGGGCGCCACCTTGAGCCCTTGGCGCTCGTACCAGCGGCACAGCGCCGTGGCGAGCCAGCTCTTGCCCGCACCGCTGGTCGTGCCCAGCACCATCACGGCTTTCGCACGACTCATGGCTTGACTCCTTTCTTCAATGCATGGACGAGCGCCTCGACGACCGGCGCCGGCTGCGCGGCCACACGGACCCAGCCGGGCAGACCGAAGCTCGTCGCGTCGCGCAGCTTGATGCCTTGCTCGCGGAGTGCGGCGAGCATTCGCGGCATGACGACACCCTCGGGCGGCCGCGTCAGCCAGAATGGCGTGAGGCTGTCCTGCTGTTGCCAGCCGAGGCCGTGCAGCGCATCGCGCATCGCGCTGCGATCCCCGCGCAGCAGCTCGCGGCAATGCGCGAGGTACGAGAGCGTCGCCGGGTCATGCCAATGCATCAGCAAGGCCACGCCTTCAGCGGACAAGACCCAGCTCGGGGCCAGCTGCGAGACGTTGGCCGCGATGCCCGGAGGGCTCGATACCGCAGGCGCGATCAGGTAAGCGGCCCGCACGCCGGTCAGTCCAAGTGCCTTGTTAGGGCAGTGAAGGCGCCATGCCTCGTTCGGTGCGCACCCACGCCCGTCAAGCCGCAAGGGCTCGTAGGCCTGGTCGACAACGAGCAGGCTGTCCGCGTGTTCACACGCTTGCGAGATCGCCAGCCAATCGGTCTCGTCAAACGCGGCGCCCGTCGGATTGCAGGGATCGCAAGCCCAAACGAGCGATGGCCTCTCAAGCCGCAGTTGCTGAGCCGTTTCGTAGCCGCAGACCTTCAAGCCAAGTGCGAGCGCCGCTGCCGCGTAGTCGCCAAACCCCGGCCGCGGCACCCACACTTGCGAAAGCCCTTGCAGCCGGGCCGCCAGCGTCAAACGCCGGATCGCCTCCGCCCCACCCGAGGCCGGCATGATCTGCGCCGGCGAGACCTCGTGATGCGCCGCTAACTGCTCGCGCAAGCGCAAATAGCCAGGATCGGGATAACGCTGCCGATCGGCGGACATGACAGCCTTGAACAGCTCCGGCGGCGGCCCGTAGGGGTTCGCATTGGTCGAGAAATCAAAACGGATCTCCGGGCCGCTGTCGGGGCCGCCATGCGGGGCTTGCGTTGTCATCATCGATGCCACCTCAGCAGGAAGGCGCCCAGCATCAGCAGGGGCACGACGCGCCACAGCGCCTGGCGTGCCAGATCCTGCGCGCGGATGAGCGCCGTGGCGTCCGGCGCCGCGCCTTCGGCATTGAGCCGGTAGACGCCGGGCTTGCCCAGCCGCGCACCGAGACGCAGCGCGACAGCCGCCATCGGCCAGCCGCTGTTCGGCGATGGCGTCAGCGCGGCTTCCTGCCTCAACTGTCGCCACTGCTTCGGCTGCCAGCCCAGCAGCGCGGCACCCGTCAGGCGTGCCGGCAGCCACGACAGCAGATCATCGGCCCGCGCCGCGACCTTGCCCGCCCACTCCCAGCGGCCGCGATAGCCCCACATCGCATCGGCCGTGTTGGCAAAGCGGTAGAGCGCGGCGCCGGGCAGGCCGGCGATCATGAACCAGAACAGCGGGGCGACGACCGAGTCGTTGAGGTTCTCGGCCAGCGTTTCGATCGCGGCTTCGCGGATCGCGCTGGCGTCGAGTGCGGAGGTGTCGCGGCTCACCAGCCGCGAGAGGCGAAAGCGCGCGGCGTCGAGCGATTCGGCCAGCGCCGCTTCCACGGCCGCGGCTTCATCACGCAACATGCGCCACGCGAACATGGGCTTCAGGAAGAGGCCGCACAACAAGGCGGTGCAGAGCAGTTGCGGTAGCGATTGCCACGGCTTCAGCCCGGTGATCAAGCCCTCCTCCACCGCGATGGCCAGAGCGACGCACAAGACGGCGCCAAGCGCCCACGCCAACGCGCCACCGATCAACGCGAGTGACGGCGCCACGCGCAAAAGCCACGCAGACCACAGCGACAGATAGCGACCCATCGCGACCACGGGGTGCGCCCAGGTCGGCGGCTCGCCAAAAGCCAGGTCGAGCAGCAGGGCCACCAGCATCGCCAAGGGCAGCAAGGCCGCCATCAGCGCCAGGGGTTGCGAGAAGAGCGCTTGCATGATCAATCGGGCCACCGGTCGTCGGACCACAGCGGCGCATCAGGATCGGTGTTGAGGCGACCGAGGCGCCAGCCCTGCTCTTCCAGCATGCGCTGCTCGTAGAACCGATCGACCGGGCCCAGGCACAGCAAGCCGATGGGCATCGCGCCCTTGGGCAGGCCCAGTAGCGCAGCGAGGGCGACCGGATCGAACATCGACACCCAGCCCAGCCCCAGGTTCTCGGCACGCGCGGCCAGCCAGAGGTTCTGCACCGCGCAGGCGGCCGAGCACAGCGCCATCTCGCGCGGCATGCTGCGCCGGCCGAATACGGTGCCGTCGTCGGGCGACAAGGCCACGACCAGCAGCTCGGCGCATTCACGCAGGCCTTCGACCTTGAGGCTCAGGAACTCGGCCGCGCGCTCGCCCAGCGCTGCGGCCGTGGCGTCACGTTCCTGTTCAACCAGCTTCAGTGCCTGCCGCCGAAGCTCGGAGTTACGCAAGCGGATGAAGCGCCAGGGCTCCATCAGACCGACCGATGGCGCCTGATGCGCGGCCAGCAGCAGGCGTTTGAGCACCTCGTCCTCGACCTGTCCGCCCGGCTGAAAATGCCGCGTGTCACGGCGCAGCGCGATCAGGCGATACAGCAGCTCGCGCTCCTCGGCACTGAATTGGTGTTGCGCGTTCATGAGGAAGCGCGCAGGCCGCAAAGCAAAGCGGGAACGGTCGGCATGGCGCTGCTCAGCGAGCCGAGTCGACCGCGAACGGCAGGCACAGCCATTGGCCGTGCACCTGGGCCAGATGCAGGCGGTGATCGAAGACCTGCAGCAGCGCTTCGCGCGCGGCCGCATCGTCGCAAGGGCCGAGGTGCCGGACCCGGCCCGACTGCATCACCAGCAACTGATCGGCCAGGAGCGCGACGTTGAGTTCGTGCAGCACGCTGACCACCGTCTTGCCGGCGGCGACGAGCGAGCGGACGATCTCGATCCAGTCGGCCTGGTGCGGCGGGTCGAGGTGGGCCAGCGGCTCGTCCATCATCAGCACCGGCGCCTGCACGGCCAGCGCACGCGCCAGCAGCACACGTTGACGTTCACCGCCCGAGAGTGTGGCCAGCCGGCGTTCGCGCCAATCCCAGCTCTGGGTCTGCTGCATGGCTTCCTGCACCGCCGCATGGTCGGCGGCGCTCGGTGCGGCCAGCCAGGCTTGGTGCGGCAGGCGGCCGAGCATGACGACATCGGCGGCGCAAAGATCATCGGCGCCGGTCTCGCCCTGCCCCAGCCACGCGAGATGGCGAGCGCGCTCCTTGGCGGGCCAGTCGGCGAGCGGGCGACCCAGAAGGCTAACCTCACCGCTCGACGGCACGAGCCGCGTCAAGGCGCGCAGCAGCGTGGACTTGCCCGCGCCATTGGGGCCGACGATGGCGGTCCATTGGGCCGTGGGCAGCGCCAAGGTGATGTCGTGCAGGATCTCGTGGCCTTGCAGGCTCACATGGAGCCCACTGCATTGCACGGCGCTGGTCATGAAGTCGCCCTCGCCCGCCGGCCATGCATCAGCACGAGCAGATAGACGCCGCCGAGGATCGCCGTCACGATGCCGACCGGCAGTTCCTGCGGCGCGAACATCCAGCGCGCCACGATGTCGGCGGCCAGCAGCAGCGCGCCGCCCGTGCAGGCCGAAAGCAGCAGCAAACGGCCATGCGTGGTCGGGCAGAGATTGCGCACCAGATGCGGCGCGACGAGACCGACGAAAGCGACCATGCCGGTCTGTGCCACGGCGGTGCCGGTGGCCACAGCAAACGCCGCGATCAGCACCGCGCGCGTCAGCCCCAGGCGCACGCCGAGCGACTGCGCGGTGGCCTCACCGAGCGTCAGGCCATCGAGCGCGCGGCTGCCGCCTAACGAAATGGCCAGACTGACCCCGAGCGCGATCGCCATCAGGCCGGTGCTGCTCCAGCCGAGCAGTGCCGTCGAGCCGAGCATGAAGGACTGCATCTCGCGCACGATGTCGGCCTTCATCAGCATGCTCAGGTTCGTAAGCGCCATCAGCACCACGCCGACCACAACGCCGGCCAGTAGCAGGCGCAGCGTGTGCTCGGCACCGCGCGCGAGGATCAGCGTCAGCAGCACGCCGATCAGGCAGCCGACGAAGGCCGCACCGGTCAGGCCCAGATGATGCAGCCAGCCGGCATCGGAGATCGAACTGCCGAGCAAGACGAGCGAGACCGCCACGCCGAGGCCCGCACCGGCTGCGCTGCCGAGCAGATACGGGTCGGCCAGCGGGTTGCGGAACAGCCCTTGCGCGACCGCACCGGCCAGGCCCAGCAGCGCGCCGGCCGTCCAGGCGCCGAGCGAGCGCGGCAGGCGGATGTCCCAGACGATCTGGCTCGCCAGGCCGTCATCGGCATGCGGCCACGCAAAGCCGGTGCTGCCCACGGCGAGGCCGAGTGCCAGCAAGGCCGCACTGAAGAGCAGCAGGAAGACCAGCAGCGGGATCGGTTTGTGGATGCTCAATTCTTCTTCTCGCCAGGATGCGCGGTGGCCGTCTCGCGCAGACAGCGCGCCAGGATCTGCACGGCCTCCGCCAGGCGCGGGCCGGGCCGCACGAGGATATCGCCGTCGGCGCTGTTGAAGAGGCAGACGCGCTGCTCGCGCAGGGCCTTGATGTTGCGCCAGCCGGGCCGCACGTTCAGGTCGAGCCCTTCACGCTCGCCCATCATGATCACGTCGGGATTGGCCTGCACGACAAACTCGGGGTTGATCTTGGGAAAGGGGCCGAGGCTCGGCGGGATCACGTTGCCGGCACCGAGGCGCGTCAACAGCTCGCCCATGAACGAGGACGTGCCGGCCGCATAAGGGCCGGTCGCCACCTCGAAGTAGACACGCGTGCCCTTGACCGAAGGCGGCAGGCTTTGCGCGGCCGCGCCGACGCTGGCCTCGATATGGCGCCAGACGCGATCAGCGTCCGGTACGGCCAGCAGAACGCCGAGCTTGCTCAGCACGCGTTGCACATCGGCGTAGGACTTCGAGTTCATCACGACCACCTTGAGGCCCAGCGCTTGCAGCCGCTCCGCCACGCGCGAGGACGGCGCCACCAGCACCACATCGGGCTTCAGCGCGGTGATCATCTCGACATTCGTGTCGTCCATCCCGCCGAGCTTGGGCAGCCGGTCCACCGAGGCGGGATAGTTGGAGTAGCGGTCGACACCGACCAGCCTGGCGCAGGCGCCGAGTTCGCAGACGCTCTCGGTCAACGAAGGCACCATGCTGACGATGCGCTGCGGCGGGCTGGCCCATTGCGTCACATGGCCCAGGTCGTCTCTGAGTTCGACCGCGTGTGCGTTGGAGATGAGCGTTAGCAGCCCGCAAAGGAGGAGTAGGAATCTCATGGCTTCGGGGCTTCCACGGCGCGGGTCCAGGGCTGGCCCGCCACCATCAGCGTGAGTTGTGAGCAGCGCGCGGCAACGGCCTGGTTCAGGCGGCCGAGCTCGTCGACAAAGAAGCGCGCTTCGCGGCTCATCGGCGAAACGCCCCAACCGACTTCATTGGAGACGAACAGCACCGGCGACGGCAGCGCGGGCAGCGCCTGCAGCAGCGCTTCGCGCTCGCGCTCCCAGCCGGCCAGATCGGCCAGCTCGTTCATCGGCATCAGCCAGTTGGTGAGCCACAGCGTCAGGCAGTCGACCAACAGCAGCCGCTCGGGATGGGCGTTAGCGTGCAACGCTTGCGTCAAGGCCGGCGGCGCTTCGACGGTGCCGAAGCCGGCGGGCCGGTCCTGCTGATGGCGAGCGATGCGCGCGGCCATCTCCTCGTCAAACGCAAGCGCCGTGGCCACGACCGCCACTTGCCGACCCGGCTGCTCGCGCAGGAAGGCCTGAGCCAGCCGCTCGGCCTGGCGCGACTTGCCGCTGCGCTGGCCGCCGACGATCAGGTGGTGCTGTGCAGGCATCAGTCTTCGATCCCGCGCTGAGCGGGAACGCCGGCCTTGAAGTGGTGCTTGATGAGCGTCATCTCGGTGACCGTGTCGGCCAGCTCGATCATCTCGGCCGGCGCGCCGCGGCCGGTCAGCACGACGTGGACATGCGGCGGGCGCTCCCGCAAACAGGCCAGCACGGGCTCAAGCGGCACCCAGCCGTAGCGCAGCGGATAGGTGATCTCGTCGAGCACGACCATGAAATGCTCGCCGGCGCGGATCGTCGCTTCAGCGCGGGCCCAACCTTCGAGCGCCAGTTGGGCCGAGTGTTCGAGATCGCGGCTCTTCCAGCTGAAGCCGTCGCCAAGGCCCTCGATCGGCACACCTAACTGCTCAAACAAGCGGTGCTCACCAAAGCGTGCCGAAGGCACTTTCATGAACTGGTAGACCTTGACCGCCTTGCCGCGGCCATGTGCGCGCAAGGCCAGGCCGAAGGCGGCCGTGCTCTTGCCCTTGCCGTGACCGGTGTGCACGATGACGAGGCCACGGCGCTCGCCCTGCGGCTTCGGCGTGTCGCGGTCCACGGGTGGGGATTCAATTTCCATCGGGAAACCTTGGCTTCAACAGACTGGCGATGCAGCGTGGGTTCGCTCGCCAATCCAGGTGTCCTCGCCGTCTTCCCCGACAGCGCTTGAACGTGTGTGCCGCACGCAAAAAGAAAAGCGTGCAGCGCCTTGTTGGCCGGTATCCGGGCTGGTAGCGCGATTTGCCATGCCTTCCCAGGCGCGTGTTCCTTCAAGCAAAAGAAACGCCCAGTGGCTGCGATGGAAATTGGGCTCGCGAGAGCCCGTCTACTTACCGTTGCGGGGGCAGCTCAGGTTGGGGCTTTGACCGGCGATTCGGCTCGGCCCTTCCTGATTCCCGTTGAACTGCGGCGCATGAGTGAACACGCCGCGAGCACCAACGGGCGGAAGTTTAACCGTGCGCTTCGAATGGCGTGAACCCGGGTGCTCGGCGATGTGCCGTTATGATTTCGCCCGTTGGTGCTCGTGTCTGCCGTCTGGCAGCCACAGTTCAACGGGAAGCAGGAGGGCCGGCCCGGCAAGGGAGGCCTAACCTGCGCTGCCCCCGCAACGGTAAGCGGAAGGCGGGTTTTTCGGTTCACCGGACAACTCGCGGCTCGTGTCTGAATCCACTGGGTGCCACCGGCATCTGGGAAGGAAACACGGGTTCATCTTTCGCCAGCCCGGATACCGGCCAACACAGCGGACGCGCCTCTTCGTCAGGGGAAGGCCGTCCATATCGCATGCAGCCGCGGGGAAGCGGCAGACGTGCACCGTTATCCGACCTTTCTCCATGTTCAAGAACACCTCTCATGCCGGCTGCGTGCTGGCCGCTTTCGCCCTTCTTCCGATGGTTGCGGCCGCCCAGGCGACGCTCGATCAGGTCATCGTCACAGGCACCCGCGAAGCCCAGCCGCTGCGCAACAGCACGGCCGACGTCGTGCTGATTGATGCCGACACCATCCGCGACAGCGGCATGGGCACGATCGAAGACCTGCTGCGCGCCCAAGCCGGCTTGCAGGTCGCGCGCAACGGCGGCCCCGGCCAGAGCTCGGGCTACTTCATGCGCGGCACCGGCACGAGCAGCACCGTGGTGCTGATCGACGGCGTGCGCGTCGGGTCGGCCTCCTTGGGTCAAGCCGAGCTCGAGTCGATCAGCCTCGCGCAAGTCGATCACATCGAAGTGCTGCGCGGCCCGGCCTCGAGCCTTTACGGCGCCGATGCGGTCGGCGGCGTGATCCAGATCTTCACGCGCCGCGGCACGGAAGGCACGCCGCGCGTGACGGGCAATCTGGCGGTCGGGGGCTACGGCTCCAGTGACGGCAATGTCAGCGTCAGCGGTGCCCAAGGCGGCTTCGACTACGCGGCCAGCATCGGCCAGGAACGCAGCGATGGCGTGTCGACGCTGCGCCCGAATGACCAGTTCGGCAACTACAACCCCGACAAGGACGGCTTCAAGCGCACCGTCGGCAGCGCGCAGCTGGGCTTCACGCCGGCCGCCGGCCACCGCATCGGCATCAACATCAGCGAGAGCAAGCTGAACGGCCAGTACGACGGCTCGCAATACCTGCCGCCCGACTACACGGCGGACGCGACGCCCGACTTCCGCAACCACCTCAAGACCGACGTGGCGGCGATCAACTACCGCGGCGAGATCTCGAGCTTCTGGACCACGACCCTGCAAGTCTCAAGCAACACCGACGACTCGCGCAGCGGCGGCACCGTGCTGGCCCGCTACAAGACCGAGCGCGACCAGTACACCTGGCAGAACGCGCTGCACTTCAGCCCCGATCAGCAAGTCGTGCTGGCTTATGAACATCTGAAGGACAGCGTCGCGGCCGATGACTACGGCACCCAGTACTCGCGCAACAACAACGCCCTGGTGGCCGGCTACTCGGGCCGCTTCGGTGATGCCGGCCTGGAAGCCAGCGTGCGCCATGACGACAACTCGGTCTACGGCGGCAACACCACGGGCAGCCTCGGCGCCAGCTATGCGCTGAACAGCAAGCTCAAGCTGCGCGCCCTGGTCGGCACGAGCTTCCGCGCCCCGGCTTTCAACGATCTGTTCTACCCCGGCTACGGCATCAGCACGCTCCAGCCCGAACGCGGCCGCAGCGCCGAGATCGGCCTGGCCTGGCAGGCTGGCGGCAGCAGCGCCAGCGCCACGGTCTACCGCAACAAGGTCCGCAACCTGATCGGCTACGACCCCGATCCGAACGGCACCGACTGCCCGGCCGGCTACTTCGGCTGCGCCGGCAACACCTCGCGCGCCAAGCTGCAGGGCGCGACCCTGAGCGCCGGCCAACGCTGGGGCGGCCTGAACCTGCGCGCCAACGTCGACCTGCTCGACGCCAGGGACGAGAACTCCGGCGCGCGCCTGGCCCGCCGCGCCGCGCATCAGGAAAGCCTGATGGCCGACTACGACGCCGGCAACTGGACCGTCGGTGCCTCGCTGGTCGATGTGGGCGCGCGGCCTGATGGCAGCGCCAACCTCGGCGCCTACGCGCTGATCGACGTTCGCGCCACCTGGCACTTCCTGCCGCAATGGCGCCTGGAAGCCAAGGTGCTGAACGTGGCGGACCGCGATACCCAGCCGGTGCGGGACTACCAGGGTCTGGGCCGTCAAGCGTGGATCGGCCTGCGCTTCGACAGCAAGGGGCTCTAACGCCCGGCTCCGACTGACACTCAAGGTTTGAGTGGAGGTCGGAGCGGAAGTCGGAGCGGAAAGAGAAAACGGGAACAAGCGCAAGGCTTGTTCCCGTTTCAATTTGTGGTGCCGGCTATCGGATTCGAACTGATGACCTACCGCTTACAAGGCGGTTGCTCTACCAACTGAGCTAAGCCGGCACTGGAAGGCGAATTGTAGCGGCTACTTGATGCGCTTCAGCGAAGGTCGACCGCCGCCGTTGCCGGGACCGTCGTCCTCGGGCGAAGTCGGGGCCTCGGTCGCTGCAGTCGTCGTGTTGCTGGTGTCGCCGGGCTCCGGAGCGAGGCGCAAACCGCGCGCCGGTGCAGCAGCAGCAGGAGACGACGCGGGAGGCGCCGTGACCGGCGACGTTGCCGTGGCACCTGCCGCCGTAGCGCCGGGCGCCGGGAAGGCCATGCCCTGCCCGTTCTCACGCGCATAGATCGCCACGACGTGATCGACCGGCACGACGATCTCGCGTGCCACGCCGCCGAAACGGGCCTTGAAGCTGATCGCCTCATTGCCCAGATCGAGCGAGCTGGTGGCCTCGAAACCGACGTTCAGCACGATCTCGCCGTTGCTGACGTATTCCATCGGCACCTGCACGAAGCGGTCCACATGGACAGCGATGTACGGCGTGAAGCCGTTGTCGCTGCACCAGTCGTGGAGCGCGCGGATCAGGTAGGGACGGGTCGACGTGCTGCCGCCCGTGTCGGTCGTGGATTCCATGTTCATACCGAATGGATCTGGATCCCGCAAGACTTACTTGCGCATCACCTTTTCCGAAGGCGTCAGCGCCTCGATGTAGGCCGGGCGCGAGAAGATGCGTTCGGCGTACTTGAGCAGGGGCAGCGCGTTCTTGGACATGTCGATGCCGTAGTAATCCAGACGCCACAGCAGCGGCGCGATGGCCACGTCGAGCATCGAGAAGTCGTCGCCCAGCATGTACTTGTTCTTCAGGAAGATCGGGGCGAGCTGGGTCAGGCGGTCGCGGATTTGCGCGCGGGCCTTTTCCATCTGCTTGTCGGTCGCCTTGGCGGCCATGCTGCGGCCTTCGAGCACGTTGACGTGGGCGAACAGCTCCTTCTCGAAATTGAGCAGGAACAGGCGCACGCGGGCACGGGCGACCGGGTCGCCGGGCATCAGCTGCGGATGCGGGAAGCGTTCGTCGATGTACTCGTTGATGATGTGCGACTCGTAGAGGATCAGGTCGCGTTCAACAAGGATGGGCACCTCGTTGTACGGGTTCATCAGCGCGATGTCTTCGGGCTTGGCGAACAGGTCCACGTCGCGGATCTCGAAATCCATGCCCTTCTCGAACAGCACGAAGCGGCAGCGGTGCGAATAAGGGCAGGTTGTTCCTGAGTAAAGCACCATCATGGTGGCGAGCTCCCGTGTGGGTAAGTTGAGGTGGTTTTTGACGCCTGGATGGGCGGAATCCGAGAGTGTGACTGAAACGCCACCCAAAAAGCAAACGCAGCGGGCGCTGGGAAGCACCCGCTGCGTCTTGGACTCCTGTCCTCGACCGGGCAAACCGGTCGGATCGCGTTATTTTACTTGACGTCTTGGAAGAGCCATTTCGGCCTTACTTGACGTCCTTCCAGTAGGCCGCATTCAAGCGCCAGGCGCACAGCGTGAAGATCGACAGGAAGATCAGCACGATCACACCCAGGCGATAGCGCTCGCTCTGGGCTGGCTCACCCATCCATTGCAGATAGGCGACCAGATCGGCGACGGCTTCGTCGTATTGGTGGGCATTCAATGTGCCTGGCGTGAGCTGTTCGAAGCCCTTGAAGACTTCCGTCTTGCCGTGCCCGTGCTCGTCTTCGACCTCGGCGAAAGTGGCAATGCGCTGGCCTTGCAGTTCCCACAAGGCGTGCGGCATGGCCACGCTCGGGAAAGCGAGGTTGTTCCAGCCGGTCGGCTTGCTCGGGTCGCGATAGAAGGTGCGCAGGTAGGTGTAGACATAGTCGGCACCCGAACCCTTGGCTTCATCGGCACGCGAACGCGTGATAACGGTCAAGTCAGGCGGAGCGGCGCCAAAGAATTCCTTGGCCTGGCGCGGCTCGAGCGCCACCTTCATGGCTTCGCCGACCTTGTCGGTCGTGAACAGCAGGTTGCCCTTGATCTGCGCCTCGGTCAAGCCCAGATCGCGCAGCTTGCTGTAGCGCATGTAGTTGGCGCCGTGGCAGTTCAGGCAGTAGTTGACGAAGAGCTTGGCGCCGTTTTGCAGGGCGGCCATGTCTTCCATCTTGTCCTTGGGGAAGGTATCCCAGGGGATGCCGCCTTCACTGGCGTGGGCCGCAAAAGCGCTCAGGCCGAGGAGGACGGTGGCAATGAGTTTCTTCATGTCTGGGTCTCCGGGCTCAGTGGGCGTGGAAGGTCACACGGTCAGGGACCGGCTTGGGTGTCCCCAGGCGGCTCCACCAAGGCATGAGCAGGAAGAAACTGAAGTACAGCAGCGTGCCGATCTGCGAGACCAGGCCGCCCGCCGGCGACGGCGGCTTCACGCCGAGGTAACCGAGGATGGCGAAGAAGATCACGAACACGATGTAGACGTAGAGATGCCAGCTCGGACGGTAGCGGATCGACTTGACCGGGCTGTAATCGAGCCAGGGCAGGAAGAACAGGATGATGACCGAGCCGCCCATCACGACGACGCCCCAGAACTTGGCGTCGAAGCCCTGCAGCACGGCGCCCAGCGCGTTGGACGGCACCGCGATGCCGAGCCAGCCCATCACGACCGAGGGCACGCCGAAGGCGAAGAACAGCACCGCCATCAGCCCCAGGTAGGCGGTCTTGATGATGGCCGGCGCGTTGGCACGGCGAACGGTCAGCGCGTAGACCACGAAGGCGAAGAAGCCCCAGAGGATCGGCATCATGTCCGAGGTGGTGGCACGCAGCATCGAGTAGAACGGCGTGAAGTACCAGACCGGCGCGATGTGCAGCGGCGTCTTCAGCGGGTCGGCCGGGATGAAGTTGTTGGCTTCGAGGAAGTAGCCGCCCATTTCGGGCGCGAAGAAGATGATGGCGCTGAACACCATCAGGAACAGGCCCATGCCGTACATGTCATGCACGGTGTAGTACGGATGGAAGGGGATGCCGTCGAGCGGGCGGCCCAGCGCATCCTTGTGCTTCTTGATCTCGACGCCGTCGGGGTTGTTGGAACCGACTTCGTGCAGCGCGATGATGTGCGCGACCACGAGGCCCAGCAGCACCAGCGGCACGGCGATCACGTGGAAGCTGAAGAAGCGGTTCAGCGTGGCGTCGCCGACCACGTAGTCACCACGGATCAGCAGCGCCAGGTCAGGGCCGACGAAGGGGATGGCCGAGAACAGGTTGACGATCACCTGGGCGCCCCAGTAGGACATCTGGCCCCAGGGCAGCAGATAGCCCATGAAGGCCTCGGCCATCAGGCACAGGAAGATCGCGCAACCGAACACCCAGACCAGCTCGCGCGGCTTGCGGTACGAACCGTAAAGCAGCCCGCGGAACATGTGCAGGTAGACCACGATGAAGAAGGCCGAAGCACCCGTGGAGTGCATGTAGCGGATCAGCCAGCCCCAGGGCACGTCGCGCATGATGGACATTTCCACCGAGGCGAAAGCCAGTGCCGCGTCGGGCTTGTAGTTCATCACCAGGAAGATGCCGGTGACGATCTGGATCACCAGCACCACGAGGGCCAGCGAGCCGAAGATGTACCACCAGTTGAAGTTCTTCGGGGCGTAGTACTCGGAGAGGTGCTCCTTGTACATCTTCGAGGCGGGGAAGCGGTTGTCCACCCAGGTCAACAGCTTCTCGCCGATCGGTGCGCCAGCGGGCGCTTCTTTGAATTCAGCCATGTCTCGTCCTAAGTATTCTTGCTGGGCCGGGTCAAGGCTTACGCCTGCTTGTCTTCACCGATCAGGAGTCGGGTGTCGGACAAGAACATGTAGGGCGGCACTTCGAGGTTGTCCGGCGCGGGCTTGTTCTTGAACACGCGGCCGGCCAGGTCGAAGGTCGAGCCGTGGCAGGGGCAGAGGAAGCCGCCTTCCCAGTTGTCGGGCAGCGAGGGCTGCGGGCCGGCCTGGAACTTGTCGCCCGGCGAGCAGCCCAGGTGGGTGCAGATGCCGATCACGACCAGGTACTCGGGCTTGCGCGAGCGGTACTCGTTCTTCGCGTAATCGGGCGTCGGGTAGGCATTGCGCTTCGATTCGGGATCGGCCACTTCAGCGTGGGTGTCGTTCAGCGACTTCAGCATCTCCGGCGTGCGGCGCAGGATCCACACGGGCTTGCCGCGCCATTCGACGGTCATCTTCTGGCCCGGGGCCAGGGCGCTGATATCGGCTTCCACCGGCGCGCCGGCGGCCTTGGCGCGCTCGGACGGCGCGAATGTGCTGACAAACGGCACGGCCGTGGCAATGCCACCGACTGCACCTACGCAACTCGAGGCGATAAGCCACGTGCGCTTGCCTTGGTCCACTTGCTGGTCACTCATGAGGGTCCTTGTAAAGCTTCTGAGCTTCGGTCTCTGGTTCTGTCTCTAGACTTCTGATCCCGGGGGGCAACAAAAGATTCTATAGGGCGGAATTTGACTCTCGTATCAGCAAGAACCTGGGGCGTAGAGCTTGACGCCACAAATCCAGGTCTCATCACGATAAATTCTGGCCCGCGCCGAGGAGAATCCGGCGAGCGGGCCGCCGGCTCGGACAGCAACGGAGAAAACAATGAGCTTCATGTCGGAATTCAAGGAATTCGCACTCAAGGGTAATGTGATGGACCTGGCGGTCGGTGTGATCATCGGCGGCGCTTTCGGCAAGATCGTCGATTCCATCGTCAAGGACCTGATCATGCCCGTGATCGGGCGCGTGCTGGGCGGCCTGGACTTCAGCAACTACTTCATCATGCTGGCCAGCCCGCCGGCCGACTATCACGGCCCGAACACCTACGAGGCGCTGACCAAGGCCGGCGTGCCCTTGTTTGCCTACGGCAACTTCCTGACCATCCTGGTCAACTTCATCATCCTGGCCTTCATCATCTTCATGATGATCAGCCAGATCAACAAGCTCAAGCGCGAGGCGCCAGCCGCCCCGGCCGCACCTGCGGCCACGCCGGAAGACATCGTGCTGTTGCGTGAAATCCGCGATTCGCTCAAGCGCTGAAGAATTGCGATTCAAGGCGCCGAGACCAAAGCGCTGGGCGATCCGTGAACTTTGTCCGAGTAAGCAAAGGTTTCGCTTCGCCCATTTGTTAGCTTTTTGGCACCACGTCGCCTCTGGGAAGGGGCGACCCGCCTGTGAGGGGGTCGCAATGGCGCGATACTTGTGTCAGCGCCAATAGAGCGTTAGCTCTGCCGGCCCACCCTGTTGACATGAACACGCCAGACACCCGCCTCAACCCTCACCTGGACGCCGCGATCCAACGCATCCGCATTGCCGCCGAGCAGGCGGCGGAGCGCTGTGCCGAAGGTCTCGGGATGGCGGCGCTCTCCTCAGGCAATATCAAGAAGCGTGATCTGCTGATGTCCTCGCAGTTCATCTTCCGCAAGCAGCAGGCGATCTTCAGCCAGCGCTTCTACCAATCGCTGCGCACGCAGATCGCCACCGAATCCAACGCGCCGGCACCCGCCGCGCAAACCACGAGTTCGGCCCGCAAGTCGGGCAAGCAGGACTGGAGCGAGCTCTCGCTGATGGACGACGAGCAGGTCGACGCGCTGGTCGCGGCCGACCGCATCGGCCTGGCCCTCGGTCACCAGAGCGAGTGGGAACTGCGCGAGGTCGAGACCTATGTGTTCGGCCTCAGCGCCGGTGAACGCAACCCGCTGCGCCCGGAGCTCGTGGCCGGCGCCTTGCTCGAAGGCGTGAACGCGACGACCGACGATGCGCCGACCCGCGAAGTGCTGATCGACGAAATGACCCGCGCGATGGCGCAGGAGATGCGCGGCTGCTACGCCGACATCGCCGAGCTGTTCCGCAACCGCGGCCTGCGTCCACAGGACTTGCGCGTGCGCGGTGCTGATTCCCACACGACGCGTAACCAGTCGCTGCAAGGCGGAGCACCGAGCATGCCGGGCGAGTTTGACCCACGCGGTCAGCGCCACAGTGGTCATGGCGGCCACACGGGACACGGCGGTCACGGCGGTCACGGCGGTCACAGCGGTTATGGCGGCCACGGCGGCCCCAGCGGTCATGGCTCGCAAATGGGCAGTTATGGCGGTGGCCGCGGCGGCTATCCGCAGGGTCACGGCGGCGGTGGCGGCGGTTTCGGCATGGTCGATCCGCAGATGATGGATCTGCTGCGCCGGCTCTCTCACATGCCTTCACCCGGTTACGGTGGTGGCGGCTTCGCGCCGAGCCAACCGGGCGGCTTCGAGCCCTCGGGCTTTGGCGAGGGCCAGGCGGTCGATTGGCAGAACGTGCCGATGCCGCCAAACCTGATCCACCTGCACCGCGATGAGTTGCGCCAGGCCTCCACGGGCCGCCTGGACAATATGGTCATCGACGTGGTGGGCAGCCTGTTCGACCAGATCCTGGCCGACGCCAAGGTGCCGCCGCAGATGGCCCGCCTGGTGGCGCGCCTGCAACTGCCGGTGCTGCGCGTCGCGCTCGGCGACAACACCTTCTTCTCCTCGCGCAAGCACCCGGTGCGGCGCTTCGTCAACCGCATGGCCTCGCTGGCCTGCGCGTACGACGATTTCTCGGAAGACCCGGGCCGCGCCTTCCTGGCTCGCGTGCGCGAGCTCGTGCAGGACGTGGCCAATGGCGACTTCGACCACATGGAGGTCTACGAGGCCAAGCTCGACGAGCTCGAAGCCTTCATCGCCGAACAGACCGCCGCCGCGCTCAAATCACAAGGCGACGCCGCTGCGCTGATCGAGCGCAAGGAAGTCGACCTGCGCCTGCAGCAGCGCTACATGCAGCAGTTGCAGGCCGCACTCGGCCCCGTGCCGATGGCGCCCTTCCTGCGCGAATTTCTCTCGCAGGTCTGGAGCCAGGCGATCGTTCAAGCCTCGCGCGAAGGTGCGCCTGAGCGCGAGCTGCGCCTGCGCCAGTTCGGCCGTGACCTGGTGATGAGCGTGCAGCCCAAGAGCGGTACGGCCGCGCGCCAGACCTTCCTCGGGCAGTTGCCCATGCTGATGCGCACGCTCAACGAAGGGCTGGATCTGATCCAGTGGCCCGAAGCGGCGCGCAAGACTTTCTTTGGCGACCTGCTGCCGGCGCATGCCGAATCGCTGAAGGGCCAGGGCCTGTCGCCGCTCGAAACCAATCTGCTGGCCAAGCAGCTCGAGCAAGTGTTCGGCTGCGCGCCGCCGAGCGAGAAAGATCTGCCGGCCAGCACCGGCAACACGGCCCCACAAGACCTCGACGGCCCGCGCCTGACCGCTGCCGAGGCCAAGAGCCTGGGCCTGATGGACGAGACCGGCGTCGACTGGGACGGCAAGGTCGACATCGAATTGGTCGTGCCCGTGGGCGAGAACGCCGACGTGCCGCTGCTGTCCGAAGAGATCAGCCTCGATGGCTTGCCGGCCGTGACGGAAGAAGCCGAACCGGTGAGCGGCGAGCTGCTGATCGACCATCTGCAACTCGGCTTCGCATACCAGATGAATGTCGGTGACGAGTGGAAGAAGATGCGCCTCGCGCACATCAGCGCCGGCCGCAGCTTCTTCATCTTCACGCAGGGCACCAAGCACCAGGAAACGGTCACGATGACCGCGCGCATGCTCAAGCGCATGTGCGAGTCGGGCCGCCTGCGCTCGTTCGAGAATTCCTATCTGCTGGAACGCGCCACGGCGCGGGCGCGCAAGCAGCTCGCGGCGCTCAACTCACAGCACTAGATCGCGGGCCATGCGGATGGCTGCGAGCATGCTCGCGGGATCGGCTTTGCCTTGGCCCGCTATATCGAACGCCGTGCCGTGATCGGGGCTGGTGCGCACGAACGGCAGGCCCAGCGTCACGTTAACGCCCTGCTCCACGCCGAGATACTTCACCGGAATCAGGCCTTGGTCGTGCGTCATCGCGACGACAGCATCAAACTCGCCGCGACGCGCGCGCATGAACACGGTGTCGGGCGCATGCGGCCCGCTGGCGAGGATGTGCTCAAGCCGCGCCGCGTTGATCGCCGGCACGATGTGGTCGATTTCCTCGCTGCCGAACAAACCGCCCTCGCCCGCATGCGGGTTCAGGCCCGCGACACCGATGCGCGGCTGCGCGATGCCAAAGCGCTTGAGCGCGGCGTCAGCGATGCGGATCGTCTGCAGCACCGCGTCAAAATTGATCTGCTCGATCGCCTGGCGCAGCGAGCAGTGGATCGTCACCAGCACCACGCGCAATTCAGGATTGGCCAGCATCATGCGCACGGGACGCAGCACGCCGCCATCGGCCGCCAGCTCTTGCAGCAGTTCGGTGTGGCCCGGATGCGGAACCCCGGCCGCGTGGAAGGCTTCCTTGTGGATGGGCGCGGTGACGATGCCCTTGGCTTGGCCTTCATGCACAGCACGCACGGCGGCGGCAATGCAACGTGCAGCCGCGAGGCCGGCGCGTGCATCGATCTGGCCCATCGGGCAATCGAGCAGGCCCTTGGGCAGATCGTCGGGTTGCCAGATGCGCAGGCTGCGCGGCGGCGTGGCGTCGGTCGGTGAATCGACCAGCGCCAGAGGCAGCGCACCTTGCAAGGCACGGCGCATGACGTCAAGGTCACCGACCACGCAAAGATCGGCGCCACCGTCCTGCATCACCGCCTTGGCGACGATCTCGGGGCCGATGCCGCAGGCGTCGCCCATGGTGAGCAGCAGCGGAAGATGAGTGTCTTGGGTCATGCTGGATTGGGAATATCGATGAACTGTTGCGTCAAGCCCAGCGCCCGTGCCGCGTGGGCCGCCAGCGCCTGCACGCCGTAGCGCTCGGTGGCATGGTGCCCGGCCGCGATGAAGGCCACGCCCATCTCGCGAGCATAGTGGGCTTGCGGCTCGGAGATCTCGCCGGTCACATAAACATCGGCGCCGGCTGCGATCGCGGCCTCGAAATAACCCTGCGCGCCACCGGTACACCAGGCCACGCGGCGCAGGCGCCGGCCATCGCCCGGCACGGCGACAACGCTGCGGCGGAGTTGTTGTTCGATATGCGCTGTCAGTGTGGGCAGATCGCTATCGAGCGCGCCGACAAAGCCCAGATCCTGCTCGCCAAAGCGCTGGTCAGCCTGCCAGCCGAGCACGCGCCCGAGCTGCGCGTTGTTGCCGAGTTCGGCGTGCGCATCGAGCGGCAGATGGTAGGCGATCAGGTTGATGTCATGCGCGAGCAAGCGCGAAAGACGCTGCTTCATCCAGCCGGTGATGCGGCCATCCTGCCCGCGCCAGAACAGGCCGTGGTGGACCAGGATCGCATCGGCTTTCGCTTTGATCGCCGCGTCGATCAGGTCGAGGCTCGCGGTCACACCGCAGACCAGATGGCGGATCTGCTCGCGGCCCTCGACCTGCAGGCCGTTCGGCCCATAATCCTTGAAACGCGCGGCTTCAAGCGTCTGGTCGAGATGGCGGACAAGGTCGGTGCGATGGGTCATGGAGTGTGGGTGTGCGCAAACTCTGGCTGATTTTCGCTCAGGCCTGTACCGTGGCCCTGGCGGTGCTCTTCGTGCTGCAGACGCTGAAGCCGGAATGGCTGGCGCGCGCCGGCAATCACACGGTGATGCTAGCGGCTCCGTTCAGCGCAAGCGGCAATAAATCCGATGCGCCGCATCCGGGGCTCGCCCTGGCCGCGCACCGCGCTTCGCCCGCGGTGGTCAGCGTGACGGCCAGCAAGCTGGCTCATGGCATGCCGCGCGATGCTTGGTCGCGGCTGATCGGGCCGCTGCGCGAGCAGCACATGCAGCAAGGCCTCGGCTCGGGCGTGATCGTGTCGGCCGAAGGCTATCTGCTGACGAACAACCATGTGGTCTCGGGCGCGTCGGACATCGAAGTGCAGCTGGCCGATGGTCGCCAGGCGCAGGCCACGCTCGTCGGTTCCGATCCGGAGACCGATCTGGCCCTGCTCAAGATCTCGCTGGACCGCCTGCCGGTGATCGCGCTCGGCGATGCCGATCATCTGCAGGTCGGCGACACGGTGCTGGCCATCGGCAACCCGTTCAACGTCGGGCAGACGGTGACCTCCGGCATCGTCAGCGCGCTCGGTCGCACGCAGCTTGGCATCAATCTCTATGAGAACTTCATCCAGACCGATGCCGCGATCAACCCCGGCAACTCGGGCGGCGCGCTGGTGGATGGCGAGGGCAATCTGGTCGGCATCAACACGGCGATCTTCTCGCGCAGCGGCGGCAGCCTGGGCATCGGCTTCGCGATTCCGGTCAGCACCGCGCGAGACGTGATGGCCGCGCTGATGAAGGACGGCGTGGTGCAGCGCGGCTGGATCGGCGTGCAAACGCGTGACCTGACGCCCGAGTTCATCGAATCCTTCAAGCTGCCCGTTCTGCAAGGCGTGCTGGTCAGCCGCGTGGTCGATGGAGCGCCGGCCGAGAAGGCCGGCATCAAGCCCGGCGATGTGCTGCTGCAGGTGGGCGAGCACGCGGTGGTTTCGCCCGCTGATCTGCTGCTGACTGTCTCGGCACTCAAGCCGCAGAGCCGCACGCGCGTTGCAGTTCAGCGTGGCAAGGAGAAGCTCGAAGTCACGCTGCTCGTGGGCTTGCGGCCCAAGCTGCAGGCGGAAGAAGATCCTGAATGAGGATCAGGTTTTCTTCTCTTCGACTTCTGACGCGTCAGGCTGCTTCGAGTAACGGATGAAGAAGCTCGCAGCCATGAGCCCGACTTCGTAGAGCAGGCACATCGGGATCGCCAGCGAGAGCATCGAGACGAGATCCGGCGGCGTGATGACGGCCGCCACGACGAAGGCGACGACGACAAAATAGCCGCGCCACTCGCGCATCTTCTCCACGCTGACCAAGCCCATGCGCGCCAGCACCACCACGATGACCGGCACTTCAAATGCCGCACCAAAGGCGATGAACATGTTCATCACAAAGCCGAGATAGGCCTCGATGTCAGGCGCCGCCCGGATGCTCTTGGGCGCAAAGGTCTGGATGAAGGTAAAGACCTTGCCGAAGACGAAGAAGTAGCAGAAGGCCACACCCACAAAGAACAGCACGCTGCTGGAGATCACCAGCGGCAGCACCAGGCGCTTCTCATGCGAATACAGGCCCGGCGCCACAAAGGCCCAGATCTGGTACAGCACGACCGGCAAGGCCAGCATGAAGCCCGCCAGCAAGGTGACCTTCATCGGCACCATGAAGGGCGAGATCACATTGGTGGCGATCAGCGTGGATCCTTCGGGCAGATGGGCGACCAGCGGCGCTGCCAGCAGGTCGTACATGTGCGAGGGGCCGGGATACAGGCACAGCAGGCCGAAGCCGACCAGGATCGCGAGCGTGGCGCGGACAAGCCGATCCCGCAACTCGATCAGGTGCGAGACAAAGGGCTGCTCGGTGCCGGCGAGTTCGTCGTCGGGCTCGGGGGTGTTGGCCATGATTTAGAAAGTCCGTCCGGGCGGACGGAAACGCGCGACGCGGGCCGCGCCGGACTGCACATTGCGGCGCACGCCCTGGTTCTGCTTGTACCACTGCGGCGTGGCGCCTCGCTTGAGGCGCCAGTTCTTGCGTGGGTGCTTGTAGAAAGGCGGCAGCGGGTCGTAGCCGCCGATCGCATTGGCCGATCCATCGCCCCAGGCATCGTTCAAAGCCGTGCTGGCGTTGTGGACCTCGTTGCGCACGCCTTCATGGATGTCGCGCGCGGCATCCTCGACGTGGGTCTTCATCTTCTTGAGCTCTTCGAGCTCGATGGAGCGGTTGACCTCGGCCTTGACGTCGGCCACATAGCGCTGCGCCTTGCCCATCAGGTGGCCGACCGTGCGGGCCACGCGCGGCAGCTTCTCGGGGCCGAGCACCACGAGGGCGACGGCGCCGATCAGCGCGATCTTGTCGATACCGAAGTCGAGCATGCGTCAGACTTGAGCGTTAGCTCTTGGTCTTGGCTTCGACGTCGACCGTGTGCGCGTCAGGCTTGTCCGGATTGGACAGCTGCTGCGGCGGCACGTCGGTCGTCGAACCGTCCTTCATGCCGTCCTTGAAACCCCTGACCGCGGCACCGAGATCGGTGCCCACGTTCTTCAGCTTCTTGGTGCCGAACACCATCACCACGATCAACAGCACAACCAACCAGTGCCAGATGCTGAATGAACCCATAACGTTCTCCTCGAATGGAATTAGTCTGATTTTAGGCGCTTAGCGAGCCCTTAACCCTTGGCCCACGGCCGCGGGCCACCAAATGCATGCATATGGAGGTGATAAACCTCCTGACCACCGTCTTTTCCGGTGTTGATGACGGTACGGAAACCGTTCTCGACGCCCAACTCGCGCATCAGGCGCGGCGCCAGGGTGCTCATGTGACCCAGCAGCGGCGCATGCTCGGGCGTGAGCTCCATCATCGTCGGAATGTGCACCTTGGGAATCAGCAGGATGTGCACGGGCGCCCAGGGGTTGATGTCATGAAAGACCAGCACCTGCTCGTCCTCGAACACCTTCTTGGAAGGAATCTGGCCGGCGATGATCTTGCAGAAGATGCAGTTCGGGTCGTGACTCATGGCTGTTTCCCTACTTCTTTCTTGACGCGAATTCTTCCAGGCCCGACAGGCCTTCACGACGTGCGAGTTCCTTCAGCACGTCTTGAGGCGAGAGGTCGAACTGGGCCAGTGCCACCATCGTGTGGAACCACAGGTCGGCGGTTTCATAGACGATCTTTTGCGCGTCGCCGTCCTTGGCGGCCATCACGAGTTCGGTGGCTTCCTCGCCGACCTTCTTCAGGATGGCGTCGGTGCCCTTGTCAAACAGCTTGGCAACATAACTTTGCGTCGGATCGGCACCATTTCCTGGCTTGCGCGATTCGATCACCTCGGCCAGCTTGGCCAGAATGTCGGCGTTCATTTGTAGATGCTCTCCGGGTCTTTCAGCACGGGGTCCACAGCATGCCAGGCGCCGTTCTCGAAGCGCTGGAAGAAGCAGCTGTGGCGGCCGGTGTGGCAGGCTATGCCAGGCTCGTGCCCGTTCTGCGTGATGGTCAGCAGAACCACGTCGTTATCGCAGTCCATGCGCATCGCGTGCACCGTCTGCGTGTGGCCCGATTCCTCGCCCTTGTGCCAGAGCTTCTTGCGCGAACGGCTCCAGTAGACGGCCTCGCCGCGCTCGGCGGTCAGCGCCAGAGATTCGCGGTTCATCCAGGCGAACATCATCACGTCGCCGCTGCCCTGCTCCTGCGCGATCACGGGCACCAGGCCGTCGGCATCCCACTTCACTTCATCGAGCCAGTTGCGGTGCGTGGGGCCGCTGTGGTCGCGTTCCTGCGCAAACCAATCGAGCACGGGGATGGTGCCGGGCAACACGGGCTGCTGCTGCACGGGCAGGTTCTCCCAGGCCATCGTCTGCTGCTCGCGCATCTCGAACTCACCGCTCCACTCGAAGACCTTGCAGAAATGCAGCCGGACCCGCGCGTGCGGATAGTCCATGATCTCGATCTTCCAGGGATCGACGGCACCGATCGTGATGCCGAGCTCCTCGTGCAGCTCACGGCGCAGCGCCTCCTCCACCGTTTCGCCCGCTTCGAGCTTGCCGCCGGGGAATTCCCAGTAGCCGGCGAAGACCTTGCCGGCCGGCCGCGATGTCAGCAGGAACTTGCCGTCAGGCGCGACCAGCACGCCGACCGCCACATCGACGGGCATGCGCTCTTCCTGGGGATCACTCATGCTGCTGTCCCTGCTGTCCTACGTGGTCGCGCGCGAACTGCCAGGCCACGCGGCCGGAGCGCGAGCCGCGCTCCAGGGCCCAGATCAGCGCCTCGGGGCGCGCCTTGGCGATGCCGGCCTCGTCCACGCCGAAATGGCTCAGCCATTGCGCGACGATGGCCAGGTACTCGTCCTGGCTGAAAGGGTAGAAGCTCAGCCACAGGCCGAAGCGCTCGGACAGCGAGATTTTTTCTTCGATCGCCTCGCCCGGATGCAGTTCACCGTTCTCATCAACCTTCGCGGCGAGGTTGTCGCGCATCTGCTCGGGCAGCAGGTGGCGGCGGTTGCTGGTCGCGTAGATCAGCACGTTCTCGCTGGCGGCGGAGATCGAACCGTCGAGCACCGACTTCAGCGACTTGTAGCCGGGCTCGCCTTCGTCAAAGCTCAAGTCATCGCAGAAGACGATAAAGCGCTCCGAACGCTCGGCAATCTGTTCGATCAGCTCGGGCAGCTCGACCAGGTCGGCCTTGTCGACCTCGATCAGGCGCAAGCCGCGCGGCGCGAATTCATTGAGCACGGCCTTGATCAGCGAGCTTTTGCCCGTTCCGCGCGCGCCGGTCAGCAGCACATTGTTGGCGGGCCGGCCGCTGACGAACTGTTCGGTGTTGCGCAGCAGCCGATCCTTCTGCAACTCGACCTCTTTCAGCTCGCCCAGGCGGATCGAACTCAGGCGCTGAACAGGGACCAACTCCAGCGGGCCGGGCAAGCCCAGCAGGCCGGGACGGCGGCGGGCGCGGAAGGCATGGGCGCTCCAGTCGACGGGATGCGCGGCGGGCAGCAAGGCTTCAACGCGATCCAGCAGGCGGGTCGCGCGCTCTATCAATTCTTGGGAAGGCAAGGCGGACATGCCGCCAGTCTAGTGCAGCCCTGCAAACCGAGCTCACCGCACAGGCATCGCACCGACCTGTGGCAGGGCATTCTTTCCCTTCGACATGCGCTCCAGATTGGCCTGCGCTTCGGCGTCTCCTGCCGTCGAAGCCAGCGCATACCAGCGCTGTGCCTCGCCAATGTCCTGGGCCACCCCGCTGCCATTCTCATAGGCCGTGCCCAGACGATTCTCGGCGCGGTGATGCCCTTGTACCGCTGCCTTGCGGAACCACTTGACCGCTTCCGCTCGATCCTCGGGCACCGCGCGCCCTTCCGCGTACATCGCGCCCAAACTGAATTGAGCCTCCGACAGCCCTTGCTGCGCTGCCAGCCGGTACCAATGCTCAGCCTCGACATCACTCTTCGGGACACCGTGGCCGTTCTCGAACATGTCGGCGATATTGTTTTGCGCCGCAGCGTCACCTTGAGCGGCGGCCTTGCGAAGCCACGTCAGCCCTTCTGCCTCATCCTTGGCCACGCCTTTGAAGCCGTAGGCCAGCAGGGTTCCCAGCATGGATTGGGCGTGCGCCTGACCTCGCTCCGCCACCCTGCGCAACCAGCCGAGTGCGGTCGGCACATCCTTCTCCACGCCACGTCCAGACAGGTACAACTCGAAGAGTGCCAACTGCGCGTTGACGTTGTCCTGCGCCGCCGCCTTGGCGAACCAGAGAGCCGCTTCGCCTTCATCCTTTGCAATGTCGCCTCTGCCCGTGGCGTACGCGATGCCAAGGGCGTTCTCGGACTCCGCGTCGCCCTGCATTGCTGCCTTTCGTATCCACTCGAAAGATTCTCGGTCGTCAGGAGCCCCTCCTCGTCCGGTGCCCAGGAAGACAGCCAAGTTCTTCTGCGAGACGAGGTCGCCCTGTTCCGCAGCCCTGCGCAGCCATCTGACGGCCTCATGGTCGTCTTGCGCCACGCCGATACCCTGCGCATACATCATCGCCAGGTTGCGCTGCGCAAAGAATTGCCCCTGCTCCGCGGCCTTGCGAAACCAGACAAAGGCCTCGCTCGGTTGCGAACGCCCAGCCCATTCGGGAAGCAAGGACAGGCCGACCATGTTCTGAGCATCCGCGAGATTTTGATCGGCGGCCCGGCGGTACCAATATTCCGCCACTGCCTTGTCAGCCTCGCCGTCCCGCTTGCCCAGTTCGTAGCATTTGCCCAGCCAGAACTGCGCAACGGGCGCGCCCTGCTCAGCCGCCTTCTCATACCAAGCACAGGAGGCCACATCGTCCTTCGTGATGCCGATGCCGGCCCCATATCGATAGCCGAGCTGGGTCTGCGCGTCTCTCTCGCCTTGATCGGCCGCCTTGCGAAACCAGACCAGCGCCTCGCCATCGTCCTGGGCGGTGCCCAGGCCTCGCGCATAGCCCTCGCCAAGCGCCGCTTGCGCTTGCATATCGCCCTTCAACGCGGCCTTGCGGTACCAATTGAAGGCCTCGCGATCATCTTTCGCAACACCCAGGCCGCGCGCGTACAGGTTGGCAAGAACGACCTGCCCCTTGATCTCTCCTTGCTCGGCCACCTTCCTGAACCACACGACCGCTTCGCGTTCGTCCCGGGTCACGCCCGAGCCGTTCAAGTACATCAGCGCCAGGTTGCGCTGCGCGGGGACAGCGCCTTGCTCGGCCGCCTTGCGCGTCCAGGCGAAGGCCTCGGCGTCGTCCTTGTCCACGCCTCGGCCTGCACTGTAGGCAATGGCGAGATTGGTCTGGGCCCTGGCATTGCCCTGTTCGGCAGCCATGCGGTACCAACGGACCGCCTCACGGTCATCCTGCTCGACACCATCGCCACTCGCATACAAGGTCGCCAGATTGAACTGAGCCTCGCCGAACCCCTGCTCGGCCGCTTTCCGGTACCAAGCCGCAGCAGCCTGCGTGTCGATGGGCACACACATGCCCTTGCCAAGCGCCAGTCCGAGCAGAGACTGCGCCGGTGCCGATCCCTCGTTGGCCCGCTTGCTGAGTTCCGAGTAGGCCGGTTCACAACGGCCAGCAGCGATCGCCACCCCAATCTCCGGGAGTTCCGCTGCCGCGACCCAGGACGCATGACAGATCAAAGCGATGCAGATGAAGCGGCGGGGAATAGGCATGGACGGGCGATCGGTGGACGGGCCACCACGATACCGTGACTTGCCCCACCCCGTCAGCGCCCGACCACGCCGACACGCTCCGCAAAGGCCACCACATCCTCGGGCGAGAGCGGCTTGGCGTACAGATAACCCTGTACTTCATCGCAACCGATCTGCTGGAGCGCATCGCGCTGGGCCTCGTCCTCGACCCCCTCAGCCAGGACCGACAAGCGGATGCGCCGCGCCAGGCCGACGATCATTTCGGCGATGTGGCGGTCGTCGGGGTCGGTGGTGATGCCTCGGATGAACACGCGGTCGATCTTGAGGCGGTGCAGCGGCAGATGGCGCAACTGGCCGAGCGAGGAGTAGCCGGTGCCGAAATCATCAATCGCGATCTGGACGCCGAGCTCCTTCATGGCGCGCAGCCGACCCAGGCCGGCCTCATGGTCACCCACCACGCCGGATTCGGTCACTTCGAGTTCCAGCTCGATCGGCTCGCTTTCACCTTCAATCTGCAGCAGCCGGCCGACATGCTCGACCAGCCCCTCGTCTTCGATCAACTGGCGCGAGGACACGTTGACCGCCATGCGCAGCTTGAGGCCGGCCGCCGCCCACGCGCGTTGCTGGGTCACGGCTTCCTCGATGACCCAACGGCCCAAGGGCAGGATCAGGCCCGAACTTTCGGCCACCGGGATGAAGCGGTCGGGTGGGATGATCTGCTGGCCGTCGCGCCAGCGCACCAGGGCCTCGACGCCGATCAGGCGGCCGCTGACGAGGCAGATCTGCGGCTGGTAGAGCAGGAAGAAATCGCGCTGCGAGAGCGCCTGGTCCATGCGTGCCGTCAGGTGCAGGCGGCTTTGCAGCAGCGCGTTCATCGATTCTTCAAACAGCAGGTAGCCGCCCTGGCGGCTGCTCTTGGCCGCCTTGAGCGCCACGCCGGCATTGGCGGCCAGCGCAGTGGGCTTGGCGCTGCCGGACAGGAACAGCACCGCGCCGATGGTGGTGCTGATGCTGATGTGGTGGCCGTCAAATTCGACCGTCTGCTTGAGCCTCTCGCAGACCAGCTGCAGCATGGCTGCCGGCAGCGTGGTGCCGGCGTTGAAGACGAAGCCGAACACGTCGCCGCCCACCCGCGCCACCGCGCCCAGCTCAGGCATGGCGGCGAGCTGAGCCCCCACATGCCGGAGCAGCCGGTCGCCGACGGCGCGGCCGAGGCCATCGTTGATGCCCTCGAAATGGTCGATGTCGGCAAAGGCCAGTACATAGGGCTTGCCGGCATCGAGGCCTTCCTCGAATTCGCGCTCCAGGCCGTTCAGATTGGGCAGGCCGGTGAGCACGTCCGTGTAGGCCAGACGCTCGATCTCGCGATACATGAAGCTGTTGTTGAGGCCGATCGCAATGTTGATGCCGAACAGTTCCAGCAGCTTGCGGTCGAGTTCGCGAATGGGCTCGTCGGTGTTGACCACCACGACAATCTCGCCAAGCTTGGTCGCGGGCAGATAGAGGTAGCTGGTCTTGTCGCCGAAGCGGCTGGCGCACGAACGCAGCACGGCGCGGATCGTCTCCACCAGCGCCTGATCACCGGGCTCCGTGAGCGGCGTCTGGACACGGTCGGCATAGCTGCCTGCCGCTGCGAAGACCTCCAGCCCCGCGCCGCCACGGCCCTGCACGCTACCTTCGGCCGCCACGCAGACGATGCCATCAGGCCGCGCATGCACGAGGGCGGCAATCTGGGTCAGGATGCCGCCGGCGAAGACATGCAGATCCTGGCGCGACAGCAGGGAGACCGAGGCGGCGATCACCATCTCGAGGCCCCGGCGGTTCTCCTGAATGGTCAGCAACTGCTGATAGCCGCGCAGCGCCGCGGTCAGCGCGGTGTGCAGATGGTCGCTCGTGCTGCGCGATTTCTCGCGGTAGTCGTTGATGTCGTAGTCCTGCACGACACTGAGCTCCGGCGCATGGCCGGGCTGGCCGGTGCGCAGGATGATGCGTGTGGTCTCGTCGCGCAGATCACGGCGGATGTAGTGGACGAGATCGAGACCTGCGCGGTCGTTTTCCATCACCACATCGAGCAGGATGCAGGCGTAGCCTTGCTCCTGAGCCAGCACGCCGCGCGCTTGCTGCGCCGAATAGGCGCTATCGAACTCGATCCCGCGCCCCGCGTAGCGGAACTCCTTGAATGCGAACCGGGTGGCGAGATGCACGCCTTCGTCGTCGTCGACGATCAGCACGCGCCAACCCTCCGGCGCGGCCGCGTCGCCTTCGTCGGTCTCGTCGAGAAATTGCAGGGTATCGTCAGGCAATGCCATGTTCTGCCAACTCGCCAAGCGGTTCTGGGTGGGTGCGGATGCGGATCATGAACACCGTCCCCTGGCCCGGCGTGGAATGCGCGCTGACCGTGCCCCCCAGCAAGCCGGTGACGATATTGTGAACGATATGCAGGCCAAGACCCGCGCCTGCGCGTCCCCGGCGGGCGCTGACGAAAGGGTCAAAGATGTGGCGCAACAGGCCGGGCTCGATGCCCCGGCCATCATCGGCAAAGAAGAACTCGACCCTGTCGGCGCCCTGGGCTTCGACACGGATCTCGATGCGCCCGTGCTTCTTGTCCTGAAAACCATGCGTCACGGCGTTCGAGACCAGATTGGTCAGCACTTGCCCCAGCGAGTTGGGGTAGCTCTCCAGGTAGAGCCCCTCGGGACAGTTCAGCACCAGCTCATGATGACCGGCCACCAGCATCGGCCGCAGCGTCTCGATCAACTCGGCCAGCGTCTTGCCGAGCTCGAAACGCTGGCGCTGCGCGCTGCCATGGTCCACAGCCACGCGCTTGAAATTGCCCACCAGATCGGCCGTGCGTGACAGGCTGGCGTTCAACAGCGTGCCGCCCTCGTCAAGATCGCGGACGAACTGATCCAGCTCGCTGCGCTTGAGTTCGCCCGCCGCGATCTTGCCGCGCAGGACATCGCGCTGGCGGTCCAAGGCTGAGGTCACCGTCAGGCTCACGCCGAGCGGCGTGTTGATCTCGTGAGCCAGTCCGGCCACCATGCGGCCCAGCGAGGCCAGGCGCTCGCGTTCGATCAGCACGGTCTGCGTCTCCTTGAGCTGCGTGACCGTGTCTTCCAGCTCGCGGGTGCGCTCGCTCACCTTGATCTCCAGCGCTTCCTTGAAGCCGGTTTCGAGGCGCAGCAAGCGCTCCCGGTCAGTGAGCGCGGCGGCCAGTTGTCGCTCAGACTCCAGAAGGCTCAGATTGGCCTGCGCCAGCCGCCCATAGCTGTTGTTCAGCTGCGCGGCCATCTGGTCGATCTCGTCGACTTTCCCTTCCGGGTGACGAGCGAGGCGCAAGGGCTCCTGCGGACGCCCGTCGAAATGCTCGGCGATCCGCGCCAGCGGGTCCGTGATCAGGCGGCGGACCAGCAGCAGGATGAAGGCCGCCACGCAGAAGGTCTTGAGCGCGTTGAAAACCAGGATTTCCGCGGCCTTGGCGGCCAGGCTCTTGTAGACGGGCCAGAGATCGGACTGGAGCACGAGCGTGCCCACCACCACGGCCTGGTTGTCCAGATAGCTGTGCTTGAGCTCGATATGGGTCTCGATCACGTCCTTCTTGCTCAATTCGCCGGCGCGCCACTCCTGGCCGGCCCGGGCGCGGACCTGCACGAAACTGATGCCGGGCAGACGCGCAATGCCCTGCACCTGGCTGCCGATCAGATCCTGGTTCAGGGTCCAGACACTGGCCTCCAGCGTGTCCACGTATGAGGTGGCGATGTAGCTCTGCTGATCGGTCAACTGGCCGACATTGGAGCGGTAGTCGCTCCACAACTGCGCCAGCGTGGTGAGCACGGCCACCAGCGAGCTGAACACGACGATGCGCACCGCCAGCGCGCGGTTCAAGCGAGTGTTGACAATCGGTATCGGCGGTAGGGAGCTCATGCCGGGCGCAATCGAGGGCGTTGGGAGAAAACGTTGTGAGAAGCGTTGGAAGAAGCGTTGGAAGAAGGCTTGGGTCTATTCGTACGGTCGCAACAAGCGGCGCAACGTGCCGTCCCGTTGCAGGACTGCGATCGTCTTGCCGATCTGCGCGACCAGTTCAGCGTCCTTGCCGACCGCGTAGACCTCATTGGCCTGGGGGAAGATCTCATGCAAGGTCAGCCCCTGCATGTTCTTGAATCCGAACTGTGCGGCGTAGTAGCGCAGCATCGTGCGATCAAGCACGATCACCTGCGTACGCTTGGTGGTCAGCATTTCGAACTGCGCTCGCTGGCTCTCGACCTCATGGTAGCGCTTGCCCTTCGACAGTTCGTTCACGTAGAGCGTGTGGAAAGGCTCCTTCAGATGGTCGCTCGCATTGTTGAAGGCGACGATGTCCTTGCCGCGCAGATCGTTCACGCTGTCGATCTTCAGATGGCTCTCGCTCAGTGAAACAGCCACGTTGCTGAAATCGTAGATCCTGGCGTAGGCGTAGTCGGCCCGGTGAGTTTGCGGCGTGCCGACGAAGAGGTCGAGGCCGGCGAATTCGTGCAGCGGGTCGAAGTCGAACTGACGGCTTGGAAAGTCGTACACCTTGAAGCCATAGCCCAGGCGCTTCAGCACCTCGCGCATCAGGTCGAGAAAGATGCCTTCGTTCCGGTTGATCACGAAGGGCACCATGTCGACCACGAAGCCGACGTTGAGTGTCTTGCCGGCGGCGGGCATGGCCCATGAGGCGTCCGGTACGCAAAGGGCACCGCCCGTGGCCAGCGCGACTCTCAGGGCCCGGCGTCTTTGCTGATCGATCGGGCTGATCTTGCGCGCGGATCCGACCTGGCCCATAGCCATCCTCCAATCCAGACAAAACACGAGCGCAGCCGCCGGAATGCGGATGCGGGTTTTGACTCTAACGCCTATCGCCAGGAACTGCGACCACGGCCCTGACGCGAGTCAAAAGCCTCGGACAGATAGTCAAAAACCGGACTTTGTCCCGAACCCGCGGTGGGCTAACGCTCTACCTGAGCAGCATGCGCAGCGCCACATCCAACTGCTCGGTCGGTGAACGCTTGAAGCCGGAGCGCGCGTAGCGCTGCAGCCGCCCGATGATGAAACTGACCAGGACCGAGGCCTGGGCGTTGGCGTCCACCGTCGGCGTGGAAGAGCCGCGGCCTTCAGCGGCGCTCTTGAGCACCTGGCGCAAGGACGACTCGATGCGATCGAAGAACTGGTTCATGCGAGCGACCAGTCGCTCGTTCTCGTTGACCAGCGCGTCGCCCACCATCACGCGCGTCATGCCGGGGTTGCGCTCTCCGAATTGCAACAGGACGGAGACGATCTTCTGCCCTTGCAGGACGCCGCCGTCTTCGCGTTCGGTGATCTGGTTGACCAGGGTGAAGACGCTTTGCTCGATGAATTCGATCAAGCCCTCGAACATCTGCGCCTTGCTGGCGAAATGGCGGTAAAGCGCCGCCTCGCTGACGTCGAGCTTGGCAGCCAGCGCGGCCGTCGTGACGCGTTCAGCGCCCGGTTGCTCGAGCATGCCCGCCAGCGTTTGCAGAATCTGCACGCGGCGCTCGCCGGGGCGGGGGCGCTTGCGAGGAGGAGAAGAAGCTTCCGCTTGGGCCTCCGGCACGGCGGCGGCGTTCAGGTCGTCGGTCATCGGCTTGGGCTGGCTGGGAAGGTCTAGGGGCCGGCCCATTCTGGCATAGCCGCCAGACCGTCAAACCGGCTCAGTCACGGAGCCAGCCGAGGCGCCTTGCTTCGTAGATCGCTTCGACCTTCGAGCGCACGTGGAGCTTGCGGTAGACGCGCTTCACGTAAGTCATCACCGTGTGGGGCGAGACCTGCATGAATTTGGCGATTTCGTCGAAGGTGAAGCCCTTGGCCGCCAGGTGCAGCACGCGTGACTCCTGTTCGGACAGCGTCATCACCTCTTCTTCAACGGCGCACCCCGTCGGCGGCGCGGTGTGTGCGCTGGCCAGCCGCGGAAGACGAGGCCCGAGCTTGCCGATCAGGCGCCGCGCGATCAAAGGGCTGATGGGGCTGCCGCCCGCACGCAGATTGCGCAGTTGCTGGGCCAGATCGGGGCCCAGCGCATCCTTGAGCAGGTAGCCGGTGGCGCCGGCCTCGATGCTGACGAGCACATGCTGCTCGTCGCCGAACACGGAGATCACCACCGCATCGCATTGCGGTCGGACCTGCGCCGCATGCCGGATCAGCTCGATACCGCTGCCACCCGGCAGATCGAGATCGACCAGCAGCACATCAGGCAGGAACTGATCGAACATCCGCCGCCCCTGCGGCAGGTCGCTGGCCGCGCCCAGCAATTCGATGTCGGGGACGCCGGACAGCGTCTGCATGAAGGCTTCACGGAAGCGCTGTTGATCCTCGACGATCAGGACGGAAAATTGCTGCATGGGACTACTTCTTGACTGCTTCGCGCCATTCTGTGTCGCGCTGAACGTCAGGACAATGCGATCGATCTGCAAGCGGTCAAAGGCGGCGTCAATAAATCGGAGCCATCCCACGTATTAACGTGTCGGTTCATGACCAGGATCAGAACCCGCCTGAGAGCAGCGATTTCAGGCTGCGCACCCGCCGGCTCACATAGACCGGCCGCCGACGCAACAGACTGCTGGCTTCCGGGCCGTGCCGCGCGCCGCGGGTATCGAGCAGCCAGCGCTGCATCCACACGGTCTTGATCCCGAGGGCTCGCGCTGACTTCTGATGGATCAGCGTGTCCTCCACCAGCACGCAATCGGTGGCGCGCAAGCGGTGCCGTGCCAGCACATGGCGCAGCATCCGCGCATCGGGCTTGCTGCGGTGCTGGCCGAACATGCGCATCTGCTCGAAGGCGATCACCTGCTCGAACACATGCCCCATCCCCAGATTGCCCAGGCTGCGCAGCACGCGCCGGGCATAGGCTTCGGGCGCGTTCGTCAGCAGGATCTTGCGGCCCGGCAGACGCTGCAGCAGCGCCAGATCGCCCGCGTGCCAGCGCACGCGCGCTTCCAGATCGGGCAGCACGTGCGTCTCATGCAGGAAATGCGCGGCGCTCACGCCGTGGTGGCGCGTCAGCCCAGGCAGCGTGGCGCCATAACGCTCCCAATAAACGGAACGCAGGCGATTGGCCTCGGTGCGGTCGACGGCCAGATGCTCTTCGATGTAGTCGGTCATCGCCGCACTGATCGAGCGGAAGATCGCCCGCGCGTCGTGCAGCGTGTTGTCGAGATCGAAGAGCCAGACGGTCTGCTTTTTCAATGCGAGCGGATCATGGTTCCGTAAGCTTCCTCGCTCAGGATCTCCAGCAGCATCGCGTGCGGCACGCGCCCGTCGATGATGTGCACCGCGTTGACGCCGCTCTTGGCAGCATCGAGCGCCGAGGCGATCTTGGGCAGCATGCCGCCCGATAGCGTGCCATCGGCAAACAGCTCGTCGATCTCGCGCGCCGACAGATCGGTCAGCAGATTGCCGGCCTTGTCGAGCACGCCGGGCGTGTTCGTCAGCAGCACGAGCTTCTCGGCCTTGAGCACTTCAGCCAGCTTGCCGGCGACCACGTCGGCGTTGATGTTGTAGCTCTCGTTCTGCTCGCCAAAGCCGATCGGGCTGACCACCGGGATGAACTGGTCGTCCTGCAGCGCCTTGACCACGCTGGGGTCGATGGCGACGATGTCGCCGACCTGGCCCACATCGTGTTCGATGCTCGGGTCCTTCTGGTCGAGCAGCTTCAACTTGCGGGCGCGGATCATGCCGCCGTCACGGCCGGTCAGGCCCACGGCCTTGCCGCCGGCCACGTTGATCAGGCCCACGATGTCCTGCTGCACCTCGCCGGCCAGCACCCACTCGACCACGTTCATGGTCTCTTCATCGGTCACGCGCATGCCCTGGATGAAGTGGCCCTTCTTGCCCAGCTTGTTCAGCGCGTCCTCGATCTGCGGGCCGCCGCCGTGCACCACCACCGGGTTCATGCCCACCAGCTTCAGCAGCACGACATCCTCAGCGAAATCCTGCTGCAGGGCCGGGTCGGTCATGGCGTTGCCGCCGTACTTGATCACGATGGTCTTGCCGTGGAACTTGCGGATGTAGGGCAGCGCCTGCGAAAGGATCTCGGCCTTTTCGCGCGGCTTGATGTGCGAGACGTCGGTGGTGAGGGTAGCGGCTTCGGGCTTGCTCATGAGGTCGGCTTTCCTTGAAATGCGCGCAAATTGTAGGGGCGTGAGGCTGTAACAATGGCGTTATGCAAGCCAGTTCGTATCTGAAACTTTCCGTCGCCGTCGCCGTCGTCACCATCGCCCTCAAGAGCGCCGCCTGGTGGTTGACCGGCTCGGTCAGCCTGGCCGCCGATGCGCTGGAATCGCTCGTCAACCTCGCCGGCGCGCTCTTCGCCCTCGCCATGCTGACCCTCGCCGCGCAGCCGCCCGATGCCGAGCATCCGTATGGCCACCACAAGGCCGAGTTCTTCTCGGGCGGCTTCGAAGGTGTGCTGATCGTGGCCGCAGCGCTGGGCATCGGCTGGGGCGCGGTGCAGCGGCTGATCAGCCCGCAGCCGGTTGAAGGTCTCGGGCTGGGTGTTGCGCTGACGGTGATCAGCTCTGCACTCAATGGCGGCCTGGCGATGGCCATGCTGCGCAAGGCGCGCTCGCTGCGCTCGATGGCACTGGAAGCCGATGCGCGCCACCTGATCACCGATGTCTGGACCTCCTGCGGCGTGATCATCGGCCTGATCGGCGTGCAGCTCACCGGCTGGCATTGGCTGGATCCGGTGGTGGCGCTGCTGGTGGCCGCCAACATCCTGCGCGAAGGCGTGCATCTGGTGGCGCGCGCTTCGAGCGGCCTGATGGACGAGGCGCTCGACACTGAATCGCTGCAATCCATCCACCAGGTTCTCGAACGCTTTGGCGCCCAGAACATCCGCTTCGATCACCTGGCCACGCGCAGTGCCGGCCAGCGCCGCTTTGCCGATTTCCACATGCATGCGCCCGCACATTGGACGCTCGGCCGCGCGGCTCAGATGCGCGGCGAGGTCGAGCTGGCGCTGATCGAGGCCGTGCCGGGCCTGCGTGCAACCATCCAGTTATTGCCCACCGACGTCGAGGCGCAATCTTGATCGCGCTGCTGCAACGCGTGCGCGAAGCCAGCGTGACGGTCGCGGGTGAACGCATCGGCGCGATCGGGGCGGGCCTGCTGGTGCTGGTCTGCGCTGAGCTGCAAGACAGCGAAGCCCAGGCCGAGAAGCTCGTCGACAAGCTGCTCAAGCTGCGCATCTTCAGCGACGAGGCCGGCAAGATGAACCGCAGCGTGCAGGACGTGAACGGCGGCCTGCTGATCGTCTCGCAGTTCACGCTGGCCGCTGACACGACCGGCGGCAATCGCCCCAGCTTCAGCGGCGCGGCGGGGGCCGAGCAAGGCCGGCGCTTGTACGAGCATGTGCTCAGTTATGCCCGCAGCCGGCACGCGGTGGTGGAGCAAGGCGAATTTGGCGCCGACATGCAGGTCGCCCTGATCAATGACGGCCCGGTGACGATCCCGATGCGGATTGGGCAGATGGCCTAGATTCACTCGGCATATTGGCCCGCGGCCTTGATCACCGCTTCCCATTTCGCGATTTCCGAGGCGACGAATTTCTTGTGCTCGGCCGGGTTGACGCGTGCATCAGTGATCACGGAAGCGCCTAACTGAGCCTCGCGGCGGCGAAATTCGGGGTCCTGCAAGACCAGCTTGAGCGCTTCGTTCAGCTTGGTCAGCGTCGCGGCGGGCGTGCCTCTCGGCGCATAAAGCCCCAGCCAGATCGTCACATTGAAACCCTTGAGGCCTGACTCATTCAGCGTGGGCAGCTTGGCCAGCGCCGGCGGCTCGCTCAGCCGGTGCAGCGTCGTGACCGCATAGGCCTTGACGCGGCCGGCCTCGATCTGGCCGACCGTGTTGGTGGTCTGGTCGCACATCAGATCCACCTGGCCTCCCAGCAGATCATTCATGGCCGGCGCCGTGCCCTTGTACGGCACGATCGTCATTTCCTGCTTCAAGGCGCTCTGGAACAGCAGGCCGCACAGATGCGAGGCCGCCCCCAGGCCCGCATTGGCCAGGTTGACGTGGCCCTTGTGATCGGCCAGCCAGGTGACCAGCTCCGGGAAGTTGCGCGCCGGCAGGTTCGGCCGCCCGACGATGGTCATGGGCACCTCGACCACCAGGCCCAGGTATTCGAAATCCTCGAGCGTCCGGTATTGCAGATTTCGGTAGAGCGACGGCGCCGTGGACAGGCCGATATGGTGGAGCAGCAGCGTGTAGCCATCGGGCAAGGCACGCGCCACCTTGGTCGCGCCCAGCGTGCCGCCCGCTCCGCCGACGTTCTCGATCATCAGCCGAACGCCAAGCGGCTTGCGCAGGGCCTCGGCCAAGTCGCGTGCCACCTTGTCGGTCGGGCCGCCGGCCGGAAAGGGCACGACCAGCGTGATCGGTTTGTCCGGGTAGGGAGCGGCCCAGGTCGGCAAATGGAGCGCCGCGAGCGACCAACCCAAGCTGATGAGCACCAGGCTCCTTCTTGTCATGGCCGCAGTCTCCTACAGATGCTTATGTCTCTCAAGAATAAGCATCCAGAATCTCTGTATTGGACGGTCCGAGGCCCTTTCCCCAGAATCCGGCCCATGCATCCCCTGATCGCCCTGGCCTGCGCTTTGGCCGCCCTGTCCAGCCCCGTCGCCCATGCCGACAGCCTCAGTGCTGGCGCCACCGATGAGGCGCTGCACCAGGGCGCGTTGGCTTGGGATGTACGCAACACGCCTTCGGTCGGCCTGCCGGGCGCCCTGCGCGTGGAACCGGCTCTGTTGGACGCCTGGCTCTCGCACCATGACCTGAGTGCCCTGCAAACCGCGGTGTCACGTGCCGGCATTGATCTGTCGCGCGACGTGGTGATCTATGGCGAAGCGGGCGACGCCCGTGCCCAGGCCCTGGTCGCCTCGCTGCAAACCTTGAGCCCGGGCCGCGTGCACTGGCTGGTGGGCGGCGCGACCGAATGGGCCATGACGGGCCGCGGCCTCGCGCCGTTCAGTGCGCATCTGCCGGTGCCGCAGCAATTGGTGCTGGCTTCCGCCGGCAATGGCCACATGGCCAGCGCCTCTTTGCGCGGCGTGGCGCCTGAGCAAGTGCTCGCATTGCGCTGAATGCGCACTCAAATCGTTCGCCGGGCCGTCCCAAGGACGATTTGAACCGATGTCGCGGCCGGGCATCCCCGGTCGTGATCGGTGCCCCCTTGGGGGGCCGACTGCGTACTCGCAGGCGAGGGGCAACAGTCAGACGGTCTCGTCGGTCCACCGGGCGACGCGGCGCTTGATTTCATCCTGCAAGGCGCGCACTTCCGCACTGTTCTTGCAAGTTCGCACCTCCCACTCCGGGCTCCGCGCCGGCTTCTTGGCCAGCTTGGCGGTCAGGACCTTGTCGTCCACCGAAAGCTGCAGGACCGGCTGCCCTTGCAGCTCGAAGGCCTGACCGCGCTCCTGCAGAGAGCGCAGATCACGCAGGCCGCGCTTCAAATTGAGCAGGGCCTGCTCGGGTTTGAAGTCAGGGGCGAGGAAAAAATCATCGTTCATGAGGGTCAATGCTTGCACGGGTGCGGCCGATCCGTATACTGTATTTTTGTACAGCTATCTTCTGAATCATGCCCTCCCCCCGTCCCGTGCCGGCCTTGCCCAGCGCCGTCTGGCGCGGCGACAGCCTGGACACCGGCGTGCGCCCCGGCCAGCCCAGCGGCTTCGCGGCGCTGGATGCACTGCTGCCCGGCGGCGGCTGGCCGCTGGGCGGCCTGACCGAGATCCTGCAGCCCCAGGCTGGCGCGCTTGAATGGCGGCTGCTCGGCCCTGCTCTTCGTGGTGCAGGCAAGGCCGCAGCCCCGCTGCTGCTGATCCACCCGCCCGGCGCGCCGCATCTGCCCGGCCTGCACGGCGAAGGCCTGGGGCCGCTCGTCTGGATCGACGCCGCCACGCCGCAGCAGCAGCTCTGGGCCACCGAGCAGGCCGTGCAATCGAGCGGTGCGTCGGCCGTGCTGGCCTGGTTGCCGCAGGCGCGGCCCGAGCAGATGCGGCGCCTGCAAGTGCATGCGCTGGGCGCGCAGATGCCGGTCTTCGTGTTCCGCTCCGTGGCCGCGCGCGAGCAATCCTCGGCCGCGCCCTTGCGCTTGCAATTGCGCGCAGCTTCCTCGCCGGGCTCGATCTGGCAGCTGGAGGTGCAGCTCTTCAAGCGGCGCGGGCCGGCGCATGCGGGCTGGCTGTCCTTGTCGGCCGTGCCGGCCACTTTGGATCCCTTGCTCACGCCGCGCCTGCGTGAAATCGCTCCCCGTCCGCTGCGCGTGCCGCGCACCACGCCCCATGTTGTGGATCGCGTTACAGCCGGCTTCTGAGCCTCTGGCTTGGCTGGCGCTTCAGTTCAGTCCGCGGGTGGCGCGGCTGGAGGATGCGGTCGTGCTTGAAGTGGAAGCCAGCTTGCGCCTCTTCGGCGGTGCGCGAGGTTTGCATCGGCGCTTGCAGGCGCAAGCCGCCGAGGCCGGCATGGAGCTGCCCGCGCCGCGCTGGGCTTCGACCAGTCTGGCGGCCCTCGCGCTGACGCGCAGCGGTCGATCAGGCCACGCCGTGGGCGAGCGCCTGACGCCGATGCTCGACGCCATGCCGCTGGCCGCGCTCAGCGCCGTGCAGGCGCAGGCACCGATGCTGTCGCGCCTCGGCTGCCGCAGTCTGGCCGAGGTGCGCGCACTGCCGCGCACTTCGCTGGCTCGTCGCTTCGGGCCCGCAATGCTGAAGGCGCTCGACCAGGCTTATGGCGAGGCGCCCGAAGCGCATCAATGGCTGACGCTGCCCGATCACTTCGAGGCGCGCCTGGAGCTGCCTTTCCGCGTGGACCAGGCGCTGGCCCTGCAACATCACGCCGAAGGCTTGCTGCGCTCGCTGTGCGCCTGGCTGGCCGCGCGGCACCTGGGCCTGCGCACCTGCACGCTCGCCTGGACGCATGACGCCATGCGCGCACGCGACGCCGGCGACGGCGGTGCTCTCGAGATCACCACAGCCGGCACCACGCGCGAGTTCCGCCATCTCGCGCGCCTGCTGGGCGAGCATCTGCAAAGGCTGGAGCTGGCCGCGCCGGTCAGTGATCTGCGGCTCTCGGCCCATGCCGTCGAACCGCTCGCGCCCAGCGCTGCGAGCCTGCTGGTGACGAGCGGCGATGAACGCGAGCCGCTCGCCCTCACGCTCGAACGTTTGTCCGTTCGCCTCGGCGCGCAGCAGGTCCGCGTGGGCCAGTTGTGCGAGGACCATCGGCTCGAAGCCATGCAGCAATGGCACGCCTGGCCGCAGCAGATCACCACCAAGGCGCGGCCTGCGCAAGGGCCGCAGCCGACCTGGCTGATCGACCCGCCGCAGCGTCTGTCCACGCAGCAGGACCAACCGCTCTACCGCGGCCCGCTGCAAAAACTGCTCGGCCCGCAGCGCGTGGAATCAGGCTGGTGGGATGGCCAGGTGCAGCAGCGCGATTACTACCTCTTCCACAGCGAGCAGGCCGGCCTCTTGTGGATCTACGCCGAGCGCTTGCCCGAGCATGAACCGGGCTGGTTTCTGCAAGGGGTCTTCGCATGAATGACTATGCCGAGCTCCATTGCTTGAGCAGTTTCAGCTTTCTGCGCAGCGCGTCAGACCCCGACGATCTCGTGACCCGCGCGGGCGAGCTCGGCTACGAGGCGCTCGCCATCACCGATGAATGCTCGCTGGCCGGCGTGGTGCGCGCCTACAGCCAATGCCGCCGCCTCGCCAAGGACGATCTGCCCGTACCGCGCCTGCTCATCGGCAGCGAGTTCCTGGTGCGCGCCGATGACGACAAGCCGCTGTTCAAGCTCGTGCTGCTGGCCACCAACATGAACGGCTACGGCAACCTCAGCCAGTTCATCACGCGCCTGCGCCGCGCTGCTGAAAAAGGCACGTATCTGCTGCGCTGGTCCGACCTGAATCCCGCCACGCTCGACGACTGCCTGGCCTTGCTCGTGCTTGATCGCGAACAGGACGACAGCGCTTTGCTCACGCAAGCGCAATGGCTGCTCCAGCATTTCAGCGGCCGCGGCTGGATCGCGGTCGAGCTGTGGCGCGAGGCCGGCGATGCGCGCTGGCTGCAACGGCTGCAAACGCTGTCCGAGCAGACTGCGCTGCCTCTCGTGGCGGCCGGCGATGTGCAGATGCATCGCCGTTCTCGCAAGCCTTTGCATGACGTGCTGACCGCGATCCGCCTGGGCCGTACCGTGGCCGACTGCGGCTTCGAGTTGCAGGCCAATGCCGAGCGCCATCTGCGCAGCCGTCTTCGCTTGGCTCAGATCTATCCGCCCGAGCTGCTGGAAGCCACGCTCGCCGTGGCCGAGCGCTGCAACTTCTCGCTCGAGGAACTGCGCTATCACTACCCGAGCGAAGTTGTGCCGGCCGGCGTCACACCGATGGCGCACTTGCGCGCGCTGACGGCCGAAGGCGCCGCCAAGCGCTGGCCCGAAGGCACGCCGCAGAAATGGATCGCGCAGATCGAACACGAGCTCACGCTGATCGAGGAGTTGAAGTACGAGCACTACTTTCTCACCGTGGCCGACATCGTGGCGCATGCGCGGTTCTTGGGCATCCTCTGCCAGGGCCGCGGCTCGGCGGCCAACAGCATCGTCTGCTTCTGCCTGCATGTCACTTCCGTAGACCCGGATCGCAGCACGCTGCTGTTCGAGCGCTTCATCAGCCGCGAGCGCAACGAGCCGCCCGACATCGACGTGGATTTCGAGCACGAGCGCCGCGAGCTGGTCATCCAGTACCTCTACAACAAGTACGGCCGCGAACGTGCGGCGTTGACCGCCGTGGTCACCAGCTACCGGCCCAAGAGCGTGATCCGCGATGTGGGCAAGGCGCTCGGCTTTGATGAAGCGACGCTCGATGCGCTGTCGCGCGATCACAGCGGCTGGGAGTCCCAGGTCAGCGTTCCCGGCGGCGATCCACGTCTGCAACTGCTGCTCCAACTCGGCCAGCAACTGCTCGGCATGCCGCGCCACCTGAGCCAGCATGTGGGCGGCTTCGTGCTGACCGAAGGGCCGCTGTCGCGCCTCGTGCCGATCGAGAACGCTGCGATGGTCGATCGCAGCGTGATCCAGTGGGACAAGGACGATATCGATGCGCTGGGCCTGATGAAGGTCGATGTGCTCGCCTTGGGCATGCTGACCTGCATCCAGCGCAGCTTCCAGTTCTACCGCCAATGGCGCGGCCGCGAGATCACGCTGGCCAGCGTGCCCGAAGGCGATGTGCCCACCTACGAGATGATCTGCAAGGCCGACACCATCGGCGTGTTCCAGATCGAGAGCCGCGCACAGATGTCGATGCTGCCGCGCCTCAGGCCCGAGAACTTCTACGACCTCGTGGTCGAGGTCGCCATCGTGCGGCCCGGCCCCATCGAGGGCGGCATGGTCCATCCCTATCTGCAGAACCGCGCCAAGCACCGCGCGGGCGGCGAGATCGAATACGCCGGCCAATTGCGCCCCGCGCTGGAACGCACCTTCGGCGTGCCCATCTTCCAGGAACAGGTGATGCAGGTCGCCATGATCGCCGCCGATTTCTCGGCCGGCGAGGCCGATCAGTTGCGCCGCGCCATGGCCGCCTGGAAGCGCCCCGGCGACCTGGAAAAGTTCTACGAAAAGATCATCACCAATATGCGTCGTAACGGCTACGAAGACGAGTTCGCCGAGCGCATCTTCAAGCAGATCAAGGGCTTCGCCTCCTACGGTTTCCCCGAGTCGCACGCGGCCAGCTTCGCGCTGCTGACCTATGTGAGCAGCTGGCTCAAATGCCACGAGCCGGCGATCTTCCTGTGTGCCCTGCTCAACTCGCAGCCGCTCGGTTTTTATTCGCCGAGCCAGCTGGTGCAGGATGCGCAGCGCCACGGTGTCGAGGTGCGACCCGCTGACGTGAGCTTCAGCGATGTGGACAGCTCCTTGGAACCGCATACCAGCCAACCCGCCGTCCGCCTCGGCCTGCGCCTGGTCGGCGGCTTGAGCACCTTGGCCGCCGAACGCATCGCCAAGGCCCGCGCTGAAGCGCCTTTCACGCACCCCCAGGACCTGGCCCTGCGCGCGGCCCTGAACCAGAGCGAGATGCAACTGCTGGCCGCCGCCGATGCGCTCACCTCGCTCGCCGGGCACCGCCGCCAGCAGGTCTGGCAGGCCAGCGCCCTGCACGCGCTGCCCAAGCTCCTGCATGGCAGCGCTCAAGCCGAGCCCGATCTGGCCCTGCCTGCTGCGCGCGAAGACGAAGAAGTGCTGTGGGATTACGCCGCCACCGGCCTCACCTTGCGCAGCCATCCGCTGGCCATCCTGCGGGAACGCCTGGCCGCCAAAGGCTTGAAGAATGCCGCTCAAATGGTGAATTACCCGAGCGGAAGAACCGCGCATGTCTGCGGCATCATCGTCGGCCGCCAGCGCCCGCAGACCGCCAAGGGCACCCTCTTCATCACGCTCGAAGACGAGACCGGCAATGTGCAGGTGATCGTCTGGCCCGACATCTACAAGGAGCACCGCAGCACCATCCTCCACTCACGCCTGCTGGCCGTGCACGGCCAATGGCAACGCGGCGATGGCGGCGTGCAGCATCTGCTGGCGCGGCGGTTTGAGGATCTGACGCCGCTGCTGGGGAGACTCACGACGGAGAGCCGAGATTTCCGTTGAAATCTGAAGTTCGCAGTGGCCTGAACAGGCGCTTTCACGACCTGATGCAGTGCTCGCTCTTGAGGGCCGAGCGACGCCCTTAAACTGCCCCCATGAACCAGCATCACCAGCAGCCCGACTTCATGCGCGAAATGCGCGACGACCTGGCCGACTGGCGGCAATGGTTGAGCCGTGCGATTGTGCTCGGGTATGCGGTGCTGGCCGGCTTGTCGGTGGTGCTGTTCACTCGCCTGAGCGAATATGCGATGGGCGGTTTCAACCAGATCAGCGCCTGGCATCCCTACGCGCCGCTGCTCTGGACCCCGGCGCTCACCGCCCTGGTGGCCTGGCTGACGGCGCGCTATGTGCCCGGCGCTGCCGGCTCGGGCATTCCGCAGGTGATGGCAGCCTTGTCCACGCAAGTACCACCACGCCAGCGCAGCATCTTCGTCTCCGTCAAACTGGCACTTTCCAAGATCGCGCTCACCTCGATGGGCCTGCTCGGCGGGCTGCCGATCGGCCGCGAAGGCCCTTCGGTGCAGATCGCCGCGGGCATCATGCAGCAGGCGCGGCGCTGGTTGCCCTCGCGCACCGCGGTCAACCACCAGGGCTTGCTGGTGGCGGGCGGCGCGGCCGGCATCGCGGCGGCCTTCAATGCGCCGCTGGCCGGCGTCATCTTTGCGATCGAAGAGCTGACACGCAAGATCGAACATCGCTCCAGCGGCCTGATCATCACCGCCATCGTGATTGCCGGCCTGGTGGCCGTGTCGGCCTTCGGCAATGCCAGCTACTTCGGCGTGATCCGCGTGCCCACGCTGGGCTGGAACTTCCTGTTGCCCGGCCTGCTGGTGATCGTCAGCGCCGGCTTGCTGGGCGGCCTGTTCTCGCGGCTGCTGCACACCAGCATCGTCGGCGGCAGCGACCGCTTCAGCGCCCTGCGCGCCCGCTACCCGGTGCGCTTTGCAGCCGCCTGCGGCTTGGCGATCGCGTTGATCGGCTGGGTCAGCCACGGCGCCACCTTTGGCAGCGGCTACGACTACACGCGCCATCTGGTCGAAGGCCAGGCCGATAACCTGCCCTTGCTTTATGTGACGCTGCGCCTGGTGGCGACCTGGATCGCCGTGTGGTCCGGCGTGCCGGGCGGCATCTTCGCGCCCTCGCTCGCGATCGGTGCAGGTGTCGGTGCCGACATGGCCGTCTTCATGCACATGGACGCCGGCAGCGCGCCGCTGATCGCCATGGGCATGACGGCCTTTCTGGCCGCCGTCACACAAGCACCGCTGACCGCCTTCATCATCGTCATGGAAATGGTCGACGGGCACGCGATGGTGCTCAGCCTGATGGCCGCCGCGCTGGGCGCGAGCCTGCTGTCACGCTGGATCAGCGTGCCGCTCTATCCCGCTCTGGCACAGGCGCAATTGCGGCGCCTGCCGTAGACTCGGCCCACACTTTTGTTGGAGACGCTGCCATGTCCAAGAAGGAAGCCAAGCCCGATCCGCAAGATATCTTCAGCGCACTGCCACCCGGGTTCATCGACAACCCGCTGACCAAGAGCGTGCGGGCCTCCGCGCAGCAGATCTGGGCGGCGGGCCTCGGCGCCTTCTCCAAGGCCGGCGGCAGCGGCAAGCTGTTCGAGTCGCTCGTCAATGAAGGTCTCAAGCTCCAGCAGAAGACGCACACGATGGCGAAGGAAAAGCTCAGCGACCTGAGCAACGCCAGCGAAGACATCGGCGGCAAGGCCCGCAAGCAATGGAGCCAGCTCGAGTCGCTGTTCGAGCAACGCGTTCAGCAGGCGCTCAACAGCATGGGCATGCCGACGGTGACCGAGGTGCGAGAGCTGCATGACCGGCTCGATGCGCTGAGCGCGGAAGTGGCGGCGTTAAAAGGCAAAGCGACGCCGGTGAAACCAACAGCTTCGAAGACTGCAACGATTGCAGCGGCGCCTGCCAAGAAAGCTGCCGCGAAGAAGGTTCCGGCCAAGAAAGTGGCGGCCAAGAAGCCCAAGGCCGGCTCACTTGCCGCATAAGATCAAAGCCCAGGCCATGATCCCTGGCTTGCTTCCATCGAGGCGATAAAATCGAAGGCTCACGACGGAGGCCGCCATGTCCGATGCTGTTACGGAACTCGCCCAGAAGGGTCGCGCACTCGATGCGAAAGATCGCGAACGTCTGGTTGACCTGCTGCTTGACTCCTTGACCGACTCACCGGATCCGGAAGTGGAAGAAGCCTGGCGCCTTGAAATTCGTCGCCGTGTTGCCGCATATGAGCGTGGCGAGGCCGTTCTGCATGAAATGGACGACGTACTGGCGGAAGCGAAGCGCCTGGCTCCGTGAAGTCTCTTCACCTCGATTCCGCAGCACGTCGCGAATTTCTACACGAGATCAAATACTACGAAGCGACCGTCGCGGCACCGGGCGCCGATTTCGCGAGGCCGCCACTGAAGTGTTTGAGCGCATTCGGCGCACGCCTCTCGCCGGTCGACCTGAAGAGATGGCATGGTCCGCCCACCTATAGCGCTGCTGCTGAAGTGAGGCTGCCATCCAGAGCTGGGTGGGGCCTCGCGGAAACGGCATCAGAGTGCCAAAGTGGGAGGTCTAGCAACCACTTGATCCTGGAGGCCCCACCATG
>DASYBU010000040.1:0-60848 GCA_036500605.1 Burkholderiaceae bacterium
TCGTGATCGACCCGGCCGACTACGTCCGCGTGCTGGCGGAAATCGATCAAAGCGGCGCCACGTCGTACGGCCTGCGCCTCGACCTCGCCAAGAAAGTATTCGCGCACACCGCCGCCTATGACGGCGCAATCGCCAACTACCTGACCAGCCTGACCAGCGCACCGGCCCAGACCGACGTGCCGGTCCGCGCGCCCTACCCCGATACGCTGACCATCCAGATCCACAAGAACCAGGGCATGCGCTACGGCGAGAACCCCCACCAATCAGCGGCGTTCTACACCGATGCGGCCCCCGCCGCAGGGCTGCTGGCCAACTATCGCCAGTTGCAAGGCAAGGAACTCTCGTACAACAACATCGCCGATGCCGATGCCGCCTGGGAATGCGTGAAGAGCTTCACCGCGCCAGCGTGTGTGATCGTCAAGCATGCCAACCCTTGCGGCGTGGCCGTGGGCGCCAACGCGGCCGAGGCCTACAGCAAGGCTTTCAAGACCGACCCGACCAGCGCGTTCGGCGGCATCATTGCCTTCAACCAGATCGTCGACAAGGCCGCGGCCGAACTCGTCGTCAAGCAGTTCGTCGAAGTGCTGATGGCGCCCGGCTTCACGGCTGAAGCGCTGGCCATCTTCGCGCCCAAGGTCAACGTGCGGCTGATGGAAATCGCCCTGCCTCCCGGCGGCGCCCGCCCCTGGGACCAAGGCCGCAACGCGATGGACAGCAAGCGCGTCGGCTCGGGCCTGCTGATCCAGAGCGCCGACAACCATTTCCTGCAGAAGAGCGACCTGAAGATCGTCACCCAGTTGCAGCCGACCGCGCAACAGCTCGACGACCTGATGTTCGCCTGGACCGTCGCGCAATACGTCAAGAGCAATGCGATCGTCTTCTGCGGCGGCGGCATGACCCTGGGCGTCGGCGCCGGCCAGATGAGCCGCATCGACTCGGCCCGCATCGCTTCGATCAAGGCCGCTAACGCCAATCTCGAGCTGACCGGCTCGGTCGTGGCCAGCGACGCCTTCTTCCCCTTCCGCGATGGCCTCGACGTGCTGGCCGATGCAGGCGCCTCCTGCGTGATCCAGCCCGGCGGCTCGATGCGCGACGATGAAGTGATCAAGGCGGCCGACGAGCGCGGCGTGGCGATGGTGATGACCGGCGTGCGGCATTTCCGTCACTGAAATCTCGAAGACGTCAGCGGCTTCATAGGCGTTTTTGCTAGGGTCGGCCGGAGGTTTTTCCTCTGGCCGCGCCGCACTCCAGCCGTTAAGCTAGTTAAAACTAGGAACCAGGAGACAGCCCGCATGGACAGCAACATCACCGAGCAATTGCAGCTGACGCTTGAGGCACAACGCCGCGCCTTCATGGCCGCGCCGATGCCCAGCGCCGAAGTGCGCCGCGAAAGGCTCACCCGCCTGCGCGCGATGCTGGCCAAGTACGCGGACGAGATCACGACGGCGGTGTCGCAAGACTTCGGCAGCCGCTCCCCGCGTGAATCGCTGCTCGCTGATGTGTTCACCTGCGAATCCGGCGCCAAGCACGCGATCAAGCAGCTCGGCAAATGGATGAAGGTGCGGCGCATCCCCACCGCGCTGCAATTCGCGCCGGCGCGCAACCGCCTGATGCCGCAACCGGTGGGCGTCGTCGGTGTGATCTCGCCCTGGAACTATCCGATCTACATGGCGCTCGGCCCGGCCATCGGCGCCATCGCGGCCGGCAACCGCGTGATGCTCAAGCCCTCGGAGCTGACGCCCATCACCTCGGCCCTGCTGGCCAAGATGGTGGCCGAGTTCTTCACGCCCGAAGAGATGACCGTCGTCACCGGCGATGCCAATGTGGCGCGCATCTTCAGCAGCCTGCCCTTCAACCATCTGGTGTTCACGGGCTCGACCCAGGTCGGCAAGCTTGTGGCGCAAGCCGCGGCGGCCAACCTGACCCCCGTAACGCTCGAACTCGGCGGCAAGTCGCCCGTCGTGGTGCAGGCCGATGCCGATCTGGCACAAGTGGCCGAACGCCTCGCCTACGGCAAGCTGCTCAACGCCGGCCAGACCTGCATCGCGCCCGACTACGTGCTCGCGCCCAAGGCCATGGTCGAACCGCTGGCGCAAGCCGTGCTGGCGAATATGCGCCGCATGTACCCGACGATCACCGGCAACGCCGACTACACCTCGGTCGCCACGCAGCGCCATCTGGATCGCCTGCAAGAGATCGTGGCCGACGCCGAGGCGCGCGGCGCCCGCGTGCTGAAGTCGCACGACGATGCCAACGACGGCCGCAAGCTCACGCCGCACCTGCTGCTCAACGTGAACGAAGACATGCGCGTGATGCGCGAGGAAATCTTCGGCCCGCTGCTGCCCATCGTCGGGGTGGACAGCGCCGATGAAGCGATCCAGTACATCCAGCGCCACGAGCGCCCGCTCGCCATGTACTGGTTCGGCCGCGACAGCGCCGGCCGTGACAAGCTGCTGCGCGAGACCCACGCCGGCGGCGTGACCGTCAACGATTGCATCTGGCACATCGGCCAGGAAGACCAGCCCTTCGGCGGCGTCGGCGCCAGCGGCCAGGGTGCCTATCACGGCATCTGGGGCTTCAATGCGATGAGCCATCTGAAGCCCGTCTTCCACCAGACCACCTTGTTCGCCGGCACCAAGCTGTTCCAGCCGCCCTATGGTGCCGTGTTCGACAAGATGCTCAGCTTGCTCCGTAAAATAGCCTGATGAGAATTCTCGGCATCGACCCCGGCCTTCAAACCACCGGGTTCGGTGTCATTGAATGCGAGGGCTCCAAGCTCTCCTACATCGCCAGCGGCACGATCAAGACCAGCGCGGTCGCGGTCGGTGATCTGCCCGGGCGACTCAAGATCATCTTCGACGGCGTGCGCGAAGTCGTGGCGCGCTACCAGCCGCAATGCGCAGCCGTCGAGATCGTCTTCGTCAACGTCAACCCGCAATCGACGCTGCTGCTCGGCCAGGCCCGCGGCGCCGCGCTGACGGCGCTCGTCTCCTGCGATCTGCTCGTGTCCGAATACACCGCCCTGCAGATGAAGAAGGCGGTCGTGGGCCACGGCCACGCCAAGAAGGAACAGGTCCAGGCCATGATCCAACGCCTGCTCGCCCTGCCCGGCGAGCCCGGCAAGGACGCCGCCGATGCGCTCGGTTTGGCTGTTATGCACGCCCACGCCCGCGTGAGTTTCGAGGCGATGAGCCGCAGCACCACGCTGCAACGCAAGCAGCATGCGCAGTACCGCGGGGGGCGGACGTACTGAGCGAGGTCGCAGGACAGGGGCGCTCACAGCCCCAATAAGTATCCCAAAACATACATTAACCAGTCAATGTATGCCATAATATACTTATGAGCGATCCAACCACCGCCCTGGCGACTCTCGGTCAATCCCTCAAGGAGATGCGAGAGCAACGCGGCCTGCGCCAGCAGGACGTCGCGGAGCGCGCGGGCTTGAGCCGGCTGATGGTGATCCGCATCGAAGCCGGTAAATCCACCGTCAATATTGGCAGTTATGCCCGAGTGGCAGCCGCCCTGGGCGCGCAACTTCAGTTGGGCATTGCAACCCGACCCACGCTCGACGAGATCGGCGCGCTGCTCACGGATGAGCAAGGCTGACAGGCATGCGAGTTCTCGTTCACACGCCTCAAGGACTGGCTGGCCGCCTGCAACGGTCTGACGGCCACTACGTTTTCACTTTCGATCCTGCAGCAAACGCCGACATGGAGCCGGCGCTCGGCATGCCCTTGCGCGCGCTGCCCTATGCGCGCCCTACGCTGCACCCGGTCTTCCAGATGAACTTGCCCGAGGGCTTTGTGCTGGACCAGATCAGGCTGCGTCTGGCCAAGACCGGCGTGAGCGATCCGCTGCTCCTGCTGAACGTGATCGGTTCGCAAGCACCGATCGGGCGGCTTCACTTCAACCTGGAAGGTGAGCCAGCAGCGATGCCCTCACGCCCCGGCGAACGTCTGGCCGACCTGCTGGCGAGCCGAGGTTCCAAGGCCCTGTTTTCACGCCTCGTGGACGACTATGTGCTGAGCAGCGGGCTCAGCGGCGTGCAGCCCAAGGTCCTCGTGCCCGAGGATCCTGCCGGCGCGGTGGTCGAGAAGGCCGCGCTGGCCACGAGCGATCTGATCGTCAAGTCGGGACTCGACATCTACCCCGGCCTCGCCATCAACGAGTTCTTCTGCATGAGCGTGGTCGAACGCGCCGGGGTCAAGACGCCGCCCTTCTATCTGTCCGATGACGGCGAGCTCTTCATCATGCGGCGCTTCGACCGCCCATCCGATGGCCGCATCCTGGGCTTCGAGGACATGCTCTCGCTCGCCGGCCGGGACACCGAGCAGAAGTACGCCGGCTCCTATGCCAACATCCTGAAGCTGCTGCGCTTCTACTGCTCGCCTTCCCGCCTGACCGCCGCCAAGCAGCAGCTGTTCGACATGCTTGCGCTCTCCTGCATCCTCGGCAACGGCGATGCGCACATGAAGAACTTCGGCGTGCTGTACGAGGGGGTCCATGACGAGGTGAGCATGGCGCCGGCGTACGACATCGTCTGCACAAGGCTCTACATCCCGGAAGACACACTGGCCCTGACGCTCGACGGGAACAAGTCCTTCTTCGCGGCCCGCCAGGGCTTGCGAGAGTTCGGACGCTCTTGCGACATCGCGCCGGCGGCAGTTGATGCGCGGCTGGCCGAGCTGGCCCAGCTCACGCTGGACATGCTCGAAGAAAAGGCGGACACCGTGGCCCGCCTTTCAGGCTTGCGTGAGGTGATCGAGACCGAGGCGCGTCTCTATCTCGAATCCTTCAAATAGCCGCGCCTGCTGAGCCGAGCGGTTATGCGCCCCGCACAAGCCGGAATGGCGCGCCGGGTCCTGCTCCCCATAATCTGCCCCCATGTCGCCCTACCTCCTGCTCGGCATCGTCGTCGCCTACTTCGCCCTCCTGCTCGGTGTGGCCTTCATCGCTTCGCGCGGGGCTGACAACGAGAGCTTCTTCGTCGGCAATCGCAACAGCAACTGGATGCTGGTGGCCTTCGGCATGATCGGCACCTCGCTGTCGGGCGTGACCTTCATCAGCGTGCCGGGCCAGGTGGGCGCCTCGGCCTTCAGCTATATGCAGATCGCGCTGGGCCAGTTCGTCGGCTACTTCGTGATCGCCTTCGTGCTGCTGCCGCTGTATTACCGGCTCCAGCTCAGTTCGATCTACAAATTCCTCGGCGAGCGCCTGGGCGCACGCGCGCATCACACGGGCGCGGGGATCTTCGTGGTGTCGCGCACGCTGGGCGCCACGGCGCGGCTCTACCTCGTGATCAAGATCCTGCAGGAGCTGATCCTCGATCGCCTCGGCCTGCCCTTCTGGGTGACCGCGCTGGTGATCCTCGGGCTGATCCTGCTCTACACCTTCGAGGGCGGCGTCAAGACCATCGTCTGGACCGACACGCTGCAGACCGCCGGTATGCTGCTGGGCCTGGGCGTGTGCGTCGTCTACCTGTTGCAGGGGCTCGATCTGAGCTTCCCGCAGAGCCTGGCCAAGCTGAGCGAGGCCGGTCTCTCCAAGGTCTTCGTCACCGATCTGGACAGCAGCGCCTTCTGGGGCAAGCAGGTGCTGGCCGGCATGTTCATCAGCATCGCGATGACGGGCATGGACCAGGAGATGATGCAGAAGAACATCTCGGTCAAGCGCCTCGGTGATTCGCAGAAGAACGTGGTCGTGCTCAGCGTCATCATGCTGCTCGTGGTCGGCCTGTTCCTGTTCCTGGGCGGCTTGCTGCAGCTGTACGCGCTGCATAACGGCATGCCTCAGCGTGGCGATGACCTCTTCCCGGCCGTGGTGCTGGGCCATCTGCCGGCCTGGGTGCAGATCGTCTTCATCATTGCGCTGATCTCCGCCCTGTTTCCGAGCGCGGACGGCGCGCTGACCGCGCTGACGTCCTCCACCTGCATCGACCTGCTGGCGATCGACCAGCGCGGCTGGAGCGATGCCCGCAAGACGCAAGTGCGCCGCCGCGTGCACATCGGCTTCGCGCTGGTCTTCTTCGCGGCGGTGATGGTGTTCCGCGCCATCAACGACCCCAGCATGATCGGCCTGATCCTGAAACTGGCGGGCTACACCTACGGGCCGCTGCTCGGCCTGTTCGCCTTCGGCATGTTCACGCGCCGCCAACCCCGCAATGCGTGGATCCCCTGGGTCGCCCTGGCGGCGCCGCTGCTGTGCTGGTTGATCGACAGCCACCAGAGCGCCTGGTTTGGCGGCTACCGCATCGGGCTGGAACTGCTGATCCTCAATGGCGCGCTGACCTTTGCCGGCCTCTGGCTGGCTTCCGCCAAGGTAACCCGTTAGCTGCCGGAACACTGGGCCGGGAATGCGCCCGGCTGTTGCGGAAACGGAAATACCCATACAGCCGAGGCCTTTTCGGCCGATACGTCCTACAGAAGAGCTGTAACTTCTACATGTGCCGTGTAAAAAGGGGATTACCTCCCGTTTCTCTCCCTTCCATACGGCGTTTCACTGGGTCTGCAAGCAAGCAGTCAAGGCCCTGACCGATCTCGACAGGAGCATCAAATGACTATCCATTCCAAGAAGAGCCTGCAAAAGCGGATCCTCATCGTCGCCGCCGGCCTGCTGGCAGCAACCGGTCATTCCGGCAGCCAAGCGGCCAACAGCGCCACGGCAAGCGCCACCGCCGTCGTGCTCGTGCCGATCGCGGTCAGCAAGATCACCGACCTGTCCTTCGGTCGACTGGTCGCCGGCAACGGCACGGTCACGCTGGATACCAGCGGCGCGCGCACCCTGAGCGGCAGCACCCCGCTGCCCACGGGCGGGACGGCGACTGCGGCGCGCTTCGACGTGACCGGCGACACCACCAACACCTTCTCGATCAGCTACACCGGTTCGTCCTCCGTGCTGAGCGACGGCACGCCGGCCGATGACATGAACGTCACCTGGATCGCGGAAGCGCTGACCACGGCGACGGGCAGCGGCAAGACCGCGCTGACGCAAGACGCCACCGGCACGCTGGCGTCGGGCGCGGCCTACATCTTCGTCGGCGCCTCGCTGGCGGTGGGCGCGTCGCAGCCCGCGGGCACCTACACCGGCACGATCCAGGTCACGGTCGACTACAACTGAGCGGGCTCACGCGGCCCACTCGCCACTCACAGCTTCCGAGGGGACTCTCATGCACCAGCGCATGACAGCCCGCCTCAAGCCCCAGGCAACTCGCAGCCTGGCCCTGCAATTCCTGCAAGGGGCCAGCGGCTTGGCCCTGGGTCTTGCGGTCGGCATGAACAACGCCTACGCCGGCAGCGGTATCGCCCGGGCGAGCGCCACGGTGATCGAGCCTGTGCCGGTGAACACCTTGATCGGCGTGCCCGTGACCGTGGCTGATCTGCTCGCCGCATGGCATGGCGCGTCCGGGCCCATGACGGGCGCCTATCCGATCCGCCTGCCTGATGTGTTCGCCCCGGCGGAAGCGCAGACGCCCCAACAGGCGCTGGTCGCGAGCCTCGAATCGCAGGAAGCGCTGCTGCTGTCCGAGGCCACACGGATGCAGGCCGACGGCGGCCAGTTGCAGTTCGGCATCGTGGCGGCGGTTTCCGCCAGCACGAGCCCCGAGGCCGACAACCATGACGCGCAACAGCTGTTCATCACGGTCGCCTTCAACTGAAGCGCGCCTGCTCGTCGCCTTGCTGCTCGGCCTTGCTGCGCAGGCAGCGTCGGCGCAGTCGCTCACCAGCACCACTCCCCTGTCGTTCGGCAGCTTCACGGCCGGCACTGGCGGCAGCATCACGCTCACCAGCGGCGGTGGCCGGAGCAAGACCGGCGGCGTGATCCTGGTGAACCAGGGCGCGCTGGCGACCGCCGCGCAGTTCACGATGACGGGCACGGCCAATGCGACTTTCGCCATCACCTTGCCGGCCGATGGGACGGTCACTTTGGACAACGGCGCGAACCACATGGCCATCAACGTTTTCGTCAGTAACCCCAGCCTGACCGGCACCTTGTCGGGCGGCGGCACCCAGGTGATCAGCGTGGGTGCCACGCTGACGGTCGGCAACTCGCAGGTGGCCGGCAATTACACAGGTGCTTTCAATGTCACCGTCGACTACAACTGACCCGTCGCATCGAACGAGGACTCACATGAATGCACCCACACGTTTCCGTTGGCGCCACTGTCTAGGCGCTCTCGCCTTGCTGCTGCTCTCGCAGGCGGCGCTGGCCGACCTGATGCTGTTCCCCACCCGCATCGTCTTTGACAGGCAGCGCGCCGCGCAGGTCGAGCTGATGAACCAGGGTACGGCGCCGGAGACCTATCGCATCAGCATGGTCAACCGCCGCATGGGCCCCAACGGCGAGTTCATCGCCATCACCGAAGCCGGCCCGGGCGAGCAGTTCGCCGAGCCGATGATCCGCTTCTCGCCGCACCAGGTCACGATTCCGCCGGGCGGCTCGCAGATCGTGCGCATCCTGCTGCGCAAGCCCGCCGATCTGGCGGCCGGCGAATACCGCTCGCATCTGCAGTTCGATCGCGTGGCCGAAGCCAGCGGCGCCAGCAGCATCGAAGACCTCGCCAGGCAAGGCGGCACCGAGGTGGGCGTGGTCATCAACGCGCTGATCGGCGCTTCGATCCCGGTCATCGTGCGCCAGGGCGACGGCGAGGCCAAGCTGAGCTTGTCCGATCTGCAAGTGCTGCCGCCGAGCCCCACCGCGCCCGAGGGCAGCCTCGCGCTGAACATGAACCGCGTGGGCAATCGTTCGAGCTACGGTGATCTGCTGGTCACGTTCACGACGCAGGACGGCGTGATCTTCGAGGTGGCCAAGGCCAGCGGCGTGGCCGTCTACGTGCCCAATGCTTCGCGCCACGCGACGATGCCGCTGCACCTGCCGGCCGGCAAGACGCTGCCGCACGGCACGCTGAAGGCCACCTACCGCGACCGCCCCGAAGCCGGCGGCAAGCTGCTGGCCGAGGCCAGCCTCGCCCTGCCCTGAGCCGCTCATCAATGAGGAGCCTGCGCACGCACGCCTTCCGCCGTATCACGATCGTGATCGCGGCGCTGGGCGTGCTCGTGGCGCCGCCGGTGGCGCTGGCGCGCAATGTGCCGGCGCCCAACGCCAGTGGCGCTGGCAATGCCAGCCTCGCCGCGCCGATGGTCGTGCAGTTCCGCGAGCTGCGCGTGCAGGTGGCCGGTCAGAACCTGCCCGATCGCGTCTATGCCTTCCAGAGCGGCTACCAGGTGCTGCTGCCGCTGGCCGATATCGCGCGCCTGCTGAAGCTCGACATCCAGGTGCGCGCCGATCATGGCCACGCCAGCGGCACTCTGCCCGGCGATGGCGGCCGCTTCGCGCTGGATCTGAACCAATCGCAGGTCATGGTCGGCGGGCACCTGCAATCGTTCGAGCCGCGCCTGGCGATGGTGATCGACGGCGACATCTACGTCTCCACGCAGATGCTGGCGCGCTGGCTGCCGATCGAGCTGGCCGTCGACCTGCCCAAGTGGCAGCTGCGCCTGCAACGCAGCGAGCCGCGGCCGGCGCAAGCTCGCGCGGCAACGCCTGAAGCGCCCCTTCCGTCGCCCATCCCCTCACCACCCGCGGAGCCGACCATCCAGGCCCGGCAAAGCACGGTGCGCACACCGGTGCGCCGCGCCAGCGACATCGAAGCCAACCTGCTCGTGCTGGAGGTGCAGCTCGATGGCCAGGTGCTGTCCGACAGTTTCAGCGCCTACCAGGACGGGCAGCAGATCCTGCTGCCGCTCGGCGAGCTGGCGCGGCTGCTGACGCTCTCCATCCAGGTGCGCCCGGATACCGGCAGCGCGGCCGGCAGCGTGATCAAGGAAGACCGCAGCTTCGCGCTCAATCTCGGCGACTCGCTCGTCACGCTGTCGGGCCGCGAGCAAGGCTTCGAGCCGCGCCTGGCCACGGTGATCGGCGATGACATCTATGTCTCCTCGCAGTTGCTGTCGCACTGGCTGCCGCTTGATCTGAAGATCGATCTCGCGTCGCTTCAGCTCAAGGTCAAACCGCGCGAGAAGCTGCCGCTGCAGGAGCGGCTCGAGCGCGAGCGCATGGCCGCCAACCTCAACGGCATGCAAGGGGCCGAGCGCCCCAACTATCCGTACACGCCCTCCACGCCGGCCTTGATCGGCGTGCCCTTCATCGATCAATCCTTCGGCGCCGACGCGCGCTTCGGACGCAACGCCGAGCAGTACAAGGCCGCCTACACCGCCTACCTGACCGGCGACCTGCTCGGCATGGAAGGCGCGGCCTATGTGCTCAAGACCGACGACAAGACCACGCCCGACCTGCGCATGAGCCTGTCGCGCCACGACCCGGATGGCGGCCTGCTCGGCCCGCTGCATGCACGCGCGGTGACCTTAGGCAATGTGGTGCTGCCGAGCGTGCGCAACATCATGACGGGCAGCCCCAAGGGCAACGGCGTGGCGGTCAGCAACCGGCCGCTCGACCAACCGAACAGCTTTGACCGCCACAGCCTGCGCGGCGATCTGCCGCCGGGCTGGGACGTGACGCTGTACTACAACAACTCGCTGGTGGCGTTCCAGTCCTCGCGCGCCGACGGGCAATACGCGTTCGACGACCTGCCGCTGTCGATCGGCCCCAATGAATTTCGCCTGGTCTTCCACGGCCCGCTGGGCCAGTTGCGCGCCGAGCGGCAAAGCTTTCTGCTCGACCAGGCCAGCGTCAAGCCGGGCGAGCTTTATTACTCGATCGCGCAGCAATATGCCGACGACGGCACGACCCGCAGCGTGGCGCAGGTCGATGTGGGCCTGACGCAGCATCTAACGGGCAATCTCGGCGTCATCCGCCGCCCGCAGCTGGGCACGCAGACGCCGCTGAACTTCGGCCAGGTCGGCTTGCAGGCCTACATGAACTCGATGATCCTGAGCTCGATGTTCACGGGCATGCAGGGCGGCGGAACGCTGGGCGAGCTCGCGCTCAAGACGCGGCTCGGCGGCTTCACCGCGGACCTGACGCACACGCAGCGCGTCGGCCACTATCTGAACGATCAGTATTCCGACGTCGCCGGCGGCGCGCGCCTGCGCGACGAGCTGCATTTCAACGGCACGGTCAAGGCCAGCGGCCTGCCCGCCGTGATCCTCGACCTGGACACGCAGCGCAATATCTTTCCCGACACCAACAACAACTACCTGGTCGGCCTGCGCGCCTCCACGATGCTGCGCGGCACGGCCTTCTCCAACAGCCTGCGCTGGCAGCGCACCGGCGACCTGAACACCACCGATGGCGTGCTGCAGGTCAGCCGCCGCGTGGCCGATATCGGCCTGAATGGGCAGCTCGCCTACAAGCTGCGCCCCGGCGCCAGCGTGCAGGCGCTGGCGCTCAACGTCGATCACAACATCGCCGACGGCTACCAGATCAGCGGCGGCCTGCTGCGCACGATGGACACTCAGACCACGCTGGCCTCGGCCGGCTTCAGCAAGAACTTCGGCAGCTTCGGCCTGGCCATGACGGCGAGCTACTCGAACCAGCGCGAGACAGCCGTCGGCATGCAGCTCTTCGTCGCGCTGGACCGCGATCCGCGCACCGGCAAATGGTCGCTCGACGGCATGCCGCTGGCCGGCATGGGCGCGATCTCGGCGCGCGCCTTTGTCGACCGCAACATGAACGGCCTCCACGATCCGGGCGAAGACTGGGTGCCCAACGCCGGCTTCATCCTCAACGGCGGCGGGCGCCATCCGACGCTGACCAATGCCGACGGCACGGCCATGCTGACGCGCCTCTCGCCGGGCCGCTACGCGGACGTGGCGCTCGATCCGACGACGCTTGAAGACCCGCAATGGAAGCCGCTGACGCCGGGCGTGCGCGTGCTGCCGCGTCCGGGCCGCGTGGAATCGCTGGAGTTCCCGGTCGTGCCGACGTCCGAAGTCGAAGGCACGGTCTATCTCGTCGAGAAGGGCGGCAAGCGCCGCGGTATCGGCGATGCGCGCATCGAGCTGGTTGATGCGAAGGGCAAGGTCGTCGCGACCACGACGAGCTCCGCCGATGGCTACTACCTCTTCCATCAGGTGCTGCCCGGCCACCAGCGCGTGCGCGTGGCGCCGGACCAGGCAGTCAAGCTCAAGCTCGACGGTTCGCTGGAGCTGGCGATCGAAGTTCCCGATGACGGCAACTTCATCAGCGGACAGGATCTCTTGCTGAAACTGGCGGCACGCTAGAGGCACTGTCACAGCACGATCCTGCCGGGCTCCCTAGAATGCCCGGCGATGTCTGACACTTCCTCCGCCTCGATTTCCCTTTCGCGCATGCTGGTCGGCTTTGTGCGCCGGCATTGGCCCGCGTACGCGTCGGCCGCCGTGATGCTGGCCGGCATTGCGATGCTGCTGGTCTGGATCCCGCGCCAGGTCGGCCATATCGTCGATGCCCTGGTGGCCGGGCGCCTGCAAGGGCTGGCGCTGATCGGGCAACTGGCGATGGTGCTGGGCGCCGGAGCCAGCGTCTATCTCTTGCGAGTGGCCTGGCGCATGCGGCTCTTCGGCGCTTCATACCAGCTCGGCCAGCAGTTGCGCACGCAGCTCTACGCACGGCTCACGCTGCAGGGCCCGGCCTTCTTCCAGGCCAAGCGCACCGGCGACCTGATGGCGCTGGCCACCAATGACACCGACGCGATCGAGATGGCCGCGGGCGATGCGTTGCTGGCCGGCTTCGACGGTTCGCTGACGCTGATCCTCGTGCTCACGATGATGACCCTCGGCGTCGATTGGCGCCTGGGCCTGGCCGCGCTCCTGCCCTTTCCTTTCATGGCCTACGCCTTCTGGCGCATCTCGGACCATGTGCACCACGCCTGGCAAGGCTCGCTGGGCCGCTTCTCCACGCTGAACCAGCATGTGCAGGAAGGCCTGGCCGGTGTCCGTACGGTTCGCGCGTTAGGTCTGGTCGAGCGCAACACGAAGCAGTTCACCGAACTGGCCGCGAGCGCCGCCGAAGCGAGCTTCCAGGCGCAGCGCTGGGAGGCGGCTTACGAGCCCGCCGTCGGCATGACGCTCGGCGCGGCTACCGCGATTGCACTGGGCCTCGGCGGTTATCTGGTGGCCGAGCAGGAGCTCACGATCGGCCAGCTCACCTCGTTCACGATGTACCTCGGGCAGTTGATCTGGCCGATGTTCGCCGCCGGCTGGGTGCTCTCGCTGCTCGAACGCGGACGCGCGGCCTGGGGCCGTTTGCAACCGGCGCTGGCCGCACCGTTGACGCTCGACGATCATGGCGCGAACGAGATGCCGAAAGCGGCGGTGCTGAGTTTCGAGAACCTGCAGTTCAGCTACCCGGAGGCGAACCGCGCGGCGCTTGATAACGTCACGCTCAAGCTGATCCCGGGCAGCACGCTGGGCCTGGTCGGGCCGACGGGCGCGGGCAAATCGACCGTGCTGCGGCTCTTGCTGCGGCAGTTCGAGCCAGCTGCAGGCGCGATCACCGTCGGAGCCCTGCCCTTGCCCGACATCCGCCTGCAAGCGCTGCGCGAAGGCATCGCCTGGGTGCCGCAGGAGCCCTTCCTGTTCAGCGCCTCGATCGCCGAGAACATCGCGCTGGCCAAGCCCGATGCCACGCGCGCCGAGATCGAAGAAGCCGCACGCCTGGCTGCCGTCGACACCGATGTGCGCCGCCTGCCGCAAGGCTATGACACCGAGGTCGGCGAGCGCGGCGTGACGCTGTCGGGCGGCCAGCGCCAGCGTGTAGCGATTGCTCGCGCGCTGCTCTCCGATGCGCCGATCCTGCTGCTCGACGACGCGCTCTCGGCTGTCGACACCGGCACCGAAACCGAAATCCTGACCCACCTGCGCGAGCTGCGCGCGAAGCAGCCCGAGCGCAGCGTGATCATCGTCAGCCACCGCCTGAGCGCGGTGATGGAAGCCGACAACATCGCCGTGCTCAAGGCCGGCCACATCACCGAGCAGGGCACGCATGCCGAGCTGCTCGCGCAGGGTGGCTGGTACGAGCAGCAATGGCGTTATCAACAGATTGAGGCATCGCTCGATGCAGCCTGAACAACAACAACAACAAAGACAAGAGAAGCCCTGGGCCGCCGTCAGCCTGCTGTTCGACGCCGCCGCGGGCGAACAGGCCCAGCTGTGGCGCGGCCTGGCGTGGCTGATCCTCGCGGCGCTGCTCGAAGTGCTCGTGCCGATCATCGGCAAGCGCTACATCGACACCTACCTGCTGCCGCGCAATTTCGACACCAGCGCGATGGCGATGCTGATCGCCGCGGGTCTGTCCGCCACCTGGGCCTCGTGCTGGATCCGCTATGCGCAGCTGACACGCATGGCCGGCATCGCGCGCCGCTCCGTGCTGCGCCTGCGCGAACGCGTCTACGCGCATGTGCTGGCCCTGCCGATGGCCTTCTTCGATCGCGCCATCACGGGCCAGTTGGTCAGCCGCGTCACCAATGACACCGAGGCGGTCAACACGCTGTATCGCCAGGTGCTCTACGTGATGCTCGACTCCAGCATCGTGGTGCTCGGCTCGATGGCGGCGATGGCCTGGCTCGACTGGCGGCTGATGCTGATCGTGGCGCTGCTGGTGCCGGCGATGGTGGTGATCATCCTGCTCTACCAGCGCTGGAGCGCGCCGGCCGTGCAGCGCCAGCGTCAGCTGCGCAGCGACATCAACGCGCAGATGGCCGAGAGCATTGCCGGCATGGCGGTGCTGCAAGGCGCGGGTGCGGCGGGCCGCTTCGAGGCCAAGTTCGCGGTCACCAATGGGCGGCACCTGGAATCGCGCAAGTCGGAGCTGCGCGCCAATGCCTGGCTGCTGCGGCCGGCGCTGGATCTGCTCAACGTCTTCCTGATCACGACGGTGATCTACGGCTTCGGCAAGCGTGACATGTCGGCGATCGAAGTCGGCCTGCTCTACGCTTTCCTGTCGTACATCTCGCGCGTGGTCGAGCCACTGATTCAGATCACGCTGCAATTCGGGCAGCTCCAGCAGGCGATGGTCGCCGCCTCACGCGTGCGCAGCCTGATGCAGGAAACCGCGCCGGTGCCGCACGGCGAGCAGACGCGCGGCGTCGATCGCGGCGAGATCGCGGTGCAATCGGTGAGCTTCGGCTACGACCCCGAACGGCCGGTACTGCACGACTTGAGCGTCACCGTGCCGGCCGGCTCCTTCTGCGGCGTGGTCGGCCACACGGGCAGCGGCAAGAGCACGCTGCTCTCGCTGCTGCTGCGCTTCTACACCGCGCAGAGCGGCTGCATCATGATCGACGAGCAGCCGCTGGCCGGCCTGCCCGACGAAGCCTTCCGCGCCGCCGTGGGCCTCGTGCCGCAGGAGCCTTATCTGATGGCCGCCAGCGCCCGCGAGAACATCGTCATGGGCCGCGCGATCAGCGAGGAGGTGATCGTTCGCGCCGCCAAGTCGGCCCGCGTGCATGAGTTTTTGTCAGCTTTGCCGCAGGGTTATGACACCTTGCTGGGCGAAGGCGGCGCGCGCGTCTCGACAGGGCAAAAGCAGTTGATCGCAATGGCCCGCGCACTGGCGGGTCAGCCGCGCATCCTGTTCCTCGATGAGGCCACCTCGAACATCGACAGCGCCACAGAGCAGACGATCAGCGAGGCGCTTGAAGCCTTGCGCGGTGAGGTGACGGTCGTGGCCATTGCGCACCGCCTCTCAACGATCCGCGCGGCCGACCAGATCATCGTTCTCAACCACGGCCATCTGGTCGAACGCGGCACGCACGGCGAGCTGATGGAGATCGAGGGCGGGCTGTATCAGCGGCTGGTGCAGTTGCAGCAGCTGGAGGATTAAGGCTATGGCTGCGCCGCCGGCAACGGCAATCCGGCAGGCGCCATTAGCTCGCTAATGCTCTCGAAATAGCGACCGTGGGTATGACGAAGTGCCTCTTCCGATTCCGACTCAAACAGGACGACTTCGTTCTCCTTCGGATTTCCGATCAAGCTAAGTTCAAGTGCTAAACGTCCGCGCTCGGCCATCGAGCGATCGGCATCGGCATATCGTTCGAAGCGAACAAGACGACCAGCGCGGCGATCATATTGAACGAGAAAAATCATGAGTCCTCCTGAGGTGCAAATCCAGCCCCTCTCTGCTCGATCAGTTTGACGCCCTGACCGGCGGCCAGTGGCGCCAGCAACGCAAGCTCATCGCTCGTGAGTTTCAGCGAAGTGTCATGGGACAGCTCTTCCCTCGCTTCAACATACGCGGCGAACTTCTCCAACAGAGTCAGACTCTTCGAGTGCCCCAGCCCGTATTTGATCTCGTTGCCAAACTCATCCGCCAATTTCTCGGACAGCGAAGCCCAAAGATGCTGGAGGGCTGTCCGAACTTGAATTTCAACCCAACGGTCTTGAGTCTTAACGATCAAATGTACTGCTCGATAGAAGTGGCTCGGCTTGACACGTCGATCATCCAGGTGACATCCCGGAAAGGCGTCGCGCAGCTGATTGACCGCTACATCCTGGTGAGCAAGGGCCTCCACGACGATGCGGCATCCCGCAATGTCTTGTATCTGCCCCAATCGCACAGACTGACGTCGTAGCTTCTCAATGATTGCCTGCGTGGATTTCGCCGAGCGTACCGTGGCCTGGATGTTCAGCTTCGATCGAATCACACCGACGACCTCATCGCTCGCATCGGTAAATGAGCGACGATATTCGTCAAGCAACCTCAGGTCAGCTGGCGTCAGCTCCTGCTTGAGCCGCTCCCCCAGCTTCGTCAACTGCGACTGGCTGATCGCCATTGCTGATCACCAAGCCGGCGCCAGCTGCGCGAACCCGTTAGGCGCTTCCTTCTCATCCTCGAAGCTCACGATGTCGTAGGCCGTGGCGTCGGCCAGCAGTGCGCGCAGCAGCTTGTTGTTGAGCGCGTGGCCGCCCTTGAAGGAGGTGTAGGCCGCCAGCAGCGGGTAGCCCGCCACCTGCATGTCGCCGATGGCGTCGAGGATCTTGTGCTTGACGAACTCGTCGTCGTAGCGCAGGCCGTCGGTGTTCAGCACGCGGTAGTCGTCGACCACGATCGCGTTGTCCATCGAGCCGCCGAGCGTGAGGCCGCGTGAGCGCATCAGCTCGATGTCGCTGGTCATGCCGAAAGTGCGGGCGCGCGCAATCTCTTTCTTGTACTGGCCCGAACCCATGTCGAACACATACTGCTGGCCGGTGGCCGAAACAGCCGGGTTGTCGAACTCGATCTGGAAGGACAGCGTGTAGCCGTGGTGCGGCTCGAGCTTGGCCCACATCAGGCGCTTGCCCTCGCCCTGGCGCACTTCCACAGTCTTCTTCACGCGCAGGAATTTCTTGGGGGCGTTCTGCTGCTCGATGCCGGCGCTTTGCAGCAGGAACACGAAGCTCGCGGCGGAGCCGTCGAGCACGGGCACTTCATCGGCATTGATGTCGATGTAGAGGTTGTCGAGGCCAAGGCCCGCACAGGCCGAGAGCAGATGCTCGATCGTCTGGACCTTCGGACCGCCGGGATCGCCGCCGGGGCTGATCGAGGTGGCCATGCGGGTGTCGCAAACAGTGTCAGCGCGCACCGGGATGTCGACCGGCTGCGGCAGGTCCACCCGGCGGAACACGATGCCGGTATTGGGCGCCGCCGGACGCAGCGTCATCTCGACCTTCTGGCCGCTGTGGATGCCCACGCCCACGGCGCGGGTCAGGGACTTCAGGGTGCGTTGTTTCAGCATCCCTGTATTGTCGGTGATTGCCCTTTCCCGCGGGTGTCTAGGGCTTCAGCAGCGCGTATCGTTTTGTCTCGCGCGCGACAACGAAACGATACAAACCAGGCCTGCCGTTCAGCGGGCCGTTCAGCGGGCCATTCAGCGCGCCGCCTTGCTCTCGCTGCTCCCGCGCGAGACCGGCAACCGCAGGCACAGTCGTGAGCCTTGCCCCGGTGTCGAGTCGATATCGAGCGAGCCGCCCAGATGCCGCACGCGCTGCTGCTGGCTCAGCAGACCACGGCCGCGGTGCGCGTTGCTGGTGTCGAAGCCGCGGCCATCGTCTTCCACGCGGATCTCCACATAGCGGCCGTGATGGCGCGTCACCAGCCGCACGCGGCGCGCCTGGGCATGCTTGAGCACATTGCTCAGCGCCTCCTGCATCACGCGCAGCACATGCAAGGCATCGGGCGCTTCCAGCCATTCGAGCATGGGCAGGTCCTGCACGTCCCATTCGAGCACCAGGCCACCCGCTTGCAAGCGCTTGCCGAGGCGATAGCGCATGGTGGCCAGCAAGGCCACGAGATCATGAGCGACGGGTTCGAGCGAGTCGATCACGAGGCGCAGGTCATCCACGCATTCGCGCAGCACGTCGACGACGGCGCCCTGCGCCATCACGCCGTGCTCGACCGCCACCATCGCCGAGAGCAGCGAGGAGCCGAGGCCGTCGTGCATGTCCTGCATCAGGCGCTGGCGCTCGCTCATCAGCGCTTGCTGGCGATCGGCATCGCGGCGGCTCTCGTGCTGCAAGCGCAGCTCGATCTCCTGCTGCACCAGCCGGCGTTCAAACTCCGCAACAGCCTGCTCCGATTCATCGAGCACGCGCAGGTAGCGCCGCTGCGCCGTGAGCAGCAGGCCCACACCAAGGCAGAGCGCCGCGAGTGGCAGCAGCGAAGCCTCCGCACGATGGATCCAGCCGGCCAGCAGAGCGAGATCCTGCAGCGCCACAGCAAGGCTCAGCAGGATGCCCAGCATCAAGGGCCCGAGTTCGAGACGCGAGCCCAGGCGTGACCAGCTCACACGACGCCCGCCGGCCTGGCGCAGCACTTGCCTGATCGCGATGCCGAGCGCGGTCACGGCCGGCAACAGCGCCCAGCCCGCCCACACTTCGGGCGGCACGCCCAACACCGGCGGCAACAGCGTGCCGAGATTGCGCAGCAGCAGCGAGCCGAGCGCCAGCGCATAGAGCAGATAGGCGCGCTCGCGGCGGCGGTGGGCCCACAGGCCAAAGGCAAACAGGCCGAGCAAGCCCAAGGTGACGCTCAACAGCGCCAGGCCCAGTTGCGGCGCGGGAGGACCGGGCGACAGGGTCACCGCGATGGCGGGCCGGGCCACCATCAACAAGACGAACAACAGGGAATGGAGAGGTACTGCGAATGCCATGAGCAGGAACTGCAACTGCTGGCCGCAGCATGCCACGGGAAGGCCCGTCGACGATCCCCCCACAAGTGACCTACCGCACAAAAGCCAAAGCCCCATGCAAACGGCCGGCATTTCTGCCGGCCGTGTTCAGTACGAACTCAAGCGCGCATTCAATCGCGCATCAAAAGCCCGTATCGATCTCAGTCCGCCTGACGACGCAGGAAGGCCGGGATCTCGATCTCGTCCATGCCGTTCGAGGACAGCGCCTCGACCTTGGCCGCAGCGGTGCGGCCATGACGCCAGACGCTCGGCACGCGGTTCGCCGTGAAATCCCCTGCATCGGCTGCGAAGCCGTTCGTCACCGGCGGTGTGGTGCCTGCGGCCTGACCCGGCAGGTTCATCGACTGCGTGAGCACCGGCATGTTGTCGGTCCCGGTGCGCAGCGCGGGCTGTTGCACGACCGACAGCGGCGCCGTGGCGCGGCCGCGTTGCGAGTTCAAGCCCGTGGCGATCACGGTCACGCGGAGCTGGTCGCCCAGGCTTTCGTCGTAGGCCGTGCCGTAGATGATGTGCGCATCTTCCGAGGCATAGCGCTTGATCGCGTTCATCGCGTTGCGCGACTCGGCCAGCTTGAACGTGCCGCGGCTCGCCGCGATCAGCACCAGCACGCCGCGCGCGCCGGAGAGATCGATGCCTTCAAGCAGCGGGCAGGCCACAGCCAGTTCGGCTGCCTTGGCCGCGCGGTCCGGGCCACCGGCTTGCGCCGTGCCCATCATGGCCTTGCCGGGTTCGCTCATCACGGTCTTGACGTCTTCAAAGTCGACGTTCACGAGGCCGGGGATATGGATGATGTCGGAGATGCCGCCGACCGCGTTCTTGAGCACGTCGTTGGCGTGTCCGAAGGCCTGGTCTTGCGTGACGTCGTCGCCCAGCACGTCGAGCAGCTTGTCGTTCAGGATGACGATCAGCGAGTCGACATTGGCTTCGAGTTCGGTCAGGCCGGCATCAGCCGCCTTGGAGCGGCGATTGCCTTCAAACTCGAACGGCTTGGTGACCACGCCCACGGTGAGGATGCCCATTTCCTTGGCCACGCGAGCGATCACGGGCGCCGCACCGGTGCCGGTGCCGCCGCCCATGCCGGCGGTGATGAAGAGCATGTGCGCGCCGGCGATCGATTCGCGGATGCGTGCCTCGGCTTCTTCAGCGGCCGACTTGCCCATTTCAGGCTTGGCGCCAGCGCCCAGGCCCGAAGTGCCCAGTTGCAGCAATTGGTCTGCCTTGGAGCGGTTGAGCGCCTGCGCATCGGTATTGGCGCAGATGAACTCCACGCCTTGGACACCCTGGGCAATCATGTGGTCGACCGCGTTTCCGCCGCCGCCGCCAACGCCGATCACCTTGATTTGGGTGCCTTGGTCAAACTCTTCAATCATCTCGATGGGCATATCAAACCTCCATTTGCAGATTATGCAATTGCCAGCCGTAAAAAACTACCGGAAACACCAGTTAATTCACCTTTTAGCCGCACTTTTCAGCGGCTAACAAACACTCAAAAGTTGCCGAGGAACCAGTCCTTGGCCCGTCCGAACAGGGTTTTCATGGAACCGGCCTGCTGGGCCGCCTTCAAACCCCGGCCGCGCGAGATCCGCGCTTCTTCCAAAAGTCCCATCACGGTCGCCGAACGGGTGTTGGCCACCATGTCCGAAAGTGCGCCCGAATAGGTCGGATTGCCCCGCCGTACCGGCTTCAGGAATATGTCCTCGGCCAGTTCCACCATGCCGGGCATGATGGCCGAGCCGCCGGTCAGCACAATCCCGGAGGACAGCAGTTCCTCATATCCGCTTTCACGAATGACCTGATGAACCAGCGAGAATATTTCCTCGACCCGCGGTTCAATCACGCCGGCCAGCGCCTGTTTGGACAACATACGCGGGACGCGGTCACCCAAACCCGGGACTTCAACCTGGTCGGCCGGATCGGCCAGCAGTTGTTTGGCCACGCCATGTTCGACCTTGATTTCCTCGGCATCCTTGGTCGGCGTGCGCAGCGCCATCGCGATATCGCTGGTGATCAGGTCGCCCGCCACGGGGATGACCGCGGTGTGACGGATCGAGCCGCCCGTAAAAATTGCCACATCGGTCGTGCCGGCGCCAATATCGACCATCGCCACCCCGAGTTCCCGCTCGTCGGCGGTCAGGGCGGCCAAACTCGAAGCGCTGGGATTCAAAACCAGCTGGTCGACTTCCAGGCCGCAGCGGCGGACACATTTGACGATATTCTCGGCCGCACTCTGGGCGCCGGTCACGATATGGACCTTCACTTCCAGGCGCCCGCCGCTCATGCCGATCGGTTCCTTGACCTCCTGGCCGTCGATCACAAACTCCTGCGGTTCGACCAGCAAAAGGCGCTGGTCATTCGGAATGTTGATCGCCTTGGCGGTTTCCACGACGCGCGCCACATCAATCGGCGTGACCTCCTTGTCACGCACGATCACCATGCCGGTCGAGTTCTGGCCGCGAATATGGCTGCCGGTAATCCCCGTGTAAACCCGGGAGATTTTGCAGTCGGCCATCATTTCGGCCTCTTTCAGGGCCTGCTGGATCGATTGGACCGTGGCGTCGATATTGACCACCACCCCGCGCTTCAAGCCTTGCGTGGGCGCCACGCCGAGGCCGGCGATCCGCAGTTCGCCGTTACCCTGGACTTCAGCCACCACCGCCATGATCTTGTGGGTGCCAATATCCAGGCCGACGACCAGATCCTTGTATTCCTTGGCCATTTACGTTCCTTGCATGTCTAATTCTTGCGGCCAGGGGTTTTCCCAGGCTGCGTGCTTGTCGATATTCCGCGCAGCCGGACCGCAAACCCGTCGGGGTGGCGCAGGTCGGCAAAAAGCAGGGGGGCGTGGTTGCGCGCCGTGATCTGGCTGAGCGAGCGGACAAAACGGTTGAAGCGGGCCAGCACCTCGGCCTCCCCGCCGCGGCCGATCTCGATCACCTCGCCCTTGTCCAACGTGGCGCGCCAGGAGCCGCGGCCCGAGAGATCGAGTCGCTCGACCACCTCGTCCAGCGGCTGCAGCTGCGCGCCGAGCAACTGCCACATGCGCAGCATCTGCGCCGCGCTGCCTTGCGGGCCCGACAGCGTCGGCAGATCGTCGTCCTCGACATCGCCGAGATTGGCCTGGAAGACTTCGCCAAAACTGTTCACCAACTGGCGGTCGGCGTTCGCGTCGCTGTCAGCATCGGCGCCGTCGGCCTTGGCTTCCCAATAGGCCGCCGGCTTGTGTTCTTCGAGCAGCACGCGCAGTTGCATCGGCCAGGCGCGATGCAGCACCGCATGGCGCACCCAGGGCACGGACTCGAAGGCCGCGCGCGATTTCTGCAGGTTCATGCTCAGGAAGGAACCGCTCAGCCGAGGCAGCGCGTTAGCCCGCAGCGTCGCGGCGTTATTGCGCGCCATGTCGCCTTCGATCTGGATCGCGCGGATCGCAAACACCGGCTGCCGCGCAAACCAGCGCAGGCCCGTCACCGCCACCAGCGTCACCAGGGCGAGCACGAGCAGACCGGTCGCCGCATTCATCAGGCGGACGTCGATCGGCAAGGGCTGGCTGGTGGCGTTGCGGCTCATGGTGTTCAGCCGTCCGAATCGAGTCGGGCGCGCTCAAGCAGCCACAGGCACAGCTGCTCATAACTAAGCCCCGCAGCGGCAGCCGACATCGGCACCAGCGAATGCGAGGTCATGCCGGGCGAGGTGTTCATCTCAAGCAGAAAGGCCTTGCCATCGCTCTTGCGCAGCATCAGGTCGGCGCGGCCCCAGCCGCGGCAGCCCAGCGACTTGTAGGCGCGCAGCACCAGCGCCTGCACCTCGGCCTCCACCTCGGCGGGCAGCTTGCCGATCAGGTATTCGGTGCTGTTGGTGAAGTACTTGTTCTGGTAGTCGTACTCGCCCTTGGCGCGGATCTCGATCACCGGCAGCGCCACGGCGTCGTCACCTTCGCCGAGCACCGGGCAGGTCAGTTCGGGGCCTTCGATGAATTCCTCGCACAGCACTTCGCTGTCGAACTGCGCGGCGAGATTCACGGCCTCCTGCATCTGCGAGTAGCCCATCACCTTCGAGGCACCCATGCTCGAACCTTCGTGCGGCGGCTTCACGAACACCGGCAGGCCGAGCTCATCGGGCACGGTGCGGATGCGGTCGATCGCGAGGTCATCAGAGCGCAGGCTGATCCAGCGCGGCGTGGGCAGCCCTTCTGCAATCCACACGCGCTTGGTCATGATCTTGTCCATGCCGATGGCCGAAGCCATCACGCCCGAGCCGGTGTAAGGAATGCCGAGCAGTTCGAGCGCGCCCTGCACCGTGCCGTCTTCACCGCCGCGACCGTGCAGCGCGATGAAGCAGCGGCTGATGCCGAGATCCTTCAACTCATGCAGGCCGCGCTCGGACGGATCGAACGCGATCGCATCGACACCTTGCGACTGCAAGGCCTTGAGCACGCCGGGGCCCGACATCGTCAAGGACACCTCGCGCTCGGCCGAGGCGCCGCCCATCAGGACGGCGACCTTGCCCAGCGCCCCCACATCCACCGTCTTCAAGTCCCATGTCATGGCTGGACTTCCTTCACAACTTGAGCAACTTGCTCAGCGACCGCGCCGATCGAGCCGGCCCCCATCACGATCACCACATCGCCATTGCGCGACTGCTCGGCGATGGCCTGCGGCAGGGCTTTGACATCGCTGATGAATTGCGCGCCGCAACGCGCTGCCAGCGTCGCGCCATCAAAGCCAGACAGCGGCGCCTCGCCGGCGGCATAGACCTCGGTCAGCAGCGCCACATCGGCACGACAGATCACGCTCACAAAGTCTTCGAAGCAATCGCGGGTGCGCGTGTAGCGATGCGGCTGGAAAGCCAGCACCAGGCGCCGGCCCGGGAAAGCGCCGCGCGCGGCCGACAGCACGGCGGCCATCTCGACCGGGTGGTGGCCGTAGTCGTCGATCAGGCTGAAGCTGCCGCCATCGGCGCTCTTGATTTCGCCATAGCGCTGGAAGCGCCGGCCCACGCCGCCGAAGTTCGCCAACGCAAGCGCGATCGGTGCATCGGGCAGTTCCAGCTCGGTGGCCACGGCGATCGCGGCCAGTGCATTCAGGACGTTATGCCTGCCGGCCAGGTTCAGCGTCACGGGCAGTTCGGGCATGTCTTCGCGCAACACCGTGAACTGCATCTGCCCGCCGGGCAGCGCCTGCACGTTGATCGCGCGCACCTGGTTGCCTTCGCCAAAACCGTAGGTGGCGACGGGTCGCGTCACGCTCGGCAGGATGGCCTGCACGCCGGCATCGTCGCCGCACAGGATCGCCGCGCCGTAGAAGGGCATGCGATCCAGAAAATCGACAAAGGCGCGATGCAGACGGCCCAGGTCATGGCCGTAGGTTTCCATGTGGTCAGCGTCAATGTTCGTGACCACGGCCATCATCGGCAGCAGGTGCAGGAAGGAGGCATCGCTCTCGTCGGCCTCCACGACGATGAACTCGCCCTGCCCCACGCGCGAATTGGCGCCGGCGCTCAGCAGCTTGCCGCCGATCACGAAGCTCGGGTCCGTGCCGCATTCGGCCAGCACCGAGGTCACCAGCGAGGTGGTCGTGGTCTTGCCATGCGTGCCGGCGATCGCAATGCCCTTCTTCAGACGCATCAGCTCGGCCAGCATCACGGCGCGGGCCACCACGGGCAGGCTCGCGGCGCGTGCGGCGATGACCTCGGGGTTGTCGCTCTTCACGGCGGTCGAAGTGACCAGGGCCTGCGCGCCCGCGATGTTCTCCGCGGCATGGCCGATGAACACGCGCACGCCGAGCTCGGCGAGGCGGCGTGTGACGGCGCTCTCTGATTGATCCGAGCCCGAGACGGTGTAGCCCGAGGCATGCAGCACTTCGGCGATAGCACTCATGCCGGCACCGCCGATGCCGACAAAGTGAAGGTGTTTGATGGCGTGCTTCATGCAAGCCTCTCAATCTCATCGGCGACGCGCGAAGCGGCACGGGGACGCGAAAGTGCTCTGGCCTTTTCTGCCATCGCCAGGAGCGCGGCACGATCGAGCCCACTCATCAGCGCATACAGACCTTCGGCATTCAGCTCGCCTTGCGGCAGATGAACCGCCGCGCCATGCTGGGCCATGAACACCGCGTTGTCGCGCTGGTGCGAGGTGGTGCTCACAACCAAGGGAATCAGGATCGCGGGCACGCCGGCCACGCACAGCTCGGTCACCGAGACGGCGCCCGCACGGCACACGACCAGATCGGCTTCGGCCAGCTTGGCCGCCATGTTGTCGATGAAGGGCAGCACTTCAGCCTCGACGTCGGCATCGCGATACGCCTGCTGCACCAGCGGCAGATGCGCCGCGCCGCATTGATGCGTGACGATCGGCCGCGTCTCGGCCGGCCACAGCGCGAGCGCCTTGGGCATCGCGTTGTTGATCGCTTGTGCGCCCAGCGAACCACCGGCCACCAGCAGGCGCAAGCGCCCTTCGCGGCCGGCAAAACGCTCGGCGGGCGGCGCCACGGCTTCGATCTCGTCACGCACCGGATTGCCGGTCACCGCCGCCTTCGGGCTCGACGCCGCATCGGCGCCATCAAAGCCGAACGCGATGCGCTGAGCAAACGGCCGCAGCGCCTTGTTGCTCATCAGCCAGGAGGCATCGGCATTGACCAGCACCAGCGGGCGCTTCATCAGCCAGGCCATCAGGCCACCGGGCGCGCAGACATAGCCGCCCATGCCGAGCACCGCGTCGGCACTGCGCGTGACGAAGACCTGGCGCGACTGCACGAAGGCGCGCGCAAAGCCGATCAAGCCCTTGAAGGCTTTGACGGCGCCCTTGCCGCGCAGGCCGCCAAAAGCCAGACGATCGAGCGGGATGCCGCTCGGTGGGACGAGCTTGTTTTCGAGGCCGGTCTCGGTGCCGATCCAGGACACGCTCCAGCCGCGACGCTTCATTTCGTCAGCGACGGCGAGACCCGGGAACACGTGGCCACCCGTACCTGCCGCCATGATCACGAGGTGCTTGCTCATGCGCGGCCTCCGCGCATCAACGCACGATTTTCAATATCAATTCTCAGCACAACGGCAAGGGCAATGCAGTTCATCAAGATCGCGCTGCCGCCATAGCTCATCAGCGGCAAAGTCAGACCCTTGGTCGGCAGCGCACCGAGGTTCACACCCATATTGATGAACGCCTGCCCACCCATCCACAGGCCGATGCCTTGCGCATACAGACCGGCGAACACGCGATCGAGCGCGATCGCTTGGCGACCGATATGGAATAGCCGGCGCGTGAGCCAGAAGAACGCCACGATGACGACGGCAACACCGACAAAGCCAAGCTCCTCACCGATCACGGCGAGCAGGAAGTCGGTGTGCGCCTCGGGCAGGTAATGCAGCTTCTCGACGGAGGAGCCCAGCCCCTGCCCGAACCATTCGCCGCGACCAAAGGCGATCAGCGAGTGGGTCAGCTGGTAAGCCTTGCCCTGCGCATAACGTTCGTCCCAGGGATTCAGGTACGCGAAGATCCGTTCGCGCCGGAAATCGCTGAAGGTGATCATCAGCGCGAAGGCGCCGACGAACACCGCGACCACCAGGAAGAACATGCGACCGTTCACGCCGCCGAGAAACAGGATGCCCATCGCGATGGCGGCGATCACGATGAAGGCGCCCATGTCGGGCTCGGCCAGCAACAGCACGCCGACCACGCCCAGCGCGATCACCATCGGCCACACAGCCTGGACGAAGTTCTCCTTCACGTCCATCTTGCGCACCATGTAGCTGGCCGCGTACATCGCGATGGCCATCTTGGCGAGCTCGGACGGCTGGAAGTTCATCACGCCCATCGGGATCCAGCGCCGGGCGCCGTAGACCACATGGCCCACGTGCGGCACCAGCACGACGACCAGCATCACCAGCGCCGCCACGAAGATCCACGGCGCGAAGCGCTCCCAGGTCGCCACGGGGATCTGCACCGTCACCAGCGCGGCGACCAAGCCAATGCCCATGCCGAGCAAATGGCGCGTCAGGAAATGGAACGGCGGATAGTTCGCGAAGCGCGGGCTGTCGTACAGCGCGATCGAGGCCGAATAGACCATCAGCAAGCCCAGGGCCATCAGCGCGATCACGACCCACACGAGCGTCACGTCGAAATCCTGGATGCGCGTGGGCTGGCCGGCCGAGCTGGCGACCCAGTCGCGCACGGGCACGGGCGCTTCGCCTTCTTCCTGGCGCGATGTGAAGCGGGCGAAGATGTTCTTGACGCTGGCCATCGCATTCATACGAGGCCCTCGTCGTTGGCAATTTCGTTGACCGTATCCACAAACACCTCGGCGCGATGCGCGTAATTGCGGAACATGTCGAGGCTGGCGCAGGCCGGGCTCAGCAGCACGCTGTCGGTGCCCTGTGCCTGCGTGAAGGACCAGCGTGTGGCGGCCTCCAGCGTGTCAAACGATTCCATCGGAATGCCCGAACCCGACAGCACGGCGGCAATCTGCGGCCCGTCGCGGCCGATCAGGGCGATAGCGCGTGCATGACGCATAACGCCTTCCTTGAGTGGCGAGAAATCCTGGCCCTTGCCATCGCCGCCGAGGATCAGCACCAGCTTGGCCGGCTCGCGATCGGTGCCCAGGCCCGAAATCGCGGCGACCGTGGCGCCGACATTCGTGCCCTTGGAATCGTCGTAAAAATCAATGCCCTTGATGTTGTTGACATGCTGGACGCGATGCGGCTCGCCGCGATATTCGCGCAGCGCATGCAGCATCGGTGCGAGCGCGCAACCGGCATTCGAGGCCAGTGCCAAAGCGGCCAGCGCGTTCGCCGCGTTGTGGCGGCCGCGCACGCGCAGCGCATCGGCCGGCATCAGGCGCTGGATGATGATCTCTTCTTCCTCTTCATCCTTGCGGCGCTTGATCGTCTCGTCGGCTTCCATCGCGCGCACCAGCCACGCCATGCCGCCTTCGTCGATCAGGCCGAAGTCGCCCGGCGCACGCGGCGCGTTGAGGCCGAAGCGCACGACCGCGCGGCCCATCGCCTTGGCCGATTTGCCGCGGCCTTGCTTGACCAGCACCGGCGCGGGCACCAAAGCCTCGACCAGCGGATCGTCGCGGTTGATCACCATCACCGCCAGAGATCCGACATCGGGCCCGAAGACGCGGGCCTTGGCGGACGAGTAGCCCGTCATGTCGCCATGCCAGTCCAGATGGTCCTGCGTGATGTTGAGCACCGTCGCCGCGGTGGGCTCGAAGCCGATCACGCCGTCGAGCTGGAAGCTCGAAAGCTCGAGCACCCAGACCTCGGGCAGGTGCTTGAAGACCGGCGCCTTCGGCGGCGGCGGTGCGATCGGCAATGGCTCTTCGGCCGCATCGACGATCGGTTGGTGCGCAACCTCCTCGACCTCTTCAACCGGCATCGGGTCGCTGGCTTCGAGATCGAGCGCAGCGCTCAGCGTGTCGAGCAAGGTCGGTCCGATATTGCCGGCCATCTCCACGCGCTTGCCGGCGCTCTCGGCCAGCAAGGCGGTCATGCTCGTCGTCGTCGTCTTGCCGTTGGTGCCCGTGATCGCGAGCACGGCCGGCGCGTAACCGCGCTCCTGCTTCTGCTGAGCAAGTGCTTGAGCGAACAGCGCGAGCTCGCCGTGCACCGGCAAGCCGCTCGCGTACACCGCTTGCAGCTTCGCGTCGCGCGGCGAGAGGCCGGGGCTCTTGAGCACGAGCTGCACGCCGCTCAGATCGATCTCACCGCTCGCGAACACAGCGGCGGGAACTTGCTCGCGCAGCGCGGCCAGTTGAGGCGGGTTCTCACGCGAATCCCACACGCGCACCGTCGCGCCCGAGCGCACGGCCCAGCGCGCCATCGCGAGGCCGGAGTCACCCAGGCCCAGCACGAGAACGGTTTGATCGCGCAATTCCATCGTCATCTCTTCAGCGCAGCTTCAAGCTCGCCAGGCCAACGAGGCACAGCAGCATGGTGATGATCCAGAAGCGCACGACGACCTGCGTCTCCTTCCAGCCCGACTTCTCGAAGTGGTGGTGCAGCGGCGCCATCTTGAAGATGCGGCGGCCCTCGCCAAAACGCTTCTTGGTGAACTTGAACCAGCCCACCTGCAACATCACCGAGATCACCTCGGCCACGAAGACGCCGCCCATGATGCCGAGCAGGATCTCCTGCCGCGTGATCACGGCGATCGTGCCGAGGCCGCCGCCGAGCGAGAGCGCGCCCACATCGCCCATGAAGACCTGGGCCGGGTGCGCGTTGAACCACAGGAAGGCCAGCCCCGCGCCGCCCATCGCCGCGCAGAAGATCAGCAACTCCCCGGCGCCGGGGATATACGGCAGCAGCAGATAACGCGAAAACACAGCGGAGCCTGTGGCATACGCAAAAATGCCCAGCGCGCCGGCCACCATCACCACGGGCATGATCGCGAGGCCATCGAGCCCGTCGGTGAAGTTCACCGCGTTGCTGGTGCCGACGATCACGAAGTACGACAGGCTGATGAAGCCGAACACGCCGAGCGGATAGGCCACCGTCTTGAAGAAGGGCACGATCAGATCGGCGCGCGGCGGCAGGCCGGTGGAGAAACCGCTCGTCACCCAACGGAAGAACAGCTGCACCACGCCGAGGAAGCTCGTCTCCGACACGCTGAAGGCCAGGTAGAAAGCAGCAAAGACGCCGATCAGCGTCTGCCAGAAGAACTTCTCGCGGCTGCGCATGCCTTCGGGGTTCTTGTCGACCACCTTGCGCCAGTCATCGACCCAGCCGATGGCGCCAAAGCCCATCGTCACGACCATCACGATCCAGACGAAGCGGTTGCTCCAGTCGAACCACAGCAGTGTGGAGACGCCGATGCCGATCAGGATCAGTACGCCGCCCATCGTCGGGGTGCCGCTCTTGGCCAGGTGCTGCTGCACGCCGTACTCGCGGATCGGCTGGCCGATCTTCATCTCGGTCAGGCGGCGGATCACCCAGGGGCCGAAGGCCAGGCCGATCAGCAGCGCGGTCAGCGAGGCCATCACGGCGCGGAAGGTGATGTAGCTGAAGACGCGCAGGAAACCGAGGCTCGGATCCAGACCCTGCAGCCATTGCGCCAGACTAAGCAGCATGGGCATCTCCTTGCAGCAGCGCGGCGACCACCTGTTCCATCTTCATGAATCTCGATCCCTTGACCAGAATGTTTTGTGCGTCGGGTTGCGCCGTTAGCTCAGCGAGCAGTTCGGCCACCGTGTTGAAGTGACGGGCGCTGGCCCCGTAAGCCCGTGCGGCGTCCCGCGCGGCGGCGCCAGCGCACCAGACATGTTGGAGGCCGCGCTCTGCCGCATAGGCGCCGACCTCGGAGTGAAACGCGGGGCCCTGGTCGCCGACCTCGCCCATGTCGCCCAGCACCAGCCACGATTCGCCGGGCAGGCCGGCGAGCACGTCGATGGCAGCGCGCACGCTGTCGGGGTTGGCGTTGTAGCTGTCGTCGATCAGCGTGATGCGGCGACCGGCGCGCGTGAGGCTCTTGAGCTGCGAGCGGCCTTTGACGGGCTCGAAGGACTCGAGGCCGCGATGCACGGCGGCCAAAGGCGCGCCCGCTGCGAGCGCACAAGCAGCGGCTGCGAGCGCGTTGCGAACATTGTGCTCACCGGCCACCTTCAGCACGATCGGCATCACGCCGGCCGGCGTGTGCAGCTCCAGTGCCCAATGGCCGGCATCCACCCACTGCGCCACGCCGCGCACATCGGCCTCGCCGTGCAGCGCGAAGGTCAACGTCGCGCGGCCATGAGCCATCTCGTGCCAGACCGGCGCGCAAGCGTCTTCGGCCGGGAACACGGCCACGCCCGAGGGGCCCAGCGCCTCGATCACGGCGCCGTTCTCGCGCGCGGCGGCTTCGACCGTCTGCATGAACTCCTGGTGCTCACGCTGCGCGTTGTTGACGAGCGCCACGGTCGGCGCGGCCATCTTCGCCAGCGGCGCGATCTCGCCCGGGTGGTTCATGCCGAGCTCGACCACGGCAGCGCGATGCCAGTTGGCATCGTCCTGGCACAGGCGCAAGAGCGTCAGCGGCACGCCGATGTCGTTGTTGAAATTGCCTTCGGTGGCCAGCGCGTGCTGCCCTACCCAAGCGCGCAGGATGCTCGCGATCATCTGCGTGACCGTGGTCTTGCCGTTGCTGCCGGTGACCGCGATCAGCGGCAGGTGGCAATGGTGGCGCCAGGCGGTAGCGAGAGCGCCAAGCGCGGCCTTGGCATCGGGCACGACGATGGCCGACAGGCCTTCGTGCTCGCGTTCGCAAAGCGCCGCCACGGCGCCGGCTTCGGCCGCTTGCCTCAGAAAATCATTGGCATCGAAACGCTCGCCGCGCAGGGCCACGAACAGATCGCCCTCGCGCAGGCTGCGCGTGTCGCTGTGTACGCGGCAGAACACGGTCTCAGCGTCGCCGACGAGCCGCGCCTCGGGCACGGCCGCCTGCAGCAGATGGTGGGCTTGCGCCAAGGTCATCACAGCCCGGCCCTCGCGATCAGCGCGGCGCGCGCTTCTTCCACATCGTCGAAGTGGCGGCGCACGCCGGTCACTTCCTGGTAGTCCTCGTGACCCTTGCCGGCCAGCAGCACGACATCATGCGGACCGGCTTCGAGCACGGCGCGACGGATGGCCTCGTGGCGATCGGTGATCGTCAGGTGGTCGACCGCGCCAGCGAGGCCGGCTTCGATATCGGCCAGGATGGCTTCGGGCGCCTCATGGCGCGGGTTGTCGCTCGTGAGGATCACGCGCTGCGCGCGGCGCTCGGCGATGGCGCCCATCAGCGGGCGCTTGGCGCGGTCCCGGTTGCCACCGCAGCCGAACAGGCAGACAAGCTGCCCGCCACGCGCCTGCGCCAGCGGCTTGAGCGCGGCCAGCGCCTTGTCAAGCGCGTCGGGCGTGTGGGCGTAATCGACGACGACCTGCGGAAGCTCGCGGCCATTGCCGACCCGCTGCATGCGGCCCGGCACCGGCGTGACCTTTGCGATCACCTCGGCAATCGCCTGCAGCGGATGACCAAGCGCGCGCAGTCCGCCGATCACGGCCAGCAGATTGGCCACGTTGTAGTCGCCGATCAGGCCACTCTCCACGAGCAGGCTGTCCTCACCCTCGCGCAAAGTGAAGGCCATGCCGCCGGGCCGATAGTGCAGATCATGCGCGGAGATCCGCGCCGCACCGCCGACCGAGTACGTCCACACATCGAGCTGACTCTCGAGTTCAGCGGCGAGCGGCGCCCCCTGCGGATCATCGACATTGAGCACGGCCGCCTGCATGCCCGGGAAGGCGAACAGCTGGCGCTTGGCGACCCAGTAGGCCTCCATGCTGCCGTGGTAGTCGAGGTGGTCCTGCGTGAAATTGGTGAACAGGGCGACGCGCACCTGCGTGCCGGCCATGCGGTGCTCCAGCAGGCCGATGCTCGAAGCCTCGATCGCGCAGGCCGCAAAGCCCTGGTCGACCATGCCGCGAAAGGTTTGTTGAAGCAGCACCGGATCGGGCGTGGTGAGGCCTGTGTATTCGAGCTGGCCGGGTTCGCCGACGCCAAGCGTGCCGACCACGCCGCAGCGTTGGTTCAGCAGTGTCAGCGCTTGTGCGGTCCACCACGCGGTGGATGTCTTGCCGTTCGTGCCGGTGACGGCCAGCACGGCGAGCTTCTGGCTCGGCTGACCATAGAACTCGGCGGCGATCAAGCCGGTGCGGGCTTTCAGGCCGGGCAGCGCGGCAACGCGGGCATCGGCGAAACCGAAGGCATCCACATCCGCATCTTCGACCAGGCAAGTTGAAGCGCCCGCTTGCAAAGCAGCGGCCACGAACTCGCGACCATCGCGTGCATGACCGGGCCATGCAATGAAAGCGTCGCCGGGCGTCACTTCGCGGCTGTCGCTGCGCAGCGCTCCGCGCGTCCACTCCAACAGCCAACGCGCTGCAGCTTCAGGGGATTTGAGACGTGTGAGCATCAGAAGCTCTCCTTCACGCTCTCGACGTTCTTGCTGGCGATGATTTGTGACTTCACATCGAGATCGGGAGGCACGTTCATCAGGCGCAGGCTTTGCGCCACCACCTGGCTGAACACCGGGCCCGAGACCACGCCACCGAAGTGCGCGCCCGCGCCCGGCTCATCGACCATCACGGCCACGATGATGCGCGGCTTGGCGATCGGTGCAATGCCCACGAACAGCGAACGGTATTTGTTGGTGGCATAGCCCTTGCCCTCCTGCTTGTAGGCCGTGCCGGACTTGCCGCCCACGCCATAGCCGGGTACCTGCGCCATCAACCCGGTGCCGCCGGGTTGGGTCACCATATTGAGCATGTGGCGCATTTCCTCGGCCACCTGCGAAGAAAACACGCGCTGTCCGTGCACCGGCTGGTCGGGCGGCAGCTTGGTCATCGACAGCGGGATCAGCTCGCCGTCATGCGCGAAGGTGGTGTACGCGTGCGCCACCTGCAGCAGCGAGGCGGAAAGGCCGTAGCCGAAGCTCATGGTGGCCTGCTCGATCGGCCGCCAGCTCTTGTACGGACGCAAGCGCCCGGTGACCGCGCCGGGGAAATTGATCTGCGGCCGCTGGCCCAGGCCAACGGCCGTGTACATCGAGTAGATGTCGCGCGGCTGCATCTGCATGGCCAGCCGGCTGATGCCGATATTGCTCGACTTCTGGATCACCTGGTTCACGGTGAGCAGGCCGTTAGGCTCGGCATCGGTGGGCGACCAGCCGCTGATCACCATCGAGTGCGGCGTGGCGTTGACGATGGTGTCGGGCGTGACCAGCTTGCTCTCGAGCGCCAGCGCGGCAATCAGCGGCTTCATCGTCGAGCCGGGCTCGAAGGTGTCGGTGATCGCGCGGTTGCGCAACTGCGCGCCGCTGAGGTTCTGCCGGTCGCCGGGGTTGTAGCTCGGGTAGTTGGCCAGCGCCAGCACCTCACCGGTCTGCGCATCGAGCACCACCACCGAGCCGGCCTTGGCCTTGTTCTCGACCACCGCATCACGAATGCGCTGGTAGGCGAAGAACTGGATCTTGGAATCGATCGACAGGCCGATCTCGCGGCCGTTGACGGGCGAGACGCTCTCGCCCGCATCGTCGACCACGCGGCCCAGGCGGTCCTTGAGCACCATGCGCGAGCCCTTGCGGCCTTCGAGGTCGTTCTCGAAGGCGAGCTCGATGCCCTCCTGGCCGCGCTCTTCCACATTGGTGAAGCCGACCACATGCGCGGCCGCCTCGCCCTCGGGGTACTTGCGCTTGTATTCGCGGTCCACGAACACGCCCTTGATGTTCAAGGCCTTGATCTGCGCGGCGGTGTTGTCGTCGGCCAGGCGGGCGAGCCAGACAAAGCGGCTTTCAGGGTCGAGCTTCTTCGTCAGCTCGGCAGCGCTGATGCCCAAAATGTGGGCCAGTTGCTTGCGCTGGCCGGCGTCGATCTCCATCTCTTTGGGGATGGCCCAGAACGAGGGCACGGCCACGCTGGCGGCCAGCACCTGGCCTTCGCGGTCAAGGATACGGCCGCGGCTGGCGGGCAGCTCCTGGGTGTGCAGATAGCGCTCGTCGCCCTTCTTTTGATAGAAGTCCGAGGCGAAGACCTGCACGTACAGCGCGCGCGCCAGCAGCCCGGCGAAGGCCAGGCCCACCAGCGCGACCAGGAAGCGCGAGCGCCACGGCGGCGTCTTCGAGGCCAGCAGCGGGCTGGTCGCGTAGTTCAGTTTGCGCGAGCTCGCGGCGCCGGCTTGCCGCTTGGAACTGCTCATGGGGCGGCTCCTGATGTCGAAGCGGCCGCGGCAGCGGGAGATGAAGCGGCGGGGGCACCGAGCTCCACCGTCTGCGTCAGCGCCGGCGTGATCGGCCGCATGTTCAGGCGCTCGCGGGCGACGGTCTCGACGCGCAGATTGGTGGCCTGCGCGCGGCGTTCGGCTTGCAGGCGTTGGTTGTCGGCTTCGAGCCGGCGGGCCTCGGAGTGCGCGTCGTCAACGGCCGAGAACAACCGGCGCGCGTCATAGGCGCTGTGCACAAGCAGCAGCCCGCTGACCAACACGGCCAGCATCAGCAGCAAATTCAAACGGCTCATGTCTGCCCCTCGTCCGACGGGTACGTCGGCCGATCCCCCGAGGGGATAGCCACTTGCTTGGGGCGGCCCGGCGCTGCGTGGCTCATCATTCGGTCCGCTTGCGCTTCGTGTGCACCACCGGCAGCGGAGCGCTCGTGCGCTCAGCCACGCGCAGCACGGCGCTGCGCGAACGCGGGTTGCCCTTGATCTCGGCCTCGCTGGGCTTGATGCGCTCGATCGCCTTCAAGGCCATCGGCTTCGGCTCGGCAAAGGGCACGCGGCGATCGACGACCTCCTTGCTGTGCTCGTTGATGAAGTTCTTGACGATGCGGTCTTCGAGCGAATGGAAGCTGATCACGGCGAGGTGACCGCCAGGCGCCAGCAGCGCCAGCGCGGCGCTCAAGCCCTGCTCGAGCTCCTCAAGCTCGGCGTTGACGTGAATCCGTAACGCTTGAAATGTGCGCGTTGCAGGGTTCTGGCCCGGCTCGCGGGTTTTGACTGCACGAGCCACGACTTCGGAAAGCTCGGAGGTGGTGCGAACAGCACTCCCGCTCTCCCGGCAAGCAACAAGCGCCTTTGCAATCTGTGAAGCAAACCGTTCTTCCCCATAATTCTTTATCACCTCCGCGATTTGGCGCTCGTCGGCGCGGGCAAGAAAATCGGCGGCGCTTTCGCCCCGCGTGGTGTCCATGCGCATGTCCAGCGGGCCGGTGAACCGGAAGCTGAAACCACGCTCGGGGTTGTCGATCTGCGGGCTGCTAACGCCCAAATCCAGCAGCACACCCTGCACCTGCGAAACGCCGACGGCGGCGAGCTGCGCGCGCATGTCGGCAAAGGGCGAATGGATGATGGAAAAACGCGGGTCCGTGACCCGCGTTTCGCCCGTGGTGGCTGCCGCGATCGCTTCGAGATCGCGGTCGATCGCAATCAGGCGCCCGCCCTCCCCGAGCTTTTCGAGCAGCAGGCGCGAATGCCCGCCGCGGCCAAAGGTGCCGTCGATGTAGAGGCCGTTGGGATCGGTGAGCACGCCATCCACCGTCTCGTGCAGCAGCACGGTGGTGTGGGAGAACTGCGGGGCGCTCATCAGAAGGACAATTCCTGGAGCGCCTGCGGCATCTCGGTGGCCATCACCTGCACCTCATGCGCAGCGTAAGCAGCCTTGTCCCACAACTCGAGGTACTGACCCATGCCGAGCAGGATCACGGCGCCGTCCTTGCTGATGCCGGCCGCTTCGCGCAGCTCGGGCGAGACCAGCACGCGCGAGGCGCTGTCGATCTCGACGTCCATCGCATTGCCGAGGAACACACGCTTCCAGCCCGCAGCCGCCATCGGCAGCGCGGCGATCTTGTCGCGAAAAGCTTCCCAAGCGGGACGGGGGAAGACCATCAGGCAGCCCGAGGGGTGCTTGGTCAGGGTCAGCTGGCCGGTGCAAAGAGCGTGCAGGGCCTCGCGATGGCGCGTAGGCACGGCAAAGCGCCCCTTGCCATCCATGGCCAAGGCACTCGCCCCTTGGAACACAATATTTGCCACACCCGATCCCACGACAAGCCACGCCAAACCACGAAACTACACTTTCCACCACTTTACTAACCCGACCACCGAAGGTCAAGCTATTTCGTGGAATTTCTCAATGGAATCAATCACTTAGAGCTGAAACCGAATGAAATGCCCTGAAAAAACATGTTCAAAATGAAAGACTTGCGTGGGGGTGTGGAAGTGCTGGATGAGCTTGTGCGGTAGGTGGAACTCCACCGTTAGCCCGCGTTGAGGCCTCTAAGAAAGTTGGAAAGTTCGCACCCAGGTTGGAAACCACCACTCGCGAATAGTTGGAAACACTCGGCACGCATCCACTGACACCCGACGTCGCTCTGCAGATTCCACCTGCATGGAAGCCAGCATCAGGAGGGTGCAGCAACACCTACCGATCGGCGCCAACGCGCTCGCGATGAAGTTGCCACAGAGACCCAAAGCGAGCCTCTAAGCGTCGACCTCGGCCTGCACCGACGTTCTTGCAAAGGGATGTTGCGCATCTCCTTCCACATTCAACCGCGGCTTGTCCGCACAACATTTGCACGGAGAACAGAAAATGACGTTGAACCTACGTCGTATATACTTTTCATATGCCAAAAGGAGATGCGCGATGACAACCGCCAACGATTCCCTGTTGCTGAAATTCCGGCCCACTGATTCCGTCCTTGGGGTCACCCGCAAGACGGTCAAGGCCATGGCCACGCGCCTTGGAGTTCCTGAGACTCAGGTCGTTCACCTTGCGCTGGCAAGGCTCGCCGAAGGCACGCTGCCGAGCTACGAAGCCGATGATGGGCCTCTGACCGTTCGGCAACTCGCAGCAGTCAAGGCCGACGCCTCCAAGCATTTACCCAAGGGCAAAGTGCTTTCCGAGGCATCACTGTTCCCATGAGCGGTTGGCCCCCACCGTCACCAGGCGACATCGTGTGGTGCCACTTCCCGTTCTTGCCCGAAACAGAGCCCGGCCCCAAGCCGAGACCGGCTTTGGTGGTTGGCGTACGTGAGCAAGAGGATGGCGTGGCGGTCAAGGTCGCCTATGGGACTACGCAGCGCACGATGTCGCTTCGAGCAGGAGAGTTTCTGATCGCGAAGGACAAACATTCCGTCGCATTCAAGCAAGCCGGGCTGTCGTTCGACACCAAGTTCGACTTGAACAAGATGATCGAACTGCCTTGGTCAGCGCGGTACTTCAAGGCGCCGACATTGCTCAATCAGGCTTACGGGCAGACACCGAAGTTGGGTTCCCTGCATGCGTCAATGAGTCGAGCGCTCAACGCGGCATACGGTGCGACACGAAAGTAGTTCTCGTTCTGCACACCTCGAAAGGTCAACCGACAACTCGCTTTCCTGACCTTTCAAAACCCCAAGCCCCGCGCTCGACTTCAGTCGGACGCGGGGCTTTTTATGGCCGCGCGGGCAGGTCCGCTCGCGCACCTTTTCGATTTCGCGAGGCTTGGCGCGCCGGCCAACTAAAAGATCGCGCGAGTCCGATGCAGACCAGTTCTCCTATCTGGCATCTGCGACCAAGATTGAGACTGCACCGTGCCTTCTGAAGAGACAGAGAGACCGTCATGGCTAGCTACCAGCGTTCAAACCCCAAACGCCTCCCTCGCCTTCCCGATCCCGAACTTCCAGACCTTGTCGAGCTCGACGTGCGGCATCGCCGGAATCTCGGACGGATCGACGGCGACGTCGATCACCACCGGCCCCTCCATTGCCAGCGCCTGCGCGATCGTCTCGCGCAGCATTTGCGGCTTGGTCACCGTGAAGCCGCGGCCGCCGCAGGCGCGCGCGACCATCGCGAAGTCGGGGTTGCGCATGCCCACGCCCTGCTTGAAAGCGGGCAAGGCGGCCTCTTCCATCTCGAGGTGCACGAGCCCCCAACCAGCGTTGTTGAAGACGATCACCTTGATCGGCAAGCGGTGCTGCACGGCGGTGGCGAATTCCTGCATCAGCATGCCGAAGCCGCCGTCTCCGCACATCACGATGACCTGACGACGCGGGTCGAGCGCCTGCACGCCGTTGGCCATGCCGAGTGCGGTGCCGACGGCCGCGTTGTTGTAGGAGCCCGTGATCGACTGACGGCCGCGCGGGCGCAGCCAGTTGGCGGTCCACAAGGTCACCTCGCCGGTGTCCACGCAGAACACGGCGTCGTCGGCCGCGAGATCGCTGACCGTGCGGGCCAGGGCCTGCGGATGGATGCGGTCCGTGCTGCGCGCCAGATCAGCCTTCTTGTCGAGCATCTGGCGCCATGATTGCCAGCCTCTTTGCATCAGTTCGAGGAACTCGGTGTCGGTCTTCGCACTGACCGCTTCCAGCAGCGCTGCCACGGCCGGACGGCTGGAGCCGACGATGGCCTGCGTGACCGGCAGGCGGCGGCCGATCGCGAAGGCGCGTTCGTCGATCTGGATCACCGGCGTCTTCTGCGGCAGGAACTCGGTGTACGGATAGTCGCTGCCGATCATCAGCAGCAGGCCGCAGCAGCGCACCGCGTCGTAGCCGGCCTTCGAGCCGATCAGGCCGAGACCGCCGACCACATGCGGATCGTCGAACTCGAATTGATCAAGCGCCCGGTAGGTGTGGACGATCGGCGCCTTCAGGCGCTTGGCCAGCGCCAGCACCTCCTCGCGCGCTTCGGCCGCGCCGTGGCCGACGAAGATCGTGACGGCCTTGGTCGCGTCGATCAAAGCGGCGGCGGCCTTGATGTCGGCCGCGTCGGGCGCGATTTCGGGGTGGCTGCGCAGCGTCGCCAGACTCGGCACCGGCCGCGCGGTCTTGGCGCCGAAGACGTCCTGCGGAATGTTCAGCAGCGCCACGCCGCGCTGCCCGTAGGCGGTGGCGATGGCTTCGTGGATCTGCGCCGGCGCGGCCTCGGCCGACGTGATGGAGGCCGCGTAGACGCAGGCATCGCGGAAGGCCTGGACGTGATCGGCCGCCTGCAGATAGTCGATGCCGCCCATCGACGTGGGCACATCGCCCGAGATCGCGAGCACAGGCGCGTGGTCGTGCCGCGCTTCGTACAAGCCGGCCAGCAGGTGATTGGCGCCCGGCCCCGTCGTGCCCGCGCAGACGCCAAGCCGGCCGGTGAGCTTGGCCTGGCCCGCTGCGGCGAGCGCGGCGCCTTCCTCGTGCCGCACGCCGAGCCAGCGCATCCGCGAGTCGCGGCGGATCGCATCGGTGAAGGCGTTCAGCGCATCGCCGACGATGCCGAAGACCTGCGTGGCGCCGATCTCGGCGAGCGTGGAGGTCAGGTGTTCAGCGACGGTTCTTGCCATGACGGGCCATCCTTTCTTCTGGTTCGGTGTCGCTTCCAGCGATTTCTTCAAGGTCCTCATCGGGGTTGAAGACGCGATCCACGGTGATGTCCGCACCGAGCTGCGAGCCGTCGTCTTCCGCCTGCTCGATCGGTGCGTGCGCCACATCGCGGCCCAGCGTCACATCGACCGGTTCGCCCGGATCGGCGCTGGGCAGATCGTCCGCACCGACCAGGTCACTGGCGCTGTCCGAACTGTCGCCCGGCCCGAGCGCTTCCTCGTCCCGGCCCTTTGCTTCCAACGGAGCCTGATCGGTTCCGAGCACACTGCTGCGTCCCATGTTGACCTCCTGCGGTACGGCTGCTGATGAACTGTTCGTCGGGCAAGCGGCGTGCCGAATGGCGCCGCGCTGCGCGTAGGACAGGAGCGCGTTTTCATCCGCTTCACAAGCGAGCCGGGCAATACTTTCTTGAGACGTCTTCAGCGATCAGAACAAGGAGTTCGCCATGCATCTCGAAGGTTCCTGCCATTGCGGCGCCGTGCGCTTCAGCGTGGAGGCCATGAGCCCCGCGCCCTTCATGCACTGCCATTGCTCGATCTGCCGCAAGACGGCCGGTGGCGGCGGCTACGCGATCAATCTCGGCGCGGATGCGGCGACGCTGAAGATCAGCAAGGGAGCCAGGCAGCTAGGCCGCTATCACGCGGTCATGCGCGAGCCCGGCAAGCGCGCCACGCGCTCGAAGGCCGAGCGCCGCTTCTGCCTCAAGTGCGGCAGCGCGCTCTGGCTTTATGACCCGCGCTGGCCGGAGCTGATCCACCCGCACGCCTCGGCGATCGACACACCGCTGCCGAAGCCTCCCGCCGTCGTGGAAGCCGCCCTCGCCTACGCCGCGAACTGGGTCGACGTGCCCAAGGGCAAGGGCCACGTGCACAGCCAGCTCTGGCCCGAGGAATCGCTGGCCGACTGGCACCAGCGGCACGGGCTCGACCGCCTGTAACAGCCCCTCCGACAAGGGTTCTCCCCAGGCCGGTTCGCATTGACGCGGCCGGAGCTTGCCCCTATCGTCCGCCGTCTTGAAAGCGCTTTCAGAAAGCGCTTTCAGGATTTCAGCAAAACGGCGGCAAGTCTGCAGTTCGTTGTCGCCTCATCGTGTGTTCAGTGAGTTCCCAAGCCACCGCTCATTCAGAAAATCAAGGAGACGACATGCAGAACATGAAGGCACCCAGCCTTGGCCGAACGGCCGCCACCCTCTTCCTCGCCGCGGCTTTTTCAGGCGCGGCCCAGGCCGACAACGGCTTCGCCAACGGCGGCTTCGAGACGCCCAGCCCCGACGGCTCGTCCTTCGCGGCGGGCTGGCTCGCCGCGCCGACCGGCTTCCCCGCGATGCTGTCCGATCAAGCCCACACCGGCGCCCACTCCGCGCTGCTGACCGTGCCCACGGGCTTCGGCGCTTCCACGCTGTTCCAGGATTCCGTCGCGCATGGCGGCCTCGCACTGCTGACCGATGCCGAGGTGGGCGATACGCCCGTGCTGAGCTTCTGGGCCAAGGGCGATGTCAGCACCACCGGCAACGTGCTGTTCTCGCTGAACTACCAGGGCGCCAGCGGCATCCTGGCGTCGAGCGGCAACCAGTTCTTCCAGGGCTCGATCAACCCCGACACCTGGACGCTGATCACCTTCCAGGCGGCGGCCATTCCGGCCGGCACGACCTCGGTCTTCCTCGAGATGAACACAGCGGTTGGCCCGCTGCTCGATGGCCGCAGCAACGCGGTCTACATCGACGACATCAATCTCGCCCTGAGCCCGGCCGCCGCCGTGCCGGAGCCTGACAGCTACGCGCTGCTGCTCGCCGGCCTGGGCGCCATCGGGCTGGTGGCACGTCGTCGTCGCGGCTGATCGACGACTCATCGAAAGGACACATCCACATGAAACTCATAACTTCACGCTCAAGCGGCGTCGCACCAGCCTGCGCCCTCCTCCTGCTCTGCGCCGCCGCTGCACAAGCCGGCGCCCAGACCGTCGTGCTCGATTCCTACGGCCCCGGCGACGCCACCGACGGCTGGCCTTCGATGGTCTACCGCGACGCCACGGGCCACCAGGACATCGCGATCCCCTTCACGATCAGCTCGGCCACCGATGTGCAAGCTATCCTGAGCTCGCTCGACGGCCTCGGCGGCGTCACCTTCGGCATCATGTCGCGCTCGGGCGCCGTGCCGGTCGACAGCAGCAGCTGGCTCTACAGCACGCACCTCAATGACCCGACCGCCAACTCGCTGCTCACGCCGAGCGCCTGGTCGCTCGCGGCCGGCAACTACTGGCTCACCGCCGTGGCCGACAACGGCTTCTCCGGCACCTGGCAAAGCGGCACCGAAGACGCCACCGCCAACTGGGCCTACACGGACAGCAGCGGCGCCTGGGTCGAGGAAAGCAGCGGCTTCGTCGGCTTGCCCGCCGCGCGCATCACCGTCACGAGCGCCGTGCCCGAGCCTTCGAGCTACGCCTTGATGATCGCGGGCGGCCTGCTGCTCGCCCTGCGTCGCGCTCGCAAGCAAGGAGGCCGGGCATGAAGACACACCAACATCTGCTCGCTGCAACGCTGGCCCTCGCCAGCCTCGGCGCCTCCGCCAGCGTCACCAGCCCGACGATCGGCCAGCTGCTGTGGTCGGAAGAGTTCAACGCCGCGACGCTCGACACGACGCTCTGGACCGCCAGCAACGGCAACGGTTGCCAGATCAACCTCTGCGGCTACGGCAACCAGGAGCTCGAGTTCTACAGCCCCAACAACATCGCCATCGTCGACGTGCCCTTCGAGCCCGGCACGCGCGCGCTCGCGATCACGGCCAAACGAGAGCCGATGGGCGGCAATTCGTTCACCTCGGGCAAGCTCGATTCCTCGGGCAAGGTGCAGGTCAAGTACGGCATGGTCGAAGTGCGCATGGCCACGCCCTCGGTCGGCATCGGCCTGTGGCCCGCGGCCTGGATGCTCGGCGTGAGCCCGCAGGTCTGGCCGCGCAACGGCGAGATCGACATCATGGAGATGGGCAGCAAGCCGCAAGCGGGCTTGCCGGCGATCTCGCCCGACCAGTTCGTCGGCTCGAACGTGATCACCTTCCAGGACGCGGCCTGCGTGCCCGGCAATGAAAGCTGCGCCGCCTCCACGGCCTGGCAGACCAAGAACTGGTACACGCCGACGCGCTCGCTGGCCAAGCGCTTCGTGATCTACCGGCTGTACTGGACGGACACGCAGATGCGCTTCACCGTCGTCGACAACGGCCGCGAATACGACATGTACAAGGCGCCGCTGGCGGTCAACTCCACCGCGCTGCAATCGCCGTTCTACCTGCTGATGAACCTCGCCGTGGGCGGCAACTTCACGCCGGCCGCCACGCCCGCGCAGGTGACCGCGCCGCTGCCCGGCACGATGTACGTGGACTATGTGCGCGTCTACCAGCTCGACGGCCTCGGCGAAGTGAAGCTCGGCACCGGCATCCAGCCCGAGGTCGGCAAGTTCGGTGTCTTCACCGATCTCACGCCGGTCGACAACCAGCAGGTGCCCGGCGTGTCGTCCGACATCTTCGTGTGGAACAACGCCTCGATGACCGCAGGCACGCTGCCGCCGTACGAAGGCACGGGCGTGCTGGCCCTGAGCTACACGGCACCGGGCCAGTGGTTCGGCGCGAGCATCGAGTCGCGCCAGGCGCACGACATGAGCGGCTTCCGTAACGGCTACGTCAAGCTGAAGATCAAGATCCCGGCCAATGTCGCGTTCAAGGTCGCGATGCAGGACACCTACACGAACCAGCACGCGGTCACCTTCCCCGCCAACGTCACGGCCTACGGCTTGGTGCGCAACGGCGAGTGGGGCACGGCCACGATCCCGGTGGCCGAGATGGCCGGCCCGGCGATGGCGCTGCAATCGATGCTCGACCTGTTCCAGATCTTCAGCGTGGACGGCAGCCTGCCGGGCGCGACCTTCCAGATGGCGGTCGACGACATCATCTGGGATTCGAGCAGCAACCCGGCCAGCACGGGCACGACGGTCGCCGCGCTCACCCCGCTCACGTCGCGCACGCCGCTCTCGATGACTGCCAAGGCACTGCCCACCACGCCCGTCGTCTCCACCGGCGCCCAACAGAGCAGCGCCAGCATGGTCAGCTTCACGGCCGCGGCGAGCGACTGGGTCGACCTGCACTACAGCGTCAACGGCGGCGACACCCAGACCGTGCGCATGTTCCAGGATGCCTCGGGCGCGAGCCGCTACACGGCAGCCGGGCTCAAGGCCGGTGATGTGGTCTCGTACCGCTTCACCTCCTGGGACCGCAGCAAGCAAGTCGCGGTTGATTCAGCGAGCACTGCGCTCGTGATGAGGTAGTCGTGAAGAACGGGGGCGCCGGCTGGCAAGCCAGCCTAGTCGTCCCCGTGTTCATCACCCTCGTCCGCCGCGGTCGAGGCATAGCCCTGCCGCATCGGCACCGCCCGCTCGGCCACCTTCAGCGTGCCCACGTTGGCCGGATCAGGCGCCGTGATCCGGGGCGCGGCCGCGAACGGCGTGATGCCGAAGCGCGGGTAGATCTCGGCCGGGACATAGAACACGCCGTCCTTCACCACCAGCCTGATCGTCTTGATGGCCTTGACCTCTTTCGTCGGGTCGCCCGGGATCAGGAAGAAGTCGGCGAGCTTGCCGCGTGTGATCGAGCCGAGCCGCTGGTCCTCGCCCAGGTACTTCGCCATCTCGAGCGTGGCGCGCGACAGCACTTCAGCAGGCGTCATGCCGAGGCTCGTGTAGAGCTCCAGTTCGCGGTGGTAGGTGAACGAGCCGCCGGTGTCGGTGCCCGGCACGATGAAGATGCCCTTCGCGTGCGCGCGGCGCAGCACCTCGGTCAGCTTGTCGAACACCTTGTGCGCGTTCGCGTCGCCGCCGAAGGTGTCGGCGTTGCTCCACTCCTGCTTCAGATCGCGCTGCACGCCGACCGGCATGTGCGAGAAATAGTCCTGCGCGCCCGGCGCCACGACGCCGTTGCGGTTGAGCAGCAGGTTCTCGTGGATGCCAAGCGTCGCATCGAGCGCCACACCCTTGGCCTTCATCGTGTTGAGCGTCGATTGCACCGCCGCCGAATCGAGATCCAGCGCCGGCAGGCGGCCGAGTGCGGTCAGGCGGAACAGCGTCCGCGTGTCTTCATCGGGCTTGATGATCCAGCCGAGCGAGAGCTGGTTGATGTGCGTGACCTCGTCATAGCCCGCCGCAATCATCGCGTCCGCATTCGTGAACGCCGGCACATGGCCCATCACCCGCATGCCCAGCGCCTTGGCCTCGGCGATCATGGCCGGCACCCACTTGGGATCGATGCTGTTGTAGATCTTGATGCCCGAGTAGCCGCGAGCCGCATACCAGCGCACCGCTTCAACCGCGCGCGCCTCGCTGTCGACGACGAAGCCGTTGCTCGAATTGAACGGCGACTTGCCCTCGATAAAGCCGTTCCGCACGATGCGCGGGCCCGCCACTTCGCCGCTGATGATGCGGTGGTCGAGCGCGTCAAGCACCGGGTTGCTGTTGCCCATGTCGCGCACGCTCGTGATGCCCGCCAGCAGGTTCAGCAGCGCACCGTTCTCGCCCAGATGCGCGTGCATCTCGAACATGCCGGGCACCAGCGTGCCGCCGGCGCCGTCGATCACCGTCTCGCCCGGCGTGGGCGCACGATCCGAGGGCTGGATGCCGGCGATGATATTGCCGTTGACGACGACCGAGACGATCGGCGTCAGCGCCTTCGCCACCGGGTCGAACAGCCGCACGTTGGTGATCCGCACCGGCCCCGCGAAATGCTTCGCCGTCTCGCGCTGGATCGTCGACCAGCGCGCGCTCTGCCATCCCGCCGCAAGCTTGCGCAGACGCGGGTTCTCGCCCTCGAAACCGGCGCGAACCAGACCGCCGCTCGCCGACGGCAGCGCGATGAGGCGGTGCTCGGCGTCCAGCAACATCACCGTGGGATTCAGGCTGATGCCGGTCAGGTCATAGCGCGTAACCGCCACATCGCCCGCCGGCCCTTTGAGCGTGAGCGTCTCGCCCTTGGTGAGGTTCAAGGTCCCGCCGGGCAGCACATCGAGCGGCCCACCCGCCTTGATCAGGGCGCGCGCATAGATCTGCAACTCGAAGGGGCTGGCGCTCTGCGCGATGTAGAGCTTGGGCTTGCCCTTGGCGCTGGCGGGGCCGCTCGAGTCATGCCAACTGGAAAGCTCGCCGCTGCGCTCGAAGCCCTCGTCGATCTTGCCGCCGAAGGTCTGCGTGCCGGTGATTTTCCACCGATCAGGCAGACCGTTAGCATCAAGCCTCAGTTCCTCGGCCACTGTCGGCCCGCGCCCGTTGTCCTTGACGTCGAACTCGATCTTGGCTGTGTTGCCGGCGGTTTCGACCACCACCCGGCCGATGTTGGCCTCCTGCCGGAACACCATGAAGCGTTCGGTATCGGCGAGAGCCGCGGTGCTGGCTGCCAGCAGAGAAATCAGGACGGCGAAATTGACATGATGGACGTGACGGATGTGACGCATGCGTGACCCTTGTGTTGTTCTTGCATCGCCGGGTACGACGTCAGCCCGGCGGCGTTGAGTCTAGGGGCGGTTGAGGTTCTTGGCCCGTGGTGCTTGCCCCAAGACTCTCCGCATCGGGCCGATGGCGAGGCCACAATCGGCACGCCTGCAAAAGCAGGCAAGAAGGAGCGAACGCCCCATGATCAAGACGATGCAAAGGCTGCTGGTCAGCACCATCCTCTGCGCCGCGTCGGCAACGCAAGCCGATCCGCCTGCCGCCCTGCCCTTGGCCACCGCCGCCTCCAGCCCGCTGCTCGTCTCGGCCGATATGCGCGACGGCCTCGACCTCTCAGGCGCCTGGCACTACTCGATCGATCCTTATCGTTCGGGCCTTGCGGGCTTCCACGGCGAGCCGCCGGATGCCGGGCAGCAGCGCTGGCGCGATGTCGATGTGCGTGCGGCGATGGCGAATGACAACCGCGTGCTTTATGAATTCGATCTCGCCCATTCGCCGGTCACGGCGCTGCCTTCGTCCTGGCTCACCGAGGCGCCGGAGCTGCGGCACTACCAGGGCCTGATCTGGTATCAGCGCGCGTTCAAGGCGCCCGCGCCGAGATCAGGGCGCCAGTTCCTGCGCTTCGGCGCGGCGAATTACAAGACTGTCGTCTATCTGAACGGCCAGCCGGTCGGTCGGCATGAAGGCGGCTTCACGCCGTTTGCCTTCGAGGTCACGAAGCTGCTGCGCGAAGGCGACAACCAGATCACCGTCGGGGTCGACTCGCAGGCCACGCCAGCGACGGTGCCGCCGCCCGTCACCGATTGGGAAAACTACGGCGGCCTCACGCGGCCGGTGCGGTTGATCTCGACGCCCGCGACGTATGTCGATGAGGCCTGGGTGCGCTTGACGCGCGACGGGCAGTTGGCCGTCGATGCGCATCTCGACGGCGCGCAGGCCGTGCATCAATCGGTGCATCTGCGCATCGCCGAGCTCGGGCTCGATCTCGCGGGCACCACCGACGAACAGGGCACCTTGCGCATGCGCGTGGCGGCACCGCGCGCGCTGGTCCGCTGGTCGCCCGACAAACCCAAGCTCTACGACGTGAGGATCGAAGCCGGCGACGATCATTGGCGTGACCGCATCGGCTTCCGCACGATCGAGGCGCGCGGCGCCGACATCCTGCTCAACGGCCAACCGATCTTCCTGCGCGGCATTTCGCTGCACGAGGAAGAGATCGGCCCCAACCCGACGCGCGATATGACGCCCGAGGCGGCGCGCGCCTTGCTCAGCGAGGTCAAGAACGGCCTGCACGGCAACTACGTCCGCCTCGCGCACTATCCGCACTCGGAAGTGATGACGCGGATGGCCGACGAGATGGGCTTGCTGGTCTGGAGCGAGGTGCCTGTCTACTGGCTCGTCGCCTGGCCGAACCCGGACACGCTGGCCACCGCGCGCAACATGCTCGCCGAGAACATCCTGCGCGACCGCAACCGCGCCTCGATCGCGATCTGGAGCGTGGCCAACGAGACGCCGGTGAGCGAGGCCCGCAACACCTTCCTGCGCACGCTCGTGGGCGACGTGCGCAAGCTCGATGACACGCGACTGGTCAGCGCGGCGCTGCTGGTCGAGCGCGACGCGAAGGCGAGCGTGCCGACCATGACGCTGGCCGATCCGCTCGCGGATGCGCTCGACGTCATCGCGATCAACACCTACAACGGCTGGTACACGCAAGACCGGCTGGCGGACCTGCCGGGCAGCGTCTGGCGCGTGCCCGCCGACAAGCCGCTGATCTTCTCGGAGTTCGGCGCCGATGCGAAGGCCGGTTTCATGGACGAGCGCGCCGCGCCGCGCAAATTCTCCGAGCAGTTCCAGGCCGCCTACTACCGCCAGACGCTGGCGATGGCGGACAAGATCCCGACCCTGCGCGGCCTGTCGCCGTGGATCCTGAAGGACTTCCGTTCGCCGCGCCGGCAGAACCCCGATTTCCAGCAGGGCTGGAACCGCAAGGGGCTGATCTCCGAAACCGGGCAACGCAAACAGGCCTTCGAAGTGCTCGCCCACTATTACGAAGAAAGGCAGGCGGCCGAGCGCTGAAACCTAACCCTCCAACCAAGCGTATTCCAGGCCCCACAGCTTCTTGCCATCCGGCAAGGGCAAGGTGAAGATCGGCGCCAGGGTCGGGGTTCGCGATCCCGGTCGAGATCGAACCGGGACAGGTCGAGGAGGGCGATTTGAAAGCCAGAATTCGGCAATGGGCATCTTCGTCAGCGGCGTTTGCGCTTGCCTTGACGACGACGCTTTCCTTGCTGTGCTCGCCTGCTTCGGCGGCTGCTGTGGATGCAGCGGAAGGCGTCATCGTCAACGCCCCCGGCTTTGAAGTCGCCGGCAATACGCTGCTGGCGCCTGAAACGATCCAGGCACGGCTGGCGGAATTCCACAGCCAGCCGCGAAATCGGCAGGACCGCGAGCCCGACCTTCCTCGCCTCAAGGCGGCAGCCGCGGCCGTGCAGGAGCTCTACCGCCGCGCCGGCTATGGCGGCGTCATCGCCTTCCTGCCTGAGCAGACGCTCAAAAAAGACGTCGTCGTCCGCATCCGCGTCGTCGAAGGGCGGCTCGCCCATGTGGAGGTGAAAGGCAACGAGCACTTCAGCACCGCCAACATCCTCGCCAGCCTGCCCGACCTGAAACCCGGCGAAACGCCGCGGGTACGCGTGATCGACGAGCAGATCCAGCTCGCCAACGAGAGCCCGGTCAAGACGGTGCAGGTGCTGCTGCAGCCGGGCGAAGGGCCGGGCGACATCAACGCGCAGGTGTCCGTGCGCGAACGGCCGACGCAGCAATTCCATGTGCGGCTCGACAACACGGGCAACGCCAGCACGGGCCGCTGGCGCAGCTCCTTAGGGTGGATGGACGGCGACCTGCTCGGCGGCGATCAGATCCTCGGCCTGGAACTTCAGCTCGCACCCGAACACCCGAGCGAGCTGGTGGTGGCCAGCGTCAGCTATCGCGCGCCGCTCTACACGCGCTCGATGGCGCTGGATGCCTATGCCGCCTGGTACGACGTCAGCGCCGGCACGACGGCCACGGCGGCCGGTGATCTCGATTTCGCCGGTCGCGGCTACATCCTCGGCACGCGCCTGAACTACTACCTGCCGCGCCTCGGCAATGTGGACCAGCGCCTGCTGCTCGGCCTCGAAGACCGCGTCTACGACAACAGCTGCAGCATCTCGGGTCTGCCGGCCGGTGCCTGCGGATCGGCCGGCGCGAGCGTGGACGTGCAGCCGCTGACCGTGCAGTACCTGGGCCAGAGCGCGGGCCTGGTGGTGCAGAACTGGGGCCTGGGATTGAGCGTCAATCTGGGCTTCCTGGGCGGCAATGCCGATGCGGCCAGCGTGCAGACCGTGCGCCCCGGTGCGCGCCAGCATTACGGCATCTTCCGGGGCCACTACGCGGCCACGTATACCTTCACGAACAACACCGGCCAGGAGAGCCTGGGCTCGGTGAGCCTGCGCGCCGCGGCCCAGTACACCAGCGACGCGCTGATCCCTGGCGAGCAGTTCGGCCTCGGCGGCGCGCAAAGCGTGCGCGGCTATGCCGAGCGCGAAGTCAGCGGTGATCGGGGCCTGCAAGGCACGCTTGAGTACTTGAGCGCCGCGCTGTTCCCGACCGCATCCGCCGCGCTCGCGCAGCTCCGCGCGCTGGCTTTTTCCGATGCGGGTTGGGCCGACAACCGGCTCGGCACGCCCTGCGCCATTGGGCGCTCACGGTGCCAGCTCGCCTCGGCAGGCGCGGGCCTGCGCTACGCGTACCAGGATTTCCAGGCCCGGCTCGACTGGGGCCATGCGCTGCGCGCGGGCAGCCTCACGCGGCGCGGCGACAACCGCATCCACGTGGCCCTGAGCCTGGCCATTTAGGAGCGTTCGCATGCAAGCCCTCCGCCCCCTGAACATCAAGCGCCTGTGCCAAGCCCTGCTGGCCGCGGGACTGCTGAGCCCGGCCGTCGTGCTGAGTGCTGCAGTACCCGGCACACCCGGCGCCACCGTCTTGCCCAGCGGCCTGCAGGTCGTGCAAGGCCAGGCCACGCAGACGCTGCAAGGCAACAAGCTGACCGTCAGCAACAGCCCTGACGCCATCCTCAACTGGCAGAGCTTTTCGATCGGCAGCGCGGCGCAGATCTACTTCAACCAGGCCAGCGCAGCCAGCAAGGTGCTCAACCGCGTGACGGGCAATGATCCGTCGAGCCTCTTCGGCAGCCTCGGCAGCAACGGCCAGGTCTGGCTGATCAATCCGAACGGCGTGCTGTTCGGCGCTTCGGCTCGCGTGGATGTGGGCTCGCTGGTGGTCTCCACCCTGCCCTTGCTCGACGGCGACTTCCTGGCCGGCCGCTATCACTTTGAAGGTGCAGACACGCAAGCCCTGCTGCGCAACGAAGGCAGCCTGCACAGCGCCAACGGCGGCCAGATCGTGTTGATCGGCGCGCGGATCGAGAACACCGGCGAGATCGAGGCCGGGCAGATTGCGCTGGCCGGTGCGCAGAGCGTGGATCTCGTCGACACCGGCTTGCCGAACCTGACCGTCCGGGTGGCGCTGCCGCCGGGCCAGTCGGTGGGCCAGATCCTCAATCAAGGCGGCCTCTCGGCACCGGGCGGCGCGGTCAGCCTTGAAGCGGCGCTGGTGAACCAGCAAGGCTTCATACGCGCCGATACGCTCTCGCGCGATGCGCAAGGCCAGATCGTGCTGCGCGCCAGCGATGCGCTGAATTTAAGCGCCGGCAGCCAGACGCGCGCCGATGGCGTGACCGGCGGCATCGTCACGCTCGACGCGGGCACGGCGGGCACGCTGCTCGTGCAGGGCCAGGTGTCGGCGCAAGGTGGATCGGGCAGCGGCGGCAGGATCGAGCTGCTCGGTCGCAACGTCGGCGTTCTGGATGCCGCTCGCATCGACGCGTCGGGGCAATCGGGTGGCACCGTGCTGATGGGCGGCGGGCTGCGCGGCCAGGATGCGCTAACGCCCAATTCACAGGCCATCTACCTGGGGCCCGATGCGCTCATCAATGCGAACGGCGCCCGTGACGGCGGCCAGATCGTGCTGTGGAGCGAAGCCTCCTCGCGCGTCTACGGCAGCCTCAGCGCGCACGGCGGTTCGGGCAAGGGCGGCTTCATCGAAACCTCGAGCCACGTCGCGCTCGACGTGAGCGGCGCACGGGTCAGCGCGGCATCGGCCAGCGGCACCAACGGTGCTGACGGAACATGGCTGCTAGACCCCTCCGACATCACCGTCGTGCACGGCTCGGCCGGCGCGCTCGCCGGCGGCCTCTTTGATCCACCGAACAGTTCGAGCATCGGCGACACCCAGATCAACGCCGCGCTCAACGGCGGCACCGACGTCACGCTGCAGACCGCAGCCGGCACGGGCGGCACCGGCGCCATCGTGATCAACGGCTTTGCCGACGCGGGCGGCGCGGTCTCCATCCTGAACTCCTCCGGCGGCCTGCGCACGCTCACGCTCAACGCCGACGGCACGATCAACATGCACCCGTCGGCCACGCTGTCCGGCTCGACGGGCAATGTGCTGAACATCAACCTCAACGCACCCGGCGGCAGCACCGTGGCCGGCAATCTGATCACCTCCGGCGGCACCGTTCGCTTCACCGGCCCCTTGGTGATGGACAACGTCCTGCTGAGCAACAGCACGCTGACCAGCCCCGATGCGACGCCGCAGCTGTCCATCAACAACGCCTCGCTCGACACGGTCACCTTCGCCAACAGTTTCAACCTCAGCAATGGCGGCGGCATCGACGTCATCAACGGCCTGCAGCTCGCCAACGGCACCACGCTCGCGACGAACAACAGCTGGTTCTTTGAAGGCGCACAGAGCATCGCGCCGGTGAGCGCGGGCCTGGCCACGCTGCAATCGAACGGCGCCAGCTTCAGCGCGGGCGCCGGCCCGGTCGGCATCCTGACCCTGGCCAACGGCCTGACGCTGCAGGGTTGGGGCACGCTCACCGGCGCCTCGAACATCGTCAACAACGGGGCGATCAAGGTCAACTCGGTCGGCAACACGCTGAGCTTGCAGGCGCCGGGCTTCGTCAACAACGGCACGCTCGACGTCAGCGCCGGCACGCTGACCGACAGCGGCGGCGGCTTCACCAACGGCACGGGCGGCCTCATCACCGTCAGCGGCGGCACGGCCAATATCGGTTACTCCACCAACACCTGGACCAATGGCGGGCAGATCCAGCTGAACGCGGGCACGCTCAACCTGGGCGGCCTCTTCACGCGGGCCGCGCTGACCGGCGCCGCGTTCACACGTACCGCGGGCACCACGCTGAATCTGACCGGCACGCTGGATCTCGGCGGCACCACGCTCGACCTCAGCGACACCGGCCTCTTCCGCACCGGCGGCCTGAACAACATCAACTTCGGCACGCTGCGCAACGGCAGCCTCGCCAACACCGGACCCACGCCGGTTCTCAGCATCACCAACGGCACGCTCGACACGATCAACGTGCTGACGAGCATGACCATCGGGAACAACGGCAATGCCGTGATCGTGCTGAACGGCCTCAACCTCGCCAATGGCATCACGCTGACCACGGCCGGCAACTGGCTCTTCACTGGCGCGCAGACCTTCGGCCCCACCACGGGCAACGCCACCGTGCAGAGCAACGGCGGCCAGTTCACCGCCGGCTACGGCACGCTCGGCACGCTGACGCTGCCCTCGGGCCTGACGCTGCAAGGCTGGGGCTATCTGCTGGGCACGTCGGACATCACGAACAACGGCATCATCCGCGCCAACACCGCCAACGCGCTCTACTTCCAGGGCACGAGCTTCACCAACCACGGCTCGATCGACCTCAGCGCCGGCACGCTCTACGACCAGACCGGCAGCTTCACCAACGGCGCGGGCGGCGTGATCGATATCAGCGGCGGCACGGCCAGCCTCGGCTACGCCACCAGCACCTGGGCCAACAGCAGCCTGATCACCTTCAGCGGCGGCACGCTCAATATCGGCGGCTCGGCGCTGACGCCTACGTCCTTTGTCGGCACCGGCACTTTCAATCGCAGCGCCGGCACGACGCTGAACCTGACCGGCATCATGGACCTCGGCGGCGGCACGCTCGACGTGGGCAGTGCCGGCCCCTTCAGCACAGGCGGCCTGGCCAACCTCAGCGGCACGCTGAAGAACGGCACGCTCGTCGACACCGATGCCACGCCGCAGCTCGGCATCAGCGGCGGCACGCTCGACCATCTCAACCTGGGCTCCAGCCTCTCGGTCAGCAACGGCCAGGCGGTCTATGTGCTGGGCGGCCTGCCGCTGGCGAATGGCGTTACCTTGACGACCAATTCGAGCTGGTATCTCGACGGCGCGCAAACCCTCGGGCCGGCCGCGGGCAATACCGCGACGATCCAGTCCAACGGCGCCAGCTTCATCACCGGCTATCCGACAGCCGGCGGACTCACGCTCGCCGCGGGGCTGACGCTGCAAGGCTCGGGCGCGCTGACCTACCTGGGCGCGCCGGCTGAGCCGATGGTCAACAACGGGCAATTGCTCGCGCAAGGCGGCAGCTGGACCATCTCCGCCAGCAGCTTCACCAACAACGGAGCGATGCAGCTCGGCAATGCCGGCATCGTGAATGTCACGGCCGGCTTCATCAACCGCGGCACGCTCAGCGTGGGCACGCCGACCTCGCTCGGGCAGTTGACCGTCAACGGCAACCTGCTGCTGGACACGGGCTCGGTGCTGAACCTCAAGCTCGGCGACCCGGGCACCGCGACCAATGACTCGGTCGTCGTGAGCGGCACCGTCAGCGGCACGGGCGGCTCCTTCGGCACGCTGGCGATGACGCGCCTGAACGTCACGAGCGCGCCACCACCGCCGACCGACACCTATGGCCTGATCACGGCCGGCTCGGGGCTCGACACCGGCACCTTCGCCAGCATCACGTTGCCCGGCAGCACGCAGCTGACGCCGACGCAGACGGCTACGGCGATGAGCATCAGCGTTGGCGCTTCGGCGCCACCACCGCCTCCGCCTCCTCCCCCACCACCTCCGCCGCCCCCTCCTCCGCCGCCACCGCCTCCCGCCCCGCCTTCGGTGCAATCGCAGGTGCAGGAGACCAGCGCCGCCGTGGCGAGCGCCGTCACCACCAGCAGCAACACGAGCATCCAGGCCTCGTTGATCCCGGCGAGCATGTCCACGCCGACCGTGGGCCGAGTGCTTGATGTGACGCCGGCGCTGGCTTCTGTGTCGCCCGCGTCGCCCATCTCACCGATGTCGCCCGCACCGTCCCCCGCGGGCCAGTCCGCCGGCCAGCTCTCCGGCCCGATCTCCGGCCAGTTCAACCTGATGTTCGCCGGCCTGCCCTTGTCTGAAATGAGCCGCTCCGAGATCGAGACCCTGCTCGCCGCCCGCGAAAGCTACAAGCGCAAGATCTTCGCCGGCGCGCTCTACAAGCTCGAAGAAGACCCGCGCCTCGCCGATGTGCGCGCCTGCCACAGCGCCGAAGAGCTCGACACCGGCGACTGCCTGCTGACCGAGCAACTGCAGCAGCAGATCCGCGCCGCCCGCGAACGTGCCGCCGCCAAGGCCAAGGGCTGGCACCGGGTCAAACAAGCCAGCCTGCCCGCCATCGAACGCAAGCTCGCATTGATCGTCGGCATCAACAAGTACCAGGACAAGACCATCCCGCAGCTCAGCGGTGCCGTGGCCGATGCGCGCGCCCTGCGCACGCAGCTCGAAGACGGCCTCGGCTACGAGACCGTGGTGGTCGAGGACGCGAGCAAGGAAGCCATCATCAAGGCGCTGAACAAGCTCGCCGTCGACGCGAACCGGACGGACTCGGTGCTGATCTATTACGCCGGCCACGGCGAGTACCTCGACCAGACCCAGATGGGCTACTGGATCCCGTCGAACGCCGATCCGCAGACGCCGCAGACCTGGCTCTCCAACACCGACATCTCCAAGCTCGTCGCCCTGATCGGCGCGCAGCAGATCATGCTGGTCTCCGACAGCTGCTACTCAGGCGCCCTCGCCGGCAAGGATCGCGTGAGCGTCGACCAGCAGGAAGGCGTGGCGCAGATCCTCAGCCGCAAGGCGGTGGTCGTGCTCTCGTCGGGCGGCAACGAGCCGGTCTCCGACGAAGGCAAGGAAGGCCATTCGGTCTTCGCCTGGCACTTGATGAAAGAGCTCGGCGGCGTCTCCACCTGGCAGGCCGGCGGCAGCCTCTACGCGCGCCTGCGCACCGCGGTGTTCGCGGAGTTTCCGCAGACGCCGCAGTATGGCGCTTCGCGCGCGGCGGGCGACCAGGGCAACACCGACTATCTGATCGAGAAGCGGGTGCTGGAGGCCGGTGAGCCTTGACGGAAGTACGGCGCCTGTCAGTCGGGATCGTCGTGGTGACGCTGCTGCTGGCGGCCGTCGGCATCGTCGCGCTGGCGCGCGGAGGTGGGGGTGGAAGTGGGGGGGACCCGCCCGCACTGAGGGCCGCCGCAACGCTGCTCGACGGCGCCTGGCGATTCCATACCGGCGATGACCCGCGCTGGGCCGACGTCCACACGGACGACAGCGCTTGGGAGACCCTCGACCTGACCGCGCAGCCCGGCAGCCATGACGGTGACGTCGGCCTGCCTGATTACGTCAGCGGATGGATGGCGCACGGGCATCCCGGCTATACCGGCTACGCCTGGTACCGGCGCGCGGTTGAGCTACCGGCCGGGGCCGCCGGGTCAGTGTCGTGGGACATCCTCGGGCCGACGCTCGTGGAGGATGGCTACGAGCTTTACTGGAACGGACAGTTGCTCGGCGGCTCGGGCACTCTCGGGCCGAGCCCGCGTGTGGTGGGCACGCGGCCGCTGCGGTTTGCACTTCCCAATGAAGCCGCTGACGCCGCCCATGCCGCGGGAACGCGCGGTGTCCTGGCCCTGCGCGTGTTCGAGCTGCCCCGGCCCGCGCCCAGCGCCCAGGGCGGCGGCCTGCACAGCGCGCCCATCCTCGCGCCCCGGCCCGTCGGCGAAGCACTTCACCGCGTGCAATGGGAGCGAACCATTGCGGGCTATATCGTCGATGCGATCGAGCCGCTCGCGATGTTCCTGCTGATCGGCCTGGCGCTCTGGTGCTGGCCTCGCAGCGACAAGAAAAGCTTCCTGATCTTCGCCAGCATCGCGCTGGCCCTGATGGCCGCGCGGCGCCTCAACAATGCGCTCGTCTCCTGGACCGACGTGATGGATCTGCGCACCTACTCGCTGATGGCGAAGTACATGGCGATCCCCACCGTGGCCGCCTGGGCGCTGGCCTGGATTCGCTGGCGCCGGCCTGCGTGGAGAAGCCTCGACGCAGCGGCTCTGGCGATCATGGCCGCCCAGATCGTCGGTGTCGTGACCCACTCGGCCAGCGTGAGCAACGTCAGCCGTTACGCGGCGATCGCCCTCTTTGTCGTCATCGCCGCGCGCATCGTTCGCGGCGGAGGGGCGCGGACACTCGCGCTGATCACGCTGGTCTTCATGCTGCTGGCCCTCTTCGGCGGCGAGCTGCTCGATCCGCTCGGCGTTCCTGGCATCTGGTTCCCGTTCGGCATCGGCGTTTCAAGGACGCAATACCTGTACGCGATTTTTATTCCCTTGCTCGCCTTTCTGGTCGTGCGAACCTTGGGCGCGCATCGCCCGCCTCTTGTTTCAAGCTCCGTGGTTTAGCCCGATGTTCGCAAGACGGGCTGCATCGGGTAGGCTACCGGCGCGTTATCCTGCGCATCGAGCCGCGTTCACGATGACTATCGAACCCTCGGCGTAGCCTCCGTCCCCACATCGACAAGGACTATCCATGCGCAACGGACCCTGGGCGAACGTGCTCGTCGCCGCCTTCTGCGTGCTCTGCGCCGGCTCCGTCGGCGCCCAGCAAACGGACCCGGCGAAGCTGGACCGCGTGGAGGTCACCGGCAAGACGGGCGAGGTCTCCAAGTGGTTCCGGGCCGAAAGCCCGCACTTCGTCGTGTTCTCCGACGCCGAGCAGGACGATGTCACGCAGCTGCTAGGCAACCTGGAAAAGCTCGATCATTTGCTGCGCATCTACACGCAGCCGATCCGCCAGGCCGGGCCGAAGGAACAGAAGGAGCAGAAGGAACCCAAACTCACGCTCTACTACCGCAGCCGGACTTCGGACCTGCGCGAGATTGGTGGCGGCGTGCCGAGCGATGCCGTCGGCCTGTACAGCAGCTGCGCTTCCGGCGTTGAGGGGTTCGCAGTTCATCTGGGGCGCGTCACCAGCCTCAGCGATCAGCAACTGGACAAGTCTGCGCTGAACGACACGCTGTCCTATGCCTTCGAGGCGTATGCGCGGCACTTCCTTTATCGCCATACGGACATACGCATCCCCGCGTCCTTCATCGACGGTTTCGCGCAGTATTTCTCCAGCGTGCGATTTTCTGAAAGCGAGATGGTCGTGGGGCGGATACCGAGGGCCGTCGCCCACTATCTGAAATTTCTCGATGAAGGAAGACATTACAGCCTGGACTACGACGACGTCTTGCAGGGGAATCTCGCAAACGCCCACAACTACGCCGGCGACGACGGCGTGCGCCTGGAGTTCGAGGCGAAATCCTGGCTGTTGATGCACTACATGCTGTCGTCCGAAGACAAACGCAAGCGGCTGAACCGGTATCTCGCGCTGATCGACCGCGGAGCGTCACCGACGATCGCATTTGAACGCGCCTTCGGTGTGAAGACATCCGATATGGGCACGGTGATGTGGCGGTACAGCCTTCGCGGCGTGGAAGCCTTGCGAGTGGCGTATCCGTCCCTTCCGGCTGCGCGGGTGAATTTCCACACCATGCCCCTTGCTGCGGGCGAATTCGTCATCGCGGATGCCGCATTGAGATCGTGCCCGGACAGGCAGGCGGGAGAGGCGCTCCTCAAGAAGGTCTCCGCTCTGGCGGCCCGGTTCCCGGACGACGACCTGGGCCGCCTGACCTTGAGTCGGGCGCAGATCGACTGGGGCAATCCGCAGGACGCCATGCCTCGGCTGAATGCGGCGCTGAATGCGGCACCGAATGCTGCACTGAACGCCGCCGCCAAGGGCGACGACGCCGATTTTGAGGCTCGGTATCTGCTGGGCATGGCGAACCTGCGTCTCGCCGAACGCACGGAGGGCGATGCCGGGCGCTCCTATCTCGAGGCCGCGCGGCGCCATCTTCAGCAAGCGCGCGAGTTGCGACCTGAATCTTCGGAAGCGGCCTTCGCCGCCTTCCGGGCAGAAGTGGCCGCGACAGACCAACCGGGCGGCGCAGCGCTGCAGGGTGTCATATCGACCTGGCTTACCGCCCGCGAAGTTGACACGCTCGGCCGATCCGCGGCGCTGGCCTACGCCTACGCCGGCAATGCAGACGAGGCCTACCGAACGCTCGCTTCACTGGCGCAGGACGTGCGCGACGAGCGGACCGCCCGGTGGGCGAAGCTCTGGCAAAGCCGCCTCGAAACAGGCGTGACTCGCGGCGACATCCTCGCGGAGATGCGCCGCAATCCTGCGCCCGATGCTTCGTTCAAGGAGTGGACCATCGACAAGGACAGCGTGATGAAGAGGGTGGAGCTCAATTACGGCTTGCAGGCCGCGCAGTCCTTTATCCAGGACCTGCAAAACCAGCAGAACCGGGAGACCCCGTCGGCCAATGGCATGGGTGGCAGCGCGGGGACGAAGTAGTGCGCCGCCTTGTCTTTCGGATTTGCAAGCGTCATGCCGATTTCGGCTTGTCGGGTATCGGCGTCGCCGAGTGGCCATTACGTGCCGTTTGGAATTGACTGCTACAACGTTAGACCCATGAAATTGACCCCTGTCAGCTGGTTCCTTTCATCGACTCTCGTACTTTCACTAGTCGGGTGTGCTTCGTCGAAGACCGGGAATGACTCGCTCGGAACTATTGGTGCGGTTTCTGCGATCGGCACGGCCGGAGCACTGGCGCCAGCTGCTGCCGTGTATCACGCTGTGAGCGGTGATTTGCGCGAGTTGGATGCAAAACGTCAGCAGCTGAAAGGCATGCTGGACCCGATGTACGAGGAGCGCATTCGTGAATTACGTGCGAGGGATCCTGAGGCGGATGCTGAGTCTGCATACAACGAAGGGCATGTTGCCTATATACCGACTGTTCCCGGGTTCTACATCCGGCCGGGCGTGAAGGAATGTCTTCCGAGGAATGGGTGTTCCGAGGCCGACATTCAGGCAAACACGGAAGTTATTCGAAACAGTGCACTTTTGAGCCAGCTAGAAATGTTGGTGGCCCAAATTCCACAGGAGGAGTCTATGGAAAAGGAAATCGGTGTAATTTATATCAGCGAGGTTTTTACCCGGTTTCGGGCCGAATGCTCGCGCTATATGAAGGCCTTCAATATCAGAATGATGGCGCTGGCCACGGGGCAACTCGGGCCTAGCCCATCCGCTCAGCGGACAATCTCCGGTGCCGTTGAAGTACGACGTTGAGCGCCCTCTCTCCGGCAAGCTGATCGGGGCGGTCGATCGGCAGCAACGGGTCGATAGCACGCACTCCCTGCCCCCCGCCTCGTTCGCAAAGTGCTGCGGCCACCCCTGATCACGCCCCAGCAGCCCGCTTCAGGTGCACCACGCCTCAACATGGCTCACAAATTGCATTCTTTGGTGCAATCCCCTTTTGGGGTAATTTTTTGCACCAAACAAAAGCATATGTGGAGCTGAAATGGGCGTGGATGCACTGAAGCAGGGCGTGGACGTCCTGTTCATCTTGTTGGGCGCGATCATGGTTTTGGCCATGCATGCGGGCTTTGCCTTTCTTGAACTGGGCACGGTTCGCCGCAAGAACCAGGTCAATGCGCTGGTCAAGATCCTGGTCGACTTCTCGGTCTCGACCGTCGTGTATTTCCTGGTCGGCTACGGCGTTGCCTACGGCACGCACTTCTTCGTCGGCGCCGATCAGCTCGCGCTGCAGAGCGGCTACGGGCTGGTGAAGTTCTTCTTCCTGCTCACCTTCGCGGCCGCCATCCCGGCCATCATTTCAGGCGGCATCGCGGAGCGCGCCAAGTTCTGGCCGCAGCTCATCGCCACCGCGGTGATCGTCGGCTTCGTCTATCCGCTGTACGAAGGCATCGCGTGGAACGGCGCCTTCGGCATCCAGGGCTGGATCGCCTCCGTCACCGGCAGCCCGTTCCATGACTTCGCCGGCTCGGTGGTCGTGCACGCGGTCGGCGGCTGGCTGGCGCTGCCGGCCGTGCTGCTGCTGGGCGCGCGCCGCAACCGCTACCGCGGCGACGGTTCGCTGAGCGCGCATCCGCCGTCGAACATTCCCTTTCTCGCGCTCGGTGCCTGGGTGCTGTGCGTCGGCTGGTTCGGCTTCAACGTGATGAGCGCGCAGACCCTCGACAAGATCTCCGGCCTGGTGGCCGTGAACTCGCTGATGGCGATGGTGGGCGGCACGCTGGTGGCGCTGGCGCTCGGCCG
>DASYBU010000041.1:0-18411 GCA_036500605.1 Burkholderiaceae bacterium
TGATCAACCGCCAGTTCCTCGGCGTGAAGGCCAATCACGAGAAGGTTCGCGCGCTGCGCGACCATGCTCGTGAGCATGCCTGAGTGAAATGCAATATCCGGAACTCAGTTTCCAGAATGCAGTATCCGGAACGCAGAGGGCGCAAAGGGACGCAGAGGTCACAGAGTATTTGAGGTTCAACCCCAGTTCTCTCCGCGTTCTCTGCGTCCCTTTGCGCCCTCAGCGTTCCGGAAACTCAGCCCGGCTTACTGAATCAATCCGTGCTTCAACGCGTAGTAAGTCAGATCGCTGTTCGACGTCAGCTTCAACTTCTCCATCACACGCGAACGGTACGTGCTGATGGTCTTCACACTCAGCGACATGTGGTTGGCCATCTGGCCGACTGTCTCCCCCGCCGCCAATCTCAGGAACACCTGCAGCTCGCGCTGTGACAACTGCTCATGCAGCGCTTCCTGGTCATTCATCAGGCCATCGGCCAGCATCACGGCCACGCCGGCGGTGATGTACTTGCGGCCGCGATGCACCGTGCGGATCGCCGTCACGATTTCTTCGGGTTCGCATTCCTTGTTCAGATAGCCGCTGGCGCCCTGGCGCAGCAGCGTGGTCGCGTAGTGCGCTTCGGGGAAGCCGCTGAGGATCAGCACCGGCAGGTCCGGCTCGCGGGCCTTGATCGAGGCCAGCGCCTCGACACCGCTCTTGTCGGGCATGGACAGGTCCATCAAGACCACGTCCACATCGCCGGCTCGCACCAGCTCCATCGCTTCCCGCCCATTGCCGGCTTCGCCCGTCACCCGGAGATCGACCTGCTCCGACAGGAACTGGCGCAACCCTGCGCGGACGATGGCGTGGTCGTCAACTATGGCAACACGGATCATGACAACCTCACTCTCACAGTGGAACTGCACGCATGCTAGGGCATGGGCTGACAGGTGTCGACGGCAATTGTCTTGTCCTCATGTAGGCCTTGTCCTACAGGTGCGCGACGGGCCGTGACAGCGCCGTCAGCCGATCATCGCTACTGGAACCGCAGGCTGTCCTGAACCCAGCGCGTCTCCTTGCCGCCGAGCAGCTTGCGGGCCCGTTCAGCCACGTTGTCGGCCGTGAAGCCGAACTCGGGCAGCAGCACGCCGGCCGGGGCCGAGGCGCCGAAGTGATCGATGGCCAGCACGTCGCCGTGATCACCCACATAGCGCTGCCATCCCAGGGGCGAGCCCATTTCCACGGCCAGGCGCGCGGGCACTTCGGGCGGCAGGACGGCATCGCGGTAGTCCCGCGGCTGGGCCTCGAACAAGTCCCAGCTCGGCATCGAAACGCAGCGCACGGCCACGCCTTCGGCTTGCAGAAGTTCGGCGGCGGCGAGGATCAATTTCACCTCCGAACCGCTGGCGATCAGGATCAGATCGGGCTGTTCGCTGGCCACCACGTCCGTCCCATTGGGTTGGTTGTTGGGTTTGTTGTCTGACACGATGTAGGCGCCGCGGCGCAGCCCTTCGGCGCTCGCATGCTGGCGCCGATCGATCGTGGGCAGGTCCTGCCGGCTCAGCACCAGCAGCACCGGCCGGCCGCGCGTTTCAACCGCCACGCGCCAGGCCTCGACGGTCTCGTTCGCATCGGCCGGGCGGATCAGCGTGAGGTTCGGGATCGCGCGCAGGCTGGCCAGGTGTTCGACCGGCTGGTGCGTCGGCCCGTCTTCGCCGAGCGCAACGCTGTCATGCGTGAACACATGGATCACGTGCAGGTCCATCAGGGCGGCGAGACGGATCGAGGGCCGCATGTAATCCGAGAAGATCAGGAAGGTGGCGCCGAAGGGCAGCAAGCCGCCATGCGCGGCCAGGCCATTGACGATCGCGCCCATCGCATGCTCGCGCACGCCGAAGTGCAGGTTGCGGCCGGCATAACTCCATCCTTCGATGTCACTGCCCTGCGTATCCTGCCCGGGGCGCAGCGGGGGGTTGAAGTCGCCTTGCGCTTTCAGGGCCGTGCGCGTGGACGGGTCCAGATCGGCTGAGCCGCCGAACAGCGCCGGCAGCCGACTCGCGAGCGCGTTCATCACAAGGCCGCCTGCCGCGCGCGTCGACATGCCCTTCTCATCGGCCGGGAAGACCGGCAACGCAGCATCCCAACCGGCAGGCTGCTCGCCCCGCCAGCCGGTTTCGAGCTCGCTCGCGCGCGCCGGGTAGGCGTGCATGTAAGCGTGCCAGCGCGCCTGCCACTCGGCCTCGGCCTTCTCGCCGCGCACCAGCGCCTGACGGAAATGCGCAAGCACGGCGGGCGGCACGATGAAAGGCGGGCTCAGCGGCCAGCCGAGTGCCTGCTTGGTGGCGCGCACGTCCTGTACGCCCAGCGGCGAGCCATGCGCCTCGAAGCTGTCCTGCTCGGGCGAACCGAAGCCGATGTGCGTGCGCACGAGGATCAGCGAGGGCCGCTTCGTGTCAGCGCGCGCCGCGCTCAAGGCGGCCCGCACCGCTTGCAGATCATTGCCGTCCTCGACCACCAGCGTCTGCCAGCCATAGGCCTGGAAGCGCAAGGCCGTGGCTTCGGTGAAGGCAATCGCGGCCGACGCCGACAGCGTCACGTGGTTGTCGTCGTACAGGCAGATGAGCTTGCCCAATTGCAGATGGCCTGCGAGCGAGGCGGCCTCCGAGGCCACGCCTTCCATCAGGTCGCCATCGCTGACCAGCGCCCAGGTGCGGTGGTCCACCATGTGGTGCCCGTCGCGGTTGTAGCGCGCGGCCAGATGCGCCTCGCCGATCGCCATGCCCACGGCGTTCGCGATGCCCTGGCCCAGCGGGCCCGTCGTCACTTCAACACCCGGCGTCACACCGCGTTCGGGATGCCCCGGCGCCTTGCTGCCCCACTGGCGGAAATGTTGGATCTCTTCCAGCGGGAGCTCATAGCCGCTCAGGTGCAGGAGGCCGTACAGCAGGGCCGAGCCATGTCCGGCCGAGAGCACGAAGCGGTCGCGGTCAGGCCAGTCGGGCTTGGCCGGGTGGTGCTTCAGATGGTCGTTCCACAGCACATAGGCCATCGGCGCGGCGCCGAGCGGCAAGCCCGGATGGCCGCTGTTGGCCTGCTGCACCATATCGACGGCGAGGAAGCGCAGCGTGTTCACGCATTGCAGTTCCAGCGCGCTCGGCACGGCGGATTTCCTCAGCGGCTCGGGCAAGGTTTCCATCGCGGCCATGTAGTCCGCATGGCGCGTCGCCGGGGCCGCGCCAACAATCCAGGGCGTGCTGCTCATGCCAAGTCCGCGAGGTCGTTGTCGTGGTTCCTGGAATCGTTGGCCGATCGCCGTTCCGCATCGGCCGCGCTGAAATGCGCTTCCCATCGCGGGATCAGTTGCCTCAAGCGGCTCAGCGTGTTGTTGGAGACCGCTTGCACATACATCTCCACCGCCTCGTCGGCATCATGGCTTCGGGAGTGATCTTCAGCACTGTTTTCGCGTTGCATGGTGAATGCTCCTGGACATCTGTTGGGACTCACTCTGAACGCCTGACCCCCTCGGGTCTGTTCCCTGGCGCACAGACTCCGGCACCCCTTGCAGGCAACGTGATCCCCAGTGATAACGGAGCAAAACAATGCAAGTCGGATTGATCGGACTCGGCCGCATGGGCGCGAGCATGGCGAGGCGTTGGGTCAAGAAAGGCCACGCGTGCGTCGTCCATGACAGCAAACCGGAAGCCATTGCCGCATTGGTTGCCGATGGCGCCAGCGGCGCAGCCACGGTCGCCGATTTGGTGCAGCAGCTCGCCAAGCCGCGTGTGGTCTGGCTGATGGTGCCGGCGGCGGTGGTGGATGCGGCGCTGGCCGACCTGCAGCCGCACCTCGAAGCCGGCGACATCGTGATCGACGGCGGCAATTCTTACTACCGCGATGACGTCCGCCGCTCGGCCGCCTTGAAGGCCAGGGGGCTCCATCACGTGGACGTGGGAACGAGCGGCGGCGTGTTCGGCGAGGGCCGCGGCTACTGCCTGATGATCGGCGGCGAGGCCGCGATCGTGAAACATCTTGATCCAATTTTCTCGGCCTTGTCGCCCGGCCTGGAGGCCGCCGCGCGCTCGCCCGGCCGCGATGGCGAGCCGGGTACCGCCGAACAAGGCTATCTGCACTGCGGCCCTTCGGGCGCGGGCCACTTCGTCAAGATGATCCACAACGGCATCGAGTACGGCCTGATGGCGGCTTACGCCGAAGGCTTCGACATCCTGCACAAGGCCAATGCCGGCCTCGCCGAACAGACGGCCGATGCCGAGACCACGCCGCTGCGCGAGCCCGAGTTCTACAGCTACTCGCTCGACCTGCCCGAGATCGCCGAGCTCTGGCGCCGCGGCAGCGTGATCGGCTCCTGGCTGCTCGACCTCAGCGCCAGTGCGCTCCTGAAAGACCCGCAGCTTGAAAGCTATGACGGCCGCGTCTCCGATTCTGGCGAAGGCCGCTGGACGCTGCAGGCCGCGATCGACGAAGCCGTGCCCGCACCAGTGCTGAGCGCCGCGCTCTACGCGCGCTTCAGCTCGCGCGGCGAAGCCAAGTTCTCGAACCAGCTGCTCTCGGCGATGCGCCATGCCTTCGGCGGCCACGCTGAAAAGAAGGAGTCCTGACCGTGACCCACGACATCGTCTTCCTGCTCGACGTCGACAACACGCTGATCGACAACGACCGCATCCTGGCCGATCTGCGCATGCATCTGGAGGCCGCCTTTGGCCCCGCTGGCGCACGGCGTTACTGGGCCATCTTCGGCGCCTTGCGCGATGAGCTCGGCTATGTGGATTACCTCGGCGCCTTGCAGCGCTACCGCGTCGAGCTCGAGATGGACATGACACGCACCGACGAGCAGCGCCTGCTCGAGATGTCGGGCTACATGCTCGGCTACCCCTTCGCCGACCGCCTCTACCCTCGCGCGCTTGATGTGGTCGCCCATCTCGGCCGCCACGGCCCGACCGTGATCCTGACCGACGGCGACGTCGTGTTCCAGCCCCACAAGCTGCAATGCTCGGGCATCTGGGATGCGGTCGAGGGCCGCGTGCTGATCTGCGTGCACAAGGAAGAGATGCTCGACGCCGTGCACCGCCACTACCCGGCGCAACACTATGTGATGGTGGACGACAAGCTGCGCGTGCTCGCCGCCATGAAGGCGATCTGGCATGGGCGCCTCACCACCGTCTTCGCGCGCCAAGGGCATTACGCGCTCGATGCCGAGAACGTCATCTCGCTGCCCGAAGCCGATCTCACGATCTCGCGCATCGGCGAACTTGCCGATCTGGACCCGCTGCGCCTGATTCCCGCCCTCACGCCTGAAAAGGCTCACGCGGACTGAACAAGGACCCTCATCATGATTGCCATCACCCGACAACTGCACGAGCTCGGCCAGCGCCTCTGGGTCGACAACATCAACCGCGAGATGCTGACCCAGGGCACGCTCAAGCGCTACATCGCCGACTGGTCCGTGACCGGGCTGACCTCCAACCCGACGATCTTCGAGAAGGCGATTGGCAGCGGCGAGGACTACGACGAAAGCATCACGCGCCTGGCCGGCCAGGGCCTCGCGCCCGAGGGCCTGTTCTTCGCACTTGCGCTGGAAGACCTGCGCATGGCGGCCGACCAGTTCCGCCCGACCTTCGACGCCAGCCACGGGCTCGACGGCTGGGTCTCGCTTGAGGTCTCACCTTTGCTGGCCGACAACAGCAGCAAGACGATCAAGAAGGCGCTGGCGCTGCACAAGGCGGCCGACCGCCCCAACATCTTCATCAAGATCCCGGGCACGCCGGCCGGCGCCGATGCGATCGAGCAGTCGATCTTCAACGGCGTGCCGGTCAATGTGACGCTGCTGTTCTCGACCGAGCAGTACCGCGTGGCCACCGAGGCCTATCTGCGCGGCCTGGAACGGCGCCTGATGACAGGCCTCGATGCGAAGGTGGCCTCGGTCGCCTCCTTGTTCGTGAGCCGCTGGGACGCGGCCGTCAAGGATCGCGTCTCTCCGCAATTGCAGAACCGCCTCGGCATCGCGATGGCGATGCGCACCTACAAGGCCTACCGCGACCTGCTCGCCGCGCCGCGCTGGCAAAGGCTCGCTGATGCCGGCGCGCGGCCGCAGCGCCTGCTCTGGGCCAGCACCGGCACCAAGGACCCGGCCGCGCCCGACACGCTTTACGTGGACGCGCTCGCCGCGCCCGACACCATCAACACAATGCCGGAGAAAACCCTGCGCGCCTTCGCCGAACACGGCCACGTGGGCGCGCCGCCGCCGTACGATGGCGGCGATGCCGAAGCGGTGCTGGCTGACTTCGAGGTGGCCGGCGTGGATGTTCAGGCGCTTGCCACGCGCCTGCAACGCGAAGGCGCCGACGCCTTCTCGGCCTCCTGGGCCGCCCTGCTCTCGCGCATCGAGGACAAGAGCAAGAGCCTGGCCGGGACCGGCGCATGATGATGATGATGACCCACAAGAGTCCCCGCCACTGCAACGAGGATCGCCGATGAGCACTGTGATCAGCCCCCTCGCCGGCAAGCCGGCGCCGAAGGAATCTCTCGTCGACGTGGCTGCGCTGATCAGCGCGTACTACACCGGCCGGCCCGACGCCTCGCAGCCCGCGCAGCGCGTGGCCTTCGGCACCTCGGGCCATCGCGGCACCTCGTTCGAGCTGTCTTTCAACGAAACCCATGTGCTGGCGATCACGCAGGCGATCTGCCAGTACCGCAAGTGGCAGAACATCACCGGCCCGCTGTTCATGGGCGTGGACACGCATGCGCTCTCCCAGCCTGCGTGTTCGAGCGCGCTCGAAGTGCTGGCCGCGAATGGCGTCGAGGTGATGCTCTCGAAGGACGATGAGTTCACGCCGACGCCGGCGGTCTCGCTCGCCATCCTCAACTACAACCGCGGCCGCGATTCTGGCTTTGCCGACGGCATCGTCGTCACGCCCTCGCACAACCCGCCCGACAACGGCGGCTTCAAGTACAACCCGCCCAATGGTGGCCCGGCCGGCTCCGAGATCACCAAGGGCATCGAGTCCGCCGCCAACGCGCTGATCGAGTCCGCGCTCGTCGGCGTCAAGCGCATGCCGCTGGCGATGGCACTGCAAGCGCCGACCACGCACCGCTACGACTTCCTCTCGGCCTACGTGGCCGAGCTGAGCCAGGTGATCGATTTCGACGTGATCCGCGAAGCCAGGCTGCGCATGGGCGTTGACCCGCTCGGCGGTGCTGGCGTGCATTACTGGGCGCGCATCGCCGAACGCTATCAGCTCGACCTCAGCGTGATCAGCGAAGAGGTCGACCCGCGCTTCGCCTTCATGACGCTCGACTGGGACGGCAAGATCCGCATGGATCCTTCGTCCTCGTATGCGATGCAGCGCCTGCAAGCGCTGAAGGACCGCTACGACATCGCCTTCGCCTGCGACACCGACCATGACCGCCACGGCATCGTCACACCCAGCGCCGGCCTGATGCCCTCGAACGACTATCTCGCCGTCGCGATCGCGTATCTGTTCAAGCACCGCGAGCAATGGGGCGCGAAGGCTGCCGTCGGCAAGACCGTGGTCAGCACCAGCCTGATCGACCGCATCGCCAAGGGCCTGGGCCGCACGCTCTACGAAGTGCCGGCCGGTTTCAAATGGTTTGCCGAAGGCCTGCTCGACGGCTCGCTCGGCTTTGGCGGTGAGGAGAGTGCGGGTGCCAGTTTCCTGCGCCGCAACGGCCAGGTCTGGACGACGGACAAGGACGGCCTCGTGCCGGCGCTGCTGTCGGCCGAGATCACCGCACGCACCGGCAAGAACCCGGCCGAGCTCTACAACGCGCTCACGAAGGATCTCGGCCGCCCGATCGCCCAGCGCGTCGAGGTGCCGGCCAATGCCGAGCAGAAGAGCAAGCTTGCCGCGCTGACGCCCGATCGCATCACCAGCCGCGAGCTGGCCGGCGAGCCGATCCTCAGCGCGATTGACCGCGCACCGGGCAACGATGCACCGCTCGGCGGCATTCGTGTCAGCGCCGCCAATGGCTGGTTCGCCGCGCGGCCTTCGGGCACCGAGGACATCTACAAGATCTACGCCGAGAGCTACCAGAGCGAAGAGCACCTGAAGGCGATCCTGCAACAGGCGCAGGGCATTGTTGACCAGGCTATCGGCAGCTCATGAACGCGTGGCAGCAAGGCCTCATCAGCGCGGAGCCTCCGTCCGACGAGGCCATGCTGGAAGAGCTCCAACAGGCCGCCTTCACCTACTTCCTCAAAGCCTACCAACCGCGCTTCGGCCTCGTGGCCGACACCACGCGGCAGGGTTCGCCAGCCAGCATCGCGGTGATCGGCTTTGCGCTGTCGGCCTACCCGGTCGGCATCGAGCGCGGCTGGATCGAGCGCGCGGAAGCGGTCGAGCGCACGCTCACCACCTTGCGCTTCTTCATGGGCAGCGATCAGTCGGGCAGCGCCAAGGCGACCGGCTATCGCGGCTTCTACTATCACTTCCTCGGCATGGACACGGGTACGCGCGTCTGGCTCTCGGAGGTCTCGCTGATCGACACCGGCTTCCTGATGGCCGGCGTGCTGACCGCGGCCGCGTACTTCAATGCGAACACGCCCGAAGAGATCGAGCTGCGCGCGCTGGCCGATGCGCTCTACCGCCGCGTCGACTGGCGCTGGGCGCAGCGCGACGGCTCGGCCGTCACGCATGGCTGGAAGCCCGAGTGCGGCTTCCTCAACTACGGCTGGGAGGGCTACAGCGAGGCCATGCTGCTCTATGTTCTCGGCCTGGCCTCGCCCACGCACCCGCTCACCAAAGAAAGCTTCACCGACTGGACCGTCACCTACCAGTGGGAGAACCTCTACGGCCACGATTTTCTCTACGCGGGCCCGTTCTTCATCCACCAGTTCTCGCATGCGTGGATCGACTTCCGCGGCATCCGCGATGCCTTCATGCGCGAGAAGAACTGCGACTATTTCGAGAACAGCCGGCGCGCCACGCAGGTGCAGCGCGAATACGCGATCCGCAACCCCGGCAGCTTTGCCGGTTATGGCGCGAACAGCTGGGGCCTTTCGGCCGGCGACGGCCCGACCGCGCAAGCCCGTTACATCGCCGGCCGGCACCAGACCTTCTACGGCTATGCCGCACGTGGCGTACCTTATGGGCCCGACGACGGCACGCTGTGCGGCTCCGCCCTCGTCTCCTCGCTCGTCTTCGCGCCCGAGATCGTGCTGCCCGCACTGCGCGATCTGTGGGCGCGCTCGACCGACAACGACGGCCGCGGCGTACGCGCCAGCGGCGTCAACCAGACCGTGGCCGAAGCCGGCCCGACGGGCTGGCTCTCCGAAGGCGAGTTCGGTCTCGACCAGGGCATGATCGTGCTGATGATCGAGAACTACCGCACCGGCCTGCCCTGGCGGCTCGGCCGTGACAACCCGCTGTTGCGCCGGGGCCTGCACAGCGCGGGCTTTCGTGGCGGATGGCTTTGATGATTGATGTCCCCTTTCAAACCGGCTATGACGTCAATGTTCGTCCCCCTGATTGGAAGAACCCGTCTCCACGCGAGCCGTATCACCTGCTCATCATCGGCGGCGGCCCGGCCGGCCTTGTTGCGGCCCGTGCAGCTTCAGCGTTAGGTGCGCGCGTTGCGCTGATCGAAGGCAACCGCCTCGGCGGCGTCTCGCTGAACTCGGGCAGCATTCCTTCGCAGGCGCTGATCCGCACCGCGCGCCTGTATGCCGACATGCGCAATGCGGCTCTCTACGGCGCGCGCGCGCCGGCCGAGGTCGACGTCGACTTCGTGCAGGCGATGGAGCGCCTGCGCCGCGTGCGCACCCGCACCTCCCGTAACTACTCGCCTGAGCGCATCAAGGCGATGGGCGTCGACCTGTTCTTCGGCATGGCGCGCTTCGTGAGCGCCGATGCGGTCGAGGTCGACGGCCTGCGCCTGACGTTCAAGAAGGCGCTGATCGCCACCGGCACGCGCTCGCTGCTGCCCACGATTCCCGGGCTCGATGAGGCGGGCTACCTGACCAACGAGAGCGTCTTCAACCTGACCGAGATGCCGGCGAGCTTGCTCGTGATCGGCGGCGGGCCGGTCGGCTGCGAGCTGGCGCAATCCTTCGCCCGCCTCGGCTGCCGCACAATCATTGCGCATGACGAGCCGCTGTTCCTGCCCAAGGAGGAGCGCGACGCGGCGCTGCTGCTGGCCGAGGCGATGGCGCGCGACGGCGTGGAGGTCCACCTGAACTCGCGCGCGGTCAAGGTCGAGGTGAAAGACGGCAAGAAGTGCGTGGAGACGGTCAACGACGGCAATGTCGCGACCATCGGCGTCGACCAGATCCTCACCGGCATCGGGCGCCTGCCCGCCGTCTCGGGCCTGAACCTCGAAGCCGCCGGCGTGCTCTACGACCCCGAGCAAGGCATCCAGGTCGACGACTTTTTACGCACCAGCAACCGCCACATCTTCGCGGCCGGCGATGTCTGCCTCGAGCACCAGTTCACCGACACCGCCGTCGCCTCGGCGCGTATCGTCGTCAACAACGCGCTGTGCTTCGGCCGCCAGCGCATGAGCGCGCTGACGATCCCCTGGTGCACCTACACCGACCCCGAGATCGCCCACGTCGGGATCTACGTGCGTCAGGCACGCGAGCGCGGCATCCCGGTCAAGACCTACACGGTGGCCATGCATGAAGTGGACCGAGCCATCGCAGACGGCGAGGAAAGCGGCTTCGTGAAGATCCACGTGCGCGAAGGCACCGGCAGGATCCTCGGCGCCACCGTGGTGGCGCGCCATGCGGGCGAGATGATCAACGATCTCTCGCTCGCGATGGTCGCCGGCATCGACCTCAGCACGATCGCGCAGGTGATCCACGCCTATCCCACGCAGGCCGAAGGCATCCGCAAAGCCGCGATGGCTTACGCGCAGCCTTCAGCAATGCGCTGGCGGTGGCAGCAGCGACTGCTGCGCTGGTGGCTCACGCGCTGATCGAGGCGCCGGGCCACGCCGGAGTCACTGCACTTCGTGCGAATTGCGAACATCTTGCGAACTGCTGCGAGCAACAGCGCGCTCCTGCAATGAGCCCTGCGCGCTCCGCGGCCCCACGACGCAAATCGGCAAGCTCCACGACAGAGTGGCGACCCTTCTTGCAACGAAAGATTGACGCCAAATTGAAATAGAAATATTGTGGGGACGACACATAAGCAAGAGCGGCCGGGAATCCATCGGCTGCGCGGCCAAAGAAGGCCGCAAGGGACGGTCCTCAAGAGTCGAGTTTTTTCGAATGCCACGCGTGCGCTTGGAGCATGTGCAGGCTGCAGCATGCCGTTGAACTTCGCGCGACGGCCTCATGCCGCGCTTGAGCGGGGGTATTGCGCTGGTGAACAAGGTCTGCACGCCGGTCTGGAATGCTTTGCGCGGCACATGGGCATGTGCCGCGCTTCGTGCCTGCGCCGGTGCGACACCACCCAGATGTCCGCCATCCATTGATCCACAAGGGAGTTCACCATGAGCAGCTTGACCGTCAGGGCGAAGTTGATCCTCCCCTTCGCCTGCATCGTTGCGATGATGGTGCTGATCTCCGTGCTGGCCATCCAGAAGATCGGCGCCGCGAATGACCGGTTCACCGGCTATGTGCACGGCCTGCGCGAGCGATCCGATGTCGCGCACATGGTTCGCGAGACCGTCGACCTGCGGGCTATCGCGGTGCGCATTCTCGTGCTGGTGAAGGCGGTGGGCGTCTTCAAGCTGGCCTAGCCCCGTCGCCAGCCCCAGCCACCCCACGGATTCACCATGCAGGCCACGAAAGCGCGCGCCACTTTCCAGAACCAGGTGATGGCCTCGTTCATGGCGGCCGTGCTGGTGGTGGCCGGGCTGGCCATCGGCACCTGGAAGCTGGCCAGCGACGCGAACGCGGCGGAGGAGTGGGTCACGCACACCTATGAGGTGATCGACCACCTGGCCCGCATCCAGGGCGCCACGCTGCAGGTCGAATTCAGCACGCAGAGCTACCGCTTGTCGGGCGAGATCGTGCACCTGAACGAGCGCGATGCAGTGATCGAAGAGCGGGAGCACCTGCTCGCGCAGCTCAAGGCGCTGACCGCTGACAACCCGGTGCAGCAACAGCGCTGGGCGGAGCTGCGCCGGAACCTCGATGCGCGGCTGGCCACCTCCAACCGCATCGTTCAATTGCGCCAGGATGAAGGCACGCAGGCGGCCAACGCCTTCGCAGCGCAGGCACAGCTGGAACTGCAGGCGACCCGCGAGCGCACCTACAAGCTGCTCGGCGAAATGGATGCTGACGAGCGCGCGCTGCTCGGCGCGCGCAGCTCGCAGCAGCAAGGCACGCGGCAGCGTATCGTGGTGCTCGGCGGCGCGATTGCCCTGATGCTGCTGGCCCTGCTGGCCATGACCTACGCGCTGATCCGGCGCCAGCTGAGGGTCGAAGAAGCCAGCCGCCGCGCCATCTCCGAACGCGAGGCCAGCCTGAACATCATGCTGCACTCGATCGGCGACGCCGTGCTGGCCACCGACACCGAAGGGCGCATCACGCGCATGAACCGCGTCGCGGAACGCCTGACCGGCTGGGCCGCCGAGGAGGCCCTGGGCCGCCCCGTCGACGAGGTCTTCCGCATCGTCCATGAGCAGACGCGCGAGCCGGCCGAGTCTCCCGTGATGGAAGTGCTCGCCACCGGCAGGATCCAGCTGCTGGCCGACCACACCGCCTTGATCGCACGCGACGGCAGCGAATGCCCGATCGCCGACAGCGCCGCGCCGATCCGCGACAACGCCGATCACATCAGCGGCGTCGTGCTGGTCTTCCGCGACGAGACCGTCGCGCGCCTGCACCAGCACATGATCCTCGAACAGCAGGCCCTGCTGGAGCAACGCGTGCGCGAACGCACCGCACAGTTGCAAGAGAGCGAGGAGCACCTGCGCAGCGTCATCGGCACCGTGCCGGCGATGATCGCGTATGTGGACGCCGACCAGCGCTACGTCTACGCCAACGAGCAATACCGGCAAGGCCTGGCGCCCGACATTCCCGACATCAGCGGCATGACGGTGCGCGAGGTGCTCGACAAGAAACGCTACAGGCGCGTGGCTGCGCTGATCTTCAATGCCCTGCAGGGCCTGCAGCAGACCTACGACTGGCAACCCTCACCCGATGTCTGGCAGGTCATCCAGTTCCAGCCCAAGCGCGACGAGCAAGGCAAGGTGCTGGGCTACTACGTGCTGGGCACCGACATCACCGAACGCAAGCGTGCCGAGGAGCGGATCAGCGGGCTCAACGCCGAACTGGCTCAGCGCGTGCACGAGCTTGAGCATGTCAGCCGTGCCATGCGCACGCTGAGCTCGGGCAACCGCGCACTGACGCGCGCCACCGCCAAGCAGGACCTGCTCGACAGCATGTGCAAGGTGATCGTGAACTCGGGCCACTACGACATGGCCGTGGTCTGGTACCGCAATGAAGACGACGCCAAGACGCTGCGTGCGATGGCCGAGTGCGGCTATCCGGGTGGCCTCCCGGCCATGCTTGGCCTGACCGCCCGCTGGGGCGAAACGTCCGCCGGCCGCGGGGTGGTGGGCCGCGCCATCCACAGCGGGCAGAGCTGCGTGGTCGACGATCTGCGCCTGGACCCCTACATGGCACCGCTGCGCGAGCAGTTGCACGGCATGACCTCGGCCGTGGCCTGCCCTCTGCGCGTGGGCGGCGAGATCATCGGCGCGCTGATCATCTACGACGCCGAGCCCTACGCCTTCGATGCAGACACCGTGCTGCTGCTGACCGAGCTGGCCGATGATCTGGCCTTCGGCATCGAGGGCTTCCGTGCGCGCGCCGAGCAGCAGCGCGTGCAGGATGCACTGCACCGCCTGACGCGCTACGACACGCTGACCGGCCTGCCCAACGAGACGCACTTCGCCGAGGGCCTGGCCGAGACCATCGCCACCTCGGCGCTCGCCAACCGGCCGTTTGTCCTGCTGCAGGCCAACGTCGAGCGCCTCAGCGAGATCAACGACGCGCTGGGCTTCAGCCACGGCGACCAGTTGCTGCGCGACTTTGGCGAGCGGCTGCGCAAGTCGGTACCTGAATCGGCCACGGTGGCGCGGCTGCGCGGCGATGAATTCGCGGTGCTCTTCCCCAACACGACCGCGCAGGCCGTTCCCAACCTGGTGCGACAGCTGGAGATGCGCCTGGCCACGCCCTTCTCCATCGCCGACATCGAGCTCGACGTCTCGGCGCGGATGGGCATCTCGACCTACCCCGAGCATGGCACCACGCCGCACGACCTGTTCCGCCACACCGACATCGCCATGCAGCAGGCCAAGCGTGAAGGTGCCCCGCACATCATCTTCAATCCGCGGCGCTACCAGAATCAATCGCAGCGCCTCGCAGTGGCCGGCGAGCTGCGCCGCGCGATCGAGAACGGCGACCTGCTGCTCTATCTGCAGCCCAAGGTCGAGATGGCCAGCGGGCATGTCTGCGGCGCCGAAGGCCTGGTGCGCTGGAACCACCCCACGCGCGGGCTCGTGCCGCCGAACGAGTTCATCGGCCTGGCCGAGCACACCGGCCTGATCAAGCCGCTGACCGAGTGGGTGCTAGAAACCGCGATGCGGCTGAGCAAGGAGTGGGAGAGCCGCTCCTGCTCGCTGCCCATCGCGGTGAACCTCTCGGCGCGCAACCTGCGCGACGACAGCCTGCTGGCCAAGATCCAGCTGATGCTGACCGGCTGGGACGTCCAGCCCGGTCATCTCGAACTCGAGATCACCGAGAGCACCTTGATGGAAGACGCCGAGTTCGCGCTGCGCGTTTTGCACAGCCTGCGCGAGCAAGGCATTCCTCTCTACATCGACGACTTCGGCACCGGCTACTCCTCGCTCAGCTATCTGCAGAAGCTGCCGGTGGGCTACATCAAGATCGATCAGTCCTTCGTCAAGGACATGCTCGTCAGCAAGGAGTCGCTGAGCATCGTGCGCTCGACGATCGACCTCGTGCGTGATCTCGGGAGAAAGACAGTTGCCGAGGGCGTGGAAACCCAGCAGGACTGGGACCAGCTCGCCGCGCTCGGCTGCGATATCGGCCAGGGTTATTTCATCGCGAGGCCGATGCCGGCCGAAGCGTTCCCGGCCTGGGTCGAAAGCTTCAGGCCCATCGTGACCAGCCCGGCCGTGTTTGCATGAGGTCCGTGGGGAAGAGGGTTCGAAAGATCAAAGGGAGAAGCACATGACGAAGCGTTCGGGAGTGGTTGCCGCCGCGCAACCGGATCGAGGCATGTTCGCGCTGGAGACCGAAGACGACGGCTACACCCTCATCGAAGTGCTCCATGATTTCAAGCTCGAGATCGGCGACCTCATGATGTGGGAGAACGGTCATGGCCTGGGATTTCAGCGTTATGCCAACGTCACGAAGGGCGCGCGCGAGGAGGTCTACGTGCAGTTTCATTCGCTGAACAATGCCGGCTTGAAGCAGCATTTTCGGCCGTGAAGGACGCGGTGGGGGAGCAGGACGGGATGTCGCAGAACGACCCGTTGCGGTCCTTCCGCTTCTCGAATTCGATGCCGCAAAGCTGTCGTTCGAAGCGCATGCCACCGACAAGATGGATTGCCAATTTTCCCTGTCCGCTATGCTCGGCCCGCGACGCAAGAGCGCCTCACACATCAGTGAGTTGCAAGAACGGAGGAATAGCCCATGGGCCGAGTCATCGCGGCATTTCTGACCGCCCCTCTGTTGGGTGGCGTGCTGTTCATGGGACTGATCGGCCTCGCTGCCTACCCGTTCTTGCTTCTTGTAGCACTGCTACTGGGCGGGCCGATATTTCTCCTTTGCCGAAAATTCGCTTGGCTGAGTTGGTTCCATGCTGCACTCGTCGGCGCCGTTTGCTCGGTGGTTGGTATATGCACTGATCTGAATTCCCCAGTACGCGCGGAACTATTCGGACCGGCGGAAATAGTTCTCTTCGTGACAATGGGCTGTGCGGTCGGTCTGAGCTTCTGGTTCATGGCGCTGTTTCGAAACCCATCGTTTCCTCAGATAGATCGGAGATTTCCGCGGAGCCTTCTGGTTATGGCGCCGGTCTTCGCAATGGCATGGTTCGCGCATGAACGCGTCGCGACATTCGACATTCGAGCCAGACTCGTCAAGTCCGAAGGGTCTCCCGCAGCGGTAGGGGAACAGCGCCGGACTGTAAATATGGCGCTTGCTTCTGGCGCAATCATTGCCGTCGAACTGCTCGACGAGAAGCCCCTGCCTGCGCGCGGCACCTGCGCTTTCGTTGTTGGCCGGCGTTCGTCAATCTTTTCAGACGCGAAACGGTATTGGGTGCTTGGCTACGAAGACGATTCCAACTGCCAGTTTGGCAAGCCGAAAAGCTGACCCCTGCGAGCACCCGCTTGTGGCCGCATCCTGCCACAGCAGTCGACCCGAAGTGGAAGTAGCCCAAACCGAACGAGCCGCAGAGCCGTCATTCGCTATGCGTCAACGCGCCTGAAGTATTCGGCGTTGCCTGCTTTCCCCGCAGCCAAGTAGAAATACTCCTCCTCGAAAAAGAGCTGATAGCACCGCTCTCCGTCTGGCAGATGGAACACGACAACGACCGACCACTGATCGGCCCACAGAATGTCGTACTTGGCTCGCGATCTCAGGCCGTCGAACTCGAAGTAACAAACGCTTCGCGCGAAGCGCCAAGTGTTCTTGCCGAAAATCTCGCGGAAGGTCTTCAGCCTTGCGGCAGCAACGCTTTTTGGGAAGACCCAGTTTTGGACTGTCCGCGCTTTGTCGGAACTCCAAGCGCCCCGAAGGCGGCGCCGCGCGTCCTTGATTGCAGTAGCGTTCATCAGAACATCGCCTCTGCGGCGGCTCGAAGGGAGCCGAATTGGCGGGCATTTGTTCTGAGCCCGCGATCCTGATCGTAGACTTCAAAACCCTCAGGCGTTTCCACGAGATACTGCCCGTCGTAGGTCTTGGGCTCGAAATGATACCAATCAGATGGTCGAGCAGCGGCCTTGAGTTGATCGAACATATCGCGCGTAACGAAGAGCTCAAGCAACCGAGATTCGTCGCCTCCCAAGCGGTCATTGACGGCGTTGTCCAATGTATCGATTCCGGTCATTCTGAAAGCCTACCTCAAAGCTGACGTTCGTCTGAGACTGCTCATGGCCGACAGCGGCTCTCACTGGCCGATCCTGCGCCGCCGGTCGACCGTCACCATTAGCCTACCGGAAAGCGGTCTCTCAGCGGACAAAATAACCGACCCGTTGAGCCGCAAATTTAGACCACGAGATGCTTGTAATTCTCTGGCACATAAGTGTTCAGGAATCCCAAGTCAACGAGAGCGAGGTCGGCGCACAGCCGCTCACGCAGTTGGCGAGCCGCCTGCGATTCCACAGGTGACGGTATTGCCAGAAAACCAGTGCTCTCCGAAGACGGCAGGAAACTCACTAGGGTGAAATAGCGCCGTTCATCAACGGAAAAAAGTGCAAGTATGTTCTGAGTAAAGCGACCTGTAGTGAGGTACGACCCGACACGGTTGTATGACGAAAGCTGGATCGTTGTCCGCTGCCGCAGCCCTAGAAGAGACCTCTGCACGATGACGACCTCGTTCGACTGCAGATCGAACTCAATCACTCTGCTTCGACCAATGAAGTAGGCCCAGGAGAAAAGAAGCGCCGGTACCAAAAACGCGAAAGCGAACGCCTGTTGCCGAAAATCCGAGAGTTGAAAAGGCGTCAATACGCCAAAGGCCATGAGGGCGCCGCAGCCCGTTGTGCCCAATGCCAACCACGGCGACTGATTCTGTCGAATTACAAGCGAATGATCCATTTATCCAAGGCGAATGCTTCGGGCCAGCCATTCCGACCGGCGGTACGCCAACTTCGGCCTCACGTCCTCGATAGTAGCCAGACTACCCCAAAGCCGACACTCCTGAACCGCTGCAAGTGGCCGAATCCGGGTATCTATCGATTCTGCTTGTAGGTTTCGATGTCACCCTTGACGCGACGCGCTTGCAAGATCTTGTCGATTTCATACAACCGTTGAGCTTCCGGAAGTGAGCCGCGTGCCAGCAGAAAGAAAGCTACTGAGGCTGCACCGAGCACGATGGCCGACGCTGAAAAGAGGCGTCCAGTTGCGACAACGACAACTAGGCCGGCCAAGGCGCCAACCGAAAAAGCGAACAACGTCCAAACCGTGGCTGCCGCCGAATTGGAGCCGAAGGATGGCCGCGAGGTGCGGCTTGGCATATAGAAGCGAAAGATCTCAAACATCCTGTGCTGCAAATGTGGAAATCAAGGTCGAAAGGCTACCCGAAACCCGACGTTCGTGACTGGCTGCAAATGTTTAGGTTTGTCCGACACCTGCCCGTCGCGACAGACGGATCTTCGCACCACACCGGACTGAGGGCAGGTGTTGGATAAGCCTCAAGGGAGGAAACCGCGGCGAACGCCACGATGGGTGTCGAAGGCAGGCTGGCTATG
>DASYBU010000042.1:0-95113 GCA_036500605.1 Burkholderiaceae bacterium
TCCGCGTTGTCCTGCACGTGCTGCATGTAGGCCGCGACGACGTCGCGCCCGAAGTGCTCGATCATGCGCATCAGCTCCTGCACGCCCTTTTCGTTGGCGGCGAGCTGCGCGCGCAAGTCGGCCAGGTTTTGCTGCGGGTTACGCGCCGGGTGCGGGCCGGACGCGAGCAGCGCCAGCGTTTCCAGCTCGCGCAAGCGTCGCTCGCGCACCAGCGCCCAGTTCGAGAACAGCACGCCTTCGTCGGCGATCGTCGTCGAGTCGGGCGGCATCGAGCCGGGCGTAGTGCCGCCGACGTCGGCGTGATGCCCGCGCGAGCCGACGTAGAACAACGTGTCACGGCCCTCGGCGTCGAATACCGGGGTAATGACCGTGATATCGGGTAAATGCGTGCCACCGTGATACGGGTCGTTGACCACGTAGGCGTCGCCCGGACGCATCGTGCCGGCGCGCGCGCGCATCACCGTCTTGATCGACTCGCTCATCGATCCCAAGTGCACCGGCATGTGCGGCGCATTCGCGATCAGGTTGCCGGCGGCGTCGAACAACGCGCACGAAAAATCGAGGCGCTCCTTGATGTTGACCGAGTGCGCGGTGTTCTGCAGCCGCTGGCCCATCTGCTCGGCAATGCTCATGAAGAGCTTGTTGAAGACTTCAAGCATGACCGGATCGGCCAGCGTGCCGATCGCGTGCTGCTGGCGCAGCGCCTCGACGCGCTCCAGTTCCAGCGCGCCCTGGCCGCTTGCCGTGGCCTGCCAGCCGGGCTCGAGCACCGTGGTCGCGTTGCGCTCGGCAATGATGGCCGGCCCGCGGATCACGGCGCCGGGCTGCAAGGCCTCGCGCTGGAACAGGCCGGCTTCGTGCCACTGACCGTCGGCATGCATGCGAACGCGGTCCGCCGGCGCTGGACTGTGCTCGTGGGCCTCGGCGGATGGCGTCGGCAGCGCTTCGCCGCGCGCCAGCACTTCAACCGCCACGGCTTCGATGATCAGCGCGCGGCCCGGCATCAGGAAGGCAAAGCGCTGGCGGTAGGCCGCGTCAAAACGCTCGCGCAGTTCGCCTTCGCTGCCCCAGGCCAACGCCAGCGCCGTGTCGGTGCCCTGGTAGCGCAAATGCACGCTGCGCCGCGCCTGCAGATCGGGCAGGCCGAGTTCGGCGCGCGCCAAGGCCTCCAGCTCATCGAGCCGCGCCTCTGCAAGCTGCAAGCCGGCGTCATCGAGCGTCAATTCAAGCTGCACCTGCCGCATCAGCGAGCGATCAGCCAAACCCATGCCGTAAGCGCTGAGCACGCCCGCCAGCGGATGGATGAAGACACGGCGCATGCCCAGCGCATCAGCCACCGCGCAGGCATGCTGCCCGCCGGCGCCGCCAAAGCATTGCAGCGTGTAGCCGGTCACGTCATGGCCGCGCGAGACCGAGATCTTCTTGATCGCATTGGCCATGTGCGCCACCGCGATCTGCAGGGCGCCGGCCGCTGCTTGCTCGGCGCTGACGCCCATGTCCTGCGCCAGCGCGGCGAACTTCTCGCGCACCACTTGCGCATCCAGCGGCTGATCCGCATCCGGCCCGAAGACAGCCGGGAAATGCGCGGGCTGGATCTTGCCGAGCAGCACGTTCGCATCGGTCGTGGTGAGCGGCCCGCCGCGCCTGTAGCAGGCGGGGCCGGGATTGGCACCCGCGCTCTCCGGCCCGACGCGCAGCCGCGCCCCGTCAAAACGGACGATCGAGCCGCCGCCGGCCGCGACCGTGTGGATGCTCATCATCGGCGCACGCACGCGCACGCCGGCCACGCTCGTCTCGAAGGCGCGCTCGAACTCGCCGGCGTAATGCGAAACGTCGGTCGACGTACCGCCCATGTCAAAGCCGATCACGCGCGCATGACCGGCCTGTTCCGCCGTGCGCGCCATGCCGACGATGCCGCCGGCCGGGCCCGAGAGAATCGCGTCCTTGCCCTGGAAGGCGCGGGCCTCGGCCAAGCCGCCGCTGCTCTGCATGAACAGCAGCGGCACGCCCGGCATCTCGGCGGCCACGCGGTCGACATAACGGCGCAGGATGGGGGACAGATAGGCGTCGACGACGGTCGTGTCACCGCGCGAAACCAGCTTCATCAGCGGGCTCACCTCATGCGAGACCGAAACCTGCGTGAACCCCAGCTCGCGCGCCAGGCGCGCCGCCGCGGCTTCGTGCGCGCTGTGTTTCCAGCCGTGGAGAAAGACGATGGCGCACGATTGCAGACCGGCCGCCCGCGCCTCGCGCAAGGCAGCGGCAAGGCCCGGCTCATCCAGCGATGTGATGATGGAGCCATCCGCCCCCACGCGTTCATCGGCCTCGATCACGCGCTGGTAGAGCAATTCTGGTAACTGGATATGTCGGACAAACAGCTGCGGTCGCGCCTGGTAGGCGATGCGCAAGGCATCTCGGAAGCCGCGCGTGGTGACCAATACACAGGGTTCTCCCTTGCGCTCAAGCAGTGCGTTGGTGGCGACCGTCGTGCCCATCTTGACGCAGGCCACCCGCTCGGGCGTGATCGCCTCATGCGGCCCCAAGCCCAGCAAACGGCGGATGCCGGCCACCGCGGCATCGGCATATTGCGCGGCGTTGTCCGACAAGAGCTTCAGCGTCTGCAAACTACCATCGGGCGCCAGCCCGACCAGATCCGTGAACGTGCCGCCACGGTCTATCCAGATTTGCCAGGGCTTTGTGTTGTAGTTCATGCTGCGCATGCTAACGGCCTGTTCGCTGGGCAGCACTTTTGCCTATACGATGGCGAAGGCACTGGCCGCTGCGGCCCCCCGGAGACTTTGAATGCCCGAACTTGCCCCGTTGAGTTGGTCCGAAGAAAAGCCTGTCGTTAAGGCCTCCGCCAAGACGGTCACGCGAGATGCGCCCCTCGATTTCAAGTGGCCCACGCCGCCTTACGCCGCGTATCCGCAAGCCGTGGCGCAAACGGCGCCGGAGCCCTGCGAGATCCTCGGTCTCAACAACAGCCGCAGCCCGGGCCACATCATCCTGATGGCGCCGCATGAGCGGCTGGCCCAGATCAACGTGCCGCCGGCCCGCAACGCCATGCCGCTGCGCTTCACGCAGTTCCGTGCGCTCAAGCTGCTGCGGCCGGTCGCGGTCGGGCCGCGCTCGTCGAGCGACGACGAATCCGCCCTGAGCCTGGACCAGCGCCCGCGCAGCGATTTCACGCTGCACTTCGTCGGCGGCGGCGAGTTGCAAGGCACGACCATCGGCTACCTGCACGACGATCTCGGCCTCTTCCTGTTCCCGCCCGTCTCGGCGGACGACGACTCCGTGCTGCGCGTCTTCGTGCCGGCCGAGGTGCTGGACCATTTCGACATCGGCGAGCGCATCGGCGAAGTGCTGGTCAAGGAAAAAGCCGCCACGCAGGCGCAGATCGAGGCCGCCGCGCATGAGCAGGCCGACATGCGCTCGCGCCGCGTCGGCGACATCCTCGTCGCCAAGCAGATCGTCACCGCCGAACAGCTGGTGAACGCGATCGAGGCGCAGGCCAAGATGCCGATGATCCGCATCGGCGAGGCGCTGCTGGCGATGGAGCTGATCACCGAAGAGCAGCTCAACGAAGCCCTCGCACAGCAACGCCTGGACCGTTCCGTGCCGCTGGGCGAGTTGCTGGTGCGCAAGGGCGTTGTCAGCCGCCTCGCGCTGCAATCGGCGCTGGCCCGCAAGATGGGCTATCCGCTCGTCGACGTAGACACCTTCCCGGCCGAGCCTGACGCCATCAACAAGCTGCCCTACGCCGTGGCCAAGCGCCTGGAGGTGCTGCCGCTGCTGCTGCGCGAAGGTCGCATGATCGTGGCGATGGAAGATCCGACGCGGCGCGATGCGCTCGACGAGATCGAGTTCATCACCCAGCTCAAGATCACGCCCACGCTGGCCAAGATCGGCACGCTGCAGTTCGCGATCCCGAGCGCCTACGAGCGCTTCAGCGGCGAGAACGTTTCGCGCAGCGACATGAGCCTGCCCAGCCTCAACCTCGACCTGGGCAGCGACACCTCGGGCAAGTTGATGGAGACGCTCGAGCGCGAGCACACCGACTTCGACAACGCCAGCGGCGGCAACGACGACGCCGCCATCGAGCAGAGCGACAACTCGCTGGTGCGCCTGATCAACACCATGATCATCGAGGCGCAGGGCATGGGGGCCTCCGACATCCACATCGAGACCCAGCCCGGCAAGGAAAAGCTGCGCATCCGCTTCCGCAGGGACGGCGTGATGCAGCCCTACCTGGAGCTGCCGCACACCTACCGCAGCGCCATGATCGCGCGGATCAAGATCATGTGCGATCTGGACATCTCCGAGCGCCGCAAGCCGCAGGACGGCAAGATCAATTTCGCCAAGTTCTCGTCCCAGCACAAGCTGGAACTGCGCGTGGCCACGATCCCCACCAACAACGGGCTCGAAGACGTGGTGATGCGTCTGCTGGCCTCCAACAAGCCGATCCCGCTCGACAAGATCGGCCTCTCGCCCGAGAACCTCAAGAACCTCAAGGCGGCCGTTGCGCGCCCCTACGGCATGGTGCTGTGCGTCGGGCCCACGGGCTCCGGCAAGACCACCACGCTGCACTCGGCGCTGGGCTCGATCAACACGCCCGATCGCAAGATCTGGACGGCCGAAGACCCGGTCGAAATCACGCAGGCCGGGCTGCGCCAGGTCCAGATGAACCCGCGCATCGACTGGACTTTCGCGAAGGCGCTGCGCAGCTTCCTGCGTGCCGACCCCGACGTGATCATGGTCGGCGAAATCCGCGACGAGGAGACCGCCGAGATCGCCGTCGAAGCCTCGCTGACCGGCCACCTGGTGCTCTCCACGCTGCACACCAACAGCGCGCCGGAAACCATCACCCGCCTGCTCGACATGGGCATGGACCCATTCAACTTCGCCGACTCGCTCCTGGCCGTGCTGGCCCAGCGCCTGGTGCGCCGCATGTGCACCAATTGCCGCGCCTCCGAGCCCTTGACCGAAGAAGTGAAGCAGGAGCTGCTGGCCGACTACCTGCACGTTTTTGACGCTGACAACAAACCCGACAGCGCCGCCGTGCTGGCCGGCTGGGCCGCCCAGTACAGCGAGAACGGCCAACTGATGCGCTACCGCAGCCCCGGCTGCGCCAAGTGCGACAACAGCGGTTTCAAGGGCCGCGCGGGTCTGCATGAATTACTTGTTATGTCGAAAACCCTGCGTCGTCTTGTCCAGACCGGTTCGCGCGCCGAAGAGCTGGCGCAGGCGGGCCTCAAGGAAGGCATGCGCACGCTGCGGCAGGACGGCATCACCAAGGTGCTGATGGGCGTGACCACCATCGAGGAAGTGCGCGCCACCAGCAACGCCTGAGCTTGTCGCGACGCTCTGTTGCGGCAGCTTGTTGGGTTGGCTGTTGCAGTGGTTTGTTGCGGCCACATGTTGTGGCCAGATGTGCACCGCCGTGTTGCTGGAGTACGGGTCAGCCCTTGATTGCCAGCCGCCTTCGCCTCAGCGATAGTGGGGCACAGTGTGTCGGCAATCGCTCCGGCGCCGGGAGGCAATATGGTTCACTCGCAGGGCATGCCGCAGGGCGTGACGGCGCAGCGTTTGTTGTCGGATGGAAAGCACGCACAAGTCATCAGCAGCGCGCATGAGCGCAGCGCGGCGTTTGGCCTGACGCCCACTTCACAACCCGATCAGAACCGCCTCGGCACGGCGCAATTGCAAGAGCTGCGCGCACGCCATTCACGGCTCGTGGCGCAGGCCCAGCCCGTCATGGAAATGGTGCTCGAGCAGCTCGCCCACGCGCAAAGTATGGTGGTGCTCAGCGATGCCAGCGGCGTGATCCTGCATGCCGTCGGCGACGGCAGTTTTCTCGAGCGCGCACAGCGCGTGGCCCTCGCTCCCGGCACGCAATGGGCCGAAGCCAGCAAGGGCACGAACGCGATCGGCACCACGCTCATGACCGAGCGCCCGACGCTTGTTCATGGCCAGGAACACTTCCTTCGCGCGATGCAGTTTCTGACCTGCGCCGCGGCGCCGATCTTCGATCACAAGGGCGCGCTGCTCGGTGTGATCGATGTCTCTGGCGATCGCCGCTCCTACCACCCGCACACGCTGGCGCTGGCCAGCATGGCGGCGCGGCTGATCGAGAGCCAATGGTTTGCCGACCGCTTCCGCCACAGCCCCTGCCTGCACTTCCACACGCAGGCGGTCAGCCTGGGCACGCTCAGCGAAGCCGTGATTGCACTGGACCCCGCGGGCCGCGCCATCGGCGCCAGCCGGCGCGCGATGGAAATGCTCGGCGATCTGCTCATGCCGCTGCGCCGCGAAGGCATCGACCATGTGTTCAGCATGAGCATGACGCAGTTGCGCGAGCAAGCCCATGAGAACCCCGATCAGCCGCAAGTGCTGACACTCGTCGGCGCGCGCTCGGGCATGCCCATCCATGCGCGCCTGAGGCTGGGCTTGCCAACGACCGAGACGACGCCGGCACGCTTCACGGATTTCAACGACACGTCGAGCGAACCGCAGGGTCTCGACCCCATCGATGCGTACAGTTATGCGACGACACTGCACCCAGGGCAGTCAGGCCAGTCGGGCCAATCTGGTCATCTGCATCTTTCGCAGGACCGCGCCACCACCTTGCGCGAGGCCGAACTGCGCGCCATCCAGGCGGCCGTGCAATCGTGTGCCGGCAACCTCTCGATGGCCGCGCGCCAGCTCGGCATCGGCCGCAGCACGCTCTACCGCAAGATCAAGGACTCGGGCGCCGCGCCCATGGGCTGAGGCCCAGGGCCATCGCAGTCCCCGCGAGCACGATCGCGCAGCCGGCGAGCATATGCAAAGTGAAGTGCTCGTCGAGGAACAGCACGCCCCACAGCACCGCGAAGACCGGCACCAGGAAGGTCACTGACACCGTGTTGTTGGGGCCGACGCGGCGCATCAGCCGGAAATAGAAGACGTAGGCCAGCGTCGTGCACAGCACGCCCAACGCCAGCACGCCGGCCCAGGCCTTGACGCTCGGCATCACGTCCGGGCGGTTCACGAAGGCCGGCCCGAACAGCAGGAAAGTCGCGCCGATCATGCTGCCCGTTGTCACCGTCAGCGGGCTGGTTTTGGACAGGTGCTTCTTGCTGAAGGTCGCAGCCAGGCCGTAGCCCAGCGTCGCGCCCAGGCAGGCCAGCACGGCCCAGCCGCTGCCGCCCGGCTTGAAGTCAGCCTGCGGCCAGGCCAGGAAGACCACGCCGCCAAAGCCCACGGCCAGGCCCAGCAGGCGATCAGGCGTGAGCCGCTGGCCCAGCCAGGCCCAGGCGACCAGCGCAGTCCAGAGCGGCGTGGTCGCGTTCAGGATGCTGGCCAGGCCGGCCGTGATCGACAAGGCCGCGAAGCTGTAGAGCGCAAACGGGATCGCGTTGTTGAGCAGGCCCAGCAGCAGGAGCTTGGGCCACTCGCGCCGCAGCTCGTCCATGCCGGTGCGGTGCATCAGCAGCGGCAGCAGCACCAGGGTGGCCACGCCGACGCGCACGCCGGCCATCGGCAGCGCGCCAAACTCCGGCGCACCGATGCGCATGAACAGAAAAGAGCCTCCCCAGATCGCCGCCAACACCACCAGTTCCAGATAATCACGCGGCTTCATGCTGCTCCAGTTTCAACAAGGCTTTCTTGCGCTCGATGCCGCCGGCATAACCGGTCAGCTCGCCGGTGGCGCCGAGCACGCGATGGCAGGGAATCACGATCGAGATCGGGTTGCGCCCGACCGCGGCCCCCACGGCGCGCACCGCCGCGGAGCGGCCGATGTTACGGGCCACGGCGCCGTAGCTGTCGCTGCGGCCGGTTTCGATGGCGAGTAGCGCCCGCCAGACCGCTTGCTGGAAGGCCGTGCCTTGCGGATCGAGGGGAATCTCGGGCAGATCGCCGCCGCTGAAGTAACGCTCCAGCCAGACGGCCAGTTGGTCGAACAGCGGATCAGCGCTGCTCTCCACGCTCGGCGCATCGAGCTCGCCCGGATGGTGCTTCTGCCCGTCGAACCAGAGGCCCGAGAGGCCGCGTTCGCTGCGTGCCGCGAGCATCGGGCCGAGCGGCGTGTCGATGCGGGTCTGGAGGATGTGGTGCGTTTTCATGCCAAGGTTCTCCACAGATGAAGGACAGCGTAGCTGCGGTAGGGTCGGTATTTCTCGGCGGCTGCCAGGTAGGCCTTCGGCGAGAGATTGCCGCCTGAGACTTTCTCCAGGGCCTTCTTCAAGGCCACGTCGCCCGGCGGGAAAGCATCGGGCCAGCTCCAGCCGCGCATCAACATGTAGTACGCCGTCCAGGGGCCGATGCCCGGGAGCGCCTGCAGCTCGGTCAGCGCGGCATCGATGGCACTGCGGCTGAGCAGCGAGGCTTGCGCGAAGGCCAGCGTCGGCCAGGCCTTGGCAAGCGCTCGCAACGCCTCGGCGCGCTGGCGGATGATGCCCAGCTCGGCGATGCGTTCCACCGGTGCCCCGGCAATCACTTCGGGCCGCGGGAAGGTGTGCGTGGCACCGGCAGGCGCGCCCTCGATCACCTCGCCGAAGCGCTCGACAAAGCGGCCACCCAGCGTGCGCGCCGCGGCCACGGTCACTTGCTGGCCCAGCACCGCGCGCACGGCCAGCTCGAAACGATCGACGCAACCCGGCAGGCGTTGGCCCGATATGGCGCCCTCGCCCAAGGCCGCGGCAATGGCGTCGGGGTCGGCATCCAGATCGAGCCAACGACGCACCAGCGGCAGCAGGCTGCCCACGGCGGGCCACAGGCTGCTCGACAGCGTGATCTCGACCTTGCCGGGCTCCGCAAAGCGCGCGCTGAACCAGCCGCGATGCCAGGCGCCGGCATGGCGCAGCCTCACCGTGCGCTCAACCAGGGCGTTAGCCACCTCGACGCGTTCCACGCCCGCCACCGCACGCGGCAGCAGGAAGTTCAGCACGCCATCGACGTCATACGGCGCGCGGTAAACGAGGCGCAGCACCGAGCCGCGCTCGGCCCCGCGGCCTTCCTTGCCCTCTTTGCGCAAGGCGGTGGGCTGCAGCCGGTAATGCTCAAGAAAGGCCGCGTTGAAGCGCCGCAGGCTCGCAAAGCCGGCGGCAAAGGCGATCTCGGAGACCGGCAGCGTGCTGTCGGTCAGCAATTGCTTGGCCAGCAGCAGGCGGCGCGTCTGCAGGTATTGCAGCGGCGTCACGCCGTGCTCGGCCATGAAGATGCGCCGCAGATGGCGATCACTGACGCCCATGCGGGCCGCGACCTCGGCCACCGAGGCCTCTTCACCCGCATCGAGCAAGGCCGCCGCCTGGCGGGCCAGGATGCGCGAGGCGTCCATCACCGTCCAGGTCTCGCCGTCGCCGCCGGGGGCCAGTTCGGGCCGGCATTTGAGGCAGGGCCGAAAAGCTTCGGCCTCGGCCTGCGCGGCGCTGGCGAAGAAGCGACAGTTGGCCAGCTTGGGCGTGCGCACGCGGCAGATCGGGCGGCAGTAGATGCCGGTCGAGGTGACGCCGACGAAGAAGCGGCCGTCAAAGCGCGCATCACGGGCCAGCAGGGCCGGATAGCAGGCCTGAGGCTCGAGGGCAGTCAGTGTGGAAGCGCTGTTCATGGCCCGAATATTAGGGGCTGAGCCGGAGACGGACTCGCCATTTCCGGACACGTCGGCAAGAAGCCCTTCAGCGCTCCACGTCCAGCTTGTACTTGCGCCTGAGCTTGGCGACCAGACCGTCGCGGACCACCTCACGCCAGGCTTGCATCCACGCTTCGGCCTCGTCATCGCTCAGGCCCGGCGAGGCTGCGAAAAAGAGCTCATTGCCGCCCATGTACGGGCCCTTGCGCAGGGCTTGGTCGGCCTTGACGCCGTAGAGCTCCACATTGGCTTCGAGATTGATCTCCAGGCCGAAGATGGCGCCGAGCGAGTCGTTCTCCAGCATGCGCACGAGATCGCGGTAGGAGTTGACTTCGACGATCTGGGTGAACCCCTCGTCCTGCAGCTGCTTCTTCATCGGAGCGCCGCGCAGCACGCCGATGCGGGCCTTGCGCATGGCGGCCTTGTCTTCGAGCGGCGTCTGGAGCTTGCCATAGAAGACATAACGGGCCTTGCCGGCTGACATCAGCCAGCGGAAATGGCTTTCGCGCTCGGGCGTGCGCAGCATCGGGAAGATGCCGCAGCGCTGGCCCCGCTCGGTCATGCGCAGCGTGCGCACCCAGGGGAAGAAGCTGATCGAGGCTTCGCGGCCGATGCGCTTGGCCATCAGCTCGACCAGTTCGACGGCATAGCCGTGCAGGCCCTGCTCGTCCTTCCAGGCGTAGGGCGGAAACTCGCTCGCTGCCCAGACCAGCGGTCCATCGTCCGCGCAGATCGAGGCGGGGCCGAAAGCGGGCGTCTGAGCCGGGCACAACGCCGGCGTAAACAGCAGCTGGGCAAAGAAAATCGAGCGCAGGCGCATGATGGCGCGGTCTCCAGTGGGTTCCGCATTGTGCCGTGTCGTGTCGTGCCCGCACGCTCGGCCGCGTGCCTACAATGCCGCCCGTACCTCACAGCACCATTCACACCATGCAAGTTGTTGCTTCCATCTTCAAGGCCTATGACATCCGTGGCGTCGTGGGCCAGACGCTCGACGAAACCCTCGCGGAACACCTGGGCCGCGCCTTCGGCACCGAAGCCGTGAAGATCGGCGAGAAAGCCGTGGCCGTCGGCCGCGACGGGCGCCTCTCAGGCCCGGGCCTGGTGGCTGCGCTGATCCGCGGCCTGCAGTCGACGGGCCTCGACGTGGTCGACATCGGCGCCGTGACGACGCCCATGCTCTATTACGTGGCCGCCACGCGCGCCAAGCACGGCTGCAACTCCGGCATCATGGTCACGGGCAGCCACAACCCGAAGGACTACAACGGCTTCAAGATGGTGCTCAAGGGCGCCGCCGTTTATGGCGAGCAGATCCAGGGCCTGCGCCAGCGGATCGAAGCCGAGGACTACACGGTCGGCAAGGGCCGCGTCGGCAAGATGGACGTGGTGGCCGAGTACACGCAGCGCATCGTCAAGGATTGCAAGCTCGCCCGCCCGATGAAGGTCGTCGTGGACAGCGGCAACGGCATCCCCGGCGCTTCGGCACCGGCCATCCTGCGCGCGCTCGGTTGCGAAGTGATCGACATCTTCTCGAAGGTCGATGGCGACTTCCCCAACCACCATCCCGATCCTTCGCGTCCCGAGAACCTCGAAGACCTGAAGAAGATCGTGCATGCCTGCGACGCGGAACTGGGCCTGGCCTTCGACGGCGACGGCGATCGCCTCGGCATCGTCACCAAGGACGGCGAGATGATCATGCCGGACCGCCAGATCATGCTGCTCGCGGCCGACATCCTCAAGCGCGTGCCCGGCGGCGAAATCATCTTCGACGTGAAATGCAGCCAGCGCCTTGCGCCGTGGATCCGCGAGCATGGCGGCAAGCCCACCATGTGGATGACCGGCCACTCGCTCGCCAAGGCCAAGCTCAAGGAAACCGGCGCACCGCTGGCCGGCGAGCTCTCGGGCCACATCTTCTTCAGCGAACGCTGGTACGGCTTTGACGACGCGATGTACACGGCCGGCCGCATGCTCGAGATCCTCTCGCGCAGCAAGGACCCGAGCGCCGTGCTCAAGGCCCTGCCCAACAGCTTCAACACGCCCGAGCTCAATGTCTCGTGCGAAGAAGGCGAGCACCACGCGGTGGTCAAGAAGCTCAAGGAGATTGCCGAATTCCCCGGCGGCGAGATCACCACGATCGACGGCGTGCGCGTGGACTACGCCGATGGCTTCGGCCTCGTGCGCCCCTCCAACACCACGCCGGTGCTGGTGCTGCGCTTCGAGGGCCACACGCAGGCGGCGCTGGAGCGCATCCAGCATGACGTGCTGGAGCAGCTCAAGCGCGTCAAGCCTGAGCTGCATTTTTCGGCCGGCCATTGAACCCCAGCCTGGCGCGCGCCCTCTACAGCGCGCTGCTGCGCCTGATCACGCCGCTGTACCTGCTGCGCTTGTGGCGGCGCGGCAAGGCCGAGCCGCTGTACCGGCAGTTCGTCGGCGAGCGGTTCGGTTTCTACAACAGTTCTGAACCGAGCAGCGGCTGGCTCTGGGTGCATGCCGTCTCGCTCGGCGAGACGCGTGCGGCCAGTGCACTGATTAACGCTCTGCGTGAGCGGCAGCCCGATTTGAAACTGCTGCTGACGCACGGCACAGCCACCGGCCGCGAAGCCGGCCGCGAGCTGCTGCACGAAGGCGACGCGCAGAGCTGGGTGCCGTTTGACACGCCCGGTTCGGTGCGCCGCTTCTTCCAGCATTGGCAGCCGCGCGTCGGCGTGCTGATGGAAACCGAGATCTGGCCCAATCTGCTGCACTTCGCGCCCTGCCCGATGGTGCTGGCCAATGCGCGCCTGTCTGAACGAAGCGCACGCCGCGGCCAACGTTTTGCCGCCCTGCTCCACCCGGCCGCAGCGCGCGTGTCGCTCGCCCTGGCGCAGACCGAGGCCGATGCCGCCCGCATGCGCCAAGCCGGCGCGCCTGAGGTGCGTGTGATGGGCAATCTCAAATACGACATGCAGCCCGATGCGGCGCTGGTGGCGCGCGGCCAGCAATGGCGCGCGGCCCTGCAGCGCCCCGTGCTGCTGGCTGCCGTCACGCGCGAGGGCGAGGAGGCGATGCTGCTCGAAGCCTGGCGCGCCCTGCCCGCTGCTACCAAACCGCTGCTCTTGATCGTGCCTCGCCATCCGCAGCGCTTTGATGAAGTGGCTGCGCTGGTTCGTGCGGAAGGCCTCGTGCTGGCTCGCCGCAGCGAATGGACAGACGAGCCGCCGGCCGCCGCGATGCAGGCCGACGCCTGGCTCGGCGATTCGATGCGCGAGATGGCGCTGTATTACGGCCTGTCCGACGCGGCCCTGCTCGGCGGCAGCTTCGCGCCGCTCGGCGGGCAGAACCTGATCGAAGCTGCGGCCTGCGGCTGCCCGATCGTGATGGGGCCGCACACCTTCAATTTCGCGGAAGCGTCCCAACTGGCCGAGCAGGCCGGTGCGGCGCAGCGCGTGGCCGATATCGAGGCCGGCTTGAATGCCGCGCTAACGCTGTGCGTCGACGCATCCCGGCGTGCCCAGGCTTCGCAGCGCGCGCAGGCATTCGCCAACCAGCATCGCGGCGCGGCGGCGCGGATGGCCGAAGCCGTCATCGCCCTCTGAAACTATCGAGCGCTGCTCAAGACTTCCTGCACGCGCGCCTGCAATTTCGGGATCAGCTCCGCCTCGAACCACGGGTTGCGCTTGAGCCAGAGGTTGTTGCGCGGGCTCGGGTGCGGCAGCGGCAGCACCAGCGGCCAGTGCCGCTCCCATTGCAAAACGGCGTCGGTGACGGACAGGTCCCCATCAGCCAGGTGATACGCCTGCGCATACTTGCCGATCACCAGCGTCAGCTGCACCTGCTTCAGATGCGCCAGCAAAGGCGCCCGCCAAGCCGGCGCACATTCGGGCCGCGGCGGCAGATCGCCTGACTTGCCCGTCCCCGGGAAACAGAAACCCATCGGCAGCAGGGCCACCCGCTTCGCGTCGTAGAACACCTCGCGTGACATGCCGAGCCAGCTGCGCAGACGCTCGCCGCTTGGGTCGTTGAAGGCAATGCCGGTCTCGTGGACCTTGCGCCCCGGCGCCTGGCCCACGATCAGGATGCGCGCCGACGAATGCAGTTGCACGATGGGACGCGGCCCCAGCGGCAGATGCTCGGCGCACAGATTGCAGGCACGTACCGAGGTCAGCAGGGAGGCGAGCGAGTTCATGTCGCAAGTATTGTGTATGGTTCATGCTGGCCGCTTTCAGCGTCTAATCACATCCCTCAGCGTCATGGAGCTTCCCGCATGGCCACCTCAGCAGTCAACGGCATCGAGCCGAGCCGTCTTCACCAGACCTTCCCGGTCCTCAGCGATGCGGAAATCGCCCGCATCGGGCGCTTCGGCAGCGTCCAGCAGTTCGCGCGCGGCAGCTCGCTGTTCAAGGCGGGCGAAACGGGCCCGGGCATGTTCGTCGTGCTCAAGGGCATCGTGTCGATCACGCAGCGTGACGGCCTCGGCCACATCACGCCGATCGCGCGGCAAGGGCCGGGGCAGTTCCTGGCCGAGGTCGGTCAGCTGAGCGGCCGCCCTGCCCTGGTCGATGGGCATGCGGACGAAGACGTCGAAGTGCTGCTGGTGCCGCCCGTGCAGCTGCGCGCCTTGCTGGTGGCCGAAGCCGACCTGGGCGAGCGCATCATGCGGGCGCTGATCCTGCGGCGCGTGGCGCTGATCGAGTCGGGCGCCAGCGGGCCGGTGCTGATCGGCGCGCGCCGCTCCACGGGCGTGGCGCCCGAGATGGCGCGCATCGAGAACTTCCTGCGGCGCAACGGCCATCCGTACAACTTTGTCGATGCCGACCAGGACGCGGATGCCGCTGCGCTGCTGGCCGAATACGGCGCCTGCAAATCGCTGGCCTTGCTGGTCGTCTGCCCCGATGGCTCGGTGCTTGTGAACCCGAGCGACGAGGGGCTGGCGCGCTGCCTCGGCATGCTCGACACGACCCCGCGCGATGAGCTCTATGACGTGGCCGTGGTCGGTGCCGGGCCGGCCGGCTTGTCCACCGCCGTGTACGCGGCTTCGGAAGGCCTGCGCGTGATCGTGCTCGATTGCCGCGCCTTCGGCGGCCAGGCCGGCGCCAGCGCACGCATCGAAAACTATCTCGGCTTCCCGACCGGCATCTCGGGCCAGGCGCTGGCCGGCCGCGCCTTCGTGCAGGCGAAGAAGTTCGGCGTCGAGATCCTGATCCCGGCCAAGGTCCAATCGCTCGACTGCGCACGCGACAACGCCGAGGGCAGCGTGGCTCTCAAGCTGGCCGATGGCCGCTCGATCCGGGCGCGCACCGTCGTCGTCGCCAGCGGCGCGCGCTACCGGCGGCCCGGCGTGCCGCGCCTCGCGGAATTTGAGGGCCGCGGCATCTGGTACTGGGCCTCGGCCATCGAAGCCAAGATCTGCGCGCAGCAGGAGGTGGCGCTCGTCGGCGGCGGCAACTCGGCGGGGCAAGCCGCCGTGTTCCTGGCTCGCAATGCGGCCAAGGTCAACATCCTGATCCGCGGGCCTTCGCTAGCGGCCAGCATGTCGCGCTATCTGATCGACCGCATCGAGGCCACGCCCAATATCGAGCTGCATCCGCACACCGAGCTCGTGCGCCTGCACGGCGGCCCCGAAGAAGGCCTGACCGGCGCGAGCTGGCGCTGCGGCGTGACGCAGGCCGAGCATGACTGCGATGCGCGCAACATCTTTCTCTTCGTCGGCGCCGAACCCGAGACCTCCTGGCTCGAAGGCTGCAAGGTCGCGGTCGACAAGCACGGCTTTGTGCAGACCGGCGCCGAGGCCAGCGCCGGCTTCCCTTCGCGGCCCGCCACCGCGCTTGAAACCAGCGTGCCCGGCGTGTTCGCCATCGGCGATGTGCGTTCCGGTTCGGTCAAGCGCGTGGGCGGCGCCATCGGCGAAGGCGCGGCCGTCGTCGCGCTGATCCATCAACACCTGTCGCAGACTGCGGCCGTGGCCTGACAGAACTGACGGCATTTATCCTGTACATCCTGTCCATCCATGTTGAAAACGAATTCAGGAATTGAACATGGATGCACGTGATGCACGTGATGCACGTGATGCACGTGATAAATGCAAATTCAGTTTTGTCTTGTATTCATCACGTGCATCACGTGAATCCATGTCTGTGATGAATTCTGTTTCTACATGGATGGACAGGATGTACAGGATGTACAGGATGAATACAAGGAGTCTTTTTCGTGGCCATCAAACCTTGTGAGCATGTTCCCGCAGAAATCGCCCAGCCCCACACCCGGCGAGGCTGCGAGGAGTGCCTGAAGATGGGCGACAGCTGGGTCCACTTGCGCTTGTGTGTGCACTGCGGTCATGTGGGCTGCTGCGATTCCTCGAAGAACCGGCATGCCACGAAGCATTCGCAAGCGCAGGGCCATCCGGTCATCCAGTCGATTGAGCCGGGCGAGGATTGGCTGTGGTGCAACGAGCATCAAAGGCAGGTGGGCTGAGCTCGTCAATCTTGCGGACGCGGCGCTGCGCCATCTCGGATAAGTTGAGCGCCAGATCACGAGCGGAGTTTCGATGACGAAAGCTGAGAAGAACAACTCGGGACGCGACCGTATTCGCTGGGTCACCGCGGCCTTGGCAGCAGCCTCCGCTCTCGGCGTCATGGGTCCTTCTCAACACGCCGGCGCCGCAGCAGATGCCCGCGCTTATGTGACCTTGTCGCAAGGCTGGTCCGACGCCGAGCGTTTCGCTTTCTACAGCCAGGACCAGGGCTCGCGCATCATGCCGCTCGCGTGGATGCGAGCCTTGCGAACGCCGGAGGGCGAGCCCTTTCTGGCCGACGGCTTGACGCGCTTTGGCTATCTGCCCAACGACCGCAGCCCGCATCCCGATCTGCCCGTCGGCTTCCTGGCCGCCGAAGATCACGGCACCACGATGGTCGGCATGACCTGCGCCGCCTGCCACACGCGGCAGATCACCGCCCAAGGCAAGTCGTATCGGATCGACGGGGGCCCGGCGCTGGCCAACTTCCAGAGCTTTCTCACCGCGCTCGATAGCGCTGTCGCTTACGCGCTGGCAACGCCGGCCACCTTCCAGAGCTTCGCGCAATCGGTCCTGGGTGCGCCCGATCCGGGTCCCGATGCGGTGGCCGCCTTGCGGGCCGAAGTCGAGGCCTGGTACCAGGGCTTCAGCACCTTGACGAGCCGCGCCCTGCCTAATCCCGAATGGGGCGCCGGCCGGCTCGATGCGATCACGATGATCTTCAACCGCTTGAACGGGCTGGACATCGGGCCGCCGCCGAGCTATCTCATCCCCGACAACATCCAGCCCGCCAATGCGCCGGTGCGCTACCCGTTTTTGTGGAACGCGCTGGTCCAGGACAAGACCCAATGGCCGGGTTTTGCCGACAACGGCGACGACGTGCTGGGCCTGGCTCGCAACCTCGGCGAGGCGATGGGCGTCTTCGGCACCTTCCACCCGGTCAAGGACGACAGCCGCATCCTCGGCATCAATTACACCGTGGGGAGCTCGTTCAATTTCGGTGGCTTGCTGCATCTCGAGCAATCGCTGCGCACGCTCAATCCGCCGAAGTGGCCCGGGCCGCTGGATGCGGCCTTGGCCACGCAAGGTGCTGCGGTGTTCGACCAAGCCTGTGCCAGCTGCCACGGCATTCGCCCGGGCACGCCTCGCCTGCTTCACACGACCTGGGCCACGCCCGTTCAGAACGTCGGCACCGACACCCGCGAGTGGTCCATCCTGACCCGCAAGGTCAACCCCGGCGTGCTGACCGGCGCCGGCCTGCCCGGCTTCAAGCCCCCGCTGTCAGCTTCCGAAGCGCCGATCGACGTGCTGGCCCTGGCGGTCCTCGGCACGATCATCGACCGGGCGCGGGACAACACAGTGGGCGCCGATGCGCCCTCGTCCCGCTTGCTGGCCGCGGTCGCAAGCGACGGGCTCAATGCCAACGGTGAATTGCTCAAAGGCGCCTTCAGAACCCGCGACACCGGCGCCGCCAAGCCAGGCAGTTATGAGTCCCGCGTGCTGCGCGGCATCTGGGCCGCCGCGCCTTATCTGCACAACGGCTCGGTGCCCACGCTGGCCGATCTGTTGAAGCCCGCATCGCAACGCCCCACGAGCTTCAAGATCGGGCCGGCGTATGACTTCAATGCGGTCGGGCTCGCGCAGGAACAAGGCGGAAGCGCCACGACGTTGGTGACCACCGACTGCTCGGCGCTGGACTCAGGCAACAGCCGTTGCGGGCATGAGTTCGGGGTCGAGCTGAGCGCGAGGGACAAGCGGGCTTTGCTGGAGTATTTGAAGACGGATATGCGGTGAGGGGCTTGAGTTGACGCTCAAGTCGCGCGGCGGCGTGACCGAGTTTCAGGGGTCCTTTCGGTTCACGAACGACACTTGCGAAGAGCTTTGCCCGCGACCTGCAGGACCAGGGCCTGCAAGCCCTGCGGCCCTCTGTCCCGGCATTGGCCAGTTTGACGATGAGGGCCATCCGAAGCGCCTTGCCTTCGGCCGTCGGGGAACTGCGTTGAGCTGCCGGTTTCGACCGATGGACGACCAGGTGGCAATTTATTGGCCCGGGTGAACCCAGTTTTCCACTTCGAGCGCAGGTACGCGCTCGAATTCCGCCATGTTGTTTGTCACCAGCACCAAGCCCTCGCTACGTGCATGGCCTGCGATGTGCAGGTCATTCACGCCGATGGGTTGGCCGAGCTTTTCCAAGCTGGCGCGGATGGCGCCGTAGTGCTGGGCGGCCTTGGCACCGTAGGGCAGGACGACCAGGCGGCTGCAAAAGTCTTCGACAGCCGCCAGGTTCTCACTCACGCGATTGCTTTTCTCGGCACCATGCATCAGTTCAGCCAAGGTTATGGCAGAGATAGCCATACGGCTGGCATGCGCGTTGAAGGTTGCCAGCACCTCGACCGGTCGCCGTTTCAGCACGTAGATGACGATGTTGGTGTCCAGCAGGTAGCGCAGCATCAGAGCGCTTCCCGCTCCGACTGATGCTGAGGCGCGCGCTCGGCTAAGAAGTCGTCACTGACGCCGGGACCGCTGAGGAAGAAGCTGTCCCAGGTTTGGCCTAACGGAGCAAGAATGCGCTCGTTCCCTCTGACACGGATTTCCACCTTTCGGACACCCTCGGGCAGGCGAACATCCAAAGGCAAGCGGACCGCCTGGGTGCGGTTGTTGACGAACACAGTTCCAACGGACATGCCAAGCTCCTTACAACAAGGTATATGGCAATTGTATATCGCGTCGCAGGCACGTCAAGTTTGCAGCTTTCAAGGCTACTGTTGCGCGTCGATTCGCGACCTCATCGAGCCGCCAACCCGCGCCAATGCCAGCTTTCCCGAGATTCTTGGGCCAATTGCGTAGTACCCCCCAGCGCGTGTAGCAAAGCCCGCCGCAAACAAAAAAGCCCGCCGAGGCGGGCTTCCATCCGATGCAGAAAATCTCAGCGCTTGACCGCCCGACGGCGAGCAAAGGCGGCACCCGCCAGACCCAGGCCGACGAGCGCCAGCGATGCGGGCTCGGGCACGGCAGCGGCTTCGAAATTGAAGTCGCCGACGTTGCGGCCGATGTTGAAGTTGATGCTGTCGGTGAACACCGACATCGAGCCGTCGACGTTGGGGATCGTGCCCCAGTCCACTTCAATGCCGATCACCATCGCGTCGTCAAGATCGACCGTGCCCGAACCGGCGCCGGTGCAAGCACTGCCCCAATCGTTCAGCGACTGGCGACGGTCATCAAAACTGGAGGCGTAGGAGCCCATGCCGCAGCCCAGCGATTCCTGGCCCTTGCCGCCGACGCGGAAGAAGAAGTCGCCGTCGCTCATGCTCAGGGAATCGGTATGCCAGGAGCCGTCGCCGGCGCCGTTCGTGTAGAAGCCCAGCGAACCGTCGCTGCGGCCCGATTGCGTGGAGTTGGTGAGGCCGCTCAGCAGCAGGCGGATCGTCGGGCTGGTGGCGGGCGGCGAGCCCACCGGCAGCAGGTAGCTGTAGCCGAACGTGGTGTTGCCGTTGAGCAGATCGCCGAAGCGGATCGACGAGGCGCCGAAGCCGTAGGCGGCGAGCGGCTGCTGGTTGGTGGCGCTGATCGTGAACTGCAGCGAGCCGGTGCCCTGGTAGGCCTGCGCGTTGCTGATCACGGCCGGCGAAGTGCCGCTGCTGCCGTCACCCAGAACCCAGCCCTGCAGATCGCCTGCGGTCACCACGGCAGGTGCTGCGAAAGTACTGGCGGCCAATACAAGTGCGCCGACACCGGCAAGCATCTTGGGCGCCGCAGCGCGAAGGTTGGCCGCACAACGATGGGAGAAGCTCTGGTTCATGGTGCTTGTGTCTCGTGTAGAAGTTGTTGTTGGAGGCTCGCCGCTGCCGAATGTCAGCCTGAATGCATGAACGAACGAACGACTGAATCGGCAAACCGGACAGGCTTCAGCAAGGCTTGTGCCAGCCAGCTTGCCGTGGGCTAACTCCTTGATTCCATGCACAGCCGGTGCGATGTCCGAACAAATTCGGGTGTGCACGTTGCCGGTGTAAAGCAAATCGACGCACCCACACGGGCGTCCGCCGGAGCGCTCACTCAGGTTGCGGGACCAGCGGGGCGCCGCCGAGGCTCTGCTTCCGCCACGCGGTGGGCGACTCACCCAGCACGGCCTTGAACGCCCGCAAGAAACCCGCCTGGCTGTCATAGCCGACGCGCTCCGCGATCAGCTTGAGCGGCAGGTCCTGCCGCAGCAGCGCCTGCGCGACGCTGATGCGCCAGCGCATGAGGTAGTCGCCGGGCGTGGCATCAACCAGCTCCTTGAAGCCCGCAGCAAAACCGGCGCGCGACATGCCGGCTTCCGCGGCGAGGTCTTCGAGCGTCCAGTGCCGCTCGGGCGCCGCGTGCATCGCGATCACCGCCCGGCCGATCTGCGGATGGCCCAGGCCGCGCAGGAAGCCCGGCGCCGCGCTGCCCTCGCTGAGCGCGTGGCGCAGCATCTCGATCAGCACCACCTCGAACAGCCGGTTCAGCACCTGCTGCCGGCCCGGTTGCTGCGTGAAGGCCTCGGAGAACAGCACCTCCAGCACCGGCGCGAATGACGGCAGCTGTGACAGCGGGCGAATGATGCGCTCGGGCAGCGCCAGCGCGATCGGGTTGAAGGCCTTGTGCGCGAAGCTGACCGAAGCGCAGGCCAGATCGGCGCCCTCCTCGAGGTCAGCGTCGAGCCAATGCGAGAGCGGCCTCGCGTAGAACACCAGCACCGGCTCGCTCAGCTCGACCGAGAAGCCGGTGGCATCGCGAAGCCGCGTGCGCCCGCCGCGCATCAGGTGCAGATAGGCCATGCCGGCGCTGTCGCCGAAGGTCACGTTGCCGCAGAAGTTGCCGGTGAAGAACAGCTGCGCCTGCGCGTTGAAGTGATGGAGGAGCGGGCCGAGGGGGTCGGCGGCATCGAGATCAGCAGACATTGGACGATTGTTGAACAAAGCTGGACGCCATGCGAACTGCCGTGAGCGCTGAATTTTTAAAGTCCATTCCGTCGGCTCCCTCGACATCAACTTCAAGGAAACATCATCATGTCCGCTCCCGTCATTGCTCCGGTCACCCTCGCCTCCGCCGCTCCGAAGGCCGCTGCCACGCTGAACGCCGTGAAGGCCAAGATCGGCATGATCCCGAACCTCTATGCCACGCTGGCTCAGTCGCCCGCCGCGCTGGATGCGCTGCTCGCGATCAACACCGCCGTGAGCGAAGGCACGCTGAGCGGCGCCGAGCGCGAGATCATCTCGCTGGCCACCGCGCAGGTGAACGGCTGCCAGTATTGCCTCTCGGCCCACACGCTGATGGGCAAAGGCGCCGGCCTCTCGGCCGAGCAGATTTTGAAGGCTCGCAGCGGCAGCGGCAACTCGGCTCGTCAGGCAGCCATCGCCAGCTTTGCGCAGAGCCTGCTGACGCATCGCGGTCATGTGGCCGAGGCCGAGGTGGCGAGCGCCCGCGACGCCGGCCTCAGTGACGGCGAACTGATGGAGATCGTGGTCGGCGTCGCCGCCAACACGCTCACGAACTTCGCCAACAACCTCGCGAAGACGACGCTCGACTTCCCGGCCGTTGCGCTTCAATTGCCGGCTTGATGAGAGGCCGCACCGGCCGCCGCCCGATAGGCCTTCGGCGAGTGGCCGGTCATGCGCTTGAAGGCGTTGCTGAAGGCGCTCTCCGAGCCATAGCCGAGGTCTTCTGCAATCACGGCGACCGGCTTGCTTTTTTCTTCCCGCAGGCTGCGCTCGGCCAGGCGCATGCGCCATTCGGCGAGATAGCTCAGCGGCGCCACGCCAGCACTTGTCCTGAAGCGCAGCGCGAACGTGGTTCGCGACATCGCGCAGGCCTCGGCCAGCTCTTCGAGATGCCAGGCTCGCGCCGGATCGCCATGCATCAGCCGCAGCGCCGGCGCAATGCGTGGATCACTCAAGGCCCGCAGCCATCCCGACATCGGATCCGAAGTCTGCAAATGCGCGCGCAGGATCTGGATGAAGAGCAGTTGCGCGAGCTGCGCCGAGGCCAGCTGCGCCCCCGGCAGATCGGCCGCGCGCTCGTTCACCAGTTGCTCCAGCAGCCACCGAAAACTCGTGGCCTGCGGCGATGCGGCCGGCACGCGGATCCACGGCGGCAGCACATCGGACAGCAGCCGGCCGCTGGCCTGATCGAGCAGCACATGGCCGCCGATGTGCGCGAAGTCCTCGCCCTCGCCGATGCTGCCCACTGGATTCCGGCCGCCCGAGAACACGCTCATCGCATCGAGCGGCTCGACATCGAGCTCGCTGCACAACACGAAGGAGCGCTTCGCGGTCAGCAGGCCCACGTCGCCGGTGTCGAAGCGGACGGGCTCGGCTTCGCCATCAATCGCCACCCAGCACGCGCCCTTCACCACCGCGAAGAACTTGATCTTGTCGGGCGCCGGAAAGCGCAAGGCCCAGCGGCCACCGGCCGTGAAGCCGCCCGTCACCAGCGATTCGGCGCGGGTGACCTTCAAGATGTCGGAAAAAGGATCTGCGCTCATGTCCGCACTATCGCGCAAGTAAGCCGCACTCTGGCGCATTAACAATCCGGACCTTGGGGCCTAAGCTGACGATCGTCGCCGGGAACATCCTCCGTTCCCGGACTCAGCCCAAGGTCCCCATGAGCATCCAGGAAACACAAGTTCTCGTCACCGGAGGAACCGGATTCATCGCGCAGCATTGCATCCTCGTGCTGCTGAAGCACGGCTACCGCGTGCGCACCACGGTCCGATTCTTGACCCGCGAGGCCGAGGTGCGCGAGCACCTGCGTGTGGGCGGTGCGGAGCCCGGCGATCGCCTCAGCTTCGTCGTTGCCGACCTCAGTTCAGATCAAGGCTGGGCCGAGGCCGCAGCCGGCTGCACGTACGTGATGCACGGCGCTTCACCAACGCCCTCCGGCACCCAGACGAACGAAGACGAGTGGGTGCGCCCCGCCGTCGACGGCAATCTGCGCGTGCTGCGTGCAGCGCGCGATGCGGGCGTCAAACGCGTGGTGCTGACCTCGGCCTTCGGCGCCATCTGCGCAGGCCACGGCCCCATGAAGCGGCCATTCAACGACGACGACTGGAGCGATCTCACCAGCAAGAACGTCTGGCCGTACCAGAAGTCCAAGACGCTCTCCGAGCGAGCAGCGTGGGACTTCATCACCCGCGAAGGCCGCGGCATGGAGCTCTCGGCCGTCAACCCCGTGGCCGTGCTGGGGCCGGTGCTCGGTGCCGACTATTCGCACTCCATCCGCCTCATCAAGAACATGCTGGCGGGCCAGCCCGGCGCACCCAAGATCAACTCGGGTTTTGTCGACGTCCGCGACGTGGCGGAGCTGCATCTGCTGGCGATGACGCACCCGGCTGCCAAGGGTCAGCGCTTCATCGCGATTGCCGGCGAGAGCCTGTGGATGGCCGAGGTCGCGAAGGTGCTGAAGGCCCGCATGGGGCTGATCGCCTGCAAGGTCTCGACGCGTGTGTTGCCGAGCTGGGTGGTGCGGCTGGGCGCGCTGAAAGATCCGGCCTTGAGAGGCGCAGTGCCGCTGCTGGGTTTGAACCTCAACGCGACGAGCGCCAAGGCCATCCGCCTGCTCGGCTGGTCACCGCGCTCGCGGGAGGAGGCGATTGTGGCGACGGCGGAGAGTTTGGATCGGTTGGGGTTGCTGGGGTAATGGGGTTTAGCCGACTCCAGGCTTCTCCGGCACTCTACTTCGGCGCTGTCCTGCGGTCCAGGTACGGGGGCCAAGGTCTTGAGTTTGAGCCCATAGCCTCAAAGGCCAACCCCGCCGACAACGCGAACGGGCTTGCCGGTGACGCCGGCAATGTGCGCCGCGGCAATCGACACCTGAGCGTCGTTGGCGGAGCGGCCGATCGTGATCCTCCGTCCTCCTCTCAACGCCAGACTCAGCACCCACCACTCCATGCGCTTGCCGTTGACGAAGTGCTTAACGTCGATTGAATTCACCGAAGAGAAGGACACCACAGTCCTGCCGGACCGGGCAACGACTTGGGAGCGCTTGTCGAAAGCCACGCGCCAACCGTCTGCGTCCAGAACAAGACCCTGTTCATCTTCCGTTTCGATCTCGACCCGCGAGAACACGACGAGAAAGCCGCCGGGCATCCAGGCCAGGATCCGCTTCAGGCGAAACCTCATGCGCAACGAATCTTCATCACTGCCCCATCAACTGCCGCGTGAAGTACGTGAATTCAATCGCGCTCGTATGCGCGCGCTGCGTCAGGTTCGCGCCCGCGCCGTGCCCGCCTTCGATCACCTCGTAGTAGTAATACGGGATGCCGAATTCCGAGAGCCGCGCCGCAAACTTGCGCGCATGCTGAGGGCCGACGCGATCGTCCTTGGTGGTCGTCCAGACCAGCGCGCGCGGGTAGGTCACGTCGCGATGCAGGTTGTTGTACGGCGAGATCTTGGCGAGGAAGGTGCGCTCCTCCGGGTTGGCGACCGAGCCGTATTCGCCGACCCATGAGGCGCCCGCAGCAATCTGCTCGTAGCGCAGCATGTCGAGCAGCGGCACCTGGATGTCCACCGCGGCCCAGAGCTCGGGGTGCTGCGTCATTTCAACCCCCATCAACAGGCCGCCGTTGGAGCCGCCCATGATGCCCAGGCGCTGCGGGCTGGTGATCTTGCGGGCGATCAGGTCGCGCGCGACGGCGGTGAAATCGTCATAGATGATCTGGCGCTTGGTCTTCAAGCCGGCCTCATGCCATGCGGGGCCGAACTCGCCACCGCCGCGGATATTGGCCACGACGTAGACACCGCCCTGCTCCAGCCAGAGCTTGCCGGTGGTGGCCAGGTAGCTCGGCGCCATCGAGGCTTCGAAACCACCGTAGGCATACAGGATCGTCGGGTGGCTGCCGTCGAGCGCCATGTCCTTCGGGTGGACGATGAAGTACGGGATCTTGGTGCCGTCGGTCGAGGCGGCTTCGAACTGCTCGACCACATCCTTCGAGCCGTCGAACTGCGCGGGCAAGGCGCGCAGCTTCGTGGTCTGCGCCTTCGCGGTGTCCACGCGCCATTGGCTTTGCGGCTGCAGATAGCCGGCGATCGACAGATAGGCCGCGGAGGAATGCGAGGCGGCATCGACGATGTGGACGGCCGTGTTGTCGGGGACGGCGATCCGCGTGGATTGCCATTGGCCGTCGCGGCTGCGCGTGAACAGCGCGGCGCGGCCGCGGACGTTGTCGAGCGTGGTGACGACGAGGCCGTTCTTCGTGTTCGTCACTTCCTCGATCGACTGACGCGAATTCGGCGTGAAGATCAGCGTCGGGTGCAGCGCGTCAGGCTTGGCGGCAGCCTGCGCCAGGTCGATCGAGACGAGCGAACCCTGCGCCACCTTGACGTCGCCGGCCTGCCAGTCCTGGTTCAGGCGGACGATCAACTGACCGTCGAACAAAGCCTCCAGGCGCATCTTGAGCGGCAGGCCCAGCTTCTTCACACCGGTGGGCGTGATCAGGTGGGCCTCGAATTCAAAGAAGGTCACCGCGCGAACAATCATCGAGGCCTGGTGGCCGGTGGCATCGGTGAAGGTTTGTGCATCCGCACCCAGATCAGTCGGCTCGCCGCGGAAGACCTCGACAGCCGCCGACAAGGCCTGGCCGCGACGCAGCCGCTTGACGACGTACGGATAGCCGGAGCTGGTCAGCTCGCCCGCCTTCCATTCGCGCGAAACCAGCAGCGTGTTCGGGGTCTCCCACGCGCTGCTCTGCTTGCCCTTGGGCAGGTGGAAGCCCTTGCTGCCCAGGAACTGCGCCTTCTTCAGATCGAACTCGCGCACGGTGACTGCATCTTCGCCGCCGTCCGACAGTTCGAGCAGGCACAGGTTCTCGTGCTGCGGATTGCAGTTGGCCGCGTGCCAGACCCAATTGGCATGCTCGGCCTTCGCGACCTTGTCGAGATCGAGCACCGTCTTCCAGTGCGGCGCGCCGCCCGCGTCGTAGTCCTGTGCCGTGGTCATGCGCCAGATGCCGCGCACATGCGTGGCGTCTTGCCAGAAGTTGAACAGCTTGCCGTCGATCTGGCGCGCGAAGGGGATGCGGTCGCTGGTCTGCGCAATCGCCAGCGCTTGCTCATGGAAGCGTGCAAAACGCGGGTCAGCTTCGAGCACCTGGAGCGTCTTCTCGTTCTCCTTGTGCACCCAGCTCATGGCCTCGGGGCTGTCGACTTTCTCGAGCCAGAGGTAGGGGTCGTCGGTCGTTGAAGGCGCGGTTGCAGGAGTGGCTGCAGCAGTGGCGGCAGGCGTGGCTTGCTGCGCCATCGCGGAGGCGCCGGCAAGGGCGAGCACCGTGGCGCTCAGTGCAATCAGTGGCAGGCGTGACATCCAGGCTCCCAAGCATGTGAATGGGGCCATTCTTTCAGCGCCGGGCCTGGGATGGCCTCAGGGTATCCCTGGGCGCCGACGCGTTGACTCGGCTCCCGCAATTCGCCCTTCCTGCTCAGCGGTAGAAAGCCTCGACCGCGCCCTTGAGCTTCACGCACAGCGGCCGGCCCTTGCGGTCCAGGCTCTTGCCGGCGGGCACCTTGATCCAGCCTTCGCTGATGCAGTATTCATCCACATCGAAACGCTCCTTGCCGTTGAAGCGGATGCCGATGTCGTGCTCGAACACGGCGGCCACGTGATGGGGGCTGCGCGGGTCGGCGGCGAGGTGGTCAGGGAGTTCGGGGCGTTCTTGTTGTGCGTCGGTCATGGTCGTCAGGTTCAAGTTGCAGCGGGCAGGGACAACAGGGCCAGCAGCCCCGCTTCATCGAGGATTGTCACACCGAGTTCGCGGGCCTTCTCCAACTTGGAGCCCGCCTCCTCGCCCGCGATCACGTAGTTCGTCTTCTTGGAGACCGAGCCGCTGACCTTGCCGCCGGCCGCTTCGATCATTTCCTTGGCCGCATCGCGAGCGAGCGTGGGCAGCGTGCCGGTCAGCACAAGCGTCTGCCCGGCCAGCAGTTGCGGGCCCTGCGCGGCGGCGGCGCCATCGGTCTCGGCCCAATGCATGCCGGCGGCGCGCAGTTGCTCCACCACCTCGCGGTTGTGCGCCTCGGCGAAGAAGGCGTGAATGCTCTGCGCCACGATCGGGCCGACATCGCGCACTTCAAGCAGTTGCTCGACCGTCGCGTCCATCAGCGCGTCGAGCTTGCCGAAATGCTTGGCCAGGTCCTTGGCCGTGGTCTCGCCGACCTGGCGGATGCCGAGGCCGAACAGGAAGCGCGCCAGCGTGGTGGACTTGCTCTTCTCCAGCGCATCGACGATGTTCTGCGCACTCTTCTCGGCCATGCGATCGAGCGCGGCGAGCTTGGCCACGCCGAGCTTGTAGAGGCCGGGCAGGCTCAGCACGATGCCGCTGTCCACGAGCTGGTCGACGAGCTTGTCGCCGAGGCCTTCGATGTCGAGCGCGCGGCGGCCGGCAAAGTGCAGAAAAGCCTGCTTGCGCTGCGCCGGGCAAAAGAGGCCGCCCGAGCAGCGGTGGTCGATGCCGCCCTTCTCTCTCACCACCGCGCTGCCGCAGACCGGGCAGGCGCGCGGCATGCGGAAGTTGGGCACATAAGCTTTACGTTCCCCGGCGAGCACGCCGACGATTTCCGGGATCACGTCACCGGCGCGGCGCACGATCACGCGGTCGCCGATGCGCACGCCCTTGCGGCGCAGCTCGAAGACGTTGTGCAGCGTGGCGTTGCTGACCGTCGTGCCGCCGACGAACACCGGCTCCAGCTTGGCCACCGGCGTGAGCTTGCCGGTGCGGCCGACCTGGATGTCGATCGCGTTGAGCGTGGTCAGCTGCTCCTGCGCCGGATACTTGTGCGCCACGGCCCAGCGCGGCTCGCGCGTGACAAAACCGAGGCGCTGCTGCAAGGCGCGGCTGTTGACCTTGTAGACGTTGCCGTCGATGTCAAACGGCAGCGCATCGCGCTTCTCGCCCATACGGTTGTGGAACTCCACCAAGCCCACCGAGCCCTTCACCACCACGCGATCCTCGCTGACGGGCAGGCCCATCGCGGCCATCGCGTCGAGCATCGCGCTGTGCGTCGCGGGGATATCCCAGCCCTGCACCTCACCCAGGCCGTAGGCGAAGAAGCTCAGCGGCTTTTTGGCCGCCAGCGCCGGGTCGAGCTGGCGCACCGCGCCGGCCGCGGTGTTGCGCGGGTTGACGAAGGTTTTCTCGTTGGCCGCGCGCTGGCGTTCATTGAGCGCATCGAAATCATCGCGGCGCATGTAGACCTCGCCGCGCACCTCGATCACGGGCGCGGTCACGCCCTTCAGGCGCAGCGGGATCTGGCCGACGGTGCGGATGTTCTGGGTCACGTCTTCGCCGGTCTCGCCGTCACCGCGCGTGGCGGCCTGCACCAGCACGCCGGCCTCGTAGCGCAGGTTGATGGCCAGGCCGTCGAACTTCAGTTCGGCGGCGTATTCGACGGGAGGCGAATCGGGGCCTAACTCCAATTCTCGGCGCACGCGGGCGTCGAAGGATTCGGCGCCCGTGGCTTCGGTATCGGTCTCGGTGCGGATCGACAGCATCGGCACCACATGGCGCACCGGCGCAAAGCCGTCCAGCATGCGGCCGATCACGCGTTGCGTGGGCGAATCGGGCGTCAGCAGTTCGGGGTGCGCGGCCTCGAGGGCCTGCAGTTCCTGGAACAGCTTGTCGTACTCGGCGTCGGGCAGTTCCGGAGCATCGAGCACGTAGTAAAGATGGGCGTGATGGTTCAGCTGCTCGCGCAGGGCGCTGGCGCGGGCGGCGGGCTGGGGATCGGCTTGGCTCATGTGTGCATTGTGGCTTGACGCCCGATTCTCCCCGGCTCGCTCTCGGCGCATTCACGAGGGCCTGAATGCAATTTTTTTACATGGATGAACAGGATGCACAGGATAAATGCGGCTTGGCTGTTATCTCGTGCATCCTGTTCATCCATGTTCAAACCTGTATTTGTTCAGGCCTGCTTCAGTGGCCCGAGCGGGAGTCCGCTAACGCCCATGTTCCAGTGATATCGGCGCGACAGCCGATTGCTGCCAACAAGCGCTTGTGCTCAACTCGGCGCAGAACAATCCTCAGGGAGTGTGCTTTGGCCTCTGACGTCCTGCGCAAGCTGGTCCTGATTACCTTGGCCGCGATCCTCGCGATTGGAGTTCTGATCGGCGTGGGCTATGTCCAGATGCAGCGCGTCTTTGACGGCGCCGACGTCGCCAACCGCAACGCGGTGCCGAGCCTGGCCGTGCTGGCCGACATGCAGCGCGACTTCCTGCGCGTTCACAACGCCTTGGCAAGGCACGTCGCCGCCGATGGCGGTGGCAAGGATGCCGAAGAGGCCGAGATCAACATCGCCCGCGCCAGCCTGCAATCGGACTTCAAGAGCTACGAAGTGGATGGCTGTGTTGGCCAGACCTGCGTCGACAGCCCGCTCGACGGCGACTACCTGCAACGTGAACGCGCCCTGTGGGAGCGTTATTCGCCCTTGATCGACACCGTCGTGCTCACCTCGCGCCGCGGCGCCACGGGGCTGAACGCGGCGCACGACCTGCTCAGCGCCACCAACGATCTGGCCAGCAATATGCTCGACCTGATCAACGGCCACGTCAACTCGAACATGGTGGCCGCCCGCGAGGCCTCGGCAGGCGCACGCCGCATCAAGAACGAGGTGCTGGTCTGGCAGGCCGCTCTGGGCTTGGCGATGGTGATCGGGCTCGCCCTGATCAACTACATGATGCTGCGCGGCCTGGTCGGTGAGCTGAAGAAGCTCAACTCACAACTGGGCGGCGAACCGGCCGATGCGATGCGCGCGGCCCAGCAGTTGGCGGCCGGCGACCTGGAGATCAACCTGCGCCTGAGGGACCACGACAACCGCAGTGTGATGGCCAGCATGCAGTCCATCGTCGAGACCATGAACCGGCTGGCCGATCGCGCCGATGGCATCGGCCGCGGCGAGCTCGACGCCGAGGTGGTCCTGGCGTCTCGCAAGGACCGCCTGGGGCTGGCGATCAACCGCATGGTCGGGCTGCTGCGCACGAGTCGGAGCGAGGAGCGCCGGCGCAACTGGCTCAAGGACGGCTACGCCGATCTTTCCGAAGCGCTGTCGCGCGACATGCTGGCGCCGCAGATTGCCGAGACGGCGCTGAACCTGATCGGGCGCAATCTGGGCGCGGGCCGCGGCGTCGTCTACGTGTTGGCGCCGGGCGGCAAGCAGCTCGATCTGCTGGCCAGCTACATCTACAGCGAGCATGACCGTTTCGGCGCGCACTTCCGGCTCGGCGAAGGTGCGATCGGCCAGGTCGCGCGCGATCACAAGCCGATCGAGCTGCAGATCGACGGCGACGACATCGCCCAGATCGTCACCGGCACCGCCGAGCTCGCGCCTCGCTACACCTACACCTACCCCTTCCTGCATGAGAAAGCCCTGCTCGGCGTGCTGGAGCTGGCGACGGTCAACGCGCTGGACACGGTGCAGACCGAGTACCTGCAGTCGGCTTGCGACACGCTGGCCGCCTCGCTCTACCTGGCGCAGCAGCGGGCCCGGGTGCGCGAGATGCTGGACATCGCCAAGGAGTCCGAGCGCCAGATGCGCGAACAGAGTTTTGCGCTCAAGGAGTCGAACCTGCGCCTGGAAGAGCAGCAGCAGCAATTGCAGCAGCAGACCGAGGAGCTGCAGCAGGCCAACGCGCAGATGGAAGAGCAACAGCAGCAGATGCAACAGCAGGCCGAGGAATTGCAGCAGTCCTACTCGCAGCTGGAGGAGACCCAGGCGCGGCTGGAGCAGCAGAACCGCGATCTGGAACAGGCGGGCCGCTACAAGTCGGAGTTCCTGGCCAATATGTCGCATGAGCTGCGCACGCCGCTCAACTCGATCATCCTGCTCTCCAAGATGCTGGGCCAGGGCGACCAGACGCAGACCGCCGCCCAGGCGCAGGAATGGGCGCAGGTCATTCACCGCTCAGGTAGAGAGTTACTCAAGCTGATTGACGACGTTCTGGACCTGGCCAAGGTGGAGGCCGGCCGGCTCGATCTGCACCTTGCACCGATGGCGACCGAGCAACTCTGCAGCGAGCTGCGCGCCCTGTTCGGCCCGATCGCCCAGGAGAAGGGCCTGAGCTTCAACATCGACGACGGTCTGCAGGCAACACTGATGACCGACTCGCAAAAGCTCGGCCAGATCCTGCGCAACCTGCTGTCGAACGCGATGAAGTTCTGCAAGCAGGGCGAGGTGAGCCTGAAGCTGGAGCGCATACCGGACCAGGACCCCGCCCTGCCCCTGCGCCTGACCGTGCGCGACACCGGCATCGGCATTCCCGCTGAGAAGCAGAGCGTGATCTTCGAGGCCTTCACGCAGGCCGACGGTTCAACCTCGCGTGAGTACGGCGGCACGGGCCTGGGCCTGACGATCAGCCAGCGCATGGCGCACCTGATGGGTGGCCGCATCGAGCTGCAGAGCGTTCCCGGCGAAGGCAGCGCCTTCACGGTCTGCCTGCCCGATCAACAGGCGGCGGGCCGCTCGCCGGCCGCGAAGGAGCGCGTGAACGAGCCGGTGCATGAACCGGTGCAAGACGACCGCTACGGCCTGCGCCCCGGCGACCGCACCGTGCTGCTGATCGACGACGACGTCACCTTCGGCGAGGCGCTGATCGCCCTGAACCGAAGCAAGGGCTACAAGACCCTGATCGCCGGCGACGGCGCGCAGGGCCTGGCGCTGGCGCGCCAATACCGGCCGAGCGGCATCCTGCTCGATCTCGGCCTGCCCGACATGGAGGGCGCGCAGTTGCTGCACCAGCTCAAGACCGATCCGCGGCTGAGCGAGATCCCGGTGCACATCGTTTCCGGGCGGGGGCGCGATGAGTCGCTGATCCAGGGAGGCGCGATCGGCTTCTCGCAAAAACCGGTCAACGACGACGCGCTGCTGTCGGCGCAAGCCGCGCTGATGGTGCATGTGAACAAGGCCGGCAAGGCCGGAGCCCAGCGCGGCGTGCTGCTGCTGGAGGGCGAGAGCCTGCACCGCGATGCGCTTCAGGACGCCTTGCCCGCGGGCCGGCTGACGGTCTGTGCCCTGGACGATCCGATCGAGCCGCAACTCGCGGGCGCCGCCCCGGCGCTGGCTGTGATCGACCTGTCGGGGCGCGGCGTCGAGCGGGCGCTGGCCCTGTCCGCGCAGCTGCGCGAGACCTGGCCGAAGCTGCCGCTCGTGTATTGCACCGACCAGCCCGTGCCGGCCGATGAGGAGGGCGAGCTGCGCCGTTTCTCGGACAGCCTGATCCTGCAATCGAGCCAGTCGCGGCAGCGCTTGCTGGCCAATGTCGAACGCTTCCTCAATGAGGTTCCCGAGGCCCCGTCCAAGCCGGCAGCCAAGGGCAGCCAGCGCTTGAGCGGGCGACGCGTGCTGGTGACGGACGACGACCCGCGCAATCTCTTCGTCATCGTGGCGGCACTCGAGAAGAACGGCGCCAAGGTCAGCACCGCCGTCAACGGCCGCAAGGCGCTTGACTACCTGAAGGCGAACGACGTCGATCTGGTGCTGATGGACATCATGATGCCGGAGATGGACGGCTACCAGGCGCTGACCGAGCTGCGCTCGCAGCCGCGCTGGGCCAAGCTGCCCGTGGTGGTGCTCAGCGCCAAGGCCTTGCCCGCCGACCGCGCCCGCATGCTCGCGGCCGGTGCGCAGGACTTCCTCGCCAAGCCGGTCGACTACGAGGCCTTGATCGATACCGCGCAGCGCTGGAGCCAGGAGCCGCCGGCATGAGCGTGCACCTGCAGGCGGACGCCTCCAACGCTTGCGCGCAGCGGATCACGGTGCTGGGGCGGCCCTTGTCGGAGGCCAGCTGCGAGGAGCTGCTCGCCTTGCTGGCTCCGACGACGTCAGGAAAAAAAGAACAAAAAGAAGAGGATGAAAAAGAAGAAGGAGAAGCGGCAACACCGACGGCGCTGAAGCTGGTCTTCTACGACGCCGACACCCTGCCCGCACCGCTCATCGAAGCGATCTGCGCGGCGCTCGACGCGGGCCGCAAAGTCAAGGTGCTGGCCTATCACGGCCTGCTGGCGCAGCGCCTCGGGCACCTGGGCATCCCGGTGCGTCAGGCCGCGCGTGTCAAGCCGCGTCGACCGGGCGAAGAGGGCCAGACGGTGACGGTGCGCGCCTTCGCGCTGGCCGGCTCGGCGCACAGCCTGGACAAGCTGATGACCATCGTCGGCGCGCTGCCCCGCTCCGAGGCCAGCATCTTCGTGGCCCAGCATGTGGGGCCCGAACAGATCAACCTGCTCGATCAGTTGCTGAAGACGCGCACCGACTGCACCGTGCTGATGCCGCAGCAGCTGTGCCCGATCGAGCCCGGGACGATCTACGTGGCGCCGCCCGGCCACCACATGAAGGTGGCGCATGGGCAGATCTATCTGACCCGTGACCGCGCCGTGCAGTTTGCGCGGCCGTCGATCGATGTGCTGTTTGAAAGCGTCGCCGCCGAATACGGCGACAGCGCGCTGGCGGTGCTCTTGTGCGGCTTTGGCAGCGACGGCGTGCAGGGCTGCGCCGCCATGAAGCGCAGCGGCTCGCTGGTGTTCGCCGAAGCGGGCGACGATTGCGGAGAGGCGCGCGCCATGCCCGATGCGGTGCGCGATGCCGGCCACTGCGACCAGAGCCTGCCCTTGCCCGCGCTGGCCAGCATCGTCGCGGCCATCGCCTCGGGCGAGCAGGATCTGCCCACGCCGGCGCTGATCCCCTTGTTCCTCGAAGCGCTGCACGCGCATTGCGGGCAGGACCTGCGCGGCTACCAAGCTGACAGCCTGATGCGCCGCATCCGCGCGCTGATGGGCCAGCTCGGCCTGCCGCGCTTCTCGGATTTCCAGCGCGCCCTGTTCAGCGAGAGCCAGGTCTTCGAGCGCTTCACGGCCGAGCTGCCTGTGGGCGTGACGAGCTTCTTCCGACATGCCGAGCAGCTGCGTGAGCTGCGCGAAGAAGTGCTGCCCTTCCTGCAGAGCTTTGCCGTGGTCAAGCTCTGGTGCGCGGGCTGTTCATCCGGCGAGGAAGCCTACTCGCTGGCCATCATGCTCGAGGAAGCGGGCCTCGCAGCGCGCAGCCATCTGTTTGCCACCGACATGAACGCGCACGCGCTGGCGCTGGCCTGCGACGGCCTGTACCCGATCGCCGCGCTGCGCGATGCCGAGCGCGACTACCAGGCTGCCGGTGGCACTCGCACGCTGGCCGACTACCTGGAGCCGCGCGGCCGGATCGCGCGCATGGTTCGACGCCTGAGCGAGCACGTGCTGTTCTACCGGCACTCGCTGTCGGACGAAGGCGTGTTCAATGAGTTCCAGCTGATCGTCTGCCGCAATGTGCTGATCTATTTCAGCGCGGAGCTGCAGGCGCAGGTGCTGCAGCGCTTCACGCAGTCGCTTCACCCCGATGGGCTGCTGGTGCTGGGGCCGCATGACGGCATGAACATGATCGCGCGCGATTGCGGCTTCGTACCGCTGCGCGCGGGCGGCCACGTCTACAAGATGAGTGGGAGAACAACATGAACGACCGAAGATCCGAAGAGAAGTTCGACGACAAATTCATCGTGCTGGCCGTTGACGATCGCGATGCCAACCTCATTGCCTTGCGCGCCCTTTTCAGCCAGACGCCCGACATCGAGCTGGTCGAAGCCACCTCGGGCGAAGAGGCGCTGATGATCACGCTCCAGCGCAACATCCACCTGATCCTGCTCGACGTCAACATGCCCGGCATGGACGGCTTCGAGACCGCCGAGCACCTGCAGGCCGTGGAGCGCACGCGCGACATCCCGATCGTTTTCCTGAGCGCCACCGCCAAGGCCGAAGTCTTCATGCAGCGCGGCTACAACCTTGGCGCGGTCGACTACCTGGCCAAGCCGATCGAGGACAACCTGCTGATCAACCGCGTGCGCCTCTATCAGCGGCTTTATCAGGGCCACCGCGCGTTGCAGGCCAATCTGGAGACGCTGCGCACCGCGCAGGAGCGCCTGCTGCAGACCGAGAAGCTCGCGGCCCTGAACCCGATGGTGATCGCGGTGGCGCATGAGCTCAACACGCCGATCGGCAACTGCCAGCTGATGGTCAGCACGATGCGCGAGGAGACCGCCGAGATCGTGCGCCGCTGGGAGTCGGGCACGAACCTGCGCCGCACCGAGCTGGAAGCCTATCTGCGCAGCAATGTCGAGGGCACGGCCCTGCTCGACAAGGCGCTGACCAGCGCCGCGCATGTGGTGGGCCGCTTCAAGGAAATGGCGGTGCGCGAGCACTCCTGGGCGCGCAGCCGCTTCCAGCTGCGCGAGCCGGTGAACCTGGCGGTGTCGACCATTGCCAACCGCATCAACATGCCCGGCCTCGAGATCATCCAGAACATCCCGAACGGCCTGCCGATGGACAGCTTCAACAGCGCGCTGGCGCAGGTCATCGACGAGCTGCTCTCCAACTCGCTGCTGCATGGTTTCGAGGGCCGCGGCAGCGGCAAGATCAGCATCGAGGCGCTGCTCGACTCGGGCGGCGATCAGGTGCTGCTCAGCTACATCGACAACGGCGCGGGCATGTCCGCCGAGACGCTGGCCAAGGCTTTTGATCCCTTCTACACGACGCGCTTCGGCCAGGGCCGCAGCGGCCTGGGCCTGAGCATTTGCTACAACATCGTGGCCGGCCTGCTGGGCGGCGAGATCGGCATCCGCAGCGCGCCGGGCGAAGGGACGGAGTTCAGCATCAGCCTGCCGCTGAATGCGCCGGTGCGGGACCGGAACACGCAGAGCGGCATCCTGACCTGAACTTCCGTTGAAGATCAGCGCGCCGGGCGGAAGTATTCCCGCTCCGCCTCCCGACTCACCTCCTGCGCCGCGCTGAAATCAGCCAGCTGGCGCACGCGCAGGTTGAAGTCCACGCCAAAGGCCGTGATCAGGTTGCGCAGGCCGCCGATGTCGGCCACGCCGAACATCGCCTGCACCTCGCCCACCGCCACCTCGGCCTTGGCATCGCCGGGCAGCGTGGAGGACTTGCGCAGCCGCACCAGTTGCGTGTCAACCCTGTCCTGCAGTTCGCGTGGGCCGGCCACGCCGGCCCGCACGCACAGGTCGAAAGGCTGGCTGTTCAGGAGCTTCAGCGCGGCATCGTTGCCCTTGTACTTGTCTTGCAGCATGGCCGCCGCATTGAGCATGCGCGAGAGGTACTTGGACGCATGCACAAAGGCCTCGCCATTGGCGCGGCGCTGCTCCGTGCCGGCCTTCTTGGCCTTGGCCTCGCTCTCCAGCGTCTTCATGTCCTTGTAGAAATCGGCCATCTGCTCGTTGGTCGATTGCAGCAGCTCGGCCGGTTTGATCTCCTCCAGCACCTTGGCCTTCTTCTCGGGCGTCGAGGCCTGCATGCCGGCCACGATGTGCGCGATGGCGCCCTGGCTCACATAGGCCTCGTTGGCGAACACGATGTTGGTGAACTGCGCCTGCTTGATGCGCGCCTTCAGCGCATTGATGGAAGCGCCCGCCTGGTCGACCCAGGCCGCGTGCGGCACGCCCTTGTGGTGCTTCTCGCAGTTGGCGCCTTCCGTGGTCTCGAGCAGATGGGTTTCGAGATCGTTGACCTTGGTCTGGTCCTCGCGCAGGGCCGTCATGGTCTTGGCGTACATCGCGTCGGTCGTCTCCATCACATCGTCCTGGAAATGCTCTTCGAGCGTGTCCAGGAACTTGGGCAAGGCGGCTTGCACCTCGGCCAGCGCCTGGCTCAGCGCGGGGCCGGTGGCGGTGTTGGCGGCGTTGTTGATGCGCTTGAATTCGTCGTAAGCCTTCTCGAACACGAGGCGCTCTTCCGCCGGCAGTTCGGCGAGACGCTTCTCCACGGTCTTGACGATCTCCAGCACCTTCTCGCGTGCGGTCAGCAGGTAGACGTCTTCGGCCTCCTCGAAGCGTTGCTGGATGCGGTCGCGGTCCTTGCCGGCGGGCATCGAGTCACGCAGCGCATGCCACATCTTGTTGAAGCTGGTCTCGTCGAGGAAGCGGCGCTGCTTCATCAGCGTGGCCACGTCCTGGTCGATGCCGGCCATGTTCGCCACCGGGCCCACGGGCTCGGCGATCTCGTTGTCGGCCACCTCGCCGGCCTCGCCCTTGGCGCTGATGTTGTCCTAAATCGCCTTGTAGTCGCGGGCGTAGAGGTTGGTGTCGAACACGCGGCCGGGCGGGCGGCCGAAGTCCTTCTTCACCTTGTCGTTGAATTCCTTCATGGCCACCACGTCGACGCCCGAGTTGGGCGAGGCCACGGTGATGTCGAGATCGGATTCGATGTCCTCGCTGCCACCGCTCCTGAACAGCAGACCGGCCGCCTTGTGCTTGACGTGAAGCGCAGAGATCAGCAGATCGACGTAGTGGCGGCGGAACTGGTAGAGCTTCCACATCACCGCATCGGTGATCTTGTTCTGCGTGGTCACACCGGGCAGAACGACGTCCTTGCCGCTCTTGCGCATGGCCTTGAACTTGAACCAGCCGTACTCCGCGAAGGCGGCGCGGCAGACGGCATCGTTCCACTGGTCGGCGTCCGGGTCCGCGTTGTCTTTGAAGCCGACCTTGGCTGGCGGTGGCTTGATGTCGAGCTGCTGCGCGCCGGCATCCTTGAGCAGTTGGGCCAGGTCGGCCGCGCGCGCGAACTCGTCCTCCATCAGCCGCTTCAGCGCGGTCAGGTCCGGCGGATCGGTGGCCATCAGCTGGTTGATCTCGGTCTTGAGCCGCTGGCCCTTGGCCTCGGACTCCGCTCGCTGGGTTTCGACCTTGGCGGCTTCCTCGCGCTTGAGGGCGACTTGTTCCGGTGTGAGCGCGGCCGCGGGCTTGCCCGGGCCTGCGGCAGCGGCGGCCGGCTGGGTTCGCGGCGCCGCGGCGACGTCGTCCTCGACCTTCTTCAGCCGGGCCACGGCCGCGACCAGATCGCTGGTCGACAGGCTGGCCGCCTCGCTCACGCCCACGGTGGCTGCCCGGCCGCCCACCCAGCCCGCGGCCGTGAGCGCCTTGATGCGCGGCACCAGCGCGGCGAAGCGGGTCTTGAACTCCGCCATCTGGATTTTCTTCGCGGCGATGTTGGCTTCGTCCGCGGACGGCGGCTCGTCGCCCTCCCCGCTGACATCGGAGCCTGCGTCAGCGGCCTCGGCAATCTCAGCGGGCTCAGCGGGCTCGCCGTCGTCATCGATGTCGTCCGGGTTCTCGCCGCGCACGCGCACCTTGACGCGCTGCTCCGTCTGCTTGAGCAGCGCCGCCCGGAGCTTCTTGGCCAAGCCCGCCACCTCGGTCTTCAGGACGAAGGTCACCGCATTGGCTTCAAGAATGCATTCGCCCGCCACATACTTGGGCGGGCTGCTGGCACCGAGATACGCGGCCAGCGGCTTGCGCGCGGCCGGCGTTGGCGCGCGCTTGGCAAGCATCACCGCCGCCTCCTTGCTGCCCACGGCCACCAGGGCCTGGCACGGCACGCCCTTCTTGACCGCACGCAGCAGCGGGATCAGCTTGGTGGTCAGCGCGGCCGGGCCTTCTTCATCCTCGGACTCCGCGGCTTCCTCGGCCTCTTTCTCCGCGGCCTTGTTGGCGGCGCGGCGCTCGCTCTCGATCGCCTTGTCCATCAGCGCCAGCTGGGCGAGGATTTCCTTGTCGGCCTTGTGCTCCTTGCGCAGCGCGTCGACCAGTTTCTCCAGGTCCTTCAAGGCCTCCAGCCACTTCGCCGGGCTGTCGCGCTCGGCCTTGGCCAGCTCGGCCAGCGCCTTCAGCAGCGCAGCGTCCTTGATCGTGCGGCCTTTGGCAAAGGTTTTCCAGACGGATTCGCTGAGATTCTTGTCGGCCATCGCTTGCTTTTCGGTGAAGTGAAATCCGCGGCGACTGTAACGTCCTAACGCCGAATTTCAGCGCATCGGGACCCTCAAGCAAAGGGTGGAAAGCCGGGGGTGTATAACTCCGGCCCAGCTGTACCAAGCATGAATGAAGGAAAAGACGATGGGCGCACAGTGGAAAGCCAAGCACAAGGATCTCGCGGCCAATGCCAAGGGCCGCATCTTTGGCAAGTTATCGAAGGAAATCATGCTCGCCGCCCGCAATGGCGCCGACCCTGATCTCAATCCGCGCCTGCGCATGGTGCTGACCGCTGCGCGCAAGGCCTCGATGCCGCGCGACACGCTCGAGCACGCCATCAAGAAAGGCGCCGGCCTGCTGGGCGACGCGGTCCATTTCGAGCGCGTGACCTATGAAGGTTTTGCCCCGCACCGCGTGCCGCTGATCGTGGAATGCCTGACCGACAACATCAACCGCACGGTCTCCGAGATCCGCGTGCTGTTCCGCAAGGGCCAGCTCGGTGCCAGCGGCTCCGTGGCCTGGGACTTCAACCACGTGGGCCTGATCGAAGGCGCCCCGGCCGCAGCCGGCGCCGATGGCGAACTGGCCGCGATCGAAGCCGGCGCGCAGGATTTCGAGCCGGCCGAGGAAGAAGGCCACACGCTCTTCATCAGCGAGCCGGCCGATCTCGACATCGTCGCCCGCGCCCTGCCCGCTCACGGCTTCACCGTGATCTCGGCCAAGCTCGGTTACCGCGCCAAGAACCCGGTCGACCCGGCGAGCCTGAGTGCGACCGACCTCGAAGAAGTGGAAGCCTTCCTGGCGGCGATCGATGCGAACGATGACGTGCAGGAAGTGTTCGTCGCCTTGGGCGGCTGAATCGGCGGCAGACTCTCCCGAGTCCGCCGCCTTTCAACTCACAGCGAGCCGAGGAAGGCCAGCAAGGCGTCCCGGTCCGCCTTCGACAACGCCGCAAAACGCTGCCGGCTCGCCGTGGCCTCGCCGCCGTGCCACATGATGGCCTCGGTCAGGTTGCGGGCGCGGCCGTCGTGCAGATAACCGACCTTGCCCGCCGTGCCGGCAACACGCTCGGTATAGCCGATGCCCCACAGCGCCGAGGTGCGCCACATGCTGCCGGTGGCCTGGCCTTCGACGAAGTTGTCCGCCAGATCGGCGCCCATGTCATGCAGCAGCATGTCGGTGTAGGGCTTGATGTTCTGGTTGCGCAGTTCGGCAAACTCGCTGGTGCCGCCGGTCTTCATGTCGGCCACGTGGCAGGCGGTGCAACGGTTGGCCTGGAAGACCTGCAAGCCTGTCGCGACCTGCGTCGGGTTGACGTCCAGGTACGGCAAGGGCGAGACCCCCTTCGGGAAACCGCTCGCGACGCTGCGCTGCGCCGGCACGGCCAGCAGGCTCAGGTAGCGCGTGATCAGCGTGAGGTCGTCCTCGCCAATGCCCTTCTCCACCTTGCCCGACGCGCACTTGCCCGACAGGCAATCGCGGTTCGGGAAGACGGGCGTCGTGACCGACATGTCGAGCAGCGCGGCGCCGGCGGCCTGATGCCGCAAGCTGACCTTGGAGGCCTTCCAGCCATAACGGCCCAGTCGCACGGCGCCGGTTTCGGGGTCGTAGGCGTAGTTGGCCCGGCCCATCACGCCGTCGGCATCGGGCGTGGTGCGGGCACGCGCAATGATGTCGGCGTCAGGGATCGCTTCGAGCAGGCCCATGCCGATCATCGGCTGCGCGCTGCGCAGCGAATACACGCTCGGCGTCGGTCCGTCGAAGGCCACGCGCGGCTTGCTCAAGCTGACCGCGGTGCCGTCGCCCAGCGTCACGGTCTTCACATCAAAGCCCGCCACGCGAACGCCCATGCCCCAATCCTGCGGCGTGCCGGCGGTGAGCGAGCGCGCGTTCATCTGCACGGTCATGCCGTAGATCGGATGCGGGATCTGCTGTCCGTTGCCGTCAAGCGTGGCAACGCGCACGGCCATCGTGTCGAGCTTCTGGTTGATCGCGCTTGGCGCCAGGCTGCGGCCGTTGCCGATATGGCAGGCGAAGCACGAGGACTGGTTGAAGTGCGCGCCCTGCAGGCCCACGGCCGGCAGGTTGCGGTCATTGCCGGTCTCGTTGTGATCGCCGGTCCACATATTGGTGTGGACCCAGCGGCGACCTTCCACGAAGCGCTGCATGTTCTGCATGCCGACCTGCAGGCTCGGCTGCTGGAACATGAAGGTCGAGTTGTCCGCGTAGTCGTACGAGACCGAGCCCGTGCCGCCCTGCAGCGTGTCGTCGGGCAGCGGTGCGTTCATCAGGCGCGGCTGCACGCCGTACCAGGGGCGCAGGCCGGTGCCCACCACGTAGGTCACCTCGTTGGTGTAGTAGCGGAAGGCGCCGCTGTCACCGACCGCATCCATGCCGGCGCGGGTCGAGAAGAAGGAGCCGGTGAACTCGATCACATCGCCGACCTTGAGCACGCGCGAGGCCACGTTGCTGCCGTTGGGCACCATCACACCATTGGCGTTGGCCGAGAGCGCGTTGTAGCCGGGGTAGGTGTCGAACACCACGCTGCAACCGTCATTGGCGCCCTTGACGCCGTTGTAGCCGCTGGTCGGGTTGAGCAGCGCACCCTGCGGCGGCTTGGCCACCACCTGGCAGGCGGTCACGTCGTTGAAGCCGGCCGTGTAGGTCGAGTTGTCGAGCAGCGTGCCGGGTGACATCCAGCCGTAGCCGGTCACGCCCGGATCATCGAAGCGGCGCACGAACGATTGGCCGCCGCCCTTCTGCGCTTCCTGGTAGTACTGGTTCATCACGATGCTCGGCTTGGTCACGCCAGCCACGTGGCTGTTGTCGATGAACTCGATGCCCCAGGTGCGGTTCTTGAAGTAGTTGGCGACGAAGTTCAGGTGCGCGCCGGGACCCTTGTCCTGCGGGTTGCCGGCGGCATCGACCGTGTCGTTCGGGCCATAGCCGATCTCGTTCCAGTCCTCGCCGCGTTCGCGCGCATGGCGGGAGCGGCCGACCATGCCGAAGCGCGTGACCAGCGTGCCATCGGGCAGCGTGAACTGCGTGCTCTCCAGCGGCGCCTGCGCGGTGGGCGCCGCGATGAGGCCGCTGCCGTTGGCGGGGAAGGCCAACGCGGCCGTGGTCAGCACAGGCAGGGAGTTATCACTGCCCGGTGATTTGAAGGTGACCTCGAACAGCGAGTAGCCGTACTGCGTGGCCCGCGTGACGCCTTGCAGCCGCACGTAGCGCACGTTCGCGTCGAGGTTGAAGAACTCCTGCGTGCCGCCCGTGCCGCCCGCCACGTAGCGGATCTGGTACCAGGTCTGTCCATCGTCGGAGCCCTCGATGATGAACTCCTTGCCGTAGGCGTCCTGCCAGGACAGGTTCATGTAGCCGAGCTGGGTCTTGGTGCCGAAGTCGAACTGGATCCAGGCAGCATCGTCCTGCGCGCTGGACCAGCGCGTGACACTATTGCCGTCGACGGCCATCGCAGCGGTGTAATTGTTGCCTTCGACCGCCGACGAGGTCGCGTTGACGACCTTGACCGCCACGCCGGGGTGGCTGGTGTCAACGCCCGCAGGCAGTTGCAGCGAAGGCGGCAGCGATGGCGTTGATGAGGGCGTGCCGGTGGGCAGGTCGACCGGCGTGGAGACGGGCGGCGGCTCCAGCACGGGATCGGTGCCGGACGGCGAAGAGGCTGGCGCGGCGGGTGGCGGAGGCGCCGCAGGGTTCGAGCCCGGCGAGCCCCCTGCGGGATCAGAGGAACCGGTGTCGCTGCTGCCTCCGCCGCCACCGCAGGCGGTCAAGGCCACGGCGGCAAAGAGTGCCACCAACGGTGCCAGGGAAGAGGCACGCGATCGCTGATCGGCAGCGCCCGTCATGTTGTTATTCATCTTGTTCAATTCATTTCCCCAGTGATGCTGGAAGGAGGAATGGAAGTGCAAAGCGGACCCGCATCTGGCACGCTGCGGGGCGAATGATGTCGGCGTGTCCGCGCCGAAAGGCTTTGACTTGTAAGCCGATATGCAGGGCGAGCAACGCACGAGCGTGGGAATACCCTGTAGGTGCCCTTGAATCCGAGGCCGGTTCTTGTAGGACAGCTGTAGGACAGTTTCAGATGGTTGCAGTTCTGCGCCCATCCGACGCGGCCTTGTCGCGTGGTGCCGACTGCGGACGTCCGCAGCTAACGGGTCATCAAAGCGTCATCAAGGTTCGGCGAAACAGGCAAGAAGAGCCCGCGTGGCGCGGGCTCTGCATGGGTTCACTGACGCGTTTGTCCGCGCAGGCGCATGCACGCGGGTGAGGTCGTGCGCCGTGGGCGAAATCAGCTGGCAGCCGGGATCCACCTTCCAGATGATCGCTGATCGACGCGAGCTTCGCTGAGCCGACGGCAGGGACTGCCTACTCCAAGAGCCCGTGCTGCATCGCGTAGCGGACGATATCGACGTTCGAGCCCAGCCCCAACTTTTCCATCAGGCGGGCCTTGTGCGTGGAGACCGTCTTGTTGCTGATGGCCAGTTGATCGGCAATATTGTTCACGCTGGAGCCACTTGCCAGCAGCGTGAAGATCTGCAGTTCCCGGTCCGTCAGGCTTTCGTGGGGCGGCCGTGGTCCGCTGGGCAGCGTGAGCTCCAGCGCCAGCGCTTGGGCCAGGGCGGGATCGATGTAGCGTTCGCCCGCGGCAACCTTGCGCACTGCATTGAGCAGGACTTCAGGATTGTTGTCCTTGGTGATGTAGCCGGCCGCGCCCGCTGACAGCGCCCGGCGCACGATCTGCGGCTCGTTGTGCATGGACAGGATCAGCACGGGCGGTGCATGCGCGCCCGCCTTGACTCGGGCAATCAGATCGGTCCCGGAGATGCCGGGCATGGTCATGTCCAGCAGAACGATGTCAAAGTGCCGCTCGTGCAGCAACTCCAGCAACTGTGAGCCATTGATGAAGAGCGCCTGCGCGCGTTCAGCCAGGAGACCCGAGGGCCCTGCGGCAGACTGCGTCATCAGCGGTGCTCGTTCGTAGTAATGCAGCGTGATGCTCTCTGCGGCCGGCGCCTGCAATTCCGTACCCGCTTGGGGCGCGATTCGCGGCCGCGACTGCATCTTGCAGGCGGCCGTTTGAATCAAAGCCGTTCGATGATCGTGACGTTGGCCAGCCCGCCGCCTTCGCACATGGTCTGCAGGCCGTAGCGTTTGCCGCGCTGGCCGAGTGCGTTGATCAGGGTCGTCATCAGTTTGGTGCCCGAGGCGCCGAGCGGGTGACCGAGCGCGATGGCGCCGCCGTTGACGTTGAGCCGCTCAGGGTCGGCGCCCAGGACCTGAAGCCAGGCCAGCGGCACCGGCGCGAAAGCCTCGTTGACCTCGTAAAGGTCGATGTCCGAGATCTTCATGCCGGCCTTCTTCAGCGCCCGCGCGGTGCCCGGAATCGGCTCTTCAAGCATGATGACCGGGTCGCCGCCGGTCACGGTCATGTGGTGCACGCGCGCCAGCGGCGTCAAGCCATGATCCTTGAGCGCCCGTTCGCTCACGACCAGCACACCGGATGCGCCATCGCAGACCTGGCTGGCGGAGGCGGCGCTGATCCGGCCGCCTTCCGTGATCAGCTTGACGGAGCCGATCGACGCCAGGGTCGCGTCGTAGCGGATGCCTTCGTCCTTGCTGTGCATGCCGCCTTCAACGGCGATCGGCAGGATTTCGTTTTCGAAAGCGCCGGACTCGGTGGCGGCGATCGCGCGCTGATGGCTCAGCAGCGCAAAGGCATCGAGCTGTTCACGCGTGAAGCCATACTTGGCGGCGATCATTTCGGCGCCCGCAAATTGACTGAACTCCTTCACGCCATAACGTTCCAGGATGCGAGGACTCCAGGGCCCGCCCAGGCCGGCCTTCAAGGCCAGCGTCACCGGCGAGCCCATCGGCACCCGCGTCATGCTTTCGACGCCGCAGGCGATGACGATGTCCTGGGTGCCCGACATCACGGCCTGGGCTGCGAAATGCAAGGCCTGTTGCGACGATCCGCACTGGCGATCAATCGTCACCGCCGGGACGCTGTCGGGCAGCTTGGAGGCCATCACCGCATTGCGGCCGATGTGGAAGCTCTGCTCGCCGACCTGCCCGACGCAGCCGAGGATGACGTCTTCGATGGCGGCCGGATCCATACCGCTGCGGTCGACCAGCGCATTGAGCACTTCGCCCGCAAGATCGGCCGGATGCCAGCCCGCGAGCTTGCCTCCACGGCGGCCACCGGCCGTGCGAACGGCTTGAACGATATAGGCTTGGGTCATGGCTGTTGTCTCTTTCCTTGTGGTTTCCAGAATTCGGGTTTGCGTTTGGCCATGAAGGCGGCCACGCCCTCGCGGCCTTGAGGCGTGCGGCTCGCTGCGGAGATCGCCTGCGCCTCGCTTTCCATCTGCGTTTCCAGCGTGGTCGTCGAGCTTTGCAGCAGCAGCTTGCGCGCCAGGCCCAAGGCGGGCGTTGCCGCTGCAGCCAGTTGCTCGGCCAGCGCCAGGGCCTCGCTCATCAAGGCCTCATCCTCGACCACGCGAGTCACCAAGCCCGATGCGGCGGCTTCATCGGCGTTCAATCGCCGGTTGCTCAGCACCAGTTCCTGGGCGCGCCGCAAGCCGATCAACCGCGGCAGCAACCAGCTGGCGCCGCCATCGGGTGTCAGGCCTATCGCGGTATAGGCCACCGTGAAATTGGCGCTGCGCGCAGCCAGGACCATGTCGCCCAGGATGGCAAGACTGAATCCCGCGCCCGCTGCCGGCCCGTTGATCGCCGTGATCAAGGGCTTGCCCATGCGGGAAAACCGCGCGACCGCCGTGTGCAGATAGGCCGTCGATCGCTTGACCAGCGCGCTCATGGCGTCTCCGGCCGCGGCGAACTCCGCGATATCGCCGCCCACGCAGAACATGCGGCCTCTGGCGCTGAGCAGCACGCAACGAATGTCTTCGTCTTCGTCGCAGACCGTCGAGGCCTCCAGCAGGCCCTGGGCCATCTCCACGCTCATGGCGTTGCCCAGGGCGGGCCGGTTCAGGATCAGGTGGGCGACTGCGCCCACCCGTTCAATGAGGAGAGGCGCCGTCATCGCAGGGCTCCTTGCGTTTGCCGCCACGCGCATTGCGCGATCAGCGGCAGGGCCGACACCATCTCCAGCGCCTTGGGCGAAGCCGCCGTGCCGCGTGCCATGCGGCCCTTGATGCCGTGGAAGATGGCCGCCAGCCGGAACATATTGAAGGCCAGATAGAAGTCCAGGTGCTCGATGCCCTCTCGCCCGGTGTACCGGCAATACGCCGCGACGTAGTCGTCTTCGCTGGGCAGGTTCAAGGCCTGGGTATCCAGGCCGGCGAGCCCGGCGATGCTCATCGGCGGCAACCGGTACATCATCAGGTGATAGGCAAAGTCGGCCAGCGGATGGCCCAGGGTCGAGAGCTCCCAATCGAGGACTGCCAGCACGCGTGCTTCGCTCGCATGAAAGATCATGTTGTCGATGCGGAAGTCGCCGTGCACCAAGGCGATTTCCTCGCCGTCCGGAATGTGAGCCGGGAGCCAGTCGAGCAGACGATCCATATTTTCGTCGCGCCCGGCGGTGTCGATGTCTCCCAGGTATTGCTGGCCCCAACGGGTGATCTGGCGCTGGAAGTAATTGCCGGGGCGGCCATAGTCGGCGAGGCCCGCCGCTTGCACGTCCACGCTGTGCAGGCGCGCCAGCGTCCGCACCATCGCGCTGAAATAAGCAGGGCGCTCATCACGAGCGATATCGGCAAGGCCAGCATCCCAGAGGATGCGACCTTCCACGCAGTCCATCACGTAGAACCAGGTGCCGATGACGGCGTCGTCTTCGCAAAGCCCATGCATGTGCGCCACCGGAAAACCGGTCGCTTCGAGAGCCCGCTGAACACGCGCCTCGCGTTCGACCGCGTGGGCTCCTTTGAGCAAATGGCCAGGCGGCTTTCGACGCAGCACGTAGTCCTTGCCCGGCGTGTGCAATTTGTAGGTCGGGTTGGACTGCCCTCCCCGGAACTGCTCCACGCTCAAGGGCCCCGCGTAGCCGGCCACATGCGCGGCCATCCATTCGGCCAGGCGTGATTCGTCGAAGCGATGCGCCTCGCGCACCGGCGTCGTGCCCTGGAAAGTTGGTTCCGCGCTCATGCTGCCATCGCCTTCAGTGCGTCTCTCTTGATCTTGCGTGCGAGAGACCATTTATGGACTTCGGTCGGGCCGTCGTAGATGCGAAAGGCGCGCACCTCGCGGAACACTTTCTCAACGACGGTATCGCCCGACACGCCCGTCGCGCCCATGACCTGCACGCAACGATCCGCGATCCGGAACAGCGCTTCGGAAACCGCCACCTTGGTCATCGACGATTCGGTCGTCCCCTGGCGCCCCGCGTCGAGCGCATCGGCGCACCAGTCGATCATCAACTCGGCCTGCTTCAGATCGATGCTGTTCTCCGCCAGCATGAATCCGACGCCTTCGTGGTCGATCAGCGTTTGACCGAAGGCCTGGCGCTTGACCGCGTAAGCCGTCGCGATCTCATGCGCGCGCACACAGGCGCCGTGCCAACGCATGCAGTGCGTCAAGCGCGCGGGAGCCAGGCGGATCTGGGCATATTTGAGCCCCGCACCGACCTCCCCCAGCATCTGGTTCTGCGGCACGCGCAGGTTCGTGAAGCTCACCACCGGATGCCCGCCGGGCATGGTCGAATCGAGCGTCTGCGGCACTCGCTCGATGCGCACCGCCGGGTCCGGCAAGTCAACCAGAAACAGCGTGGGCCCCTCTTCGGAATCGGCCATCACAATGCCGACGCTGGCACCATCGGCACCGGTGCTGAACCATTTGCGGCCGTTGATGATCCAGTGGTCGCCATCGCGCCGCGCCGAAGTGAGCAGCATCGAGGGATCGGAACCGGCGCCGTTGTCCTCGGCGGGCTCCGTCATGAAGAAACTGGAGCGTGCCGTGCCAGCCACCAGTGGCGCCAGGAAGCGCTGTTTCTGTTCAGGCGTTGCCACGCGGCCCAGCAGGAACATATTGCCCTCGTCGGGCGCGGCCACATTGACAGCCAGGGGCCCGATCGGCGACAGCCCGGCAGCACGCAGCACGAGGGCGGTCTCGCGATGCGTCAGGTGGCTGCCATCGGCCAGGATATGCGGGGTCAGCAGGCCGGCTTCGCGAGCCAGCGCACGCATCTCGGCCACCATGTCGGGTGCGGGCCCATGCGGACCCCAGCGCGGGTCACGTTCAAACGGAACGATGAACTCGCGAACAAAGGACTCGACTTTCGCGGCCAGGGTCCGGCCACATGATGACGCCTCGGCCGCTGCGCAGGCAGCAGCCGAAGAGAGGTCTCTCGGCATGTCTAAACTCCAAGCCAGTCAAGGCACTCGAATTGAAGCGGGCTGGCGATCAGGCCGGGCCCACGGTTTCAGTCCGAACAGATGGTGCCGACGGGCTCGCGCCGGCTCAAGCCTTGTTCAGACCGCCCAGAAAAATCTGGCAAAGCATCTGAGCCATCTTCTTGGGCGGATGGTCATTGGCCATGCGCGGGTACCACTTGTAGGCCCAGTTGCACATGCCGAGGAAGGCCAGGGTTGCCAGCTCCGGATCGACCTTGTTGAACTGGCCCTTGTCGATGCCGGCGCTGATGATCTGGTTGAGCCGGGCAAGATAGTCCGCGCGGCGCTTCTTGATCTCGGTCCTCTGCTTGCCTTCAAGCTCGGTGTAATGGTCCATGAAGGCGCGCACATAACCGGGGTGCTCGGCAATCTGCGTCAGGGTCGTGACGCAGGATTCTTCGAGCAGCTTGGCCGCATCGAGGTTCTGCAGATCGGCTTCTGATTCAAGGCCCTCGATCATCGAGGCGATGTGCAACTGATGCATCTCGTAGAGGATGCTCGTCTTGCTCGGGAAGTAGTGATAGAGCGTCGGCTTCCCAAGCCCCATCTCATCGGCCAGCATCTGCATCGATGTGCCATGAAAGCCGACGCGGTCAAACAGATCGGCACAGCGCTCGATGATTTCGAGGCGCTTCTCATCGTGGGCCACCGTGGTCTTGCGCACCCGTTTCTTGGGCGCCTTCGCCGCGGTCTTGGACGGAGCCTTGGGGGAGCTTGAGCGTGCAGTGGACATGTGGGGCGTCTCGAAGTGGAAGCTCAGTCTAACGCCCGACGAGCGCCGCGGCCGCCATGCGAGACATCTGCTTCTTGTCGACTTTGCCGGTCGCCGTCAGGCTCAGTTCTTCGACGATGAGCAGGTGCTCCGGCCATTTTTTCTTCGAGAGCCCGATCTCCTGCAGATGCTGCTTCAAGGCCTCCAGATCGGGCTGCGGGACGCCGGCCCGCAAGCAGCAGACGGCACAGGCTTGTTCGCCCAGCAGTCGCTCGGGGACCGCCACGATCGCCACGGCCGCGATGGCCGGATGCTTGAGCAGGGCGGCCTCCACTTCGGCCGGGTCGATGTTGTAGCCGCCGCGAATGATCTGGTCCTTGATCCTTCCGACCACCTGCAGGTAGCCGTCCGGCTGCACGACGATTTCGTCGCCGGTCAGGAAAAATCCATCGGCCGTGAACGTGGCGTCGCTGTCGCCCAGGCCCTTGGCATAGCCCAGGAAGAGCGACGGCCCGCGAACACCGGCCTGGCCGCGTTGCCCTTGCGCCAGCTGTCGGTGCTCGGCATCGAAGGCGACGTCGAGGGTGCCGGCAAACGACTTGCCGTCCGACATCCGGCGCACGGCGATGGGGTCCGAGGGCCGGGTCGATGCATGGCCCATGCATTCGGACATGCCGAACATGCGCAGCGCCCGGATGCCCAGATACTTTTCGGCATTGGCCACGAGTTCGGGCGTCATCGCGCTGCCGCCCACGGCCAAGGCGCGCAAGGGGCTCGGCTTGTCCCAATGGCCGCTGCGCGCCACCTCGATCATGGCCGCCAGTTGCGTCGGCACGCACATGGCCCAGCGGCATTGGAAGCGCTCCATCAAGGCCAGCGCCGCTTCAGCATTCCAGGGATCGATCAAGACCAGCGGATGGCCGCGCGAAAGGGCCAGGTGCAGGGTGAACGTGAACCCCGGTGCGCTGGCCAGCGGAACGACACCGGCAATGGCATCGCCTGCCGCCAGGCCGGCAATGTGCGCGCAGGCGCGGGTGGCATAGTTCATCGCCTTGGCCGCATGCATCACGCCCTTGGGAACGCCGGTCGTGCCCGAGGTGAAGCCGATCAGGGCTGTTGACTCGTCGCGTGGATCGGGCTCGGAAAGTTCGGAGCGACGGCGCAGCTGCACGCGCAGGCCCGGCAAACCGGCGAGCGCTTCGTCGCTCCCCCGGGATCTCTCGATGATGGCGATATGGTTCAGCCGATTGAGCAGGACCTCGCGTTCCGATCGACCCAGGTCAGGTGCAAAGGGACACAGGATCGCGTCCAGCGAGGAAACAGCCAGCGCCGCAGCGGCGGTATCGGCGTTCTTGCGCGCCTCAAGCATCACCCGATCCCCGGGGCCGACGCCGCAATCGCGCAGACAGCCCGCAATGGCGCGCGCCTTGGCCGCCAGCTCCGCCCGCGACGAGGTGCTCAGATCGGGCGCGACCAGGGCCAGCGCATCGGGCTCGGCCTCGGCCAGCGGCTCGAACTGCTGCCACAAGGAGGCGTCGGTCCATTCGAGATCGTCGGCGACAAAGGTAGTCATGGCATGTTCAGGCAATGGCCTGCCCCCCATCGACGATGAAGGTCTGGCCGGTGATGAAACTGCCGGCGCCGCTGGCCAGCAGCATCACGGTGGGCAGCACCTCAGCGGCTTGTCCAAGACGATGCATGAGGATGGAACCCATCAACTGCTTTTGCGTCTCCTCGGTCAGCGTTTGAGTCATGCCGCTCTCCAGCGAACCGGGCGCGACGGCGTTGACCCGGATATGGTGCTGGGCCCACTGCGCGGCCAGGTCGGCCGTGAGGTGGACGATCGCGGCCTTGGTCGTCGTATACGGCACCACTTGGCCGACATCCGGCGTGTACGACAGGAAAGCGCCCACCGAGGCAATGTTGACGATGGCGCCGCCGCCCTGCCGGATCATCTGTCGCGCCGCGTGGCGACAGGCCAGGAAAGTGCCGGTCAGGTTGGCATCCACCACCTTGCGCCAGCCCGCCAGAGGAATGTCCTCGGGCAGCCCCCACCAGGAGGCGCCGGCGTTGTTGATCAGGATATCGAGCCGCCCGAAACGCTCCACCGTCGCGGCAACGGCCTGCTCGACGGATTCTTCGCTGGTGACATCGCAGCGCAGGCCGATGGCCTGCACGCCGAAGCGCGCCGCCAGTTGCTCGGCGGTGGCCGCGCAATCGGTCTCGTGGCGTGAGGCGAGTGCCAGGTGGCAGCCCAGGTCAGCCAGGCCCGCGGCCAAGGCCTCGGCGAGAGCGCCGCGACCGCCGGTGATCAGCGCCACCTTGCCGTCGAGACGGAACTGCGAGGCAAAAAAGCCAGGCGCATAGAGATCGTTCATCAGCACTCCCGCATCATCGACCGGCTTCGGGCGCAGCGCCCAGCAGGTCCACATCTTCGGTGATCAGGACAATTCGCTTGCCCTTCATGCGGCCGGTGTGGGCGACGGCCGCCGCCCATTCAGGCGAGGCCATGGCTGCGTCGAGTGCGGCGCGGTTGGCGAAGCTGAGCACCGCGTTGCCGTCCCAGGCCGGCGCCTGCGGATGGTCGTAGTCGTGAACGACCACGCCATGCCGGTAGGCGATCAGGCCCGGCAGCCGGCGCGCATGGTCGGCATGCTCACCGCGCCACCATGTCGTGAAACGCTCCTGCGTCCAGTCCGGCGGGCGTGAGGCGAGGACGACCAGATTGGTGCTCATGGCTTGCTCCGCTGCTTACTTGCCGGTCCAGACCGGCTTGCGCTTTTCCAGGAAGGCGCTGACGCCCTCTTTCGCATCATCGGAATGGTGGACGACATTGCAGGTCATGGTCTCAAGCGTGATCAGCGAATTGGTGTCGGCATCGAGGCCGCGGTTCACGGCCATCTTCGTCATCCACATGCAGAAGGGGCTCTTGTCGATCAGCGGCGCGCAGAAGTCCTGGATCAGCTGGTCAAAGCTGTCCTGAGGCGCGCAGGCGTTGATCAGATCCCAATCGACGCATTCCTGGCCGCTGAGCAGCTTGCCGGTCAGCATCAGTTCCTTGGAGCGACGGATGCCGATCATGCGCGGCAAACGGTAGATCGGGCCGGCTCCGCCGAACAGGGCGCGGCGAATGTGGAAATCGCCGATCTTGGCTTCGTTGGAGGCGAGCGCGAAATCGCAGGAGATCATCAGCTCGAATCCACCGGCGACGGCGTAACCCTCGACGGCAGCAATCGTCGGCTTGCGCATGTTGAAGATCTTGTCGTAGGTGCGCGCCGAATCGATGGCCAACTGCAGCGAGGTCGAGGACTCCTGCAGGACCGGGCCCACCAACTGCTCGAGGTCGGCGCCGGAGCAGAAGGTATTGCCGCGGCCGCGGAAGACAACGGCCAGGGCCTTCTTGTCCTCGCCGGCGCGGTCCACCGCGATTTCAAGTTCCTTCAGCAACTGCGGGCTGACGCAATTGCGTTTGTGGGGGCGATTCAACCAGATCGTGGCGACACCATTGGCCGCGACTTCGTATTGAATGACATCTTTTTCCAGCGTAGTCACATCAAGCTCCTTTGAGGTTTGAATTGAGCGCGCATCGGACCGGAGTCTGCCTCGTGCTCACTGATTTCACGCACTTCTTTGTGCATCTGTTTTCATACGACCGACCGGGCGGTCGAGTGATATGGCAAGCGAAAGATAGCACAGCCATGGCGGCTGTCAAGCCTTGTTTTCCACTGCAGAACGGCCGCTGCGTCACAGCCGCTCCTTCCCCGGTTCACGCCGCCGGCCGGGCATGCTGCGGCTCGCCGATGCGAACCACCAGGCGGCCCCGATGCTGTCCTGTCGACAAGGCGGCGAAGGCCTGCGGGATCTGCTCGAAACCCTGGCGAACATCGAGGTCGAAGCGCAGCTGACCAGCGCCTATCCAGCGATCGATGCAGGCCAGCACGGCGCGCGTCCGGCTGCGATCGCCCAAGGTCGTCGAGATGCGAAACCCCTCGACGCGTGCGCCGTGGACGATCAGATTCCAAAGATTCGACGGGCCTGCCGGCGCCTCGGCCTGGTCGTACTGGGCGATCATCCCGCACAAGGCGATACGCGCAGCGGGCCGGAGGTTTCCCAGCGCCGCCTGCAAGGTATTGCCGCCCACGTTCTCGAAGCAGAGGTCGATGCCCTGCGGCATGGCCTGCCGCAAGCTGGCCGCGAGATCGCCGCCGGCCTTGTAGTCGAGGCAGTCGTCATAACCGTAACGCTCGACGGCAAGCCGGCATTTGTCGGCACCGCCGGCAATACCGACCACGCGACCGGCACCCAGGATGCGCGCCATTTGTCCGACCAGCGATCCGACCGCACCGGCTGCGGCGCTGACCAGCACCTGGTCGCCCGGGACCATCGCGCCGACGCGGGTCAGGCCATGGTGCGCGGTCAAGCCGGAAGTGCCCAGGACATGCGTGTACGCCGCGAGGTCATGACCCAGTTCGACGGGCACTGGCGCGAACTGCGCGTCGCCCCCGACGACGTAATCACTCCATGAACCGAAACCGCTGACGATCTCGCCCACGCTGCGGCCCGGACAGCGCGATTCGACCACCTCGCCCAGCCCCATGCCCGTGACGGGCTCGCCCAAGCCCACGCCGGCGCGGTAACTGGCCTGCGGCTTGAGGAAGGCGCGGATGGCCGGGTCCATCGCAACGAAGAGCACGCGCACGAGCAATTGACCCTCGGACGCCGTCGGCACCTCGGTCCTGTGCAGCTCCAGATCGTCCTCGGCCAGGCGGCCGGCCGGATAGCGGCGCAAGCGCCATTGCCGGTTCATGCGAACCTCGTTCACGGTGCGACCAGCAAGGCGCCCGCTGAAGCCCAGGCCGCGATGCCTGCGGCCGGCACAGCGCAGAGGACGGCCTCGGCAATCTCGGGCTCGGTCGCGCCGACCTTGCGTGCGGCCGCGATATGCACGGCCGACATCGGGCTGTAGTCCGAGGCCAGCACCGCGACCAGCATCAGCTCCGCCAGCTTGGGTTCAAGACGGTTGCAATCGATCGTCCCCTTGCGCATCAGGAAGTAGCCGTCGGCGCCACGCGGCACCAAGGCCAGCAGATTCACGAGGCCGGGCGGAATGGTGCCGAAGTAGGCCTTGAAATTCGCCTCCGCCTCGCCGGGGCCGGCATGCACGGGGTCCATCGCGCGCACTTCCACCGCCTGCCCGGGGTAGACCTGCTGCACCAAGGCGCCGTAGGCCATGGCGGTGCCCTCACCGCGCAGGCTGGCCAGCAGGATCATCCCGCTGGCGGCTTCATCCAGCGTGAGCCCCTGCTCGGCCGCACGGACCAGCTCGCGCGAGGCCAGTTCCAGAAATCCCTTGTTGACGGCGGCGACAGCGGCCAAGAGCCCCTTGACCCGGGCCGGCAGCGCCATGTCGACTTCCACGATCTCGCGGAACAGCGCGTAGCCGGCCACGGTGTACGGCGCCAGCGGCGCGAGCAGCTTCGAATCAAGCAAGGGGCTGTTGGCTTTCACGAGTGTCTCCAATCCGGAAAGAGCATTGAACATCAAATGCGTCTGGGCCGTCGAATCGCTCCGCATGCGAACGAGTTGTTCATTCGACACGCAACTCGACCGACCATTCGGGTTATTGTGATTTCAGTATAGCCAGCGGCAGCGCGCCACACAACGAAAACCTGCGCATTCGACCTCAGCGAATTTGTTGACAGCCGACCGGTCGGTCGAGTACATTGAATCACAGGCAGAACATCGTCGGCATGGACCGACCCAAGCGGAGCAGACCCAGATGCATTTCGAGCAAACAGCGAAGTCCAAGGAATGGTTGGCGCGCGTCAATGCCTTCATGGTCGAGCACATCTATCCGGCGATCCCGGTCTATCGCGAGCAATCAGCGGCGATCGATCGCTGGAAAGAGACGCCGCCGATCTTCGAGGTCCTGAAGGCCAAGGCCAGGGCCGCCGGCCTGTGGAACATCTTCATGCCGCCGTCCGAACATGACGACGACTACTTCCGCAGCGCAGGACTCAGCAACCTCGAGTACGCGCCGATCGCGGAACTGATGGGGCGGGTCTATTTCGCCTCCGAAGTCTTCAACTGCATGGCGCCCGACACCGGCAATTTCGAGGTGCTGCACCGCTATGGCAGCAAGGCACAGAAGGAAGAGTTCATGCTGCCGCTGGCCGACGGCCTCACCCGTTCGGCCTTCTTGATGACCGAGCCCGAGGTGGCGTCTTCCGACGCCCGCAACATTCGCACCGAGATCCGGCGCGACGGTGGCGACTACGTCATCAACGGCCGCAAATGGTGGTCCTCCGGTGCGGGCCATCCGCATTGCGCCTTCTTCATCGTCATGGGCAAGACCAACCCGCAGGCCGAGACGTATCGCCAGCAGTCGATGGTCATCGTGCCGGTCGGCACGCCCGGCGTGAAGCTGGTGCGCCATCTGAACGTGTTCGGCTACGACCACGCGCCGCACGGCCACTTCGAAGTCCTGCTCGAGAACGTTCGCGTTCCGGCCAGCAACCTGATCATGGGCGAAGGCTGCGGATTCGAGATCGCGCAAGGCCGACTGGGGCCCGGACGCATTCACCACGCCATGCGCGTCATCGCCTCGGCCGAAGTCGCGCTGGAAAAAATGTGCGTGCGCCTGCAGACGCGCAACGCCTTCGGCAAGACCCTCGCGGAACACTCGCTCTGGGACGAACGCATCGCGCATGCGCGCACCGAGATCGAGATGGTGCGCCTGCTCTGCCTGAAGACGGCCTACATGATGGACACCGTGGGCAACAAGGCCGCCCGCGCCGAGATCGCCATGATCAAGGTCGCCGCGCCGCGCATGGCGCAAGCCGTCATCGACCATGCGATCCAGGCCTTCGGCGGCGGCGGCGTGAGCCAGGACTTCGGTCTTGCCGAGCTGTGGGCCAACACCCGGATCGTGCGCATCGCCGATGGCCCCGACGAAGTGCATTGCCGCGACATCGCTCGCGTGGAAATGCAACGCCACAAAGGCCGCAGCTATGCCGACATCCAGGCCTTCCCGGGCTGAGAGGCTTCGCCAAACCCCTTATGACGACTGAACCCATCGAAGCCGTGAACACCACGCAACAGGACGCCGAGGCCGCCAAGCCCCGGCGCTACATCGGCCAGGTCGGCGCGGTGATGGACGCCGCCGCGTTCGACCCCAAGCGCCTGCACAAGTACTTGGCCTCCGCCGTCCCGGGGTTCAAGGGCCCGCTCGAAATCCAGCAATTCCAGGGCGGGCAATCGAACTACACCTACCACCTGAAGACCCCGGACGCGCAGTACGTGTTGCGCCGCAAGCCGCCCGGCGTGCTGCTGAAATCCGCTCATGCGGTGGACCGTGAATTCAGGGTGCTCAAGGCACTCGCCGGCATCAACGGCGTTCCGGTGCCCGAGCCTCTGGCCTTCTGCGAGGATGATGCGGTCCTGGGCAGCATGTTCTATGTCATGCGCCATGTGCCGGGCCGGATTTTCTGGGATTGCCGCATGCCCGATCTGCGGCCCGATGAACGGGCGGCCGTCTACGACTCCGCCAATCTCACGCTGGCGAATCTGCACAGCCTCGATTACCGTTCGGTCGGCCTGGAGGATTTCGGCCGGCCCGGCAATTACTTCGAACGCCAGATCGCGCGCTGGACGCGCCAGTACGAAGCCTCCAGGACTCAGGACATCGCGGCGATGGATCGGCTGATCGAATGGCTCCCCAAGGCCCTGCCTCCCGACGATGGTTCGCAATCGCTGATCCACGGCGACTTCTCCTTCCACAACCTGCTGATCCATCCGACCGAGCCGCGTGTCGTTGCCGTCATCGACTGGGAGCTTTCGACCCTGGGGCATCCGCTCGGCGACCTGATGTACCACGCGATGGAGTGGTACCGGCCTGTGGGTGTTGATGCCCGCGGCACCTTGAACGGCGCCGACCTGCAAGCGCTCGGCGTGCCGACGCTCGAACGCTATATCGCGCGCTATTGCGAACGCACGGGAACGCAGGTCGACGGCCAACTGCCCTTCTACCGGGCCTTCAATCTGTTCCGTACCGCGGCCATCCTGCAGGGCGTGGCCAAACGCATGGCTGACGGCAACGCGGGCGCCAGCGCAGCCGAAGTCATCCCCTTGATCCGCCCGCTGGCTGAGGCGGCGTGGCGGTGTACCCAATGATGGAGACTTGATGCCATGGGCCGTCTGAATCACAAAATTGCCTTGATCACCGGCGCCGCAGGCGGGCTCGGCGCCGAGATCGCGCGCTGCTTCGCGCGCGAAGGTGCGCAGGTCGTCGTCGCCGACCTTCGCGTCGAAGCCGCCGAAACGATCGCCGCCGAAATCCGTGCTGCGGGTGGCGCCGCCAGGGCGCTTGAACTCGACGTGACGGACGAGGCCTCCTGGGCGCGCGGCCTCGCCGTCGTGCTTGAGCACTACCGCGACCTGGACATCCTGGTCAACAACGCCGGCCTCGTCGCCGGCTCGGTGGCCATCGAGGATCGCAAGGTCGACGACTGGGACCGCGTAATGGCGGTCAATGTGCGCGGCGTCTTCCTCGGCACCAAGCACGCGATAGCGGCGATGCGGGTCAGCGGCGGAGGATCCATCGTCAATCTCTCATCGCTGGCAGCGCTCGGCCAGGCACAGTACTCGGACGCGCTCTACGCCGCGAGCAAGGGCGCGGTCAGCGTCTTCACGAAAGTCACGGCGGCCCAGCTGGCGGGCGAAGGCATCCGCTGCAACTCGATCCACCCCGGCCCGATCGACAGCGAGATGCTGCGCTCCGTGCTGGTGGACCCGGCGGCAATCGACCGCCGGCTGGCGCGCATTCCGATGGCGCGCCTGGGCCGGGCCAGCGAAGTGGCCGCAGCGGCGCTCTATCTGGCCTCGGACGAATCCTCGTTCACCACGGGCGTGGCCTTGACCGTGGATGGCGGAGGAGCGATCCAGTGAGCGAAGCTGAAGCGACTCTCGATGCAGCGCGAACCCGCGCGGCGGCCTTGCGCACGCAGATCCGGCACTTTCATGCGGCGGAAATGCCGGCTCGGCTCAAGCGCAAGTCCAGCCAGCATCAGGTGCTGGACAAGGCCGATTACGTCGAATGGATGCGCCTGCTGCACGCCAAGGGCTGGGCCATTGCCCACTGGCCGCGCGAGCACGGCGGCTCGGGCTGGTCCCTGCTGGAGCGCTTCGTCTTCGAGGACGAACTGGCACGGCTCGGCTGCCCCTGGATCATTCCTTTCGGCGTCAAGTACGTGGGGCCGGTGATCTGCGCCTACGGCACGGCGCAGCAGCAGGAGCGCTTCCTGCCGCGCATCGCCGAGAGCGAGGATTTCTGGGCGCAAGGCTATTCCGAACCGGGCGCGGGCTCAGACCTCGCCGCGCTCAAGACCTCCGCGCGGCGCCGTGGCGACCACTACATCGTCAACGGGCAAAAGGTCTGGACGACCTATGCGCAATGGGCGGACTGGATCTTCTGCCTGGTGCGCACACCGCGCGACGACGCGCAGGGCAAGGTCCAGCAGAGCATCTCCTTCCTGCTGATCGACATGCGCAGCCCCGGCGTGAGCGTCCGCCCGATCGCCACGATGGACGGCTACCACCATGTCAACGAGGTCTGGTTCGAGGACGTCGAAGTCCCGGTCGAGAACCTCGTGGGCGAGGAAGGCACGGGCTGGACCTATGCCAAGTTCCTGCTCAAGAACGAGCGCACGGCGGGGGCCTTGTTGGGCATGGTCTGGCATGAGCTGCAACGCTTGCAACTCGCGGCGCAGGAGGTCGGGCGCGGTGCCGACATCGTGCTGGCACATCGCATCGGCGAATTGCAGCTCCGCACGCTGGCCCTCGATGCGCTGGCTTATCGCAGCGTCGAAGCGATGATGATGGGAACCGGCCACGGCGGCGAGGCTTCGCTGATCAAGCTGCGCGCCACCGAGCTCTACCAGGCGCTGGCCGAAACACTGGTCGAGGTGCTCGGGCCGGCCGGCGTCGCTTTCGATATCGAGGCGCTGCATGCGGCAAGCGCAGCGCCGACAGGGCCAGCTGACGCCGGCGGCATCGTCAAGGACCATCTCTACAACCGGGCGGCGACCCTCTTCGGCGGCTCGTCCGAGATCCAACGCAATATCGTCGCCAAGACGGTGCTGGGGCTGTGACGATGGACATCGACATCGCCCGCATGCTGAGCGACTCCGCCGAACGCTGGGCCGCACAACATTACGCCCTGCCTCAGCGCAAGCTGATGCTTGAGAAACCGGGGGCCTTCAGCGCCGAGGTCTGGAGCCGCTACGCCGAAATGGGATGGCTGGCCCTGCGCCTGCCCGAGGCCGATGGCGGCCTCGAAGCCGACCCGCTCGCGATCGGCGCGCTGATGGAAGTCATCGGCAGCAAGCTCTTGCTGGAGCCCATCCTCGCCAGCGCCATCGTGGCCACGGGTCTGGTCTTGCGCCTGGCCAATGCGGAGCAGCGCAGCCGCCTGCTGCCGCGGCTCGCCACGGGCGAGATCAAGCTCGCGTTCACCGGCGCGCCTGAGGGCTGCTGCTGGCGCGAAGGTTCGCTGCACGGCAAGGCCACGGCGGTGCTGCACGGCGATATCGCAGACGTCCTGGTGGTGGCCGCTCATGATGAGCTGAATCAGCAGCTCGTGCTGAGTCTGGTCGATGCCGGAGCGCCCCCGCTGCAGCGCCGGAGCTACCGCCTGGTCGACGGGCGCGGCGCCGCCACGGTTGAATTTGAAGGCACGGTCGGCGAGACACTTGGAGTCGGCGCGGATGCTCAGGCAGCCCTCGAAACGGCGCTGGCCGAAGCCACGGTAGCCCTGTGCGCGGAGGCTTCGGGCATCGTGAAAGCCCTCGTCAGTGCGAGCTGCGAATACCTCAAGCTGCGCCATCAGTTCGGCCGCGCCATCGGGACCAACCAGGCGCTGCAGCATCGCGCGGTCGAGATGTTCATCCTGCAGGAAGAGGTGGCCGCGCTGACGGCAAGAGCACAGCAGGCGCTGGCGTTGCCGCCGCGCGAAAGAACCCTCGCCGTGAGCGCCGCCAAGGCCTACGTCTGCCGCGCCGCCAGACAAGTCGCCAATGAAGCCGTGCAGATGCATGGCGGCGTCGGCATCACCGATGAACTGGCCATCAGCCATCATTTCCGGCGCCTGATGGTCAACGCCAGCCTGTTCGGCGATCGCGACCGGCAGTTCGAGCAATTTCTTGACAGCAGCACGCTGCGCCAATCGCCAGGGAGCTCTTGAAGTGAAACAGCTGAAGGCAAAAGTCGCCGTCATCACCGGCGCGGGCAGCGGCATCGGCGCCGCCATGGCCCTGCGCTTCGGCGCGGCGGGCATGAAGGTGGTCGTCTCCGACATCGCGCTGGACGCGGCGCAAGCGGTTGTTGCGAAGCTGGCCTTGCTGGGCGTCGAAGCCTGCGCCGTCAGGACCGATGTCGCGGACGCCGCCCAGGTCGAAGCGCTCGCCGAGGCCGCCTATGCGCGCTTCGGCGCCGTCCATCTGCTGTGCAACAACGCGGGGGTGGTTCCCGCCGGGCGCCACCGCATGGTGTGGGAATATCCGCTGGAAGATTGGCACTGGGCGAACAGCGTCAACTACATGGGCGTCGTGCACGGCATTCGCAGCTTCGTCCCGCGCATGCTGGCCGCGGGCGCCGAGGGTCATGTCGTGACCACGGCCTCGATCCAGGGCCTGGTCAGCGCCGCCGGCTCGGTCACCTACGGCGCCGCCAAGCATGCCGCCGTGGCGATCACCGAGGCGCTGTACGCCGGGCTGATCGAACGCCAGGCGCCCATCGGTGTCACCCTGCTCTGCCCCGGCGTCGTCAACACGCGCATTTATGAATCGGAGCGCAACCGCCCGGCCGAGTTCCAGCCGGATGCCGGTGCGGCGCAAGAGGCTCCGGCGCTGCAGGCCATGGCAGGCCAGATCTACGGCGGCGCCATCGGCCCCGATGCGGTGGCCGAACAGGTGCTGCAGGCGGTGCTGGACAACCGGCTCTACCTGCTCACCACCGACGTGTTCGACGAAGCGATTCACGAGCGGCTCGATGCCGTGCTGGCACGGCGCAATCCACACTTCAAGAGTCTCCTCAGCCTGTCTCAGCGCGACCAGCGCAAAACATCGGGAGAGCACGCATGAACCGAATGAGCGACAAGGTCTGCCTGATCACGGGCGCGGCATCAGGCATCGGCCTGGCCAGTGCCTTGCGGCTTGCGGAGGAAGGCGCCCGCGTCATCCTCGCCGATCGCGATGTCGCAGGGCTTGAGCGGGCCCTCGCGCGCATGCCCGGCAACGGCCACATCACGCAGGCAATGGACGTCACGCTGGAGGCGGACTGGCTGCGCGTGCTGGGCGAAGTCGACGCCGGCTATGGTCGTCTCGACGTGTTGGTCAACAACGCAGGCTTCGGCCGCTTCCGCTCGATCACCGAGACATCGCTCGACGAATGGCGAGCCACGCTGGCCGTCAATCTCGACAGCGTTTTTCTCGGCACCAAGCACGCCCTGCCGTTGCTGGCGCGTTCGGGGCGCGGTGCCATCGTCAACATGTCCTCGATGCGGGGCCTCAGGGCCGGTGCCAACGCAGGCGCCTATTGCGCGGCCAAGGCGGGCGTGCATCTCTTCACCAAGGTCACGGCGCTGGAATGCGGAGCCGCAGCCAACGGCGTGCGCGCCAACTCGATCCACCCGGGACATGTGGAAACACCGCTGACCGCGGCGGCCTACGCCAACCCCGAACTGGCGGCGAAATTTCTTGCGCACACGCCGCTTAAGCGTTTCGGCCAGGCCGGTGAAATTGCCGAGGCCGTGCTCTTCCTGGCCAGCGATGAATCGAGCTACATGACCGGTTCTGAACTCATCATCGACGGCGGCGTCACCGCCTGATTGCCCTTCACGCCCATGAACACATCGAGCCTGAAATCAGCTTGTCCGCACATCGAGGAACGCGCCGGCCCGGCGTTGACCCTGGTGGGCAGCCGCTGCGCCGATTGCGCCGAAGTCTATTTCCCGCCCTGCAAGAGTTGCACGCGTTGCCTGTCGCTGAATCTTGAAGCCTTCGACATCGGCGAGCGCGGCCATTTGTGGTCGTGGACCGTGCAGTCCTTCCGACCCAAGGAACCCTACAACGGCGGTGAAGAGCCCGAGCACTTCCAACCCTATGGTGTGGGCTATGTCGAAATGCCTTCGGGCATCAAGATCGAGGCGCGGCTGTCCACCGCTGACGAGTCTGAACTGCACATCGGCATGCGCATGAAGCTGGCGTTGGCGCCGTACGGAGCCACAAACCGCGAGCCGATGTTGTGGACCTTTGTGTTCGAACCGGAGAACGAGCAGTGAGCGAGGATGTGGCCATCATCGGCGTCGGGATCCACCCCTTCGGTCGCACGCCGAACCGCTCCGGTCGGGAACAGGGCGCCTACGCGGTGCGCGCTGCGTTGAAGGACGCGGGGCTGAACTGGAGCGATGTCGGCATCGCCTACGGCGGCAGTCAGGACGCGGGCAATGCCGATGCCTTGTGCAATGAGCTGGGCCTCACCGGCGTGCCTTTCGTCAACGTGGCCAACGGTTGCGCGACCGGCGGCAGCTCGCTGGCCAGCGTGGTCGCGGCGATCCGTTCAGGCATGGCCGAGATCGGTGTTGCAGTCGGTTTCGACAAGCACCCCCGCGGCGCCTTCAACCCGCTGCCACGGGATTGGGGTCTGGAGGACTGGTACGGCGAAACGGGGCTGATGCTGACGACGCAGTTCTTCGCCCTCAAGATCCGGCGCTACATGCACGAGCACGGCATCAGCGACGACAGCCTGGTGCGGGTGGCGCAACGCGCCTATGCCAATGGCGCACTCAACCCCGACGCCTGGCGCCGCAGCGGCATGTCCTTCGACGAGATCGCCCACTCGACGATGGTCAGCTCTCCGCTGCGCCAGTTCATGTTCTGCAGCCCGGCCGAAGGCGGCGCGGCCGTCGTGCTCTGCCGAGCCAGCGCGGCGCACAAATACCAGGCACGCCCCGTCGCCGTGCGAGCGGCGATTGTGCGCACGCGCCACCATGGTTCCTTCGAGGTGTTCAGTCCCAGCCTGGCCGCGCAGGCGGCGCCCGCGCCAACCGTCACCGCTTCGCGCGCCGCATTCGAAGCCGCTGGCGTCGGGCCAAAAGACATCGACGTTCTGCAATTGCAGGACACGGACTCGGGCAGCGAGATCATCCACATGGCGGAGAACGGCTTCTGCGAACATGGCGAACAGGAGCGGCTGCTGCGCGACGGCACCACGCTGATCGGCGGCCGCATGCCGATCAACACCGACGGCGGCTGCATCGCCAACGGCGAACCCGTAGGCGCTTCGGGCCTGCGCCAGGTGATCGAGGTCTGCCTGCAACTGCGCCGGCAGGCCGGTGCGCGCCAGGTGCCGGGCGATCCGCGACTCGGATACACGCATGTCTATGGGGCACCGGGTGTCAGCGGTGTCACGATTCTTGAGGCGGCTGAACCTCGCTTCAAACCCTTGAGGAAATTCAGATGAGCAATGCCCTGTTGAACTCTCCCTTGCTGCGGCGCATCGCGCCTCAGACGGTCGGCGGCTATCGCCGGTTGAGAGCCGTGATCGATGCCGACTCGGCCTTGCCGGCGAAGGTCAAGGCGCTGTATGTCGCCGTCGCCGCGACGACGCGCCGTTATCCGGAGATGGCCCGGCGGGAACTGAGCCGCGGCCACGGCATCGGCCTGACTTTCGAGGAGGCGTCCTCCGCTGCGATCGTGCTCAGCAGCGTGCGCGGCGAAGGCGCCGCGCTGGATTTCATCGCCGCACTGGAGGCCGAATATCCCGGCCAGACCCAGGGCGACGCGGCCGAGCGCGAGATCCAGGTCCAGCCCGGCGACGCGGAGAAGAACTTCCTCGCCTACTTCGGCAGCATGCCGCCTTCGCTGGGCCGATTGCTGGACCTGGTGCCGACGGGCGCCGACGCCTACTACCTGCTTCGCGAAGGCACGATCAACGGCACGCCCTTGGGGCCTAAATATTCCGAGCTGATGCTGGTGACGGTGATTGCCGCGGACTACAACCCGCTGGCGGCCGTGCACATCAAGGCGGCAAGGCGGGTCGGTGCGAGCGAGACCGAGATCGCCGAAGCGCTGCTGTGCGCCGTGGCGACCAGCGGCCTCTCGGCCTGGGTCGCCGGCGTGGCGTCCATGGACGCACCGTGAGGCCCTATGAGGCCCGATGACGGACCCGGTGAGCGAGCCGCACCCTACCCTCGGCTCTTCGAACCCTTCCAGCTCGGGCGCCATGCGCTGCCCAACCGCATCGTCATGCTGCCCCACGGCACGAGCATGGTGCGCAACGGCGCCATCACCGAAGAAGACATTGCGTACTACGAAGCCCGGGCCCGCTCGAAACCCGCCCTGATGATCACGGGCGCGGCCGTCGTGCACGCCGGCTCCACCGTCAGGACAGGCAAGCTCGTCGCGCCTTACGACGAAGCGGTGCTCGAAGGTCTGCGCAGAAGAGTCGACGTGATCCACGCCCATGGCGTGAAGGTGGTGGGCCAGATCATTCATCTGGGCCGCGAAACGATCGGCAGCGAATTCGACACGGCCCCGGTGGCGCCCTCGGCGCTGCGCTCGCCGCGCGATCCCTACGGGCCTCATGTGCTGGCGGAAGACGAGATCGCCGAGATCGTCGAGGCCTTTGCCCTTTGTGCCCGCAACCTGGAACGCAGCGGTCACGACGGCGTCGAGATTCACGGTGCCCACGGCTATCTGGTCGGGCAATTCCTGTCGCCCGCGACCAACTTCCGCACCGACCCCTATGGCGGGACGCCGGACAAGCGCTTGCGCTTTCTGAGGGAGATCATCGCGGCCATCCGCGGCCGTTGCCGCCCGGACTTCCTGCTCGGCCTGCGCCTCAGCGCGAGCGAGGAATTGGGCGACGGCCTGGAGATTCCGGACACCGCGCAGATCGCCCGCCTCATCGCCCAGGACGGCGGCGTCGATTACCTCAGCATCACCTTGGGCACGCGCGGCATGTACGTCAAGGACGTCACCGCGCCCGAAGCCACGGCGGCGCGGGCTGCGGGCATCATCCGCGAGGCCTGCGGGCTGCCGGTCATCGCCGGCCAGCGCATCAACAATCCCGAAGTGGCCGAACGCATCCTGGCCAACGGGCAGGCCGACCTCATCGGCATGGCAAGAGCCTTCATCACCGATCCGGACTGGGTCAGCAAGGCTGCGGCCGGGCATGCCGAGCGCATCCGACCTTGCCTGGGCTTGAACCAGGATTGCCGCTCCTTCTCCCCTCACCTGCATTGCGCCGTCAACCCGGCGGCCGGCCGCGAGTTGGTGCTTGAATTCACGGACCCCAGGCCGGCTGCCACGAAGCGACGCGTGGCCGTCGTGGGCGGCGGCCCTGCCGGCCTTGAGGCCGCACGAGGGGCGGCGCTGCGCGGCCATGCGGTCACGCTGTTCGAGGGCAGCGACGGCTTGGGCGGGCAGTTCCTCTATGCGGCCGCGCTGCCGCACCGCGCCGAACTGCTTCGCCTGATCGACTATCTGCAAAAGGAACTGCGCCGGCTGTCGGTGCGGGTCGAACTCAACACGCGCATCGAGACGCGGGCCGACCTGGGCGCCGATTTCGACGTGGCCGTCGTGGCCACGGGTGCCGCCGCGAATCCACTCGGCGCGGAGCTGCTGGCCGACCATGTTGCGAGTTGGTTCGAGATCCTCGAGCAAGGCGCGCCGCCACCGCGCGGCGCCGGCCGCGCTCTGGTCGTCGACGACGGCAGCGCATTCTGGTGGACCTATGGCGTCGCCGAAGCGCTCGTCGAGGCCGGTTGGCGCGTCCTCATCGCCACACCGTCAGCGGCCATCGCGGCGAACATACCGGCCGAGAGTGTTGGCCCGCTGCTGGCCCGCCTGGGCCGCGCCGAGACCGAGTATCGCGTCCTGACCGTTCTTGATGCGGTCGTTCCCGCCGGAGCGCAATTGATGAACGCGACCAGCGGCTGCGTGCAGGACTTCCCGTGCGAACTCGTGGTCGTGCAGACCGGGCGAAGTGCCCGCTCAAGCCTGGCCGCGTCGCTTCAAGGTTCGGGACTGGAGACCCACGCGATCGGCGATTGCGTCGCGCCGCGCCGGGTCTCGAACGCCATCTTCGAAGCTCAGCGCCTGGCTCGAAAGCTCTAGGCTTCGACAGCGGGCCGGGCTGAAGGAGCCCGGCCCTTCATGTCGTCGCGGCCATCTCCGAAGCGTTCAATTCGCGCTGGTCCCGCGCCAGAGCGTGGCCCTGCTCGATGACGAAATGGCGCGAGGCGCGCCACCACAGCCAGGCCGAGACGATCGCCACCGACATTGACGAGGCAATGGCGTAACGCAGGGAGCCAGCGCCAACGCCATAGCTCTCGACAAGCACATCGCTGATCTTGCCCGTGACCATGGGGCCAAGACCGACACCCACGAGGTTGACGATCAGCACCAGCATGGCCGAGGTCAGCGCGCGCATCCGCGGCAGCACCAACAAGTGCGAGCCCGAAACGATCGGCGCGAAATAGAAGACGACACAGGCCGAGGTGGCGAATCCGCAGGCGATCGACAGGGTCACATTGCTCGTCAGGTACTGGATCAGGCCGAGCGGCGCGACCAACAAGATGCCGATCCCCGGCACCAGCATGTAGCCATGCGCGTTGCGCTTGCCGATGTAGTCCGCAAAGAACCCGCCGCAATAGATGCCGATGGCTCCGCCCACGCCATACATGAGTGCCAGGTAGAAGGCGATCTCGCCGAGAGGCATCCCGAAGACACGGCTGTAGAACGGCGCATTCCAGGCCAGCATCGAGTGCTGGACGTAGGCCGTGAGCCCGCCCGCGAGGGCCAGCAGGCGGAAGCTGCGAAGACTCCACAGAAGACTCAGCGCCTCACCGACCGAGGGCAGGTCCGTCGACTTGAGGTCGTAGCGACCCCGTTGCGGCTCCCGAACCGTCAGCAGCAGCAAAGGCGCGAGCAATATGCCGGCGACGCCGATGTAGATGAAGGCTTCGCGCCACCCCACGCTGACCGCCAGCCATCCGCCCAAGGTGAAGCCGAACAACATGCCCACGGGCAGGGACAAGCCCAGCAGTGAAAGCGCGGTCGCGCGCTTGTGCGGCGGAAAGTAGTCCGAAATCATCGAGTGGATCGCGGGCACGCTGCCGGCCTCGCCGATGGCCACGCCGATGCGCAGCACGACCAGCACGGCGAAGCCGGTGGCCAACCCTGTCAGCGCGGTCATGATGCTCCAGACCACCAGCGCAATCGCAATCACCGCCTTGCGAATCGTGCGATCTGCCACCCGCGCGATCGGCAAGGAAAAGGTCGTGTAGAAGATCGCGAAAGCCAGGCCGGTCAAGGCGCCCAACTGGGCATCGGACAAGCCCAGATCCGCCTTGATCGGCACCTGAAGAATCGAAAGAATGGTTCGATCCAGGTAGTTGAAGACCGAGATCAGGAAGAACACGAACAACGCATACCAGCGCTTGTCTGAGTCGAGGCCGATTCCAGATGTCTTTTGCACAATGGTTCTTTCCAGATGCGTTCAAGGATTCGCAAATCAGCCGGCCAAACGCCCGCCGTCGATGACCAAGGATTGGCCTGTCATGTGCGATGAGTGATCGGAGGCAAGGAACAGGATGACCCGGGCGACCTCCTCCGCTTCCGCGCGACGACCATCCGGGATCGAGGCCGTCATTCGACTGGCGGTTTCAGCGTCCAGGCCGGCCTCGATCGCGCGGATCATGTCAGTGTTGGTGCCGCCGGGACACACGGCGTTGACACGAATCCCCAGCGCCGCCACTTCAAGCGCGGCCGACTTTGTCAGGCCCATCAGCGCATGCTTGCTGGCGGAATAGGCGCACAGTCCCTTGGCGCCGATGAAGCTGCCGATGGAGCCGGTGTTCACGATGGCGCCGGACTGCTGGGCCATCATGACCGGCAGCACATGCTTCATGCCCAGAAACGCTCCGCGCACGTTGATGGCCATCACGCGGTCAAACTCCGCTTCCGGGTATTCGCTGAGCGGCTTGATCACGCCCTGGTAGCCGGCGTTGTTGGCGAACACGTCAATCCGCCCGAACGCGGCCACGGTGTCGGCGACATAACGGGCAACCGCCGCGGCATCGCTGACGTCCGCGACCAGGCCCAGGCATTCAGCACCGAACTCCCGGCATTGCCTGACGGTTTCCTCACACAGCGCTTGATTGAGATCGACGCACGCCACCGCGGCACCCGATTGGGCCAGCTCGAGGCACAAGGCCCGGCCAATGCCACCGCCGCCACCGGTCACCAAGGCAACCTTGCCTGAGAAATCGTGCTTCAACATCGTCTTCATGGCCTTCACGCTTTGACCGATCGATTCAACCGAGATCCGAAACATCTGGGCCCCTGCCCGCCGTCCGTGCAGCGACCAGACCATAGGTCATGGCCAGCGCAAGGCCGCCGGCATAACCGATGCCGAATGCGCCGCCGGCATCACTGCCGGCAGCCAACAGGCCTGCGACGGGCGTTCCGTCCGAACGAAGCACCCGCGCTTCAGGGTCGATGGTGAGCCCACCAAAAGTAAAGGTGATCGCGGGGTGGACCACCAGCGCATAGAACGGTGATTGGTCGAGCGGCAGGCAGACCTCGGACCTGGGCGGATCGAGTGTCTCCCAGCGCGAGCGGCTCAGCTCGTTGAAGGCCAGGATCGATTGCCTCACCTGCTCGCCGTCAAAGCCTTGGGCGGTCGCGAATTCGGCCAGCTCCTCGAGGCTTTGCGCAACGATGCCCTTTCCACCATGCTCCAAGGCCACCGCCATGCGGTCCATCGGAGGAGCAATCGACACAATCGGCTGCGTGGCGTGTTCGGCCTGCACCCGAGCATCCCAGAAGCACAGGGCCCGCCCGTGCTTCTGCATGACCGTGTGATACGTGTTGGTGTGGTCACCGGCGGTTTCATCGCAGAAGCGCAGGCCGTCTTCGTTCAGGAGCAGCGTGTGATCGCTGTGGTATTGCGAGAGCATGGTGAAGAGGCGCTGTTCGCCCCATGCTTTCGATTCGCTGACCAGATGGCCATAGAAGCCGCGGTTGATTCCCGCCACCTCGCCGCCCGCTTGCCGACCGAGCTTGAGCCCATCACCGCGGCTGCAAGGATTGGAGCGCAGCAGCATGTCTCGCGCATTCGGGTGGATGTACCTTGCCCGCATGTCGGCGGACCCTTGGAAGCCGCCGGTGGCCAGCAAGGTCGAGCGGGCCAGGACATCCACCTTGCCATCCGGATGCGAGGTCCGGGCGCCGATCACCCGGCCCCGCGGATCCGTCAACAGGGCTTCGGTCTCGGTCTCGAAGACCACATGCCCGCCATGCTGCTCCACCAGGGCGACGCAGCCGCTCAGATGCGCAAGGATGTCGATCTGATAACCGTAGCCATGCAACACCTTCATGGCCTGCGAGACATCAACCCCGCGGCGACGCAACCATGCCAACGCTGCCGGATAGTTCTGACACACCACGTCGCCGAGTGCTCGGGGACCGCCGCCATAGAGCTGCATCCTTTCCGGCGAGGAAGCGGTCCACAACATCCCGCCGGACAGAGCCGCCGAGCCGCCGATCTCCGCCGCCTTCTCGACGACGACAACGTTAGCGCCATGCTCGGCGGCCCACCCTGCCGCCGAGAGGCCGGCCATCCCCGCGCCGATGACCAGCAAATCACATTCAAGAGTGTCGACGCTCATGCGGTGCAGCCCGAAGAAAAGATGCGAACTTCATCTGGAGAGGGCGAAGTTCAATTCATTGTCAGAGAAGCCCGGGATGGCGGGCCCGGAGTCTCCTAGAAGCGATATTCACCCTGCAGGACCACGGCCCGGGGCTCACCGGCGACCGCAAAGGATTCGCCGGAACCACCGGGCTTGTCAACGCCCAGCGTGGCATAGATCCGATTGCTCAGATTCCGCCCGATCACGGCCAGCGACCACCGGTCTTCGTTCGCACTGAGGCGCACGCCGGCATTGAGGGTCGTGAACGCGCGTTGATACGAGGTCGGGTTGAGGTTGAGCCCTGCGTAATAGCCGGCCGAGTAGCGAAGGTCGGCATTCCAGTTCAAGCGGAAATCCGGCGATACCCGCTGCTCATAGACCGCGCCGGCCGTGGCAATCCACTTGGGCGAGCGATAGACGGGCTTGCCGGTCAGGTCCTGCGTCGAGGCCTTGGTCACCGGATTGACCAGGCAGCCCAGCGCCGCAGTCTGCCCCGTGTAGCACTGAGCGGCGGCGAAGTCGGCGAAGTAGGAATCGTTGTAGCTCACCGATCCCCGCAGCGTCAGGCTTGAAATCGGGCGGTAGGCCGCCTCCAGCTCGATACCCCGCGCGATCGTGTTGGCTGCGTTCTGGGTCACAAAGGCAACGTGGGTGGCATCCAGCGCAATGAGCGAGGTCAGCGGCAGGCCGGAATACTCGTAGCGGTAGGCGGTGATGGATCCTGTCAAGGTGCGATTCAGCAGCGATCCTTTCGTGCCGATCTCAACGCCTTTGACCTTCTCGGGATCGAAGGACAGGGTCGTCAGCGACGTCGTGGGGCCGAGCGTTCCGGGGTTCGAGAAGCCGCCGGCCAGATAGCCCGTCTTGTAGGCCGCATAGACCATGGCTTCCTTGGCCGGGTGCCAGGTCACCGTCGCTTCCGGAGAGAAGTTCGTCGAACTCTTGCTGCCCGTGATGTGCGTACCCTGCGGCAGGAATGAAGCGGCGATGCTCGGATTCACATAGACATTGAAGGAGTCGAGATCCTTGGACTCATGGGTGAAGCGTCCACCCGCGGCGAGCTCCAATTGTTTGACCGGCTCGGCGATGAGCTGTGCAAAGACGGAGTAAGCGCGGCTCTTGTTGTGCTGCTGATCGTCATAGGCGTTGTATCTCCCGGTGGCCGGATCGAGCAGCGCGGGGCCATTGGCGCCGCCCACGTAAAGCGTCCGGTCATTCTTTTCGAAATGCCCACCCGCAGCAAAATTGAAGATGCCGTCATATGCCGACACGGCACGCAACTCTTGATAGATGCTCTTGTTCTTTTCGTTGCTGTAGGACCAGTAGTAGGCGTACGAAGTCGCATCCGCGTTGCTCTGGCTGACGTAGTCGTAATCGTAGTAGCCGGTCACCGACGTGAACTTGATGTTCTCGGTCGAGAAGTTCATCGTCAAGGTCGGCATGGTCGTGTCATTCTTCGAGAATGGCGCACCGCCGTCGTTGGCCTTGACTTCCGGCCAGCTGTTGATGATGGTCGGCGACAGCCAGCCCTGCGAGGACTTGTTGTTCAGCTGGCAGTCTCCCGTGGGGTCCACGATGTTCCCCACCGTGGTGGGCTGCGTCTTGCCCGCCGGGCAGCCCATGACCTCACTGAAGCTCTGCAGGCCCTGGCCTCGATACCGGCTGCCGAGCAGCTTGAAGGTCGCGTCGAAGTTGTCCTTGTTGGTGTAGGTCAGAGTCAGGCGTGCCGCCTGCTTTTGTTCCGCGCCCAGCCAGGGCTGTGCAGGTGGCACAAACGTGCTGCCCGACGCCGCGGTTCGAACCAGGTCGGGCACGCCGTCCTTGTCCATGTTCTCGATATAGCCCCGGCTCTTGCTGTCCAGCAAGGCCACGCGGAAACCCAGGTTGTCCGAGATGGGCCCACCGACGGCGGCTTCGACCGAGCGTGTGTGCGATGTGGTCTCGTAGCCGGCGCGCACGAAACCGGACAGGGTCTTGGTCGGCCCCGCCGACTTGATCGAGACCACGCCGCCCGGAGAGTTCTTGCCGAAGAAGAGCGCCTGGGGCCCCTTCAGCACATCCATCTCCTGGATGTCAAACAGCGCGTCGTTCAGGATGCGCCCCCGGCTGATCGCCATGCCGTCGAAGTCGAGCAGCACCGACTGCTCGACACCCGCGTCCAGGCTTGACGAACTGACGCCGCGCATGGAGATGGAGGCGCCGCCGCCCGTGAAGCCGCGATCGAAAGTGATCTGAGGCGCGACCAGCTTGATGTTGGCCACGGAGGTCAAGTCATATTGGCGAATGTCCGCAGCGCCAACCGCAATGGCGGCGACGGGAACGTCCAGCATGCGCTCCGCTTTGCGCCGCGCCGTGACCACGACGGTGTCCAGCGACTCCGTGGTGGTCGCCGAGGTCGATGCCGTTGGATCAGTTGCCGGTTCAACTGCGGGCCCAGCAGCTGCCCGCTCGTTGGCCTGCTGCGCGACGGCCGACGCCACGCTGGTCAGCAAGAACACACCTAGAAGTAGCCGCCGGGAATGTCCATGTCCATGTCCAGTCTTGTCTCTATGCATGATGTCTCCGCTATTTTTGTCAGGATTCGCTTCGAGCCGCCTGCAGATAGCCACAGGCGTGCAAACAATTCGGTCTTCCCATATTGCCTTGCGGCACCCCTGGGTCCACCAACCTCCTATGCGGCACCAAGCAGATCACTTCAAGGAAATCTTTGCTTTGGTGTTGCGACAAGCTTATCGACCGTCCGGTCGGGTGTCAATATATAAATTCGACCGTCCAGTCGGGTGCAACACAATCCGGACTGGCGATCCAAGGGTATTTCATCACCCGAAATCTGCACCTGAAGGTGCAGGTGCGCGACGACAAAGCTGATCTGGCATCATCGCGGGCATCCAGCTTTCGCCCGCGCTCATGAAGCCGACCTTGTCCATGCAGAGACATCCCGCCGCCGCTGATCTCGACTCGGCGCCTGCGGCGTCGAAGGACGCACGCCCTCAAATGTCGGATATCGCGCGCATTGCCGGCGTTTCCGTCGCCACGGTTTCCCGCTCGCTGAACGGCAGCAAGCTGATCAACAAAGAGACTCGCGAGCGCATCGTCGATCTGGCTCGGAGTCTGAACTACACGATCAACGTCGGCGCCAAGAACCTGCGACTCAAGCAGAACCAGACGATCGCCGTCATCGTGCCCTTCGATCCGAGCACGCGGCAGCATCTGTCCGATCCCTTCTTCCTGAGCCTGATCGGCAGCATTGCCGATGCACTGACCGAACGCGGGTACGAGATGCTGCTCTCGCGCGCCGACGTGAACAGCCTCGATGCCGCCACCCAGTATGTGGACGCGGGACGCGCCAGCGGCATCATCCTGATCGGCCAATGGCATCTTCATGAGCACCTGAACGAGCTGGCCAAGCGCTCGATTCCCTTCGTGGTGTGGGGCGCGAAAATGAAGGCTCAGACCTATGCCACCGTCGGTGGAGACAACGCCAAGGGCGGTGAACTCGCGACGGCGCATCTGCTCGGACTCGGAGCCCGACGCGTGGTGTTCATGGGCGACTTCGACTTGCCGGAGATTGCCGAGCGGCACCACGGTTATCTCCGCGCCCACGAAAAAGCAGGCGTCAAACCGAGCGCCAAGCTGAGCCTCAAGACGCCGTTCGTGCAGCTGAGCATCGCCACCGACATCGAGAACCTGGTCGCTTCGGGCGCTCGATTCGATGCGATCTTCGCGGCCAGCGATCTGATGGCGATGACCGCGATCAGCGCGCTGCGCAAGTTGGGAAAGCGCGTGCCCGACGATGTGTTGGTGGTGGGCTATGACGACGTTCAACTCGCCGCATTTTTCCATCCGGCGCTGACGACCATCAGGCAGCCGATCGAAGCGGCCGGCGAGCAACTGGTGGCCTCCTTGCTCGACCAGTTCGCGGGCAAGAAGCCCGCGCCTCGCGTGCTCCGAACCGAACTGATCCTGCGCGAAAGCACCGGCTTCGCCTGACACGGCCCTCGCCTTCCGCAATCCTGGCCTTCCGCGCGGACACCTCCATTCAGTCCCTGGCATCTCATTTGAACACCGGGTTTGCCCGTGTATGCAATCGATTGCAAGACATCGGATACTTCGATCCATAACGCGGCGCCAAGTGGGCAGCAGCGAACGGAGACAGGTCGATTCGCCATGCATTCGAGCAAACCACGGCTGTCGCTCTGGCACATCCTGAACATGAACCTGGGGTTCTTCGGAATCCAGTTCAGCTTCGGGCTGCAGCAGAGCAATATGAGCCCGATCTACAAATACCTCGGCGCGGACGAGGGCAGCCTGCCGCTGCTCTGGCTGGCCGGGCCGATCACCGGCCTCATCGTGCAGCCGATCATCGGCGCGATGAGCGACCGGACGGTCACGCGCTGGGGCCGGCGCACCCCGTATTTTCTTGTCGGCGCCCTCCTTTGCAGCCTCGGGCTGATCGCCATGCCGCTGAGCCCGACGCTCTGGTTTGCGGCCAGCCTGCTCTGGATCCTGGACACTGCCAACAACGTGGCGATGGAGCCGTATCGCGCCTATGTCAGCGATCGCCTGGATCGCTCGCAGCACGAGCTCGGCTACCTCACGCAAAGCGCATTCACGGGCTTGGCGCAGACACTGGCCTACCTGGCGCCAAGCGTGCTGGTCTGGCTCGGCATGGATCGCAATGCGGTGAACGGGCACAACATTCCGCAGATCACCATTGCGGCGTTCATGATTGGCGCCCTGTTCTCGTTCACGACGGTCTGGTGGTCGGTGCGCAGCACGCCGGAGCTTGCGCTGACGCCAGAGGCCATTGCCCACATGCGCGCGAAACCCGTTGGTTTGCGTGCGACCGCAGGCGAAATCCTTGACGCCTTCCGGCACATGCCGCTCGTCATGCGCCGCCTGTGGTGGATGAAGCTGTTCCAGTGGTACGGCATGCTCAGCTACTGGATCTATATCGTGCCTTCGCTCGCGCGCACCATCTTTGAAACATCAGATGTCACAGCGCCAGGCTTCCGGGAAGCCGGGCTGCTGAACGGTCAGATCGGCGGCTTCTACAACTTCATCGCCTTCCTCTCTGCCTTCGCCCTCGTGCCCTTGGCCAGACGATGGAACGCTCGAAACGTGCATGCCGTCTGCCTGGCCCTGGCCGGGCTGGCGATGTGGGCCATCCCTTCCATCCGCCAAACCGCGTGGCTGTTCGTGCCGATGGTCGGCATCGGTGTTGCCTGGGCCAGCATGATGGGCAATCCCTACATCCTTCTCGCGGGAGCGATCCCGCCAGAGCGCGCCGGTATCTACATGGGCATCTTCAACATGTTCATCGTCATTCCGATGATCATCGAGATGCTGACCGTCCCGCTGTACTTTCACTCCCTGCTGGGCGGTGACCCCTCCAAGGTCATCCGGCTTGCGGGCGTATGCCTTGTCATTGCCGCTATCGCCACCTGCTTCATCAGCACTGCGAAACAAACCTCGTCCATTCCCGCTCCAGCGGATGCCTGATCGGCACCCGCCTCTCTCATGAAAAACCAAGCCCAACTCATCACCTATGTCGATCGCCTTGCGGGAGGCGGATTCCGCGAGCTGAAAGCCTTGCTGGACGGGCCGCTGAGCGGTGTTTTCGGCGGCGTGCACCTGCTCCCGTTCTTCGACCCGATCGACGGCGCCGACGCGGGCTTCGATCCGATCGATCACACCAGTGTCGACTCGCGCCTGGGGACTTGGGACGATGTCCGAGAGCTTTCAGCTCAGATGGAACTCATGGCCGACGTGATCGTCAATCACATGTCCGCCGAGTCACCACAGTTCAAGGATTTCTCGGCGCTCGGTTCGGAGTCGCGCTTCGATGGTTTATTCCTGACCTTCGACCGGATTTTTCCCGATGGCGCGACAGAAGCGGCCTTGCTGGAGATCTACAGGCCGCGCCCCGGCCTGCCGCTGCGCTACACGATCATGGCCAATGGTCAGCGCCGCATCCTGTGGTCGACCTTCACGGCGCAGCAAGTCGACATCGATGTGCATCATCCGCTCGGGCAAGCGTATCTCGACAGCATCCTCACCCGGCTTTCATCGAGCGGCGTGCGGATGGTGCGGCTCGACGCCGTGGGGTACGCCATCAAGAAGGCTGGCGGAAGCTGTTTCATGACGCCGCAGACCTTCGCGTTCATCGAGCAGTTCGCGGCGCGTGCCAAAGAGCTGAACATGGAAGTGCTGGTTGAAGTGCACTCGCACTATGGCAAGCAGATCGAGATCGCTGAACGCGTCGACTGGGTCTACGACTTCGCCCTTCCCCCGCTGCTGCTGCATGCCTTCTTCTTCGGGACGGCCGAGTCCTTGAAGCAATGGATCGACATCCGGCCGCAGAATTCGCTGACCGTCCTGGACACGCACGACGGCATCGGCGTCATCGATATCGGCGCCGACCCTGCCGATCGAGACGGCCGGCCCGGCCTCGTTCCCCCACATGAACTCGATCGACTCGTGGAGATCATTCATGAGAACTCGCGCGGCGAAAGTCGTCTCGCAACGGGAGCGGCCGCATCGAACCTCGATCTCTACCAGGTCAACTGCACGTACTACGACGCCCTGGGCCGCAACGATCTGGCCTACCTGCTCGCGCGCGCCGTTCAGTGCTTCCTGCCCGGAATTCCGCAGGTCTATTACGTCGGACTGCTGGCCGGAACCAATGACATGGCCCTGCTGGAGAAGACGGGCGTCGGCCGCGACATCAACCGTCATTTCTACCGGCGTTCAGAAGCCGAGGCCGAGCTCGACAAGCCGATCGTGCGGCAACTGCTCGACCTCCTTCGCCTGCGCAACACGTCGCCGGCCTTCAACGGCAGCTTCCAGTCGCTGTCCTGCAGCGCCCACGGCATCGACCTGCTCTGGACTCACGAAACCCATGCCGCGCGCCTGACGGTCGACTTCTCAACGCTGGCCTATTCCCTGACGCATGGGAGTGATGGCACCTTCGCATCCCTCCGTTTCGAGACGGCGAAGACGCGCGAGACCGAAGCGCTGATCGACATCGCGAAGCATTCCCCACTCAACACTTCACCACTGGAGAAACAAGAGATGCCCCTCGGCTGATTTTTTTGATCGCGAATGCAATCGATTGCATTCAAAAATCGACTGCACAGAGATGTAGAACCCAGGCGCGACGAATGCGCTGCCAAGCCCCCCCAAAAAACCGGAGACAGACAATGAACCGAATTCCCGTTTCGATGACGCCGTTCGCCACAGCCATCGTCGCGCTGAGCTTGCAGGCAACCGCCGCGCATGCCCAGGATGCGTCAACCGCGACCGCCGCCGTACCCGCTCCCGCAGTGGACACCCCCGAGAAGTCGAAGAACGTGACCGTGGACCTGCAGACCGTCGTGGTCACGGGGACTTCGGCCGCCACCTCGAAGATGAAATCGAGCGTCTCCGTCAGCTCGATTGACGGTGAGCGCGTCCTGAACAACCAGCCGCAAAACGCCGCGGACGTGCTGACCGCCATCCCCGGCCTGTTCGTCCAATCGAGCGGCGGCGGCGGCAACGCGAACGTGTCTGTCCGAGGCCTGCCGATTTCGGCCGGGGGTTCGCGCTATCTGCAATTCCAGGAAGACGGCCTGCCCGTCTTGCTCTTCGGTGACATCGCCTTCGGCAATCCCGATGACTTCATCCGTGTGGATCAGTCGATCGATCGCGTCGAAGCGGTCCGGGGCGGCAGCGCCGCCACCCTGACGACGAACGGCCCCGGCGGCATCGTCAACTACATCACCAAGACCGGTGAAGACCAGGGTGGCAGCATCGGCGTGACGAGCGGCCTCGGCTTCCAGGATCAGCGCTTCGATTTCTCCTACGGCGGCAAGATCGCGCCCAAGACGCGCTTCTTCATCGGCGGCTTCTATGAATCCGGCGAAGGCCCGCGCACGACCGGCAACAGCAGTTCCATCCAGGGCGGGCAGATCAAGGGAAACATCACTCAGGAATTCAGCGAAGGCTACGTCCGCCTGAACTTCAAGGTCCTGAGCGACCAGCAGCCGATGTACATGCCGGGCCCGGTCAATGTCGTCAACGGGCAGATCAACACCGTGCCCGGCATCGATCCCCGGAAATACAGCGGCTATTCGCCGAGCATTCCCACGGACAGCGTGTTGAACACCAACAACACCTACTCGACGATCAACTTCAACAAGGGCATGACGACGCAGAGCAATGCCATCGGTCTCGAAACCCATCTGAACCTGGGGAACAACTGGGTGCTGGACGACAAGTTCCGCCGCGCCAAGAACTCCGGCCAATGGGCTGCCTGGTATCCCGGCAGCGCGGCAGCGACCGCCGCGACCGGAACGACCTATGCGACGGGGCCGCAATCCGGTCAGGCCTACACGGGTCTGTCGATGACCAGCGTGGCATTCGATGTCAACGTCAAGGATCTCGGCAACACGACCAACGACCTCAAGCTGACGAAGACGTTTGAACAATTCGCCGGTGGCAAGCTGACAACCGGCGCGGGGCTGTTCCTCAACGACCAGAACGTCGATCTGGTGTGGAACTTCAACGGCTACCTGACTTCGGTGGCCGCGGCGCCGGTGCTGCTCAACAACGCGTCGCAAGGCGCCGTCAGCGGCGGTTTCATCGGACCCGGCTTCGGCGGCTGCTGCTCGCGCGACTACGAAGGCAGCTACCGCACCGTCTCTCCCTACGCTTTCGCCACCCTCAGCCTGGATGCGCTGACCTTGGACGGCAGCGTGCGCCAGGACAACCAGCGTGCCTCCGGCTACTACAACCTCGCCAGTGCGCCGGCCAACTCGCCCGCCAATGCGCCGTTGACCTACTCGGCCACCAATATCGTGCCGATCGACTACTCGCTCAAGCGCACCGAGTATTCATTCGGCGCGAACTTCGAGCTCAACAAGAACCTCGCCTTCTTCGGGCGCTACAGCGACGGCGCCGCCTTCAATGCGGACCGCATCATGGCGCAAGGCCCGCTGAGCGGCTCCGCCACCATCCCGATCAACACGACCCGGCAACTCGAAGGCGGTGTCAAGGCGCATGCCGGCCCGCTCAGTGCCTTCGTGACCTTGTTCGACGCGAAGGTGTCGGAGTTCAACTACAGCGCGACGACTCAGGCGGCCGCAGCGAGCAAGTATGACGCGAAGGGCGTGGAATTCGAGGCCAGCTACAACGCGGGCGGCTTCTACGTCAACGCCGGTGCCACGTATACCGATTCGCAGACCAAAAGCTCCAGCAACGCTTCGCTGGTCGGCCTGCCCGCGAATCGTCAGCCGAAGCTGATCTATCAGGTCGGCCCTGGTTTCGTCAGCGATCGCTTCGATCTGGGCCTGAACATCATCGGCATCGGCAGCTCCAAGGACACCGACACCTCGACGAGCGCCACGATGCCCTACGTCACGCTGCCCTCCTATGTGCTGGTCAATGGCCATGTCACGTACAACTTCGACGGGCATGCGTCTTTCACGCTGGGGGCGTACAACCTCTTCAACAAGCTGGCATACACGGAAGTCGACAGCGCCAGCGCGGCGCGGTCGGTGAATGGGCGCACGATCCGGGCAACAATCAAGTACGCGTTCTGACCGGCGGGCGCGCCTGCAGCAACGATCAAGGAGGACAGGCATGTTTGTTGTCGCGGGCGAGGCCCTGCTGGACGTCTTCACGGGCGCTGTCACGCGCGAGGGGCTCACCCTCGATGCGCGTGTCGGCGGCTCTCCGTTCAATGTGGCCATCGGCCTCGCTCGAATGGGGCAGGCCGTCGCGTTCCTGGGTGGCATCTCCAACGGGGTGCTGGGCAAGCGACTGTCCGATGCACTTCGTGCTGAGAACGTCTCCCTGGAGGCCGTGCATTTCAGCGACGTCCCCACGACGATCAGTCTTGTCGGCGTCGATGCGGCGGGCGTTCCCCACTACGCGTTCTACGGTGAAGGGGCCGCGGATGTTTCACTGCCGCTTGAAGCGCTCGATCGTTTCCCCGCGGAGGCTCAGGCGCTGCATGTGGGCTCGTACACGATGGTTACGGGTGAAACGGCCAAGACGCAGCGGCGCCTGGTCGAGCGCGAGCATGGCCGGCTGCTGATCAGCTACGACCCCAACCTTCGACTCAATGTCCAGCCGGACATCGAGGCCTGGAGGTCTGCACTGCAATGGATGCTGCCGCGCGTGGATATCCTGAAGCTGAGCATCGAAGACTTCGAATTGCTCCATCCCGGCGTCTCGGCCTCCGACTTCGCGCTTCATGGCCTTCAAGAAGGCCTTGGCTTGATCGTGATGACGCGTGGCGGAGAAGGCGCAACTGCGTGGCACGCGGGCGGCTTCGTTGAGGCGCCGGCAGCCCCATGCGCCGTGGTCGATACGGTCGGTGCCGGCGACACTTTCCAGGCCGCGCTGCTCGCCCGCCTTAAAGAGCTCGATGCGCTCTCCGCTTCAGGCGTGCGCGCACTCGCTCCTGATGCTTTGAAGGACGTCCTCGGATTCGCGACCCATGCCGCGTCGATCACTTGCTCACGGCGCGGCGCGGATTTGCCTCGACGTGAAGATCTGAAGACAGGGCGATGGGCCGCATGAGCTTTGCGCCGAGCCCCCTCCCAAAAATACCAGAGCTGCCGCGCGGCAGCAGTTATCGGCTCACCTTGCGGAACTCTCCTGCCCGCGCATTCGTTTGGCAATCCGCCCGAACGCGCGCCACTGCTGCACGACCAGGCCATTGCCGTAGGAGCGCGCGTTCCCTTGCGGCGGGGCCAGCTGGTCGCGGATGCCGGTGGGCTCCAGATCGCGGTTCCAGGATGCGGTCCCGAACATCATGTCCCACCACGGGAAAAGCACGCCGAAATTGCAGCCGTAGCGCGTGCCCTCATGCCCATAGCCGATGGCGTGATGGCGACGGTGAAAGATCGGGCTCACGATCAGCCGCTCCAGCAACCCGCCATAAGGCAGCCGTGCATTCACATGCTGCACGCTTTGCATGAAATTGCCGACCGCCACCAGCACGACGAACTGCGTCGGCTGAACGCCAATGAACAGAGAGATGCCGGCGAAGAAGGCGGCTTGCACGACGTCGTCGAGCAGGTGATTCCGGTCGTCCGCCCACATCGACATCTGCCGCTGGCTGTGATGGACCGCATGCAGCTCCCACCACAGGCCGAAGCGATGCTGCCAGCGGTGATACCAATAGCCGAAGAAATCGAGGATGACCAGGTAGATCAGGAAGGACACGAGGCCCTGGTCGGTCACGCCGGGCCAGAGCCCGTCGATGTCCACGCTGGGTACGCCGTAGATCGCCATCAGGCTTTGCCAGTGATTGAACAAGGGCTGCAGCAGGAAGAAGAAGGCGATATTGATGACGCCCAGCTTGGCCAGCCAGGTGTACAGGACGTCAACCCTCAAAGCCTTGCGGTCTGACCAAACCTCGATCGGTCGAAGCGCCTCCAGCGGACGCAGCACGACATAGGCCGCCAGAATCTCGAGCACGCCGATGATGAGCCAGTAGAGCGCGTCGTAGGTGTCTTCGTCATAGGCCATCAGCCCCAGGCGATACAGCAGCGGCTGCACGACATCGACATAGGCCAGCGTCTGGACCATCGAGATGCCGTCGCCGATGCTGTTGCCAATCCCGTTGCCGACCAGCGTCACGAATTCTTGAATCATCGATGAGGGCCTGTCGGAATCTGCCTCAAGGCTCAGTCCGGATTGGGCGCGTAAATCGGCGCACGGTTTGCAAAGAACAGCCCGTGAGGCGAACGTCCGACGGTGATCGTGTCGACCAGCTTGCGCGTCTGCAGGTCGATGACGCCCACGTGGCGGGCGAAGCGAAAGGTCACCCACAGAAAACGGTGATCAGCCGACAGTTCCATGTCATCCGGGCCCGGCAGCAAGCCCGTGATGTCGCCGACCTTGGTCAGCGCCTTGTAGTCCAGGATGCTGATCGTGCTCTCGACCCGGTTGGTCACGGCGATGTGCTGCCCATCGTCCAGGTTGCGGAAATTGTGAGCGCCCTTGCCGGTGCGGATGCGCTTGATCACCTGACGCTGATGCCAATCGACGACCGCCACGTCGTCCTCGCCCATCACGCCGACCAACAGATAGCGGTCGCCCGGCGTCATCCAAAGACCGGCAGGCGTGTTGCCGACATGCAGCTTCCACAGCACGGTCTGCGTGGCAAGGTCAATGGCGGCGAGCTCACCGGTGTCCTGAAGCGTCACGAACACCGTGCTGCTGTCGGATGAGAAGGTCATGTGGCTCGGCGTCTTGGCCAGCGGCAGCCGCTTGGCCAGCACCATATTGCGCCCGTCGTAGTGGTACACATCCAGACGGTTGAGCCTCAGCGCCGTGGTGACGAACCACTTGTGATCGGGTGAAAAACCCAGCTGGTAGGGGTCTTCGATGTCCTCCAGCCGATGCTGCAGCTTGCCGCTGTGCGGGTCCAGAAACATCAGGTCATTCGACACCGAGTTGGCCACGATCAGGGAGGTCCCATCCGGCGTGATCATCAGATGATGGGGCTCCTTGCCGGTCGGCTCCTTGCCGATGACCTTGTGCGTGACGCCGTCGATCAAGGTGAGTTGGGCTTCGGCTGAATCGAGAACGATCACGTTGTCGACGGCGCTGGCGCGAGCCGGCGCTGCCAGCAGGCCGTAGACCAGGAGCCCGATAACGCCAAGCAGGCCAACTCTTGATGTCTGAAGAATAGAAGTTTGCATCTCAAGCGGGAGAAAACGAGGGCCACGATCGACAGCAAAGCGGCCGGCGCAATGGCCCAATGACTCAAGACATTTGACGGAAACTGTTGCCAGCCAAAGCAATCATCGCATCTTCAGGGATAGGGATAGCTCGTTTACTCGACCAGGGTATGTGAGCAAGCAGTATCCGAACGCCTTGAACGTCTCGGCGACGATCGGCAAGCTGGCCGCAGCAAGAACCGGGATCGAGAAGGGCGCGGAGGAGCTGTCGGCTCAACTCCGATAAAAGCCCGAACATCCCCCCGATGCAAGCCCTCGGGGGATGGTTGCAACCGGTTCGCCGCGCCCGGCGCTCGACCTGCTTCAGCGTCCTGCGCTGGCCGCCCTCGCTGTTGAAGCGCGTCGCGTATATTGCGGCGACCCGACCATGCAGGTTGACGCATGAAGCGATTCATCGAGGGAGCGGATTGAAGACAAACCACCTTGTTGCCGGAGTGACTGCGGTCTAGTCGCGCATGGCTGTCCACCGCCCCCCGTCCATGCCCGGCCTGCTGGCTTTTGAGGCTTTGGCCCGCCTGCGCAGTGTCACCCTTGCCGGCGAAGAGCTCAGCGTCACCACCAGCGCCATCAGCCACCGCATCAAGCAGCTGGAAGCCCAGTTGGGCGTGGCACTCTTTGCGCGCGCCGACTTCAGCTTGACGCACGAAGGGGTGGCTTATCTGCAGCATGTGCGCGAAGCCTTGGCCTTGTTGAGGAACACGCCCGGAGTCGCGGCGCGTGCAGGTACGGCGCGCCTGCGCGTGGCCGTGACGCCGACCTTCTCGCGCCAGGTTCTTCTGCCCCGACTGGCGGGGTTTCGCCATGCCTGGCCCGACATTGACCTCGTGCTGCAAGTCGCCATTCCCATGCTCAACGTGAGAGCCGAGGACGCCGACATCGAACTGCACTTCGGCGTCAACCCCGGCGTGGACCTGACCACCCACGAGCATGTGACGCTCTCGTCTGACAGCGTCACGCCGGTCTGCAGCCCCGAGTACCTCAACGAAGCCGGTCCGTTCGGTGATTTCGAGAGCCTGGACTCCATGGCCGGCGCAAGATTGATCCGATGTCCGCTGGAACCTTGGCGCACCTGGTTCACGGCTCACGGGATTGAACAGGACGAGCCCAGCGCGGGCTCGCAGTTCAATGACATCGGCCTCGTGCTGGACGCCGCCGTGGCTGGCTTCGGCGTGGCCCTGATGCGACTGCAACTGGGCACGGCCTGGCTGGACAGCGGGCGACTGGTTCGCTTGTCGCCGCGCGCCGTCGCCTCGCCGCACCACTACTTCCTGTGCTGGAAGCGAGGCACGCTGGAGCGCTGGGAATGCGCCGCCTTCGTCGACTGGCTGCGCGGCGCGCTGGCTTGATCGCCGTTTGAATTTCTTTCAAAGGGCCCGGCACTCGTTTTCAAACGCGAATCCAACGCGCTGCCTACATTGGCTCCTGCAACAGCAAGCGCCCCGCATAGGGGACGGCCCCCAGTGCTGGCGCATGCCCGCCCTTCAGGTCATGGTCGTGCGCTGAAACCCCGAGGAAACGAAGATGACCGTGATCACCACGATCGAAGACCTGCGCGTGCTGGCCAAGAAGCGCGTGCCGCGCATGTTCTACGACTACGCCGACAGCGGCAGCTGGACCGAGAGCACCTACCGTGCCAACGAAAGCGATTTCCAGAAGATTCTGCTGCGCCAGCGCGTGGCCGTGAGGATGGACCAGCGCAGCACCGCCACCACCATGGCGGGCCAGCCGGTGAGGATGCCGGTCGCCATTGCTCCCGTGGGCCTGACCGGCATGCAGCACGCCGACGGCGAGATTCTGGCCGCGCGCGCAGCTGAGAAATTCGGCGTGCCCTTCACCCTGTCGACAATGAGCATCTGCTCGATCGAAGACATCGCCGAAAACACGCAAGCGCCTTTCTGGTTCCAGCTGTACATGATGCGCGATCGTGTCGCGATGAAGCGCATGATTGAACGCGCTCGCGCCGCCCGTTGCAGCGCATTGGTGCTGACGCTGGACCTGCAGGTCATCGGTCAGCGCCACAAAGACCTGAAGAACGGCCTGAGCGCCCCGCCCCGGCCCACGCTGGCCAACATCGTCAACCTGATGACCAAGCCGCGCTGGTGTCTGGGCATGGCCAGGACGCGGCGACACACGTTTCGCAACCTGGTCGGGCATGTTCAGGGGGTGAGCGATATGCGATCGCTGTCGGCCTGGACCCACGAGCAGTTCGACCCGCGTCTGTCATGGTCCGATGTCGCCTGGGTCCGCAAACAATGGGATGGGCCCCTGATCCTCAAGGGCATCATGGATGTGGAGGATGCCCGGCTCGCCGCCGAAAGCGGCGCGCAGGCGATCGTCGTCAGCAACCATGGCGGACGCCAGCTGGATGGTGCGCCGAGCAGCATTCAGGCCCTGCCCGCCATCGTCGATGCGATCGGCCAAGGGATGGAGGTGTGGATGGACGGCGGCATCCGGAGCGGGCAAGACGTCCTCAAGGCCGTGGCACTGGGTGCCCGCGGCACGCTGATCGGCCGCGCCATGTGCTACGGCCTGGGTGCATTGGGCGAAGCCGGTGTGAGCAAGGCGCTGGCCATCATCCACAAGGAACTGGACATCACCATGGCCTTCTGTGGCCACACCGACATCCGCAGGGTTGACCACCGCATACTCGCGGCGACCTCTGCCGCATGAGGGGCATGAGGGATCAGCCCCCCGGCGACTCCGGGGGACGAAGGCCACCGTGACTGGCAGGCTCTTACCAGTAAGCGCCCAGATGCTCGGTCTGCGTTCCAGTGCCGTGAAGATTGCTGTTGAGCTGCGACACGATGGTGGCCAGTTCCCCGGTAAATGCGTAGGCCGGGCCGTAGACCGTCGGCTGCGCAACCAGGGACACCTGCGCCTGCGTCGTGGTGATGAACTCGCTGCCCGAGGCGAGGCGGGGCACGATCCGGAATTCCATGTCGATGATGCTCCCGGGCAGGGCGCTGTAGACGTAGGTCGCAGGCAGGATCGCGATCCCCTGCGACGGCACCAGCATGGAATTCAATACGTCGTTTGCGCTGGTGCCTGATGAGCCTTGCACAACCGTCGGTTGCAGGCCGAAGCTGAAGCCGACAACCGGCTGGGTGAGAGCCGCCCCGTTCTTGAAGCCGACGGCATAGCCGTTGGTGCTGTTTGGAATCGACCAGTTCTGGTAGTACGGGAAATTGCTCGTTGAATACCACCAGTTCGGATTTCCGCTGCTGTCCAGGCCCAAGGCCATGGAGTCAATGCTGCCGCTACGGCCAATCGTGTTCCAGTTTTCAAAATAGAGTTGTGAAAGCGATTGCGTCACGCCGTGCAACAGGACATTCGGTACACGCACGATGCGCCTGACCTTGAGTACGCCGTTGGCCAGCAGTTCATATCGGGTCAATGTCGGAATGGGATCGGATCCGGCGAAATCCGCGTTCAACTGCGGATAGAACTGCAAGCTGGTGACCGAGTAGACGTCAACCCGTGTGCCACTCGCCGGGGTCGAATGGGCCAGAGAACAAATCCGTGCAAAGGCGCCAGTCGAATCTCCGGCCAGATTGATGTTGAAACGCTTGTCGGGAGCGGCCGTCGTGCCCAGCACATTGTTCACCCAGAAGGTGTGCTGCAGCACCCGATCCGTATGTTCCGAAGCGTACGGCGGCGGCAACATCTCCGTATATCCGGCCGCGGCATTGCGCATTTCCGCAATGCTGCCACCGCCGCCAAGACGAAAGTCGATTTTGGGTGTCGTACCGTCCAGAAGCGTAAACCAGACGTCGCCTTGGTAAGACTGGGCATACCAGTTGTAGTTTGGACTGCCAACTGCCAATCCACTGAACACCATCAACACCGCGGTAATGCAGAGAACGACCACCTTTGAAAACATATCCATGCTCCTCTGTGGGATCAGCCACGTCAATACTGCGAACAATTAACGCCGTGTATTGCCAGTTGGAAACTCCGGCGCACTCAAGACCAAGATCGCAACATGCCTGGATGGGAAAGATCCCGGCAACAGGAAAGAGATGGGGGCAACAAGGCCAGGCATGTGTGCTCGGCCGCGAGGCATCAGATGGTGACGCCCCCGTCAACCAGGACAGCCTGCCCGGTGATGAAGCGCGACTCATCGCTCAACAGGAATACAGCCTGCGGGCTGATGTCGTTGACGGTTGCCAGGCGGCCCATGGGCTGCCTGGCAACGAAATCTTTCTCGGCCTGAACGGGATCGTCCGCGTCGGCGATTCGCTGGCGCAGCGAAGGTGTGTCCACCGTCCCCGGGCACAGCGCATTGCAACGCAGGCCCACCTTGACGTAGTCAGCCGCAATGGCCTTGGTCATGCCGATCACGGCCGCCTTGGTCGCGCCGTACACAAATCGGTTCGGAAATCCCTTGATCGACGAGGCCATGGAGGCCATGTTGAGAATCGAGCCGCTGCCGCCTTCGCGCGCCATCTTGTCCAGCATGCCGGGCAAGAAGGCCCGGATCAGGCGATAGGCCCCTTTGACATTCAGATCGAAGCTGAACTCCCAATCTTCTTCCGGACATTCCAGGATCGTCCCGCTGTGCACAAAGCCCGCGCAGTTGAAGAGTCCGTCGAGCGGCGGCACCTCGCCAACCAGGGCTTGAACGGCGCGCGTGTTGCGAACATTCAGCCAATGCACCTCGATGCCGGGAATTTCAGCCTGGAGTGCGTCCAGCGCCGCCTGCTGAATGTCCGTGGCAATCACATGGGCCCCTTCCACTGCACAGGCCAGCGCGGTGGCGCGGCCGATGCCCTGCCCTGCGGCCGTGATCAAAATGGTCTTGCCTTGAAGTCTCACAACATGCTCCTGAGGTGCTGGCCTGCGGCCGCACCGTGCTTCCGATTCCGGGCATCTTTGACGCTCGAGTTATTTCACATATAAATTGCAACTTTATATGTGAATCCAAATATAGCTTTGCCGGCGGAAAGCGTTAGGCGGGTAATCACCTACTTTTCCGATAAAAATGTCAAACGGGCGTTTCTCTGTGCAAAACCAGATCGTTTTTCAAGCAAAATATGAGTGCATTTGTGAAATATCTCGGAGTTGCGCTTTGGCCTGGGCACGACTTCAGCCACCATCGCCACCTGACCGAGGCCGGGGCCATGAATTCGCCATGCTGGAAGGCGCTGCCTGAACCGCCAGCGTTCGTCCGGAGGAAACTTCCGGGTCCATCGCGATGGGGTTCATCCGTGCAGGGGTCCGCGCGTTTTCTGGGTCTTGCTCCCTGACGCGCTTAACATGAGAGATGCACCCTGACATTGGGCCGGCCTCGTCACGCTCCGCTGCACAAGAACATGAATACTTCAATGCCCTCCTCCGCTGCCCTGCAAGCCTCAGACCCCGCCGATGAGCGCGATGACTTGGGCTCGTCCGATCTCGACGACGAGCAGCGCCGATACCGGGCACCCGCGCTGGAAAAGGGTTTGGACGTGTTGCAACTGATTGCGGCTGAACGCGCGCCCATCTCGCTGGTCGAGATCGTGCGACGTCTGAACCGCTCCAGCGGTGAGTTGTTCCGCATGGTGCAGGTGCTGGAGTACCGCGGCTATATTGCCCGCGCGCCGAGCAGCGACGGCTATGTGCTGACCGAAAAACTCTTCTCCATGGCGATGAGCCAGCCGGCCGTCAAGGACTTGATGGAACTGGCCCTGCCGCGCATGCGCAGTCTGTCGCTGGAAAGCGGCCAGTCCTGCCATCTGGCTCGCCCCTCGCTGGGCCAGATCGTGATCGTCGCGCGCATGGAGTCCAGCGAATTGTTGGGCTTTTCCGTGCGCGTGGGCTACCGGCGCTTCCTGCCGCTGACGGTTTCCGGCACCGTGCTTTATGCGTTTCAGAACGACGAGACCCGTGCGCGCTGGGAGCTCGATTTCGACCGCAAGCTGGGCACGGTGGACCTGCCCGCCTTCCGGCGCCGTGCGGACGAGGTACGCCGGGCCGGACATGCCTCGGCGGCCAGCAGTTTCGTGGCCGGCGTGACCGACATTTCTGCGCCGCTGCTGCGCGGTGGCGTGGCGGTGGCCGCCCTGACGATTCCTTTCGTCTCGGCGACGACCAACCGCCATGATCTTGACGAATGCCTGGCCATGCTCAAGACAGCCGCGAGCGGGATTTCCTCGGAATTGGCGCTCGGAGACGCCAGTACCTGATTTGAGCGCAATGCCGAATCGACCTGGTGACGTGCGGAAGCGGTGTCAGATCAGATCGACTTGCACCGACGGCAGTCCTTCGATATCACCGTTCGCAGTGCCAGGATTTTTGGCGAAGTGCATGCCAGCATACGAACCCGTCGTCACGACGATGTCGCTGCTGATCGTGAGACCTCTCGATGACGCATGATTGACCAGCCAAGGCAGCAGTCTTCGCGGGTCACCCGCTGGATTTGCCGGTGCGCCGCGCAGAACATCGACGCGGTCCAGATGGAAACTCAAACGCGGTGCCATGAACGGGAAGTCGGATTGATACGGGATCGGCTCGCCCACTATCAAAGCTCCGTGGTTTTGCAGATCCGCCAGCTGTGCAAGCTTGTCTACGCCCGGCCAGCCGACATAGCGTGTCGAGACAATCTCGATGGCCGCCATCATCGAAGCGATGCCCTCAAAGACTTCTTCGTCATCGTAGGCTTGTGCCCTGGGCTTGAACGACCTGCCAAATCGAAAAGCGATTTCCAGCTCGAGCCCGCAGGTTGCGAAATGGCTGAGATTCATGGAGGCGGGACTCATCCGCACCCCGATCGAAGGCAAGGGAGCGCCCTGGATCGGCCCGCTCGGTGACTTCGCCCCGACCTTCCAGCCGACTGCGGTTTCGCCGCGCAGGCTCAGTGCGCGGTGCTGAATGTCGTAAGCCTCCTGCGCATCGACCGGGCTCTCTTCTGCGGTGGGCGCATCGATCAGCGTGCAGGCCTGCTGGGCGGCGGCGAGTCTTGCCGCCAGGACACCGGCGCGATCAACGGGAGGATGGCTCATCGCACCACGCCGTGTGGCGTTTGCGTTGAGTGCGACTCCGTCGCGGTGGGCGACGTCGCGGTCGAGAACTTGTTTTCGGGCCGCATGCGGAAGGCCAGGACAACGCCTGCGGCCATCAGGAGCATGCTTCCGAGGAAGGGCAGTTCCCAGCTGCCGAACCTGTCGATCAACAGGCCCGACACCACCGGCGAGATGATCGCGGCCAGCGCGGAGCCGGTGTTCATCATGCCGCTCGCCGTGCCTGAGTGTTCGGGCGCGATGTCCATCGGGATCGCCCACATCGGGCCGATCGTCATCTCCGCGAAGAAGAATCCGGCAGAAAGGCTGAACATCGAGACGTAGAGGTTGTGCGTGAACATCAGCGGAACCAAGGAAAGCAAGGTCAGGAACATGCAGATCGCGACCATCCGGCTGCGCGCCTTGTGCAAGCTGCCGGTACGTTCAAGGATCTTGTCGGTCACCCAGCCGCCCAGGGTGTCGCCGACGACACCGGCGAAGAACACGCTCGAGGCGAACAGCGCGGACTTCTTCAGGTCCAGGTCATAGCTGTGCAGGAAGTATTGCGGGATCCAGCTGAGGAAGAGCCACAAGGTCCAGCCATAGCAGAAGTACACGATCGTCACCGGCAGCATGCGCTTGGACAAGCGGCGCCACGGGACCGGTGCACCCTTGGGCTTTGGTGCCGGCAGTGTCGCGATCTCGGAAGGTGTGATGCGCGGATGGTCTTTCGGATATTCGGTGAAGACCAGGGCCCAGACGGCGACCCAGGCGAAGCTGATGCCGGCGCAGATGTAGAACGACTCGCGCCAACCATAGGTGGCCATCACCCCCACGATCGCCGCAGGCGCCACCGCGTTGCCGATGCGCGCCGCCGCGTGCGTGATGCCTTGAGCGAAGCCTCGCTTTTCCTTGGGTACCCAGCGCGACATGGCCGCCGTCGCCGCCGGGAATGTCGCGCCTTCGCCGAGGCCGAGCAGCACGCGCGCGATCAGCAGCGAGACCAGTCCGCCGGCCATGCCGGTAAACACCGTGGCTGCGGCCCAGATCGCGCCGCAGACGATCAGCGTGCGCTTGGCGCCGTAGCGATCGCTGACCCAGCCGCCGATGATCTGGAACACCAGGTACGGGTAGGCGAAGGCCGAGAACACCAGGCCGATCTGCGTCTTGCTGAGCCCAAACTCGGGGCCGAAACCGGCCGCCGCAGTACTCACGTTGACACGATCGAGGTAGGTGATGAAGTACATCAAACACAACAGGGTGATGACCACATTGGTCGCCCGGAACATCTTCATGGCTTGTCTCCTAAAGATTCTTCTTGTCGCTGCGGCCGGCGTGCGATGACGCCTTTGGCCGAGCGATGTTGGCGGGGATGCGTCGGTTGCGCTGCGTGACGGCCTAGGCCGCGTTTTTCTTCAGGGTGTGGGCTGCGGGGTGGCTGGCGAAATACGCCATCGCCGCCTGCACGCCGCTGCCCTGCAGGTCGACGCCGGCCAGCTTCAGGCCCATCTCGCAGCCGGCCACCGTCGCCAGCAGGGTCAGGTCATTGCTGTCGCCCAGATGTCCGATGCGGAACATGCGGCCCTTCAGCTTGCCCAGGCCGGTGCCGAGCGAAAGGTCGAAGCGTTCGTAGATCAGGCGGCGCACCGCGTCGGCATCGACGCCAACCGGCAGGATCACGCCGGTCAGCACCGGCGAATAGACAGCCGGGTCAGCGCACTGGATCGGCAAGCCCCAGGCATTGACTGCGGAGCGCACGCCGGCGGCCCAGCGCTGGTGGCGGGCGAAGACGTTCTCCAGCCCTTCGGCCTGGATCATGTCCATCGCCTCGGACAGCGCGTAGAGCAGGTTCGTGTTCGGCGTGTAGGGCCAGTAGCCGGTTTCGTTCATCTCGACGATCTCGTCCCAGGCGAAGAAGGCCTTGGGCAACTTCGCCGTTCTGCTGACTTCGAGCGCTCGCGGCGAGAGCGCGTTGAAGCTGATACCCGGTGGCAGCATCAAGCCCTTCTGCGAACCGCTGATGGTGACGTCCACGCCCCATTCGTCATGGCGGTAGTCGGCGCTGGCCAGGCCTGAGATCGTGTCGACCATCAGCAATGCCGGATGCTTGGCCGCGTCGATGGCCTTGCGCACCGCGGCAATGTCGGACGTGACGCCGGTCGAGGTCTCGTTGTGGACCACGCAGACCGCCTTGATCCGATGCTCGGGGTCCTTGCGCAGGCGCTCCTCGATCAGGTCGGCCTGCACGCCACGGCGCCAGCTCGGCGCGTTCGGCAACACCTCGTCCGGGCCTTGCCAGGCCAGGAACTCGGTCGACAGGCCGAGCCGCGTCGCCATCTTCGACCACAGCGACGCGAAGTGGCCGGTCTCATACATCAGCACGTGGTCGCCGGGGCTCAGCACATTGACCAATGCAGCTTCCCATGCGCCCGTGCCCGAGGCGGGATAGATCGCGACCGGGTGTTCCGTCTTGAAGATCGCGCGGATGCCCTTCAGCACCTGCAGGCCCAGCGCGCCGAACTCAGGGCCGCGATGATCGATCGTCGGCAAGCTCATGGCGCGCAGCACGCGGTCCGGAACCGGGCTCGGTCCGGGGATCTGCAGGAAGTGGCGACCGGTCGGATGGAAGTCGAGATTGAGCATGTGTCGTCCTTTCGTGATGCTTTAGTTTTGCATGCAAAACACAAAACAAGACTGATGAAAACCCTAATCATCCAAGCTTGATGCCCATTGGTTTTGCATTCAAAATGTAAACATGGAGAAATCGAATGGCAGAAATCATTGAAATTTCGCGCTTGGCGCTGCACGACCAGGTCGCGGCTCGGCTGCGCACGATGCTGGTCGAAGGTCGCATCCCGCCGGGCGCAAAGCTGAACGAGCGCGAGCTGAGCGAACAGCTGAAGGTCTCGCGCACGCCGCTGCGCGAGGCGATCAAGCTGCTGGCCGCGGAGGGCCTGGTCGATCTGCTGCCCAACCGCGGCGCCGTCGCGGTCAAGCTGACCGAGGCGGACGTGATGAACACCTTCGAGGTGCTGGCCGGCCTCGAAGGCATGTCGGGCGAGTTGGCGGCGCAACGCATCACCGACGCGGAGCTGTCCGAGATCCGCGCCACGCATTACGAAATGATGGCCTGCTTCACGCGGCAGGACCTGTCCGGCTACTACCGCCTGAATGCGACGATCCACACCGCCATCAACAACGCGGCAAAGAACCCGGTGCTGGCCAGCACCTACAGGGGCATCAACGCCCGTGTGCAGTCATTGCGCTTTCGCACCAACCAGAACGAGGCCAAGTGGAAGCGCGCGATGAAGGAGCACGAAGTGATGCTGGAAGCGCTCGCCGCTCACGACGGCAGTGCCATGCGCCAGGTGTTGGTCGAGCACCTGAACAACAAGCGCAATACCGTTCTTGACCTGCTCCGCGCAGGCGAGATCTATCCGCGCGACGCCAAAGCCTGAGGCCCCATCCGATGTTGATCGAATCCGTCACCCGCGTCCTTCCAGCGGGTACGCAGTTGCCGCCCAACGAGGTCTGCGAAACGCTGGCTCTGCGCCTGCGCCAGGAGACCGAAGGCGAGGTGATGTTCGATGCGCCGTCGCGCGGGCGTTATGCCACCGATGCGTCGATCTACCAGATCATGCCGGTTGGTGTTCTGGTGCCGAAGACCGAGGGCGACATCGCGACGGCGATCGAGATCGCACGCGAACTGAAGGTGCCTGTCTTGCCGCGCGGCGGCGGCACCAGCCAGTGCGGGCAGACCACCGGCGCGGCCTTGGTGATCGACAACAGCAAACACTTCCGCCGGGTGCTTGACGTGAACGCCGAGGCGCGCACCGCCGTGGTCGAACCGGGCCTGGTGCTGGACCACCTGAACGCGCATCTGAAGCCGCTCGGCCTCTGGTATCCGGTCGACGTCTCGACCAGCGCCCAGGCCACCCTGGGCGGCATGGCGGGCAACAACTCCTGCGGCTCGCGCTCGATCGCCTACGGCAATATGGTGCACAACGTGCTCGGCGCAAGCGCCTGGCTTTCGGATGGCTCGCTGGTCGATTTCGGGCCGGTCTCCGGGCTCGATGCGAAGGCCCGCGAGATTGCCGATTTCGTGCGCGGCCTGGCCGAGCAGCAGCGTGCAGAGATCGCCGAGCGCTGGCCGAAGGTGATGCGCCGGGTCGCCGGCTACAACCTCGACATCTTCGACAGCCAGAGCGAGCGGCCCTACACGAACGACGGCAGCGTCAATCTCGCGCATCTGCTGATCGGCGCCGAAGGCACGCTGGCCTACACGCGCAGCCTGACCTTGAAGCTTGCGGAACTGCCGCGCGCCAAGGTGCTCGGCGTCGTCAACTTCCCGACCTTCCATGCGGCGATGGATGCCGCCCAGCATCTGGTCAAGCTCGGACCCACGGCGGTCGAACTGGTCGATCGCACGATGATCGAACTGAGCCTGACCAACCCGGCCTTCCGCCCGACGATCGAGGCGGCGCTGCTCGGCAAGCCGGCCGCCATCCTGCTGGTCGAATTCTCCGGCGCCAACCGGGCAGATCTGCTGCCGAAGCTGAAGCAATTGGTCGAACTGATGGGCGATCTCGGCCTGCCAGGCAGCGTCGTGCAAATGGCCGACGAGGCGCCGCAGAAAGCGCTGTGGGAAGTCCGCAAGGCCGGGCTCAACATCATGATGAGCCTGAAGGGCGACGGCAAGCCGGTCAGCTTCATCGAAGACTGCGCGGTGCCGCTCGAAAGCCTGGCCGAATACACCGACGGCCTGACCGAGGTCTTCGCCAAGTACGGCAGCCGCGGCACCTGGTATGCGCATGCCTCGGTCGGCACCTTGCACGTGCGGCCCATCCTCGACATGCGCACCGACGGCGGCGCCAAGATGCGCGCCATCGCCGAGGAAGCAAGCGCGCTGGTGCGCAAGTACAAGGGCGCCTTCAGCGGCGAGCATGGCGACGGCCTGTGCCGCGGCGAGTGGATCGAATGGCAGTTCGGCCCGGCGATCAACGAGGCCTTCCGCGCGATCAAGAACCACCTCGACCCGATCAATCTCTTCAACCCCGGCAAGATCATCGACCCGCCGCGCATGGACGACGGCGCGTTGTTCCGCTTCGCACCGCCCGATTCGCCGAGACCGTATCAACGGATTCCGCTGGTGCCTGTGCTCGACTGGTCCGCCTGGAACGTGCAGGCCGATCCGGTCACCGAAGTGACGACCGCACCCGGCACCGGCGGCGACGTGACCGGCGGCTTCGCCAAGGCCGTCGAGATGTGCAACAACAACGGCCACTGCCGCAAGTTCGACGCCGGCACGATGTGTCCGAGCTACCGCGTCACGCGCGACGAACAGCACCTGACCCGCGGTCGTGCCAACACCTTGCGCCTCGCGATCTCCGGGCAGTTGGGCCCCGATGCCTTCACCAGCGAGGCGATGGCCGAGACCATGGACCTGTGCGTCGGCTGCAAGGGCTGCAAGCGCGACTGCCCGACCGGCGTCGACATGGCGAAGATGAAGATCGAGGTGAAGTCGGCGGGGCGCATGAGCAAGGGCCTGTCGTTGCGCGACCGGCTGATCGGCGACCTGCCGGCGATGGCGCCCTACGCGCGGCGGCTGCCGTGGCTGTTCAACCTCGCGGGGCTGGTGCAGTCGTTGGTAGGCTTCGCCAAGAACCGCTCGCTGCCGAAGTGGCGCACCGACAC
>DASYBU010000043.1:0-105736 GCA_036500605.1 Burkholderiaceae bacterium
ACGGAACACACGGAAAGCTGCTATGAAGACCGCAATGGAATTTCGCGCCGGCAACGTCATCATGCAAGGCAAGGACCCGATGGTCGTGCTGCGCACCGAATACAGCCGCGGCGGCCGCAACTCGGCCACCGTGCGCATGAAGCTGAAGAGCCTGCTCTCGAACTCCGGCACCGAAGTCGTCTTCAAGGCCGACGACAAGCTCGACCAGGTCCTGCTCGACAAGAAGGAGTGCACCTACTCCTACTTCGCCGATCCGATGTACGCGTTCATGGACGCCGAGTACAACCAGTTCGAAGTCGAGTCCGAGAACATGGGCGACGCGATCCAATACCTCGAAGACGCGATGCCGGTCGAGGTCGTGTTCTACGACGGCAAGGCGATCTCGGTCGAGCTGCCGACGACCGTAGTGCGCGAGATCGTCGACACCGAACCGGCCGTCAAGGGCGACACCTCGGGCAAGGTCCTGAAGCCCGCCAAGATCTCGACCGGCTTTGAAATCCCGGTGCCGATCTTCGTCGCCCAAGGCGACAAGATCGAAATCGACACCCGCACGCACGAGTACCGCAAGCGAGTTTGAGCCCACCCCCGAGGCGCTCACGCGCCTCCCCCTCAAGGGGGCGAACCCGATGGCCCGGCAAAGCCGGTTCCATGGGTTCCGCTGGAGGACAACAAGAAAGCACCTTCGGGTGCTTTTTTGTTGATTGCGCGCTAACCCTTCAGTTCGACGGCTTGCCGCCCTCTTTCCACTTCGGCACGAAGTCGGTGTTCGCCAGCCAGCGCGCCGGTTCGATCAGTGACTGGATCACCGCCGTCATGAACGGCAGATCGATGTGGGCCAGATCGTCGCTGGGGTCGTGGTACGTCGGCGTGACCGCCCAGCCCGAAACCGTGTGGGCCACGATGCCGGTCAGTGCGAGCTGGTAGTTATCGGAACGCTGGAAGAAGTGCTGTTCCGGGTACGGATCGGCCGTCACGCGAAAGCCCTGGCGCTTGAGCGCTTCGCCGAAGTCCGAGCGGTCGAAGCCGGTCATCATCAGCGTCTTCTCGGGCAGCTTCGGATCCTGTGCGCCGATCATCTCGAATTCGAGATTGGCGATGATCTCGTGCAAGGGCACGGGCGGGTGTTCCGCAAAGTAGCCCGCGCCGAGCATGCCCAGTTCTTCGGCGCCGTAGCAGACGAAGAGGATGGAACGCTTGGGCTGCCGGCCCGCCGCGAGCGCGCGAGCCAGTTCCAGCACGGCGACCGTTCCGGAGGCATCGTCGTTGGCGCCATGCATGATGGTGCCGTCGGGCTTGACGCCCAGATGGTCCAGATGCGCGGTAAACAGCAAGGTGCCCGCCTTCGGATCGCTGCCGGCCAGATAGCCGATGGCGTTGTGCGTCGTCAGCGGCGCGTCAATCACGGCCGGCGGCGTGAAATTGAGAGTCTGGCCTTGCGCGGCCAGCAACTGGTCGAACAGCGCCGGCGGCACGCTCAGCAGCGCGGGGCGTACATGCGGCTTGGCGGGATTGATGCGCAAGAGGCGCGGCTCGCCACCCATGTCTGCGTAAAGGCCGCGGGTGCCTTCGCTTTCGCGCAGGATCACCAACTTCACGCCGGCCTTGTCGGCGGCCGTGAACCAGGCCATCGCGGGCGCCGCGCCGCCGGCCAGGAGCACGTCGCCCTCTTTGGCATTCAGGGCTTTCAAAGCACCGGGATCATCGGATGCAGCCACCAAACGGCCGCTCGCGGCCTGGCCCGTCGTCAGGAACACCGTCAGCTCGGCGGCGGTCTTGCCCTCGCCCCAGCTCAGTGATGCGGGCCCGTTCAGACGCCGCTGCGGAATGACGGCGGGCTGCACGTAGCCTGCCATACCGGGCGCCGGCTTGAGGCCATAACTCTGAAACTGAGCGGCAATGTAGGCGGCGGCAATCGCCTCGTCACGGGTCCCGCTGCCTCGGCCTTGCAGGGCATCCGAAGCCAGGAAGGCCTCATGCGCACCCACCCACTCAGGCTTGACGGTCCAGTCTCCGGTCTCGGCTTGAACCGCCGCTCCCGCAAGTGTCAGACTGAGCAACAGCAGGGGGCGGAGATGGCGCATGCGGGCTTTCTTCAGTGGACCGTGTGCTTGGCTTGCTTGGCTTGCTGGGTGTGCTTGGCGGATTTCGCCGACTTGGCGGGCTTCTTCTTGCCCTTCTTGGCGCTCTTGGCCGCCGACTTCTTCGCCGCCTTGTGCTTCTTCTTGGAGGCCGACTTGGCCACAGGCTTGGCGGCGTGATGCTTGCCGACGACGGCCGGCGCTTCGGGCTGCGGCGTCTCGTGCACAGGGGCTTGCGCTTGCGCCATGCCGCTGATCAGGATCGTGAGCGCTGCGCTCAGCAGCATCGGTTTGAATTTCATTATTGGTTCTCCGTTCGGGTCGGCGCGGATTCTCGCTCAACCACTCAAGTCGCTCAGTCGAATCTGCCTTCTCGTAACCATTTCGTGGCGACCCACTTCTCACCCTCGACGACCGGCGCGCCGCCATGCAGCGTCAAAGTCATGGGATGCGGGCGGTCATAGCTGAAGAACACGGCGTTGCCCTTGACCGGCATGACGTCGAGCTTGATGTCGGGGAAGACCGTGGAGCCGCCGGCCTCGGGCGTGTTCAGGTACATCACCAGCGTGCCCACGCGCTGGCCGCCGCGCTTGAGGATGGTGGGCGTGCCGATGTGTTCGGGTTCGAAGTAGTCGTAGTGCGGCAGGTATTCGGCGCCGGGTCCGTAGCGCAGGATCTGCAGGCCCTCGCCATTCACGACGGGCCAGTCGAGCAAGGCAGAGACGCGCGCTTCCAGGCGCTTGATCACCTCATGCTCGCCACGCTCGAAAAACATGCCTTCGCTGGTGCGCGCAGCATTGATCTCGCTGCCATCGGCGGCGGTAGCGACGGTTTCGGATCGCGCCAGGCGCGCCCGCGCGAGGCTGATGATCTCGTCGCATTCGGCGTCCGAAAGCAGGCCGCCGAACACGATCACGCGCGGATGCTGCAAGGCCATCAGGATCTTCACCTCGCGATCCGCCGCCACCAGCAGCGGCCTGGAGGTGCCCAGGTCGGGCTCGGGCACTCGCTTGGGCAAGGGCAGGCCTGAAGCGCGGGCATGGTCTTCCAGATGCACTTCCAGCGTGTCTTCCAGGGCCTTGATCGCCGTGGCTTCGTCCCAACCGCTGGTGCGCATGGCAGACAGCACCTGCTCGGGCTTGTGGCCGGCCTGCGCTTGCTCGACGATCCACTGGCGCAACTCGGGGGTGATGGTCTGTGCGCTCACGTGATTTTCCTTCTGAACAGCAGGCGGTCAGGCGTCGACAGGGCGGCCTCGAAACGATACCCGTCCAGATCAAAGCCTTGCAGGCCAGCGGGCGTGCCGATCCGGTTCAGGATCGCGTAGCGCGCCATCAGGCCACGCGCCCGCTTGGCAAAGAAGCTGATGATCTTGTACTCGCCGTTCTTCCAGTCCTCGAACTGGCATTCGACCACGCGAGGCTTGAGCGCCTTGCGGCCGGCCGCCTTGAAATATTCCTGCGAGGCCAGATTGATGATGACGGGCGCCTGCTCCTGCGCGGCGCGCTTGTTGAGGTGCTCGGCAATGCGGTCGCCCCAGTAGCTGTAAAGGCCAGTGCCGCTCGGATGCTCGACGCGGATGCCCATCTCCAGGCGATACGGCTGCAGGCGGTCAAGCGGCCGCAGCACGCCATAAAGGCCCGAGAGGATCGCGACATGATCCTGCGCCCATTCCAGATCGCTAACGCGCAGGCTCGGCGCATTCAGGCCACCGTACACATCGCCGTCAAAGGCCAGCACGGCCGGCTTGGTCTTCTCGGGCGCGGGCTTCTGGCGCCAGGCCTTGTAGCGCTGGACGTTGAGTGTGGAGAGTGCCGGTGAGAGATCCATCAGCTCGCCGATATCGGCGGCACTGTAGCCGCGCATCAGCTTGATCAGTTCGGCCGACTGGCGCATGAACTGGGGCTCGGTGGCCAGGGCCAGCACCTCATCGGGCGCGGGAGTTTCGTAGTCGAGCGACTTGGCGGGCGAGAGCAGAAAAAGCATGGGCCGAATTCTCGCAGCAACGAGCAATCCGGCCCGGCGTTTGACGCTGAATTACTTCGCCAACAGCACATTGACGGCGCTGACGTCGTCAGGCCGCAGCGTGCCATTGGCCTGGCGCAGCTTAAGCCCGTTGACCAGCACGTCATAACGCGCCTTGGCCAGTTGGGCTTCGGTCGTGTAGAGCTGCGTCTGCGCGTTCAGCACGTCGATGTTGACGCGCACGCCGACCTTGTAGCCGAGCTGGGTGGCTTCGAGCGAGAGCTTGCTGGACGACTCGGCGGCTTCGAGCGCCTTGACCTGGGCGCGCAGCGATTGCACGCCGAGGAAGGCGCTGCGGGTGTTCTGGCTGACCGAGCGGCGGGCGAACTCGAGATCGGTACCGGCCTTCTCTTCGAGCTTGAGCTTTTCGTAGACAGCGCCTTGCACCGCGCCACCCGTGTAGAGCGGGTAGTTGATCTGCACGCCCAAGGTGGCGGCACGCGTGGTGCCGGCGCCCGTGGCGGAGGCCAGTTCGCCCGGCAGGTTGTTGCGCACATTCTGCACACCGAGTGAACCGGTCATGTCGACCGACAGCTTGCCACCCGCGCGGGCCTTGTCGACGTCGAGGTGAGCAATGTCCAGACCCAGGCGGGCCTTGCGCACCGGCGGCGACTGCTCGCCCTGAGCGACCCAGGAATCGATGTCGTCAGTGGGCAGCGCCGGCAAGGCGACGGGCTGGATCAGCGGCTTGGGCGTGACACCGGGGCGGCCGACCAGTTGATCAAGCACGACCTGCTTGGTGCGCAGGTCGTTGTCGGCACCGATGTCTTGCGAGATCGCCAGGTCATACCGGGCCTGCGCTTCGCGCGTGTCCGTGATGGTGGCGGTGCCCACTTCAAAATTGCGCTTGGCCGATGCCAGCTGTTCGGCAATTGCGGTCTTGTTGGCGCGCGAGGTGGAGAGGGTGTCCTGCGCGGCCAGCACGTCGAAATACGCTTGTGCGACGCGAACGATCAGGTCCTGTTCGGCCGTCTCAAGATCGGCGGCAAAAACGCCCAGCGCGCGACGAGCTTGCTCGATCGTGGCCGTGTTGCCGGGGTTGTAGATCGCCATTCTGCCGTTGAGGCCGGCGGTCAGCGTGGTGGTGTTGAGCCGGTTCACCGGCAGCGGAATCGAATCGCCTGTGTTCGGATCGACGCCGATGCTGGATTCGCCCGGCGGGATCGAAGTCGATTGGTACTGGCCGGTCGCGCCGACACCGACCGTGGGTCGGCCCAACGCCTCCGCTTGCTGCAAGCGGTACTGCGCCGTTTCCGACAGTGCCCGTGCCGACAGATACGTCGCGTCATAAGCCCGTGCCGCGTCGTACACCTCTTGCAGACTTTGAGCTTGAGCGCCGCCGCAGTAGGCCAGGGCCAGTGCGAGGCCGAGGCGGCTGAAGGTCAGTGCACGATGATCAGACATGGGCTTCCTTGCGTATAGGTCTTGTCAAAACAGCCGAGGTTATAGCCGCCCCCAGAGGGGTATGACCAAAGAAAAGCGACGAGTTGCAGCCTGCGCGTCTTGTGTTGGCGTTTTCGGGCGACAGGCCGTAGAACAGGAACTCAAGCGACTGCAAGTCAGGCAACAGCTCAGAATGCAAATGCCGGGTGCTCAGCAAAACCGATCAGGCGCTGGGCCACCGTATCGAACAGCTTGACCGTGGTGTATTCGTGCTCGCTCTTGCGTGTGATGAGCTGGCCGGTCATGACCGGCTGATCGCCCACGACTGCGGCCAGACGGCCGCCGACCTTGAGTTGCGCCAGCAGCGCTTCAGGCACCAGGGCCACCGAGCCCGACAGCACGATCGCATCGAACGGGCCTTCAGCGGCCAGGCCTTGCGAGCCGTCCTGCAGATGCACGCGCACGTTCATCATGCCGGCGCGGCGCAGATTGGCGGTGGCCTGCTCGGCCAGCGTCGGGTCGATCTCCATCGTCTCGACGCGTTGCGCCTTGTGGCCCAGCAGCGCGGCCATGAAGCCCGAGCCGGCACCCACTTCGAGCACCTTTTCGTGGCGCGCGATCTTCAGCTCCTGCAGCAGGCGCGCTTCGACGCGCGGTGCCAGCATGCATTGGCCGCCGTGCAGCGGCACTTCGACATCCATAAAGGCCAGACTCTTGTGCTCGGCCGGCACGAAGTCTTCGCGCTTGACGAGGGCCAGCAGGTCCAGCACGCCCAGATCGAGCACGCTCCAGGGGCGGATCTGCTGCTCGATCATGTTGAAGCGGGCTTGTTCGGCGTTCATTTCTTTCTCTCCTTCGGGGAATTCCTGATTTTAGACTTGGGATTCAAGACCTCCGCCGGGCCGCACATCATGCCTCGCAACATGAGGTCCATCTGTGTCTTCAAGACAGCCGGCGCGTTGATTCCATCCCCACAAACGCCAAAGGAATGCTCGGACAACATCATGTGCAGCAGCGGCCCGATCAGCACGTGCACCGCCTCGGTGACCGGCATCGGCCGAAATTCGCCACTGGCCACGCCGCGTTCGATCAGCGAACCGAGCAGGCGGTGCGTGGGCTCGATCACCTCGTCCATGTAGAACTGCGCCAGCTCGGGCAGGTTGCGCCCTTCGGCCATCACGACCTTGGTCAGCCCGCCTGCGACACCCTGCCCCACCTTCTCCCACCAGCGGTTCATCATGTAGCCGAGCAGCTCGGCCATCGTGCCCTGGTGCTGGGCCAGCATCACCGCGCCGTCGCTGATCGTGGCCGAGAAATGCTCGCGCACGACGGCCTTGAAGAGCTCTTCCTTGCCGGTGTAATAGAGATAAAGCGTGCCCTTGGAGACACCGGCACGGGCGGCAATGTCTTCGATTCGAGTGGCCGCAAAGCCCTGCTCCACGAACAAAGCCAGCGCCGCATCACGCAATTCCTGCGGGCGCGCGTCCTTGCGGCGCTGCCGTGCAGGCGTGGCGTTAGGGCTCTCGGCGGTGGCTCGGGACATGGCGGCTCGGTTACTGACTGCTCGGTCAGTAATGGTATGCAGGCCATGCAGCAATAGTCAACCCGTATGATCCGCGCCGAATTCAATTTTCAATTGCTGGAGCGTTTGTGGACCTGATTTTGCTGATCAAGGCTGCCGTGATGGGCGTCGTCGAAGGGCTGACCGAGTTTCTGCCCGTGTCGTCAACCGGCCACTTGATCCTGACCGGATCGCTGCTGGGCCTGACCGACGAGAAGTCGAAGGTCTTCGATGTGGCGATCCAGACCGGCGCCATCCTGGCCGTGATGATCGTCTACTGGGAACGCATCCGCGAAACCATGACCGGTCTGGGCAGCGACCGCCGCGCGCAGCGCTTCGCGCTCAATGTCTTCCTCGGCTTCCTGCCCGCCGCCGTGGTCGGGCTGACCGTCTACAAGCTGATCAAGACCTATCTGTTCAACGGTCCGGTGGTGGCAGGCGCCTTCATCGTGGGCGGTCTGATCATCCTGTGGGTGGAAAAAACCAAGCCTGTGGCGCCGCGCATCCACTCCGTGGACGACATGACGCCGATGGACGCGCTCAAGGTCGGCCTCGTCCAATGCCTGGGCATGATCCCCGGCACCAGCCGTTCGGGGGCCACCATCATCGGCGGCATGCTGCTCGGCCTCTCCCGCAAGGCGGCCACCGATTTCTCCTTCTTCCTGGCCATCCCAACCCTGATCGCCGCTGGCGGCTACAGCCTCTGGAAGGAGCGCCACAGCCTGCACATGGCCGACGTGCCGATGTTCGCCGTCGGCTTCATCGTCAGCTTCCTGGCCGCCTGGGCCTGCGTGCGCTGGCTGCTGCGCTACATCTCCAGCCACAGCTTCGCGGCCTTCGCCTGGTACCGGATCGCCTTCGGCATCGTCGTTCTGATCACGTTCTTCACTGGCGCCGTCGTCTGGGCGGACTAAAAAAGAACGCAGAAGCCAACTGCTGGAACAAGCCGGAGTGTTCCTGCCCCTAACCGCCGACATCAGCGGGTTCGGAGGTGGTTAGGGGCAGGGACGCTCCGGCTGGCCGCCAAGGTGCTCGCATCGGGAGATTTCCCTCTCGCCAACACTTGAGCGTGCCCAGAGGAGTGACGCTTGCACTGGTTTTTTCAGGGCTTCCCGGAAGAACTTAAAATCCCTGCATGACCATCACGATCAAGACCGCCGCCGATGTGGAAGGCATGCGCATTGCCGGCCGCCTCGCCTCCGAGGTGCTGGACATGCTCACCCCGCATGTCAAGCCCGGCATCACCACCGAAGCGCTGGACAAGCTGGCGCATGACCACATCGTCAACGTCCAGCAAGCCATCCCCGCGCCGCTGAACTATTGCCCGCCCGGTTACACGCCCTACCCCAAGTCGGTCTGCACCTCGATCAACCATCAGGTCTGCCACGGCATCCCGAATGACCGGCCGCTCAAGAACGGCGACATCGTCAACATCGACGTCACCGTGATCAAGGATGGCTGGCATGGCGATACCAGCCGCATGTTCGTGGTCGGTGAAGGTTCCATCGCCGCCAAGCGCCTTTGCGCCTTCACGTATGAGGCCATGTGGAAGGGCATCGCCAAGGTCAAGCCCGGCGCTCGCCTCGGCGACATCGGCCACGCGATCCAGACCTTTGCCGAGGCCAACGGCTTCTCGGTCGTGCGCGAATTCTGTGGGCACGGCATCGGCCAGGTCTTCCATGAAGAGCCGCAGGTGCTGCACTACGGCCGCCCCGGCACGCTCGAAGAACTCGTGCCCGGCATGATGTTCACGATCGAACCCATGATCAACGCCGGCCGCCGCGACATCCGCGAAACCGGCGACGGCTGGACCATCGTCACCAAGGACCGCTCGCTCTCCGCGCAGTGGGAGCACACCGTGCTGGTCACCGACACCGGCTACGAAATCATGACGCTGTCGGCCGGCAGCCCGCCGCCGCCCGCCTTCATCACCGGATGAACGCGTCCCTGCTTGCCGAGCAGCGCCAGGCTCTCAAGGCCGGCAAGCAGGCGCTGATCGAGGCCTTCGGCGCGGCCAAGCCTAACGTCACGACCGCACGGCGCCTGCTGCGCGAACTGGCCGTGCACGTGGACACGCAGCTTGAAGCGCTGTGGGCCCAGTCGAACATGCCCGCCGGTTGCGCCCTGGTAGCCGTGGGCGGCTACGGGCGCGGCGAGTTGTTCCCCTATTCCGATGTGGACGTGCTGGTCATGCTGCCCGACGGCATGGACGCGCACCACCCCGGCCCCACCAAGACCAGCATCGAAGGCTTCATCACGGCGTGCTGGGACATCGGCCTCGAGATCGGCTCCTCGGTCCGCACGCTGAGCGAATGCCTGAGCGAAGCCGCCGGTGACGTGACCGTGCAGACCGCGCTGCTCGAATCGCGCCTGCTGACCGGCGAGAAGGCGCTCTACAAGCTCTTCGAGCGCAAGTTCGCCAAGACTGTGGACGCGAGCGCCTTCCTGCGCGCCAAGACGCTGGAAATGCGCCAGCGCCACACCAAGTACGAAGACACGCCCTACTCGCTTGAGCCCAACTGCAAGGAAAGCCCCGGCGGCCTGCGCGACCTGCAGGTGCTGATCTGGATCTCGCGCGCCGCACATCTGGGCAAGACCTGGAAGGCGCTCGCCAACAAGGGCCTGATCACCGCTTTCGAGAGCCGCCAGTTGCAACGCAACGAAGGCCTGCTCACGCTGATCCGCGCCAAGCTGCACGTGATCGCGGGCCGGCGCGAAGACCGCCTCGTGTTCGACCTGCAGACCGCCGTGGCTGAAAGTTTTGGCTATCGCAACACCGACGGCCAGCGCGCCTCCGAAGCGCTGATGCGACGCTATTACTGGGCTGCCAAGGCGGTGACCCAGCTCAACCAGATCCTGCTGCTCAATCTCGAGGAACGCGTCAACGGTTCGCAGCAAGAGCTGATGCGGCCGATCAGCGAGCATTTTCTCGATCGCGCCGGCATGCTCGAAGTGGCGAGCGACGATCTGTACGAGCAGCATCCGCACGCCATCCTCGAAACCTTCCTGCTCTACCAGCGCACGCCCGGCATCAAGGGCCTGTCGGCCCGCACGCTGCGCGCGCTCTACAACGCCCGCGAGCTGATGAACGGCGCGTGGCGGCGCGACCCCGCCAACCGCGCCATGTTCATGACCATCCTGCGCGAGCCGGTCGGTCACACGCATGTGTTCCGCCTGCTCAACCAGACCTCGGTGCTCGGTCGCTACCTGTGGGTCTTCCGCAAGATCGTCGGGCAGATGCAGCATGACCTGTTCCACGTCTACACGGTGGACCAGCACATCCTGATGGTGCTGCGCAATGTGCGCCGCTTCTTCATCCCCGAGCACGCGCACGAGTACCCGTTCTGCTCGCAGCTGGCCGCGCAGTGGGACAAGCCCGAGCTGCTCTACATCGCCGCCCTCTTCCACGATGTGGCCAAGGGCCGCGGCGGCGATCATTCCGACCTCGGCGCGGTGGAAGTGCGGCGCTTCTGCCGTGATCACGGCATCTCGAAGCAGGACACCGAGCTGGTCGAATTCCTGGTCAAGCACCACCTCACGCTCTCACGCGTGGCGCAGAAGGAAGACCTCTCCGATCCCGACGTCATCGGCAAGTTCACGAAGACCATGGGCGACGCGCGCCACCTGACCGGCCTCTACCTGCTGACCGTGGCCGACATCCGCGGCACCAGCCCCAAGGTCTGGAACGCCTGGAAGGGCAAGCTGCTCGAAGACCTCTACCGCGTGACCCTGCGCCAGCTCGGCGGTGCGCGGCCCAATATGGACGCCGAGATCGAGGCCCGCAAGCAGGAAGCCCGCCAGACGCTGGCCCTGCGCGCGCAGTTGCCCGACACCGAAACGCCGCTCTGGAACACGCTGGAGGTCAGCTACTTCGCCCGCCACGAGGCCGGCGACCTGGCGTGGCATGCGCGCGAGCTGTGGCGCCATGTGCAGAGCCCCACGCCGATCGTGCGCGCCCGCCCCTCGCCGATCGGCGAAGGCCTGCAAGTGCTGGTTTATGCGCCCGACCAGCAGGATCTGTTCGCTCGCATATGCGGTTACTTCGACGGTGCAGGTTTCAACATCCTGGACGCCAAGGTCCACACCACGCGCCAGGGTTATGCGCTCGACACCTTCCAGGTGATCAGCCCCGACACGGAAGCCCACCACCGCGATCTGGTCAGCCTGGTCGAATCCAAGCTGAGCCAGGCACTGGCCAGCAGCGGCCCGCTGCCCGAACCGCGCCGCGGCCGGCTCTCGCGCCGCGTCAAGTCCTTCCCGTTCACACCGCGCATCGCGCTGCGGCCCGATGAACGCGGCCAGCGCTGGCTGCTCTCGATCAGCACCAGCGACCGCGCCGGCCTGCTCTACGCCATCGCCCGCGTGCTCGCGCATCACGGCATCAACCTGCAGCTCGCCAAGATCTCCACGCTGGGCGAGCGCGTCGAGGATACGTTCCTGGTCGATGGCGCGGCGCTGCAGCAGAGCAAGCGGCAATTGCAGGTCGAGAGCGAGCTGCTGGACGCGGTGTCGCTGCCGAACTGATCCGGGAATAACGCCTGAAACAAGCGCAATCGGCTTGGCTATACTGGTTTCAGCGTCGGGGGGGTAGCTCAGCTGGGAGAGCGCCGCGTTCGCAATGCGGAGGTCGGGAGTTCGATCCTCCTCCTCTCCACCACCACTTTCGTACCGTTTCCCTCTATGAAGCGGTATGACTGGGGGTGCACAAGAAGCCTTGAGCGCTTGATTCCTTAACGGTTCGCGGGTGCTGCCCCGGCATTGTGTAGGCCCGGCGATCCTTTCCTGCGCGCACGGCGGACCAAGTACCAGGCGGCTGGAACGACAAGCATGCTCAGCAACGGCGCCGTGACCATACCGCCCACCATGGGCGCGGCAATGCGCGTCATCACCTCCGATCCGGTCCCATGGCCAAAAAGGATCGGAAGCAGGCCCGCCATGACGACAGCGACGGTCATCGCCTTCGGCCGTACTCGCAGCACGGCGCCTTCGCGAATGGCGGCCAAGAGCGTCTCATCCGTATCGGGCTCGCCCGCGTTCAGGCGCTTGTCGTGAGCGTTCTTCAGGTAGACAAGCATGACCACGCCGAACTCGGTGGCAACGCCGGCGAGCGCGATGAAGCCGACCGCAGTCGCGACCGAAATCGCGTGGCCGAGTGCCCAGATCAACCAAAACCCACCGACCAGCGAGAAAGGCACGGCCGCCATCACGAGTGCCGCGTCGCTGAAGGACCGAAACAGCAGGTAGAGCAGCACGAAGATGATCGCGAGCGTGACGGGCACGACGAGCTTGAGCCGCTCGGTCGCGCGCTCCAGGTACTCGAACTGGCCCGACCACGAGACGGCATAGCCGGCCGGCAGCGCGACTTGCCGGGCCACTGCGGCCTGCATGTCAGTCACGACTGAGCGCAAGTCGCGGCCGCGCACGTCGACATAGACCCATCCGGAGAGCCGTGCGTTCTCGCTGCGCAGCATCGGTGGGCCTTCTGCGATGGAAATTCGGGCCACGTCCTGCAGCAGCACGGTGGCGCCCTTCTCCGTCACAAAGGGCAGCTGACGCAGCCGTTCGAGGGAGTCTCGAAGCTCCCGCGGGTAGCGCACGTTGATGGGGTAGCGCTCTCGCCCCTGGATGACTTCGCCGACCTTGTCGCCGCCGATGGCCGTTGACACGACCGATTGGACGTCGGCCACCGACAGGCCGTAGCGAGCCGCAGCCAGGCGGTCGACATCAACATCGACATAGCGGCCGCCGGTGAGGCGTTCCGCCAGCGCCGACGACACGCCGGGTACGTTCTTGACCGCCGCTTCGATTTGCGTTGTCAGCCGGTCAATGGTCGCCAGATCCGCCCCGGCCACCTTCACGCCGACCGGGCTCTTGATGCCGGTGGCCAGCATGTCGATGCGATTGCGGATGGGCGGCACCCAGACGTTCGACAGCCCGGGCACCTGGACTACGCGGTCGAGCTCCTCGACCAACTTGTCGGGCGTCATTCCTGTGCGCCACTGATCGCGCGGCTTGAACCGGACGGTTGTCTCGAACATTTCAAGCGGAGCGGGGTCGGTCGCCGTATCGGCGCGCCCGGCCTTGCCGAAGACTCGCTCCACCTCCGGGACCGTCTTGATCAGCCGGTCGGTCTGCTGCAGCAACTCGGTCGCCTTCGAGACCGACAGCCCCGGCTGCGCTGAAGGCATGTACAGCAGATCGCCCTCATCCAGGGTCGGCATGAACTCAGCGCCAAGCCGCATCACGGGAATCGCCGTCGCTGCCAACACCACGGCCGCAATCGCAAGCGTGGCCCACGGAAAACGCAGCACTGCCTCCAGCGCCGGCCGGTACACGGCGATGAGCAGCCGGTTCACCGGATTCGCCGTCTCCTTCGGAATTCGCCCGCGAATCAGGTAGCCCATCAGCACGGGCACCAGCGTCACCGACAGTCCGGCAGCTGCGGCCATCGCGTATGACTTGGTGAAGGCCAGCGGCGAGAACAAGCGTCCCTCCTGCGCCTCCAGGGAAAACACCGGCAGGAAGGACAGCGTGATGACCAGCAGCGAGAAAAACAGCGCCGGCCCGACCTCGACACAGGCTTGCGTCACCAGCTCCCAACGCTCAATGACCATTGGCTGACGCCCCTGAGCGTCCTCGAAGTTCTCGATGTGTTTGTGGACTGCCTCCACGAGAACCACACTCGCATCGACCATGGCGCCGAGCGCGATAGCAACGCCGCCCAGGCTCAGGATGTTCGCGCTGACGCCTTGCCAATGCATCACGATGAAGGCCGTGAGTACGCCGACCGGCAAGGTGACGACGGCCACCAAGGCCGAGCGCAGATGAAAGAGAAACACGGCGCAAACCAGCGCCACGACGACGAACTCCTCGATCAGCTTCACGCGCAGGTTGTCGACGGCGCGGTCGATGAGCTTGGAGCGGTCGTAGGTCTCGACGACCTCAACGCCCGGCGGAAGGCTGGGCTTCAGCGCGGCGAGCTTGGCCTTCACGGCCTCGATGGAGCTGCGCGCGTTCTTGCCGGAGCGCATCACGACCACACCACCAGTCACCTCGCCCTGGCCGTCGAGCTCGGCGACGCCACGGCGCATCTCCGGCCCGATCTGCATGGTGGCAACATCGCGCAGCAACACCGGGGTGGCGCCGGTCACAGAAAGCGGAATGCTGCGAAAGTCGTCGAGTGATTTCAAGAAGCCGCGAGAGCGAATCATGTACTCGGCCTCAGCCAGCTCGATGACAGAACCGCCGGTCGCCTGATTGGCATTCGTCAGCGCCTCGACAACCATCTTCTGCGTCACGCCGAGGCCGCGCATGCGATCGGGATCCAGGACGACCTGGTACTGCCGCACCATGCCCCCGATGCTCGCGACCTCGGCCACGTCGGGAATGGTCTTCAGCTCGAACTTCAGGAACCAGTCGTTGAGTGCTCGCAACTGACCCAGGTCGCTCTTGCCCGTGCGGTCGACGAGCGCGTATTCGTAGACCCAGCCCACCCCGGTCGCGTCAGGACCGAGCGCAGCGGTCGCGCCTTGCGGCAGCTTGCTTTGCACCTGGTTCAGATACTCGACGACACGGGAGCGGGCCCAATAGGGATCGGTCTTGTCGTCGAACAGCACATAGACGAAGGAATCCCCGAAGAACGAGTAGCCCCGCACCGTCTTTGCGCCCGGCACGCTCAGCATCGTCGTGGTCAGCGGATAGGTGACCAGGTCTTCGACCACTTGGGGTGGCTTGCCTGGATAGGTGGTGCGCACGATGACCTGGACGTCACTCAGGTCCGGCAAGGCATCCACGGGCGTGCGAGCGACGGACCAGAGTCCGGCGCCGGCCAGAAATCCCGTCGCAATGAGGACCAGGAATCGGTTCACGACCGACCATCGAATCAGCGCGGCGATCATTTCGCCTCCCCGGCAGGCGTCGCCGCCATCGCGCCCAGCACCGACTTCAGCCGCGCCTCCGAGTCGATCAGGAACTGGCCGCTCGCGACGACTTGCTCGCCTTCATGGAGCCCTTGAACCACCTCGACGCTGTCGCCGAGGTCGGCCCCCAGCTGAACCTCACGGGGCTCGAAGGAACCGTTGTCCAGGCGGACGATGGCGACCGCGCGAGCACCCGTCCGAATGACCGCTTCAGAAGGCACGACCAGGCGATTGCTCACGGGGCCCGCGACCTGCAGGCGCAGCAGCATGCCCGGCGTCAATGTCCCGCCCCGGTTGTCGATCTCGAAGCGTGCCTGCAACGTTCTCGTGTTCGCGCTGACCTGTGGCAGGACCTCTTGGAGTACACCCTCAAAGGCCTGCGTTGTATCGGCCTGAAGAATCGCCTTGACCTTCTGGCCGCGGGTCAGGTGAACAGCCTGCGCCTCCGGAATCTCGGCGACGGCCCAGACCTTCTCCAGCCCCGCGATCCGAAAGAGCGTCATCCCCGGCGTGACCGCAATGCCCTCGCGAACACCGAGTTCAGCGATCACGCCACTGACCGGCGCGCTGAGGGTGAACCGAGCGAGCGCGGTTCCCGACTCCTCGCTCTGACGGACGAGTGCGTCGGGAATGGACATGGCGCGCATGCGTTCACGCGATGCGGCGATCAGTTCATCAGGAACACCAGCGCGCTTGAGGGCCAGCAACTCGTTCTGCGGCGCGAGCCACTCGGGTGCAAACACGGTGGCCAGAGCTTGACCCTTGCGCACCTGCTCCATCGGCGCACGAACGGCCAGGCGCTCGACATAGCCGGCCACGCGCGTCTGCACGGCGACGTTCAGCCGTTCGTCGAACTGGGCGGTCCCGACGGCATCGAAAGAAGACGAAACGTTGGTGCGCTTGACGAGGGCGGTGCGGATGCCGAGGTTCTGTTGCACCGTCGGGCTGATCCTCACGCCGGAGTCACCGGGTCCGCCGGCTTCATCGGCATACACAGGCGCGAGCTGCATGTCCATGAATGGCGATTTGCCCGGTTTCTCGAATCGCGGGCCCGGGACCATCGGGTCGTGCCAGTACAGAACCTTGCGCTCACCCGCTGCGGAAGCGCCTGGCATGTTGGCCATCACGGCCTGCGATGAGGTGTTGAGCTTGCGGCCGGCGTAGAAGCCTCCGCCAGCCAGGAGGGCAGCAGCGAATACGCTGAGCGTGAGGGTGGCGCTGCGTTTCATTGCAGGTCTCCTTCTTGCAATGGCTTGTAGGCCAACTGGGCTTGGGTCTTTGCGAGATCACGCTGAAGCGTGAGCAGCTTGCGCTGTACATCCACCTCCATGTGCCGCGCCTCGAACAGGGTCATCAAGCTCAGCTGGTTCGACCGGTAGCCGGCCATGGCGGCAGCAGTGCGCTGCTGCGCGGGAAGAACGACGGCGGTTCGGTAGCGCTCGATGCGCTCAGTCAGACGCTGCACGTCGCTGTTCAGCGCTCGGTACTCGGCGGTCGCCGAACGGGTGGCTTCGGCGAGATCGGCCTCGGCCTTGTCGACCCTCGCCAGCCTGGCTGCGGTCTCGCGATCCTGCCGCTGGTTCCGGGCTACCGGCAAGGGAATGCTGACGCCGACCGAGACCATGTCGGCGTACCCCGTGCGTTGGCCGTAGGAGACCTCCCAGGTCCAGTTCGGATGCCGATTCGCCGCGGCCACTGAAGCCTCGCCACGCGCCACTTCGATGTCTCGCTCGGCGGTGAGAATGTTCGTGCTGGACGCGACGTACGCCTGTTCCGGCGGCACTGTCAGTACAGGCGGCGCGACAAGTTCGTCGGCGGCTTGCCCCGTCCACCGTGCGAGCGCGACCTGTGCAGCGTCCTGGGTCTGGAGAACCTCAGCCGAGTCGTCCTCAGCCCCGCCGCGGGCACTGATCAGCGCCAGGACCTCCTGGCTGTTTCCCGCTGCCGAGGAAAGCCTCGCCTTGGCGGCTTCCAGTTCTTCGTGCAGGTGATGCTCGGTCAGCCTCGTCAGCTTGAGGGTTTCGCCAGCGTAAAACGCGTCAAGATAGGCGAGCGCGGTCTGCAGTCGAACTTCTGCGGCGGCGCGCTGGACGGCGACACGTTCTCGCGCAACCAGCGCGTCGGCGGCCGCCTGACGCGCCGCACGCTTCTCTGACGACAGCCATTCCTGGCCGATCCCGATACGCTTCATCGTCATCGAGTCCCGTGTCGTGCTGAAGCGGTCGCCGCCTGTTGCGGGGAGGTTGTCGATGCCGACTCTCAACGTGGGGTCGGGGAGTTGGCCGGCCGCGCGGGCCGACTCTGATGCGCTGGTGACGCCAGCGCGAGCCCCGCGCGTCGCTTCGGAGCGCTGGGCCGCAAGCTCAAGCGCCTGGTTGAAGGTGATGGGCGCTGCTGACGTTGCTGACGCTGCTGAGGCGGGCGTCGGCGCAAGTGCGGCCGAGAAGGCGACAGCCAAGGCGGCTGCGCGGGGGAAGTGCTGGGACATGGAAACTCCGAGGACGAACAAGTCATTCGCCGGCGCACGGACAGGCCGCGCCGACACAGTTCAATCGACGGAGGGGTCAGACGCGAAGTCTGAGGGTGGACAGGAAAACGGGTTCAGGAGGCGGTCGTGCCTCAGGCGCTGAGGCCACGGGCAGTGCCGTTGCTTCGACGGAGTCGAGCAGCATTGGCAACACCAGCACCTGCACGAGCATCGGAAGCATCGTTGCGGGAAGCTTCACCGCCTCGAACGATTGCGCGGCGCTTGCCGCGTGCTGATGGCAGAGCAGCGGCTGAGCCTGATCCATGCCCTCGCAAGGCTGTCCAGCGGCAACCATTGCCACCATCGCCGCAGCATCGGCCTGACCCGGGCAGACATAGCTCGCCCACGCCAGCTGGGAGAACAGCAAGGCAAACGCCACGAAGAACGTGGTGGTCAGGCGACGGGTGTGACGGCGGAACATGGTCGGGGCAGTTTAACGGTACCTCGCGGGCTGCGATAAAACAGCTGCGCGGAAAGTCAGCAGCTGCTGGCGCGACCCACCCGCTAAAGCCCGCAGGGCCACTCGGAACCTGACACTTCAGCGCGCTCGTCAAGCAGGGTGTGATGAAGGAGATCCGCGCCGGCAGCGTCGCTCTCTTCTGACGGTGATTCTGAGGCCCCGGGTTTTCCGTGATGCTAACGACATGGTTAAGCGCAGTTTGCCGTGTACGATTCTTCGCGCTTGAATCCTCATCGCGCCGCACCAGGACTCCCATGCCCAAGATCCTCCTCAAGCCCAAGCCCAATTTCGACCTGCTGCGCAAGAACCCGCGGCCGGTGCTCCTGGAGCTGAAAGAGACCAAGATCAACGTCGAGGTCGAGATCGAGACCAAGGCGCCCAACAGCGCCAAGACGGATCGTTGGACCAAGGTCGCCGAGGGCGAGATGGAGCGCTATCGCGAGATCGTCGAGGACACGGTCGAGAAGGTGGTGACGAAGTGGGATGTCGTGGACAAGGCCACGAAGCTGCCCATGTCGAAGTCGGAGCGGGAAAAGCAGGCGAAGGACCTGATCACGAGCGTCAACAACGCGTGCGCCTCGATGGAAGCGGCAATCGAGAAGGCCGTCAAGGAGCAGATCAAGCGCGAGGCGCAAGGCGACAAGAACCTGCTGGAGGCGCGCATCGCCGTTGCCGTCAAGGGCACTTTCAAGATCATTGCGATCGGCAAGGATGTGGCCGAACTCGCCGTCAGCGGCGGCGCCAACGTGAAGGCCTGGTACTCGCTGGCCAAGGACATCTACACGCTCGCCAAGCTGATCAACGACCAGTGCAAGGACGAGCCCGCCTTGCGCGATGACCTGCTCAAGGCGATCGGCACCTACTGCTCAACCAAGCAGCGCCGCTTCGACGAAGCGCAGAAGGCGGCTGACTGGAAGGCCCAGGCCAAGCTCAAGATCAAGGAGATCTGGACCAGCCAGAAATCCCTGGCAGCGAAGTGCGAGACGCAGCGCAAGAGCTACCGCAACGAGGTGACGGTGCTGATCCAGCATGTCGACAAGCTCGGCGGCAAGCGCGACGACCTGCAGGTGGAGATGAAGAAGACGGCCAAGCTCGATGCCGAAGGCATCAAGGCCGGCAAGAAGCTGGTGGACCTCGGCAGCTCGGTCAAGAGCATGAACACGCTGATCCTGAAGAGCCAGGCTTTCGTGGACGACATGGCCTTCCTGCTGACCGAGAACGGCATCGAGGTCGACGACCGCACGGCCATGCAGAAGCTCAAGGCGCTGGACGACCTGGGCAGCATCAAGACTGCGGCCAAGGAGATCTACACGGCGGCCACCGATCTGCAAACGATCATCGAAGCGATCAAGGGATAGCGCGAAAGCCGCCATTCCTAGGGTTTTCAGGCGATTGCGCGCCGCGCGTCGCCCTTCAAATCAGGCTTCCCGCGCGCCGTCTTCCCAAGGCGCAAAAGGTGATCGATGCAAGCTTCTGAATTCGACTACGTGATCGTCGGCGGCGGGTCGGCGGGTTGCGTGGTGGCGAGCCGCCTCAGCGAAGATCCGGCCGTGACGGTGTGCCTCATCGAAGCCGGCGGGCCCGACAAATCGGCCCTCATCCATGCGCCGCTCGGCTTTGCCGCCACCGCCTCGCTGGGCATCTTCAACTGGGGCTATGAGACGGTGCCGCAAGCCGGGCTCAAGGGCCGGCGCGGTTTTCAGCCGCGAGGCAAGGTGCTGGGCGGCAGTTCCTCCACGAACGCGATGGTCTACACGCGCGGCAACCGGAGCGACTACGACGCCTGGGCTGCGCTCGGCAATCCGGGCTGGAGCTACGACGAAGTGCTGCCCTATTTCAAGCGTGCAGAAAACAGCGAATGCTTTGGCGCGACCGATCATCACGGCACCGGCGGCCCGCTCAACGTGGCCTGGCTGCGCAGCCCGAGCGTGATGAACGAGGCCTTTCTGAAGGCCTGCGAGCAGACCGGCATTCCGCGCACGGCCGACTACAACGGTGCCGCGCAGCATGGCGCCTCGATGGCGCAAGTCACGCAGAAGAACGGCGAGCGCCACAGCGCGGCCAAGGGTTACCTCACGCCGAACCTCTCGCGCCCCAACCTGACGGTGATCACGAAGGCTCACGCGTGCCGCGTGGCGCTCGAAGGCAAGCGCGCGGTCGGCGTGGAGATCCAGCGCGGCGGTGAGACTTCGCTGATTCGCGCCCGGCGCGAAGTGATTCTTTCGGGCGGTGCTTACGGATCGCCTCAGTTGCTGATGCTCTCGGGCATCGGGCCGGCCACGCATTTGAAAGCGCTCGGCATCCCGGTCCTGCACGAGCTGCCCGGCGTCGGCCAGAACTTGCAGGATCACCTCACGACGGTGCTCATCTATCGCACGCAACGCCAGGACGCGACCTTCGGCTTCTCGTTCAAGGGCGCCTGGGCCATCCTCCGCTCGATCTTCGAGTGGCGAAGCCGGCGCACCGGCATGATCACGACCAATGTGGCCGAGAGCCAGGCCTTCTTCTCCACCGAAGGCAACCACGCCGCCCCGAACATCCAGCTCGCACTGTGCGTGGGCATCGTCGACGACCACACGCGCAAGCCGCATCTCGGCCACGGCTACACGCTGCACGTCACGCTGGTCCGGCCCAAGAGCCGCGGCGCGCTGACGCTGCAAAGCCGCTCACCCACGCAGGCGCCGCTGATCGACCCGGCCTTCCTGAAGGAGCCCGAGGATCTGGCCACCTTGATCAAGGCCACGCAGACCGGCTACGACGTGATGGCCGCCGCCGCGCTCGACGCCTATCGCGGGCCGATGCTCTATCCGCTGGAGCGCAACAACCCGGCGCAGATCGAAGCCTTCCTGCGCAAGAACTCCGACACCGAATACCACCCCTGCGGCACCTGCAAGATGGGCCCGGCCAGCGACGCGCTGGCCGTGGTGGATGCGAGCCTGCGCGTGCATGGCCTCGAGGGCCTGCGCGTGGTGGACGCCTCGATCATGCCCAATGTCATTTCGGGCAACACCAATGCGCCGACGATCATGATCGGCGAGAAGGCCGCCGACCTGATCCGCTCGGCGCCGTGAAGAAGGCGCCGGGGAAGTAAGGCGTTAGCTGGCCGCTTAGTTGGCTGGACAAGCGCTCTTGGCCGTGGGCAGCGACAGCTTGTGCGCCTTCAGGATGGCGCCGATCTCGGGCCCGCGGCTCAGCACCGTCTTGTAGAGCCAGGTGTAGTGGTCCTGGACCCAGAAGTCCATGACCCGGCCCGCGCCCTCCTCGCCGAGCAGCTCGCGGTCGGCCTGGTACTCGGCGTAAATCACGATCAGGTGCTCGTAATTGCCCGCCTCATCGCTGGAACTTTCGGGATACCCGACGGGAATCTTGGGGAACAGCGCGCGCAGGTCGGCCATTGCCGCATTGGCTTCCTGTTCATGCGCCGCCAGATACCAATGCAGCTCCTCGTGGATCAGCGTGGACAGCAGCAGGTCGTCACGGTTCAGATGCCGCGTGTTCAGCGTCAGCGTGGGATGGCTGTGCGGGATGACTTGCGCTTCGATGTTGACCTTGCGGGTCAGCAGCCACGGGCAAAGGTCGTAGCTCGACAGCAGCGAACGGAGCTGAGCGCGGGTGAGTTGCTCGGCCTCGTTGCCGTGCGCCAAGGCGATCTCCAATGTCGCTTGTTGTTGCGGTGGCGTTTGAGCCTGCGCCGGCAAGCTGACTCCCGTCAGCGCCAAAAGGCTCAGTGATGAAAAAACGATGTTTCGAGCCCAACGACTGCAGTTGGGCGACTTCCTCGACATGTCCAAACTCCTGATTGATCTGGCGCCAAAAGCGCCAAGCTAACCATTAGAGTCAGCGCATTGTTGCGCCAGCGTGTCGCAAGTCAAGCACAGGGCGATTGCTAGCGCTCCACGGCGCGACTGGGTCTTCCAGGCAACAGACCGGCATTGGCGCGCACGCAGTTGCGGCCGGCCGACTTGGCGGTGCCGAGCGCTTCCTCGGTTTCATGGATCAGCTGATCGAGATCACGATGATCGAGTCGCATCGAAGCCACGCCCACGCTGACGGAGAGAGAAACATCGTGGTTGCGCCAGTTGAAGTCCAAGGCGGCGACGCGAGAGCGCAGGCGTTCGGCCACGTCGACGGCGCCCAGCGGGTCGGTATGCGGCAGGAAGAGGATGAATTCTTCACCGCCAAAGCGCGCCAGCACATCGCTCTGGCGCAGGCCTTCGCCACAGAGCTTGGCGATGCGGCGCAGCGCGGCATCACCGCAGCGGCGGCCGTAGCAGGCGTTGACGCGCCTGAAATGATCGAGATCCACGAGCACCACGGCGCAGGCCATCTGGTGCCGCCTGGCTCGCGACCATTCGCGCTTCATGGCTCGGATGAAGTGCTTGCGATCGAGCACGCCAGTCAGGGGATCGCGGGTGATTTCAACGGCCGCGTGCGGTGATTTCTCGTCGCGCCCGAAACGCAGGAGCCAGCGGCCGAGGCTTGCGCTCATGGAGCGCGGAAGGGATGAAACTTGAGACAACAACATACAGCGCCTATCTCTCATAACGCGAGAGTCAAGCGCATCACATCGCAAGCCCTGCCGCAACGCATCCCTCCAGGCCGGGGGAACGCGTGGGCAGGGTGATGTCGATCAATCCATAGCGGTCAACGGATCAACTAGTGCGCGCCACCGGCATCGCTTGGCGCGGCATGCGCTGCCGGGCGGCGCGTCAGCCAGATCGTCGAGATCAGCAGGATGAACACGATGGCGGAGCCGAGGAAGATGTCGTCGGCGGCCCGCGTGAAAGCCTGCTGGTCGATCAGCCGGTTGAGGAAGCCCGCGGCCTGGGTTTGATTCAAGCCAATGCTGCCCAGCTGGTTCACGGCCTGCGTCGCGATCGGGTCGCCGAGCACAGCGCGCGCCTCGACCAGATGCGCGTGATGCAGGACGGCGCGGTTCTCCCAGATCGTGGTCGCGATCGAGGTGCCCATCGCGCCCGCCGTGATCCGCACGAAGTTCGACAAGCCCGCCGCTGCCGGAATGCGCTCCGGCGGAATGCCGGCCAGCACGATGGTCGTCAGCGGGATGAAGAAGCAGGCCATCGCCGCGCCCTGGATGATCGTCGGGATCATGATGGTCGCCAGACCGGTGTCGGTCGTGAAGGCGGAACGCATCCACAACACCACGGCAAACACGATGAAGGCGAACGAGGCCATCAGCCGCGGATCGAACTTGGTCACGTTCTTGCCGACGATCGGCGAAAGAATGATGGCCAGGATGCCCACCGGCGCCAGCGCCCAGCCCGCATCGGTCGCCGTGTAGCCCATCCACTGTTGCAGCCACAGCGGCAGGATCACGACGTTGCCGAAGAACAGCCCATAAGCGATCGACAAGGCGATCACACCGAAGGCGAAGTTGCGGCCCTTGAAGAGGCGCAGGTCCACCACCGGATGGTCGTCCGTCAGCTCCCACACGATGAAGAACAGCAGCGCCACCACGGCCACGATCGCCAGGACCACGATCACATTGCTGTGGAACCAGTCGAGCTCCTTGCCCTTGTCGAGCATCAGTTGCAGCGAGCCCACCCACATCACGAGCAAGGCCAGGCCGATGCCATCGATCGGCAGCTTGCGCGTCATCGTCTCGCGCTTGTGATAGATGCTCCAGCTCAGGAAGGCTGCGAACAGACCCACCGGCACATTGATGTAGAAGATCCACGGCCAGGTGAAGTCGTCGGTGATCCAGCCACCCAATAGCGGCCCAACCACCGGCGCGACAAGTGTCGTCATGGCCCATAGCGCGAGCGCCGTGCCGGCCTTGGCCTTCGGGTAGCTGGCCAGCAGAAGCGTCTGCGAGAGCGGGATCATCGGCCCGGCCACAAAGCCTTGCAGCGCGCGGAACAGCACCAGCGTTTCAAGCGAATGCGCGAAGCCGCACAGCCACGACGCGATCACAAAGGCCAGCACGCTGCCCGTGAACAGGCGCACCGCGCCGAAGCGCTGCGTGAGCCAGCCGGTCAGCGGCACAGAGATGGCATTGGCCACGCCGAAGCTCGTGATCACCCAGGTGCCCTGCACGGGGCTAACCCCCAGGTCACCCGCAATTGCGGGCAGCGACACGTTCGCGATGGAGGAATCCAGCACATTCATGAAGGTGGCCAGCGACAGCGCAATGGTGCCGAGCACCAGCGCGGAGCCCTTGAGCGGCTCGGGCGCTGCCGGGGCTGCGTTTGGAGGGCTGCTCATGGTGGTTTAAGCCTTGTTGGACTTTGCGGCAGCCGTCTTCGGAGCAGGCGCCGCCGCCTTGCCCAGATTGGCGTTGATGATCCCGGTCACGAGCTTGTCGGCATCCTTGTCGACGGTGTCGTAGACGGCGGTCTGCGAGGCCGCATCCTTGCGCTGCACTTCGGTCAACATCTTGCCGTCCTGGTCACGCACATCGACCGTCACGTCCATCGACAAGCCGACGCGCAGCGGGTGCTGGGCCACTTGCTTGGCATCGAGCGCGATGCGCACCGGCACGCGTTGCACGACCTTGATCCAGTTGCCGGTCGCGTTCTGCGCGGGCAGCAGCGCGAAGGCCGCGCCGGTGCCGGCCGAGAGGCCGACGATGGTGCCGTCGAACTCGACCTTCTTGCCGTAGACGTCGGCGTCCAGCGAAACCTTCTGGCCGATGCGCAGGCGCGCAATCTGGCTTTCCTTGAAGTTCGCGTCGACCCAGACCTGCTGCAGGCCGACCACGGCCATCAGCGGCGCGCCCGGCGCCACACGTTGGCCGACCTGCACGCTGCGGCGCGCCACCCAGCCGTCCACCGGCGCGGGCATGTCGCTGCGTTGCAGGGCCAGATAGGCTTCACGCACACGCGCTGCGGCGCGCTGCACGTTCGGGTGGCTGGCGGCGTTGGTGCCGTCGGTCAGCGATTGGTTGGAGCCGAGCTGGTCACGCGCGGCTTGCAGCGCCGATTGCGCGGCGGCGACGGCGCTGGTGGCCGTCTGCACGGCCGACTTGGCGTGGTCGAGTTCTTCCTTGCCGATGGCGCCGCTGGCCAGCAGCGGAGCGCGGCGTGATTCATCTTCCTTGGCGCGGGCCAGGTCAGACTGCACGCGCACCAGATCGGCCTGGCGCGATTCGACTTGCGATTGGTAGGTGCTGTTGTTCGCGTAGAGCGTGCGTACTTCGCGCACGGTCTGCGCCAGCGCGCTCTCGGCCTGGTCGAGCGCCACGCGGGCGTCGGCCGGGTCCAGGCTCACCAGCTTCTGGCCGGCCTTCACGAAGTCGGTGTCGTCCGCGTAGATGGCGCGAACCGTGCCGCCAACCAGCGGCGTGATCTGCACGACATTGGCGTTGACGTAGGCGTTGTCGGTGTTTTCATAGCGCTTGCCGAGCACGAACTCGTAAGCGCCGTAAGCGCCGAGGACCACGATCACCGCCACGGTGAGGATCGTCAGGGCGCGCTTGCGCTGACCGTTGCCGTTAGGAGTGGTCGGGGCTGCGGGAGCTGCGGCAGGAGTGTTGTTGTCGCTCATGATGTGTGTGTCTTGCTTCGTTGAATTTCTTGGGAGTACTTCAGCGTGTGTTCAGCGTTGGGCCGTGTCGGTCCAACCGCCGCCGAGGCTGCGCATCAGGCCGACCTGGGATTCGAGTTGCAGGCCGCGCAGGTCCAGCGCCTGGCGCTGCTGGTTCAGCACATTGCCGTGCGCGGCCAGCACCGGCAGGCGGTTGCCGAGGCCGGCGGCATAGCGTTGCTCGGCCAGCTTGTAGGCCGATTCAGCGGTGTTCAGCGCGATCTGCTGTTCGGTCTGCTGGCCTTGCAAGGACTGCAGCGTGGTCAGCTGATCGGAAGCGTCACGCACCGCTTCGAACACGGCGCCGTTGTACGAAGCCACGGCCGCATCGGCCTCGGCAGCGGAGCCCTTCAACTGGGCCGTCAGCGCGCCGGTATCGAACAGCGGGAGGCGCAGCGACGGGCCGAAGCCCCACTGCTGGCTGCCGCTGTTGAGCAGCTTGTCCAGACCGATCGCGTTGAAGCCCACGAAGGCCGACAGGGTCAGGTCGGGATAGAACTGCGCACGGTTCACCTTGACCTGCTGCGCGGCGGCTTCGACGCGCCAGCGCGCGGCCACCACATCAGGGCGGCGGCCGAGCAGGTCGAGCGTCAGCGCGTTCTGCGAAGTCAGTGCGATGCTGTCAGGCAGGCGCGGCGAGAGGCTCGCGACCGCATCCATCGGCTGCGCGCTCAGCGCCGCCAACTGGTTGCGCAGCAGGCCGGCCTGCTCGCCGAGGCTGACAAGCTGGCGGCGCAGTTCGGGCACCGGGGCTTCGGCACCGCGCAGGTCCGCCGTGTTGTCGAGGCCGGCATGCGTGCGTTCACGCACCAGCGCGACAGCCTGCTCTCGGTCCGCGAGTTGGCTCTTGAGCAGTTCTTGTTGAGCCAGCACGCGGCCCAGCGTCAGGTAGGCGCGAGCCACCTGGGCCGAGAGCATCAGGCGCGCGGCGGCGGCATCGGCCTGCGCGGCGCGGGCGCTGCCCAGGGCGGCGTTCAGCTCGGCCTTGTGCTTGCCGAAGAAGTCCCAGTCATACGAGATGCCGGCTTGCAGATTGCCGGTCGTGATCACCGAGCCGCCGAGCGGCGGCGGGTAGATGTAGTTCTCGGTCAGCAGCGTGCGCTGAACATCGAGCTGAGCGCCGACGACCGGCATGTCCTTGGCTCGAGCGCCCTCAATGCCGGCATTGGCGCGGGCCACGCGGGCACGGGCGGCGGCCAGGCTGGGCGATTCGGCCAGCGCGCGTTCGATCAGCGCGTTCAGCTGCGGATCCTTGAAGGCGGTCCACCATTCGGCGTTGAGTTCGGCGCTCGCCCCGGCGCGCAGACCGGCTTGTTCGGCAGCGATCGGCTGGGCCGGCTCGGCCAGCTTCGGAATGGGCGCGCAGGCGGCCAGCAGCACGGCGGCAGCCAGCACGGTAAGCGCAGGGAGCGACAGGATCTTGTTCTTCATGTCAGTCAATCAATCAATCGGCGGAAGTTGAAGGGTTGGCTTCGGCAGCCGCGCGCAGCGCGTCGCCGTTGGCTATGAATCGTTGGAGCAGCGTGACCAGCGTGCGCCATTCCTCATGCGTGAAGCCTTTGAGGTGGGCGTTGAAGACATCGGACAGCACGGCCATCAGCTCACCACTGACGCGCTTGCCCTCTTCGGTCAGCGAGACCATCACGACGCGGCGGTCTTCGCTCGAACGCTCGCGGCGGCACAAATGCTTGGCCTCCAGGCGATCCAGCGTGCGGGTGACGGCGCCGGCGTCGACGTGCAGCTCATTGACCAGGAAGGCCACCGAGCTGGGGCCGTTCAGGCAAAGCCTGAGCAGCGGCATCCATTGCGAATGGGTCAGGTCATGGCCGAGCAGGCGCAGATCGCACTGCATGCCGATCGACTGCTTGGCGCGATTGAGCAACCACCCCAGACTCTCGTCCTTGGTGTACTGCCCCGCGGTATAGAAGTTACGCTTCATGGTGTCGATAATTTAGTTGCCTAGGCAATCATTGTCAAGGCAATAATATCGGCAATCCACAATATTTGTCGTCATGCCCAGCCCAAAACCCCACGCCCCGCCCCCCCTTTCCGGCAAGCCGCAATCGCTGTCCGGTCTGTGGCCCTTCCTGCGACCCTACCGTGTAAGGATCGGGTTAGCCATCCTCTTTCTGGTGATGGCCGCGGTAGCCACCTTGGTCTTCCCGACCGCGCTGCGCGGCCTGATTGACCAGGGCTTCGTGCCCGCCGACCCGGGCGCGCGCCTGATGGGCCTGCGCGAGCACTTTGTCGCCCTGTTCGGCGTGGGCGCGGCGCTCGGCATCTTCTCGGCCGCACGCTTCTACAGCGTGACATGGCTCGGCGAGCGCGTGACGGCCGACCTGCGCAATGCGGTCTACGGCCATGTGCTGCAGCAAAGCCCCGAGTTCTTCGAGCGCACGCAGACCGGCGAAGTGCTCTCGCGCATCACGACCGACACGACCGTGGTGCAGACCGTCGTCGGCTCCAGCCTTTCCATCGGACTGCGCAATCTGGTGTTGGGCATCGGCGCACTGGTCATGCTGATCGCGACCAACCCGGTGGTGATGGTGCAGGTGCTCGCCATCCTGGTGCTGGTGGTGGCACCGGCCTTGTACTTCGGCCGCCGCGTGCGCTCGCTGAGCCGCGCCAGCCAGGACCGCGTGGCCGATTCCAGCGCCATCGCGTCCGAGGTGCTCAACGCCGTGCCGGTCGTGCAGAGCTATGTGCAGGAAGGCGCCGAGACGCGCCGCTTCAATGCGGCCACTGAGGCCGCCTTCGAGGTGGCGAAGAAGCGCACCAAGGTCCGCTCCTTGCTCGTGGCCTTCATCATCAGCGCCACTTTTGGCGCCCTGCTCTGGGGCCTGTACCAAGGCACGCAGGCGGTGCTGGCCGGCAAGATCAGCGCCGGGCATCTGGGGCAGACGGTGATCTACGTGATCCTGCTGGTGTCCTCGGTGGCCGTGCTGTCCGAGGTCTATGGCGATGTCTTGCGCGCTGCCGGCGCGACCGAGCGCTTGATGGAGCTGCTGGCCGCACAGTCGCCCGTGCTGGAAAGCCCGCTGCCGCTGGCACTGCCCGCCTCCACCGGCGGCATCAGCGTGCAGTTGAAAGATCTGCGCTTTCACTATCCGGCGCGGCCCGCCACGGCGGCGCTCGACAAGATCTCGCTCGACATCAAGGCCGGCGAAACCGTCGCCCTCGTCGGCCCGTCGGGAGCGGGCAAGAGCACGGTGTTCCAGCTGCTCCTGCGCTTCTACGATGCGCAGGACGGCCAGATCCTGATCAACGGCGTGCCGGCGCGAGAACTGCGTTTGAAGGACCTGCGCAGCGCCGTCGGCCTGGTGCCGCAGGACAGCGTGATCTTCTCGACCAGCGCGATGGAGAACATCCGCTACGGCCGCCCCGAGGCCAACGATGAAGAAGTGATCGCCGCCGCCCGCGCCGCCTTTGCCGACGAGTTCCTGCGCGCCCTGCCCGAGGGCTATCACACCTACCTGGGCGAGCGCGGCGTGCGCCTCTCAGGTGGCCAGCGCCAGCGCATCAGCATCGCCCGCGCCATCCTCAAGAACCCGCCGCTGCTGTTGCTCGACGAAGCCACCAGCGCGCTCGACACCGAAAGCGAACGCGTGGTGCAGGCCGCGCTCGAAGCCGCGATGCAGCACCGCACCACGCTGGTGATTGCACACCGGCTTTCGACCGTGCAGCGCGCCGACCGCATCGTCGTGCTGGAGCACGGCCACATCGTCGAGCAAGGCACGCATAACGAACTGCTTGAGCGCAATGGGCTTTATGCCCGTCTGGCGGCCTTGCAGTTCGAGGCCTGAATAGAATCGCCCCCATGAGCACCGTTCCTTCCCAGTACGAAGATTTCATGCGCCATGTGTTCGAGCATGGCGTCAGCAAGACCGACCGCACCGGCACGGGCACGCGCTCGGTGTTCGGCCACCAGATGCGCTTCGATCTGCGCCAGGGTTTCCCGCTGGTGACCACCAAGAAGGTGCACCTCAAATCGATCATCCTGGAACTGCTGTGGTTCCTGCGCGGCGACTCGAACGTCAAATGGCTGCAGGAACGCGGCTGCACGATCTGGAACGAATGGGCGCGCGAGGACGGCGACCTGGGCCCCGTCTACGGCGTGCAATGGCGCTCCTGGCCGGCGGCGGACGGTCGCCACATCGACCAGATCAGCGATGTGATCAAGACGCTCAAGAGCAACCCCGACTCGCGCCGCATCATCGTCAGCGCCTGGAACGTGGGCGATCTGGACAAGATGGCGCTGATGCCCTGCCATGCCTTCTTCCAGTTCTATGTGGCCGACGGCAAACTCTCCTGCCAGCTTTATCAGCGCAGCGCCGACATCTTCCTGGGTGTGCCCTTCAACATTGCGTCGTACGCGCTGCTGACCCACATGGTGGCGCAGCAATGCGATCTGGAGGTGGGCGACTTCATCTGGACCGGCGGCGACTGCCACATCTACAACAACCACTTCGAGCAGGTGCAGACGCAGCTTTCGCGCGCGCCAATGCGCTACCCGCAGCTCAACATCAAGCGTCGCCCGGCTTCGATCTTCGACTACGAGTTCGAGGACTTCGAGGTCGTCGGCTACGAGCACCATCCGGCGATCAAGGCTCCTGTGGCGGTGTGAGCGGGCTTGAGATCGCTGAGTGCGGTTTTTACAGGGATGTACAGGATGAAGCCAAGACGGGCTGTTGTCTTATCCCGTTCATCCCGTTCATCCATGTTCAATTTCTGTATTGAATTGCTGAATACATGAACAAACATGGATGAACGGGATGAACGGGATGAACGGGATAAAACCAATTCAGCTGCTTTCTTATCCTGTAAATCCTGTCCATCCATGTTCAAAACTGAATTGAATTGAATTGACATGCTCATCACCCTGATCGCCGGCGTGGCGCGCAATGGCGCCATCGGCCGCGACAACCAGTTGCTCTGGCGCCTGCCCGAGGACATGGCGCATTTCAAGGCGCTGACGCTGGGGCATCCGGTGATCATGGGTCGCAAGACCTGGGATTCGCTGCCGGCGCGCTTCCGGCCGCTGCCGGGGCGGCGCAACATCGTGCTCTCGCGCGACCTGTCATTGAAGCTTGACGGGGCCGAGGTATTCTCCTCGCTGAAGGAAGCGCTAACGGCCTGCCTCGACGCACCGCAGGTCTTCGTGATCGGCGGCGCGCAGATCTATGCCGAGGCGCTGCCGCTGGCGAACCGGCTGGAGCTGACCGAGATCGACGCTGATTTCGACGGCGACACGTTTTTCCCTACATGGCGGCGTGCGGATTTCCGTGAAACTGCGCGGGAGACGCACACAGCGCACGCAGGCGCCGAGGGTTGGACTTTCCACTTCGCCCGCTACGAACGAATCTAACGAGATAGACAGAGGGAACCCACCATGTCCGGACACGGCTTTCACGTCCACGGCCCGCATGACCACGAGCTGGAGCATGCGGCCGAACACGCCCATCACGAGCCTGGCGGCCTGGCCGGCCGGCTGGCGGTGATGACGGCCATCCTGGCCACGATCGGCGCCTGCTTCGGCTATATGGGCGGGCTCACGCAGGCCAATGCCGGGCTCTACAAGAACAACGCCGCGATCAAGAAGACCGAGGCCGCGGACAAGTGGAACTACTACCAGGCCAAGGCCAACAAGCAGAACCTGGCCGAGCTGGCCTCCGAAATCGTCGTCGGCGAGGACAAGCGCGCCAAGTACGTCGACAAGGCCGCCCGCTACGACAAGGAAAAGGCCGAGATCAAGCTTGAAGCCGACAAGCTCGAAGCCGAATCCACCGAGTGGGACGAGCAGAGCGAGCATGAGCTGCACATGCACCACCGCTGGGCCCAGGCGACGACGGCGCTGCAGGTCTCGATCGCGCTGGCGGCCATCGCCCTGCTGACCAAGCGCCGCTGGATGTTCCGCGCCGTGCTGGTGGCCGGCGGCATCGGCATCGTGCTCGGCGCGACGGCCTGGTTCCACATCTGGCTCTGACGCCGGTCTAGATTTCGACGCCCTGCACGAGCTTCCTGGCCAGCCTCGGCTGGCGCAGGCGCTCGAGCCACCATTGCAGCGCGCGGCCTTCATGTTCGCCGCGCCAGGCGACGTAGAGCGTGTTCGGTTCGCGCGGATGAGCCATCTTCTTCTCGACCAGTTCTCCGCGTTCGATCAGTCCCGCTACCCGGCGGCGCGGCAACCACCCGACGCCCACACCGGCACATTGCGCAGCAATCTTGGCGCGCATGCTGGGCACGGCCAACTGCGCCTGACCGCCCTGCACGCCGTAGCTGCGTGCGCTGGTGCCGCGCGCACTGTCGGCCACCACCACGGCGCGCTCGCTTCGGATGGCCGCCGGCGCCACCGGCTCCGCCGCCTTGGCCAGCGCATGGCGCGGCGCGACCGCGAACACCCACTCCATCACGCCGAGCTCGAACCAGCGCAGCTGCGGGATCGCCGGCGGCTCGTTGGTGGCGCCGATCACGAGATCCGCGCGGGCTTCGCGCAGCGCCTCCCAGGTGCCGCCCAGCACCTCATGGGTGATGCGAAGGCTAACGCCTGAAATCAGCGCATCGAAATCGCGGATCACGGGCAGGAAGCTCTCGAACTCCAGGATCTCGTCCGTCACGATCGCGAGCCGGTCTTCCCAGCCATTGGCGATCTGCTTGACGCGCGTGTTCACGCGGGCCACGTCCAGCATCAGCCGCGCCGCCTCTTCCGCCAGCAAGACGCCGGCCGGCGTGAGCTCGAGCCGGTAGCGGCGGCGGTCGAACAGGAGCGCGTCGTAGCGCGCCTCCAGCTGCCGCGCCGCATGCGAAATGGTCGACGGCGCCTTGCCCAGCAAGGCCGCCGCCCGCGAGAGGCTGCCCGCCTGCTTGATCGCCTGCAGCAGGACCAATTCATCCTCGCTCAACATGTTCGATTCCTTCGCACGAGTTCATCGCGATTGTGGAACGGCAAAAGCGGCGCCGGCAAGCACATTCGAGTCACGGCACCAGAGTATCGGCGTCCGCAAGAAACCGAAATCTTCACCCTCTCAGCTCCGAACGACTTCAAAGGAATTCATCATGACCCGCACTGCAAACCGTTTCGACAACAAGACCGTCCTCGTCACCGGCGGCAGCTCCGGCATCGGCCTGGGCGCAGCCAAGGCCTACGCCGCCGAAGGCGCCCGCGTCTACATCACCGGCCGCGATGACGCCGCCCTGCAACAGGCCGTCGCCGAGATCGGCAGCCAGGCCGTCGCGATCAAGAACGACGCCTCCAGCGTGGCCGAAGCCCGCGCGCTCGCCGCCACCCTGGCCGCCCAGGGCGTGCAGCTTGACGCCGTCTTCCTCAATGCCGGCATCGCCAAGTTCGTTGGCCTCAGCGACGCCACCGAAGACCTCTGGGACCAAACCTTCAACACCAACGTCAAGGGCCTGTACTTCCAGATCCAGGCGCTGGCTCCGCTGCTGCGCAAGGGCGCATCGCTGGTCATCAACGGCTCGATCAACGCCCACATCGGCATGCCGAATTCGTCGATCTACGCCGCCAGCAAGGCCGCCGTGATCTCGATGGCCAAGACGCTGTCCGCCGAACTGCTGCCGCGCGGAGCCCGTGTGAACGTGGTCAGCCCGGGCCCGATCAGCACGCCGATCTTCAGCAAGCTCGGCCTGGATGCACCGACGCTGGAAGCCACAGCCGCCAGCATCCAGAGCCAGATCCCGCTGGGCCGCTTCGGCACCACGGAAGAACTGGCCAGCACGGTGCTGCATCTGTCGGCGCCGGAGTCGGCCTTCATCGTCGGTACCGAGATCATTGTTGACGGCGGCATGAGCCAGCTCTAAGCCAATCGGGGGATGCGGCCGGCCGTTCGCGGCGGCATCCTCGATGCTCTCAAAACAGGAGAACTCCCCATGAACAGCACACGCATCCTTCTCGGCCTGATCACGGCCACACTGGTCTCCGGCATCGTGCCTTGGCACGCGGCCGAGGCGGCCCCGTTGGCCCCAATGGCCCAGCCCATCGTCGAGCACACCGCCACGACCGACGGCTTCAAGCTGCACTACCTGCAGATTGGCCAGGGCGACCAGACCCCGATCGTCCTGCTGCACGGCTACGCCGAGACCGCCCACATGTGGCGTCCGGTGATGGCCAAGCTGGCGCAGAACCGCACCGTCATCGCGATCGACCTGCCCGGCGCGGGCGGTTCGGGCAAGGACCTGGATGCCTTCACCAAGAAGGTGATGGCGCAGAAGATCCATGCACTGACGTCGTCGTTAGGCTTCAACAGGATCGAGATCGTCGGCCATGACATCGGCCTGATGGTGGCGTATGCCTACGCCGCGCAATACCCGAGCGAGGTCGAGCGCATCGTGCTGATGGACGCCTTCCTGCCCGGCGTCGGCGACTGGACCAAGGTCTGGCTGCTGCGCGACCTCTGGCACTTCCACTTCTACGGCGAGACGCCCGAGAAGCTGGTGGCCGGCCGTGAGCGCATCTACTTCGAACATTTCTGGAACGACTTCGCGGCCGATCGCACGCATTCGATCCCCGAAGCTGATCGTCGCTTCTATGCCAAGACCTACGGCCAGCCCGGCGGCATGCACGCAGGCTTTGGCTACTTCAAGGCCTTTGAGCAAGATGCCAAGGACTTCGCCGAGTTCGCCAAGACGCCGCTGACCATGCCCATGATGGTGCTCTCCGGCGAGAAGGCCGGCGGCCAGTTCCTGATCGATCAGGGCAAGCTGGTCGACACGAATGTGGACGGCCGCATCATCAAGGGTTCGGGCCACTGGCTGATGGAAGAGCAGCCCGAGCAGACCATGAACGCGCTGCAGGACTTCCTGCTGAAGTGAAGACACAGTTTCCGGAACGCAGAGGACGCAAAGGGACGCAGAGAGCGCTGAGGCTTTTAACCTCAATACTCTGCGTCCTCTGCGTTCCTCTGCGTCCTCTGCGTTCCTCTGCGCCCTCTGCGTTCCGGAAACTTCTTCAGCGTCCGAGCCGCCGCCCCTCGTCAAGCCATCTCAAGCCGCTTCGCCGTGAACGGCATCTGCCGCAGCCGTTTGCCCGTCGCCGCGAACAGCGCGTTGCCCACCGCCGGGCCGATCAGCGCGGTGGCCGGCTCGCCGACACCGCCCGGCTTCTCGGTGCTCGGGATCAGCGTCACGTCGATCGCCGGCGCCTCGTACATGCGCAGCAACTGGTAGTCATGGAAGTTGCTCTGGCGCACGCGGCCCTTGTCGAGATTGATCTCGCCGTAGAGCGCCGCCGTCAGGCCGAAGTTGATGCTCGACTGCAGCTGCGCCTCGACCGTGTCGGGGTTCACCATGTGGCCCAGGTCGGCCACGACAAAGACCTTGTGCACGACCGGCACGCCATCCTTGACCGAGATCTCGGCCACCTGCGCCATGTAGGTGTCGTAGCCCTCCATCATCGCCATGCCGCGGAAATGCCCGGCCGGCAGCGGTTGGCCCCAGCCCGCCTTGTCGGCCGCCGTCTTCAGCACGTTGGCCATGCGCGGCTGGCTGCCCAGCAGCGACATGCGGTAGGCATAGGGATCCTTGCCCGCCGCGGCGGCCAGCTCGTCGACGAAGCTCTCGTTCGCGAAAGCATTCATGTTGTGGCTGACCGCGCGCCAGTAACCCACGCGCATGCCGGCATCGTGGATCACCATCTCGTGGCTTGAGCTGCCCAGCTCGTAGCGCGGCACGGCCGCCTCGGCCATGAAGCTGTCGAGCGTGTCCTTGGGCAGGCCGAAGGCGCGCTGCGTGATCGACTGCGAGGTCACGCGGTAGATCATCGCGATCGGCTTGCCTTCGGCATCCAAGCCCGCTTCGAGCTGGTTCAGCGCCATCGGGCGGAAGAAGTCGTGGCGCGTGTCGTCTTCGCGCGTCCACAGCAGCTTGACCGGCTTGCCGACGGCCTTCGAGATCAGCGCTGCCTGCACGATGAAATCAAGCTCCAGCCGCCGCCCGAAACCGCCGCCGATGAAGGTGGTCTGCAGCGTGATGTCTTCGGGCTTCATGCCGAGTGCGGCCATCACCGCGCCTTCGGCGCCTTGCTGGAATTGCGTCGGCCCGATCAGCAGGCATTTGCCGTTGGCGACATGCGCCGTGAAGTTCATCGGCTCCAGCGTGGCGTGGCCGACCAAGGGCAGCATGTACTCGGCCTTCACGACCTTGGCCGCGCCCTTCATGGCCGCGGCGGCATCGCCCTTGCTGTTGATCGGGATGTGCTTTTCGGTGGCAGCCGCGCCGCGGATGCCTTCCCACATGACGGCATCGTTCAGCGCAGCGCCGGGGCCTTCGTCCCATTGCACGACGAGCGTTTCACGCGCCTTCTTGGCGCGCCAGTAGGTATCGGCCACCACGGCCACGCCATCGGGAATCTGCACCACGTCGAGCACGCCGGGCATCGTCTTGGCCTTCGCTGCATCGAAGCTCTTGACCGTGCCGCCAATCACCGGGCATTGCTCCAGCGAGGCGTAGACCATGCCGGGCAGCTTCACATCGATGCCGTAGACCGCCGTGCCGTTGACCTTCGACGGCGTGTCGAGCCGCTTGGTGCGCTTGCCGACGATGGTGAAATCTTTCGGATCCTTGAGCGTGACCTTCTCGGGCACGGGCAAGGCGGACGCCGCCGCGGCGAGCTGGCCGTAGCTGGCCTTCTTGCCTCCGGGGCCGAGCACCATGCCGTCCTCGGCGCGCAGCTTCGAGCGGTCGACCTTCCATTTGTCGGCTGCGGCCGTGATCAGCATCTCGCGCACCTGGGCTCCCGCGATGCGCAGCTTCTCCCAGCCGTCGCGCACGGAAGTGGAACCGCCCGTGATCTGCGCACCGAGCAGCGCGTTGACATAGACCTTGCCCGGTGGCGCGATCGCGACCTTGATCTTGCGGATGTCCACATGCAGCTCTTCGGCGATCAGCATCGGCATCGAGGTGTAGACGCCCTGCCCCATTTCTGAACGCGCGGACAGCAGCGTGATCGTGTTGTCGTCGGAGATATGGACCCAGGCATTGGGCGTGTGCAGCGTGCCTGCGGCCAACGCCTCGCCGATGCCGCCGGGCAGCGCCACGCCGAGCATCAGGCCGCCGGTGGCGACGGAGGTGGTTTGAAGGAATGTGCGGCGAGAGAACTTTGCCGAGGGACGAACGGAATCGATGGTCATGCTCGTCTCCTCAAGCCTTGGCGGCCGTGGCGGGTTGATGACCGTGCATCTCCACAGCCGCGGTCTTAATGGCGGCCTTGATGCGCCCGTACGTGCCACAGCGGCAGATGTTGCCGCTCATGGCTTCCTCGATGTCCTCGTCGCTGGGGTTCTTGTTGGTCTTGAGCAGGGCCGCCGCGCTCATCAACTGGCCGCTCTGACAGTAGCCGCATTGCGGCACGTCGTGCGCGATCCAGGCCTTTTGCAGCGGGTGGCTGTTGTTGGGCGAGAGACTCTCGATCGTGGCCACCTTCTTGCCGGCGACGGCCGAGACCGGCGTCTGGCAGGAGCGGATCGGTGCGCCATCGAGGTGGACGGTGCAGGCCCCGCAGAGCGCCATGCCGCAGCCGAATTTGGTGCCGGTCAGGCCGATCTCGTCGCGGATCACCCAGAGCAGTGGGGTATCGGGTTCAGCCTGGACATGCACCGTCCGGCCGTTCACTTGGAAGCTCGTCGTCATTCTTGTCTCCTGGATATGAATGAACTACTGCTGAATCAACAAGGAACCGAAGAGCGAATGTACGCCTGCCGGGCATTTCCTGCAGCCGCATAATCGCCAGTCCTCAAGTCATGATCTTTCGCCCATGAAACTCGCCACCTGGAACGTCAACTCGCTCGGCGTGCGCCTGCCGCAGGTGCTGGACTGGCTCGCCGCCAACCCGGTCGATGCGCTCGTGCTGCAAGAGACCAAGCTGACCGACGACAAGTTCCCGACGCTGGAAATCGGCGCGGCCGGTTACCAGACGCAATGGTTCGGCCAGAAGACCTATAACGGCGTGGCTCTGCTGACACGAGAACCGGCCTCCGACATCGTCAAGAACATCGTCGGCTTTGCCGACGAACAGGCGCGCGTGATCGCCGGCACCGTGAATGGCGTGCGTGTGATCGGCGGCTACTTCCCCAACGGCCAGGCACCCGACAGCGACAAGTTCGTCTACAAGATGGGCTGGCTCAATGGCTTGCGTGCCTGGATGGCCGACGAGCTCAAGCGCCATGAGAAGGTCGTCCTGATGGGCGACTTCAACATCGCCCCCGAAGATCGCGACATTTATGACCCCGTAGCCTGGGCCGGCCAGATCCACGCCACGCCCGAAGAGCGCGCGCATTTCCAGGGCCTGCTGGAGCTCGGCATGGTTGACGCCTTCCGCCTCTTCGAGCAGCCACCCAAGAGCTGGAGCTGGTGGGACTACCGCAATCTCGCCTTCCGCAAGAACCAGGGCCTGCGCATCGACCACATCCTGGTCTCGAATGCGCTGAAGGAGAAGGTGACTGAGTGCGTGATCGACAAGCTGCCGCGCAAGAACGAGCGGCCCAGCGATCACACGCCGGTGGTCGTCACCTTGGCCGACTGAACAGCAGCGCGGCACCGAGCGAGCAGGCCAGGCCGGCCGAGATCACCAAGGCCCAACCGCTGACTTGCCAGAGCCCGAAGATGTCGGCGCCGGCCGGCACCTTGTTGAAGGCCACGACGTAGACAGCGGCACCCGCGACCGCAACGCCCAGCAGCGGCCGATCGAAGTGCCGGTGCGTGAGGACCAGCCAGTTCACCAGCGCCGCCATGCCGAGCATCGCGGTCAAGGCCTGGAAGGTGTCGAGGCGCCACAGCGCCGGCATTGCGACGAGCCAAAGGCCCATCAGCAAGACGAGCGCGAAGACCACGTTGGGCCTGGGCCGCGCGAGCGCGGGCTCACAGTTTTCCAGACTGCTGGCAGCCATCACCTCCGCCCGCGATGTGCCGTTCAGCAAGAGGATGGGCACCACCAGCAGCAGCGCCAGCGCGACCCCTGCCTGTGGAGCCCCCCAGGCCACCCCGGCCGCCAGCACCAGCACCCCGGCCGCAAGGCGCGAACGGCGCAGCAGCCGTGACCAGACCAGCATCGCCACGCGCGGCAGACTGGCCGGCTGCAGGCGGTCGTCAGCGGTGGCGAGCTTGCGGCCCCTGCCTGCCGGCAGCCCCTCATCAGGCTGAGCCGCAAACAGCGACGGTGGCGACCGGCGCGCGGCCGGCGGATGCGGCACGCTTTGCTGACGCCAGAGCCGGCCTCCGAGCAGAGCGACCACCACACCACCGCCGACCAAGACCTCAAGGGTGAGCAAGAGGCTTGCCAGGAGGCTCGTTTGCGTGTCGACCGCGAGGGTCAGCCAAGGCCGTGCGGCCGTCCCCTGCGTGCTGATCAGGCCGAAGCTCAGGCTGTCGGCGGCATGCACATCGCCCAGCGAACCGCGCAGGGCCGCGATGCCAAGCAGGTCGAGCACGCCCAGGACCGAGAACACCGTCAGCGCGGTCCAGACCACCAGCGCCGTTGCGCTTCGCAACAGCGGATGGCTTGGAAGTGCCAGGTCAAGCGCCATGCCCAGCACCGCCGCCACGACCAGCGCGGGGACGACCAGGCCGATGAACATCACCACAGCCTGGCCGCTCGGCAGCGCGGCGTAGCGCGCATACAAAGTGGTGGACAACATCATCAGCGCGATCGCCGCGAGCGCCAGCGCGTAAACCAGGTTCGCCGCCCAGCGCGCCAGCACGAGCAGCCGCGCGCCCACCGCTTGCACCGCCAGCAGGCGGGCCATGCCGGAGCGGCCGTCGCGCCCGCAGCCGACATCGAGCAGCAGACCATAGCCAGCGATGAAGACGGCGTTGAGCACGACCGCGGCCGCCAGCAAGCCGGTCGACGCAGACATCCGCGGCGCCAGGCCGTTGATGTTGAGGATGGCATAGCCGGCATCCGGTGCCGGCACAAGCATGGCGCACAGGCCCAGCAGAAGCCCGAAACGGGTCAAGGACAGGCGATCGAGAAAGCGCAGGCGCAACGCCACCTGGAAGGTCGAAACCCAGGCCCGCGCCCAGGCCTGCGCAGAGACCCGCGTCGAGATCCGCGTTGAGACCCGCGCCCACGCCCGGCCGCTCACAGGGACGCCTGCGGTTGAAGGCCCACGCTCAGCTGGCCGGCGCGAATCTCGGCCACACCGGCACCGATCGCCTGCATCTCGTCCACATGGTGCGTGCAGATCAGCACGACGCGGTCGCGCGCCGCTTCAGCCAGCCGCTGGCCCAGGTCTTGCCGGGCTTGCGGATCGACGCCGGCGAAGGGCTCATCCAGCACGCACAGTGCCGTATCGAGCTGCAGCGCGTAGGCCAGACCCAGGCGTTGCAACATGCCTTGGCTGTAGCCGGCAATGCGCTCGCCTGCGGCTTCAGCCAGGCCCACCCTCTCGAACCAATGCCCGGCACGGCTGCGTGCCTGTCGGCCTGAGAAGCCTCGCAAGCTCAGGCAGTAGCTGAGAAACTGCACGCCATCGAGCTCCGGATAGGCCACGAAGTTCTGCGGCTGGAACACCGACATGGCGAGGAACTGGCGGCGCTCGCGCCGGCTGTCAACGCCGCCCAGGACGATCCGGCCGCTCGCCAGCGGATGCAGGCCGAAGATCGTTCGCAGCAATGTCGACTTGCCGGCACCGTTCGAGCCGATCAAGGCGGTCAGCCCCACACCGAACTCGGCCTGCCGCGCGCTGAGCAAGGGCCGGCCGGCCGGCGTGTGGATCACGAGATCGACCAGATCAAGCTGCATCGCTGCGCTCCTTCAAGAGCTCGCCCTGCGCAAGCTGCGGCAAGAAGTCGACCACGCTGCGCACGGCGCCAGCGCCCTGCGGCGGGCCTTCGTAGATCACCCGGCCCTGATCGAGCACGATCAGATGATCGACGCCGCTGAGGATCTCGCCGTGATGGGCGATCACCACGACCGTCATGCGCCCGCGCAGATCGTCCATCGCAAGGCGGATGGCCCTCTCGCTGATTGCATCGAGCGAGGCCGTGGCCTCATCGAGGATCAGGGCCGCAGGCCTGCCGGCCAGCGCCCGGGCCAGCGCAATGCGTTGCTGTTGCCCGCGCGAGAGGTTGTTGCCCTTCTCTTGCAGCACTTCGTCGTAGCCCTCGGCGAGCTGCGTGATGTGCGTGTGGATATGGGCTGCACTCGCGGCCCATGCCATGTCTTGTCGATCAATGTGTTCGCGGCCAAAGCCGATGTTCTCGGCCACCGTGCCCGCAAACAGGAAGGGATTTTGCGGGACGATGCCGATCGCGGCCGCCCTGTCCTGCGGCGCAGGTTCAAGCGTCACGCAGCCCGACGCGGGCGCGAGCAGGCCGTTCATGAGCCCCGCCAGCGTGCTCTTTCCGGCCCCGCTCTCGCCCACGATGGCGGTGACCCGACCGGCAGGAACTTCAAACGAGACCTCGCGCAAGGCGGCTTTCGAAGCGCCGGGATACGAGTAGCTCACCGCTTCGAATCGGATCTTCAAGGGAGGCAGTTCGGTCGGACGACGGGGCGCTGTCAAGCCCGTGCCGGCCATCGGTGGGCTTGCCGTCGTGGTCCTCAGCAGCGGGCCATGTTTCTCAAGCATGGCCGAGGCCTGCCGCATTTGCCCCAGCGTCATGCCCAGTTGGCTGACCGAGGCCACCAGGATCACGGCGTAGGTGATGAAGGCCACAAGATCGGCCACCGACAAGCGCCCGCTGGCGACCGCTCCGAAACCGTAGCCCATGATGCCGAGGATGGCGAACGCAAACACGGTCAGGCTGACGGGGTTGATCAGCGACATCAGACGCAAACTGCCGACGATCTCGCGGTAGGTGTCGGCCAGGCGTTCGCGGAAGCGCTCGTCAAAATAGGCACTGCGCCCGTAGGCCTGGATGACGTAGGCATTGCTTGCCGATTCGACCAGCAGCGCGACGGTGCGCGCGCGCTGCGCCTGCACCCGCAGCAGCGCCTTCGTCGCATGGTGAATGAAGGCCGAAACCACCAAGGCCACGATCAGCACGCTGCCGATGCACACCACCGCCATCCGCGTGTCGACCAGAAACATGGCCACCAGCGCGCCGGCCGTGAAGAGCGCATGGCGCAGAAAGCTGACCAGCGTGTCGGACAAGCCGCCCTGGATGATCGCCAGATCGGAACTGAACTGCGAGGCGATGGCGCCGAGTTGCTCGGCACCGACGTCGATCGGCTTCAGGATCAGGTGATGGAAGAACGCAGCGCGCAGCTCGTTGCCGATCTTCTCCGCGACCAGCGCGACGATATAGCCGTAAGCGGCCATCATCACCGCCTGCCCCACCAGCAGCAAGGCGATGGTGAGGGCCGGATAGAACGACGGCGCTGCGACCTCCGCGCCACGCGCTGACGAAACGGCTTGCACGAGCGCGCCGAGCTTCTGCGGGATCACCAGGAACATGCCGGTGCCCGCGGCAACGCACAGCACCGCCGCCAGATAGGCTGGCCAGCGAGATCGCGCCAGCGCGAGCAGCGCGATGAAACTGCTCATGGACTCCCGCCGATGTCCGGACGAACGCGCCGTGCCTGTGCCTGTGCCTGCGCTTGAACCTGCAGCAACCAGACCGCGTTCAGCGTGAACGGGAGGTGGAAGTTCCGGTCGCGATCAAGGCCCGCAAACTCGTCCTCGCGGAAAGGCTCGATGAAGCCGTAGCTGCCGTTGCGGCCACGCTGCACGGCAATGAAGTTGATGGCCTCTTCAATGTAGTCGCTGCAGCCCCTGGGGTTGGCCGAAGACAGCAGCAGGCGCAAGACGTGGGAAGCGTAGTCGATGCGGTAATTGCGCAGCTCGGACAAGGCGATCAGGGCGAGGATTTCGCTCCTCACAGGGTCGATGGCGAGCTCCTCGACGGCAATGTGATCGACCAGATCCTGGAGGGCGTCGCTGGACATCGTGAGCAGCTGCTGCGGCTGCTCCATCGCTTCCCAGAACGAATCGGCCACGGGCTCGACCTTGGCCTCGAAGCCGGCCCGGCGCAGCAGTTGCGCGGTTCGGCGCACGCGGCCCAGCCGCTGGATGTCCTTGGGCAAGCCGCGCAATTGCAGGTGGATCTTTGCCAGCAGGAGCTTCAGCCCGGCCGACTCCTGGCCGGCGTCTTGCAAGGCCAGGTGGTGCGTGAGCAGGACCAGGGGATCGAGTTCCAGGCGCTCGGCGTCGGGATGGTCGAGGACGCTGCGGGCGAAGGCCTCGGCCTCGATGCCGGCTTGTGCCGGCGCGGCACGGCCCTCGCCTTCACCAATGCCATTGAGCAGCAGGCAGCAACGCGCAAACGTCGCCAGCATCGCCGGCCTGAACCGATCGACCTCGCCGTCCAACCCTTGAAACGTTTCGAGATACGCCAAGGTCGTCTCGCGCTGCCGTGGCGACAGAAAGGCATTTCGATCATCCATGCGGGTCTCCATCCATCGTCATCATCGTCATCAGCAACGCGCAGCAAGCCAGGCTGCTGCGCAGGCGCAGGCCTTCGGCAGCGCGTTGCACATAGTCGTCATGAAGCTCCGGGCCGGGTGCAGCGTGCGGCAAGGGCAAGGGCAAGGGCAAGGGCAAGGGCAAGAGATCGTCACGCGTTCGCAGTTCGGCGGCCAGGAGAACACGTGCCTGGTCCTGCAGCGCGGCCGAGGCTGGCGAGCGAGGGAAGACGCACCCGTTGATCCAGGCCAGCGCGGCCAGCCAGTTCATGTCCCGCTTCAGCATTGAATGGATCAGCAGCAGCCGCGGCAGCACCTTCGGCATCGGCCCCTCGACGCGGCCCATCACATGAAGCTGGGAGAACTTCAGCAAGGTAGCGACATCCTGTTCATCGGTGCGGCTGCGCAGCACCCGTTTGTCGAGCGAGCGCCCCAAGCCCGCTGCAGACGGGCGTTCCTCAACGCTCAAGCCCGCACAGCGCAGATGCGCCCGCACGAGCGCGAGACTCAGCGAGGGCTGTTCGCCCCGCGGCATTCCGCCTTGCGCGAGCAGTTCAGCAACCGGGACCAGATCCTGGACCCAGTAGTCCGAGGCCTCGGTGGCCAGCCGGATCAGCATGGCGACGGCGTAGAGGTGCTCTGTCCTGCCCCTGAGGGCGCGCTCCAGCAGGCCCGAGCGCAACCATCGCAGGGCCGCGTCGGCCAGGAGGGCGCGAGGACGCGCCAGCGTTGCCGGTCCTGAAACAACACGGCCTGCCGCACTGCCGGCACTGCCAGCACTGCCGGCACTGCCAGCACTACCGGCAGGAGCCGCGAGCAAGAGCTCCGCCACCACGCCGAGCTGGATCAGCGGTCGCTCATCGCTGGCTTCCTCCAGGCGTGACTGCAGCTTGAGCAGCCGCTCCTCGCACAGCACGAGCAGTTGTGCCGGCGTCATAGGGGCCGCTCCAGCATCGACAGCAGCAGCGCCGAGACCAGCGTCGTGTGATAGAGCTCGGTGAACAAGGCCTTCCTGGCCAGCGCCCGCTCGTGGCCTCGGGCGGTCGACGGCACGCTGCCATCGGGCATCATCGAGGCGATGATCCGATCGACGCCGGCCTGAAAAATCGCCTCCTCGTGCGGCGCGACCTGCAGCCGGCAGAACCGCCAGCCCAGCAGCAACTCGCCCAGCACATCGCAGTTGTCGGCGCGCAGCATGACGGCCGTCAGCGCAATCAGGTCGCGTCGAAGGCGGGCCTCCGTCTTGGGATCGATCGTCTCGCTCAAGCGGCGATGGCCGAGATCCGTCAGATAGAAGATCGCGTGAGTCAGGGAGTAGATGTCGTCGATCGAATACCGGGCCAGGCGCTGCGCCTTGCCGAATGCGGTCTCGGCGAACAGGGGCCCGGCCCCGTCCATCGCCTTGGCATGGCCCAGCCGCCAGAGGCTGTAGGCCAGGTCCATGTCGCGGTACGGAACGCGGTCGACGCCGAGGAAGTAGTGCATCCCCAGGAGCGCGTCGAAATGCTCGGTCTCGAACGGCGGGGGCCGCACGTGCAGCAGAAAGAAATCCGTGATCATGGCCAGCGGCGTGGCCGCCGAAGGGTCGTAGGCCAGCAGCGCGTGCCAGTCGAAACTTGCCGCCTCCTGAAGCACGAATTCATTCAGTTCACGCAGGCGCTTGTCGTGCAGGTCGTGGCGCTTGAACACCAGCAGCAGAAACAGCAATTCGGTCAAGGGCTTGACCTGCCAGGGCAGCGCATGCGCGCCGGCAACCGTGGCGGCAAAGCCGGCATTGGCATCGATCCGGAATGACGGGCCATGCGACTCCAGCCAATTCAAGGCCGCGAGCGATCGGCGCTGAATGACCTGCCGACGCAGGAACCCCTTGAGTACTACCACCGACGCCTCCAAAGGCTGAGTGCAGGCCGAAATGGCAAGCCCGGCGCAGGCCAGGCTTGCCGCCACCGACGTGAGAGCCGGCCTTACTTGGTGGTGGGGCCGCACAGCACCCAGTTATTGCTGTCGACCAGCACAAACCATTGCGCGGCGGAAGCGTTCAAGGAGCCGCTCCCAGCTTGCGTTGCAGCCTTGGTGGCGTCATTCGTGAAGTTGAACATCTGAATACTCCAATACAGCGAGTAGAAAATGCCGGCTTTTTCTGCCGGCGGACATATCAGTGATCACGCTCGGTGCCCACTGAATTCGAGTTGTTCCAGTTCCAGGCACGCGATCTAGAAGGGCAACTGGACACACAGGATCGGGTCAGGCAGATACAGGCAATACGTTCGGGCTTGGGCTTGGGCTTGGGCTTGGGATTGCACCTGCGCTTGGGCTTGCTGAAACGGCATCAACACGCTGGCAAGAAGGCCGATGCCCACGAGGGCTGTTTTCAGATTCGTCATCGTGGAACCCCATCGCCGTGAAAGTCTGGGCATCGTTGCAGCGCGCTTCACTCGCAACAATCCCTACATCTAGTTTTCGGACCCTCCCCCTAATTCAAAATCGAGGCGGTCCCGTCCCGAGAAACTATCGAGCCGCCCCTGAACAACCCCGCCGGCCCGTATGAACGCTGGATTTCCAGGGTGATTGCCGATGCTGCAGATTGGAATTCGGCTCAAATCCACGTCAATTCCTTGCAAACTGAGACGAGGTGTTGATGAGTCCGAAAGCCAGCCGACGGAGGCGCCGATCACGCCTTGTTCGGCGCCGAGTTGCTGAACCTGATCAACCAACCTCACGGGCTGGTTCACTTGGCAGCACCGATCAAGTGGCAGGCGTTGGAGGCCGAATGGAGCCCGCAGTTCATCTCACCACCGATCGGCCCGCGCTGCCCGCGCGGTTGATGGCCGCACTCCTATACCCTAAGCACATGTATGCGCTCAGCGACGACGACGTGGGCGAAGGCTGGCGCGAGAACCCGTACGGGCAGCGCTCCCGCGGCGAGCGGTACTTCCAACTCGAGCTGCCCTGCGATGCGTCCCGTCTGGTGCGCTGGCGCCACGCATTGGCGAGGCCGGCTGTGAATGGTGGTGGGGCACAGCGTCGAGACTGCCTCCAAGGCCAGCGTCTTCAAGCGAGCGAGCCTGGACGCGGAGCTGTTGGACACCACCGTACAGCCCAAGGCGATTGCACACCCGGCCGACAGCCGCTTGCTCAAACAGGCTTGCGAGCAACTCGTCGGTGCGGCACAAGGCGCCGGCATCATGCTGCGCCAGACCTATGCCTGCGCAGCAAGGCCGCCGAGACCAGGCCGGCCGCTACGCACATGCCAAGCAGTTCCGCCGCATGCGTCGCGCGATCCGGAAGTTGCGCACCTATCTCGGCCGCGTAATTCGCGATATGCAGCGTTGAGGTTCAGGTCTTGGCGGTGAACTGCACGCAGCCCTGCAGGCCAAGTTCGACATCACGCAACGCCTGTACGAGCAGAAGCGAGACGGCAAGAACAGGCTCTACACGCTGCACGCGCCGGAAGTGAAATGCATCGCCAAAGGCAAAGCACGTACGCCCTACGAGTTCGGCTTCAAAGTCTCGGCGGCCGTCACTGGGAAGGAAGGCCGGTGGTGGGCACGCGTTCCATGTTGGGAACCCGCATGACGGTCACACCGTAGGCAGCCAGGTGGAGCAGATCGGCATCATCACTGGCAAGCCCCAAGATCGTGCTGGCTGACCGCGGCTACTGCGGCATCACGACATCAGAGGGCGATAGCCCGGTTTAGCCGCCTTGCGGCCACCTGAAACCGCGTTGCTCAGGGCCGACTATGTACCTGCTACTCACGCAGCCCGCCCCGAGCCGCGCCAATCGGGCAGCTCCGTAAATCGTCTCAAAGTCGATGCGCTTGCGCGCCGTGCTCGGCTCGACCTTGCCCATCACCACGCCCGCGCTAGGCCCAATACACCCGGAAACAGCGCCGTAACTCTGGCGCTCGAAATTTGCCTTCCGGTCTTCGCAAACTTCCATCCGTTGCCGGGACATCCCCGCTGGCCTTACGAGATGCGCGGGTCCATCGTGGCGCAATTGTCACGTCCGATCCCACACGAAGCGGCTTGGAGCCAACATCACATCTCTGCGCGAGCGGTTTGATTTAGGGGGCGGGTATTCCTACCTTGGCAAGCTTAGAGCTAGGGGTTGCTTCCAGAAAAATATGGTGCAACCATTGTTCAACTTTCAACATAGATAGCACAGTTTTAAAATATCGGCCACAAGATCTCAATTACAAATACCGGTAAGGTGATGCACTTAATACCTTAGCGCATTCAAAAACAGAGGGCCGACAAATGACATCAAGCGGAGGAATCGAAGCACCTAATTTTCGATTTTTAAGGCGTCTGACGACAGAGTAAAAATTGCATTGGCTTGTATTTGTGCCACCCTTGGGCCGGCCTCTTGATGATTCATGAATAAAGCCTCATCCAGATCCCTGATCGCATAGCGGATGCATATGCTTTCAAACTTATTACCGCATCAGTGGTAATCGACGCTGCGCTGCAGCGTTGCAACTTAGGAGTATCAAAAATGACGAACGACCAACAAGATAACGCAATCACACTCGAAATCGCGGACCTAGACTCGCAAGTCGGCCCTTACGGCGCGAGTGATTCTATAGGTGCCCTGCCCTGCGGTGTCTTGGCCGTAGGGATTTGGGCGTGGTCTGTCGCCAGGTAATCCTGAACCCGCCCTACCATCTGAGTCATCGGAGCGGGGCGGTTTTTGTCGAGAAATTACCGTACAGCATCGTTACCAAGATGATAGAACATACGATATGGCGACACTAACAATAAAGAATCTTTCCAAAAAATATGCAACCGATTCCGTTGTCGTCAATAATATAAATGCATCCTTTTGCAAAAATCGGATAACCGCAATAATAGGCCCCAACGGCGCGGGAAAGACAACTCTCTTTCATCTAATAGCTGGCAGCATTACGCCTGATGCCGGCGCCATAATTTATTGCAAAAATGGAGAAACTCGCCCACCAAGGGTTGCATTAATGCTAGATGGTGGCGGCGACCTGTATCACGATCTGAGTGCACTCGAAAATTACAACTACTTCGTTGAACTTGCATCCGTCAATAAGAAAGCAGAACGACTCCATCAATCATCTAATATATTTCAGAGATTTGGACTTGAGGATCAAGCGAGAAAACTAGTTAAGAAAATGTCTAGAGGTATGCGACAAAGGTTATCCATTGCTATTGCACTAGCAACGGATGCCGAAATACTGCTTCTCGATGAACCAACGAATGGACTCGACATTAAGGAATCCCATAACCTATTCCAATATCTGCGAGAGTTTGCAAATGAGCGTCATTGCATTGTTATCTTCTCAAGTCACGCGCCTGACACGATATTGGAACTTGCCGATCACGTTCATTTCATGCGCCAAGGCAACTTAGCGTCTGAGATCGGATACGAAGAGATGCAGCAACTAAACAACTCGGCATTCGTCCGTCGCTACCTGACAGAATATTAATGCCAAACACAGATTATGAATTACGCATCGCGCCTTGATCATCGCATCACCTCTGCTGGAGACGTGCTCGACTGCAAAGATATCCTACAGGAAATAATTGCAGATCGAATCTATATAAATTCCAGGTTAATTGAATATTTCGAAAGGGTCGCCAAAAACCCACTTTATTACCCAATAGAAATCTCCGGAACAAACATGTCATTAATGCCCACAGAGGTAGCTAGGCCTTATGGACTTTCGATTAGCTATCACGACCAAGAACCATTGAGAACGATGACATCGCATGTCGCGTATGTGCTTCTTTCGCCGCTAAATCGCTCGGTGGAAATCGACTTATATGATGCACCTGACGATTGGAATCCCGATATTTTCAAAACCGATATCCACATCACCAAAGCTGGCCACACGTCACTGCAACCGGGTCAAGTCATTGCCGTGAAGCCAGAAGATCGGATGTTACATTTTCAATTTCAAGGACCGACGGCTCTTATCAAGATACATTCACAACCCATATCCACCTTTGAGTGGTCCTTCAATCTTGACTCCGGGCGGGCTTGGCAGTCGATTTTCGCCATTCCTGCAGATTCCAATACGGCCCACGCTTGTATTGTGGCGCGTGCGCTGGCGGATCCTCGATTAGTAACTGGTCTGACAGGTCTACTAGAAAATAAGTGCCATCAGCTCCGTTGGACCGCAGCGCAAGCACTCGGGCGCATTGGACGAAGCCATGGCATTGATGCAATGCAATATCTCAAAGATGATGCCCACCCCGAGATAGCCGCCGCCGCGAGAAATATATTAAATAATATTATTATAGGATAATTAATTATGACGCCAGTAGAACTCCTTGACTGGGCAATATCAAATATTGATCCACGGGACGAAGCGGCCATGATCTCAGCATCTGAAAAGCTTGCGGAGCTTCAGAGAAATCGTGATTTTTTCATAGAAGCGCTTAGATTCGAATTGGAGTCTGCCGCCGCCGGAGGCAGTACGATGAGCCGGATGACTTCGTCACAGGCTTTTAGTTTTGGCGCCATTTCCTGTGGTGAAATTTCGTTTGTGATTCGATGCGCCCTATGGATTCCTGTATTGGCACGGACTCAAGCTTCTGTAGATCTCTACAACAAGACCTACTCATATCTCACCCCGCACAATCATAATTTTAGCTTGCTCACAATAGGCTACCACGGTCCGGGGTATGAAACCACAATCTATGAATACAATAGGGAGCAAACAAAAGGATGCGCGGGCGAACATATAGAAGTAAAGTTTCGAGAGCGAACACGCCTTAGCGAGGGAAAAATTATCTATTTCAGACCACTGATTGACATTCATACGCAATTACACCCGACTGACACATCAATTTCTCTCAATTTAATTGGAGAGCACGATGATCATATAACACAGGCTCAATACGAATTCGACCTCAACACACCCCATATCCGAGGCCCATTAAATGGCAACGTCGTAACCAAGCAATTGATCGCATTCAAATTAGCCGCAGAACTTACCACCGGAGATGAATTCACCGACATACTAGAATATATAGCACGGCGACACCACTCGGAACATATTCGCACAGAATCTATTAGAACGTTGCTACGAGTCGCCGGAAGCGATCGTGATCGTTGGGAGGCCATTTCCGTAAACGACACTCACCCTTACGTTCGCGGCCTATGCTCCATTTAATATCATTTCTAATTCTGATTAAAATTGAACTCCAAAGAGAGTATTTTAAATTCAAACGCTCGCTCATTGGAGCAGCTATTGGAACTATTTTCCTGCTGATTGTTTATTGGCTATTCTGGATTTCGTCGTCTTCTGTGTTTTTCACCAAATCCGCAGCAACCACTGGAGGCGCGTGGATCTTTCTTGCATGGAGTTTTTGCGTAGGGACGTCCACACAACTCGCACGAAATTTAACGAACGACGTTTCCAGAGGAACGCTGATACGCATCCAGCAATGTCCGGCGGGTATTTGTGCCGTTCTCCGCGCTCGTTTCGTCGCGACAGCCGCAATTTCAATTCTTTCAATGGCTCCTCTCGTGGCTGGACTTATACTGCTATTCGATGCGCCGCTCGACATCAACATTGCCGGAGTTGCCATCTTAGCAATTTTTATGTTGCAATGTTACTTACTCAGCCTTCTGCTCGCGTCCGTGGTTTTCGTCGCGAGGTCCGAAGGTGCTGCTCAATTGGCAGTTTTTATACTCGGCTACGGAGCCACCTTCATTCCTGTTGGCAGTCTACTCGGAGACTGGGCATGGATAGCTCCATGGTCCGGGATGCTTACGATGCTTCGGAGTGGGGAATTGCAGCAATTACAACTGGTTGGATCTGTGGCGGAGACGCTTGTACTTATAGCAATCGCGAATCACCTTGTGTTTCGCGCACTTAATCATCTCCGTCACAATGGCACGCTCGCACAGAACTGATCTTCTATTTGAAGGCCTAGCTACGAAACCAATGGCGAATGTGCATTTCGGAAAGCAGCGCTCGTGTCTGAGAAAGTTTTTTATCACGGGGCTGAACAGGGAAGCGGTTGAATCGCGCCATGCTCTCGGACTGGGAACTATTCAATTTGTGCGAGCACTGCAGTAGGCGCGACAGGTTAGAATTTCCTGTTTCGGCTGTCCTCGTCACGAACACCTCACCTGCTCCCGGGTATCAAACTAAATAACATCTTTACAGCGCATGTCAGGTCGCCTAGCATGAATATAGTGTTCTGCAAAGGCTTCGCACATTCCAAAATCACTGAAATTCGATCTGGGATTGATAAATTCTTAGTCCTTCCCGGCTATACCACGCCCAAACAATTCACATCTGCTCGACGCAATAGATGATCGCAAAAATCAAGACCTGGGTTCGCAAACTGCGCTGGTGGATCGCCGGCGTTCTCGTGATCGGGGGCTGGCTGCTCTACAGCCGTCTGACCACGCCGCCACCGCCGCCGCCCCCCACCGGCGAAGCCAAGCTCGCCGACATCGTCCAGACCGTGCAGGCAGCCGGCATCCTGCAGGCCAAGACCCGCGTCGACGTGGGCGCGCAGGTCAGCGGCCAGGTCAAGGAGATCCCGGTGGTGCTGGGCCAGGCGGTCAAGAAGGACCAACTGCTGGTGCTGCTCGATCCGGAGCTCGCGCGCAGTGACGTAGAGCGTGCCGAGGCCGCGGTCACGCAGCAGAAGGCCGCGCTCGATTCGCGGCGCGTGGATCTGGAAGCCGCGCGGCGCGAGCTGACGCGCCAGAAGCGCCTGCTGGCCGGTGATGCCACCGCCGCCATCGATGCCGAGACAGCGCAGAACAATGTCGACAAGGTCGAGGCCGATGTGCGCGGGCAGATGGCCAATCTGGCGCAGTTGCAAGCCGCCGTCGATCGCAGCCGCCTGAACCTCAGCTACACCCGCATCACGGCGCCGATGGACGGCACCGTCGTGAGCCTGCCCGTGCAGGTCGGCCAGACCGTGATCGCCGTGCAGATCACGCCGGTGATGGTGACGCTGGCCGATCTGGACACGATCACCGTGCGCACCAAGGTGGCCGAGGCCGACGTGCAATCGCTGAAGGTCGGGCAGAAGGCCACCTTCACCACGCTCTCGGGCGATGGCCACCATTACGAAGGCCAGTTGCGCGTGATCCAGCCGATCCCCGAGCGGGCCGGCAATGCGGTGTTCTACAACGCGCTGTTTGAAGTCGACAACCGCGACCGCCGCCTGTTCGCCGACATGACCGTGCAGGTCGACATCGAGACCGGCCAGGCCAAGCAGGTGCTGACGATCCCGATCGTGGCGCTGGGCGAACGCGACAAGGACGGCGCCTATCCCGTGCAGGTGAACGACGCTGCCGGCAAGCCCCAGGAGCGCAAGCTGCGCACCGGGCTGCACGATGCGGCCAATGTGCAGGTCGTGTCGGGCCTGAAGGCGGGTGAGAAAGTGCTGCTCACGCCGGCACCGGCGGCCTCTGCTGCTTCGAGCTGAGATGAAAGCAAGATCAATCAGTTTCCGGAACGCAGAGGACGCGGAGGGACGCGGAGTACGCAAAGAAATTCGTGGGTTTTTCTCTGTTGCCTCTGCGTCCTCTGCGTCCTCTGCGTCCCTTTGCGCCCTCTGCGTTCCGGAAATTCCGTATTCCATCCACTGCGGAACGGACCACTGAGATGGCGCTCATTGAACTGCGCGATGTCGCGCGCCATTACCGCCTGGGCGACAACGATGTGGCCGCGCTCGATGGCGTGAGCCTCGAGATCGACGCCGGCGAATACGTCGCCATCGTCGGCCAGTCGGGCTCGGGCAAGAGCACGCTGATGAACGTGCTCGGCTGTCTCGACAAGCCCACCAGCGGCAGCTACCGCATTGCCGGGCGCGACACGGCCGCGCTCGATCCCGACGAACTGGCCGCGCTGCGCCGCGAGCATTTCGGCTTCATCTTCCAGCGCTACCACCTGCTCGCGCATCTGGATGCACGCGCCAACGCTGCGCTGCCCGCCGTCTACACCGGCCAGGGTGTCAACAAGCGGGGGGAACGCGCGCAAGCGCTGCTCACGCGGCTGGGCCTCAGCGAGCGCATGCACCACAAGCCGCATGAGCTCAGCGGCGGCCAGCAGCAGCGCGTCTGCATTGCGCGCGCGCTGATGAACGGTGGCCAGGTGATCCTGGCGGACGAGCCGACCGGCGCGCTCGATTCGGCCAGCGGCGCGGAGATGCTGCGCCTGCTGCGCGAGCTCAACGAACAGGGCCACACGATCATCCTGGTCACGCACGACACGACGGTGGCCGCGCAGGCGCGCCGCGTGATCGTGTTCAAGGATGGCCATGTGCAGAGCGATTCCGGCGCACCGGCCGATCATGTCGGCGCGCTGCTGGAGCAGGCGCCGCCCGAGCAGAGCGGCCGCCTGCAACGCAGCCTCGTGCAATGGCGCGAGGCCGTGCAGACCGCGTGGTCGGCGCTCAAGGGCAGCCGGCTGCGCACGGCGCTGTCGATGCTGGGCATCAGCATCGGCATTGCCTCGGTCGTGTCGATCGTGGCGCTGACCAGCGCGGCGCGGCATTCGATCGAGTCGGATGTGGCGAGCTTCATCTCGGGCCGCATCGCGGTCTGGCGCGGCAACTCGGCCCTGCCGCCGGGCGCCAATCCCAAGCCCTTCACGCCGGCCGAGATCGACAGCCTGCGCGCCCTGCCCGGCGTGACCGGCGTGAACGTGGAACGCGAGGCGCAGCTCACCGCGCGGCACGGCTCGCGCGACGCGATGATCCAGGCGCATGGCGCCGGTTCGCAGACGCTCAAGGCCCGCAAGCTCAAGGTCACACAGGGCCGCTATTTCACGCCGCTTGAGAACAGCGATGCGAGCCCGCTCGTGCTGCTCGACGTCAAGGCGCGCGACGCGTTGTTCAAGAAGGGCGAATCGCCGATCGGCAAGACCGTGCTGCTGGCGCTGGGCGGCTTGCCGCAGGGCGTGGCGCCCACACCCGGCGTGCCAACGCCTGAAGCCGCCTTCGTGCCGATCACCGTGATCGGCATCGTGGAAAGCGACGCCGCCCTGCTCTCCGGCGAGAACTGGCTTGGCGAGATCTACCTGCCCTCGGGCACCTTCACACGCAAGCTCGATGCGCGCGCCGATTTCGATCACTTCGACCTGTTGCTCGATGCCCAGGTCCAGCCCGCCCAGGTGCGTGCGCAGATCATCCATCGGCTGCGCGCCCTGCATGGCGTTGAAGACTTCTCGACCTGGAACGGCGAAGAGGAATACCGGAAGTTCACAAACATCACGGCGAGCTTGGCCGCGGTGTTCGCGGGCGTCGGCGCAATCGCGCTGCTGGTCGGCGGCGTGGGCGTGATGAACATCATGCTGGTTTCGGTGTCCGAGCGCACGCGCGAGATCGGCATCCGCATGGCGGTGGGCGCGCGGCGCAGCGATGTGCTCTTGCAATTCCTCGTCGAAGCCGTGGTGCTGTGTTGCCTGGGCGGCCTGGTCGGCGTGGGCCTGAGCTGGCTCGCCGCACTCGGCTTCAACAATGTGCAGCACCAGCTCAAGGTGGTGGTGAGCTGGGATGCGCTGCTGGTCGCCTTTGCGGTCTCCAGCGCGGTCGGCGTGATCTTTGGCACCCTGCCCGCCCGGCGTGCGGCGGGCTTGAGCCCAGTGGATGCGCTGGCGCGCGAATGAGGATGATGATGCGCAGAACGACTCTGTTACTTGCCCTGACGCTGGCCTTGATGCTGACGGGCTGCGCCAGCGAGCAGATCGTGCGGCCCGCCGCGCCACCCATGCCCGTCTGGTCTGGCCCGTCGGCTGAAGCGACAGCCGGCTGGGCGCCGCTGCTCGATCCCACCTTGAGCGCCTTGCAGACCAAGGCCCTGCAAGCCAACACCGACATCCGCCGCGCCGCACTGGCCTGGCAGCAGGCGCAGACGCAAGCCCGCTTGCAGGGCCTGCGCCTGCAGCCCAACGCCAGCCTCAGCTACAGCGCCAACCGGCCCTTGCAATCGCAGGGCAGCAGCATCGTGATCGACGGCGTCAGCGTGCCGGTCGGCAACAGCGCCGAATGGAGCCACAACTACAGCGCCTCGATCGGCGTGGGTTTTGAAGCCGATCTGTGGGGGCGCCTTTCGCAGCTCGACATGCAGCAGCTCGCCCTCAGCGAAGCCGCGCGCAGCGACATCCAGGCCGCGCGCATCCTGATCGCCAGCCAGGTGGCCGAGAACTACTGGACGCTGGCCGCCAACCGCCAGCTCGAAGTGATCGCGCGCCGCAAGCTCGAACTCTCCGAGCAGCTGGTGCCGCTGGTGCGTCTGCGCGTCAAGGAAGGCAAGCTGGTCCCGCTGGAGATCAACAAGGCGTCGACGATCGTGATGGCCGCGCGCCAGCAACTGGCGCAGTCCAAGGCGGCGGCCGACACCGCGCAACTGAATCTGGCGCAGTTGATGGATCAACCGTCCACCGCAACCGATCGGGTTGACGCGCAGCTTCCCAACCAAAACGGCGGCCCCCTGCCCGCCTGGCTGCCCGACGAACCTGCTCAGGTGCTCGAACGCCGCCCCGATGTGCAACGCGCCCGCCTCGAAGTCGACGCTGCGCTTGCCAACGCCCGCGCCACCCGAGCCGCGCGCTACCCCACTTTGAGCTTCAGCGGCGGCTTGAGCACCGGCGGCCAGCACCTCAGCGACTGGCTGAAGCAACCGCTGCTCTCGCTGGCCGGCAACCTCGTCATCCCGATGATCGACTGGCGCCGCCTCGAGCTGCAAGGCACGCAGGCACAGACCCAGCTCGACAGCGCCGCGCTCAATCTGCGCTCCACCGTCTACAAGGCGCTGACCGAAGTGCAGACCCAGGTGGTGCAGGCGCAAAGCCTGCAAGCGCAGGCCGAGGCCACGACGCAGCGGCTGGCCGAGGATGTCGAGACCGAGCGCCTGGCCAAGCTCAAGTTCGAGGTCGGCACGATCGCGCGTTCCGATGAGCTCAACGCGCGCATCGCGCGGCTCGATGCCGAACAGTCCGTGCTGCAACTGCGCCTGAACGAGCTACTGACGCGGCTCGCGCTCCTGCGTGCCCTGGCCGTGCCGCTGTCCTGAGGTGACCCCTGAAGTCACGGTCCGCGCCGGGAAGCTCTTGGCGAGGAAAGCCTCCCCCCGCTCCAGCACGAAGTAACGGAAAGCCTCGGCGGCAGGCGACAGCGTCTTGGCGAGGTTGTTGACCACATGCCAGCGCCGCATCACCGGCAAGCCCTCAACCTCCGGCGCCGCGATCATGTGGCGGTCGAGCTCCAACCCGATCGTGTGCAGCGAAAGCAGGCTGATGCCCATGCCCGCCATCACCGCCTGCTTGATCGCCTCGTTGCTCGACATCTGCATCACCACGCGCGGCGCGATGCGGTGCGCATGCATGTATTCGTCAAACGCGGCGCGTGTGCCCGAGCCCGGCTCGCGCACGATGAAATCTTCGTTGAGCATGGCCTGCACGGGCACATGCTCCATGCGGGTGAACGGGTGATCCGCCGAGGTCACCAGCACATGCGGATGGATCGCGAACGGCTCGGCGCGTGAAGGCCAGTCGGCCGGCGGACGGCCCATGATGGCCAGCTCCACCTCGCCCTGCTGCATCAGCGCCACCACCTGCTCGCGGTTGTTGCTGACCTGCAGCCGGATGTCGATGCCTGGATGCTCGCGCCGGAACTCGGCCAGCAGCCGCGGCAAAAAGTAGTTGGCCGTGCTGACCATGCCGATGTCGAGCGAGCCACTTTGCAGGCCCCGAAAGCGCGCCACCATGTCGTCGGCATCGCGCAGGATCGCCAGTGCGCGGCGCGTGTACGCGAGCACGTATTCGCCGACCGTCGTCAGCGAAACCGTGCGGCTGGTCCGGTCGAACAGCGGCAGCCCGACCTGCGCCTCCAGCTCCTTGATCTGCATGGAAACCGCCGGCGCCGTGAGGCTCATTTCCTCGGCCGCCCGCGCAAAACTGAGGTGGCGGGCCACCGAGGCAAAAACGCGCAGCTGACGCAGGGTGACGTTCTTCATGGCGAACCGATCATTAAGTTTTTCTTACCTAACGCCTAATTATTACTGACTTCTCTTGAATCATCGAGCTCCCTAGAGTCCGTTGCACGCCAGCTAACTGTCTGCATCCACGGAGACTCAAGATGAACAAGCCATTCGAAGAAGGTGTCATCACCGACGCCAAGAAGCGCTACAGCGCCGGGGTCCTGAAGTACCGCCAGATGGGCTATTGGGACGCCCATTACGAGCCCAAGGACACCGACACGCTGTGCCTGTTCCGCATCACGCCGCAGGACGGCGTCGACCCGATCGAGGCCGCCGCCGCCGTGGCCGGCGAGTCGAGCACCGCCACCTGGACCGTGGTCTGGACCGACCGGCTGACCGCCTGCGACAGCTACCGCGCCAAGGCCTATCGCGTCGAGCCCGTGCCCAACAACCCGGGCCAGTATTTCGCGTGGGTGGCTTACGACATCATCCTGTTCGAGGAAGGCTCCATTGCGAACATCACGGCCAGCCTGATCGGCAATGTGTTCTCGTTCAAACCGCTGAAGGCCGCGCGGCTCGAAGACATCCGCGTGCCGGTGGCCTTGGTCAAGACCTTCAAGGGCCCGCCGACCGGCCTGGTCGTGGAACGCGAACGGCTCGACAAATTCGGCCGCCCCTTGCTCGGCGCCACCACCAAGCCCAAGCTCGGCCTCTCGGCGCGCAACTACGGCCGCGTGATCTACGAAGGTCTCAAGGGCGGGCTCGATTTCATGAAGGACGACGAGAACATCAACTCGCAACCCTTCATGCACTGGCGGGATCGTTTTCTCTACGTGATGGACGGCGTCAACAAAGCCAGTGCGGCCACCGGCGAGGTCAAGGGCAGCTACCTGAACGTGACCGGCGCGACGATGGAAGATATCTACGAGCGCGCCGAATTCGCCAAGGAGCTGGGCTCCGTCGTGATCATGCTGGACCTCGTGATCGGCTGGTCGGCCATCCAGAGCATGGCCAACTGGGCGCGCAAGCACGACATGATCGTGCACATGCACCGCGCCGGCCACGGCACCTACACGCGGCAGAAGAACCACGGCGTGAGCTTCCGCGTGATGGCCAAGTGGCTGCGCCTGGCCGGCGTCGACCACCTGCACACCGGCACCGCCGTCGGCAAGCTCGAAGGCGACCCGATGACCGTGCAGGGCTACTACAACTGCTGCCGCGACAGCTACACCAAGCAGGACCTGCCGCGCGGCCTCTTCTTCGACCAGGACTGGGCCGACATGAAGAAGGTCATGCCGGTGGCCAGCGGCGGCATCCACGCCGGCCAGATGCACCAGTTGCTCGACCTGTTCGGCGATGACGTGATCCTGCAGTTCGGCGGCGGCACGATCGGCCACCCCGGCGGCATCCAGGCCGGCGCCGTGGCCAACCGCGTGGCGCTTGAATGCATGGTCAAGGCGCGCAACGAGGGCAAGGACATCAAGAACGAAGGCTTGGAGATCCTTCGCAAGGCCGCGCAGAGCTGCGGGCCGCTGAAGCAGGCGCTCGATACCTGGGGCGACATCAGCTTCAACTACGCGTCCACTGACACCAGCGACTACGCCACCACCCCGTCTGTTGCCTAAGCCAGGTCGAAAGGAACTCACATCATGATCAGCAATCCCACCGGCCGCATCACGCAAGGCCAGTTCAGCTTCCTGCCCGAGCTGACCGACGCCGAGATCGCGCTGCAGATCGACTACGGCCTCAACAAGGGCTATGCCTGGAGCGTCGAATACACCGACGACCCGCACCCGCGCAACACCTACTGGGACATGTTCGGCATGCCCATGTTCGACCTGCACGATGCGGCCGGCGTGTTGATGGAACTGAACAACTGTCGCAAGACCTTTCCGAACCACTACATCCGCCTGATGGCTTTTGATTCCACGCGCGGCGTCGAGACCATCACGATGAGCTTCATCGTCAACCGCCCCGCCAATGAACCGGGCTTTGCCTTGATGCGCCAGGAAATCAACGGCCGCTCGATGCGCTACACGACGCACAGCTACGCCGCCGACAAGCCCGAAGGCCAGCGGTACTGAAGACCAGCATGGATGAACAAGGCGAACAAGTCAGAGCAGCAAGGCTGTTTTCTTATCCTGTTCATCCTGTTCATCCATGTTCAAACCTGAATTGAGACTTTGAGCCTTGGCCAGCTGTGGCTCGCAGGCACGACCGCTGAATACGTTTTCAACATGGATGCACAGGATGAAACCAATACCGGCTGTTGACTTGTCCCGTTCGTCCCATTCATCCATGTTCAAACCTGAAAGGCTGAGATGAACGCGCCGCTCTACGCCATCCCCGGCAGCACGGCCGCCGCGCCCGAAGCGCCTGAGCGGGCGCTGGCCAGCAGTGCCCGCACCGTCGGCGAGGTGCTGGCCGAGAGCCAGGTGGAGGCCGTGCTCGACGAGCTCGACGAAGAGCTCGTCGGCCTGGCCCCGGTCAAGCAACGCATCCGCGATATCGCCGCGCTGCTGGTGATCGACAAGCTGCGCTTGAACTTGCAGTTAGCGGCGCAGATGCCGAGCCTGCACATGTGCTTCACCGGCAACCCCGGCACCGGCAAGACCACGGTGGCGATGCGCATGGCCACGATCCTGCATCGCCTGGGCTATGTGCGCAAAGGCCATCTGGTGGCGGTGACGCGTGACGACCTGGTCGGCCAGTACATCGGCCACACCGCGCCCAAGACCAAGGAAGTGCTCAAGAAGGCGATGGGCGGCGTGCTCTTCATCGACGAGGCGTACTACCTGTACCGCCCCGAGAACGAACGCGATTACGGGCAGGAGGCGATCGAGATCCTGCTGCAGGTGATGGAGAACCAGCGCGACGACCTGGTCGTGATCCTGGCGGGCTACAAGGACCGCATGGACACCTTCTTCCAGTCCAACCCGGGCATGAGCTCGCGCGTCGCCCACCACCTCGACTTCCCCGACTACAGCCGCCCCGAATTGCTGCAGATCGGCGACAAGATGCTCGCCGGCATGAACTACCGCTTCGGCGACGGCGCCCGCGAGACTTTTGCCGACTATCTCGGGCACCGCTTGGCGCAGCCTCATTTTGCTAACGCGCGAAGTGTGCGCAATGCGCTGGACCGCATCCGCCTGCGCCAGGCCAGCCGCCTCTTCGTCGAGCGTGATCGCGTGTTGACGCGCGATGACCTGACGACGCTCGAACCCTCGGACATCCTCGCCAGCCGTGTCTTCAATGACTTCGGCGGCGACATCGCATCCCAAGCTCTTGAAAGCCCATCATGCCCCTGTCACGACGCTGGACCCTGACCCGCTACCTGATCGAGGAACGCCGCCGCTTCCCCGAGGCGAGTGGCGACCTCAACGCGCTGATCCTCGACATCTCGCTGGCCTGCAAGGCCATCGCGCGGATCGTCGCGCTCGGTGAATTGGGAGATATGTTTTCGCAGGCGCCAAAACCCGAGGGCGGCGCCGTCAATGTGCAGGGCGAGGTGCAGAAGCCGCTCGACGTGATCAGCAACGAGATCTTCATCCGCATGACCGAGTGGAGCGGGCATCTGGCCGGCCTGGCCTCGGAGGAGATGGACGCGCCAAAGCAGATTCCCGAGGCTTACTCGCGCGGCAAATACCTGCTCGTGTTCGATCCACTCGATGGGTCCTCGAACATCGACGTCAACGTGTCGGTCGGCAGCATCTTCTCGGTGCTGCGCGCGCCGCCCGAGGTGATCGCGAGCGGTCAGGACGTGACCGAGGCGCACTTCCTGCAACCGGGTGCCACGCAGATTGCCGCCGGCTACGCGCTCTACGGCCCGACGACGATGCTGGTGCTCTCGGTCGGCAACGGCGTGGCGGGTTTCACGCTCGACCCGAACCTCGGCGAGTTCGTGCTGACGCACCCGAACATCCAGGTGCCCGAGGACACGCACGAGTTCGCGATCAACTCCTCGAACAGCCGCTTCTGGGAGCCACCCGTGAAGCGCTATGTGGACGAGTGCCTGGCCGGCAAACCCGGCGCGCGTGGCAAGGATTTCAATATGCGCTGGATCGCCAGCATGGTGGCCGAGGCGCATCGCATCCTGATGCGCGGCGGCGTTTTTCTCTACCCTCGCGACACCAAGGATCCGAGCAAGTGCGGCCGGCTGCGCCTGCTCTACGAGGCCAACCCGATCGGCTTCATCATGGAACAGGCCGGCGGCCGCGCCAGCACGGGCCGGCAGCCGATGCTCGGCGTCAAGCCCAGTTCGCTGCACCAGCGCATCGGGTTGATTTTCGGCTCCAAGCATGAGGTCGAGCGGATCGAGCGCTATCACCACGAGCTGATCCCCAAGGACAACGGCAACCCGCTGTTCGTGGAGCGCGGCCTGTTCCGCACATAACTAAAAACCTCAGGAGACAAGCACCATGTCCGAGCAACATCCCATCATCGCCATCACCGGCTCCTCGGGCGCCGGCACGACCTCGGTGACGCGCACCTTCGAGAACATCTTCCGGCGCGAAGGCGTCAAGTCCGCCGTGATCGAGGGCGACAGCTTCCACCGCTATGAGCGCAACGAGATGAAGCGCCGGCTCGCCGAGGCCGAGAAGAAGGGCAACCGCAACTTCAGCCATTTCGGGCCCGAGAACAATCTCTTTGCCGAGCTCGAGCAACTGTTCCGCAGCTACGCCGAAACGGGCAACGGCAAGAGCCGCAAGTACCTGCACAACGCTGAAGAGGCCGCGCCCTACAAGCAGGAGCCGGGCACCTTCACGCCCTGGGAAGACCTGCCGGCGGAGACCGACCTGCTGTTCTACGAAGGCCTGCACGGCGCGGTCGTCACGCCCGAGGTGGACGTGGCGCGCTATCCCGATCTGCTGATCGGCGTGGTGCCGGTCATCAACCTCGAATGGATCCAGAAGCTCTGGCGCGACAAGAAGCAGCGCGGCTATTCGACCGAAGCGGTGACCGACACCATCCTCCGCCGAATGCCTGATTACGTGAACTACATCTGCCCGCAGTTCACGCACACGCATGTGAACTTCCAGCGCGTGCCGATGGTCGACACCTCGAACCCCTTCATCTCGCGCGACATCCCGGCGCCCGATGAAAGCCTCGTGGTGATCCGCTTCGCCAATCCCAAGGGCATCGACTTCCAATACCTGCTGAGCATGGTCCACGACTCCTTCATGTCGCGCGCCAACACCATCGTCGTGCCCGGCGGCAAGATGGAACTGGCGATGCAGCTGATCTTCACGCCCTTCATCTGGCGAATGATGGAGCGGCGCAAGACTGCGCTGGGGGCGCTGTGATGAATTCAAATTCCACACAGATGGCCCATGCCTTGCGCGCCTTGGCGATGGACGCCGTGCAGCAAGCCAACTCCGGGCACCCGGGCGCGCCGATGGGCATGGCCGAGATGGCGGTGGCGCTGTGGCACGGGCACCTGCGCCACAACCCGGCCAATCCGCAATGGGCTGATCGCGACCGCTTTGTGCTGAGCAATGGGCACGCTTCGATGCTGCTTTATTCGCTGCTGCATCTGACGGGCTACGACCTGCCGATGAGCGAGCTCCAGCGCTTCCGGCAACTGCACAGCAAGACACCGGGGCACCCCGAGCATGGCTTGACGCCGGGCGTCGAGACCACCACGGGCCCGCTGGGCCAGGGCCTCGCCAATGCGGTCGGCTTCGCGCTCGCCGAGAAGCTGCTCGGCGATGAATTCAACCGCCCCGGCCACACGATCGTCGATCACCACAGCTACGTGTTCCTTGGCGACGGCTGCCTGATGGAAGGCCTCAGCCACGAGGCTTGCGGCCTGGCCGGCGCCTGGCAGCTCAACAAGCTGATCGCGCTGTATGACGACAACGGCATCTCGATCGACGGACCCGTGCAGGGCTGGTTTGTCGACGACACGCCGGCGCGCTTCAGAGCCTATGGCTGGAACGTGATCGGCCCCATCGACGGCCATGATGTGGGAGCGGTCGGCGAGGCGATTGCGCAGGCGAAGAAGAACACGGCCGGCTCGACGCTGATCGTCTGCCGCACGACGATCGGCAAGGGCTCGCCGAGCCGCGCAGGCACGGCCAAGGCGCATGGCGAGCCCTTGGGCACCGACGAGATCCGCAAGACGCGGGAAGCGCTCGATTGGCCGCACGCGCCGTTCGAGATTCCGGCGCCACTTGCGGCCCAATGGAACGCCGCTGAAACCGGCGCTCGCCGCGAATCCGACTGGCAGCAGCGCATGAATGCCTATCGGATCGAATACCCCGCGCTGGCCGCCGAGTTCACGCGCCGCATGAAGGGCGAACTGCCCGAGGATTTCGAGCAGACGCTGCAGGCCACACTCGCGGAATTCGGGCACTCGCAGGAGAACGTGGCGAGCCGCAAGGCCTCGCAGAAGGTGCTGGCGCTTCTCGCACCCAGGATCCCCGAGATGCTCGGCGGCAGCGCCGACCTGACCGGCTCCAACCTGACCGACTTCCCCGGCTGCGGCGCGGTGCGCGGCGGCGCCAAGGGCGGCCGCCACATCAATTACGGCGTGCGCGAATTCGGCATGGCGGCGGTGATGAACGGCCTGGCCTTGCATGGCGGCTTCATCCCGTACGGCGGCACCTTCCTGACCTTCAGCGACTACAGCCGCAATGCGATTCGCATGGCGGCGCTGATGAAGCAGCGCGTGGTCCACGTCTTCACGCATGACAGCATCGGCCTCGGTGAAGACGGCCCGACGCACCAGGCGGTTGAACATGCGGCGAGCCTGCGCTTGATTCCCAACCTCGATGTCTGGCGGCCTGGTGATGCCGCTGAAACGGCGATGGCGTGGACAGAGGCTTTGCGTGCCGATGATCGGCCGAGTGCTTTGCTGCTGTCGCGGCAGAACCTGCCGGCGCAGGAGCGCAACGATGAGCAGGTGCAAGCGATTCGTCGCGGTGCCTATGTGCTCAGCGATCGCGCCGACGCCGCAGCGGTGATCCTCGCCACCGGCTCGGAGCTGTCTCTCGCGATGGATGCGCAGAAGCTGCTTGATGCACGCGGCCTTGCGGTCCGCGTGGTCTCGGTGCCCTCCTCCACCGTCTTCGACCGGCAAGACCGCCGCTACCGCAACTCGGTGCTCGGCCACGACGTGCCGCGCATCGGCGTGGAGGCCGGCGTGACGCGCTGGTGGGGCCAATACGGCTGCACCGCCGCGCTCGGCGTGGACAGCTTCGGCGAATCCGCGCCCGGCCCGCAGGTCTATGAACATTTCGGCCTCACCGCAGCCCGGCTTGCCAACCTCGTTCAAGAGCAAGCCGACCTTGAGCGCCACCACATCCGGTCCAGCAACTGAGCCTCCTCTTAGGGCCATAGCCATGCACTACGACCTCATCAGCTTCGACCTCGACGGCACGCTCGTCGACACCGCCGCCGAGATTGCCGAAGCCGCCAACCGCGCGCTCGAATCGCACGGCATCGCGCGAAGACCGCCCGAAGACATCGCCCTGCTGATCGGCGCCGGCACGCGCGAGCTGATGCTGAAGCTGCTCGCGCAGGTGCTGCTCGAACAGCCGCAGTTGGCGCGCAACCTCAACCCCGACGCGGTGCTGGCCAGCATGGACCACCACTACGCGGAGACGACCGGCAGCATGGCACTGCCCTATGCCGGCGCGCGCGAGGCGCTGAAGCAGCTGAAGAACGAAGGCATCCGGCTCGCGTGCGTGACGAACAAGGAGCTGCGACATGCCAAGCGCGTGCTGCAGGTGACGCAGCTCGATCAGTTCTTCGACCTCGTGATCGGCGGCGATTCGCTGCCGCAGAAGAAGCCTCACGCCAGCGTGCTGCGTCATGTGGTCTCGCACTTCAAGAGCAGCACCGATCGCTGCGCCCATGTGGGCGACTCCAGCACCGATGTGGAGGCCGCGCGCAATGCCGGCGTGGCCGCCTGGGCCGTGCCCTACGGCTACAACGCCGGCGTGCCGATCGCCGATGCGCAGCCCACGCGCATCTTCCACAGCCTGCGCCAGGTGGCCGAGCATGTGCTCGACTACCGCGTGCGAGCCTCCGCCTGAAAGAAGCGTGATGTCCAAACTCAAGGCACTGATCTGGGATGTCGACGGCACGCTCGCCGAGACCGAGCGCGACGGCCACCGCGTCGCCTTCAACCAGGCTTTTGCGGCCTGCGGGCTGACCTGGCAATGGGGCGAGGTCTATTACGGCGAGTTGCTGCGCATCACCGGCGGCCGCGAGCGCGTGCTGCACCACATGGCGCTGAGCGGCGACGGCCCGCTGCTGGCTGGGGAACGCGAGGCGCTGGCGCGCAAGATCCACGGCATCAAGAACGAGCTCTACGCCGATCTTGTCAGGCACGCCGGCATTCCCTTGCGCGAAGGCGTGCTGGGCTTGCTCGAAGAAGGCCGCGCACGCGGGCTCAAGCTCGCCATCGCCACGACCACGAGCCGCGCCAACGTCGAGGTGCTGCTGCGCGCGCATCTCGGCCCGCGCTGGGCGAGCTGGTTTCCGGTGATGGTCTGCGGTGAAGACGTGCAGCGCAAGAAGCCCGATCCCGAGGTCTATGTGCGCGCCTTGCATGAATTGAAGATCGGACCGCTCGATGCCGTCGCCTTTGAAGACTCCCCCGGCGGCGTAGCCTCCGCGCGCGCGGCCGATGTGCCGGTGGTGGTGGCGCTGAGCAGCTACTTCGCCGACGTCGTGATCGAAGGCGCGCTGGCGATCGGCCCGGGCTTGCAGCAGCGGCGCGGCTGGCGGCCCGAGCTGCCGCCGGGCGGCGGAGGCGCGGTCCGCCTCGCGGACATCGAGGACTGGCACGCGCAGATGGACTGCATTTCACAGTACACGCCCTTCGTCTGAAGACCTTTTCTTCTTCCACAAGAAATCCAGGAGACCTTTCATGGCCCTCATCTCACTGCGCCAACTGCTCGACCACGCTGCGGAACACAGTTATGGCGTGCCCGCCTTCAACGTCAACAACCTCGAGCAGATCCAGGCCATCATGGAAGCGGCCGAGGCAACGCGCAGCCCCGTGATCCTGCAAGCCTCGGCCGGTGCGCGCAAATACGCGGGCGAGGCTTATCTGCGCCACATGGTGCTGGCCGCCGTCGAGGCGCATCCGGACATCCCGCTCGTGCTGCACCAGGACCACGGCGCCAGCCCGGCGGTCTGCCAGCAATCGATCCGCTCGGGCTTCAGCAGCGTGATGATGGACGGCTCGCTCAAGGAAGACGCCAAGACACCGGCCGACTACGACTACAACGTTGACGTGACCCGTCGCGTGTGCGAGATGGCGCATGCGGTGGGGGTGTCCGTCGAAGGTGAACTCGGCTGCCTTGGCTCGCTCGAGACCGGCCAGGCCGGCGAGGAAGACGGCGTCGGCGCCGAAGGCGTGCTCACGCACGACATGATGCTGACCGACCCGCAGCAGGCGCAGGACTTCGTCGCGAGAACCGGCGTCGATGCACTGGCCATCGCCATCGGCACCAGCCACGGCGCCTACAAGTTCACGCGGCAACCGACGGGCGACATCCTCGCCATCGACCGCATCGCCGCCATCCATGCGCAAGTGCCCAACACGCATCTTGTGATGCACGGTTCATCGAGCGTGCCTCAGGAATGGCTCGCGATCATCCGCGAGTACGGCGGCGATATTCAAGAGACCTACGGCGTGCCCGTCGAAGAGATCCAGCGCGGCATCCAGAACGGCGTCCGCAAGGTCAACATCGATACCGACATCCGGTTGGCCATGACCGGCGCGATGCGCCAATCCTTCGCCAAGGACCCGAAGGAGTTCGATCCGCGCAAGGCGCTGATCGCGGCGAAGAAGGCGGCCCGCGGCATCGTGGCCAAACGCATGGAGGCGTTTGCGTGTGCGGGGCAGGCGGAGCGGATCAAGCCGGTGGCCTTGGAGGCGATGTGCAGGCGGTATGCGTAGGCGGTATGCATAGGCGTCAAACGGCGCCGCAGCCGAGTTCATCAAGCAATTCGAGCACATCATCCTCGACGACTTCGATCGGCTCGCACAAGCCCGTCGGATGGACGTCTTGCGGATCGATACGATCACCGAACAGCATGATGACCGCAGACTCGTTGGCCTGCACTGACATCCAGATCAGGCCCTGTGCTTCGGGGAGCGTCTTCCACACGTGCTGGGCCAGCTCCCTGGTGCGGGGATAGTTCGCCGCCATCCCCGCGAAAACATCTTCGTGCTTCAGACCTGCGGCCTTGAGTCCCGTCGACTTGAGGTTGGCCAATCTGAGCGGTGCAAGGGCGATCTCGCTGATGTGCATCTTGCTGTTCCGGTCAGCCGTCCAGTCATGGATGTGGCCGGCCGATGGCGTCGGGACGGTGCGCAGGACGATCTCCGCAATCGCCCCGCGCGGCGAATCGGCGGCATACAAGGTCGGGATGACGGGGCCGACGGCGGGAGCCAACGGGTCTGCAGCGTCTGCAGAGTCAAACGGCTCCATCAGCGGGCTGAATCGCGCGTTGCCCTTGCCGGAATCGTTGAAAGCATCCGGTTCGTATTCATGGGTCGAGTCATCGTAGTCATGCACACGAAACCAGTGGGCGGCTCCAACATCGATGAGCCGAAACGGCTTGGGCGGAGGGACCAAGCTCCTCGGGCCACCTGCGCCCTCAGCCATGCACCGCCTCTTCACGATGGGACTTCGCCGCCTCGATCACCGCCCTTGCGTTGCTGGCCAGAAGTTCGCGCGGGCGCTTGCCGTTCAACGTCGATGTCCGCGATTCGAACCAGGCGGCGATCCGGAACGGGCTCATGCCTTCGAGGATGTCCAACACCTCCGCCAAGGCGGGAATCGGGTAACCGGTCTCCTCGAACGCGTAGCTCGGATATTCGTTCTGACCGGCCCGCTGGATGGCGAAGATCTTTCCTTCGCCCAGCCACCGGCTGGCCAATGCGTGCTTGTTCGTCGCGCCCGGATTCACGCGCGTGCCGACCTCGGCAGCCGTCAGCCAAGGCGTGCCCGAAAGCACAGACTCCACGGCTCGCTTCTGGAGGACCTCAAGTTTCGGATTGACGCGGCGAATAGGCGACAAGGCCAGCAACGCGAACTCCGTGCTCGGCTTCGGCCGGATGTCCATCGACCCAGGGGGCAAATCCAGCGCCTGGGCATAGGCCCTGATTTGCTCGTACAGGACGCGCATGCCCTCGATCAGATGCTGCGATTGCTCTTGCAAGGCGCTGGCATTCACCGCGGGCAATGCTGCACGGCTACTCGCTGCACCGACAGACTGAGCGCGTGCGGCGGCGCGGCCGGGAATCTCTCGCTTCTGTGATCTGGACACCATCGGTGATGTGGCTTGATGCCACCCTCGCTGTGATATTCGTGAGTTTATCTCATCTCACGATTATCACATCCTTGGATTATCACAATTTTGCACTGACATCCACCCGGCACGGCCGCAGTCCCCAAAGACCGCTCACCCGCGCCGCGCCGCCTCGATCTTCGCGATGTCGATCTTCGTCATCTCCATCATCGCCTCGAAGGCCCGCTTGGCCGCAGCAGGATCGGGATCGGTGATCGCCTCGCTGAGCACACGCGGCGTGATCTGCCAGGACAGGCCCCATTTGTCCTTGCACCAGCCGCAGGCGCTTTCCTGGCCGTCGTTGCTGACGATGGCGTTCCACAGGCGATCGGTCTCGGCCTGATCTTCGGTCGCCACCTGGAACGAGAAGGCCTCGGTGTGCTTGAACATCGAGCCGCCGTTCAGCCCGAGGCAGGGGATGCCCAGCACGGTGAATTCGACGGTCAGCACGTCGCCGTGCTTGCCGGAGGGGTAGTCGCCGGGCGCGAGATGGACCGCGTCGACGGAGCTGTCCGGAAAGGTCGCCGCGTAGAAGCGCGCTGCGTCTTCGGCCGTGCCGTCATACCAGAGACAGATCGTGTTCTTGTTTGCCATCGTCGCTCTCCTGTCAGCTGAAGAAGGCTTTCATTGTGGAGGAATCCCGCGCCGGGCTTTGTGCGCTGAGCCACGTAACTCCACAACTCGACGGACTCAATCCAACCAACCATCCATCAATCAATCATTCGCCAGCAGCATCACACTCCCCTGCCCACCATCCGCGCAGATGCTGACGATCGCGCGCGTGCCTGTAGGCATCGCCGCCAGTTCCTTGATCGCCTGGCTGAGGATGCGGGCTCCTGTCGCCGCAAACGGATGGCCGATGGCGACGCTGCCGCCGTTCGGATTCAGTCGCTCACGCGGGAACGTGCCGAAGCCGCGATCGATGCCGACTTTCTCTTTCACGAACTTCTGATCCTCAAGCGCCTTCATGTGGAACAGCACCTGGCCGGAGAACGCCTCGTGCAGCTCCCAGAGGCCGATATCGCCGTAGTCGAGATTGTGGCGAGCCAGCAGGCGCGGGATCGCATAGGCGGGCGCCATCAGCAGACCTTCGACACGGAAGTCGACCGAAGCGATCTCCCAATCGACGAGGCGCACATGCGGCGTGTTCGAGTCGAGTCTGGCGAGGCCCGCCTTCGAGGCGACCCACAGCGCCGCCGCACCATCGGTCAGCGGCGAAGAATTGCCCGCCGTGAGCGTGCCCTTGCCGCTCGTGCGATCGAAGGCGGGCTGCAGCCTTGCCAGCTTCTCGATCGACGTTTCCTTGCGCGGAATCGTGTCGCGCTTGGCCTCGCCCACCGGGATCACCAGGTCGTCGAAGAAACCGCGTTCCCAGCCCGCCACCGCGCGCTGATGGCCTTGCAGCGCCAGTTGGTCCTGCTCCTCGCGGCCGATCGCCCATTCCTTGACGGTGATCTCGGTGTGCTCGCCCATGCTCTTGCCGGTGACGCGGTTCGTCACCGACGGGATGTAGAGCCGAACATCGCCAGGGCTGAGATCGCTCAGGTGGGAGACCTTTTGCCCCAGCGAGCGCGCCTGCTGGAAACCGCGAACCCAGTCGGAGAGTTTCTGCCCCAGGCCGATCTGCACACGGCTCATGCTTTCCACGCCGCCGACAAGCGCCAGGTTGCGGCCGTTGCCATCGATCATGCCGGCGGCCTGGATGGCGCCGATCATGCTGGTCGAGCAGGCCATGACGGTGGAGAAGGCCGTCATCGTCGGCGGCGCGCCGGCGTCCATCATGACCTCGCGGGCGATATTGCTCCAGGTGAGGTTGGGCACGACGGTGCCCCAGACGGCGAAGTCGGGGACGGTGCCTCTCGTTCGTTCGAGCATGGCTTGCGCGACGGGCACCGAGAGCGCGATCGCATCAAGATCGGCGAGCGGGCCGTCGACCTTGGCGAAGGGCGTTCTGACGCCGGCGGCGAGCCAGACCTCGGTCGATGCCGAAGATGACGATGAAGAAGAAGAGGAAGTGTTCATGCGCTCGTCCCGTCCTTGTTGAACGGATCGATCTTAGGGTGCCTTGGCGTTTCGCGCCGCAGGCCGCCTAACGCATCAGTTCCAGGCACTCGTCCAGCAAGGCGTGCAGCTTGATGACGCGCTCTTCGCCCAAAGTCGCGTTGAGCGAGAGCTGCGCGCGCTTCCAGTCTTTCTGCATCTCGGCGCGCTTGGCGTGGCCGGCCGGCGTGACCTGCACGAGCCGGCTGCGCGCGTCTTCGCCCGGGCCCATCTCGATCCAGCCATCCGCGATCAAAGGTTGCAGATTGCGCGTCAGCGTCGAGGCATCGAGGTCCATGCGGCGCGCCAGGGCGCCGGGTGCGATCGGCCCGAGCTTGTCAATGTATGAGAGCAGCGAGTACTGCGTGGTCTTGAGCCCGCTGTCGGCAAAGTGCTGCTCGCATTGCTGCGACACCAGCCTTGTGAGCTGGCGCAGCTTGAAGTTGGTGCAGCCTTGCGGCTTTGCTATCGCCTTGGTGACATGGGCCATTCAAATATTGTACCTACAATGATTGCAGCTACAACGTTCAGGAGCCTTCATGGAAGCGACCACCCCACCTCACGATGCCGTTCTTCAACAATGGATGGCCGAGGAAGCTGCGGTGCGCGAACGCCAGTTGGCCGTGGGCCTCGCGAAGCCGGAGCAGGTGCAGGGCCTGAGCGGCCTGCAGATCCTGCAGGAGATGCTGGACGGCAAGCTGCCGCCGCCACCGATAGCCGAGACGTTGGACTTCACGTTGATCTCTGTCGCGCATGGCGAGGCCGTCTTCCAGGGCACGCCCAAGCTCAAGCACTACAACCCGCTCGGCGGCGTGCATGGCGGCTGGTTTGCCACCCTGCTCGATTCAGCGCTGGGCTGCGCCGTGATGAGCGCCTTGCCCGCCGGCACCAGCTACACGACGCTCGAGCTCAAGCTCAACCTCGTGCGCGCCTTGAACACCAAGGTGCCGCTGGTCCGCTCGATCGCCAAGACCGTGCATGTGGGCAAGCAGGTGGCGACGGCCGAGGCGCAATTGATCGGCCACGACGGCAAGCTCTATGCTCATTCGAGCACGACCTGCCTGGTGTTCAAGCGCCTCTGAGATCAGGCGCGCAGTTGATGCGTGGCCGCAGCCAGCTTCGTGATGCGCGCCCAGTCGCCCGCGTCGATCGCGTCTTGCGGCGTGAGCCATGAGCCGCCGCAGACCTTGACGTTGGGCAGCGAGAGGAACTGAGGCGCGGTCTCGAGGCTGATGCCGCCCGTGGGGCAGAACACCACATCGGGGAACGGGCCCGCGAGTGCCTTGAGCAGGTTCACGCCGCCGACCGGCACGGCCGGGAACAGCTTCAGGAATTTGTAGCCGTGATCGCCGGCCCACATCACTTCGCTGGCGGTGGAGACACCGGGCAGCAAGGGCAGATCAACGTCCTGGCAGGCCTTGGCCACCGTGTCGGTGAAGCCGGGGCTGACCGCGAACTTGCAGCCCGCGTCGCGCGCCGCCTTCGCATCAGCGGCAGTCCGCACGGTGCCTGCGCCGACGATGGCTTGCGGCACAGCGCGTGCCATCGCTTCCATCGCTTTCAGCGCCACGGGCGTGCGCAGCGTCACTTCGAGCACGCGCACGCCGCCAGCCACAAGGGCTTCGGCAAGCGGCACGGCGTCTTCAAGACGCTGGATCACGATGACGGGGATCACGGGGCCGTGGCTGGCCAGGCTCAGGGTATCAAGCATTCAAACTTCTCCATTTCGCATAGTGTCGCCAATCTCCGCAAGCAGCGAGTCAAGCCAAGCGGAGCCCGAGGAACTGGCTTTGCCAGGCCTCTGGGCTTGCCCCCTTGAGGGGGTGCGCGAAGCGCTACGGGGGTGGGTCATCACAGCCAAGTCACGGCGCCTTCTTCGGCGGCCTTGGCGTTGCGACGCATGCCGGCGAAGAGGCCGCGGCCGAGGCCAGTGGCATTGTCTTCTGCATGCTCGTGCGTGATCTGCGCCTGTTCGCGCTGCGCCCACTCGGCCTCAGACACCAGCGCCTGCAGCTGACCGTTCACGCCGCACAGGCGCACCACGTCACCATCGCGCAGCTTGCCCAGCGGGCCGCCGTTGAGCGCCTCGGGGCTGACGTGGATTGCAGCCGGCACCTTGCCGGAAGCGCCGCTCATGCGGCCATCAGTCACCAGCGCAACCTTGAATCCCTTGCCTTGCAAGACGGCCAGCGGCGGCGTGAGCTTGTGCAGCTCAGGCATGCCGTTGGCGTGCGGGCCCTGGAAGCGCACGACCACGATCACATCGCGTTCCAGCTCGCCGGCCTTGAAGGCCGCGAGCATGCTGTCCTGCGAATCAAAAATGCGCACCGGCGCTTCGATCGTGTGACGATCTTCAGGCACCGCCGAAGTCTTGATCACAGCGCGGCCCAGATTGCCTTGCACCAGCTTCAGACCACCCGTGGCGCTGAAGGGCTTGGCGGCGGTTCGCACGACGGCTTCATCACCGCTGTCGAGCGGCAGATCCTGCCAGCCGAGCTTTTCGCCTTGCTGCAGCGGAATGCGCGTGTAGGGGCGCAGCGAATCGCCGGCCACGCTCAGCACGTCTTCATGCATCAGACCTGCATCGAGCAGCTCGCGGATCACGAAGCCCGGGCCACCGGCGGCCTGGAACTGGTTCACATCGGCCGCACCGTTCGGATAGACGCGCGCCAGCAGCGGCACCACGGCGGAGAGGTCGGAGAAATCGCTCCAGTTGATCTCGATGCCCGCAGAACGCGCCACGGCCACCCAATGGATCAGATGGTTGGTCGAGCCGCCCGTGGCGAGCAGCGCCGCCATCGCGTTGACGATCGCGCGCTCATCGACCAAACGGCCGATCGGCGTGTAGCGCCCCGATTGCGGGCTGATCGCCAGCGCGGTGCGCACGGCCTCCGCCGTCAGTTCCTTGCGAAGCGGATCATGCGGATGCACGAAGGCCGAGCCCGGCACATGCAGGCCCATCGCTTCGAGCAGCATCTGGTTGCTGTTGGCCGTGCCGTAGAAGGTGCAGGTGCCCGCGCCGTGATACGCGGCCTGCTCGGCCTTGAGCAGCTCATCGCGGCCCACCAGGCCTTGCGCGAACTGTTCGCGCACCTTGGCTTTCTCGTTGTTCGCCAGGCCCGTACCCATCGGGCCGGCCGGCACGAAGACGCAAGGCAGATGGCCGAATTGCAGCGCGCCGATCAGGAGGCCCGGCACGATCTTGTCGCAGATGCCCAGCAGCAGCGCGGCATCGAACACATCATGCGAAAGCGCCACCGCCGTGCCCATCGCGATCGTGTCGCGCGAGAACAGGCTCAGCTCCATGCCGGGCAGGCCTTGCGTCACACCGTCGCACATCGCCGGAACGCCACCCGCCACCTGCGCCGTGGCGCCCAGCGCGTGCGCCACGGCGCGGATCTGCTCGGGGTAGCCCTCATACGGCTGGTGCGCCGACAGCATGTCGTTGTAGGCCGTCACGATTGCCAGATTCGGCGCCTTCTCGGCCACGATCCGCAGCTTGTCATTGGCCGGCATCGCGGCCACGGCATGGGCCACATTGGCACAGCCAAAGCGCTCGATCCCCCGCTTGCGTCCGGCCAGCTTGTCCACGCCCGCCAAGTAGCGTTCGCGCCCCGGGCGGCTGCGCTCGCGGATGCGCTCGGTGACGGCAACAACTGTCTCGTTCATGTTTGTAACCCGTTGGGTTGAATGCATGTAACCATATTACAAGATAGGAAGAGGCTGTGGGTTACATCGGGGGTACGGATGATGTTTCGGCCGCGTGGCGGGGGCACGAAACGATGGAACAGCCAAGCCTACGCTCTTCCGGGGCTAATCCACAAGTTGCACGGAGCGGTGCGGGCGGTGTTCATATCCGCCGGCGCAAGATGATTTGCGGTTCAAATAGCCTCCGATGTGTCCACCACATGAAGGACCGCGGACCGACATGCCCAAACCGATCATCAACCTCCAGGATCTCGAATTCCAGCAACGCGCCGCCCCGGTCACCGGCCCGGCGACGCAACGCTACGAGGCCACCTTCGCGCGGGTCAGTCCGGTCATCGGGGCCAGCCAGTTGGGCTACAACATCACGGCCGTTCCGCCAGGCAAGCGCGCCTTTCCTTTTCACAACCACCGAGCCAACGAGGAGATGTTCTTCGTGTTGTCGGGCAACGGCGAGATCCGGATCGGCACGGAGATCTATCCGCTGCGTCAGGGTGACTTCGTCGCCTGCCCCGCAGGCGGGCCGGAGACTGCGCACCAGATCACCAACTCGGGGACCGAGGAACTGCGTTACCTCGCCGTGAGTACGCAACGCGTGCCGGAAATCTGGGAGTACCCGGACTCAGGCAAGTTCGGCGCCATCTCGGCCTTCCCGGCGGCGGGCATCGATCCGGCCACGCAGTTCCGCAAGTTCTGCAGAAGTTCCGAGACGGTGGACTACTGGGACGGCGAGTGACCGCATTGCTCCCTTGATCTGACATTTGCCATCAACGCGCCTCTGCATTTACCCGCAAATGCCAGGCGGAACTTGCCAATTGCATGCCCCTCCTCTTTCGGGCCCGATTGGTCGTTCAAGGTATCGCAGACGCCACAAGGCTCCATAGAGCTTGCTCGTTAGGAATGGCGGTCTCCAGACCATCGCAAAGGTGTCCTCGCCGAGCGAGCAAGACGCTCTCACGGTTGCCGTGTACTACCGTCGTGCCGGAGCCCCGACAAATCGCTCATCCGGCTATTGGCGCTCAGTCTCCGAAACCCGCCCCCTATTTTTCAGGATTGTTCGACATGCGCTGACGCATTCCACTCATGCCCATCATGTGCTGGCGCTACCGCTATGGAGTCGATGACTAAAGCGCGCCATGTACATGCCGGGCAAGCGCGGTTTAGTATTCAAGCCAACGCGCTTCGCAATAGCAGATCATGAACATAAGGTGAAAATCATGAGGAAAGCTGCCAAGCGTGTGATTGGAATGGCCCTGACTCTTACCGCGTTTGCGGTGATCGCCAAATTTTGGGGTCCATTCTTAGTTGTCGTCCCCGGAACAAGCAGCTTTGCCGACGACGACAACAACAACATGGTTTCATCCCAGAACACGCCGCGAATGTATATGGGCTCCAATGTAAGCCAGATACAGAAGGGCGATATTGTCAGGATAATCTACCAAAACGGCGACGTGTACGACATGGAAGCGAAGTATCAGTGCACGAGCATGGCATCAAACGCATGCATATGGTCGAAAATGACAAAGAAAGACTCTCCCAACGCGGCCCCCACGATATCACTCTATGCAAAGACTTTTTGGATGAACAAATTTGGCCCATGCGAGGGGAATTCAGAGAGTAACCCTAAAACTATTCAAGTCGCATTCAAAACTTCGCGCTGGACAACCGAATGGCCAGACAGTGGAACACCTGATATCGTCATTTCCAAAGGATATTGGCTTGATACTGGAGAAGTATATGCAACCATGCCGGGTCCCATGCGACTCGGGGGATTCTGCAAGTAGGAAATTCCAACTCCTAGACTCAGCGCCCTCGTCGAGCGATCCATGAAAATCAATAAGCGGCTAGCCATCTTCGGAACCTGCCTCGCCATCGCGTTGGCTGGCGGGCTTTGCCTCTACAGCAGCACCATCAACTCGGCATCTGTTCTCCCACGCAGTGCTGAGCGTCAGCCCCCACGATCCGTCGAAACAGTGACACTCGGCGCGCCCGAGAATCCACCAAAGCTCAACAACAATACAACCGGCCGATTCGAATCCGCGTATCACGACGGAGACATTCGAAATATGGCCACTTTAAGCCCAAAGCAGTTGTTTGACATTTACAAGCGCGGCATCATTACCACAAACATAGAAGAAAAATATCTCGCGCAGCAAGCCGTTTCTTATTGCATGCCCGCAATCATCAATCGCGACATGGGTGCGCCTTCAGCAACCAATTTGAGAATGATGATTGCAGTGCGGCAGAGTCGGAACGATCTTGCAGAACGATGCAGATTCTTTTCTGCTGCAGATAGAAATGAAATCCTTGAATCCAAGAAGCAGCTCGACGGCGCCGTCTTGTCTGCAGACTCACCAATGAATCCAAATTCATTCGAGCTGGGTCGAAATCAAACAGACGAAGTGGATGTTGAGAGCGCCAGACAAGCGATTCGGAGACTCATCGATCACTATGGCGCCGACGCACTCCTTTGGGTTGGACCCGGCCTGCAAACGATTATCGAGCGAACGGCAGCAAAAAACGGAAATGAGGTGGACCCACTGCTGCATAATGGCAATCTATCCGAGGCAATGCCAATCGCAATGTGCCGACTCGGATTTCCTTGTGGCAAAGACAGCATCATCTATATGACGTTATGTATCCAGGCGCTTCAGTGCGGAGATTCAATAGATGCTCAAATTCTTGCCAACATCACTGATGAAAACGAACGCAGACAGGTTCAAGAGCAAGCAGTCGTGATTTCAGAATCCATATTGAAAAAGCAATATGGTCGCCTCGGACTATAGATCTGCGGCAGAGGCCAGTGACGGATGCGCGAAGGTTTCAAGGCCGGCAGGTGGACCGCTATCATGGCCTCATGCAGTCAACGCCCTCCACCGCCCACGGCCAGCGCAATGCAGCGCAACTTCTGCAACGAACGATCGACCAGTGGCGCGCGATGTCGGTCAGCCAGGACTTCTACTTGTTCGCGTATGGCTCGCTGATCTGGTGGCCGGACTTTGAGTTCAGCGAAAGCCGGCTCGCTCGCGTGCAAGGTTTTCATCGCGCGCTGCGCATGCGCTCACGCACGAATCGCGGTTGCCACGAACAGCCGGGCCTGGTGCTGGCGCTGCTCTCTGGCGGCAGTTGCCGAGGGCTGATCTACCGTGTGCCGGCAGTGGACGGCGAGAAGGTGATGCGCGAGATGTGGGATCGTGAGATGCCCAATGGCGTGTATGAGCCCAAGTGGATCAATTGCGAGACCGCGCAAGGCACGGTGCGGGCGATGGCTTTCACGCTGTCGCGGCGCAGCCCGGCCTGGACCGGGGAACTCAGCGACAGCGAACTGGTGCACATTTTCAGCCACGCCTGCGGCCGCTACGGCACGACGCTGGACTATCTGCTGAGGACCGTGAAGAGCCTGCGCGAACACGGCATTCATGACGCTGAACTTGAGCGTCAGGCCCATCTGGCCGCAAGGCACGGGCTCTGCACGCCTCTGGCGCCGTAGCAGCGAGCGATTCAGCTCAGCTCCGCCGAGCTCAACCCGCCTCAACCTTTAGCGACGTTGTCCAGCAGCGCCCGGCGCTGCGCACGCACGCGCGCCAGGTCGGCGCGGTTGTCGATGTCGACGAGCACGCCGGGATCATCGAGATCGACCGCGATATTCGGATAGCGCGCCACGAGACGGCGGGCACCCTCATCGCCTTGCAGCTCGACCAGTTCGGAATACAGCTCCGCACTGAAGCCCACCGGGTGCCCACGCCGGCCGAGGTACTGCGCATAAGCGACCGGGTAATGCTCAAGCGCTGCGGCCACGGCCAGGATGCTGGCCGGCTGCAGCAGCGGCATGTCGCCGGGCACGATCAGCCAGCCATTGGCATCGCCCGCGGCGCTGACGCCGGCTGCAATTGAATGCCCCATACCCACGGCCCTCGGCTTTCCGAGACCGCTCATGAGGCTGTCGTGATTGGGCAAGATCACCGTATCGCAAGCGGCCACCTGGTTCAACACCAGGGGCGCCAAGGACTCGGTACTCACCACCATCACCCGCAGCCGGGTTTCTATGGCGTGTCGCAGCGTGCTGGCAAGCAGCGGTTCAGCATCAGGCCCGAGCGTTTGCTCCAGCTTGTGCCCGGGGCCTTCAAATCTAGCGCCCCGCCCTGCTGCCAGCACGACGACCACCGGTCGTCGCTTCATCATCTGCCTGCCGGTCCTTCTCAAATCTTGGATTTCCACGCCACCCCGAGCATGACTGTCATCGCCCCCAGCGCGTGTGAAGCAAGCATGCCGCCTGCCCAACCTCTAAAACAATGGGAACTTCACCTAAGGGAATCACTGAACTCCAGTTTGGCGACCGGGCGTGAAAACCCGGTGAAAGGCATACTTCCCCCATGAGCAAACTCTCCGATATCCGTAAAAGTTACGAGCAGGGCGAGCTGGACGAGACGCTCGCCTCCAGTGAGCCCTTGACCCAGTTCAAGCAGTGGCTGGACCATGCCATAGCGAGTGCTATCCCCGAGCCGAACGCCATGACGGTGGCCACCGTGGGCGCCGACGGCCGCCCCTCGACCCGCATCGTTCTCATCAAAAGTGTGGATGAGCGCGGTCTGGTCTGGTTCACCAATTACGAAAGCCGCAAGGGGCAGGAGCTTGCGGTCCATCCCTTCGCGGCGCTGCAATTCCATTGGGTGGAACTTGAGCGCGTGGTGCGCGTCGAGGGCCGCGTAGAGCGAGTTTCTGACGCTGAATCTGATGATTACTTCCAGTCGCGCCCGCTCGATTCGCGCCTCGGGGCCTGGGCTTCGCCGCAGAGCCAGGTGATCAGCTCGCGCGCGGTGCTGGTGGCCAATGCCGCCAAGGCGGCGGTGCAGCATGGCTTGCGTCCATCGCGCCCGCCGCATTGGGGCGGCTATCGCTTGATCCCGGAAAGCTGGGAGTTCTGGCAGGGCCGGCCCTCGCGGCTGCATGACCGCTTGCGCTACCGGCTCGAAGGCGGCGTGTGGGTCAAGGAGCGGCTCGCTCCCTGATCTCTTCGTTCGTTCGTTCAGTCGGCGCCGAGGGCCATGTCCGCGTGCGCCTGCCAGTCGGCCGGCACTTCGCCGCCCGCATGCGGCGCGCCCAGGAAGATACGGCTGTTCGGCACGCCCTTGGCGATCAGGGCATCGCGCAGCACCACGCTGCGTTGCAGGGCCAGATCGTGGATCCGCTGCGCATCGACCGCATAGCTCGGCAATAGCAAGGCGCGCATCTCGCTGGCCGGAATGTCTTTCTCCAGGCCGATCAGGTTGCGCGGCTTCTTGGGCAGCTTGGCGTTGCCGTAGACCACCTTCAGCAGCCGCGCGCGGTCCGCATCGCTCAAGTCGGCGGCGCTGAGCGGGGCCTGCGCTTGCGCATCGGCGCCGGCGGTCTGCTGACGGCGCAGCTCGCGACGGCGTTCGGTGGCGATGGCGTCGTCCAGCGAACGCTGTTGCAGCGCCTCGCGCTCATGGGCCAGATCGGCCCAGCCGCTGATGGTGAGCTTGAGCGCGGGGCGCTCGTTCAGCAGCTTGGCGATCTTGTCGATCTGCGCGGGGTCGGTCGGCGTCGAACTGCCGGGCGCGAAAGCGATATGGCTCAGATCCGCCCCGCCGCCACCTGTGAACAGCGAGAACGGCGAGGTCAGCGCCTTGCCCAGCAGGTTGACGATGGCCTTGACGATCAGGCCACCAAAGCTGAACTGCGGGTCGTTGATCGAACCGCTGATCGGCAGGTTGATGTCGATCACGCCGTCGCGGTCCTTCAGCAATGCCACAGCGAAACGCACCGGCAGATGTGTGGCATCGGGGCTGTCCACGGCATCGCCAAAGGTCAGCTGGTTCAGCGTGACCTGGTTCTCGGCCTGCAATTGGCCACCCTGCTCGATCTTGTAGTGGACCTTGGTCGAGAGCTTGCCGCGCTCGATTGCATAACCCGCATATTTGCCGGAGTACGGCGAGAACGGCGCGAGCTCGATATCGGTGGCCGAGGCGGTGATGTCGAGCTCCGGCGGCGAGGCGCCCGGGTTGATCTGGCCGCCGACTTCGAGCAAGCCCGTGCCCGCGACCTGCCCGTGCAATTGCAGCGCCGCGGTGGCGGGCTTGTCGGACGCGAAGGCGCCGAGGCTGCCGGTCAGGGCAGTCAGCTGAGCGCTGTAGTTAGGCCGCACGAAATGGTCGGTGAAGTCGACCTTGCCTTTGCTGAGCTCGGTCGACTGGATGGCGATGTGCATGGGCGCGGGAGCGGATGCTGCTGGGGGCGCGGGGGCCGCTGACGCCGCTGATGCCGCTGATGCCGGTACAGCGGATGCAGCCGGCGCAGACGCAGACGCAGACGCAGACGCAGCCGAAGGCGCCGCCGCCACCTCCTGCGGCCCGATCTGCTTGAGGTTGAGCTTGCCCTGTTCGTTGATCAGCAGGCTGGCATAGAAATCATCGAGCCGCGCCTTGGTGATGTTGACGCTGGGTGCGGCACCCGGTTGCATGCCGACCTTCATGCCGTCGAGGTTGAGCGCCTGCCAGGTCAGCAGGTTGTCGCCTGTCACGCGCTTGCCGTCGACGAGGCTCAACTGCGCCAGACGCAGATCGGCCAGCAGCAGATCGCCCGAGGCATTGGCCCGCCAGCCGGCGGCTTGTTGCTGCGCCTCGAAGCTGCCGCGCCAACCGAGCTCGGCGCGACGCAGGCGCAGGCCCCAGGCGGGGTCGAGCAGTTCATCGAACAGTTGCAGCGGAAGGTTGTCCAGGCGCAGCCGGCCCGAGGCGCTCATCTCGTTCGCCAGTGAGAGCTGCCCTTGCCAGTTGACGGTGCCGCGCGCATTGGCCTTGGCCTGCGGCGCCGCCACGATGAGGCTGAGGCTCACCGGCACGGGCTTGCCGGTCTGCGGCCATGTCACGTTCTGGAGCTGGATCTTGAGCGCATCGACATCGACGTTCAAACCATCGTCGTCGCCGAGGCTGGCATCGCGCAGGCGCAGCGCGCCGCCATCGAGTGTCAGCGCAGCGAGGTCGATCGCCCAGGGTTTGGAAGCAGCCGCGGCCACGTGAGTTGCGGGCGCATGGCTGGGCGCCGGCACCAGCGGCGCATGCCGCCATTGGCCTTGCTTGTCACGGGCGAGCTGCACCACCGGCTTGTGCAGCGCGAGCTTGCCCAGATGCACATGCTGGGCGCCGAGATCCAGGCCCGCCTCGTCGAGGTTCAGCGCGGCCAGGGCCACCAGGGGCAGGCCATGACTGTCGGCCAGCGCCAGATCGTTCAGCGCGACGTCATGCAGCGCGATGTTCAAGCGCGCCGCAGGATCGGCATCGAGCGGCTGCGCCAGCTTGATCTCGGCCTGGGCTTTGAGGCTGCCCTTGAGCTTGAGCGGCGCGCTGGCCGGCACATAGGCCGCAAACCCTTCGAGCGGCAGGTCCTGCAGATTGCTCGTCAACCTCAACAGATCGGGCGCCAGGCTGCCCTCGCCGCTGAGCGCCGCGCCTTGCAGCTTCATCGCATAGCTCAGCGTGGCGGCGTTCTTGAGCGGCCATTGCAAGGCGCCGAGTTTCAGATTGACGGCTTCGGCGCGCAGGTTCGCCTGCGGGTGGCTGGCGGCGTCTTGCCACTGCATCACGGCGCCGTTCAGCGCAAAGCTGTCAAGGCCGAAGGTCCAGGCGGGGCTGGTTTTCGTTTCAGCCTTGGCATCGGGCTTGGCCGGCGCATCGCCCGTCGGCAGGAAAATCTTGCCCGCCGCATCACGGCGCAGGTCAAGCTCCAGGCCATCCCAGCGGATCGCACCGAGCTGCAACTGATGGTGCAAGGGCCGCACATCCTTGAGCGCGATCTGCAGGTCCTTCCAGGCGAGCCAGGGTTGACCGGCCCGCGTCTGCAAGGCGAAATCACTGAGGCCGACTTGCCCGGACAGCTGCACCTGCGCCTTGGCAAATCGCAGTTTCATCTGCGCCTCGACGCTGCCCTTCTGCAGCTTCAGCGGCAGGCTCTCGGGCACATAGGGCAGGTAGGGCGTGAGGTCGAGCTTGGCGAGCTTGAACTCGAGGCTGGCCTCGGGCGGCTCGGCAAACGGCAGCGCATCGCCCTTGCCGCCGAACTCCACGCCGTTGAACTTGCCCGTCAGGAAAGGCAGCACGTCGACCTTCTCATCGGTGTCGAGCGTCGAGATGAAAGGCAGCTCGAAGCTCAAGGCCGAGACCAAGTGTTCGCGGTGCACGGGCCGGTCGTCGAAATGAATCTCGCCGCCGCTCAGGCGGATGTTGTAGAGCGCGAAATCGGGCTGGTTGGTCTTGGCCGGCTCGGGCTTGGCCGAGGGCTTGTTGAAGCGCTCGATCAGATCGTCGATGTCGTAGTGGCCATCGCCGGTGCGGGCCAGGTGGATGATCGGCTTCTCGACGGTGAGCGAGCTCAGCACCGGACTAAAGTGCCAGATCGAACGCAGTGACACCGCCGCGTCGATGCGGCCCACGTTCAGCAGAGGCGCCGTCTCGCCCTTCGCGCCGGCGATCGACACGCCCTCCACCACCAGGCCCAGCCGCCAGGGCTGGAAGTGAACCTCGTTGATGCGGACCTCACGGCCCAGCGCCTCGGTCGCGATCCGCGCGCCGCTGCCCTTGATCCAGCCCGGCAAGGCAATCCAGGCTGCGGCCAGCAGGATGAGCACCAAGGCCAGCAGCGCCAAGACAACGCGAAGAGAGAGGGAGAGCCAACGTTTCCGGTTCATGAACTGCCTTGTACGGTTCGGGGCATTATCCTTGCGGCCCCCGCCCCTGATCTTGTTTGAAAAAGAACTGCGATGCCTGGATTAACGCCCGAACTGCGCGGCCTGCTGACGCACCTGTTGTTACCGCCTGTTCCACTGCTGCTGATCATCATCTGCGGTGCGGCCCTGCTGCGCAATCACCGCAAGACCGGTCGCGTGCTGCTGACGCTCGGGCTCGTCTGCCTGTATTTGTCCTTCACCGAGGGCGCGGCGCAGGTGGTCGGGCTGTATGTGCAGCACCGGCCGGACGCCCTGGAAGAAGCACAGATCACCGCGCTGCGCAAGGAACAGGCCGAGCATCACGATGTGGCGGTGCTGGTGCTGGGCGGTGGCGCGCTGGAGTGGGTGCCCGAATATGGCCGCGCCGATCTCAAGCCGCTGACCCTGGAACGGCTGCGTTATGGCGTCTGGCTGTCCAAGCAGCTGGAAGCCCCTTTGGGTTTCAGCGGCGGCATCGGCTGGAATGAGTATGACCGCGAGATGTCGGAAGCCCAGTTGGCTGAACGCACCGTGGCCGATGAGTATGGCCTCAAGCTGCGCTGGGCCGAGGCCCGCTCGCGCGACACGCGCCAGAACGCTGCCTTCAGCGTCCCGCTGCTCCGGGATTCCGGCATCCACACCATCGTGCTGGTCACGCACGCGGTGCACATGAAGCGCGCCATGCGTGACTTTGAGGTGGCGGCCGATGGGGCGGCCGATGGCGGCGCGGGCATCAAGCTGGTCGCCGCGCCGATGTCAGTGCGCGCCGACGCCATGTCCACCCTGTTCGACTGGCTGCCCAGCGCCGGCGGCTATGAGCGTTCGCGCTATGTCTGCTATGAGCTCCTGGGGTTTTGGGCAGGGCATTGAACCGACCCGGGCGGAGCTGGCACACAATCTCGCGCCATTGTTCTTCACCGCACGAATAGGGAACTCTTGATGAACTCGATCAAACACACGCTCAGCGCCATCGCCCTGAGCCTTGCCGCTTTGAGCAGCCATGCGGCTGCGCCCGCCGTGGGCACGCAGGCACCCGGTTATTTCCGCTTGCAGCTCGGTGACTTCGAGGTCACCGCCCTGTCCGACGGCGCCGTGGACCTGCCGATGGACAAGCTGATGCACGCCAAGCCCGAGGACGTCCTGAAGTCGCTCAAGCATGACTTTCTGAGCACGCCGACCACCACATCGGTCAACGGCTTCCTCGTCAACACCGGCGCGAAGCTGATCCTGATCGATGCCGGAGCGGGCACGCTGTTCGGCCCCACGACGGGCAAGCTGCTGGCCAATCTGCAAGCAGCGGGCTACAAGCCCGAGCAGGTGGACGAGATCTACATCACGCACATGCACCCGGACCATGTCGGCGGTCTGGCCGCCAATGGCCAGCGCCTGTTCCCCAACGCCACGGTGCGGGTCGACCAGGCCGATGTGGACTTCTGGCTCAGCAATGCCCAGATGGACAAGGCGCCGGCCGAGGCCAAGGGCTTCTTCCAAGGCGCGATGGCCTCGCTCAAGCCTTATGTTGATGCGGGAGCGCTCAAGCCCTTCGGTGCCAGCGGCGAACTCTCGCCCGGCATCAGCGCCGTCGTGACCGGCGGCCACACGCCGGGCCACAGCTACTACGTAGTCGAGTCCAAGGGCGTGAAGATGGCGGTCTGGGGCGACCTGATCCACGTCGGCGCCTACCAGTTCCAGCATCCGGGCCAGTCGATCCAGTTCGACAGCGACGGCAAGACGGCGATCGCCGCACGCAAGAAGGCCTTCGATGCGGCCGTCGCCAATGGCGAGCTGGCCGCCGGCGCGCACCTGTCCTTCCCCGGTCTGGGCCATCTGCGCAAGATGGGTTCGGGCTATGAGTGGATCCCGCTGAACTATCCGGGCGCGGTGCCGGCCAAGCCCTGAAATCCTGAGTCCCATCGAGAGCCCCAAACAGAAACCCCCTCCAGTTTTGAGCTGGAAGGGGTGGGGTGGACATGCCACCTTGGGGCTCTAAGGCGAATTGCCGAAGGGCTCCTGGCGCGCAAAGATTGCGCCAGAGGATTTGCCTGTAGTAGGCCTCACTAATCTAGATGAGGCGGGCCCCGGTTTCAAGAGCGGGCAAACAGCGATTGAAAAAGCTCATCGGCGCGACGGGCCACATCCGCCGGCATGCTGATCGCGCGGCCCCACTCGCGGGGGGTCTCGCCCGGCCACTTGTTGGTCGCGTCCAGGCCCATCTTGCCGCCCAGGCCGCTGACCGGCGAGGCGAAGTCCAGATAGTCGATCGGCGTGCCTTCCACCAGCGTCGTGTCGCGCACCGGGTCCATGCGCGTGGTGATCGCCCAGACCACCTCTTTCCAGTCGCGGATGTTCACGTCCTCGTCCACCACCACGATGAACTTCGTGTACATGAACTGGCGCAGATAGCTCCACAGGCCAAACATCAGGCGCTTGGCGTGGCCCGGGTAGGCCTTGCGGATCGAGATCACCGCCATGCGGTAGCTGCAACCTTCGGGCGGCAGGTAGAAATCGACGATCTCGCTGAACTGCTTTTGCAGGATCGGCACGAAGACCTCGTTCAGCGCCACGCCCAGGATGGCGGGCTCGTCGGGCGGCTTGCCCGTGTAGGTCGAGTGGTAGATCGGGTCGGGCCGCTGGGTCAGGCGGCTGACCTCGAAGACCGGGAACCAGTCCTGCTCGTTGTAATAGCCGGTGTGATCGCCGAACGGGCCTTCGAGCGCGTGCAGATAGCCGCCCTTCTCTTTCAGCGGCACGCCGTCTTCGCTGACGCTTTCAAAGCCGGGCGCGGCGACCGGGATATGACCCTCGAGCACGATCTCGGCGCTGGCTGGCACTTGCAGCATGCGGCCGGCCTCGCCCACGCCGCTGTCCACGAGCTCGGTCCGCGAGCCGCGCAGCAGGCCGGCGAACTGGTATTCGGACAGGCTGTCGGGCACCGGCGTCACCGCGCCGAGGATGGTGGCCGGATCGGCGCCCAAGGCCACCGCGATCGGGAACGGCTGGCCGGGATTGGCCAGCGCGAAGTCCCGGAAGTCCAGCGCCCCGCCCCGATGCGCCAGCCACCGCATGATCAGCTGATTCCGGCCAATCAGTTGCTGCCGGTAGATGCCGAGGTTCTGCCGATGCCGTGGCTTGGCGATGCCCTGCGGCCCGCGCGTGATGACCAGCCCCCAGGTGATCAGCGGGCCGATGTCCTCGGGCCAGCAGGTCTGGATCGGCAGCTTCTTGAGGTCCACGTCCGGGCCTTCAAAGACCTCGGCCTGGCAGGCGGCCTTGCGCACGACGCTGGGCTTCATGTCCCAAAGCGCCTTGCCCATCTCGAACAGGCGGCCAACGTCCTTGAGCCCGCGCGGCGGCTCAGGCTCTTTGAGGCTGGCCAGCAAGGTGCCAACTTCGCGCAGCTCGGCCAGGTTCTCGGCGCCCATGCCGAGCGCCACGCGGCGCGTCGTGCCAAAAAGGTTGGTCAGCAGCGGGGTTTTGTAGCCGGCTGGGTTTTCGAACAGTAAAGCTGGGCCTTCCGAACGTAAAACCTGGTCGCTCAGAGCAGTGACATCAAGGTAGGGGGAGATCGGCTGTGCTACGCGCCGCAGCTCGCCCAGGGCCTCCAATCCGTGGAGAAAGTCTCGAAGATCGCGGTACTTCATAACTTATAAGTCTTTTGAATTAAATCCATATACTTGACTGGTTATTTTTGACCCATAGAATCCGCCCTGCCCTGATTCCCGGGGTTTACCCGTGCTCCACCTTTTTGGGAGGGTTGGAGCACCACGCTGCCGATGGACGCCGGTCCGCAGTCGCTGCACACTGCCGTGTGCGTTACTGCACAGTTTTTTGAGCCGGCCCATTATCACTGCCGACACTTTGGCCCAGCGCCTTGATCGTTTTCGATCGATGCCAAGCCGGGGTGGTCGCGGAGAAGAAAGGAGTCGCATGACAGCGCGTCGTGATTTTTCATCCCTCGCCCGCCAGGTTACCGGCGCCGCGTCCTTGTTCGTCAAGGATATCGGCCACGGTCTGCTGGTGGTGAGCCACAACACCCTGGCCCTCTTGGGTCTGGCGGTTGTTTCGCTGATGCTGATGTTCAGCAGCCAAGCCGATCTGCGCCACAAGCTCGAGACGCAAGCCCTGGACTGGTTGAACGCCCGCCATGAAGCCCGTGCCGAAGCCGAGGGTGACACCTTGATCGCCGTGGCTGACCCGGATGCCGTGGCCCGCGCCACCGCCGCCGACCCGCATGACCTGAACCGCCAGCAAGCGGCCGTGGCGCAATACCTGGCGCACCGCTATCGCGTGGCACCGGAGCCGATGGCCCGTCTCGTGCAAGAGGCTTGGGCTGCCGGTCCGCGGGCGCATGTGGAGCCCACCTTGATCCTGGCCGTGATGGCTGTCGAATCGGGCTTCAACCCGTTTGCCCAGAGCGCTGTCGGTGCCCAGGGCCTCATGCAGGTGATGACCCGCGTGCATGACGACAAGTACGAGGCCTACGGCGGCAATATGGCGGCCTTCGACCCGGTGACCAATCTGCGCGTCGGCGTGCAGGTGCTGCGCGACTGCATCCAGCACAACGGCGGCGTCGAAGAAGGCCTGCGTTGCTATGTCGGCGCCACCAATCTTGGCGACGACGCCGGCTATGCCGCACGCGTGCTGGCCGAGCGCGAGCAGATCATGGCCGCAGTTTCGGGCCACACGGCACCGGCGAAGGTCGCCCAGCCGAGTGACGAGCGCGTCGCCCTGCTCCAGCAACACTGATCCGCACTGATCTACACTCCCCACTTCGCGCGACTGGCGATCAGGGCCGCAATTCTGCGGCCCGAGGTGGGGACCCACCGGGGAGCGCGAACGGCCTTGGCTTCTGCTTTCGCGGTTGCAAGGCCGTCTTCAGCCGTTCGCCTGGGCAGCCCTGCTCCTCTGCCGGGCATCACTTGATACCGCCCCATCATCACCATGTTTGACCGCAATACCTCCACGCTCGCCAACGTTGACCCCGACCTGTGGGCCGCGATCCAGAACGAAAACCAGCGCCAGGAAGATCACATCGAGCTGATCGCCTCGGAGAACTACACCTCACCCGCCGTCATGCAGGCGCAAGGCAGCCAGCTGACCAACAAGTACGCTGAGGGCTATCCGGGCAAGCGCTACTACGGTGGCTGCGAATACGTGGACGTGGTCGAGCAACTCGCCATCGACCGCCTCAAGCAACTGTTCGGCGCCGAGCACGCCAATGTGCAGCCCAACTCGGGCTCGCAGGCCAACCAGGGCGTCTTCTTCGCCCTGCTGCAACCGGGCGACACCATCATGGGCATGAGCCTGGCCGAAGGCGGCCACCTCACGCACGGCATGCCGCTGAACATGAGCGGCAAGTGGTTCAACGTCGTCAGCTACGGCCTCGACGAGAACGAAGCGATCGACTACGAAGCGATGGAACAGCTGGCGCGTGAGCACAAGCCCAAGCTGATCATCGCTGGCGCCTCGGCCTACTCGCTGCGCATCGACTTCGAGCGCTTCGCCAAGATCGCCAAGGAAATCGGCGCGTACTTCATGGTCGACATGGCGCACTACGCCGGCCTGATCGCCGCGGGCGTCTACCCCAACCCAGTGCCGCATGCCGACGTGGTCACCTCCACCACGCACAAGAGCTTGCGCGGTCCGCGCGGCGGCTTCATCCTGATGAAGGACCCTGTCGCCAAGCAGATCAATTCGGCCATCTTCCCGGGCATCCAGGGCGGCCCGCTGATGCACGTGATCGCCGGCAAGGCTGTGGCTTTCAAGGAAGCGCTGGCGCCCGAATTCAAGGCCTACCAGGAGCAGGTCGTCAAGAACGCCAAGGTGCTGGCCGAGACGCTGACCGAGCGTGGCCTGCGCATCGTCTCCGGCGGTACCGAGAGCCATGTGATGCTGGTCGACCTGCGTCCCAAGAACATGACCGGCAAGGAAGCCGAGGCCGTGCTGGGCAAGGCCCACATGACCTGCAACAAGAACGGCATTCCGAACGATCCGCAAAAGCCGATGGTCACCAGCGGCATCCGCCTGGGCACGCCGGCCCTGACCACGCGCGGCTTCAAGGAAGCCCAGGTGCGCATCACCGCCAACCTGATCGCCGACGTGCTCGACAACCCGCACGACGAAGCCAACCTGGCCACCGTGCGCGAGAAGGTCGCCGCGCTGACCCGCGACTTCCCGGTCTACCGTTGATCGCTGAATAGCAAGAGCACCGTGCGCTGCCCCTTCTGCTCTCATACCGAAACCCAGGTCGCCGAGACCCGGGAATCGGATGAGGGCGATGTGATCCGGCGCCGGCGCCGCTGCCTGCATTGCGACAAGCGCTTCACCACCTACGAGCGCCCCGAAATCGCCCTGCCCTTCGTGGTCAAGAAGGACGGCACCCGTGCCGACTTTGAATCCGCGAAGCTGCGCGCCTCCATGCAACTGGCCCTGCGCAAGCGGCCGGTCAGCGTGGAACAGATCGACGCGGCCCTCGTCCGCATCGAAGAAAAGTTGCTCGCCAGCGGCCTGCGCGAGCTGCCCTCGGCCAAGCTCGGCGAGTACGTCATGCGTGAGCTCAAGAAGATCGACAAGGTCGCCTATGTGCGCTTCGCTTCGGTCTACCGCAGCTTTGAAGATGTGGATGAATTCCGCCAGCTGATCCGGGAGATCTGAGGGCACGTGACCCTGACTTGCCCCTCATCAGAGGGTGCCCGAGTCCCCATCGAGAGGGGCTGCGCCGCAGGGCCCGTATTCCTACAGTGCACATCAGCGCACCGCAAGGAGTACCGCATGCCACGCCACCGCGATCAAGGCCAATCCGGCCTCACCCTCATCGAACTGCTCGTCTGCCTCGCCATCACCGGCGTTCTCCTGAGCCTTGTCCTGCCCTCGATGAACGGATGGATGCAGCGCCTGCGATTGCAAAGCGCCGCTGATCTGCTGAGGGCTGATCTTCAAGAGGCGCGCAGCCTGTCCATCCGACAGCAAAGCTATGTGCAGGTCCACTTCGAATCGGACGCGGATGGAACCTGCTTCATCGTTCACGACGGCACGCCGGGCGCCTGCCAATGCGCGGCCGATCATCAAGCGCAATGCACGGGGTCGTACCGCGCCTTGAGGACGCAGTGGGTGGCGGCCAGTCAGCAAATCAGCATTCGAAACAAGGCCGGTGACCCACGCTATGAAATGCGTTTCGAGGCCGGACAAGGCGCGGTGACGCCGGGCGCCACGCTGGTCATCAAGGATGAATTTGGTCACGTCATCAACGCCGTGATCAGCGGCGCCGGGCGCACCCGGCTCTGCGCGCAGGGCACGCGCTTCGGCGGCCTGCCCCTTTGTTCGGTGACCTAGGGGCAGCTTTTTGCAGCGCGGATTTCAATAATCCGCCGATGCAGTACCGACGTTCTTTTCTCCGCCCTTTTTCGCAAGCCGGCCTCACGCTGATCGAGCTGATGGTCGTCGTGGCCCTCCTCGGCATCATCACGGCGGCTGCCTTGCCCAGTTACCAACAGCACCTGATGCGCAGCCGCCGCGCCGATGCGCAAGCCGCGCTGGCGGCCATCACGCAAGCCCAGGAAGCCTATCGCGGCAATCACAGCCTCTACGCCGACTCGCTGGCCAGGTTGGGCTTCACGCCACCGGCCAGCAGCAACTACGACTTCGCGCTGTCCTCCAACAGCGAGCCGCCGTTCGAGGCCGGCTACCAGATCATGGCCACGGCCAGGAGCGGCAGCCCGCAGATGCGCGACACGCAATGCCGGCTGTTGTCCATCCGCCTGCAAGCGGGGCAGCTGAGCTACGCCGACGCCGCATGTTGGCCGAGGTAACCCGCCAGACGGCCCAGCGCGGCCTCAGCATCGTGGAGCTGATGGTCGGCATCACCATCGGCTTGATCATCATGGCGACGGGCAGCCTCATGATGGTCCGGCAGATCCACGAGCACAGCCGCCTCAGTCTGGAGATTCAGCTGCAGCAGGATCTGCGGGCCGCGGCCGACCTGATGCTTCGTGATCTGCGCCGCGCCGGCTTCTGGGCCACGCCGGAGCTGCAGGTCTGGGCGCCCGGCGCGAGCGCAGTGAGCGCCAATCCCTACGGCGTCACGGCCGGCTGCAATGCGGTCAGCGGGCCGGGCCAGGTGGTCTATGCCTACTGGAAGCCTGACCCGGACAAGCCCGCCGCCCCTCGGGTGGCGCAGATTGACTCGAACGAATACTTCGGCTTCCGGGTCAAGGACGGCACGCTGTATTTTCTGCACGGCTGCGGCGGCGGTTGGCAACCCTTGACCGACCCCAACGTCCTGACCGTGCAAGCCTTCAGCGTCACGCCCACCGTGCAGGCGATCAATCTCGCGGATTACTGCGACAAGCCTTGCGTCGATGCAAGTGCCTGTCCGATCCAGCAGATCCGCCGCTTTGACATCAGCCTGACGGCCCGCGCGGTTTTCGATAGCCAGGTCGTGCGCACGATCGAGATCAGCAGCCATCCGCGCAATGACCTGATCAGCGGGGCCTGCCCGGCATGAGGCGCGCGCTGTACCGTATCAGCGAACGCGGCGCCGGCACGCTCCTCGCCGTGATGATGATGTTCCTGATCATGGCCATGATGGCCATCTACGCCAATCGCAGCCTGGTCTTCGAGCAGCGCATCGCCAGCAACTATGTGCGCAGCGGCACGGCTCTGGAGATGGCGGACGCGGGCGTCGAGTGGACGATGGCTCAGCTCAACGGCGGCGACATCAACGCGGCTTGCACGGTATCGCCCGGCTCGGGCAGCTTTCGGCAGCGCTATCTGCTCCAGGATGCGGCAACGCGATCCATCACCTTGCCCACCGAGGTCCTGGTTGCGAGCTGCACGCACGCCTCCGATCAGTCCTGGAACTGCCAATGCCCGAAGCCGAACTTCCGCGCCGACGGCAGCGAAGCGCACCCGAGTTTCGGCATCAAGTTCGAGCCCGTGCCCCGCCCCGGCGTTCTGCGTATCGTCTCGGTAGGCTGCACCAGCAGCAGGCTCAAAGCCTGCATGCAGAAGAACTTCGGCGCGGCAGCCGATCAATTGTTGGGCACGGCCACGGTGCGAACGGAGCTCGCATTGCTCAGCGCGCTGAAGAATCCGCCCACACTCGCGCTGACGCACGCGGGGCAGGATCCGGCCGTCTTCCGCCGCTTCTTCGGCATGCCGCCCGACAAATACCGCGATCAGCCCGCGATGCGGCAGGTCAGCTGCGATGGCGACTGCTCAACCACGATCGCTCAAGCCTATGCGGCCGGCTCGCGCATGGTCTGGATCAAGGGGCCGCTGATCCTGGCCTCCAACCTCGACCTGGGCCGCACCGACAGTCCGATCCTCATCATTGCCGATGGTGCGATCACGCTCGACGGTCCCATGACGATCACCGGCCTGATCTACGCACGCGGCGACTTCAGCTGGAACAACGGCAGTGCCATGCCGGCCCAGCTCAACGGCGCCTTGATCAGCGAAGGCGCGCTGCAGACCTCCGGCGCTGTAAACCTGACGTACCAGCCCGCCGTCATGGACCTGCTCCACAACGCCACCGGCAGCTTCGTGCGCGTGCCCGGCAGTTGGTCAGACTCGAACGGAGGCAGTTGAGATGCGGCGCCTAGGAAGGAAGACCCATCGAGGCGTCTCCCTGATCGAAGCCCTGGTCGCCCTGATGGTTGTCGCGTTCGGCATGGTCACCCTGCTGGGCCTGCAAAACAGTCTGCGCCGCAGCGCCGATCTGGCCCGTCAGCGCGGGACGGCCCTGCAACTGGCTCAGCAGGACATGGAAATGCTGCGGGCCTATTCGGTGCTGGAGAAAAACAAAGCCACGCCCGAGGCACAGGACTTCGCCAACATCACCAGCACCGAACGAACGATCCACGCTGACACCGAAGGCGCTAACGCCGCATACCAGCTGACCCGGCAAGTCTCGGCCGTCGACGATCCGCGCCTCAAATCCATCCACATCACGGTCTCCTGGCCCGACCGTACCGGCCTCACCCAGGAAGTCACCCTCGACAGCCTGATCTTCGGCGCCGACCCGAGCCTTGGCACCGCACTCGGCATCCCACTCAACGACAGCAATGGCAGCAACGGCAGCTAGACTGCCGCCATGTCTTTCCCGACCCATCACCTCGATGACCTGAGCGCCATGCGCCATGCCTTGGCGTTAGCCCATGACGCCATCGGCCTGACCGACCCCAACCCGCGCGTCGGCTGCGTCATCGTCAGCAGCCAGAATCAGGTGATCGGCAGCGGCCACACGCAAGCCGCCGGCCAGGCCCATGCCGAGGTGATGGCGCTGCGCGATGCGGCCCATCGAGGCTTTGATGTGCGCGGCGCCACGGTCTACGTGACGCTGGAACCCTGCGCCCACCACGGCCGCACGCCGCCCTGCTGCGATGCGCTGATCGCTGCCGGCGTGGGCCGCGTGGTGGCCGCGCTCGAAGACCCTAACCCGCAAGTGCGTGGACAAGGCATGGCCCGCATCGCCGCCGCGGGCATCAAGACCCAATCGGGCCTGCTGGCCGATGAAGCCCGTGAACTGAACATCGGCTTCCTCACGCGCATGCAAACCGGCCGCCCCTATGTGCGCCTGAAGATCGCCGCCTCGCTTGACGGCCGCACCGCGCTGAACGACGGCCAGAGCCAATGGATCACCGCCGAAGCCGCGCGCCGCGATGGCCACGCCTTTCGCAAGCGCGCGGGCGCCGTGCTGACCGGCATCGGCACCGTCCGCGAGGACGATCCGCGCCTCGATGTGCGCCTGGTCGAAACGCCGCGCCAGCCCTTGCGCGTGGTGATCGACTCGCGCCTCGAAATCCAGGCCGACGCCAAGCTGCTCGCCGCTCCCGGCGAAGTGCTGATCTATTGCGCCATTGCCCCGACATCCCGCAGCGAGCTCAAGGCCGAAATCGTCAGCCTGCCCGGCGCCAGCGGCAAGGTCGACCTGCCCGCCGTCCTCGACGATCTCGGCCGACGCGGCATCAACGAACTCCACGTCGAAGCCGGCCACAAGCTGAACGGCTCCATGCTGCGCGAAGGCCTGGTGGACGAGCTCCTGGTCTACCTCGCTCCCAAGCTGATCGGCGAGGGCCGCGAGATGGCCGCCTTCGGCCCGCTGGCCTCTCTGAACGACGCCCTGCCCTGGCGCTGGATCGATTGCACCCCGGTCGGTGTGGACTTGCGCCTGCGGGCCCGCAGGGCCTGATTTGAAGCCACTTACAATCAGGGTTATGCCTATTTCACCGATTCCCGAGCTGGTCGCCGAACTGGCAGCCGGCCGCATGGTCATTCTGGTCGACGAAGAAGACCGAGAAAACGAGGGCGACCTGATCCTCGCTGCTGACCACGTCACTCCCGAGGCGATCAATTTCATGGCCAAGTTCGGCCGTGGCCTGATCTGCCTGACCCTCACCCGCGAACGCTGCGAGCGCCTGCAATTGCCGCCGATGGCGACCCGCAATGGCACGAAGCACGGCACCGCCTTCACCGTCTCGATCGAGGCGGCCACGGGCGTGACCACCGGCATCTCGGCCGCCGACCGCTCGCGTACCGTCGAAGCCGCCGTGGCCCGCAACGCCACGGCGCGTGATCTGGTCCAGCCCGGCCACATCTTCCCGCTGCAGGCGCAGGACGGCGGCGTGCTGATGCGCGCCGGCCATACCGAAGCCGGTTGCGACCTGTCGCGCATGGCCGGCCTCGAGCCCGCCGCCGTGATCTGCGAGATCATGAAGGACGACGGCACGATGGCCCGCCTGCCGGACCTCGAAGTCTTCGCCCAGGAACATGGCCTCAAGATCGGCACCATCGCCGCGCTGATCGAATACCGCAGCCGCAACGAAAGCCTGATCGAGCGTGTGAACACGCGCAAGCTGCGAACGGCGCAAGGCGAGTTCGATTGCCATGTCTTCAAGGACCGCACCGGTAACGCCCATATCGCACTGACCGTCGGCAGCTGGAACGAGAAGGACGAAGTGCTTGTGCGTGTGCACGAGCCGCTCTCCATCGTCGATCTGCTGGAGACCGGCACCTGCGGCCACTCGTGGCCGCTGGCCGGCGCGCTGGCCGAGCTGCAAAGCGTGGGCCGAGGCGTGGCCGTGCTGCTGAATTGCGGCAACGAGGATGCCGACGCGCTGCTCGGCCGCCTGCGACCGCGCGCCGCCGATGCCCCGTATCCGGTCACCGACCTGCGCACCTACGGTGTCGGCGCGCAGATCCTGCGCGAGCTTGGCGTGCACCGCATGAAGCTGCTCGGCAGCCCGCGCCGCATGCCCAGCATGACCGGCTACGGCCTCGAAATCACCGGCTTCATCGCCGCGAAGGACTGCTGAATGCAAGGCGCTGACAAGGGTTCGACAACAAGCCCGAACAAGAGCGGCGAAGGCCTGCGTGTCGGCGTGGTGCAAGCCCGCTTCAACCAGACCATCACCAACGCGCTGGCCAAGGCCTGCATCGCGGAGCTCCACGCCCTCGGCGTGGCGGCGGCCAACATCGAGCATGTGCATGTCCCCGGCGCACTCGAAGTGCCCGTGGCCCTGGCCGCGATGGCACACAGCAAACGCTTTGATGCGCTGATCGCCTTGGGCTGCATCATCCGCGGCGAGACCTATCACTTCGAGCTGGTCGCCAATGAAAGCGGCAGCGCCGTGACCCGCGTCTCGCTGGACCACCGCCTGCCCATCGCCAACGCGATCCTCACCGTCGAGAACGAGGCGCAAGCCTGGGCTCGCACCGAAGAAAAAGGCCGCGACGCCGGCCGTGTGGCCGTTGAAATGGCCCATTTGATGAAAGCACTGTGATGAATCTGCCCCCACACTCGCTCCGCTCGCTGCCCCCCGAGGGGGCGCGTCAATGGTTTCGGACGGCCGGGCACCATTGACATGAGCACGAAATCCACCGCAGAAACCAAGAAGCCCGCCCCCGCCAAGAAGGCGCCGGCCAAATCGGCCCGCCGCCGCTCGCGGGAGTCCGCGCTGCAAGGCATCTACCAATGGTTGATCACCGGTGACGACATCGCCGTGATCGACGCCCACATGCGCGAGCAGGACGGCTTCGGCAAGGCCGACAAGGGCCACTACGAAGCGCTGATCAACGGCTGTGTCAGCGAAGCCGCTGACCTCGACGCCGTGCTGGCCCGCCACGTCGACCGCAAGACCACCGAGCTCTCGCCGATCGAACACGGCGTGCTGATGATCGGTGCGTACGAGCTCAAGCATTGCGTTGACATCCCCTACCGCGTCGCCATCAACGAAGCCGTCGAACTGGCCAAGTCCTTCGGTGGCACCGACGGCCACAAATACGTGAACGGCGTGCTCGACCGCGCCGCCCTCGACCTGCGCCCGCAGGAAGTCGCGGCCCACAACAAAGTGCCCAGCGCACGATGAAACTGGCCGCACGGCTCGACGGTATCGAGCCTTTCTATGTGATGGAATGCGCCAAGGCCGCACGAGAGATCGCCAGCGGCCCGCTGTGCGATCCCGCGCAGGGCGGCCGGCCGATGATCTACCTGAACATCGGCGAGCCCGATGCTGGCGCGGCGCCGCTGGTGCAGCAGGCCGCTGCGGCCTGCATTGCTGAAGGCCGCACGCAGTACACCTCAGCCACCGGCCTGATCGAGCTGCGCCAGGCGCTCTCGCGTTGGTACGCCGAGCGCTTCAAGCTCGACATCGCGCCGGAACGCATCGTGATCACGGCCGGCGCCTCCGCCGCGCTGCAATTGGCCTGCCTGGCCTTGTTCGAACGCGGCGATCAGGTGCTGATGCCCGACCCAAGCTACCCGTGCAACCGCCATTTCGTGGCGGCGGCCGATGCACAAGCCGTCCTGCTGCCAGCCGAAGCTAACGCCAGATTCCAGCTGACCGCCGAACAGGTGATTCAAGCCTGGACGCCCGCCACCCGCGGCGTCGTACTGGCATCGCCCAGCAACCCGACCGGCACCTCGATCGCGCCCGAGGAAATGCGCGCCATCGTCGAAGCCGTGCGTGAACGCGGCGGCGTGACAGTGGTCGACGAGATCTATCTGGGCCTCAGCTACGACGAGCGCTTCGAAGCCAGCGCCCTCGCCCTGGGCGACGACGTCATTTCGGTCAACAGCTTTTCCAAATACTTCGGCATGACCGGCTGGCGCCTGGGCTGGCTGGTGCTGCCGCTGGCGATGGTCGGTGCCATCGAGAAGCTCGCGCAGAACCTGTTCATCTGCCCTTCGACGATCGCGCAGCATGCCGCGCTGGCCTGCTTCGAGCCCGCGTCGATCGCGGAATACGAGCGCCGCCGCGCGGCCTTCCGCACCCGGCGCGATTTCATCGTGCCTGCGCTGCAGAAGCTCGGCCTCGATGTTCCCGTCACGCCCGATGGTGCTTTCTACGCGTGGATCGACGTCTCGCGCTTCAGCCCCAACAGCTGGGACTATGCTTTCGAGCTGATGAATAACGCTCAGATTGCACTGACCCCGGGCCGCGACTTCGGCCGCCATCATCCCGAACGCTGGCTGCGCCTGTCCTTCGCCAGCAGCATGGAAGATTTGCAGGAAGCGGTGCGCCGCTGGGGGCAGCTCCTGGCATGACGATGAAGAATTTCGAGCACGCCCTGCGCGTCTACTGGGAAGACACCGATGCCGGCGGCATCGTCTTCTACGCCAACTACCTGAAGTTCTTCGAGCGCGCGCGCACCGAATGGCTGCGCGCGGCGGGCTTCGAGCAGCAGCGCCTGCGCGATGAGGCCGGCCTGATCTTCGTGGTGGCCGCCACCAGCGTGCGCTACCTCTCGCCCGCCAAGCTCGACGATTTTTTACACATTACCGTGGAACCGCGCGAGATTGGCCGTGCGAGCATGACAATCTTTCAAACCGCACGCCGTATGAATGAGCCCCCACGGGTGGCGCCTTGCGCTACCCTGCCCCCCGAGGGGGCGCGAGTCGCCTTGGGGCGGCCCGGCGCCGACTCGACGCTGTTAGCCGAAGGCGAAATCCGCATTGGCTGCGTCGCCGCCGCCACGCTGAAGACCGCCCGCATTCCCGTCCCGATTCTCGAAGCTCTTTCTTGATTGAAGATCCGCTGAAAAAATGAACAACGACCTTTCCATCGTCTCGCTCATCGTGCACGCCAGCTTCACCGTGCAACTGGTGATTGCCGCGCTGCTGCTGGTCTCGCTGGCCAGCTGGAGCGTGATCTTCGGCAAGCTGATCTCGCTCTCGCGCATCAAGGACGGCAATGACGCCTTCGAGCAGGAGTTCTGGTCGGGCAAGAACCTGAACGAGCTGTTCAACGCGGTCTCGAGCCGCAACAACGGCGCGCCGCTCGAGCGCATCTTCGCCTCGGGCATGCGTGAGTTCCTGAAGTTGCGCGAGAAGCGCATGACCGATCCGACCGCGCTGCTTGACGCCGCGCGCCGTGCCATGCGCGCCAGCTTCCACCGCGAGCTCGACGCGATGGAGAGCAACCTCTCCTTCCTCGCCTCGGTTGGTTCGGTCTCGCCTTATGTGGGCCTGTTCGGCACCATCTGGGGCATCATGCACGCCTTCGTCGGGCTCTCGAACCTCACGCAGGTGACGCTGGCCACGGTGGCGCCGGGCATTGCTGAAGCGCTGGTCGCCACGGCCATCGGCCTGTTCGCCGCCATCCCCGCCGTGCTGGCCTACAACCGCTTCGCCCGTCAGATCGACCGCAGCGCGATCACGCTGGAGACCTTCATCGAAGAGTTCTCCAACATCTTGCAGCGCAACGCCGGCTCGCCCGGCCAGGGCAACTGAGATGGCTTCAGTCAGCTCAAGAGGCGGGCGCCGACGCCGCACCATGAACGAGATCAACATGGTCCCGTTCATCGATGTGATGCTGGTCTTGCTGATCATCTTCATGGTCAGCGCGCCCCTGATCACGACCGGCGTGATCGATGTGCCCAGCGTCGGCCACGCCAAGACCCAGCCCGAGCATGTGATCCACCTGACGATGGGCAGCGACGAGAAGCTCAAGTTCCAGGTGGACCAGGGCGACGAGAAGCCGCTGACACTGGCGATGGTGGCCGACGCCGTCACGCTCAGCCAGGCGGGCGACGCGAACACCCCGGTGGTGATCTCGGCCGACAAGACGGTCAAGTACGAGGCCGTGGTCAAGCTGATGGACATCCTCCAGCGCGCCGGCATCCAGCATGTGGGCCTGGCCGTGCGCAACACGGGAACCAACTAAAGATTATTTCGACGGCATGACGGCCTTCAGCCTGCACCACCACCACGATCCTCTGCGGCCGCCCGAGGCACCCGGCCTTGGCCGCGGTGTCGCGTTCGCCGTGGTCGCCCACATCCTGCTGCTGGTGGCCTTGAAGTTCGGCGTGCACTGGCACACGCAGACGCCGCCCGCCTTTGAAGCCGAGCTGTGGTCCGCCGTGCCGCAGGCCGCCGCGCCCAAGGCCGAGGAGCCGACACCCGAACCTCAGCCCGAACAGGTCAAGCCGCAGCCGCCGCAGCCCGATCCGCAAGAAGTGCAGGCGCAGCGCGATGCCGACATTGCGATCACCAAGGCCAAGGAAAAGAAGAAGCGTGAGGACGACGCTGCTGCGGCCGAGGCCAAGAAGCAGAAGGATCTCAAGGCGCTCAAGGACAAGCAGGCCGCCGACGAGAAGCAGAAGCTTCTGGACAAGCAAAAGCAGGAACAGAAGGACAAGCTCGACAAGCAGAAGGCTGTCAAAGACGCCGAGGCCAAACGCGAGGCGCTGCGCCAGGACAATCTGCGCCGCATGATGGGCATGGCAGGCGCCTCTGGTTCGCCCAGCGCCACCGGCACGGCCCTGCATTCGTCCGGCCCTTCATCGACCTACGCCGGCAGGATTGCGGCCGTGCTCCGCTCGAACGTCATCTACAACGGCACACCGACCGGCAATCCCAGAGCCGAGATCGAAGTGCGCGTCGGCGCAGACGGCAGCATCATCGGCCGCAAACTGATCAAGACCAGTGGCGACCCCGAATGGGACGCCGCCGTGCTCCGCGCCGTCGACAGAACGGTCAAGATTCCGCGCGATGTGGACGGCAGCGTTCAATCGCTCATGGTTGTCGGGTTGAGCTGGAACTAGGTCGAGCCGCTCAGGGCCCTCGACGGAGGCCACCCTCACTCAAAAGAGATCACTTGAGCAAAGCTTGAGCTTGCCGACGAACCTTTTCAGCCGGAACGCGCTTCGCAATCCCTCGATCAATTTCGGCAGCACGCCGCACCGCCTCCGCCAGCCAAAACCGAGCAGTCACTTCAGGCTGCTCTGGAACGGTGAGCAAGGGCGCTTCACGACCGGGGGCTTTAGGGTTCATAGCCAAAATATAGCCCTGCGAGATTGGCACAGCGAGCCCCGTTACAGCGACGTTCTGCTCGCCAACCAACCATCGACCGACCACCGACCCACACCCCACAGCGCGATCACCGCGATCAGGGTGCCCCACAGCTCGTGACCCATCAGCGCGGCCGGCGCGATATCTTCGAGCGCATTGGCGGCCACGAGGTTCACGAAGAACAGGCCGACGGCGGCGAAGCGCCCGCAAAGGCCGAGCACCAGCAGGACCGAGAAGCCGAGCTCGCCGGCCGTGCCCATGTAAGCGGCCAGTTCAGGCGGCAGCACGGGCACGTGGTATTCGTTCTGGAACAGCGCGATCGTCGTGCCCCAGTCGTGCAGCTTGGTCAGGCCCGAGAGCCAGAACACCTGCGCCACGAACAGGCGTGCACCGAGCAGCGCGAGCGACTGGGCATGGCTCGCCACCAAGGCCAGCCACGCCGGCATGCGCGAGGGCTTGTAGGGCGCCAGGCCCGGGTCGGTCACGGTGCGCCAGGCGCAGATCACGAGTTCTTTCATTCTTGGTTCTCCTCGATGCGCAACAGCCAGCCTTCATGCAGCGCTTGTTGCAGCCAGTTTGAAAAATCAAAATCACCGGCGTCGCTCACCTCATTCAACGCCGCGTCCAGATCCTGTCCGTTCATCAGGGCCTGCATGAACTTCGCGGTGGCCGCGTCCAAGGGCATCGAGACGCCGCGCCAGCCTTGTCGCCAGACCAGCAATACGCCGTCCGACTGCTGCGTCAGCAATTGCAGACCGGCGCGGAAACGCATACGCAACTGCTGCGGTTCGTGCGTGCCGAGCCTTGCCAGCGATGCACCGTCCAGCTCATCGTCGGCAGCGGCTTCGGCCTCATGCACGGCCCACTCCAAACGCGCCAGGTCCACCAACTCGTTGGCCATGCCCTCTTGCGCAGCCAGAAAGTCCGCCAGCGCCCCGCCCCACTGGCCCAGATCGCCGACGACCGGCGGATGCCGACGCCAGAACGTCCAGGCCATCGCGTCAAAACCGTTGTCGGCCAGGGTCTCCTGCAAGCGCGGATAGACGCTCGCCAAGGTGCGCGCGGCCAGGCCTTGCGCATTGCCTCGATAGGCCTGCAAGCCACGTGCAGCGCCGCCTTCGACGCCGGGCAGGCCACGCGTGCCTGCCGCCGCATCACCCCGGCCCAGCACCGCCTCCAGCAAGGCTTGCTGCCGCTCGGCCGCGCTCACGCAACAAGCTCCGTTTGATAACGGCCCGCCTTGGCGGCTTCATCCAGCAAGACCTCCAGCGGCGGCACATCCGTATCCCATTCGATCAGGCTCGGCACCGCGCCAAAGCGCTCGATCGCGTGGGCATAGACCTGCCACACCGCGCCGCAAACCCGGCTGCCATGATCGTCAATCACGATGCCGGGCAATTCCGCGTGTCCGGCGAGATGGATCTCGCCCACGCAAGCCGGCCGCAAGGCATCAATCCAGCGGCAGGCCTCGGCCGCCGCATCCTGTTCGCTAACGCCTGAATTGCGCGCATTCACGACCAGGTTGTTCACATCGAGCAGCAGGCCGCAGCCGCTGCGCTCGGTCAATTCATTGAAGAACTCGGGCTCGGCCAAGGTGTCTTGCGCCCAGCCCAGGTAAGCGCTGATGTTCTCGACCAGGAACTGGCGTCCGAGCCGTTCCTGCACCTGCTGCACATGGCGCACCATGAGCGCGAGGTTTTCATCATCAAAGGCGATCGGCAGCAGATCGCTGGCATGCAGGCCCGAACCGACGCGGGCAAAGCTCGCGTGGTCCGAGACCCGGAAAGGCTGGACACGCTCGACGAGACGCGCCAGCTTTTCCAGATGCTGAAGATCCAGCCCGCAGGCCGAGCCCAGTGAGAGCCCGACCCCGTGCAGGCTGACCGGGTACTGCTCCCGGCCGCCCATCAGCACCGCCAGCGCCGCACCACCGTCGGCAAAGAAATTCTCCGAATGCACCTCGATGAAATCCAGCGCGGGCGCCTCTTCCATCAAGGCCTGGTAGTGCGGTTGCCGCCAGCCGATGCCGATCATCTGGGTTTACTTCTTCATCTTGGCCTTGGCTTCGGCGGCGCTCATGCCGCCGGCGGCCTTGCAGCTGCCCTTGTCAACATAGTTCCAGTCATCGCTGGAACCGTCGGCCTTGCTCTGGCCGGCGCAGGAATGCGAGCCGCTGAGGTTGGCGCAATCGTTCTTGCCGGCCTTGGCGATGCCGTAACACTTTTCCTTGGCGGCTTCAGCGGCGAAGGTGGGAGCGGCCAGGCCGAGGGCCAGGGCGGCGGCGAGAGCGGAAGTCACGATTTGCTTGGTTTGCATGGAAAGAATCTCCTGTAATGACAGTGAAGGAAGGTGTGGGTACAACAGGGAAAACGTGCGGCGCATGATGCGCTTGCATTGACGCAGTCGCAAGCACCCGCACATTCCTTACACTCCGCACCCGATGATCGATTTCAGCCACCAACTCGAGGCGCTGCGCCCTCACCTGCTCAAGTACGCGCTCATGCAGTTGCGCAACAGCGCCTGGGCCGAGGACGCCGTATCCGAAACCCTGCTGGCCGCCATCGAGAAGCCGCAGGCGTTCCAGGGCCAGTCGCAGCTCAAGACCTGGCTGATCGGCATCTTGAAGCACAAGCTGGTGGACCAGATCCGCCGCAACAGCCGCGAGATGTCGCTGACGGCCGAAGACGGCGAGGATCTTGACGAAGAATTGTTTCGCCCCGACGGCCATTGGCGCGACCCGCCGCAGGACTGGGGCGACCCTGAACATGCGCTGCGTCAGGCCGATTTCATGCGCGTGTTGGAGGCTTGTGTGGAAATTTTGCCCGGTCAGCAGGGCCGGCTTTTCATGATGCGCGAGTGGCTGGAGCTCGATACCGACGAGGTCTGTAAGGCTTTGGCGATCAGCCCGACCAATCTCTGGGTGATGCTGCACCGTGCCCGTCTGCGGCTGCGGGAGTGCATGCAAATGAACTGGTTTTCTGCCGAAGGAAGAGTGTCTTGATGATCAGGCTGCTGCCCAGCTGCAAGGAAGTGACGAGGCTGGTCCTGCTCAGCCAGGAGACGCCATTGCCCCTGGGCAAGCGCGTCGCCGTGCGCGCTCACTGGATGATTTGCGAGGCCTGCACCAATTTCCGCAACCAGATGCGCCTGATGCAAAAGGCCAGCGCCCGCTGGCGCAGTTACTCAGAAGAGTGACCAAGGCCTTGCGCATTTATCCTGTACATCCTGTTCATCCATGTAAATACAGGTTTTAAACATGGATGAACAGGATGTACAGGATGAATACAAGAACATCCTTGTGGGGGTCAGCTGATCGTTCCGCCGACGGTGTGCAAATCGGTTTGCGTTTCCATGGCCAGTTCCAGCGCCAGGCGCACGCCGCTGATCATCGTCGTTAGCGCCATGCTGGGCGCGGGCGTCAGCGCCGCCTGTTCGGGCAGGCAAGGCACGTGCATGAAGCCGCTGCGCAGGTGGCGGCCGGCCAGCAGGTGCTGCAGGCCGAAGAACACCTCGTTGCAGACAAAGCTGCCGGCCGTGAAGGACAGGCCCGCCGGATAGCCGGCCGCGCGCAGGCCTTCCACCATCGCCTTGACCGGCAAGGTGCTGAAATGCGCGGGCGGCGCGCCGTCGATCACAGGCACGTCGACCGGCTGGCCACCCGCGTTGTCGGGAATGCGCGCGTCCACCAGATTGATGGCCACCCGCTCCAGCGAAAGCTCGCTGCGCCCGCGCGCCTGGCCGAGCGCCAGCACCAGGCCCGGCTTGACGACGCGCATCGCCTCGCCCAGCACGCTCAGGCTCTCGCCAAAAACGCAGGGCAGCTTCAGCGCCTCGACGCGCGCGCCGGCAATCGTCTCGCCATGCAGGGCGCTGGCAATCTCCCAGCTCGGGTTGACGGCCTCGCCGCCAAAGGGCTCGAAGCCGGTCAAGAGAATGGTCTTCGTCGTCGTCATCATCATCCGTACCCCCCGCCGCCGGGCGTCTCGATCACGAACACATCGCCGGCCTGCATCTCGACCGAGCCGATATGGCCCAGGGTCTCGATTGTTCCATCGGCGTGCTCGACCCGGTTGATGCCGGGCAGCCCCGCACCGCCACCGGCCATGCCGAAAGCGCCTTCGATCCGACCGTTGGAAAGAATGGAAGCGGTCATGGCCTCGAGGAAACGCACCCGCCTCACGCCGCCCTCGCCGCCCGGCCAGCGTCCTGGCCCGCCTGAACCGGCGCGCAAGGCATAACTGTCAAGCCGCACGGGGTAGCGAAACTCCAGCACTTCGGGGTCGGTCAGGCGCGAATTGGTCATGTGCGTCTGAACCACGGAGGTTCCCGCAAAACCCGGTCCGGCGCCAGAGCCACCTGAGATCGTTTCGTAATACTGGTAGCGCGCATTGCCGAAGGTGAAGTTGTTCATCGTGCACTGGCTGGCCGCCATCGCGCCCAAGGCGCCGTACAGCGCATTGGTCACGCAGCTTGAGGTTTCCACATTGCCGGCCACCACGGCGGCCGGCGCGTGCGGGTTCAACATGCAGCCCTCGGGCACGATCACGTCGAGCGGCTTGAGGCAGCCGGCGTTGAGCGGGATGTCGTCGTCCACCAGCGTGCGGAAAACATAGAGCACAGCCGCCATCGTGACCGAGCGCGGCGCGTTGAAGTTGTTGGGCAGCTGCGCGCTGGTGCCGGTGAAATCGATCGTGGCGCTGCGGCTTGTTTGATCGACGCGCACCGCCACCTCGATCACGGCGCCGTTGTCCAGGGTCAGCTTGAATTGGCCGTCATGCAAGGCCGTGATCACGCGGCGTACCGATTCCTCGGCGTTGTCCTGCACGTGCTGCATGTAGGCGGCCACGGTCGGCAGGCCGTATTGCGAGACCATCGCCTGCAGTTCCTGCGCGCCCTTCTCGTTGGCGGCGATCTGCGCGCGCAGGTCGGCGATGTTCTGCTCGGGGTTGCGCGCGGGCGCCAGCGCCGCACGCAGCTCAGCCTCGCGCAGCGCGCCATCGCGCACCAGCAGGAAGTTGTCGAAGCGCACGCCCTCTTCGTCGATCGTCCGGCTGAACGGCGGCATCGAGCCCGGCGTGATGCCGCCCACATCGGCATGGTGGCCGCGAGAAGCCACGAAGAAGGCGGGCTTCTCGTCTTCGAGCTTGTCCAGATACACCGGACTCACGACCGTGATGTCGGGCAAATGCGTGCCGCCGCGGTACGGATCGTTGAGCATGTAGACATCGCCGCGCCTCATCAAGGGGTTGGCCTCGATCACGGTCTTGATCGACTCGCTCATCGAACCCAGGTGCACGGGCATGTGCGGTGCGTTGGCAATCAACTGCCCGGCCGCATCGAACAGCGCGCAGGAGAAGTCGAGCCGCTCCTTGATGTTGACCGAGTGCGCGGTGGACCGCAGCCGCTCCCCCATCTGCTCGGCCACCGCCATGAAGAGGTTGCTGAACACCTCGAGCCGCACCGGGTCGGCCTCGGTCGTCGCCGGGGTGGTCGTGGTCGGCGCGTCCGGCGCGGCCCGGGTGAGCAGCAGGTCGAGCCGGCCGGTGACGGACGCCCGCCAGCCGGGCTCGACCACGGTCGTGGCCAGGTCCTCGGCGATGATCGCGGGCCCGTCGACCGACTGGCCCGGCCTGAGACCGGATCGCCGGTAGAGCGGCGTCGCCGACCGCTGGCCGGCCGCGAACATGGGCACGCGCTCGGCCGGCCCGGCGGCGTCCGGGGCAACGGCTGCGACGGCTTCCGGGTGGCCGGGGGCAGGGCGGGTCTGGTCGGGGCGGGTCTGGTCGGGGCGGGTCTGGTCGGGGCGGGTCTGGTCGGGGCGGGTCTGGTCG